>JAPPGH010000054.1 GCA_026914155.1 Candidatus Palauibacter rhopaloidicola | reverse complement strand
CGTCGGTGGCGGACACTCTGGGGTTCGAGCACAGGTACACCTCCGGCGTGATCGCGTGGGCGCCGGAGGACGAACCGACCGACGAACAGATCGGCGCGGTTCTGGACACCTTCGAGGAGACCGCTTGGGCGGGACTCGAACCCGACCGCTACGCATGGGCGGCGGTGCTCCACCGTGAGGAGGGCGGCGGCGCCCACGTCCACGTTCTCGCCGCGCGATGCGACCTTGAGACCGGGCGCAGCCTCAACATTGCCCCTCCGGGCTGGCGGAAGACCTTCGATCCGCTCCGGGACGCCTTCAACCACGAGCACGGCTGGGGCCGCCCGGACGATCCGGCCAGGGCCAGAGTGCAGCAGCCCGGACACCGCGCCTACATCGAAGCGGCGCAGCTGCGAGCCGGGCTCCGGCTCGAATCCTCCCCACGCGACCTGATCCGGGACTACCTGATCCAGCGCGTCGAGCACGGCATGGTGAGCAACCGAGGCGATGTCGTCGCCGCGCTGCGCGAGGCGGGCCTCGAAGTGCCCCGGCAAGGCAAGGACTACCTCACCGCGCTGGACCCCGAGAGCGGAAAACGCTGGCGGCTGAAAGGAGAACTGTATGGAGAGAACTTCGACCGCGAACGATTTGACCGACCGGTTGCGGACGCGGCTGGAGACCGAACGCAAGAAGATCGAGGAGTTGACCGCGAACGAGCTGAGGCGGCTCGGCAAGAACTCGCGGCGCGTCGCGAGGAGCGCGCTGCGTTCCATCGAGCGCGATACGGAGGAGGCGGTCGGTCGGATGCGCGAGTTGCTGGTGAAGGCGTGGCTCCGGCCGCTGATCGTCGGCATGTCTCTCTGGCTCGGCATCTTCGCCGGAAGCTGGGCGACGATGCAGTGGTTGTCGAGGAGCATCCAGGACCGGATCGAGACGGCGGCCGAACTGGGCCGGGAGATCGAGGACGCTCGGCGGACGCTGGCCCAGTTGGAGGTGGACACCTGGGGGATCGTGTTCCACGAGATCGAGGGCGAGCGGTTCGTGGTGGTGCCGGACCGGGCGTTGGACGATCCGCCCTGGCGGGTGGACGACCGTCCGGCCTTGAAGCTGTCGAACGAGTGAGGGAGCTGTATGACCGCGTTAGAGGAGCAGTTGACGAGGGCCTTGCGGAGGTTGTCCGCGCAGTACGGGACGGAACGGCGGCGGCAATCCGAACAGGTCGAAGCCTTGCGGCGGCGCTTCGAGCGGCAAAGCGGGGAGAACGAAGCCATGCGGCAGCGCGTCGAGCGGCTGAGCGCGGAGAACGAAGTCTTGCAGCGGCAAATCGAGCGGCTCGACGTGCTAGCGACACGCTTGGCCGAGTATTTCGGGATATCCACGGTCGCGAGACCCGGCGGTCGCGGCTGGCGATAAGGCCGCCGCCGCACGGGCCGGATCGCGATGCCGGTCCGAGCCGCTGATGGTCCCCCGCCCGAAACCCCAACCACACCGAAATCGACCCTACCCATACCCTCGGAGACCCGAGATCGTCGATTCTGCGCCATCCTGTGGCCCGTAGCTTCCCCGAATAACCTCCGTAGCCCTTGCTGGGAGTCCTCTTCGCCGCCTGTGGCCTCCGGATTACCCGCACTCGGTTCCCGAGAGCGACACGCACAACCGGTCGCGCGCACGCCTGACCGGCCTCGGATGGAGCCATGTCTCGGTTGGGACAATCTTGGGGGGAAACTGATCGATACGATCGCAGTTTAGCTAATCCTACCAATCACTTAGGGCTGATCTAGAGAGGCGGGAGCGACCCCGTGCAGGGCGGAGAGGTGGGGTGTGAAAACACACCTCGCCCCCGAGCCCGCACGAGGTCCTTGGGCCGGGGTCGCTCCCAGCACCGCCAGGGCGGCCCGTCCGGCAACGCCCGGCCGGGCCGCGGAGGCGAAAGACGCTGCGGCGCCTGCGGATCGCCGGCGGCGTCCGTGTGAATTCCCTTCGGCCCGAACTGTGAATCGACCCCTCGATTCGTTTTCGCACTCCGGTGCGGCCATACGTTGGAGGCGATGCGCCGGGGCAACGGCAGCCTGCCACGCGGACCAAAGTGCCCGGTCGCCCTACCCGCAATACGGTCGTATTCTCGTTTCCTCGGTCTCCCCAGAGTGTTCCTTCCGCCGCCCGTCGCGGCTTGCGGCGGTTCGCTCCCGGATCCACTTGTCCACCTCCGAGTCGAGTCAGCCAACGGCACGAGCGTCCAGCGACAGCGGCCCCGGATGAGCGAATCGGACAGCCAATCTGACTTGACTTGATGCAGAAACCGAACGGGCTCAGCCGCTTGCTTCAGCCGGTTCCAATAAGCTTGGATCGACTTGGCCCAGCCGCAGATCCACGGCTGCGTGGGCGAAGTACACGAGATCCAGCGCGAGGTCGGCTACCCGCTCCACGATGGCCTTCAACTGCGACTCCGAAGCCCCCCACGCTTCGTGGATATAGGTCGCGAGAATCTCATCGGCAAAGCCGTACCGTGACTCCTGATAGGTTCCCGATCCCATCTCGATGTCAACACGATGATCGGAAGCTCGTTCGAGACGGGTACGCAACGTGCTCGACGAGATCGTCGTGTAATGAAACACGACATCCCTGACGGGCTTCACGGACTTCTCGACGAATGAGCCGCTCCACGGGGTGAAGGACTTCCTGAGCCTATCGAGGCGGCGATGGTCCTCGGGGGACAGATCTCCCAGGAAGGCGGAAACCGGTTCCTTTTCGAGCCAATCGTCGAGGAACTTCGCCGCTTCGCGGTAATAGGCACACATCAGGTAGAGTGAGTAGTTGCTCTCACCCTCCGTGCCTTGCTCCAACAACGCGCCTTGGAGCTTGATCGACAGCGTCACGTCGTTGATCGCCATGCACAGCCCAACCAAGAACTGAGACACAGCGTCTTCGGGAGGGAAGACGTCAGCGAAGCGAAAGCACATTCTCATTGCCGACCCCTGAGATTCTTGGGAGCCAAGCCGATCCCCTGGCGGACCACCTAGCGCACCCGCCGAACGTGACGGGAGCCCCCGCCGGTCCGCCCACCACGTGCGGGCCGCCTCCAGCATCGTGCGAAGCCGTTCGCCCACCGTCTTGGGCGTCGCCGCCGCCGAATCCGTCGCGATCTCGATCTGCCGGAGCCGCTCCCGCGCCACGTGCAGCTGCCGGAGCTCCTCCCGCGCCTCCTGTTCGAGCGTATCTAAGCACTCCGGGCACGTTACCGTCTCTAAGCCAAACGTGTAGTCGGAGCCGAAGTCGGGGTTGCACTTGTTCACGAAGTCGGGGAAGGAGCTGTCGGGGACGGGTTCCGCCATGTGCTTCACTCGCGCTCCCGCCACACCAGCCTTGCGCCGTGCCCAGATCCGCCGGAGCTCCTCCCGGGCCTCCCGTTCGAGCACGCCCAAGCACTCCGGGCACGTGACCTCCTCTGTGTTATACGTGTAGCGGTCACGTTCGACGAAGGAGGAGTTGCACGTGTTCAAGTAGTCCCAGCCGGTGCCGAGGCGGCCGCCGCTGTCGGCCATCACCACCTTCACTCTGTGCTTCATAACCCGCTCCGCTCCCGCTTCTTGTGGGCCGCTTTGAGGCCGCGCCTTCACGAGCCGCCGGAGCCACTTGGGTCCGGGACCGGGGGGGACGATGGCAGTCAAAACTAGAGGTGCCGCCGCCATGCAGCGACTTGACCGACCGCTCCCCATGCGGACCGTCGTTGTGATCCGGCCCACAGTAGCCCCGAACCCTCTCCTGGACCTCGGTTGGTTGCCCTTACGCTACCCCGTCGCGGCTCGCGGCGATTCGCTCCTGGATCCACTCGTCCACCTCCGATTCGAGCCAGCCGACGGCGCGAGCGCCCAGCGACACTGGCCTCGGGAATCGACCCTGGTCCAGCCGCACGTAGATCGTGCTCCGCGACAGGCCCGTCCGGTCCAGCACCTCTGGCAGCCTCAGAAAGCGCACGGGCCCCCGCGTCTCTCGCTCGATCACGTTCGTCATCACTCCGTTCTCCTTGTCTCGATGATGAGTCTCCGGCCCGTCCGGCTCGTGAGCCTGGTCGTGGGCCGCCATGAACGGGAGAATCCGGTCCGCAGTCGCCGACCTTCCCACCGATCGTGCGAACTCCGACGGCGACAACGGCATGCGCCGAACGACGGCCGACGGCGCCGCTCGAACTGCTTCGCAAGGCTCTCCATTCCCGAGAACCAAAACGGACTGTTGGCAAGCGGCGCAAGGCAATGGGAAATGGCCTATTACCCACCCGCCTGCGGAGCAACGAGATGCAGAACCATGTGTTTACGGCTCGCCGCCGGTGAGGTCTCGACGGCTCCCAGGAAAGCTTGTTCGGCAGGAGGATGGCATGTCGGTCTGAGTGCCTAGAGCGACGACCTCAAGCGGTCCGGACGACACGCTGGTCGCGATCGTAACCTGCAGCGACGCGGGCTCTGGCGCGCTCTACGTCCTTCGCCACTCCGCGGCGCACGCAGCTCGTCGTCCCCCGCGACAGTTTGGCGCTTGCATCCGCGACAGGGTCTCGGCCGGAAGTTCGGAACCGGCAGTGTCATACCTTGACCGGTTCAGCCCTGATCGATTAGATCAGCATCGGCACCACCGCAGGAACCCAAGCCGGGTTACCTGCCGAATACAAGAGCCGATGTTCCAACGGCGGCGGCTGATCACCGTAACCGGGCGAATAGGCAGGGTCTTCCCGCATTCCTGCGAGTTGGTGCCAAGGCCCGGAACCATCCGTGTGCCGGACCCTACAAGACGATCCAGACGGTATGGGTAGACGAGGGAGGCCTGTATTGCCCAGCTCGACGATGCCGATAGCCTTCGCCCGGCGGGTGCCCCGCCGAATCTGGTCCCGCGTTGTCTGCGGACGGCATCAAGGCACAGTACTGCTGCTCGGACTCGTCGCCGGTCTGGCGGCTGCCTGCGGCGGCGATAGCGCGGGACCGGCCCCGCCACCTCCTCCACCCCCACCGCCTCCCAACCGGGCGCCGACGGTCGTGGGCACGGTCCCCGCCGTCGAACTCGCCGTGGGCGAAACGGAGACGTTGGATGTGTCGCAGTACTTCTCCGATCCCGATGGGGACGCGCTCAGCTACTCCGCTGCTTCCTCGGACACAACATCTGCCACTGCTACGGCGTCGGGTAACGCGGTCACGGTGAGGGCAGTCGCACCTGGGACGGCGACAATCACGGTTACGGCGACCGACCCGGACGCCGCCAGCGCCGCGCAGAGCTTCAACGTCACCGTTCCCAACCGCGCCCCCGAGCGGACGGACACGATTCCCAATCAGGAACTCGCCGTTGGCGGTTCGACCGTATTCGACCTCGAAGGCTACTTCCGCGATCCTGACGGAGACACGCTCAGCTACGCGTCGGAGACGTCGAACGAAGCGGTGGCCACCGCATCGGTATCGGGCTCAACGTTGACCGTCCGCGCGAGCGCCAAGGGACACACCACGATCTTCGTGACGGCGGCGGACCCCAGGGGCCTGACGGTCGCCGACAGCTTCAACGTCACGGTTCCCAACCAGGCGCCAGTTGTCACCGCTACGATCCCGGCCCAAGGGCTGACCGTGGGAGAGGTGCGTGAATGGACCGGATCCGAGCACTTCGCCGATCCGGACGGGGACGCGTTGACCTACGCGGCCGGTACGACCGACGCGTCCATCGTCCTTGCCATAGTGTCGGGCGGCGACTTCGGCATCGTCGCGGTGGCGCCCGGAACGGCGATGGTCACCGTCACCGTCACGGACGGCGACGGCCTCAGCGCCAGTCAAGCCTTCCGGGTGACGGTGCAGGCGCGGGGGGCGGTCATCATTTCGAGAGTTGAGCCCACGGTGCTGCTCGAGGGCGCACCGGCGACCATCCGCGGTTCGGGGTTTGCCCGTGTCGCCGGCAACAACATCGTTCTAGTCGGTGGCCTACGCGCCACCGTGACTGCGGCAAGTTCCACGAGCCTCTCGATCACCGTCCCGTACGCCGACTGCCTGCCGCCCCGGCAAGCAGTACTGCGTGTGACCGCATTCGGCAGCAGCGACACGCACACGGTTGGCGTGACTCCGCTCAGTCGCGACGATATCGACCTTCCGCCGGGATACTACAAGGTTAGCCATGCCGGTAACGGCTGCCTCCACTTGCCCGGTGGCGCCACCGGCGATGACTACCTGATCGGCGTCCTTTCTACCTCCGAAGATCCGTCCTCCCTGACGCCGGTCACGATGACGAGCATTCCCGGTGATCCGACTGTCGCTGCCGCCCGCGGGCAGGCTGTGGCGGCGGCCGGCCTCGCACCGGCAGCGTACGAGGTGGCGGACTTGCCGGTGGGCGTTTTCTCACCACCGCCCGCACCAGCGGCGACCGGCCTGCGGCTCGCGCCCGACGGGCAGTCTCCCAACCCGCAGCGCGATTGGGAGCGCCATAACGAAATCATGGCGAGCAGCGACGAAATGCTCAGCCGATTGGGTCCGCTTCCTCCCCAGGCTGGCTCCCGGCAGGCCCGCACCGTCGTGACAGGCGATACGATGACACTCTTCGCAGGCGGCAACGACTTTAGATGCCGCTCTCGCAGGCAGGTCCGTGCCGTCGTGCGCCTCGTTGGAGATCGCACGGTCTGGCTTGACGACATCGAGAACCCGAGTGGCACCTTCACGGATTCCGAACTGGCGGCGCTGGACGCCTTCTACGCTGGCCAGGTGAAGAACGTGCACGACCGGTACTTCGGCAGACTTTCGGATGTCGACGGGAACGGCAGGATTCTGATTCTCATGACCAAGGAGGTCAACCGGGAAGATCGTGACGCGACCTTCATTGGAGGTTGGGTCTGGTCTCCAGATCTTTATCCGCGGTCGATGTGTGGGACCAGCAATCACGGCGAGGTATTCTTCGGTCGCGTTCCCGACCCCGGGGGGGTCGTCGGTCAGGCATGGACGCGGCAGCAAACCTTCGAGTACTACCCGTCCCTGCTAGCACACGAAATCGCGCACATCGTTCAGGCGAACGCTCAAGTCTTTGGCGGCGCTCGCCTGACAAGATGGGAACTCGAGGGTGGTGCTACACTGTCGGAAGAATTGGTTGCCTATCGGCTGTTCGGACACGGGTCGGGCATGAATCTCGGTTACGCCGAGTACGTGGCCGGCAGCACTTGGTATCACTGGTGGCTTCGAGATCTGCTTCGTTTCTTCGGTTACAATTCTGATGCCGGACCCGCAGGGCGGGTCGAGGGTGCGCCGGAAGAATGCAGTTGGATGGGCAGGCCGGAGGACGGAAACGACGGGCCGTGCAAGGGCTCCTTCAGAGCAGTGTACGGCGTTCCGTCAGTTGTCTTACGGTACGCGATGGACCGCTGGGGCGGCGAATACTCGGGTGGCGAGTCGGCGCTGATGCGATGGCTCACGCAATCTCCCTCGTTGGGGCTCGCTGCTCTGGAAGAGGTCAGTTCATGGCGGCGCGAAAGGATCTTGGCAGACTTCTACATGGGCCTATGGCTGGACGGACGCCCCGGCCCGGACGGGGGCTCTTGGAATTGGTTCAGCACCTGGAACATCCATGGTATCATAGGTGGCCTTCGGAACGTTCAGTTCCGCCCGCAGCCTTGGGTCTCGTCGGCAGCCAGGTTCGAAGGCAGATGGAACGTACGCGCCGGCTCTACCTTCTACCTCCAATGGACGCCGATCGGTTCTCGCGGGCCCACGAGCCTCCGAGTAACGTTGCCGAATGGTGCTCCGGTGCCCGGCCATGTCTCGGTGTGGGCTCTTCGGATCCGATGAGACAGGACGCCGGCCCGTTTGAGACGCTGCACGCGGGGCTCACGGTCAAGCTGATCCAGACTCCACGCAACGATCTCGTAACGTGCTGCCCTCAGGAGAGGGCCGCTGAAGTTCTGGATCGCAACCGCGCCGGGAACGGTTCACGGCGGGAGGCCTACGACTACATCCCGGTGGAGGATCGAACCGAGATCGTCGGACTCTTCCGCACGATCCGCCGGGACGAGAATCCATCAATGGAGGGACAGGTCGTCGAAACCCTCATGGATCCGCTCTCGCCCAAGAATCTGATCGGCAGCGATGGCACCATCCTGGATTTTCTGAGGGAGGTCGACGACAGACCCTATCGTCTGGTGGTTTCCGGTAACGGAATCTCTGGACTCGTCACCTGGTCCGATCTGCAGAAGCTCCCCGTTCGAACGGCGCTTTTCGGCTTGATCACCGGACTCGAACTGGAAATGACCCGAGCGATTAGGTGCAGGTACCCGTCCGGAGATGCTTGGTTGGAAGACCTGGGTTCCGACGCGAGGCAAAAGGTTGATGAACTGATTCAGCTGAGCCGGAAGAACGATAGCGAGGTTGACTCGCTTCACTACACGACGTTCTGGGACAAGGCGAAGATCCTACTAAGCCTCAGTGATCCCGGTGTCTGGGTGGGATCTCGCCGCCGGAATAAGTCACAGCTCCGGAAGATCAACGACTTCCTCCGAAACCCCGTCGCACACGCCCGGGACTACGCCGCTTCACGCGAGGATGTGGAGCGGCTCCAAGTGATGATCCACAGCCTGCTGTCCCTCCGCGACCAAGTGGCGACATGGCCGCCCGAAGAAACCATGTTGGTCGAGGCGTAGCACACCGCGATTCGAGCCCGATCCTGCTAATCCGCACGCCCACGTCCGCCCAGCCGGACGCTGTCCACGTAGGCAGTTAGCGCATACCTAGTAGTCCTTGGCGGTCCTGGGACGTCCCGGGTGGGTTCGGTCTAAGAGACTTCGCAACTGCATGTGGAGGCCCAATCCTCCATTAGACCACGCCTCGCGTCCAGCAGGTCACTGCGTTGATAGGAGCCCTCGACGCCACCCACGACGTGCCCTAGCGCGGCCTCGGCCACCTCCCGGGAGTGACCCGCCTCGGCTGCCCATGACCGGAAGCTTGCGCGGAAGCCGTGCGCGACGGCCGGAATCCCGAGATCCTTGAGCAGCTTCGAGGGGGTTGCGATCGAGATCGGTCTCCCGCTCGGAGCCGGGAAGATCAGGCCCCCAGGACCGGACAACTCACAAGCCTGCTTGAGGACCTCGACGGCCCGGGCGGATAACGGGACGCGATGCGGCTTGCCCGACTTCGTGCGCTCACCCGGGATGGTCCAGAGCCGTCCCTGTAGGTCAATCTCCTGCCACCCAGCGAGGCGCGCTTCGGAAGGACGGACGGCCGTGAGGATCTGGAGTTCGAGAACGAGCTTCGTCGCCTTCCATGCGCTCGACGCCCCGATCCTCGCCAGCGCGCCAGCGACCTCAGAGTGAGGCAGCGAAGCGAAGTGCCTCTTACCTCCGTTCTGCTTCGGGAGGGCCTCACCTATCCCGGCAACCGGGTCGGCTGCGGTTCGGTGCCCCGCGACGGTCGCCCAGCGCATGATCGCCCCGAGCCGTTGCTTGAGCCTCCGGGCTGTCTCCGCCTTCGTGAACCAGATCGGACCGAGGATGGCGAGGACATCGGCAGAATCCACCTTGTCAACGGGTTTTGAGCCAATCAACGGGAAGGCGTACCGTGCGAGCATAGCCCGCCACTGGGTCTCGCTCCCCGTGCCACGCCACCCCTCGCGACGTAGCGCGATCACCTGCTCTGCGGCCTGCTCGAACGTTGGGACCGTCCCCGTACGAGGGTCTTTGCCCTGCTCCACGAGGCGGGCGTTCTTGAGGGCCTTCTCCCGGGCCCGTGCAAGCGTGACCACCGGATACGCGCCCAGCCCGATCATGACGGGCTTCCCGCCGATGCGGAGGCGCTGCGAGAAACTTTTCGAGAACCCCCCGGAAGTGTTAGCTTTGACAAGCAGGCTCAGTCCGTGACCGCCGCGGCCGTCTCCGTAGCGGCCTGGGACGTTTGCGGTACGGACGAAGCTGGCGCTCAACCTCTTCGGACGCTTCATGGTGTTATCCCTCTCGTTATTACTATTTGAGAGAGAATAACCGATACGATGAGGGACGGCAAGGGACGGATAGGGAAACGCGTAATGCTCGCAAATCTCTACGATAACAGTAATTTAGAACACAACCGAGGATGAGTAGGGATCATGCGGGACTGGTGAGTTCCGAATCCCCTCGGCTCCATTTCGTGGGCCCGCGCGGCTTGACCGCGAGTCCGCGACCGAGAGCTTGTGAAGTCGTACGCGCCGTTAGCTCAATTGGCAGAGCAACTGACTCTTAATCAGTAGGTTCGGGGTTCGACTCCCTGACGGCGCATTCTCCCCCAGCTCCTCCCCGCCTCCTCGTTCCGCCCGCCTTCTCGCCTCGCGCTCCCCGGGGTCGGCTGGGCCTTACCGGTTCTCGCGCTCCTGCGCGCGCGCGCCGCGCAGGACGTTCTCCAGCGCGTAGTTCGCCTCGTGGCAGGCGTATTCGTAGAGGAGGTCGTCCATCCTCGCGAACGGGACCTCGCCGCCCCACGGGGTCTCCCATGTGTCCGGGTCGTCGATCAGGAACTCGTAGTTGATCGTGTGCGCGTCCACGCGCGTGAGCCGTTCCGTGATCTTCATGTTCGGACTCGCGCCGAAGAACTCGCGGTAGGCGGTGAGCTGCTGCGGGTTGAGCTTCGACGTCTCGATGACGAGCGTGTCGTCCTCCCACCAGCCGCGGGAATCCCCGAACCAGGGCCGGATCGCGTCCGGGAAAGATGGCGGGGCGCCGGCCACGTCGGCCTCCCCGGCGCCGGGCGCGACGCCGATCGGGATGATACGGGTGTCGTGCACCATCTCGGTCATGATCGCGACGTGGTTGGGGGTCTGCACGATCGTGTAGTTGTTGTTGTAGAAGTAGTTGGGGAGCATCGGAGGGCCGGCGTTGGACCCGAACGAGACGACGCAGCGCTCGGAGAGGGGTCGGTTCTCGGGGTTGTCGTACTCCCCGTGCCGGCCGCGAGCGGCCATGAGCTGGCCGAGACGCTGCTGGGCCTCGGCGGTGCGCGCGGGGATGCGGCCGTCCTCCGGCACCATGAGGAGGGAACTGCGCGGTTCTCCGTTCACGACGGCGACCTGATCCCCCCGGTCCAGGTAGAAGAGGTTGTAGCCGCCCGTGCCGCCAGCCGCTGCCTCCAGGATGAAGTCGCACCCGATGGTGATGCCGCCCTCCGCCGGCGCGTCACGGTCCGGATCGCTGGATCCCGAGTGGGCCTCGATGCACTCCTGCCGGCCGCCCTCGATCTGGGCGACCTGCTCGGGTGTGAGCACGGCCTCGAACCCCCGCGGCCGCTCGATGGGCGTGATCGTCCCGTTCGTCCAGTTCCCCTGCAGGTCCGGCCGCCCGTCCGGCGTGCGCGGCACGGCGCCGCCATCCTGCGCCCGCGCGACCGGGATCGACACCGCGGCAACTAGCGCGACCGCGACCGTTGCTCGAATCATGGTTACCTTCATCGGAACTTCCCCCGCGGTTCAGCGTCTCAGGTCGTCACTTTCTAATCATATGGCTCGTTGCGCGATGGTTCACGGGGTGGCCATTCACACGAGCCGGGATGGAGATGCCGATGCCGGAGTTCTCGTCCAAACGGGAAAGGCGCCTGTGGATCTGGGCGCTGGCCGTGGTTGTGGCGATCTACGCGACGGCCGATCTGGCGCGGACGCTGGCCGACGCGTTGCGCGAGAGCGGGCTGCTCGAACTCACGCCGACCATGTTCAGCGCCGGCATGTTCCTGATCGGGATCGCGATCTTGGTGCAGGGGCTGAGGGAGGGGTCGCGCGGCGTGGAGGTCGGTTTCGCGCTGGGCGTCGCGGCGATTGCGATCATCGGCTTCGCCCGCGGCATCGATGCCGCGGAGCGTTCCCATCTCATCGAGTACGCGGTACTGGCGCTCATCATCCACGAGGCGCTGGTGGAGCGGAAGGTCCACGGAAGGCGCGTCCCGGTGCCGGCCGTGCTGGCCATCGCCGCGACGACGGCGGTCGGCGTGATCGACGAGTGCATCCAGTTCTTCGTGCCCAGCCGCACGTTCGACCTGTTCGACATCGGGTTCGACCTGCTGGCGAGCGTGCTCGCGGTCGGCTCAAGCGTCTCCATCCGCTGGGTCCGCCGGCTGATCGTAAGGTGGCGGCGCCGGCCCTAGCTCAAGGAACCGTGCTTGATCGCCCGGCGTCCGGTACCCGTGTACCGGGGCGGTGCCAGTCGTTACGATGCCACCCGTCCTCGGTCTGAATCAGGAGGTTCTCATGCGGAGCACGATTCGCACGCGCCGTGGCGTGCTTTGGGCTGGTCTTCTTGCCGTTTCAGCGACGGTCGCGTTTCCGGGCGTTGTGGCCGCGCAGTACGTGCCGGCGCGGGGGGACGCGTGGGAGACGCGCACGCCGGAGCAGGTCGGGATGAGCGCGGCGGGCGTCCAGGCCGCGGTCGAATACGCGCTCGAGCATGAGACGAGCCAGGCGCGCGACCGGGAGTTCCAGCACAGCCGGAGCTTCGGGCGCGAACCGCTCGGGGAGGGGATCGGCCCCTTCAACGTGCGTGGCGGGCCGGCCGGGATGATCGTGCGTCACGGCTACATCGTCGCGGAGTGGGGGGACACCAAGCGCGTCGACATGACGTACAGCGTGACCAAGTCCTTCCTCTCGACGTCCGTGGGACTCGCGTGGGACGAGGGGCTCATCGGCTCGCTGGACGACACGGTGCGGGAGTACATGGCCCCGGTCGACGTGCCGCCGGGGGACGGGGAGCCCGGCGTGGACCGCATCGGGTTCGGGAAGCCCGATCCGACGACGATGTTCGAGTCCGAGCACAACCGCACGATCACGTGGGACGACCTCCTGCGGCAGACGTCCGACTGGGAGGGCACGCTGTGGGGCAAGCCGGACTGGGCCGACCGTCCGAGCGGCGATCCCGACAGCTGGCTCACGCGCGACCGGCACCCGTCGGGGTCCGTGTACGAGTACAACGACACGCGGGTGAACCTCCTCGCGCTCGCCGCGATGAGCGTCGTGCGGCGCCCGCTGCCGGAGGTGCTGCACGAGCGCGTGATGGGACCGATCGGCGCCTCCCCGACCTGGCGCTGGAACGGCTACGAGAACTCCTGGGTCACGATCGACGGACGTCGCGTGCAGTCGGTGAGCGGCGGCGGCCACTGGGGCGGTGGCATGTTCATCAGCGCCCGCGATCAGGCGCGCTTCGGCCTCTTCACGCTGCGGCGCGGGACGTGGGGAGACCGGCAACTCCTGTCGGAGGAATGGTTCGACCTCGCGACGACGCCGGGCCCGGCGAACGGCTCCTACGGGTTCATGAACTTCATGCTCAACGTCGCGAACGAGGAGGGGAACAAGCGCTATCCGAGCGCGCCCGCGGAGGCATGGGCCCACCTCGGGAACGGCACGAACATGATCTACTGCGACCCCGTGAACGATCTCGTCGTGGTGGCGCGCTGGATCCCCGGCGGCGCGATCGACGGCCTGCTCAACCTCGTCATCGACTCGATCGACGACACGGCCGCGACCTCGTCGAGTCCGTGAAGGCGTGAGGGATCCCGGTATCCTGGGGCGAGCCTCTCGCTTGACGATGGCCCCCGTCGATGTAATACTCCATTGCCGCTTAATGTCATACGCAGCAATGGAAATAGGGTCATGGCGATCGTCTCACTGAGAATGTCCGAACATCTTGCCGCCGAGGTCCACGTCGCCGCCCGTCGCAGAGGCGTCAGCGCATCGGCATTGATTCGCGAGGCCATTGAGACGTTTCTGAGCGGGGATGATGCCGCCCAGCCAAGGTCGGCCCTGGATCTCGTGGCGGATCTCGCCGGGTCCTGCGAGGGGCCCGAGGACCTGTCGACAAACAAGAAGTACATGGAAGGCCTCGGTGAGTGAGCCGGCGGATCATTCTCGACACCGGGCCTCTCGTCGCACTTCTCAATTCACGCGACCCTCACCACGGGTGGGTAAGGGAACAGTGGGAAGCGATCGAGCCTCCGCTGCTTTCGTGCGACGCGGTGGTTGTCGAAGCGTGCTTTCTCGCCCGCCGCCTCACGAGAGGTGGCCAGAGTAGAGTTCTCGAGATCGTACGAAGAGGGACGCTCGATCTGTCCTTTTCCCTCTCGGGCGAGATAGACGCGGTGGTCCAACTCGTAGCGAAGTATCGAGACGTCCCGATGTCCCTCGCCGACGCCTGCCTCGTGCGAATGTCGGAACTGCATCGGGCCAGTCCGGTGCTCACGCTGGACCGCGACTTCACGATCTACCGCAGGAGCCGGCGGCAGCGGATTCCGCTGCTGTCCCCTGGCAGACTCCTTATGGACGACGGCCCCACGCCCGGTTAGGTTGCCTTCACGGCGCGTCGCCTCTTTCGGCGGCGCGTTTCGTGTCTGCGCCCGTAGCTCAGCCTGGATAGAGCGCTTGCCTCCGGAGCAAGAGGTCACAGGTTCGAATCCTGTCGGGCGCACTCGGCCCGGCGGAGCAGGAAGCACCGGGCTGCGAGGCGGCTCTGGACCGGAGATTCAGGGGCGCAGGCTCGGGTGGCGGAAATGGCAGACGCGCAGGATTCAGGATCCTGTGGGATTAAACTCCCGTGGGGGTTCGACTCCCCCCCCGAGCATTTCAGGCCCAGGTGGCGGAACTGGCAGACGCGCTAGCTTGAGGGGCTAGTGTCCTATTACGGACGTGGAGGTTCGAATCCTCTCCTGGGCATACAGCATGACGTCGCCGGTCGCGGGACGGCCGGCTCCGAGCGCCCGTAGCTCAACTGGATAGAGCACCTGACTACGGATCAGGAGGTTGGGGATTCGAATTCTCCCGGGCGCATATTCTCCTTCCTTCGGAAGTCGAACCTGCGCCCGCGAGAATTCGGGCGCTCGTGGAGCTTCGCTCCCCTTCGCTGACCAAACTCTCCCGGGCACTTCCTTTTTCTTGGCTCAGGTGCCGGTGTGGGATGGCCGGGGGCTCGCGGGGGCTTCGCCCGCTCGCTGGGCAGACCTGCCGGGCGATCAGGCTGCGGGCGGTCGACTCACTTCGGTGCCTTCCTCAAGTACGGAGTACCATTGCATGCGTGTGAGATTGGCGGAAAAACGCGATGTGGATCGGCTGCTGGAGTTGATGCGGGGGCTGGCGCGGTTTGAGGAGTACATCGACGACTTCGCGGTGACGCGGGAGAGCGTGCTCGAGCATGGGTTCGGGGACGACCGTCTCTTCACGGCGTTTGTGGCCGAGCAGGGCGAGGATCTCGTCGGGATGGCTGTGGTCTACACGATTCCGTGGACCTATACGCTGCGGCCGAAGGTTGTGCTCAAGGAGCTGTTCGTTGAAGAGCGTGCGCGCGACGCGGGAGCGGGGAAGGCCTTGATGGCGGCGGTGATTTCGCACGCCGAGTCTATCGACGCGGCCGAGTTGATCTGGACCGTAATGGACGGGAACCGCGCGGCGGAGGGCTTCTACCGATCCCTGGGCGCGTCGCCGGATCTCAAATGGAACAACTGGTCCCTGAACCTCGACGATTGAAGCGGGAAGGAAGCTGACGGCCGATCACTGGCCTCGGCTTCCTCCAGAATCAACACGTAACTCCCGCCGCCGCCGGTCACTTGCAGGTAGTATGTACCGGCATCCAGTTCGCGGATGATGTGGAAGTTCGCACCCTCTCCAGACGAGTGGTCGTGTGTGATCCACGAGCCGCTCGCGTCGTACAGCACTCCGTCCGTGTCCGCGTCGCCTTGCGTGAACGCGCTGAGACGAAGGCCATCCGTAGGGACGGAGAACTCGAAGAAGTCACGATCCCGGGCCGCCAGAACGCCGGGGACCGTATCGCCGATGGACACGGACGTCGCCGTGGCGATCGTGTTCCCATGATCGTCGGGTTCGGCCTCTTCCAGAATCAACGAGTAGTATCCCGCTTCACGGCTGTAGCCGCCGGAGACGCGCACGTAGTACCGCCCGGCATCCAGCGTACGGATGATGTGGAAGTTGTCCCCCTCGCCGGAGTCGTCATCGTCCGCCATTCGGGCGCCGCTCCCGTCGTAGAGCGTTCCGACCGCGTCGGTCGTCCCCTGCGTGAACACGCCCAGGCGGAAGCCGTCCGTCGAGACCGGGAACTCGAAGTAGTCCTGGTCCCCGGGTGTCAGCACGCCGGGAACGGTATCGCCGACGCGCACGGGCGTGGCGGTGGCGATCGAGTCGCCGTGATCGTCGGCCCCGGCCTTCTCCACGATCACCGCGTAGCTCCCCGTGGTCCACCCGCCGACGCTCAGGTAGTGCGTTCCGGGATCCAGATCCCGGACGATGTGGAAGTTCAAGCCACCGCCGGACGAGTTGTCCGATGCGATGCGGACGCCGTTCCCGTCGTACAGTGCCCCGAAGGTGTCCGTCATACCCTGCGAGAACGCGCGCAGGGCAAAGCCATCCGCGGGGACCGGGAACCTGAAGTAGTCGTGGTCCCCCGGCGTGAGGACGGCACGGACCGTATCGCCGATGGACACGGAGGTGGCTGAAGCGGACGAATCGCCGTGATCGTCCGCCTCGGCCTCTTCCAGAATCAGCGAATAACCCACGGTCGCGTGGCTGTAACCCCCCGCCCCGCGGCTTACGCTCACGAAATACTTGCCGGCGGCCAGTTCACGGATGATGAGGAAGTTCGATCCCTCGCCGGTGTCGTAATCATGCGCGATCCGAGTGCCGTTCCCATCGTACAGCGCCCCCTCGGGGCCCGTATCGCCTTCGCTGAACGCGCGCAGTCGGAAGACGTCGGTCGGGACGGAGACCTCGAAGTAGTCCTCGTCTCCTCGCCCCAGATTCCCCTGGATCGTATCCCCGACGGCCGCGGCCGCGGCCAGCTCGATCGAGTCGCCGTAGTCCGTGAAGACGGTGAAGTCGACGACGGCGGACCGGCCCCGCGGATCGGTCGCCCACACGGTCACGTCGGCCGACCCTTCGTTCCCGACAGACTCGAGCGTCAGCACGGCGCCGTCGACTGCGACGGTCACGAGACCCGGGTCCGATGTCTGCGCGTGGAAGCGGAGCGCGGCGCTGTCCGGATTCGTGAACAATTCACCGACGTCGAGGTCGATGGCGCGTCCGACCGCCAGGTAACGGTCTGCCACCCACTCGCTGCCCATCAGGGGGTCCTTGGTCACCGCCAGCGGGTTGTCGCCTCCGCACGCGGCAAGAAGGGACACGCCCGCAATCTGACAAAGGCGCCGGGAACGGCTTGCCGCGAATCGACCTCGCATACTCAGCCTCGGGGATGTCGGGCCACCTGGAGCGTGTGACCTTGCCCCCTAACAACGATGCGGCTGCGGAGTTTCTTACGAGAACGCCCTAGCGGTTGCTCACGCCTGAACTGCGCGCGGGGGGGCGGCAGTCGGGCCACTGGGTGCCGGGCGGCATCGTGCGGCGGGCGCGGGGCATCGGGTGCGGGTCCTCGGAGGCGAGGTAGGCGAACATCGCGGTCATCACGGCGTCGTCGCGCAGGTCCTCGTAGACGATTTTGTCGAAGGTGTCGCGGTTGGTGTGCCAGGTGTAGGTGCTCGTGTCCCAGCGGTTGTCGGCGATGTTCATCTCGCTGCGGCCGGTGCCGACGTGGAAGCTGAAGGCGGGCACGCCCGCGCACAGGAAGGAGGCGTGGTCCGTCCCGCCGGACTCGGGCATCCCCGGCACCTCGAGCGTGACGAGATCGGACAGCTCGCTCGGGATCTGCGCGAGCCACTCGCCGAAGCGCCCGGCGGCGCCGGCGAAGCCCTGCATGGGGATGAAGGTGACCGGGCCGTTTCCGTGATCGACGTTGAACACGGTGTGGGTGCGCTCGAGGATCTCGGGATGGTCCTCGACGAAGGCGCGTGAGCCGTTAAGGCCCTGCTCCTCGCCGTTCCAGAGGGCGCCGATGATCGTGCGGCGGGGGTTCGGGACGGCGTGTTTCAGGATGCGCATCGCCTCCATGACCGCGACGGCGCCGGTGCCGTTGTCGAGTGCGCCGTCGGAGCCGTCCCACGAGTCGAAGTGGCCTCCGAGGATCACGTACTCCTCGGGCTCGGCGCTGCCGGGGATGACGGCGAAGGCGTTGGAGACCGGCACCTCTCCCAGGAAACGGGCCTGTGCGTCGACGCGCAGCATCGGCCCCTGATCGTTCTCGGCCAGCCGGTACAGGAGCCCGTACGCCTCGCAGCTCAGGTCCAGGACCGGCGCCCGCTCCGCGCGGGTGCCGAAGATCTTGGTCACGCCCCAGCCCGCGGACCACTGCGAGCGGATGATGCCGGCGGGGTTGGCCGCGCTCAGCGCTTCCGGCAGCGAGCGCGCAGCGAACCCCGTGTTCCCCACGCGTTCGTTCCACTCCGTGATGGCGCGCTCCCGCTCCGCCGCCATGCGGCCCGTCGTCTCGGGCCGCGCGAACCACTCCAGGTTGTCGGGCGCGCGACAACTCGGCTCCGGGCGCGAGACGAGCACGAACTTGCCGCGCATCTCCGACAGCGCGGCCTCGAAGGCTCCGGGGGTGTCGGCGTCCGGCAGGATCACGACCTCCCCCTCGACGGGGCCGTCCGTGGCCGGACTCCACGCAGCCGCCATGCCCTCGAGCGTGCGCACGCGCGGCGCGATGAGATCGATATGGTTGATCCCCCGCTCCCAGCCCCGCCAGGTGCCGTACTGCTCCTTGTACGCCTCGATGCCCCACTCCGCGTACTTCGCGAGCGCCCAGTCGTTGGCGCCGGCCATCGCGGGCGACCCGGTCAGCCGCGGCCCGATCGAGTCCATCATCACCTGGCCGAGTTCGTAGACCTGCGAGCGCTCGACCCCCTCCTCCCAGATGGCCCGGATGACCGGATCGTCAGAGGGAAACGACTGCCCCGCCGCGCCCCGCGTTCCGCCCGGAATCAGCGACGCCGTCAGAGTGGAGAGGCATGCCAGCGAACAGGCGAGTCCGAGACGAGCCGTGGGCTTCATGGATCGCTCCGGGAGAGGGTTTGACTTACTACTGGAGAGAGCCCTCAGCTCCGTCTTGCTGCGACTCTCCTCGCCCTTCAAGGGGCACACATTCCAACTCTATGAGCTCATGCTCTTTGACCCGGAATCGCGTACCCATTCCCTGGTTTCTGCAGCCTTCCATCGCGGCTTCCACGGAGTCGGTCCATTCGGGGGCCGTGATGTTCTCGAACGCGTAATAGCACGCGATGCCGAGAAAGAAACCGACGACGATCTTGATCACGGTCTCTGCCGGTCCGCGGGGCATGTGGGGGCTCCTTTGTCTCGCGTCCTGGAAAGATGCGAATCCCCGTTGATGCCGACAACCGGCCAGCACCTTCGGCCAAGCCGGACACACAGACTCTTGCCGCCCGGGAGAACCGCGCAGGCGGGGAGAGGCGCACGGGCGCTGTCCATCCCGAATCGGGATAGTTATCTTGCGGGTCATGCGGATCATCGCCAAGAGGACGCTGCGGGCCTATTGGGAGGGAGAGCCCAGGGCAGAGCAGCCACTCAAAGCATGGTACGCGGTTGCCCGGAAGGCCGACTGGTCGTCGCCCGCGGACGTCAAGGCCGTGTACGGAAACGCGAGCATCGTCGGCAACGACCGGGTGGTGTTCAACGTTGGCGGGAACAGGTATCGACTGATCGTCCGGTTCGACTACCGGCGTCGAATCGGCTTCGTGAGGTTCGTCGGCACCCATGCCGAGTACGATCGCCTCGATGCTTCCCATGTGTAGAAGGAACGCACGATGATCCGGCCCATCAGGGACGAGACCGATTACGACGCGGCGCTTGCCGAGATCGACAGCCTAATGGGTGTAACCCCGGGGACTCCCGAATCCGACCGCTTGGAGGTTCTCGTGACCCTGGTCGAGAGATATGAGGCGGAGAACTGGAGCATCGAGGCTCCGGACCCGATTTCGGCGATCCGCCACGTCATGGAGGCCCGAGGACTGCGGCAGAAGGACTTGGCGGCGCTGATCGGCTCACAGTCTCACGCATCGGAGGTCCTTCGCCGTCGCCGCCCCCTCTCCCTGGCCATGATTCGCGTGCTGGCTGCGGAATGGAGCCTGCCTGCCGATGTGCTCGTGCGCGAGTACGAACTTGCAACGAGCTGAGCTTCGCTCCGTGACCTCCGCCGGTCAGGTCGCCCATGCGCCTTGACGGCAAGCGTGCCGTGGTTACCGGCGGCTCGCGGAGCATCGGTCGGGCGATCGCGCTCGGACTGGCGCGCGAGGGGGCGGACGTGGCGGTCAACTACCGGCGGAGTCGTGAGGAGGCCGAGAGCGCCGTCCGTGAGATCGACGCGATGGGGCGTCGCGCGGTCGCGGTACGGGGATCGACCGATTCACGTTCCGACGTCGAGCGTTTCGTCGCGGAAGCCCACGACTTCCTGGGCGGCCTCGATATCCTCGTGAACAACGCGGGGATCCTGAGGCGCACCCCGTTCCTCGAGATCGGCGAGGAGGAGTGGGACGCCATCCAGGGGGTCAATCTGAAGGGATACTTTCTGGTCGGTCAGGCCGTCGGACGCTGCATGGTCGAGGCCGGGACGGCGGGCGCGATCGTCAACGTGTCGTCCGCCGGACAGGCGGTGACCGCGCCGAACCTCACGCACTACTGCGTGTCGAAGGCCGGGGTCGAGATGCTCACGAAGCAGATGGCGCTCGAACTCGCGCCCCACGGGATCCGGGTCAACGCCATCGCGCCGGGGCTGATCGAGACCGACCTGAACCGCGCCGACATCGCGCGGGACGCCTTCCGCGAGCGGCGTCTCGCCCGCATCCCGCTCGGCAAGATCGGCTCGCCGGACGACGTGGTGGGGGCCGTCGTGTACCTCGCGTCGAACGACGAGGCGAGCCTCGTGACGGGCGCCTCGCTGTTCATCGACGGCGGCCAGACGATCTGGGGCGCGTAGGGAGCGCGATGGTGACGGATACAAACGAGCGCGTCCATGTGGAGAGGACTGGCGTCGTCGCGATGGCGCTCCCGTTTGCGGAGGCGTTCACGCTGTTCAGCGCCGAGGGCGAGCGACGGTGGGTCGCAGGGTGGGATCCGCGCTACTTGTCTCCGAACGGGCCCCACGCGAGGGAAGGCCTGGTGTTCCAGACCATCAAGGAAGGCGTGGGAACGGCGACGTGGATCCAGACGCGGTATGCGCCCGCCGCAGGCGTCGCTTCGTTCGTGTACGTGGTTCCCGACCACCACACCGCCATGGTGGACGTTCGTGTGACCTCCGACAGTAAGAACCGAAGCCGGGCGTCCGTGAAATATCGAATGACGTCGCTCTCGTCCGACGCGGACGACTTCGTGCGAGCGTTCGGCGAAGCCTTCGAGGACTTCATGGCCCGTTGGGCTGAGGCCATCCAGCGACACATCGTGGAAGGTGCCGCACTTACTCGGGAGTGAAGGCGAGGATCTACGCCCTCTGCGCCAGACGGGGGTGGGCCTTGGGCTGGCGGTAGCGGCGACTCTACTCCTGGCGTCCTGCAGCGGCCCTGTGCCCCGCGACTCCGAACTGCCTACCTGGGACGTCCGCTTCTCCCATGTGCTGTCGAGTACGTCGGAGTTCCACCTCATGGCGGAACGGTTTCGCGATCTCATGCTCGAGCGCACGGACGGGCGATTCCGGGTCGTCATCTATCCGTCGGGACAGCTCGGGGGCGAGCGCGTCGCCTTCGAGCAGATCCAGGTCGGCGCGGTGCACATGGCCATTACGGGCACCCCGGTGCTCTCGGGCTGGGTGCCCGAGACGCAGGTATTCGATCTCCCCTTCCTGTTCGAGACCCGGGACCACGGGCTCTCCGTGATGAACGGTCCGGTGGGAGACGAGTGGCGCGACCTGCTCCTGGAGCGCACCGGCGTCCGCTCGCTCGGGTTCCTCGACTACGGGTTCCGCCACGTCTACAACACACGCCGGCCCGTCGATACGCCCGGGGATCTCGCCGGCCTCAAGCTCCGCGTCCTCCAGAACGCGACCTACCTCGCGGCCTATTCCGCGCTCGGCGTGCAGGCGACGCCGATGAACTACGGCGAGGTCTACTCCGCGCTCCAGCAGGGCGTGATCGACGGCGGTGAGGCGAACGCGGTCGGCTTCGTGAGCAGCCGCCTCCACGAGGTGGCGAAGTTCTACAGCTTCACATCCATCACCTACAACCCCATCACCCTCCTCGTGAACGAGCCGTTCTATCGGGGGCTCCCGGACGACATCCGGGAGACCGTCGACCGTTCGGCGGCCGAGGCGCTCGCCTACCAGAGCGAAGTCGCGCGCCGGATGGAGGCCGAGGCACTGGAGCAGATGCGCGCCAGCGGCGTGGAGATATCCCGCCCGAACCTGGCGCCGTTCACCCCGGCCGTCAGACCGCGCATCTGGGACGAACTGGCGAATCGGCTGCCGGACGGCGAAGCGCTGATCGCAAGGCTGGTGGCGGAGGCTGAGCGCGCCGCATCCGAACGCCCGTAGATACCTTGGCCGCGATTCACGGGAAGATCACACCAGACGGTTCTGCCAGAGTTGCCGAGTGAACTCTTCGGCGGGAAGGATGTCGATGCCATCGGATGTCTGCCGGGCGCGAGCTTCCAGGCAAACGATGACTCGGCGCCCGATCGAAGGATGATCCCGAACGACGCTGCGGAGTCCCCGGAGATGGCGCGAGCCGATGTTCGCGCTCGCCTTGGCCTCGACCGCCAGCAGCATGTCGCCAATCACGAAATCCACTTCGGTTCCGCCCGCGAGCCGCCAGTACGAAAGCTCGCCATCGAATTCCCGGTAGCTGAGCCAGGCGGACAACTCGTGGCACACCCAATTCTCGAAGGCCTTCCCGTACAACTCCGAGCCGGGAGCCAGGGAACCGCGCCGCGCGAGCCGGTTCACGATCCCTACATCCGCGAAATAGAACTTCGGCGCCCGGATGACCCGCCGTTTCGGGCGTGCGCGATAGGATGGGACCCAGCGAGCGAGAAGCATGTCCACCAGAACCTGGAAGTAGTTCTTCACCGTATGCAGCGCGATGCCGCACTCGGCGGCGATGTTCGAGAGGTTGACGATCTCTCCGTCGCTCAGCGAAGCCGCGTCCAGAAAGCGTGAGAAGGCGGGGAGTTGCCGGACCACGCCTTCCGCGGCGACCTCCTGGACGAGGTAGTCGTTGATGTAGGCGTCCAGAAGGCGGACGGGGCGGGGGGCCTCGTAGATGCGGGGGAGGTAGCCCGTGTTGAGCAAGCGGGTCAGGTCGAAGTCTTCACCGAGCTCGGCCGCGGTGATCCCGAGCAACTCGTAGCGGACGGCTCGCCCCCCGAGGAGATTGGCGGCGCCCCGCTTCACCTTGGTCGCGCTCGATCCGCACAGCGCGAAGCTGACGCCCCGGTTCTCCATGAGCCAGTGGACCTCGTCGAGGAGCGTGGGCACCTTCTGGATTTCATCGATGACGACCTGACGGTTCCGGCGGGATCCTTCCGCTTCGATTTCCTGGCGCAGAAATTCCGGGTTCGTCAGGTAGCGACGAAACTCATCGCTCTTCAGCAGGTCGACCCAGCGGCCGTCCGGATAGCGCTGCCGCAAGAGGGTGCTCTTGCCGGCCTGGCGCGGCCCCCACAGGAAGAACGTCTCGGTGCCGGCGCTCGGCAGATTCAGTGATCGTTCGAACATGCGCTGCAATTTATCATGATAATTTGCAATAGCAATACATATTGTCATAAGGCTGCCGGCCGCCCGGGGGTTACGGATCCGGCCGGAGCGCAGGTAGTGTAGCTGGCAGGTCTTCCCGTTACCGGTCGAGCGGGCGGCTCGGCGGCTGGCCACGGAGGCGCCGTTGGCCCAGGAAGGGGCAGCGAGAGAATGAAGCGGAGGCTGCGGGCGTTGGACCGGGTGCTGGTCACGCTCGAGACGTACGCCGTTGGCGTCCTGCTGATCGCGGTCTGCGACGTGGTGCTCCTGCAGGTCCTGATGCGCTACCTCTTTGCCTGGCCGAATCCGTGGAGCGAGGAGGTGTCGCGCTTCTGCTTCATCTGGCTCTCGCTGCTCGGGGCCTCGCTGGCGGTGGCGCGACGAACCCACTTCCGCTTCGACCAGGTCACGGGGCGGCTGCCTCCGCGCGTGAAGAAGGTGGTGGAGATGTTCGCGGCCGCGATCGTGCTGCTGTTCGCGATCGTCCTCATCGGCACAGGCATCGCCCTCATGGACCTCACCATGGGAGAGCGCTCCGCCGCGTTGAACCTGCCTGTCGCGCTCGTCTATGCCGCGGCGCCGGTGTCCGGCGCGCTGATGGCGATCCACCTGCTTGCCGGAGGGGCAGGCGAGCCTGAGGGGATGTCCGCCCCACACGCCCCGCAGCAACCGGCGTCGACCGGAGAGGCCGGCTGATGGGCGGCCTCCTCCTCGGGGCTTTCGGCTTCCTGGTTTTGGCCGCCGTGCCCATCGGATTCGCGCTCGCAATTGCGGCCGTCATCGCCATCGTGGTGGCGGATCTTCCGCTCGTCGTCATCCCGCAGCAGATCGTCGCGGGGATGGATTCGTTCCCCATGCTCGCCGTGCCCCTGTTCATCCTCGCCGGCTACCTGATGGACGTCGGAGGGATCAGCCGTCGCCTGGTGGCGCTGGCCCGCGTGCTCGTGGGCCACCTCCCCGGAGGGCTCGGGCAGGTGGTGGTCATGGCCGAGGTGTTCTTCTCGGGCGTGTCGGGTTCGACGTCCGCGGATGCGGCCGCCGTCGGCGGCATCATGGTGCCCCAACTGGCCGCGAACGGGTACGGCCGGGCGCGCGCCACGGCGATCGTTTCGGCCGCGTGCGGCATGGGGATCCTCATTCCGCCCGCCATCGTGATGGTCGTCTACGGCGTGATCGGGAACGTTTCCATCGGCGCCCTGTTCGTCGCCTCGATCGTGCCCGCGCTCCTCATCGCCACCGGCCTGATGGCGCAGATCGGCTGGCAGGCGCGGAGGGACGGGTGGCCGCGCGGGGCACGCGCTTCGTTCGCGGAACTCCGCCGCGCTGCGCTCGACGCCGTGCTCCCGCTCTTCATGATCGTCGTCATCCTGGGAGGCATCCGCTTCGGGCTCTTCACCCCTACGGAGGCCGCCGCGGTCGCCGTCGCCTACGCGCTGCTCCTGGCGGGACTCGTGTACCGATCCCTCACCCTCGCGGAGCTTTGGACGAAGGTCGTCCAGACCGCCGTCGTGTCCGGGATGGTGCTGTTCGTGGTCGGCGCCGCGCACCTGCTGGGCTGGGTCCTCGCAGTCCTGCAGGTCCCCCAGGCGCTCGCGTCGACCGTTGTGGGGCTGGGCGGCGGCCAGATCGGCTTCATGCTCCTCACGATCCTCGTCTTCCTTCCGCTGGGCGCCATCCTCGAGGGCGTGCCCGCAGTCGTCCTGCTGACGCCGATCCTCCTGCCCCTGGCGACGCAACTCGGGATCGACCCCGTGCACTACGGCGCCGTTATCGTGGCCACGCAGGGAATCTCCGTGTTCCTGCCTCCCGTGGGCGTGAGTCTGCTCGTCGCCTGCTCCGTGGGAGGGGTCGAGCCGGCCGAGGTCGCGCGCCCGCTCTGGCCCTACCTCGCGCTCATGCTGGCGCTCACGGTCGCCATCGCATTCCTGCCCGGCGTCGTCCTGTTCCTGCCGGAACTGCTCGGATACTGAAGGGTCTGAGGTTTTCGGACGAAGCGGGTTGGGATGGGAGGATCGCTGATGCGTTTTCCGATCGTGGTTCTCAAGGATGCGGACAGCGGGTATGGCGTGACCGTGCCCGATCTTCCCGGCTGTTTCTCAGCCGGCGAATAGGCTGAACGATGGAGACACGTGAGTTCGAGATGAGGACGGCGCGGTTGCTGCTCCGGCCGCACCGCCTGGAGGACGTGGACGACATATTCGAGTACGCCCGCGATCCGGAGTGGGGCCGATACCTGACGGCGCCGATGCCCTACCTGAGGGAGCACGCGGTGGAGTTCGTGGAGGACCGAATCCGCACGTCGCGGGACCTGTGGCCGGTGTGGGCGATGGTCCTGGACGGGAAGGTCGTCGGCGGCGTCGGAATCGAGATCGATGACGAATATGCGACGGGAGCCCTGGGCTACTCGCTCGCGAAGGAGCACTGGGGCAGCGGCCTGGTGGCCGAGGCGGCCCGCGCCGTCGTCGCCTGGGCGTTCCGCGAGCGCGGGCTCGCGAAGGTGTACGCGTACGCCGATGCGCGAAACGCTCAGTCTCTGAGGGTGATGGAGAAGCTGGGCATGACCCGCGAGGGGGTGTTGCGCAGCCACCGGACGCTGCGGGAGGAACGGGTCGACGACGTGTACTACGGACTCCTCAGGGAAGAGTGGGAGAGGGACGAACGCCAGCGGTCCGTGGCAGACCCCCGCGTCAGTACTTGATGTCGGTTCGGCTGACCGTCATCCCGATGTTGCCGACCCGGCGGCCCATCGTGTAGTGCTCGCCGCTCCCGGCGGTCATCCCGAAGAAGTCCACGGCGGGCACGATCAGGCGGCCGGCGTCGTCGACCGCGCCCTCGATGGCGGTTGTCGCCACGACCTCCGCGAGGAAGATCTTCCGTTCGGGCGGCACCTCGAGGGAGTCGAAGATCCGGCACTCACAGTGGATCGGCGATTCCTCTACCGTTGGCGCATCGACGACCGTCGCCGCGCCGCGCGTCAGCCCCGAGAGGTCGAACTTGTCGGCCACGCGCCCGGAGTTCATGTCGACGGTGTCGAACGCCTCGACCATCGACGCAAGCGGGACGTTGAGCACGAACTCGTCGTGCATCTCCAGGAGTTCCCTCGCCTGGTGCTCGAAGGCCGCGCTCACGCCGATCTGGGGCGGGTCGCCGCTCACGACAAACGTCCACAGCACCGAGATCTCGTCCGGGTCGCTGGGCCGGCCGTTCACGGTGAGCAGGATCGCGGGAACGGGCGGGAGCATCGGCCCCGGCTCCGCGAGCAAGCGACGAGGCCCGGTGAGCGGTGCCGGCAGCCTACCCCCGCCCACCGGCATGCCCTCGTCGGGCCCACATCCCCAAACGGCGGCGACCGCGGCGGCCGCCGAGCCACTCCCCAGAAACCGCCTCCGCGACCAGCCGTCCGTTGATGGCATCTTCCTCACCGCTCTCTCCCGCATGACTTGCCGTGCGCCCGGGCATCAATAGATGCCGGGGATAATGCGGTACTTCACGCGCGCCTGGTACTCGGCCCACTTCTCGGGGCCGTACTTTTCGGCGCAGAACTTGTCGTCGAAGCGCTGTCGGAAAATGAACAGTCCGACGATGAACACGAAGTAGGTCCAGGCCCAGGGGTTGGCGAAGTAGCCGAACACGAGGGCGATGGAGAGGGAGAAGAAACCCTCGCCCAGGTAGTTGAAGTGGCGGGCGACGCCCCACAGGCCGCTGCACAGGATCTTCCGGTCGCCGGCCTCGATGTACTCGGGCTCGATTAGGCCGAGGAACTTGCGCTCGGGCCAGCGCTTGAAGGTGTACTTCTGCATGTTGGCGCCGCGCGTGATGCCCCATGCAACGAGGAACAGCGCCGGGGCACCGATCAGCCACACCTGTCGCCAGGGTGCCGCGAAGCCGGGGTCCGGGTACACGGCCATGCCCCACAGCGGCAGGATGTAGAGCCACCCGTACACCAGGATCCCGCCCCAGATCATCTTGAAGCCGAGCTTCTCGTGGATCACGTCGAACGTGTAGAGTTGGACGCGCTCGAAGATGAAGTAGTCGAAGACGTAGAAGGTGAGGAACGCCGCGTACAGGAAGACGCCGGGATTCGAGTCCGCGCCGAAGAGCCCGTAGTGGTAGGCGGCTCCGGAGAGGGCGTTCAGCGACAGCATCGTCCCGCCGACGACGTACAGGAACATCTTCACGTCGAAGCGTTCGTTGAAGAACGACCGTTCGAGGACGCGCCCTTCCCACAGGGCGGCGAGCGGACGCTCCACCTTGGCGCGCGACCCGCCGAACACGGCGAGGAGGGCGAAGATCAGGCACATGACCGTGCCGCCGGCGACCTGGTAGACGGTGGACCGGTAGAACCAGTCCCGCGGCATCCCGGTGAGTTCGAGCGCCCACACGAGTTCCGCGAGGACGAACACGAGCAGGCCGTTCAGCCGGTAGCTGCGGGGCTCGCCGGTCTCCGCGTCGATGACGTAACCGGGGACCCGCCTTCCAGGCAGGATGAGCTGCACCACGAAGAAGGCGGCGCAGATCGCCAGCGGGGCGAGGAAGCCCGCGACCGCCTCCGTCCCGGACAGCTCGAACAAGTGGCCGATCCCCAGCCATTCAAGCATCAGAAGAGGCCCTCTCCGGGGAGCGCCGATGCCTGCCGGAGCCAGTCGGCCAGGAGGTTCTCGTCCACCTTGTCCTCCTCATGAATGTGGAAGTACCGGACGTGCTCGTGCTTCGATTTCACCGGCGGTGTGGGACGCAGCGAAGCGCCGTTGAGGAAGGTCACCTTGATGTACCGCGTGAAACAATGGAACGAGAGGAACCAGCCCCGGTTCTCGATGCCGTAGAAGGGCGAGTTCCAGCGGACCGCCTTGCGGACATCGGGCACGCTCCGCTCGATGAGCGCATCGAGGTGGCGGCCGACCGCCCGCTTCCAACCCGGCATGGCCGCGATGTACGCCTGCACGGGCACATCTCCATCCGCCTTCGGAATCTGGGGATTGCCGCCCGAGAGGAGTTTCGCGACCAGAGCCGTTATCCCTCCGTCCGCGCGAACCGCAGGTTCCTGACCCGCCCGGCGTCGACGACCATCGCCTCGTACCGGCCGCCGGCGAGTTCGGAGAAGCGGAAGGTCGGCCCGTCCTCGGTCGTGAGTTGTCCGTCGGCTTCGGCCACGAGCGCAACCGGGTCCCGCCGTCCGACGCGAAGGGTGAGCCCCGCCGAGCCCTCCTCCTCGATCCAATACATGGCGTCCAGTTCGGGACTGTAGAAGGATCCGGCGAAGCGCGACCGATTCGGGATACCGCGGTCGGGTGGAGCGTCGAGAGCGTCGTCCCCTTCTGCGTCCTCCTCCGCGGGCCCCGCCTCCGCAGCCTCCTCCTCCGCAGCCGGCTCCTCGTCGGCGACGTCCTCGGGCGGGTCCATCGCGTCTTCCAGATAGATCTCGGCCGTGCTTCTGATGAGGGCCATGGGATCGATCCTCGACCGGTTGCACAGAGCCACGAACGAGTAGCCGGCGGCGGGATAGCGGGACATGCCCGTGCGGTAGCCGACCCACGAGCCGCTGTGCCCCACCGTGGCCAGCCCCCGGTGCTCGCCGTGCGAGAGACCGAAGGCGTAGGGAATCGTGTCGCCCGAGGTGAGCACGCCCCGCTGGTGCATGAGCGCGACCCATTCCGGTCCGCCGACCGTGCCCTCGGTCAGGTTGCGGTCCCACGCGGGCCACTCCTCCACCGACGTGTAGATGCCGCCGTCCCCGACCACGTCGAGCGTCGTCATGTCGATCCGGAAGCCGTCCTCGGTGGGCGAATAGCCGGTGGCCCGATCGGGGACGACTTCGTTGTGGTCGTCGTGGAAGTGCGTGCGCGGCATGCCCACGGGGTCGAAGAACTCGGCACGGGCGAACGCCCGCAGGCTGCGTCCCGTAACCCTGGCCACGATCTCGGCGAGCAGGACGTAGCCCGAGTTGCTGTACAGGTACTCGGAGCCCGGAAAAAAGTTGAGTTCGCGCTGCCGCATGATCGCGTCGAGGATGTCCCGATTCGTGATGAAGTCCTCGCTCCGGTTCCCGGCCAGGGTGAAGAGCCCGAGGTAATCGCGCACGCCGGAGGTGTGGTGGATCAGGTGCCGGACGGTTGGAGGGTCGGCGTAGTCGGGGAAATCGGGGAGGTAGCGCTGGACGGGAGCGTCCAGGTCCACCTCTCCCCGAAGGGCGAGCAGGGCGACCG
Organism: Candidatus Palauibacter rhopaloidicola; assembly: GCA_026914155.1. Lineage (GTDB taxonomy): Bacteria > Gemmatimonadota > Gemmatimonadetes > Palauibacterales > Palauibacteraceae > Palauibacter > Palauibacter rhopaloidicola. Next base: position 182,613 of record JAPPGH010000054.1, on the reverse strand, counting down.
CTCCGGCCGTGAACTGCTTGGAGACGGACGCGATGCGGTAGATGGTCGCGGGGCCGTTCGGGATGCCGTAGTCGAGGTTGGCGGCGCCGTAGCCGGCGGCGTGGATCAGGCGGCCGTCCCGAATCACGCCCAGCGAGCAGCCGGGCCCGTCGGCGCTGGCGTAGTCGGCGAAGACGGCGTCGACCCGGGCCTGCAGCTCGCCGTCGCCGCCCGGGGCGCAGCCTGCCAGCGCCCCGGCCAGGACCGCGGCAACCGTGGCCGCGCGGATCGAATGAAGGTCGAGGCGCCGCGGCTGCGCGGTCACGATCGCCCCCTCGGCCAGAGGCTGAACGGTTCGCGTGCGAAGATCCGGCGGACCATCGGCTCGAAGAACTCCAGCGGCAGCGACTCATAGTCCGGGTCGAACGAGGCCTGGTCCCAGCGGTGGCAGAAGTCCACGGCGTCCTGGTACCAGGGGTGGTCGCGGTACCTGTCGCGCGCGTTGGGGTCGCGGCCCAGGTGGTGGGCGTAGTAGACGAGCTGGAACAGGCCGTGGTGCCGGACGATCCAGTGGGTTCGCTCGGTCACGAAGGGGCGCAGGAGGAGCGCGGCCAGCTCGCCGTGGCTGTGCGGAGCCAGCAGATCGTCGATGTCGTGCAGGAGCGCGGCGACCACCATCTCTTCATCCGCGCCGTCGCGGTGGGCGCGGGTCGCGCTCTGCAGGGAATGTTCCAGCCGGTCGACCTGGTAGCCGCCGACCGAACCGGACAGCTGGCGGAGGTGCGCCAAGACTCGGTCCGCGGTGTCGGCAGCGAAATCGTCCTCGAGGCGCGAGAGCAGTTCGTAGTCCTCGCGGGTGCCGTCCTCCATGCGGGTGAAGCTGACCACGGGGCCGCCCGGCTCCGCGCTCGCTTCGGCGCTCGTCCCAGCCGTATGGGGCATGCCGGTCACTCTCCGCTTTGAGGGGTTCGGTCGGGGGCTCCTCGCCGCAGCGTCGGCCCAAGCGAAGGGCATTGTCAAGATCGCTCGGGCGTCCGTAGCGTTCACAGGAGGCCGGTGACCACGGACCGGGAGGACCAACCATGGGTGCCTCGATCAGCAGTCTCGTGCAGAACGGCGACGCCCTGACCGCGGTCTGGAGCGATGGCGAACGCACCGATCTCCCCTACCTCTGGCTGCGGGACAACTGCGGCTGCGGCGAGTGCTGCGTGGAGCAGACAACGGAGAAGCGGTTCCACGTCTTCCGCGTCCCCAGCGACCTGAGACCGATGACGGTCGATATCGACGGCGCCGGATCCGACGACGAGGCGATCTCCATCGCCTGGCCGGACGGACACCGCACGCGCCACCGGTCGAGCGACCTTCACGACCTCCTGAGCCGGCCTCGTCTCGAGTTGCAGTACTGGGACGGCGAGTTCCAGCCGCGGAGGTTCGACTACCAGCGGTTCCTGGCGGACGACCGCGCGGCGGCGGAGGTGATCGAGGAGTTTCTGTGCACCGGGGTCTGCGTGCTGGTCGACGCTCCCACGGAACCGGATTCGCTGGAGGAACTCGCGCCCCGGCTGGGTCCGGTCCGGGAGGTCCTGTTCGAGCGCATCCACAACGTCAAGCTCGATCCGAAGGGATACAACATCGCGCACACCGCTCTGGCCGTCGGAGTGCACAACGACTTCACCAGCTACACGTGGCCCCCGAGCGTGCAGGCGCTGCACATGCTCGTGAACGAGTGCGAGGGCGGCGCGTCAACGGTCGTGGACGGCTTCGGCCTGCTGGAGGCGCTACGCCGCGAACACCCGGATAAATTCGACGTGCTGTGCTCGGTGCGGGTGCCGTTCCGGATCTTCAGCGACGAATACGAGTGCTACGCAGCGAACCCCATGGTCGACCTGGACAGCGACGGGGAGACCAGGATGATCCGCTTCAACACGGCGCAGATGCAGGCCATCCCCCTCTCGGAGCCCCGGCTGGGCGAGTTCTACGCCGCCTACCACGAACTGTCGCGCCGCGTCAACGACCCCGGCGCCCAGGTGACCTTCCGGCTGGAGGGCGGGATGATCCTGCTGTGCGCCGGACACCGTGTCCTCCACGGCCGCACCGAGATGGTATCGTCCGGGGCGCGCCACCTGCAGGATGCCTACTTCGAACACGACAACGTCCGCACCCACCTCAGACTCCTGCGCCGCACCGGCCGCGCCTGAGAACTCCTGGATACTGATGACTTGGACGAACCCAGCGGGGCGCGTTGTACGTAGTGGGGCTGTGGATCGGAGTGGCAGCTTGAGGCCATGAAGCGTCACCAAACCGCGTGGAGGTGGACACTTGTCTGAGCTGTTGGGCTTGCTTCGGGCGCTGGGCGTAGACGGCTTTCAGAGCATCTTGACGAGAATCGATGAGCGAGCAGGGGAGTCGTTCGCGGAAGAACTCGACGGGGATGGAGACGTGCGCGTGGAAGGACAGCGCACGCGCGACGAACTGATGGCGAAGTTCGTCGCCCCCGGGGACGAAGGGCTCTCGACGCGGATCTTCCAGGCGACGGCGGACAGACCGGAGGGGTATCCGGATGACCTGCCGTTTCTCTCAGGGACGAACATGATGACTTGCCTTGCGTCGGCGAGTGTTCATCAATCCGGAGTTCGGGTCGCACTATGGACCGGCGAACGGGATGCAGGCGAGACCCTGAAGGCAGTAGTGACCGAGAGCTCGAAGATTGGCTGGGCCGTGGCATCGCAAAGCGGTCTCGTGACACGCATGGTCTCGGGAGACCGTGAGCGAATAGTGTCGTATCTGCCGACGGGAACGGGGACGCCTACCGTAATGCTATTCGAACAGACCTAGCTCTGACGCGGAGCCCCATTGGAGGAGATGAGCCAATCTCTGGTCTCGGCGCGCTGGGATGCGGAGTACCGCAGGGGGAGATACGGCGGAGAGCCTCCACTGCCTTTCGTAGACAGCATCCTCGCCACGATACGTGCCCGTTCGCTGACCGAGCGCCGGGGGCTCTACATCGGGTGCGGAAACGGTCGGAACTACCTTCCGCTCGTGCGGTCCGGACTTCAGCTCTACGGACTGGACTTGTCCGCCGAAGCGCTTCGCCAGCTGGCCGCTCGGGAGCCTGCGCTGTCCCGACGACTGATCTGCGCCGACTTCCGGACGTTCGTTAGCCGACGCCGCTTCAGCTACGTCATCGCGGTTCAGGTGTTCCAGCACGGTGTTGCCGCCGACGTCGCCGGGTACTTCTCCCGAGTCGGATCCCTCCTGGCTCCCGGCGGCCTCTTCTTCCTCCGGGTCAACGCCGCATCGACCCAGGTACGTCGCCTCCATACCGTCATTGAGCGGAATGACCTGGGCGGGTTCACGATCCGCTATGAATCCGGGCCCAAGCAGGGCCTGCCTGTCCACTTCTTCGCGCGCGACGAACTGCACGCCCTGACACGCGACGACTTTGCCCTCGTAGCGGGACCCCGTGAGGACGTGACCGCGCGCACGCCACCCGACACAGGTCACTGGGTCCAGTGGGAAGCGACATGGAAACGCCTCAACAGCCAGTCCGAAAGGAGACAACGGCGAAATGGGCCCTGAAAGCGCTGACGATCCGGGAGATGCGCCCGACAATCCTTTTCTGAGGCTTCGCAGCCGAACGCTGATTCCGTGGGCGATTGTCGGCAGCGTCGCCGGCGGTGTCTTCCTCGTCATCGTGAGTTCGGTAACCCCGATGGATCCGGACTCCGCCATCGTGGAATTCGTCTTCGCTCTCGCGTTCTATGGACTTCTCGCGGCATGGATCGCGTGGGCCTGTCGCAGAGCCGGCATTGACCTGCGCCGGCTCGTCGGGCGCGTCCCGGCGGGGTACAACTGGCTTCCGGCGCTGGGACTCCTGGTGACCACGATGGTCTTCTCGACCGGTTCGTGGTTCGTCACCGCCTACGGTCTGTCACACCTTGCGCCGGGGCTGCTTGAAGCCCTGGTGACGCTTGGGGAGACGATCGTGGATTCGATCGCTGTCGCCGTCGCGTGGGCCATCCTTGCGGTCGTGATTGGACCGGTGACGGAGGAGGTGCTCTTCAGGGGTATGCTCGTCAGCCGGTGGGGCACGAAGTGGGGGATCGGGACCGGCATCGTCGTGTCGGCGGTGATCTTCGGGGTCCTGCACCCGGTCGACGCGGCGGGAGCCACGGCTTTCGGCTTCGTCGCCGCGCTGCTGTATCTGCAGTCCCGTACGCTCATCGTCCCGATCGCCGTCCACGCCGCGAACAACTTGGTCGCTACAGTCACCGGGGACCTGTTTGCGTGGGGAGAGCCCTGGACGCTCGCCGCCGAGCTTGAGGAGATCGAGGCCATGGCGCTCCCCGGTCTCGCCATGGTGGTCGTGACGCTTCCCGTGATCATCTGGTACGTCCGGCGCCACTGGCCATCCCGCGACGCCGAGATCCCCTACATGAAGGGCGGTTGAGTCAGAAAACGCTTGAGAAGGGGTGGCTTGCCCCGCGTCCTACGCGACAATGTTGAATTCCCCTGCGTGTCCAAACCTGCCGCTGTGTTGTTGCCATTTATGCCGTTGATCTATTTCCGTTTCTGCTGTTAAAATTGTGCCAAATCTGCCCCTGTACCTTTCCTCAGCCCTTCCGAACGATTACGATTCTGCCTAGTAACGATCCGATCCAACCGGTGCAGGTGCTCCATTGGCCTATCGTTCCAGAATCGTCGACCGCGAACTCGCCGAGCGCTTGCAGGCCACCGGCGCGGTGGTCATCGAGGGTCCCCGGGCTTGTGGAAAGACCACCACGGCGCGGGAAATCGCCGCGAGCGAGGCGCAGCTGGACATCGACGATGTGGCCCGGCGCCTGGCCAGGCTCGAGCCCGCCCGCGTCCTGAGCGGCGACGTGCCGCGGCTAATCGACGAATGGCAGTTGGAGCCGGTGATCTGGAACCACGTCCGGAGGGCCGTCGACGATCGTGGCCTGCCGGGTCAGTTCATCCTCACCGGATCCGCCGTTCCAGCCGACGACGCGACGCGCCACACCGGGGCCGGACGCCTGACACGGCTTCGCATGCGTCCGTTCTCACTCTTCGAACTGGGTCGCTCCTCTGGCGAAGTCTCGCTGGTGGGTCTCCTGGGAGGGGCGCGTGCCGGGGCGGGCCGATCCGTGATCCTGCTTGAGGATCTGGCGGAACTGATCTGCATTGGTGGCTGGCCTCTAAACCTCGAATCCAGCACCGAAGTCGCGCTCCGAGCGAACAGGGATCACCTGGACGAGATTCGTCGTCTCGACATCTCCAACGGCGACGGCAGGCGGAGGGATCCGGTGAGAGTGGGCATGCTCCTTCGGTCCCTGGCCCGGAACGTCGCGACGCCCGCCGCGACGGCGACCCTCGCCTCCGACACCGGCGAAGGCGTGTCCGCCATCAAGGAGCACACGGCCGCCGACTATCTGAGGGCGCTGGAACGCATAATGATCCTGGAGAACCAACCCGCCTGGCCCACTCACCTGCGATCCCGGTCGGTGCTGAGACACAAGCCGATCCGGCACCTTGCGGATCCCTCTCTCGCCGTGGCGGCCGTGCGCGCGACTCCCACGCGGCTGCTCCGCGACCTCGACTTCTTGGGACTCCTCTTCGAGTCGATGGTCATACGGGACCTGCGCGTGTACGCCCAGGCGGCGGACGCCGACGTGTTTCACTACCGCGAGAAGGCCGGCCTCGAGGTGGACGCGATCATACAGTGCAACGATGGTCGCTGGGCGGCTTTCGAAGTGAAGCTCGGCGAAGGAAGGGCGGACGAAGCCGCGGACAACCTGCTCCGCCTGGCGAAAAAGGTGGACCCGGATCGGATGGGGCCGCCGGCCGCGCTGGGCGTGATCGTGAGCAGCGGGTATGGTTACACCCGGGAGGATGGGGTGAGCGTGATCCCCGTGGGGGCGCTGGGTCCCTGACCCACGGCGCCTCCAGGCAATCTGTGGAGGAAGGTTTCGATGGCGAAGCTGAGTGACACGACGCGCCGCCAGTTTCTGTCTTGCCTGGCGGGCGCCGGCGTCGCGCTGGCTACCCCGCGCACGCTGTTCGGAAACACGCCGTCGGTCCAGGAGACGCTTCCCACCCGACCGATCCCGGGAACGGAGGAGACGCTGCCCATCGTCGGCTTCGGCTCCTCGAAGCCCGTGCTCGAGATCCCGACCGAGGGGACCGAGCCCGTGGCCGGCGTGATCCGCGTGCTTCTCGATCACGGCGGGCGGGTCGTGGACACCTCGCCGCGCACGCCGGAGATCGACGCGGACTTCGGCACGGTTCTGACGGCGCCGGAGTTCAGCGGCCGCCTCTTCGTCGCCACGAAGATCAACACGGACGGGGAAACCGCGGGTATCGAACAGATGCGGCAGAACCAGCGGCTCGTCGGAAGCCGCACCCTGGATCTGCTAGAGGTCGAGAGCATGCGCGACCTGGACGTGCACTGGCCCAACGTGCTCCGCTGGAAGGACTCGGGCGAGGCGCGCTACATCGGCGTCACCACCTCCAGCATCCCCCAGCACGAGGCGTTCGAGTCGTTCATGCGGACGCAGCCCCTCGACTTCGTCCAGGTCAACTACTCGGTGATGGAGCCGAACGCGGAGGATCGCCTCCTGCCGCTCGCGCAGGATCTCGGGCTCGCCGTCCTCATCAACCGCCCGTTCATGAACGGCAGCTACTTCGGCCGCGTGAGCGGACACGAGCTGCCCGACTGGGCGGTCGAGTTCGACTGCGCGAGCTGGGCGCAGTTCTCCCTCAAGTACATCCTCGCCCACCCCGCCGTGACGTGCGCCCTCACCGAGACGACGAATCCGGATCACATGGCGGAGAACATCGGCGCCGCCTTCGGCCGCCTCCCGGATGAGGCGGCCAAGCGCCGCATGCGGGAGCTCGTCCAGGACTTCTGAAGCCCGGATCCGAACCCGGAACGTTCCCGCGGGAACGTCCTACTCCGGAACTTCCCGTTCCGAACGCTTGAGCACCACCGTCAGGGGGACAGTCGGCTTGCGACCTGCCAGGCCTTCAGATCCCCGTTCCTCTTGAGGGCCTCGGCCACCCACTCGACATCGTCCAATCCGATCTCCAGATCCGGGCGGTAGGACCAGAAGCAGGTGGCATAGAACTCGCGGTAAGCCCGTCGCGCCTCGCGGACGCGCACCATCGCCCGCGCTGTCTCCGGATCGAGGCGCCGTCGGCTCTTCCTGCCGCCCCGCCGTCCGATTTCGGCCAGGTACCTTCTTGTACTCTCGTCCATTCGGGACATCGTAAGCAGCTTATGTTGCGAGATCAAGCCGTAGACGAAGGACCTCGCCTCAGTATTCACTCAACTTCTTCAGCACGCTCTCGAGCCTCTCAACGAGGTCGTCAAGGTGCTCCGCCGCGACGTCATGATTCACCGTCCAACCTTTGTAGCCCTTGGCGTGAGCCTCTTCGGCGTACGGCACTGGGCTTCGATCCGCCCATCGCGCCAAGACCTTCCAAGTCTCCCCGTCCAGCTGATCTTCGTCTTCCGGGATCTTCGTACCGTAGGTGACTCCTTTTGTCCAACGCGGCCATCCGTGCAAGACCGTCGGTGGGCAAAGCCAGGCGATCGTCGCCGGATGCGGCCACAATGAGCACCTGACGGTGACGGAGACCAAGTGTTTGCCCCAGCGGAAGCCCGCGCCACGCCGCTCGGCTGCCGCCAGCAGCCGAGCCGCCGCTTCTCGATGCCGGTCATGCTCAAAGGCGGCAAGGAACGACTCTCGCGTCAGCCTTGGGGATGGAGCGCTGGAACTCCCCCTGCCGGTCTTCGCTGTTCGTCCAATCACTCGTGGAACGAACATCTCCTCCGAACTCCCGCGAAACCGCTTGACCTCGACCGCGAGCACTTCGATGGTCGACATCTGACCGTTCAGAAACTCCACAACTCGCGCCAGCCGATCCGGGATTCTGTCCGCGATGAACAGCAGTCGAAGACGTTTCGCCGCAAGGTTCGTGGACACCCTGTCCCAGAACCCGTCGGCGTCCGGTTCGTCTTCGTCCTGCAGGAGCACCGCGAGCACCTCTTCCGGGTCGCGGTCCTTAGCGCGCGTCGATTCCTCAAACGTCCGTCGCAGGTCATCGGCCGTCCACGTTTCGGAAGCATGCGCCGCGTATTCCAGCATTTGGCCAACGATCTTGCGATGGATATCGGAGTTGTCGCGCAGCTTCACCTCAACGAGTGTGGGTCTCGCGTCCTGATCAATGATCAAGTGATCGAGAGCCCAGCGCGCGCCAGTGTCGGAAGTCTCGGCAATGCCCTTCTCGCGGGCGATGAGAATCCAGCGGCGAGCGTCGTCCGGTCGGATCTGTTCGCCGTCGATCAGCTCGGGATGCTCCGCTATCAGTTCCTGGAGGTCGTCCTCGCCACTAAACGTCTCCTCATGTATTCCCTCCAACCTTCCTTCCCGACCTCTCATCCATATTCGCTCGGCCACGGTGTACCCCTTGGTTTAGTCCGCCTCGCCACGGTAGTCCGTCGTCGCCGACTCCGACACGGTCCCGAAGGTGCTCCAAGTCTGGTGCAGAACTCTTGAACACTGACCCGCTCAGCAGTTGACGAGAATCCGGCCGTCGCGGAGCACGACTTTCTCGTCGATCCGGACCGTCGGAGACCGGCAAACAGCGTCGAAGTGGGTCTTGGCGGAGACGGTGCCGCCGAGGTTGGCGGAGGTGCCGACGCCGATGTGGACGGTGCCGTTCACGCCCTCGTCGTTGAGCATTTCGCCGGTGAATTCGGTGCAGGCCGGGTTCAGGCCGAACGCGAACTGGGCCAGGTTGTAGACCCAGCGGTCGTCCTGTCGGGCGAGTAGATCCGCGAGGAATTCGGCTTGGTCGCCGCCCTCGATATCGGTGACGCAGCCCTTCGAGATGCGGAAGGTCACGGGTTCCCGGATTGGGCCGACGCCGTAGTAGGGGATGCTCCCATCGCAGACGAACACGCCTTCGGCGGTGCCCTGCGCGGGGGCGCAGTTCGCCTCGATGTTCGGGACCGCGGTGAAGCCGGGGCCGTCCAGCAGGCAGGCGTGGCTGTTCCCGGTCACGCCCGCGAGGCTCATGGTGAGATCGGTGCCGGCAGGGTTCGTCACCCGCAGGCGTTCGCCAGCGGTGAGCTTCGCCGCGATGGCGTCGCACAGCGGCTTGCGCGCCCGGAAGTCCGTGAAGAGCCCGCCCTCGCGCATCATCCGCTCGGTGAACGCGGTCATGGAGAGCACTCGGGCTCCGGCGCCTATGGCCTCGCGCACCGCGCGGGTGTGGGCCAGCGCCAGGGTCACGGGCAGGAAGGCGGCGTCGGCGGCCGAGAGCGCCGCAGCCACCGCGGGTCCCGGCTCCTCGTTGTCGATCGACCGCTTGGGCGGGACCACGATGCTCGGGACGGCTCCAGCCTCAAGCGTCGCGTCGGCAACCGCCCGGGCGATCGTCATCCGCTCCGGATCCGTGACGATGACCACGTCCTCGGCAGGCTGCACGCCGGCGCACGTCCGCACGAGGATCTCCGCGCCTCGTCTCATACCAGAACCTGCTTGTCTCGCTGGACGACGCGGCCGTCGACGGCGATGGTCGGTTCCCACATGAGGAGGTCGTAATGCGTCGGGGCCACGATCTCGCCTCCGAGGGTGTGGCTCGTGCCGATGCCGATGTGGATCGTGCCCATGACGCCCTCGTCCTCGAGCATCTCTCCGGTGAGGCGCGCGTTCGGATTCAGGCCGACGCCCAACTCGGCGACGTTGAAGCAGTGCGGGTCCCCGAAGGATTCCAGGTGCTCGCGCAGGAAATCGGCCTGCGCGCCGCCGGACATCTCCACGATGGCGCCTTCGCGCACGGAGCAGACGATGGGCTCCTCCAGGATGCCGATGCCGAGGTAGGGGACCGAGGCGTCGAAGATGAGCGTGCCCTCGGCCGAACCCGTCACCGGCACGACGTTGACCTCGATGTCGGGGACGGGAGCGAGTTCTCCGGGATCGGGGATGTTGGTCAGCACGTTCGCAACGCGACCCGCGATCCCGAAGCGGAGATCCGTCCCCCGGGGGGCGGTGAGGCGCACGGACTTGCCCTCGGTGAACGCCGCGCCGAGGCGGCGGCAGACGTCGGCCTGCGCCTCGAAGTCGGTCTCGAGCAGCGCGGGGCTGGTCATGATCGCGTCGGTGTACGCCGTCATCATGCAGACGCGCGCCCCGGCCTCGAGGGCGGCCCGCATCGCGCGGGTGTGGGTGATCGAGACGCGTACGGGAGAGAAGATCACCGCCGCTTCGGCCATGGCGCGCGCGACGGGCGGCGGTGGCTCCTGCCCGTCCCGGTCCCGCATCGGGATGATGCAGACGGTCACGGCGGCCCCGGCCTCGCGGGCGGCCGTGGCGACGGCCTCCGCGTACCGCCCCATCGTCGGATCGGTCACGATCACGACGACCTCACCCGGCTGGACGCGTCCGTTCACGTGCACCAGCCGCCGCGCTCCGGGCGAGAGGTTCACGTCCGCCTCGGCTACCGTACCGCCAGCCACCCTTCCGTCAGCCACGATCCCTCGCGAAGAACTCATCGAAGCGGCCGTCGAAGATGATCGCCGTGTAGCCGTCTCCGGTCGTGTTGGTCGCCGTGCGCAGCATGTCCGGGATGCCTCCGGAGAGCGCGATCCAGCCGGCGATGAACTCCCCCTGCGCCTGGCCCTCGAGCCCCAGCATGCTCGCGAACAGCGTCGCGCTCCACAGCGCCGTGCCCATCCCGGCCGGGAGCCCGGGAGCGGCGATCGTGAACAGGACGACGGCGGGCCACGCGGCGAGCATCATCATCCAGCTCAATTCCAGGCCGAACACGTAGCTGACGACGAAGGGTCCGTACGCGACGTAGGCCAGCGCGCTCGCGTCCAGGTTCGCGACGGCGCCGAACGGGAGGACGAAGTCCGCCACCTCGTCGCGCACGCCGACCTTCTTCGCGTTCGCGAGGTTCACCGGGAGCGTCGCCAGCGACGAACACGTGCCTGCGGCGAAGACCGCCGTGGGCACATAGTACCCGCTCAACACGGGGCCCACGGGCCGCCGGCCAATCCTCCGCACGAGCACGAACGTGTAGAAGGCCCACCAGACCAGGACGAGCCCGCCGGTATAGGCGGCCATCGTCAGATAGTGGGAGAGCCCCAGGCTCGCGCCGAAGCGCACGCCCAGGGTGATGCCGAAGGCGAGGATGAGCGGAAGCATGACGTAGGCCAGCTTGCCGCCCGCCTTCTCGATCGAGTCGGCGATTCGTCGCAGCACGCGGTAGGTCGGACCGTGCCGTGCGCCGAAGGCTCCGAGCAGGACTCCGGCGAGAATCGCGAGCAGCGGCCACGAGGCCCCGCCCTCCCCGAGGCTTCTCAGCATCGCGGCGGCTTCGGTCCACACGCCCCGGTCCCCGGTGGCCAGCGGGATGCGAAAGATCGTGGCGGAGGTCACGACGGCGATGAGACCGGCGACGGTCGACGTGAAGACGTACCACAGGACGACCGCGCCCGCGAAGCGCCCGGCGAGCCCGCGCCGCACCAGGGTCGCGATGGCCGGACTGAGGGCCGCCAGTATGAGCAACGGCACGACGGCGACAACCCAGGCGATAAGCGTCGCCGTGGCGTCGGCCACCGGAGCGAGCGGCACGGGGAGGAACCCGCCCGCAGCCAGTCCTCCCGCCAGCGCCAGGATCGTCCAGACATACGCTGGGACGTTACGCCTCCGCCGCCCTCGGGCCGTCACTCCGTCGAGTGTCGGCGAATCCGGGCGCGCAACATCTCAAAGTAAAGCCTATCGGCGGTGACGATGGGAGCGGACTCACCACCCTCGAGCAGGAGATCTCGAAGGAGCTGTCGGTCTGCAGGGAGCGAGATGTTGATCGTGTTCATGGGCGAAGCGTAGTGTCTTCAGGAAAAAGTTGGCAACGCCAAGCGCAGTCTGTATTGCCCCGCTCAGCCCGGAGGCCCCAAATGGATCGCCCGTCATCGCCTCTCCCGCGCCGCCGCTTCCTCCACCTGACCGGGGCCGCCCTGGGGCTCGCCGCCACCTCCGGCTGCGCGACCGCCGCGAGAACGCGCGGTACGGGTGCCGGCCTGCTGTCCGCCGGTGCAGCGACCGACCGCGTCTACACTCCCGAGCGCTTCGACCCGTGGATCGAACTCGACCGCGCCGCCTGGACCCACAACGTCCGCGAGGCCGCGCGGCTGGCCGGCGGCCGCCCCATTCTCGCAGTCGTGAAGAACAACGCGTACGGCCTGGGCGATCGTGCGGTCGGGCCGCTCCTCGCCGGGATGCCCGAGGTGGGCGGCATCGCCGCCGTGCGCGTCGAGGAGGCGCTCGCCATGCGGGAGGAGGGGGTGACCAAGCCCATCGTGGTCATGGCCGAGGGATCCGAGGACGAGATCGAGGAGCTGGCGAGGCACGACGTGCTCCCGTCCGTGTGGCTGGATGATGCGCCCGCGCGGCTGCGGAGCGTGTCCAGGCGACTCGGCCGTCCCGTGCCCGTCCAGCTCTTCATCGATACGGGGATGAACCGGGAGGGGATGCCGTACACCCGCGCGCGCGGGTGGATCGAGGAACTCGTGCAGAGCGAATACGTCAACGTGAACGGCACCTACACCATGTTCATTCACGATCTCGACTTCAACCGGGAGCAGCTTGCGCGCTTCGAGGAACTCCTCGCCTGGGCCCGCGGGAAGAACCTTCCCCTCGGCACCCTCCACGCTTCGCCCTCGTTCGAACTGTTCAACCTGCCCGAGGCGCACTACGACATGGTGCGGCCCGGGAACGCGCTGTTCGGAAACCACCTTTCCGGCGGTGAGGGCGCCCGGGAGATGGCCGACCTCAGGCCCGTGTTCCGCATGAACGCGCGCGTCGTGCGGGTCGAGCGCCTCGAGCCGGGCGACGGCGCGGGCTTCCGCCACACCTTCACCGCCGACCGGGCCACCTGGGTGGCTCTGCTGCCGATCGGCCGTACCGACGGCTATCCGTCCGAGGCGAACGGTACGTGCGACGTGCTGATCAACGGCCGCCTGTACCCCGTCGCCGGCGGGGTCAACTCCGCGCACACCATCCTCGACATCGGCCCGGAGAAGACGGTCGAGGTCGGCGACGTCGCCACCCTCATCGGCCCCGACCATCCGTCCGTGCTTCCTCACACCGTCGCCGAACGGACGGGCCGCGGCTTCCTCGGCATCATCCAGTCCATGAACCCGCGGCTCCCGAGACGGGTGGTGTAGAGACGCCTCCCGGTCAGTTGCAGCGCGCCGCGATGGCCGCGATGGCGGCATCGATCTCGTCGCGGGTGTTGAAGAAGTGGATGGAAAGCCGGAAGTCGCGCTCCTCCCGGACCGGGGAAGCGAGGATCCCCTCGTCTTCGCGCAGATCGTTGTAGAGCTGCGTGGCGTCGCATCCCTCCGGGAGTTGAACCACGAACACGCCCGAGCGGTCCGCCCGCGCCCGCGGGGACGACACGCCGAGTCCCTCGGTGGCGTCCACGACTTCGATCGCGTGGTCGACGAGCGACTGGATTCGCTCTTCGATCTTCCCCAGGCCGACACCCTCCATCCACTCCACCGCGCGGGCGAAGCCGGCGAAGTCCGCCAGCGCGCGGGTGCCGAACTCGTACCTCGCGGCGCTGGGGAGCAGGGTGTACGCACCCTCGTAGTCCATCGTCGCGTGGCTGTGCGAACCGGCCCAACTGAGCCGCACGTCGTCCAGCATCTCCCGGCGCACGAAGAGCGCGCCCGTGCCCTTGGGGCCGAGCAGCCACTTGTGGCCGCAGGTCGAATAGCCGTCGCAGCCGAGGGCGCGGAAGTCGGTCGGTACGCAGCCGGGGCCCTGCGCGCCGTCGAGGTGGTAGCGCACGCCGCGGGAGCGCAGCAAGTCCCCCAGTTCGGCGGACTCGTCCGTCCGCAGCGTTCGTCCGTTGTTCCGCGACACGTGGCTGATGCTCACCATCCGCGTGCGGTCCGAGAGCTGGCCGCGAACCTCGTCGATGAGCCCGGTTCCGGGACTCAGGTCGATCTCGCGGATCGCGATCCCGAACCGGTCCCGGAGGACGTACCACGGGACGACGTTGGCGGGGTGTTCCGTGTTGGAGATCACGACCTCGTCTCCCGGCCGCCAGTTCAGGCTCCAGGCGACGATGGAGATCCCCTCGGAGGTGCTGTGCGTGAGCGCGACCTCCTCGGTCCCGGCCCCGAACACGCGCGCCAGTTGCGCCCGCAGGTCGGGCTCGATCCCCGCCATCTCGTCGGAGATGCGGGGCTCGGCCGGGCTCCGGTTCTGGAAGGCGAGCCGTTCCTGGACGTGGTCGATGACGGCGTTCGGAGCCGGGCCGATCCCGCCCGTCTGGAAGTACAGGCTCTCCGTAGAGGCGGGGATCTCGGCGCGCGCCCGCGCCACCCACGCCTCTTGCGGCAGCGCGCTGTCTCGCCCGGCGCGCAGGGCGAGCCGCCCCACCGGCACGATCGGGGCCAGCGCCAGCGCGCCCGCGGACCGGCGGATGAAGCCGCGTCGGGTCGTGTTCATTCCGGATCCTCGTCGCTCAGGATGAGCCAGCGGAGTTGCCGGGCGCTCACCTCGCGGCGGAGGGGCGCGGCCGCGCGGTAGAAGACGAGTCCCAGCGCCGCCCACACGACGAGGACGATCCACTCGGCCGGGATCCGCCCGCCCGCCCCGTGGAAGGGCTCCCAGATCGAAGCGCCGAGCAGCCCCAGCGCGACGACGGCGCTGAGATACAGGAAGCCCCGGCCGCCGGGCACGGTGTAGGGACGCGGGTGGTGGGGGCGCGTCTTCCGCAGCCGCAGCACCCCGAGCACGACGACCAGGAAGACGATCATGGCCGAGATCGCGGCGCCTCCGACGATGACGAGGATGGCGTTGCGGCCGAACAGCGCCCCCACGCTCCCCATGACGGCCACGAAGATGACCGCGGCGGACGGTGAGCCGTAGCGGTCATGCACCTTGGCGAGGCGGTGGGGGATCATGTGCGCGCGCGCCATGGCGAAGACGATCCGCGTGGAGGCGAAGAAGATCGCGTTCCACGTCGTGATGAGCCCGCAGAGTCCGGCGAACAGCACGACCCGGCCCAGGAACGGCGAGCCCAGGGCGGCTTCGATCGCCGCCGCGGCCGGAAGCTCGGAGGCGAGCAGTTCCGCGCGGGGCATGCTCATGGCCGTCGCCAGAATCACGAGACAGTAGAAGACGAGCGCGAACAGGATCGAGGCGCCCATGACGCGCGGCAGGAGCCGCAGCTTCGCGCCCTCCTCTACCTCCTCCATCGCCTGTGGAATCGTGTCGAAACCGGCGAACCAGAACGCGGCGGTCCCGAGCACGATGCCCACGCCGACCAGGGCCGCCCCCGGCGTCGTCCCGCTGAACATGGGCTCCAGGTTCGCGACGCTGCCGCCCACGACCCCCGCGACGACGAAGATGAGGGTGAGGATGATGAGTCCCGCCGTCATCAGGTCCTGGAACCAGGCGGCCGTCTTTCCGCCGCGATAGTTGATGAATGTGATCGCGGCCATCACGGCGAGTCCGAGGGCGAGGCTCCACAGCCGCACCTCCTGCCCCAGCAGCGTGTAGATGACCGGACCGCCGAACCCCGGGACGAGGGCCGACACCACCCATTCCACGGAGATCGCCTCGAAGGAGGTCGTGAAGATGTAGGAGAAGGCGAGGAACCACGCGGCGGCGAAACTCCAGCGCGCTCCCCACGCCTCGAACACGTACGCGACCTCGCCGCCGGTGACCGGGTACGCGGCCGCCATCTCCGAGTAGCAGAGCCCGATCGCGAGAATGCCGAGGCCGCCGAGCACGAACGCGATGATGGCGCCGATCGCGCCGGCGCCGCTAAGCCACGCCCCCATGACCGTGATCCAGCCGACGCCGATGATCGTCCCGAAGGCGAGCGAGAAGAGCGACCGGAGCCGGATCCCTCGCCCGAGGACCTCGCGTTCGCCGCCTGCGTCCGGGGTCGCCGACCTGGTTGTGGGCTCGGTCATGGGCTCAGCCGTACTGTGACGGAGTCGGGGAAAGCCCGAGTATTTCGCGCGCCTGCGCGGGCGTGGCGACCTCGCGGTTCAGCTCGTGCGCGATCCGGACGGCGCGCTCCACGAGCTGGCGGTTGCTCGCCACCTTCTGGCCGCGGCGGTAGTAGATGTTGTCCTCCAGGCCGACGCGGACATGTCCTCCCATGAGCGTGGCGAGCGTGGTCATCGGAAGCTGGTGCGGCCCAATGCCGGAGCACAGCCAGACGGAGCCCTCCGGGAACTCGCGGACCATGTTCACGACGTTGTCGACGGTGGGCCAGCTCGACGTCTGGTAGCCCATCACGGTCTGGACCCAGTAGGGCGGTTCGATGAGGCCCTGCGCCATCAGGTCCCGGATCACCCACCCGCAGCCCGGGTGGTACGTCTCGAGTTCGGGCTTGATGCCGCGCGCCTTCATCTCCGCGGCGAAGTGCGCGATCTGCTTGTAGGAGAACGGCGTGCAGTCGTCGAAGTCGATCGCGGGACGGGGGTGCGTGTACTCCTCCCCGCGCGGCTTGAGTTTGAACTTGCCCATGTCCGGGGCGAGGTTCAGCGACGCGACCTCGGGGTTGGCGTCGAGGCAGGACAGGCGCTGTTCATCGTCCATCCACAGGTCGCCGCCGGTCGTGTTGTTGATGATGATCTCGGGGCAGCGCTCGCGCAGGCGGCGGTTCGCCTCGAGCCACACCTCCGTCGTTGTCGCTCCCTTCCACAGCGTCTCGGGGTTGCGGGCGTGGATGTGCACCATCGAGGCGCCCGCGTCGTATGCTTCGCCGACGGATTCGGCCAGTTCCTCGGACGTCTCCGGGAGGGCGTCGTTATACTCCTTGCCCTGGATGCCGCCGTTCGCCGCCAGACAGATGATGACGGGGGGCATGCCGCCGGCGACCCTGTCCATGTAGGCGTAGGGGTCGCCGTAGTTCCAGGTTCTGGTCATCTGCTCCTCGGAAGGTTGTGAAGGCGGTTATGGTCTCGGGAGGTTGTTCCCGGTCCTCGGGGAGCCTTGATCATCTCACACCGATTCACAAGAGGATGCCATGTCCGGCACGGAAAGCGTCGCAAGGACCGTAGCCATCATCGGCGCGGGAACGATGGGACGGCGGATCGCCTACGGCTGCGCGGCGCGGGGGGTGCGCGCGCGGCTGTACGACATCTCGGAAGAGGCGCTCTCCGGGGCGCTGGTTGCCGTGCGCGCGCTGCTCGAGACCGCGGACGAAGGGGACGGGCCCGGGGCGACACATGGGCTCGTGGAGGCGTGCCGGGATCCCGACGAATGCGTGCGGGAGGCGGACTGGGTCATCGAGACGGTCCACGAAGACCTGGAACTGAAACGCGTCGTCCTCGGGCAGATCGGCGCGGCGGCGCCGGCGGATGCGTTCATCGCCTCCAACACCTCCTCGCTGCCGGGTTCGTGGCTGGCGGAGTCGACGGGCCGTCCCGGGCGCTTCACGAACATGAACTTCGGCCCGCCGGAGGATATCAAGGTCGAGGTCATGGGACACCCCGGCACTGATCCCGCGACGACCGAAGCGGCGAAGCGGTTCCTGCGCCAACTCGGCCTGGTGCCGATCGTCGCCCGCCGCGAGATCCAGGGCTATCCCACGAACCGGATCTGGCGCGCCATCAAGAAGGAGTCGCTACACCTGATCGCCGGCGGGTACCTGAGCGCCGAAGAGATCGACCGGGCGTGGATGCTCGACTGGGGCACGCCGATTGGGCCGTGCGGACTCATGGACGTGGTCGGACTCGATGTCGTACGCGACATCGAGAACGTGTACTACAAGGTCTCCGGAGACCCGTCCGACAAGCCGCCCGACTTCCTCGACCGGATGGTCGAGCGCGGGGAACTGGGCGTGAAGTCGGGGGAGGGGTTCTACACCTACCCTTCGCCCGCCTTCGAGCGGGAGGGCTGGCTCACAGACTCCGGCGACTGACTCGGCGGGCGCCCGACGGCTGAGGGCGGACCGCTACCAGGCCACCACGCCGTCGCGGCCGACGCGCAGTTCGTCGCCGGTCTCGACCCGGTCGAGCAGTTCGGGCCCCAGCCGGTCCACGCACACGATCGGCGTGTCGAGCCAGACATCGGCCAGGATGAGACCTCCGGCCGTGAGCGGATCCACGTCCCCGGGCAGGAGGAGTGCGGCGGGGGCGAGGCCGAGTTCCGCGATGCGCTCCCAGCAGGGCCCGGCCGACGTCGAACCGACGCAGAAGGGCGCGAGGACGATCCGCCCGGTGAGGGGCGCGCCGAAGAGTTCGGTGTTCTGCGGATCCCCGCACACCGCCGTGTCGATCCCGCCGTCGAACTGGTCGCAGAAGCTCGCGAAGGGGTTGAACCCGACGCGGGACACGGCGGCGGGCGCCGCGATCTCTCCGCCTATGACCGCCCGGCCCCGGAGCCGGGGCATCAGGCGTGCCCCCCGTCGGAGCCCCCGGCAGCGGCTCCCGTGCCCCCCGTCACCATCACCCGGAGGAGCGCCTCGTCGTCGAGCATGTACACGTTGCGGCTGTAGTAGCGGAGCTTGTTCGAGTTCGTGACGACGCAGGCGGGCGCGAGGATCGGGTCCTGCATGAACGCCTCGAGGCAGAAGGAACCCACGTGCCCTCCCGCGAGGGCGAGGGCCGCGAAGCCCGGATGTTCGGCGCGGAAGCGGGACACCACGTCGGGGGCCGCGACGAACACCGTCTCCACCGCGAGGCGATCGCGTCCGGCGCGCGCGAGTCCGCTCTCCACCGCATCGGTCCACGCGCAGAGCTGGTCGTAGGTGAGGTGCGGGCAGCCGAGCAGGACCTTGTTCGGCCGCAGCTCCTCGACCGGGCGGTCCGCCCGCAGCGACGCCCCGACCGACTCGATCTCCCCCGCGTCGATCGTCAGCCGGTGGGCGTCGTCGCGGATGAGCCGCCGGCCGTACCGCTTCGCCTCCACGGTGACGCCCTCCACGTGGAAGAGGCCGACCCCGCCCCCCACGGAGGCGTTCGTCCCGAAGTCGCGCAGGAACTTCCCGCTCGCCGGGTGTTCGCCGCCCTCGAGCATGTCCGCGAGCCCCGTCACCCACGGGATCCCGTCCCCGACCTCGCGCCCGATCAGATAGCCGAGCACCTGGCCGTTGATCGGTCCCGCCGCCTCGACCTCGACGAGCCAGCTCGCGCGCCGTCCCTCGTCGGTCAGCAGGCCGGCGAGCGGCGTCTTGCCGACGACGTTGGAGATGAGATCGATGATCCCGGGGTTCCGGTGCGTGCGCGCGCCGATGACGGAGTTCGCGTACACCACCGCGGAGGACTCCGCCCACGCCACGATCTGGTCGTACGAAGGCCGGTTCGCCACCTCCTCGAACCACGGCGTGCAGGTCAGGCCGCCCGCGTCGCGCAGCCCCAGCTTCGTGAGTGCCTCCCGGTAGCGCACCTCCATCGGGTACGCGCGGGCGAGCCGCTCCCGCTGCTCGTCCGTCAGATCCGACAGCGTCTCGTTGAGGATCGTTGCCGGGTCGGCCGTGAAGGGGAGCGCGGCCCGGACCCCGGCGTCGACGAGCGACTCGAGAAACTCCGTCCGCGCCCCCACCCCGGGCTTGGACTCCGGGATCACGAGGTGCCCGGGTCCCTCCACCGGCACGAGCCGCTCCGCATCCATCGCCTCGCCGAAGCGGACCATGGTGAGGAGGAGCTTGCGGGGAATCTCCCCCCGGCTCCCATCGAGGATCGCTCGCTCGTCTCGGGTCAGGTCCATGGCCGCTGCGGGTTGGCTCCTCGTTGGATGCAGCCTCGTCGGAGGCGTTCTTGTCGAAGGAAGGAGTCGTTCCGGGAGGCTCGGTCGGCCGGCGCCGATTCACAAGGGCCGGCGCACGTACGAAGATCTTCGTTGACATGGCGGGCCGGACCACGTATCCTTTCGTACGAAGATGTTCGTAATTCTTGGGCGGGGACGTTGCCAGGAGGAGGTGAAGCCTTGAGGGATCCGACATTCAGCGACCGGGAGCTGGACATCATGAGCGTCCTGTGGCGCCGCGGGTCCGGCTCCGTAAGCGAGGTCATGGACGCGCTCGAGGACGAGGTCGGCTACACGACCGTTCTCAAGATCCTCCAGATCCTGGAGAAGAAGGGCGCCGTCCGGCACGAGGCGGAGGGCCGGGCGTATCGCTACTTCCCGCTCGTCGCGTCCGAGACGGCCGGGGAGACGGCTCTGGCCCGGATACGGGACAAGATCTTCGGCGGGTCGGCGGAACTCGTCCTCGCCCAGCTCATCTCGGGCCGGGAAGTGTCGCCGGAGGAACTCGAGCGCATGCGGCGGATCCTCGATGAACTGGAGGAGAGCGAGTCATGACGCTGGCCACGATGATGTACGGGCTGATCGTCGCGGTCCTCGTCGCCGGAGCCGCGTGGTGCCTCGACCGGGGTCTCCGGACCCACGGGCGGCCGACCCGCTGGGTCTGGCTCGGTGCCCTCGGCGTCGGCGCGCTGGCGCCGTTTCTTCCCCGGCTCCTTCCGGCCGCGGCAGCCGCGGACGGTCCCGGACCCTTCGCCCTCCCCGTCGGCACCCTGTACGAGCTCGGAGCGGCGGCGCCCCCGGTTCCCGCGCAGGGGGAGAGCTTTCTAGCGGGAATCGGGATCGAGGACTCCCTCGGGGCCCTCTGGGTCGCGGGATCCATCCTCGTCGTCCTCCTCTTTGCCCTGATCTGCCTCCGGCTGCGGCGTCTGCGCGCGACGTGGGAGCCTCGGGACGCCTGCGGAGAGGAAGTGCTGCGCTCGAAGCGGTTCGGGCCGGCCGTCGTGGGGCTGATCCGGTCCCGCATCGTCCTCCCGTCGTGGGCCTTCGGCCTCGGCGAGAAGGAACTCGAGATGGTCGTGCTGCACGAACGGGAGCACGTGCGGGCGCGCGACCCGGTGCTCCTGGCGGCGGGGTTTCTGCTCGCGGCGCTCTCGCCCTGGAATCCGGCGGTCTGGTGGTCGCTCGCCCGGCTCCGGCTCGCCGTGGAAGGGGACTGCGACCGCCGTGTGCTGGACCGCGGCGCCTCCGCGCGAAGCTACGCGCGCCTTCTCTTGACGGTCGCCGCCGGGTGCCGGCGGACGCCGGATCCGGTGCCAGCCCTTATCCGCGGCGGCCACCCGGTAATCGAAAGGAGACTCATGATGATCAGGACCGCGACGAAGAAGCCCCGAATCCGGGCGTCCCTCCTCACCGCCGCAGCCGGATTGGGCCTGTTCGCCCTGGCCTGCGACACCCCGATCCCGCAGAGCCCGACCGAGCCCGAGCGCGCCTCGCGTCTGGAGGGAGTTGTCGGTTCGGAAGGCGTCGTCAGCGTGGAGGGCGCCAGCGGCTCCGGGCCTGCCGCCGGCCGGGAAGCAGCGGTCGGTATGGAAGCGGAGATCAGGTACGTAGACGAAGATGGAACCTACCGGGTCCACACGGGGAAATGGGCGGTCGATCCGGAAGCAGGCTTCGGATACGTAGACGAAGACGGGATCTTCCAGGCGCTCGCGCTGGACCCGGAAGCCAAGGCGCGAATCCGCGCAACGGTCGAGCGCCTCGAGCGCGCCAAGCGCGAGGTCGAAATGGTGCGCGAGAGGCTCGATGGGCACCTGCAATCGGGCGAAATCACGAAAGAGGCGATCCCGAGGGGTCTTTGGTTGAGCCTTGAAGGCGTCATGGAGCGCATCGGGGAGTTGACTCCCAAGCTGGAGGAGTTCACCACAGAGCTCGCCATGGAGGTCCGCCGGCTCCACACGGCTGTCGAGGCAGGCGAGATCACGCGCGAGGAGGCGGAGCAGATGCTACGGACCCACATGGAGGCCCATAACACCCGTCTGCGCTTGCGCGACAAGCAGCGCTGATCCGCGATCCCGGGGCCGGAGACCGTTGCGGCCCGGCGTCCCCGACGGCACCGTAACTCCGTTCGGTTGCGCCTCCGAGCCCTGACCCGAGGGTCGGGCCCGGAGGCACTCGTCGCGGGACACTCCGACCCGGGGGAGACACATGACTCCGACGCGCCGCCTCGCGGTTTCGTCCGCCGCCGTCCTGACCCTGACCGCCTTCGCCCCCGCCCCCGCCGTCGACCTCGTCCCCGCCCTCACGTGCGACGAACTGACCGCCATGTCGTGGAGCGGCTTCGTCCTCGATGAGGTGACGGAGGTCGAGGCCGGCGCGAACGACCCGGCGCACTGCCGCGTGCGCGGGACGATCGACGAGGAGATCCACTTCGAGCTCCTCCTCCCGCTGGCCGAGGACTGGAACGGCCGCTTCCTCATGGGCGGCGGCGGCGGGTTCGTGGGGAGCGTCCAGAACCAGGCGCTCCAGTTCGCGGGGCCGGTCTCGGTCCTGAGCCGCGGGTTCGCCACGGTGGGGACGGACACGGGACACCAGGGCCCGGGCATCGACGCAAGCTGGGCGCTGAACCGGCCCGACCGCGAGGTGAACTTCGGCCACCGCGCGGTGCACGTGACGGCGGAGACGGCGAAGACGATCGTCCGCCTCTTCTACGGCCACGACATCGAGTATTCCTACTTCATCGGCTGCTCGCGCGGCGGCGGCCAGGCGATGATGTCGTCGCAGCGCTACCCGGACGACTTCGACGGCATCGTGTCCGGGGCTCCCGCCTACGACTGGCCCGGCCTCGGCGCCTTCTTCCTCCAGACCCAGCAGGCGCTGTATCCCGATCCGAACGACCTCGCGACCCCGGTGATCACGGACGAGGCCGCGGCCATCCTCGAAGCCGCGATCCTCGAAGCCTGCGACGGGAACGACGGTGTGGAGGACGGGTTCATGACGAACCCCATGGCCTGCGACATCGACATCGCCGCGATCGAGGGATTGACCGACGAACAGCGGGCCGCCGCGGAGGTGATCTACGGCGGCGCCCGTGCCGGAGACCGGCACATCTACCCCGGCTTCCCCTTCGGAGGCGAGACCGAACAAGGGGGATGGAGGCTCTGGGTCACGGGGCGGGAGATGCAACTCGGACCGGGCGGACCCAACCTCCACTACGCCTTCGGCACCCAGATGTACAAGTACATCATCTTCGACGACCCAGCGTTCGACTACTCGACGTACGACTTCAGCGACTACTTCACGTGGGAGGAGGACACGCGCCGCGCCCGCTCGATCCTCAACGCGACGGACACGGATCTGGGCGGGTTCAAGACGGCGGGCGGGAAGCTGATCCTCTGGACCGGCTGGTCGGACTCGGCGATCCCCGCCAGCGGCACGATCGCCTACTACGAGGGCGTGGCCGCCGGAGACGACGAGGCGGACGACTACACGCGGCTGTTCATGCTGCCCGGCGTCCTGCATTGTGCCGGCGGCCCGGGTCCCGATTTCGTCGATTGGATCGCCGCCATCCAGTCGTGGGTCGAGGAGGACGAGGCCCCGGAGCGGCTCGTCGCGACCAAGTTCGGCGAGGGCGAGAACGGCGTCGAGATGCAGCGGCCCGTGTGCCCGTGGCCGGCCCACGCCGCCTACAACGGCACCGGGGATCCGAGGCGCGAGGACAGCTTCGAGTGCGTCGCACCGTGATTACGCTCAGGGTGAACGGCGAGACGCACTCGCTGGAGGTGGAGCCCTCGACCCCGCTCCTCTACGTCCTCCGGAACGATCTCGGCCTCCGCGGGCCCCGGTTCGGCTGTGGCCTCGGCCAATGCGGCACGTGCACGGTCCTCCTGGACGGCCGCGCCATCCGCTCGTGCATGCGACCGGTGTCCCGGGCGGAGGGCGAGATCGTCACGCTCGAGGGGCTGTCCGCGGGCGACGAACTCGATCCCGTGCAGCAGGCGTGGATCGACGAGCAGGTGCCGCAGTGCGGGTACTGCCAGAACGGCCAGATCCTCACGGCCAAGGCGCTCCTCGACCGCAACCCGGACCCGAGCGACGAGGAGATCCGGCAGGGGATGAACGGCGCCCTCTGCCGCTGCATGACGTACTACCGCATCCAGTCCGCCGTGAAGCGCGCCGCGGAGGCGATGGCGAACGGGGGCGGTGGGGCCGACGGCGTGAATGAGCCTGCGGGGGCCGTCGGGGAGGTGGGACCGTGAGGCGCGCCACGGAGTTCCCTGCCGGGGTCGACGAGGCCCTCGCCCCTTGGGAGGGAAGCACGTCCCGGCGGGACTTCCTGAAGACCTCGGGGCTGTTCGTCCTCGGCTTCAGCAGCGTGGGCTTCAGCGGCGGCGGCATCGGCGTGGCGGGGCCCGGCCGGAACGGCTCCGGCGACCCCGGCGAGGCGAACCCGTATCCGGATCCCGACTATCTCCAACTCGACTCGTGGCTCGTCGTGCACGGGGACGGCACGGCCACCTTCTACGTCGGCAAGACCGATGGCGGGCAGGGGACCGGGACCGCCATGCGGCAGATGATGTGCGACGAACTCGACCTCGCCTACGACCGGGCCACGCTCGTCATGGGCCGCACGGACATGACGGTGGACCAGGGCGGGTCGGGCGGTTCCGATGCCATCGAACGTGACGCGCTACCGGCGCGGCGGGTCGCGGCGGAAGCGCGGCGCGTCCTGCTGGAACTGGCCTCGGAGCGCTTCGAGGTTCCCGCCGACGAACTCACCGTCAGCGAAGGCGTCATCTCTGTGGCCGCCGATCCCACGCGCGCGGCCACGTACGGCGATCTGATCGGCGGAAGGCGCTTCGACGTCGCCCTCACGGGACGGAACGTCAACGAGACCACCGGCCTCGCGGCCGTGAAGCCGGTCCAGGAGATGAAGATCGTCGGCCGGTCCGTCCCCCGGTACGACATCCCCGGGAAGGTCGACGGGTCGCTCGAGTGGGCGGTCGACGTGCAACTCCCCGGCATGGTCCACGCGCGGAACGTGCGGCCGCCCTTCGCCGGCGCGCGGCTCGTCTCCATCGACGAATCCTCCGTCCGCGACATGCCCGGCTTCATCCGCGTCTTCCGGGAGGGGAACTACGTCGCGGTCGTCTGCGAGCGGGAGGAACAGGCGATCCAGGCGGCGGAGAGCCTCGCCCTTGAGTGGGAGAAGCCGGAAACAGCGCCCTTCCCCTCCTCCGAGGACCTCTTCGACTACATGCGGGGCGCGACCCCGGTCGGCGCGGAGACCGGGACATCTCCCCGTCCCCGCGTGGAGGGGAATCCCGACGCGGCGCTGGCCGGCGCGGCGACGGTCGTCGAGGCCGCCTACGACATCCCCTTCCAGGGACATACGGCGATCGGGCCCGCCCACGCCGTGGCCGACCCGTCGGACGGGCAGATGACGGTCTACACGAACGACATGAAGCCCTACAGCCACCGCACCGGGATCGCGGAGTTCCTCGGCATGCCGCCGGAGCGGGTGCGGGTGATCTGGATGGAGGGTCCGCAGCTCTACGGCCGCACGGCGGCCGACGACGCGGGCTTCGAGGCGGCGTACCTGGCGCGGGAACTGGGCCGCCCCGTCCGGGTGCAGTGGATGCGGCACGAGGAGACGGCGTGGGATACGAAGGGCCCCGCCTTCGCCATCGACCTGCGCGGGGGACTGGACGACGCCGGCGACGTGGTCGCGCTCGACTACCGGGCGCGGATCGCGAACTACGCGCACGTCGGATACAACCAGGCGGACACCGTGCTCATCGCCCAGCTCATGGGGATCCGGCCCGAGCGGCCGTCTCCCGGCGGCGGCCGGGGTCCGGACGAGATGTACCACATCCCGAACCGGCGGGAGGAGACGCGGGCGGTCCGTTTCCCGCTCGCCTTCGAGACGCCGCTCCGCACGGGGAACCTGCGCGACCCCAACGGCCCGCAGACGACCTTCGCCGGGGAATCGTTCATCGACGAGATGGCGGCAGCCGCGAACGCGGACCCGGTCGACTTCCGTCTTCGTCTCCTGCGCGGGACGACGGAGGATGACGCGACGTTCCGCCGGGCCCGCTCCATCGCCGTCGTCGAGGCGGCGGCCGAGGCGTTCGGCTGGGAGCCGCGGCCCTCGCCCCGGGAGCCGGGTGACGGACGCATCCTCACCGGGCGGGGGATCTCGTACGCGTACCGCATTCAGACGGCAGTCGCCACGATCGCCGAGGTCGAAGTCGACCGCGAGAGCGGGCGCGTGTGGGTCAAGCGGATGGTCTGCGCGCACGACTGCGGCCTCGTGATCAACCCCGACGGCCTCGAGAACACGATCCAGGGGAATCTCCTGCACGGGATCAGCCGGACCCTGTTCGAGGAGGTGCAGTTCGATGGGGAGAGGGTGACCAGCGTCGACTGGCGCACGCACCCGACGCTGACGCACCGGGACGCGCCCGAGCGGATCGATGTCGTGATCGTGAACGGAGACCCGAATCCCGACCGGCCGGACCTCCCGCACTACGGGGCGGGCGAACCATCGCACCGCACGGTCCCGGCCGCCGTCGCCAACGCGATCCACGACGCGACCGGCGTGCGTATGCGCCGCATCCCGCTGCGCCCCGAGCGCGTGCTGGAGGGACTCGCAGCGGCGGGAGCATAGACTCTCCCGCGCAGATCAGATCCCGGTCAGGTCAGATCTTGATGTAGATGCGGCGGCGGTGGAGGAGCCACATCACGCCCAGCCAGAAGGTGACCTGGGCCAACGCCATGGCGAGCGACCCGCCGTAGTCGCCCGCCCACGACCGGAACGCGTTCTCGTACAGCCACGCGCTCAGCGGCATGCCCCCGTCGCCCCCGATCCGAATCCGGGCGAGCGTCTTGGCGAACATGCCGGAGGCGACGAACACGGCGATCGAGTTCATGCCGTAGATGACGAGCGGCGTCGCCCAAGTGCCGCGCCAGCCGTCCCGGGACCGCTTCACGTCGATGAGCCAGTACATGGCGCCGAACAGGAGCAGCGCCGTCCCGGCCGTGAAAAGGACGTAGGAACTCGACCACAGGTTCTTGTTGATCGGGAACACCGTGTCCCACAGGAACCCCATCACCACGAGCCAGGCGCCGACGATCCACATTCCGCGCGAGATCTCGCCCCCGGAGCGATCCGACCGCAGCCATTCGCCGCAGAAGATCCCCAGGAGGCACGTCCCGATGGCCGGCAGCGTCGAGAGGAGTCCCTCCGGATCCCACGTCCCCTGCCACAGCCGGTCGCCCATGAGGAACCGGTCGATCCGGGCCCCGAGATTCCCGTCCGGCGTCAGGTCCCCCGCGACGAGCGCCCAGTACCCGAAGAGGAGCACCCCCACCGCGATCCACCGCACGCGCGCGGACCCCCACAGGTAGAGCGCCGCCGCTGCGCAGTAGACGAGGCCGATCCGCTGCAGCACGCCGTAGAGGCGCATGTCGAACAGGTCGAAGTCCGGAATCGCCCGCATCGCGAGCCCGAGTCCGATGAGGATGAGCGAGCGCCGCACCACGTGCCGGAAGAGCCGGCCCCGATCCGTACCCTCGGCGAGGCGGCGCGAAAAAGAGAAGGGGAGCGCGACCCCGACGATGAAGAGGAAGTAGGGGAAGATGAGGTCGGTCGGCGTCCACCCGTGCCACTCCGCGTGGGCGAGGGGCGCGTAGACGTAGGCCCAACTCCCGGGGTTGTTGACGAGGATCATCGCCGCGATCGTCAGGCCCCGGAACGCGTCGAGCGAGACGACGCGCCCACCGCTCGGTTCGGTCATGACGGCCCCGTGCTGTTCGGCTGCCTACCTGCGGAACCGGTCTCCGCCGCGACTCCGGCCACCCCCGCTGGCCATCGAGCGGTTCCCGAGATACCAGGTGAAGTTCAGCATCACGTACTGCGTGAGCGACTCGACCCGGCGCTCTTGGATGAAGCCGGGCGAGTTCGTGTACGTCACCCCCTGATTCTGGCCCAGAAGGTCAAACGCCACCAGTCGGATCTCGGCCTGGTCGTTGAGGATGCGGCGCTGCAGGGAAGCCTCCCACAGCGCGACGTTCCGCCCCGGGCCGAACAGATCCTGGTCGTAGAGCCGCCACTGGAACTCCGTACCCAGCGTCCACGCCCCGAGGTAGAAGTCGGCGCTCCCGTACAGCGTCGAGTTGACGTAGTCCTCGTTCAACTCCTCGTTCAGGGAATAGCTGACGTCGCTCAGCGTCAGCTTGGCGCCGCCGCGCACGTCGTAGTCCTCCTTGGCGCGGTTCTCAAGCTCGATCCCGAACGTATGCGACAGCGACCGGCTCCGGTTCTCGACCTGGTTCACGAACTCGTTCGAACTGAAGTAGCTCAGGTTGTAGTTCAGGTCCACCTGCCCGCCCATCCAGCGCAGCGGCCGCCCGAAACTCGCGCCGCCGTCCGCCGACCATGCGCTCCCGAGGTTCACGGGCGAGATTGTCTGGAGTCCCCGCTCGGTCACCGTTCGGGACTGGGCGATGTCGTTCGTCGTGACGCTGACGTTCGCCCACGTGAACAGGTTGACGAAGCTGAACGTGTCGAAGAACCGGTATTCCGTCCGCAAGCGGTGCGTGTATTCGGGCTGCAGATCCGGGTTCCCCATCCGGATCCGCAGCGGATCCCGATTGTCGACGAAGGGTTGGAGATCCGTCATGCGCGGTTCGCGCGTCGATGTCGAGTACCGGAACTGGAGCGTGCGCATGTCGTCGAGCTGCATGCGGTACTCGGCGTTGGGCAGCACGTGCGTGTACCCGTTGGCGATCTCCTCGCTCCGGTCGAGGATCGTCCCCTCCAGGTCCGAGCCCTGCAGGCGCAGTCCGAGCACGAGCCGTCCGGCCTCGCTCGTGCGGTTGAAGCGGAAACCCCCGCGCAGGTAGCTGTACGTCCGCTCGAACCCCGATGTGAGCAGGGGGTTCAGCGTCCGGCCGTCAGGCCCGATGTCGAACACCGACTGGTTCTCGTCCTCGGCGGTCGCGCTCCGCTCCCCGTAGACCTCGAGCATGGATTCCCAGGGCATCGGCTGGGTCATCGAGAGGCGGACGGAGTGCGTCAGCGTCTGGCCGATATTCGTCTGCTCCTGCAGGACGTCGCCGGCCCGTGCCCGCGGGTTCTCGACGTTGCCCTCGATCGACGAAGCGAGGTTCGTCAGGCGGTCGGAATCGCTGAGGTTCACCCGGGCCTCCGCGAAGAGGCTCCGCCCGCTGTCGTCGAGCCGCTTGCGCCACGTGAGCCGCGCATCGCCACCCACGTCGTCGCCGTCCACGTCGTAGTTCGTCGCCGCGGCCGTGAGAAACTGCCCCGTGCCCGAGCGCGTGTCCTGGAAGTCCACGCGGTCGAGCAGGGAGGCGCGGGCGTTGAGATTTCCGCGCAGCCGCAGTTCGTGGCCCTCGGAGAGCGTGAACTGGGAGTTCAGGTTGACGCGGTGCGCCGAGTTCTCGGTGTCCGTGCGCGTGGCGCGATCGACGAGGGATGACGCGCTCGTGCCGAGGAGCTGCTCCTGCTGTCGCGTCTCGTTCTGGAAGTTGTCGAGCGTGCTGATGCGGTAGCTCGTCCGGATCCAGTGGTCGTCGTTCCCGCCGAAGTCGTGGTTGACGTTGAACGCCAGCATGCGGGTCTCGGTGAGCCCGTCGTCGCCCCCGCCGCCGCGGCCGAAATCCCGTCCGCCGAACGACATCGCGTCGCCCCACCCGAACCCGGCCTGGTTCACGTTGTTCGCGCTCCCGAGGAGAGCAAGCTGCGTGGTGGGCGAAAAGCGGTTGATCGACACGGCGCCGGCGTACGGAATCCCGCCGGCCACCGTCCCGGATTCGCCGCCGGCAAGCCGCCGCGCGGCCACCGACTCGCCGAATCCGGGCGCCGCGGACGCGTTGTCGACGTCCGCCCCGAGTCCGCCCGACGTGCGGCCGAAGTAGCCCGACCGCGCCTCTTCCTTGAGTTCCAGGTTGATCGTCCGCTCTTCCTCGCCATCGGCGATGCCCGTGAACTCGGCCATGTCCGACTCTTTGTCGTAGACCTCCACCTTCTCCACGGCCTCGGCGGGCAGATTCTGGGTCGCCATCGCGGGGTCGCCCCCGAAGAACTCCTTCCCGTCGACGAGGACGTTCTCGACCTCTTCGCCCTGCGCCGTGATCGACCCGTCGTTCTCGACTTCGATGCCCGGAAGCTGGCGGAGGAGGTCCTCCACCGTGGCGTTGGGCCGCGTCCGGAAGGCGAGCGCGTTGTAGCCGAGGGTGTCCCGCCGGTTCAGGAAGGGGACGTGGTCGAGGGTGACGACGAGCGGGTCCACCTCGACCGCCATCACCTCGAGGTTGATGGTGCCGACGTTCACGTCTTCGCCGGTGAGGGAGAGGTCCTGCCGCACCGTGCCGTAGCCGAGCAGGGTGACCTGCAGGATGTACTCGCCCGGTCCGAGATCTCCGAGGGCGAAGACGCCGTCGCCGTTGGAGGTCGTGAAGCGGGTGAGGACCGAGTCGGGTTTCGCCAGCGCCACGACCATGGCGCCGTTGAGCCCCGCGCCCTCCGTGTCGGCGATCACGCCGCTCACCGTGTACTCGGCCTGGGCCTCGGCGGGAATGGGCGAGAACGCCGCGCACACGAGCCCGGCCGCCAGCAGCGCCAGGACCGGCGCGGGCCGCCTCATCGAAGCCCCCCGTCGAAGGGACGGCGCCGGTTGCCGGCCCCGCGCGTGGCCCGAATTTCCTCGAGCTTCTCGGCCACGAGGGCTTCGTACTCCTCGCGCGTGACCATCTCCCCGTCGGTCGGCGGGGCGATCGCGACGTCGCCAGGGCCGTCGAGGTTCACCTCGGTCGCCGAGTAGAGGAGGTCTCCGCCGTCGACCGAAAGCACGAGGACGAGGCCGGGAAGCCCGCCGTACTGGCCGGGGCCCGCCTGCACCGGGATCTGGAGCGTGAACCAGGCTTCGATCTCCGACCCGTCGTGGACGGCCGTCGCCTGCTGCACCATGTAGCCGAGGAACTCGCGCTGTTCGGTCCCGAGCTTCCACGCATACGCAGGCCGGTCTCCGGCGATCAGGAACGTGCGCCCCATGAACTCGCGCGTCTCCGTCATCGCGCCGCTCCCGAAGTCGACATAGGCCTGTACCACATCCTCCTGGTCGCTACGTGAGGCCGATCCCATTCTGAGCCGCAGCGCCATCCCGAGGGCGCGGCGATCCATGCGGTCGGAGTCGCGAGCGCCGCCGCGGGGGGCCGCCGCTTCCTCATCGGGGTCCGGCATCATGATGGATCGGGCGCCGTCGAAGCGGAGCACCATGGAGGCCGTGTTCTGCGCCGCAAGGCGGTCGCGGAACGCCGCCATGCGCTCCGGCACTTCGAAGTCGAACTGCACCGAACGCACGTAGTGAACATCCCCCGCCTGCGCGCCGAGCGCCGCCGGCGCGAAGCCCGCAACGGCCACCGGGAGGGCCGCCCGAAGGGAGAATTGGAACCGTCGCTGCAACCGTCGTCGTGTACTCATGAAATCCGTCGCTTGTCGTCCGTCATCCATTAGATCGGACACACGGCGCCGCGGTCACGTTGTAGAGTCGATGGCCACTCGGCGCACATCGCGGCCGAGGACTTTTCGCAGGCGGGCGAAGAGGAGAACGGCCACGACGGCGAGGCCGGCGGCCAGGCCCCACCACAGACCGCGCGGGCCCCAGTCGGCACGGAAGGCCAGGAAGTAGCTCACCGGCACGCCGAGCAGCCAGAAGCCGAGGGCGTTGACGAGGAAGGGCGTGAAGGTGTTTCCGGCGCCGCGAAAAACGCCGGCCGCGACGGTCTGGAGGCCGTCGGCGACCTGGAAGACGCCGGCGATCGGGATCAGGGACGCGGCGATCGCGATGACGGCGAGGTCGTGCGAGTAGAGGCCGGCCCAGAAGCGCGGGAAGGCAAGGAAGGCGCCCGCGGTCACGACCATGAAAACGCCGCTGAGCTGAATCCCCGCGGCGGCGGCCCGGCGCGCCCCGTCCATGTCCTCCTGTCCAACGGCGTGGCCGACGCGCACGGCGGAGGCGGCCGCGATCCCGAACGGCACCATGAAGGTGAGCGCGGCGAGGTTGAGCGCGATCTGGTGCCCCGCCATCGCCTCGGTGCCCAGCCAGCCCATCATGACGCCGATCACGGCGAACGCTCCGAACTCGAGCTGCTGCTGAAAGCCGATCGGGGTGCCGAGCCGCACCATGCGCGCGAGCGCTCGCCGGTCGAGCGCCTCGCGCCGGAAGCGGCCCAGGTACGGACGCATGGCGGGCCAGGACAGCCAGAGAAGCGCGACCGCCATGCACCAGCGCGCCAGGCTCGACCCCCACGCCGAGCCCACGGCCCCCAACTGCGGCACCCCGAGATTCCCGTAGATCAGAACCCAGTTGAGGACGGCGTTCAGGAGGTTGGCGCCCGCGATCGTCCACACGATCGGCGCTACCCGATGCATCGCCTGCAGGCTCTGCCGGAGTACGACGAACGCGTAGAAGGGGAGCATCCCGAGGATCGACCCCATCGCGTACCCCCCGGCCACCGGCACCACGTCGGCGGGCTGCCGCAGGAGGGCGAAGATGCGTGCGGCGGGCAGGAAGAGCAGGGACGTGATCGCCGTCAGGAAGAGGGTGAGGACGAGCGCCCGCTGTATCCCCCGGGCGGCGGCTTCATGGTCGCCCGCCCCGACGCCCTGCGCGACGATGGGATCGAGGGACATGAGCACGCCCATCCCGAACACGGCGATCTGGAAGAAGTAGATGTTGCCCAGGCCGACGGCGGCGAGATCGGTCGCCGACAGACGGCCGACCATGACCGTGTCCACGACGCCCATCATCATGATGCCGACCTGAACGGTCACGATCGGGAGGGCCAAACGCATCATGCGCGCGAGGTCCGCGCGGCGGGGTGCGAGGTTCATCGCGGCATCATCGCCGGGCGCCCCGCGGCGCGCAAATCCGCGCAGACCCGCCGAAATTCCGTTGCCGCCCCGCCGCGCCGCGGATAGACTCCGCCTCACCCGCAGCGGGGCTTCGCCACGGGCTGCCAGATCGAGGGGGAGAAATCGAGATTCTGACGTTTGCGGGCGGACCGTTCGTGCAGAACACGCTGCTCGTGGTCTGCGAGGACGGCCGCACCGGGCTTCTGGTCGATCCCGGCGCCGCGACGCCGGAGGCGCTGGCCGAGGCGCGCGCGCGCGACCTGGACATCGCCGCGCTCCTCGTCACGCACGCCCACCTGGATCACATCGACGGCCTCAAGGAGGCGAAGGCGGAGACGGGGGCGCCCATCCACCTCCACCCCCTCGACCGGCCGCTCTACGACAACATCGCGAACCAGGCCCTCGCGTTCGGCGTGCCCTGCGTGGAGCCGCCGCCGCCCGACATCGACCTGGTCCCCGGCACGAACATCGCCTTCGGCGGCTCGGAATTCGAGGTCGTGTTCGCTCCCGGCCACGCGCCGGGCCACGTGATGTTCGTCTCCACTTCACACCCGGTGGCGATCGTGGGCGACGTGATCTTCCGCGGGTCGATCGGACGGACGGATCTCCCGAACGGGGACTACGGCGTGCTCATGGAGTCCATCCGGTCGCAGGTGCTGACGCTACCGCCCGAGACCCGCCTCTACCCCGGTCACGGCCCTGAGACCACCGTGGCGCTGGAGCGCGACACCAACCCCTTCGTTCTCCAACTCCACGGCGGCCGCTGGGTCTAGCAGCCCGTGGCAAACCCCTGCGTCAGGGGTTCGTGGCGACGGGTTCGAACGCCTTGAGGACTTCACGCGTCATGTCCCAGCGGTCGAAGCCCTGCCGGCCGTAGTCGAGCCCGCGCCGGACGATGACGACGTCGTGTGACGGCACGATGACGACGAACTGGCCGCGGTTCCCGGCGGTGGAGTAGGCGTCCTTCGGCACGTCCGTGCGGTCGTCGGGCACGAGCCAGAACTGACCGCCGTAGAAGTTGCCGGTCTCGGACGTGGCGGGGGCCGGCGTGCGCACGAAGTCGATCCACTCCTCGGAGATCAGGCGCTCGTCCTTCCACATCCCGTTCTGGGCGTAGAGGAGCCCGAAGCGGGCCAGGTCCCGGGCCGTCGTGTAGATCTGGCTGCTCATGATGAAGTCGCCGAACCGATCCGTGCTGAGGAGCGTGTTCCGCATCCCGATCTTGTCGAGGAGGCGTTCCCGCGGGAACTCGAGGTAGGCCTGCGGGTCGCCGATCACCTGCTTCATCGCGTACACGCCGAGCAGCGTGTCGTAGTTCTCGTAGTCCCAGAACGTTCCGGGTTCCTGCATGAGCGAGCGGTTGCGGGCGCCGTGCACCGAACTCTCGCCGGCCCAGTAGGAGAACCCCGACCCGGTCGCGTATTCCATCCCCCAACTGTCCACGGGATAGAGTCCGCTGGACATGTTGAGCACGTGGCGGAGGGTGATCTCCCGCCGGGGATCGTTCTCCGGCGAGCCCGCGTTCTCGGGCAGCCAGTCGAAGGGCAGGGGCTCGTCGAGCGCCAGCTTCCCCTCGTCGACGAGCATGCCGATCAGGGTCGAGGCGATGCTCTTCGCGGTCGACCACGTTCGGGTCTTCGTGAACATGTCGATGCCGGGCGCGTAGCGCTCGTGGATGATCTCGCCGTCGTGGACGACGATGAGGCTGAGCGTCACCTGCTCCGGGGATTCGCGGTCGAAGGTCCAG
Source organism: Candidatus Palauibacter rhopaloidicola (assembly GCA_026914155.1). GTDB lineage: Bacteria > Gemmatimonadota > Gemmatimonadetes > Palauibacterales > Palauibacteraceae > Palauibacter > Palauibacter rhopaloidicola. Next base: position 148,160 of record JAPPGH010000054.1, on the reverse strand, counting down.
TCGGACGCGGCCTCGAGGGCCACCGGATCGACGCCGCGCGGGAGTGGGCGGCTCATCACGAGGTCCCCGTCGGGCCACGCCGCCCCCGCCCCCTCGCGCTCCGGCCGGGCCGTCGTCAGGATCGGCAGGTCGTCGATGTCGTCGAGGGTCTGCTCCGGCGACAGGATCACGCACCCGATCCCTTCGCGGAACGCCGCCCTCATGGTCGGGGTCGTGCCGGGCTCGCCGATGGCGACCGCCTTCCTCTCCCAGTCGACGACGTAGTCGCCACCCTCGGCCGTCCCGACCGGGTCGCGCAGGTAGGCGAGTTCCTGCTCGAACACCTGCTCCAGCGTCCGGTCTCCCGTGAACAGGCCGTTGCACTGCAGGATGGCCTGGACGCCGCGCTGGATCATCTCCCGCTGCGGAGCGAAGTAATCGTAGGACCGCTCCTGCTGGGCAGCGGCGGCGGCCGGTGCGAGCAGAGCGAGCGCGATGGCCGCGAACGTGAGGCGTTTCATGGCTTCCCCCGGAGTCCGGACGACAGGTTGCTGGAACCCTGCCAACATGCGCGACTCACGCGTTTCCGGCCACGGGTGCGAAGGTCGCGCCGGCGGGCGGGCGGGAATATCGTGTCCCCGTGATCGACCAGATTCTCTACGGCTCCATCGCGCTCATCGCGCTCACGAACCCGCTCGCCGAGCTGCCCTTCTTCTTCGCGGCGACGGACGGGTTCTCGCGCGCGGAACTGCGGCGCGCGGCGGTGAAGGTCGCGGTCGGCGTGCTCATCGTGCTCACCGTCGCCACCGTCGCCGGCGCGCGCATCCTGGACCTCTTCGACGTGAGCTTCGGCGCGTTCCGGACGGCCGGCGGCCTCGTCGTCATCCTCGCCGCGCTCGAGATGCTCCGCGGCGCCGGGTTCGGGATCACGGGCGTACGCCGGGACCCGGGCGAGACGGAGGACCACCTCTGGGTCCCGCTCGTCATGCCGCTGATCGCCGGGCCGGCGTCGATCACCGCCGCGATCACGCTGGCGCTCGATGAAGCCGGCGCGCTGATCGGGATCCCCGTCGCCACGCTCAGCGCCGTGTTCGTCGCGTCCATCGGCGTGCTCGCGGTGCTCCTGGCGGCCAGCTTCCTCTCGCACGCGCTGAGCCGCCGGGCGGTCAGGATCTTCGAGCGCTTCTCGGGCCTGATCCTGCTCGCCATCGGCTGCCAGATGTGCCTCTCCGGCATCCGGGAGTTCTTCGCCGGCTGACGGAATCGGCTGACGGAATCGGCTAACGGACCACGTCCACCGTGACGTTCTCGCCGAAGTGTGTGCCGAGGTCGGTGAGGAAGAGCGACGCCGAGGCGTGGTGGCCCATGATGTAGCGGCTCACGAAACGGAAGACGGCGCTGTACACCTCCCCCTCCTCCGTGATCGTCACGGTCGCTCCGCCCGCCGCGGGTTCGATCTCGTAGATCCAGCGGCCGCCGAAGGGCATGCCCTCCGAGAGGATCGTCGTCACGAGCCGGCTCGGAGGCTCGCTCTCCGTCAACTCCATGGGAAGCGGGCCGGTGGCCTCGACCATCACCCAGGCGGGGCGTCCGTCGCGGGCCGGGAGTTCCTCGACACGTTCGATGGACGGACGCCACTCCGGGTAGGCCCGGTAGTCCGCGATGGTCGCGAAGATCTCCTCCGGCGAAGCGGAGAACTCGGCCCTCACGGCCGCGACATGGTCCCGGGGCAGGGAAAGCCCGACGCCGTAGACGACCGCGAACAGGCCCGCGATGACGACAATCATGCCAATGATGATGCGCTTCAAGGTGCGGTTCATGGGACGGTTTCCGTTGCGGAAGGGTTACGGGGGTGCGGAGGGTCACGGAGGAGGGGGAGCGTGAGGCACGTCGGGCCGCCCTCGCACGGGATGCAGAGCGCGTCGCCGTTGAAGCGCGTGACGTCGCAGCCTGCGTCCCTCATCAGCTGGAGGGTCTGCGGAAACCCGTCGAGCGTGATGCCGCGGCGCGGGGCCGTCGCGAGGACGTTGAGATTCATCCCCCCGGAGGCCGCGAATTCCTCATCCCCCGCCTCGAGGCATCGGATGCCGCGTTCGCGCATCAACTCGTGGAGCGCGACCGGGAAGAGCCGGGGATAAACCAGCGCAAGATCCCGGTCCAGCGGACTCACGAGCGAGAGCAGGTGCAGGCAGGCGGCGCTCCCGTTCCACATCGGGAGATCGAACGCCCGGACTTCGATGCCGAGCGGCGCGAGCATGGCCTGGAGTTGGTCGATCCCCGCCTGGTTGGTGCGGAAACCGCGCCCGGCCGCGAGCGTGCGTTCGTCCACCCACATCAGGTCCCCGCCTTCCGCGACTCCCGGGGCCTCGATGGCGCCGATCACGGGCAGGCCGAGCCGCCGGTAGAGCGCCTCGTGGCTCGCCACCTCGGGCTGCCGCAGCTCCTTGCCGGGCCGCAAGAGGACCGCGCCGCCGGGCGTCATGAAGGAGGGATCGAAGGGGAACATCGCGTCGGCGAGCCCGTCATCCTGCGGACCCTCGATCCACTCGATCTCCGCCCCGGAGGCGGCGACGCACTCGGCGATCGCGTCGTACTGCCGAAGCAGCCGGTCGGGCTCGATCGGCCCCGCGTAGTGCCAGCGCTCCGGATCGGCCTCCAGCGTCGCCCGGCCGGGCCGGCGCATCGCCACGCGCCGAAGCGGCGCCACCATGCTGGAGACGCCGAACCTCGCTTCGGTCTGCACCCGCCCGTTCATCTGGCTGAAGCTACGTGAGCGCCCGTACCTTCGCTGGCCGCAGCGGGGCCGACAGCGCCGGTGCCGTCCGCCCCGCCGCCCGCGCACGGACCGCAGCACGAGGGTTCCCGAGCTTGAACCGAAACCGATTCCATAGCGCCTCGACGTTCTCCGAGTACCTGGAGACGGTCGAGAAGAACCGCGAACTCTGGCACGCGCTGGCCCGCCGCGCGGCGGTGGACGAGGAGACCCGGCAACGGGCGCGCGCCATCCCCGGCCGGTGGAACGTCATCGCGCTCACCGAGGACTGGTGCGGCGACGCGATCAACACCCTCCCCGTGTTCGATCGCCTGGCGGAGGTCGCCGGGAACATCGAATTGCGCGTCCTGCTGCGGGACGAGAACCCGGACCTGATGGATGCCCATCTGACGAATAGGACGAGCCGGTCCATTCCGGTCCTTATCGTCTACGACGAGGCGTTCCGCGAGCGAGGGTGGTGGGGTCCCCGGCCGGCGCCGATCCAGGAGTGGGTGATGACGGAGGGGATGAAGCTCGACCCGGCGGACCGGTATCGCGAGGTGCGCCGCTACTACGCACGGGACAGGGGCCGCACCGCGCTGGACGAGTTCCTCAGGGTCCTCGAGCGCGCGGCCGCCGACGACTGAACGCCCGCATCACGACGAACACGGGGACGCCCGCCACGAGCAGGAGGAAGCCCCAGAACACGATTTCCGGGCCCGCCCCGGCGATGGCCCAGAAGGAAAACCCGAAGGCGAGGACGGCCACGATCAGCCGCCCCACGGGGGCCGCAGTGGCGTGGGACCGCGCCGCCCGCGCGTCGTCCCTCGCGGCGAAGCGCTCGCGCACGGCGAAGAGCAGGGCGGTCGCGCTCGCGAACACATAGGCGAGCAGCGTCGCGAGTGTGGAGAGCAGGATGAGAAAGGTGAAGGCCTGGACGAGGCCGCGCGTGTAGTTCATCGCGATGAGGATCGTCGCGACGCCCGCCGCGAAGATGAGCCCGAAGGCCGGCGTGCCGCGCGGGCTGAGCCGCGCGAAGGCGGCGGGCAGGAGGCCATCCTGCGCGGCGGCCCGCGGAAGCTGGCCGGAGAGCAGGATCCAGCCGTTGAGCGCGCCGAAACAGGCGATCGTGGCGCCCGCTCCGATCACGAGCCGGCCGGCATTCCCCCAGATCGATCCGGCCGCGTCCGCGAAGGGCGCGGTGGAGACGGCGAGGTCCGCCGGCGCGATGATCCCCATCACCGCGGACGTGCTGATGATGAAGATCAATGCCGCGATCACGGTTCCGAGGATCGTGGCCCGCGGGATCGTGCGCGCGGGATCCCGAACGTCGGCGGCGGGGACGGTCGCCGCCTCGAGTCCCATGAAGGCCCACAGCGTAAGCGTCACGGTCGCCGTAACGGCGGCGATGGGGTTGCCCCCCGCGGGGTTGAACGGGCGGAAGTGCTCGGGCTGGAAGTAGAGGAAGCCGATCGTGCCGATCGCCGCCAGCGGCAGGAGCTTGAGCACGGTGGTGACAAGCTGCACGTGCCCCGCCGCGCGCACGCCCCGGGCGTTCACGAACGTCAGGCTCCAGAGCGCGACGAGGGAGGCAACGCCTCCGGCGACGGGAGAGGCGCCCAGCACGGGCCAGAAGACCGTGGCATAGCTCACAGTCGCCACGGCGAGGGCGGCATTGGCCGTGAGCAGCGAGATCCAGTAGGACCACGCGACCCAGAAACCGATGAAGTCGCCGAAGCCCTCGCGGGCGAAGGCGTAGGGGCCGCCGACCTTCGGAATCAACGCGCCCAGCCTGGCCATCACGAGCGCCAGGCACATGGCCCCGCCCGCGCTCACCAGCCAGCCGAGGATGCTGATCCCCCCGTACGGAGAGAGCGAGGCGGGCAGCAGAAAGACGCCCGAGCCTACCATGCTCCCGACGACGAGGGCCGTGCACATCCACAACCCCAACGCGGGCCTGGGCGTCATCCGCCGCTCCGAGCCGGAGTTGCTGCGACGCTAGCGGTTCCCGCGATAGCTCCTCACGGGCGGTAGCCGGGCGCCGGTACCGCCGGCGGGCTCCGTCTCGGCCACCACCTCGAGCGTCAGCGTGCCGATGCCGTCGATCGCGGCGCTGACGACCTCGCCGGGCTGCAGGAATCGCGTCTCGCCGCGCACCGCCGTGCCCATGCCGACCCCGCCCGAAGTGCCGTTGTTGATCACGTCTCCGGGGAACAGCGTCGCGACCGAAGACCCATACTCGATCAGCTCCCACAGGGTGTGGATCATGTCTCCCGCGGTCGCCTCCTGCATGCGCTCCTCACCCACGTCCAGCGTCTGGCGCAGAATCTCCATCGGGTCGCCGTAGAACTCCTTGGGCACGATCCACGGACCCATGGGCGCGAAGGTGTCGTGACCCTTTCCGACGAACCAGTCCGACGTCATGGGGTTGCCGCCGGGTGGCCGCCCGCCGCGGTCGGAGACGTCGATCGTCACCGTGTACCCGAACACATGGTCCTCAGCGTTGCGGGCATCCACGTACTTGGCGCTACGCCCGATCACCGCGCCGAGCTCCACCTCCCAGTCCGTACGATCCCGGCCGAAGGGGATCACGATCCGGTCGTCGGCTCCGATCACCGCACCGCGCGTCGGCTTGAGAAAGAGATAGGGCACGCCGCGGTTCTCGCGCCGCTGGCGGCGGGCTTCGCGTCGCTCCTCCTCGGTGCCCGCCTCGTTGACGTGGCTGTAGAAGTTAACCGCCGCGTTCAGGATCTTCCCCGGGTACATGATGGGCGGCAGGACGCGCACGTCCTCGATGTCGTGGACGAAGTCGGCCCTGCCGCTCCCGGACAGCCCGCCCCGGGCCACGAGGTCGTTGACGATCTCGTACAGCCGGAGCCGGATCCCGTACTCGTAGCGGCCGATGAGGTCGATCATGTCGGCCGGCGGCGGGACGGGCGGATAGGCGGGGTTTCGCTCGAGGTCCCGGTTCGCCTCCTCGATGTCGACGATGAGCGCGTCCCGCAGGACGAGGGCGACGCGGGGAGCGCCGTCGATCTCGAACGTCCCCACCTTGAAGGGTTCCGCGATGTCGATCTCCGGCCCTCCCTGGGCCGACAGCGGAGCCGAGAACGCCAGGGCCGCGGCCGCCAGGAGCGCCCTCATGAGCCGGGATCCCGCCGGTACGTGCTCACGGGCGGCAGCCGGACGCCCGTTTCGCCGAGAGGCTCCGGCCCTTCCACCACGGGGAGTTCGATCGTGCCGATCCCGTCGATCGTCGCCGTGACGACGTCGCCCGGCTGCAGGAATCGCGCCTCGCCCATGCCGACTCCGCCGGAGGTGCCGAGGTTGATCACGTCGCCCGGGAACAGCGTCAGGATCGAGGAGGCATATTCGATCAACTCCCACAGGGTGTGGATCATGTCGCCCGCGGTCGCCTCCTGCATGCGCTCGCCGCCGACGTCCAGAGTCTGCCGCAGCATCTCCATCGGGTCGCCGTAAAACTCCTTCGGGACGATCCACGGGCCCATCGGCGCGAACGTGTCGTGCCCCTTCTCGACCAGCCAGTCCGAAGCCGTGGGATTGCCGCCCGGAGGACGCCCGCCGCGGTCGGACACGTCGATCGTCACCGTGTACCCGAATACGGTCGCCTGGGCATCCTCGGAGGCGACGTACTTCGCCGCCCGTCCCATGACGACTCCAAGTTCCACCTCCCAGTCGGTCTGGCTCCGGCCGTGGGGAATCACGATCCGCTCGCTGGTCCCGACCACGGCGCCGCGCGACGGCTTGAGGTAGAGGTAGGGCACGCCCCGGTTCTCACGGCGCTGGCGGACCGCCTCCTCCTGCTCGCCTTCGGGCGCGTCCGCGGCCACGCGGCTGTAGAAGTTGCTCGCCGCGTTCAGGATCTTGCCCGGATACATGATGGGCGGGAGGATCCGGACCTCATCGACGTCGTAGACGTACTCCGCGCGAGTGGGGCCGGAGAGCCGCTGATAGGCGATCGTCTCGTTGACGATCTCGTACAGGCGCCGCTGGAGGCCGTACTCGTAGCGGCCGATGAGGTCGAGCATGTCCGTGGGCGCCGGCACCCTCGGATACGCGCGGTTCCGCTCGAGGACTTCGTTCGCCAGTTCGATGTCGACGATGAAGGCGTCGCGCAGCACGAGCCCGACGCGCGGGACGTCTCTGATCGCGAACGTCCCCACCTTGAACGGTTCGACGAGCACGATGCCCGCGACGTCCTGGGCGGCGACGGAGGCCGCGGAGAGGAGGACCGCGATCACTCCAAGCGGAAGGGCCCGTCCGGTCGAAGTTCGTCTGCGCAGTGCGGTTCTCATGGGTCTTTCCTCTCGGTTGGGGACAGCGGGTCTCACGGCACCAGCCCGTCCAGTTCTTCGATCGTGGCCATGGAAGGATCGCGTTCGGCCTGGAGCCGGCGTGCGGTCGCTTCGGCGGCCCGCATGACGCGAAGCAGGTTGTCGGCCGCGAGGGCGCGGAGTTCGGATTCGGACCACCCGCGACGGGAAAGTTCGGCGAACAGGGCGGGGTACGTCGATACGTCCTCCAGCCCGACCGGCCCCCGGTCGATGCCGTCGTAGTCGCCCCCGATCGCGACGTGGTCGATACCCGCCACATCGCGGATGTGCTCGATATGCGCCACGACATCGGCCATGGTGGCGCGCGGGCGTCCTTCGGAGGGGCCGACGTAGTTGGCGACCTCCTGGTTCACGAAGGACTCCACGAAGGTGACCATGACCACGCCGCCGTTCTCCGGCAGCCGGCGCAACACGTCGTCCGGCACGTTGCGCGGGTGGTCCGTCACCGCCCGGGCGGAGGAATGCGAGAAGATGACGGGCGCCTCGGTCACGTCGAGCGCGTCGTGCATGCTTCCCGGCGACACGTGCGAGATGTCGACCAGCATGCCCAGCCAGTTCATTTCGCGCACGACTTCCTTGCCGAAGGCGGAGAGTCCTCCGAGTTCGGGCAGCGCGCAGCAGGAGTCGGCCCATGGGAGGTTGGCGCTGTGCGTGAGCGTCATGTAGCGGACGCCGAGCGCGTAGAAGGCCCGCAGGGCGCCGAGCGAGTTCTCGATCGCGTGGCCCCCCTCCATGCCGAGCATCGAGGCGACCTTGCCGCGGTGGAACTGGTCCATCACATCCGCCGCGGTGAGCGCGAGCCCCAGGTCCTCGCGGTGATCGGAGATGATCTGGAGCGCGATGTCGATCTGCTCCAGCTGCATGCGCGCGCCGCCGCCGTCCCACATGACCGAGGAGGGGACGTAGACGGACCAGAACTGGGCCCCGACGCCGCCGGCCCGCAGGCGGGCAAGATCGGTGTGGCCCGGGGTGGGGCGCGAGATGTCGTAAGCGCGGACGTCGCGGGGCGCTTCCGCGTTCCGGATGGCCCAGGGAAGGTCGTTGTGTCCGTCGAACAGGGGGACGCTCGACAGCACGCGTTTCGCGATCTCGAGATGCTCCTCCTGCGCGCGCGCATCCGCGGCCGCGAGCCCGAGGACGAGCGCGGATAGCACCGCCATCGCCGGCGTCCGGGTGAGAACTCGCATCATGTTGCACCGACTCCCGTTGACAAACGCAGCGGCAGAACAGCCAATAATGGATTCTCGCTTGGCGGACGGCGCGCCGCCAGCCATGCCGCTTCCCGGGCGGCGTCTTGGCGGGGCGCAGGTGCGCGCGCCCGTCCCGCACGGGTATCTTCCCGCATGCTGATCAACTGCGACATGGGCGAGAGCTACGGGCCCTGGGAGAAGGGGGCCGACGAAGCGGTGATGCCGCTGATCGACCAGGCCAACATCGCCTGCGGCGGCCATGCAGGAGACCCCGACACGATGGCCCGCACGCTCGAGCTGGCGGCCGAGCATGGCGTGCAGGCGGGGGCGCATCCGGGCTACCCCGACCGGCGGAACTTCGGGCGTTTGCGGCTGGACTGGCCGGTCGACTCGCTGGTGCTCGAGATGCAGGCGCAGATCGGGGCGCTGCAGGGCGTGGCGTCGGCGCTGGGCGTCCGGCTGCGGCACGTGAAGCCCCACGGAGCGCTGTACCTCGCCATGATGACGGACGACCGGCTGCTCACGCGGCTGGCGGAAGGCGTGGCGGCCCTGGATCCGTCGCTCGTTTTCGTCCTGCAGGCGACGCCGGAGCGCGAGCGGCACGCGGCGATGCTGGCGCATACGGAGTTGACGCTGGCGTTCGAGGCCTTCGCGGATCGAGCCTACGCGGCGGACGGGCGTCTTCAGGCGCGCGGGATCGACGGGGCCGTCCTTTCCGACGCGGACGCCGTGGCCGGCCATGTGGCGAATCTCCTCGGCGGATTCGTAGAGACGCCCGAGGGTCCGCTGCCCGTGACGGCCGAGACGCTCTGCGTGCACGGCGACAACCCCTCCGCGACGGCGGTGCTCCGCCGCATCCGCGAACTCGTGCCGCAAGACAGGTAGTTCGCCGGTGATCACTTTCCCGGGGCCGGTGAGCGCCCTGGTGACGCTGCCGGTGGCGCCCGACCGGGACGGAATCGCCCGCGTCCTCCGTCTCGAACGCCTTGCGCACGACGCGTTGCCGGATCTCCGCACGACGATTCCGGCCTTCAACCGGCTGCTCGTCGAGGGGTCGCCCCGCAGTTGGAACCCGACGGATGTCGAGTCCACGCTCGCCGCCGCCGCTGAGGCGTGCCTGGCCGCGACGCCACGGATCGACGCGGAAGACCCCATGTCCCTGCCGGTGTGCTACGATCCGGAACTGGCCCCTGATCTCGAAGACGTGGCGGCGAACGCGGGCGTGGGTGTGGCGGAGGTGGCGCGGCTCCACAGCGGGGCGACGTACGCGGTACTCGCGACCGGGTTCGCGCCGGGGTTCGCATACATGGGTGACGTGGACGCGCGGATCGCGATGCCGCGCCTCACGACGCCCCGCCCGCGAGTCGAAGCGGGAGCCGTCGGGATCGCGGACCGGCGCACCGGCATCTATCCGGCGGCGGGGCCGGGCGGCTGGCGTCTGATCGGCCGCGTGCCCTCGGCGCTGTTCGCCGATGCCGCCGAGCGGATCGCGCGCTTTCGACCGGGCGGCTCGGTCGAGTTCCGCTCGATCGACCGGGACGAGTACGAGGCTGCCGGCGGATGAGCCCGCACGGCGTCGTGGACCGCCCGGGGCCGTTCTGCACGATCCAGGATCTGGGCCGGCGGACCGGTCGCCGCGCCGGGCTGGCTCCCGGGGGCGCGATGGACCAGCGCGCGTACCTGTGGGCCAACCGGCTGCTCGGCAACGATCCTGCGGCGGCCGCGCTCGAGGTCACCCTGGGCGGCTTCGCCCTGCGCTTCGCCGTCGAGACGGCCGTGGCGCTCACAGGGGCGGACTGCGCCGCCACGCTCGACGGCGTCCAAACGGGTGCCTGGCGCACCGTTCGGGCACGGCCGGGCCAGGTGCTCCGGCTCGGCTACAGCGCGACCGGCATGCGCGCCTTCGTCGCGTTCCCCGGCGGCCTCGATGTTCCCACGGCGTTCGGCTCCGCGTCGGCCGTCGTGCGCGACGGATGGCCGGGGCTGCTCGGCCGGCCCCTGCGCGCCGGCGAACCCCTCCGCTGGCGCGAACCCGAACGCGCCTGTCCGGTGCGGCGCGTGCCCCGGGAACTCGTCCCGCCCGAGACGGCCTCGCTGACGCTGCCGCTGATCTCCGGCTACGAGTGGGCCGAGTTCTCGGACGCGGACCGGGAGCGGGTGTTCGACGCGGAATGGACCGTCGACCCGGCGAGCGACAGAACCGCGGGCCGACTGGCCGGCCCCGCCCTGAGTTCGGGTCCGCGCGTGCTCGACTCGACGCCGCTCGTGGACGGGACCGTTCAGGTCACGGGCGACGGTCTGCCGCTCGTCTTCATGCGGGACCGCCCCACGATCGGCGGCTACGCGAAGCTCGGCTCCGTCGACCCGACCGCGCTCGACGCGTTCGCGCAGGCCCGGCCCGGCACGCCCATCCGATTCGCCCGCGCCGACCCCGGCGCCATCCGCCACGCGCTCGCCCGGCGGGAGCGTTTCTTCGGGATCCGCGCCGACCGGTAGTGCGTCCCGGCTCGCCTCCCGCCCGCCGAAAGTTGAACGTCGAAGCCCTCTTGGCTTATGTTTCGGGTTCGGGTGCAGTTCGGGTGGGGTGGATCAGCGGGGTGGAGGCATCGTGAAAACCTGGACGATGTTGGCGCGCCGGCGCGCGCGGTCCCTTCGAAATTCGCATCTTTTCTTTGCGGCGTCGGCTCTCCTTCTGGCCGTGCCCGGCGAGGTCGCGGGACAGAGTCTCCGCGGGTCCACGAGGTCCCTGGACCGCCAGAACCGCGTCGCCCGCGAGCACGACTTCACGTACATCGCCACGCCCGCGCAGTTACAGCGCTTCGTCGACAACGGCTATCTCGTTCAAGTGCCGGCGTCGCGGGACTACGTACTCCACGATCTCTCGTTCCCCTACGCCCGGCCCGAGGTCAAGCTGTTCATCTCGCGGCTCGCCCGGCAGTACCGGAGCGCCTGCGGCGAGCGGCTCGTCGTCACGAGCCTGACGCGCCCGAAGAACAAGCAGCCGAGCAACGCCTCTCCCCGCTCCGTACACCCCACCGGCATGGCGCTCGACCTGCGCCGCCCCGACCCGAAGTGCCGCGGGTGGCTCGAGCGCGTACTGCTCCAGCTCGAGGGGTCGGGCGTGCTCGAGGTGACCCTGGAGCGCTACCCGCCGCACTACCATTTGGCGATCTTCCCCCAGCAGTACGCCGCTTACGTCGAGCGAATCACGCGCGCGCAGCAGCAGTACGTCGCCGGCGGAGGGCGATACCGGGTGAGGCCGGGCGATTCGCTCTGGGGGATCGCCCGTCGCCACGACACGACCGTGCCCCGGCTCCGATCCGCGAACAACCTGAGCGGGAGCCGGATCTATCCGGGCCAGGTCCTCACGCTTCCCGATTAACCCCCGCGGATAACCCCGCGGACGAGCGGGCCTCCCGCCTCGGACGGAGACCGACATTCGCTTCCAGAGCAGACCGGCGCTGACGATTCTGGCCCTGGCCCAAGGGGCCGTGGCGGCGGCGGGAGCCAGCGGCGCATACGCGCAGGAACCGGAGCCGGTTCGCCTGTCGGGCTACGTGCGGGTGGCGGAGAACGACGAGGTGATCCGGGCCGCCCGGCTCGACATCGAGGAGCGTGGCCTCGTCATCGGGACGAACCGGTTCGGGTTCTACTCGGTCGAACTGCCTCCCGGCCGGTACTCGATCCGCGTCACCAGCCTCGGCTACGCAACCGTGACCGAGGTCGTGGATCTGCGGGGGACGACCTCGCTGGACTTCGCGCTCCCCCTCAGGCCGGTCATCGTGTCGGAACTCACGGTGACCGCCGACCGGGAACCTCCGGACCTCGACCCGGCGAGCGTGGACATGAGCGTCGTCCGGCTCGATGTCCCCTCCCTTTCCGAACTTCCGCTTGTCCTCGGCGAGGCGGACCCGATCCGCACGCTGACCCTCTATCCAGGCATCAGCACGGCGAACGACGCGACGACCGCGATCAATGTGCGCGGTGGCGCGGGCGACGAGAACCAGATTCGCCTCGACGACTCCGAGGTGTTCAATCCGGCCCACGCCATCGGCCTCTTCTCGACCTTCAACTCGGACGCTGTGGGGGACGTCACCCTCTACAAGGGCGGGATCCCGGCCCGCTACGGCGGCCGACTCTCCTCCGTGCTGGAGATCCACCAGCGCGAGGGGAACTCGCGTGAGTTCGAGGGGGCGGCGACGATCGGCCTCCTCTCCAGCCGCCTGAGCCTCCAGGGGCCCCTCTTCGACGGAAGAGGATCCTGGCTCGTCGCGGGCCGCCGCACCTACGCGGACCTCTTCCTGGGTCTGTCGAGCGACCCCTCGATTCAGGAGAGCGCCGCCTACTTCTATGACCTCAACGCCAAGGCGAACGCGCGCTACGGCGCCACCGGCCAGGTCATGCTCTCCGGCTACTTCGGCCGCGACCGGCTGCGGATCGGGACCCAGGCCTCCGCCGGGTGGGGGAACGCGACGGGCACGCTGCGCTGGAACCACGTGTTCGGCCCGGTCTTCTCCCATCTGACCGTGACCTACAGCGACTACGAGTATCACATACAGAACAGCTTCAACGCTCAATCCGCCTCGCTCGACGCGGGGATCCGCAACTTCAGCGTGACCGTTGACGAGTCGTGGGACGTGGGCCCTTCGGACCGGCTGGAATTCGGGCTGGGGCTCCGCAGCTACGAGATCCAGCCCGCGAACATCGCCCCCGGCGAAGGATCCGCGGTCATCGCGACGGAGTTCGAGTCCCGGAAGGGCATCGCTCCCGAGGCGTACATCGAGCACGAAACGGAGATCGGACGCTTGGGGCTCCGCTACGGGCTGCGGGCGGCCGGGTTCATCCGCCGGGGCGCGACGACGGTCTACGACTACGAGAACGACGCGCCAGTGGTGTATCGTCCGGCGCTGGGCCGATACGAGCCCGGCGCCATCGTAGACAGCACGCGGTACGGGGACGGGGAGACGATCGTCTCCTACGGGGGCCTCGAACCGCGGCTGGGGTTGCGCTTCAGCCTCGGCGATGCCGCGTCGCTCAAGGCGAGCTACTCCCGTACGCGGCAGTACCTGCGGTTGGTGACGAACACGAACTCCCCGACTCCGCTCGACCTGTGGGATCCCGTGGGGCCGTACGTGAAGCCGCACGTCGCGGACCAGTTCGCGCTCGGCTACGTGACCGCCCTCGCCGGTGGGCGCTACGCGCTTTCGGGAGAGGTCTACCACAAGCGGGCGCGCCACCTGATCGACTACGTGGACGGGGCGGACATCTACTTCAGCCGGCGGCTCGAAACGCTCCTCCTTCCGGGCGAGGGACGCGGGTACGGCTTGGAGTTCCTCCTGAGGAAGACCCGCGGGCGCCTCACCGGATGGGCGAGCTATACCCTCGCCCGCTCGGATCAGCGGACGCCCGGACTCACGGCGGCGGATCCCGGGGTCAACGGGGGAGACTGGTATCCATCGCCCTATGACCGGACGCACGATTTCGCCCTGACGGGACTGTACAGGTTCGGCGATGACTGGAGCCTCGGGGCGAACTTCGTCTTCGCCACGGGGCTGCCGACGACATACCCCGTCGCGCGGTATGAGTTCGCGGGTCTGATTCTCGGCGAGTACGGGCCGCGGAACGCCAGGCGCCTTCCGGCCTATCATCGTCTGGACGTGTCGGCCACCAGGAGGTGGGGCCGGGGAGAACTCCAGTTCGGGCTCTTCAACGTGTACAACCGCTTCAACGCGCAGGCGATCGCCTTCCGCCAGAACCGGGACTCGCGCACGGTCACCGAGGCGGTGGAGACGGCCGTGTTCGGCCTGGTGCCCAGCATCAGCTACCGGTGGAACTTCTGATGGGTGGCGGCGGCGGGAATCGCGCGGTGACGGCGGGCCGCCTGCTCGCGTTGGCCGGGTGCCTTGCGGCGGCGGGCTGCGAACGGGTCGTGGACGTCGACATTCCGGACCCCGTGCCAAGGCTCGTCGTGGAAGGGCGGATCGAACGCATCAAGGATGCGCCGAGCGGCAGGCAGCGCATCCGACTGTCGACGACGGCGGGCTTTTTCGACAGCCGGCCGACCCCACCGGCGACGGGGGCCATCGTCACGGTCGTCGACGGGGCCGGCCGTGCCTATTCGTTCCCGGAGATCGAGCCGGGCCTGTACGGGACGGAACATCTCTTCGCGCGCGTCGGCGAGACGTACACGCTCTTCCTCGAGTACGGGGGCGACGTGTACGAGGCGTCGGCTCCGCTGCGGGAGGTGCCCCCGATCGATTCGCTGTACTTCGTCTACGAAGAGGAGACGCTCTTCATCGACGAGGAAGGCTACCGGGCCTCGATCGACTTCGCGGATCCGGCCGGGGTCCCGAACTACTACCTGTGGGAACAACTGGTGGAGGGAGTGAACGAGATCCCGCCGGATCCCGGAAACGCGATCAATCTCGTGAGCCGGGACGAACTGTACGACGGGCAGGATGTGATCGGCTTCCAGCCGAACGATGAGATTGCCATCGTGCCCGGCGAACACGCGGAGATCCGGCAGATCTCGCTCTCGAGGCTGGGCTACGACTACTACTACGCGCTCTTCGAGCAGAACGCGCTCGGTTCGGCGAACCCCTTCTCCATCCCGCCGGCCACCATCCGGGGTAACGTCGTGAATCTGGACCGTCCGCACCGGTTTGCGTTCGGCTTCTTCGGAGCGGCCGAAGTGAGTATCGCGGAGGGGGTCGCACCGGCCCGATAGCGGGTCGGCCGCCCGTGCCCGAATCCGGCCCGCCGGGCTATGTTCGCTTCCGTGTTCGACGATCCCGGTACTCTGAAGGCGGCGGGGGCCGCCCTCGCGCTCGCCATTCTGTGGCTGGTCGAGGGTGTTCTGCCGATGTTCGAGGGCCGGAGCGCGAGGGCGGGGCACGGAGCGCGGAACCTCGCCCTCGGCGTGGGAAACGCGGCAGTGGCGGCCGTCATCTTCGCCGCGGCCACGCTGTTCGTGACCGAGGGGGCGAGAGAACGCGGCTTCGGGCTGCTTCACCTGCTCGAACTCCCGCCGTGGGCCCGGATCGGGCTCGCGGTCGTGATCTTCGATGCGTGGCAGTACCTGTGGCACCGGCTGAATCACCGGGTGCGGTTCCTGTGGCGCTTCCACCAGGTCCACCATTCGGACGCCGAACTGGACGCCACGTCCGGTCTCCGCTTTCACACGGGGGAGATCGTCCTCTCCTCGATCGCGCGGCTCGCCGTGCTTCCGCTCCTCGGCGTGACGGTGGCGGAACTCCTCGTCTACGAGGCGATCCTCCTCCCCATCATCCTCTTCCACCACAGCAACGTGCGGCTGCCCGGCCGGGTGGACCGGCGTCTGCGCTGGCTCATCGTCACGCCGTGGATGCACTGGGTCCATCATTCGGACCACCGACCCGAGACCGACTCGAACTATTCGAGCATCTTCTCCTTCTGGGACCGGGCCTTCGGGAGCTTCCGGCTCCGGTCGGAGCCGCGCGATATCCGTCTCGGGCTCGAGAACGTGGATCGCTCGGAGTGGGGGACGCTGCGCGGGATGCTGTCGATGCCCTTCCGGCGCGAGCGTCACGAGTAGGCGGGCGGGCGTCGCGAGCAAGCGGGGGGGCTTGCGAGGGCGAGACCGGGAGGTGCGGGCCCCCGGCCTGACCGCCGTCTTCTGCGTGGCGGCGCTGGCGGCACCGGTGGCGTGCGGCGACTCGGTTGCCCCGTCGGATCCGGGGGATCTCGGGATCGGACCCGACCCGGTGTCCGCGCCGGTCGACCTGTCGCGGGCGTGGGCGATGTCGACGCCAGAAGCGCAGGGGTTCGATAGAGATCTGCTCGCCGCTGCTTTCGCCGATGCGGACGAGGCCGTGCCGAACATCCGCGCGCTCGTCGCGGTCCGGAACGGGCGGCTCGTAGAGGAGGCGTACTTCGGCGGCATGCACCGGGATTCGGCCTTCGACATGCGGTCCGTCACGAAGACAGTCACCGCGCTGCTCGTCGGGCTCGCCTCGGATCGCGGGCTCGTCGATCCGGACGATCTGATGACGGACCGGCTGCCGCATCCGTCGCGGCGGTCCGAGCACGGAGGCATCCGCGTGCGCGACCTGCTCACGATGACGAGCGGCATGCAGTGGTCCGACGAGGAGGACTTCGGTCCGTGGGTCCGTTCCGGCCGGCCCGTCGGGTACGTCCTCGACCTGCCCATCGTCGCCCCTCCCGGCCGGCGGTTCATCTACAACACCGGCGGGTCGCACCTGCTCACGGTGATCGTGCAGAACGTCGTCGAGGGCAGCGCGCTGGAGTTCGCCGAGCGGGAGCTGCTGGGCCCGCTAGGGATCGGGAACAAGCGCTGGCCGGTCATGCAGGACAGCGTGATCGTGGGCGGCGCCGCGCTCGCGCTCCGTCCCAGGGACGCCGCGAAGCTCGGCCAGCTCCTCCTGCAGGGCGGCCGGTCCGGCTCAAGGCAGATCGTCTCCCGGGCCTGGGTGGAGGCACAGATCGGTCAACTCGTCGCGCTGGGCGACCTCGGCTACGTCCTGCGGGACGCGGGGTACGGCTATCAGAAGTGGAGCGACCGCCAGGGTGGCGGCGACGGCGTGTCCGCGTTCGTGATGTGGGGCTACGGGGGCCAGTTCGTATGGGTCGTGCCGGATCGGCAACTCGTCGTCGTGGCCCAGACCCATTGGCGCGGTACCGGCGATCACGACAGGAGACAGGCCGACGCCGTCGCCGATCTCATCGTGCACCGCGTGATCGAGGCCGCGCTCCCCATCCGCCGCTAGCGCCGCACTCCCCCAAGCTGCTGGCGCCGCACCGTCCCGCAACGGAACGTGAGGGCCTATGTTCCACGGGTTCTCTCGATCTCATTCCGGAGAAACGCTCGATGCGCATCGTCGCTACCGCTTTCGCCGCCGTGCTCGCCGGCAGTGCTCTCACCGCCGCGGCCGAACCGGCCGCCGCCCAGGAGCGGGCACGGGGGCTCCTCGATCCGCCCCCGATGGATGACAGTCCCGGCATGCGCGTGTACGCCGCCTCGTGCGCGGAGTGTCATTCCGGGGAGCGCACGGTGCGCGCTCCCGGCCTCACCACGCTCGGCGCGATGACGCCCCGGGCGGTCCTCACTTCGCTGGAGGGAGGCCGCATGCGTCGGCACGGCGAGGATCTCACGGCGGACGAGCGCCGCGCCGTGGCGGAGTGGCTCACCGGCGGGGCCCTGGTCGAGACGCGCCTCCCGTCCACTGCCTTCTGCTCGAGCCCGCCGCGGGAGGAGGGCGTCGTGCATTGGTCCGGGTGGGGCGGCGGCGGCGGCGAGACGGGCTTCGCGGATGCGGCCCGCGCGGGACTCACCGCCGCCGACCTGCCGAATCTGGAACTCGCCTGGGCCTTCGGCTTCCCCGACGTGAGCCAGGTACGCTCGAAGCCGGCGGTGATCGACGACCGGATCATCGTGGGCTCGGCGTACGGCGAGGTGTATTCCATCGACCTGGAGAGCGGCTGCGTACACTGGGTGTTCGCGGGCGACGCCGCCGTGCGCGGCGCGATCGTAATCGGCGACGGGCCCGATGGCGGGCAGTCCGCCTTCTTCGCGGACTTCCGCACGAACGTGTACGCGATCGACGCGACGACCGGCGCCCTCCACTGGCGCGCCGTCGCCGGGACCCACGCGGATCACGTCGTCACGGGGAGCGTGACCGTCCACGAGGGCCGTGTCTTCGTACCGCTCTCGTCGATGGAGATCATCAGCGCCGGCGATCCGGCCTACGAGTGCTGCACCTCCAGCGGAGGCGTCGCCGCCTTCTCGGCGGAGACGGGCGAACCGCTGTGGGAGTTCCGGACCGTGGCCGAGGCACCGCGGCACGTGGGTGAGAACGAGGTCGGAACCCGGCTCTTTGCGCCCTCCGGCGCGCCGGTGTGGTCCAGCCCGACGGTCGACGCCGCGCGCGGCCTCCTCTATATCGGGACGGGTGAGAACTACACGCGCCCGACGACGGGCGGGAGCGACGCGATCACCGCGCTCGACCTGGAGACGGGCGAGGCCCGCTGGACCTTCCAGGGGCGGGAAGACGACGCCTGGAACATGTCGTGCATCTCGCCCCGCTTCCAGAACTGCCCCGCGCCGACGGGGCCGGATCACGACTTCGGCATGGCCCCGATCGTCGTCACCGCCGAGGACGGATCGCAACTCCTGATCGCCGGACAGAAGTCCGGCATGGTGTGGGCGCTGGACCCCGACGCCGACGGCGAACTCGTGTGGGCGCGCCGGGTCGGCATGGGAAGCTCGCTCGGCGGCATCCACTGGGGCCTCGCGTCCGACGGCCGCCGGGCCTACGTGCCGAATGTCGACAACCCGTTCGCCATCATCTCGGACCCGCGGTCCGGAGAATCCACGCAGATGAACTCGGACGATCCGCCCACACCCGGCGTCTACGCCCTGGAGCTTGCCGGCGGCGAGATCCTCTGGCACGCTCCCCCCGATCCGTCCGTGTGCCGGGACCGGCCCGGCTGCATGCCCTTCTTCTCCCCGGCCCCGACCGCGATCGAAGGGGCCGTGCTGGCCGGGAGCCTGGACGGCCACATGCGCGCCTTTTCGACGGAGGACGGCTCGCTGCTCTGGGATGTCGACACCGCGCGCGAGTTCGCGACCGTCAACGGTGTGCCCGGCCGGGGCGGCGCGATCGACGGGCCCGGACCCGTCGTGGCGCGCGGCTATGTCCTCGTCAACTCGGGATATGACCTGTTCAGCCAGATGCCCGGCAATCTTCTACTCGCCTATCGGGTACGACGCTAAGCCTGTTTCGGAGGCCGCCATGCGCGTTCGCAACTCTCGACCGATCATCTCGATCCTCTCGATCCCCCTCGCCGTGCTCCTCGCGGCGCCCGGACTCGTCGCGCAGGAGGGGCGGCCGCTCGAACTCGCGGACTACTACCGGCTGAAGGACGCGGGGAGTCCGGCCCTCTCGCCCGATGGGTCGCGGGTGGCCTACGTCGTGACGTCGGTCCTCGAGGAGGAGAACCGTCGCCACAGCGAGATCCGGCTCGTGGACGCCGACGGTTCCGGGGAGGCGACGCGGGTGACGAGCCCGAGCTTCAGCGCCTCCTCGCCCCGTTGGAGCCCGGACGGCCGCTACCTCGTCTTCACGTCGAATCGGCCGGACCCGGCCGGATCGGGCGCAGGGAGCACGTGGTTCCTCCGCATGGATCGGCCGGCCGGCGAAGCGTTCCGGCTCGAGGGGCTGCGAGGCTCGCCGGTTTTCAGTCCGGACGGTCGCTGGATCGCGTTCACGAGGCCGACGCCGCCCCCGCCGCCCCCGGAGCCCGTGTGGGAGTCCGACTTCGAGCGCCGCACCGTGGAACGCTTCGACGGCCGCGAGTACGACTGGATGAACTACCGCTTCGACCGGCGGGGCTACCTGCCCGACCCGCGCGATCCGAACGCGACGCCTCCCCGCGAGGTGTACCTGCTGCCGGCCGAGGGAGGAGAAGCGCGGCAGCTCACCGAACTCGGCTTCGATGCCTCCGGGCTCGCCTGGAGTCCCGATGGCCGGCGGCTGGCGTTCACAGCGGACGCGCACCAGCGCGATGAACACTCGTACGAGCGGTCGGATCTGTGGGTCGTCGACCTCGATGGGGCCGTGAACCGGCTCACGGACGACGGATACAACTACTCCTCCCCGGCCTGGTCGGCCGACGGGACGCGGCTCGTCGTCCGGGGCAACGAAGGCCTGGACATCATCATCCGCGAAGCCCGCGACCGCGGGGCGCCCAACGACCTCCTCGTGTTCGACGCGGCGAACGGGACGCGGCTCCGCAACCTCACCGCGGAGTGGGACCTCATCCCCGGCGGACCCACCGTGAGCGCGGACGGCGGGCACGTCTACTTCTCCGCGGGCATTCGCGGCAACACGCACCTCTTCCGGGTCGCCGAGGGCGGGGGGGCGGTAGAGCAGGTGACGGCCGGGGACCGCCGGCTCGGGAGCTTCTCCTTCTCGGAGGATTTTTCGCGCGTCGCGTTCCGGGCCACGGCGCCGACGGAACCGGGCGATGTCTGGGTCGCGGACGTGGGCGCCGCGACGGACGACGAGGTGCGGCTGAGCGAGGTGAATCGCGACCTGCTCGCCGGGATCGAACTGTCCAGCCCGGAGCGGCTCTCGTTCCGGAGTCCCGATGGAACCGAGGTCGAAGGCTGGATGCTCCCGGCACGCGGCTACACCGCCGGGCAGGGCGGATTCCCCATGGTCCTCCAGATGCACGGCGGACCGCACGGCGCCTACGGCAACACGTTCTCGTTCGACCAGCAGCTCCTCGCGGGACAGGGCTACATGGTGCTGTTCACGAATCCGCGGGCCTCGACGGGATACGGCGAGGACTTCCGCTGGGGGACGTGGGGCGGCTGGGGCTTCAACGACTACGACGACGTGATGGCGGGCGTCGACCATGCGATCGAACGCTATGAGATCGACACCGCGCGCATGGGCGCGACCGGCTATTCCTACGGGGGATACCTCACGAACTGGGTCATCACGCAGACGGACCGCTTTGCCGCCGCCATCGCCGGGGCCTCGATCTCCAACTGGGTCAGCGACTACGCCGTTGCGGACATCCCGCGCACCAAGGAGAGCGAGTTCTACGGTCCGCCGTGGGAGGAACGGGGGCTTGAACACCTCCTGCGTTCTTCTCCCATCATCCACGCGAAGGGTGTGACGACGCCGACCCTCTTCGTCCACGGGGAATCGGACCACCGGGTCCCGATCGAGGAGGCGGAGCAGATGTACGTGGCGCTCCGGAAGCAGCAGGTGCCCGCGAAGTTCGTGCGCTATCCCGACTCCTACCACGGGGGATGGACCCCGTGGCGCATGGTGCACCGGATGTGGGTCCAACTCGAATGGTGGGAACAGTGGCTCCGTCCGTCCGCGACATCCGACCAATGAGCGCGGTCGCGAGCCGTTCCGCGGGCCGTTCCATGCGTGGCCGCCCGCTCGCGTGCCTCCCCTTCCTCCTGGTGCTGGCGGCGTGCCAGGCGGAGACGGGTCTCTCGCCGGAGCGCTGGGCCGCCGACTACGAGCGGTTCATGGAGGCGCAACTCGTGGACCGGACGGAAGCCGGCGTCGCCACGGGCGAGAACGGAGCGGTCACCGTCGCCTACAACGGCCTCGCGGCGCGCGCCGGACTGGAGGCGCTGAAGCAGGGAGGGAACGCCATCGACGCCGCGATGACGACCGCGCTCATGCAGGTCGCGCTCACCGCGGGGGCGCCGATCAGCTACTTCGGCATCATGTCGCTCGTCTACTACGACGCGGGCACGGACCGTGTCTACACGATGAACGCCGAGTGGAACACGGTGCTCGGGGAGGACGATCCGGCGAACATCCCCGGCGGGGTCGATCTCTCTTCTCCCGACGGGATTTACGGTACCGACGTGAGCGGGCGCACGGCGCTCGTGGGTGGGTTCATGAAGGGGATCGGGGCCGCGCACGAGCGGTTCGGGCGGCTCCCGTGGGCGGAGATCTTCAAGCCTTCGATCCACGTCGCCGAGCGGGGCTTCCCCATCTCGAAGAAGGTGGAGGGCTACTGGGAGGGACGGGCCGCGGACCTCGCCCGGCTTCCGGAGACCAAGGCGACGTTCCTGAAGGAGGACGGCTCTCCCTACGCCGAGGGGGACGTGCTGCGCCAGCCCGCGCTGGCCGCGACGCTGCGCGCGGTGGCGGAGCAGGGGACCGGGTACATGTACGGCGGCCCGTGGGCCGAGAAGGCGGCGGCCGCGATCCAGGCGGACGGGGGCCGGATGACCGTCGAGGACCTCGCCGCCTACGAGGTCATCTGGGACGAGCCGCTCGTGGCGGACCTGGGGGACGGCTGGGAGTTGCACACGAACCCTCCGCCGAACGCGGGCGGAGTGGCGATGATCGAGGCGCAGCGGCTCGCGGCGGCTTCCGGGTTGCTGGCGGAGGGCCACTGGACGGAATCGCCGGAGGCCCTGCGGACCGCGCTCGACGTGACCCGCGCCTCGCTGCTCGACTTTCTGCCGCCCGAACTGGCCGCGTCGCTCGTCGGCGGCGAGTTCACGCCGGCGGCGCGCGTCACGCCGGACCACGCCGACCGGCTGTGGAACGTCATCCAGGCCGGGCTGCCCTTCGGCAACTGGGCGCCGCGCGGCCCCGGCCACTCGGACGACGTCGTGGCCATCGACGGCGAGGGCAACATCGCCGCGATCACGCACAGCATCAACGCGGTCCTGTGGGGCAAGACCGCCATCGTCGTGGACGGAATCACGATCGGCGATCCGGCCTCCTTCCAGCAGACGCAGATCGCCCGCCTCGAGCCGGGATCGCGGCTCCCCGCACCCACGCAGACCGGGATCCTGTTCCGGGAGGGGCGGCCCGTGCTCGGCTTCGCGTCGATGGGGTCCGGCCTCCACCACCGGACCTTCCAGGGTCTTCTGAACGTGATGCGGTTCGGCATGACGGTGGACGAGGCCATCGATACGCCCGACTTCTTCATGCCGAACTCGGATCCGGCGACCGGCGCCCTCACCTTCCGCGTGCCGGGCGGGAAGTTCCCGGCGGAGGTCCTCGACGGGACGGGGTACGCGTACGAGGAGATCTTCCCCACGGAGGCCCGTTTCGGAGGTGAAGGGTTGTGGGTCGCGATCCAGCGCGATCCGGCGACGGGCGCACTGCGCGCGGCGTCCCACAACCGCAACAACAGCGCCGCGGTGGCCTGGTGAGACCGAGCGCGCGGAGTCCCGCGGCGGGTGTACTGGCGGCGGTGTTCCTCGCGGCCTGCGCGACGGGGCGCGGCCCTCCCGCGACCGGGTCGATTTCGGCCGCCCCGCCCGCCGCGGATCCACCCTCGTCCGCCGCCCCGACGCCTTCCGCGGAAACCGGTACCCCGGTTCCGGCGACGACCGCAGGACCGCCGTCCGGAACGGCGCTCTTCAACGACTCCCACTTCCATCTCCTGAACTACATCCAGCGCGGCCCGACGGCGCGCGAGTTCCTCGACATGACCGCCGGGCGGGTGGGGCGCGTGGCCATGTTCGGGATCCCGCTGCAGCAGAAGTGGGACTACTTCCTGTCGGGCGACCACGCGCCCGACTACTACCTGCGCACGAACGCCGACCTCTACTACTACTCGTTCGTGGACGCGATGATCGCGCGGGAGTACCTGTCGCTGCCCGAAGAGGACCGCCGCCGCGTCGACCCCATGATCACGGGCTTCAACCCGACGGACATGTACGCCTCCGACCACATCGAGCGCGTCCTGCTCACCTTCCCCGGCGTGTTCGCCGGCATCGGCGAGTTCACCATCCACAAGGAGTTCGTCTCGTCCAAGGTCGCCGGGCACGCGGCGAGCCTGCGCAACCCGGCCCTCGACCGGATCCTGGCCACGGCGGCGGAGATCGGTCTCGTCGTCATCCTCCACAACGACGTCGACCACGTCCGCCCGGGCGACACGCCGCATCACGCGCCGGAGGTGCTGGACCTGTTCGCCCGCCACCGGGAGACGACGATCATCTGGGCCCACACCGGCCTGGGCCGCTTCGTCGGGCCTTCGGACGGGCACGTCGCGTGGCTCGACGGCTGGCTGTCCGACCCGCGCTACGACCATGTGGCGCTCGACATCTCCTGGGACGAGGTGGCCCGGTACATCGTGGGCGACGACGCGAGCGCCGATGCGTGGGCGACGCTGATCGGCCGGCACCCGACGCGGTTCCTGTTCGGGACCGACGCCGTGGCCCCCGCCGACTGGGAGGGCTACGTCGCCAACTACACGGTCTACGACCCGCTGTGGGAACGTCTCGACCCCGACGTCCGCGCCCAGGTCGAGCGGCTCAACTACGAGCGGATCTTCGACGCCGCCATCCCCCGCGTCCGCGCCTGGGAAGCGCGCCAACGGGCCGGCGGCGCGGGCCGCTGAGCCCTGGATTCGATCCCCCGGTGCGCGGCCGTACCTTGACGCGCAGGAGCGTGCGTGCGATTTCGGCATCGCTTCTTCCGCTTTGCGACGCAAAACGGCAATTGGATCAGGGGACGCCGACATGGCTGTGACGACGACCGTGCCGCGCTGGCGGCGCCGGCTCCGGGCGGCGCGCGAGATTTACGAGGGGCTGTACATCGCCCCCTACCGGGCGACGATCCACCGCGAGTACCTGCGTCAGCACGACGCGTTCATGCTGATGGGCTTCTCGGACCTCCTCGGCGTACCCAACCCGGTCCAGTTCTACATGCTCGAGCTGTATCCGTCGCTGATCGAGGAGTTTCACGAGTGGCACGTCCGGGTCGGGATGGAACGCGGGCCCGAAGGCGGCTTCCGCTGTTGCTGAGCGACGAGGATTCGCGGCGGGCCCCGCTGCCGTTCCCGGACCGGCCGGTCCTCTTCTTCGGCGGCAAGGGCGGCGTGGGGAAGACGACCATGGCCGCCGTAGCCGCGCTGGACATGGCCGCGCGCGGGCGGCGGACCCTCCTCGTGTCCACCGATCCGGCGCACTCCACCGGGGACGTGCTCCAGGCGAAGCTGGGGGACCGGCCGCGGCAGGTCGCCGAGGGGTGCTGGGCCATGGAGGTCGATCCGGAGCGGGAGGCGGACCGCTACATCGAGGCCGTCAAGTCGCGCGTGGAGTCGGCCGCGCCCCCCCGGCTCCTGGGCGAGGTCTACCGGCAGATCGACATCGCGCGCGTCTCTCCCGGGGCCGTGGAGTCGGCCGTCTTCGACCGCTTCACGCACATCCTCGAGGCCGAGGGGGACGCCTACGACCGGATCGTCTTCGACACGGCGCCCACCGGCCAGACGCTGCGGCTGCTCTCCCTGCCGGAGCTGATGACGACCTGGATCGGCGGGCTCATCAAGCGCCGGCGGAAAGTGGGCGCCCTCTCGCGGATGTGGAAGAATGTGGCGGGGCCCGAGGCGGACGATCTCGATAACGATCCTCTCCTGCGGGCGCTCGAGGAACGCCGGGACCGCTTTGAGGAGGCGCGCCGGGTCCTCACCAACCCCCGCCGGACGGCCTTCGTGTTCGTCGTGATCCCCGAACGCCTGCCGATCTGGGAGACGGAGAAGGCGGTCAAGGCCCTCGCGAAGCACGACGTCCCGGTGGGCGCCGTCGTCGTGAACCTGGTGCTCCCGGAGCGCGATGGCGGCGCGGGGGAGGACCCGTTTCTCGCCGCCAGGCGCGAACGCCAAGCCGTCTATCTTGCGAGGATCTCGCAGTCTCTCGGAGATTGGCCTGTCCTCCGCGTCGCCCTTCAGGACTCCGATCCCGTGGGCGTGGACGCACTTGGGCGGATTCCCGTACTCGATACCGCCGTACTCGATACTACGGAGGAGGTTGTCCGATGAGCGCGATCGTCCTGCTGGTGATTGGTCTGTCGGCCTTCCTCACGGGAGTCCTCATCTACTCGCGCTTCATCGCGGGCAAAGTCTTCAAGCTCGACCCGGACTTCGTCACGCCGGCGCACGAGTTCCGGGACGGCGTCGACTACGTGCCGACGAACAAGCACGTGCTCTTCGGGCACCACTTCACCTCGGTGGCGGGGGCGGCGCCGATCGTGGGCCCGGCGATCGCCGTCATCTGGGGCTGGCTGCCGGCGTTCCTGTGGGTCGTACTCGGGACGGTTTTCGCCGGAGCGGTGCACGACTTCAGCGCCCTGTGGATCTCGAACCGCCACAAGGGCCGCTCGATCGGGACGCTGACCGAGTCGATCCTCGGCCAGCGCGCCCGCGTCCTCTTCCTCCTCATCATCTTCTTCCTGCTCCTTATGGTGAACGCCGTGTTCGCCGTCATCATCGCGAACCTGTTCATGGCCAACCCCGGCGCCGTCGTCCCGGTGTGGGGGTCGCTCGTGGTCGCGCTCATCGTCGGCTTCCTCATCTACCGGACGGGGACGGGGATCCTCGTCCCGTCGCTGGGCGCCCTCGCCACGCTGTACGTGCTGATCTGGTTCGGGCAGGACATGCCGTTCACGCTGCCCGACTTCATCGGGTTCAGCCCGACCGAGGCGCAGATGGCTGCGGCGGGAGGGGATGCGGCCGTGGCGGGGGAGGCGGCGACGGCGGATGGGCGGCGCGTCGGATGGATCGCGATCCTCTTCGCGTACACGTTCGTCGCGTCGGTGCTGCCCGTGTGGCTCCTCCTTCAGCCGCGCGACTACGTCAACGGGCATCAGCTCTTCGTTGCACTCGGCATCATCAGCCTCGGCGTGATCGTGGTGAACCCGGAGGTCGTGGCGCCCACGGTGAACACGGATCTGCCCGCCGACACGCCGGGCTGGCTGCCGCTCCTCTTCATCACCATCGCATGCGGCGCGATCAGCGGCTTCCACGGCCTCGTGGCGTCCGGCACGTCATCGAAACAGCTCGCGAACGAGGCGGACGCGCGCTACGTGGGCTACGGCGGCGCCATCGGCGAGGGATCGCTTGCCGTGACGTCGATCATCGCGTGTACGGCGGGCTTCGCCATCTACCTCAGCCGGGACGTGGGCGCGACGCAGGGCCTGGCGCTCTGGCAGCAGCACTACGGGAGCTTCGAGGCGGCCACCGCGGGGGCCACGACGGCCTTCGTCAACGGCGTGGGCGTGCTCGCGGGCGGCCTGGGGATTCCCGAGGGCGTGGCCGTGATCTTCGCCTCGGTCGTCGTGATCAGCTTCGCCGCGACGACGCTCGATACCGCGATCCGGCTGCAGCGCTACATCATCAGCGAACTCGGCGTCGAGTACAAGGTGAAGGCGATCCAGAACCGCTGGGTCGCGACGGGGATCGCCGTCGCCAGCTGCGCGCTCCTCGCGCTCTCGGTCGACCGGGGCGCCGGCGGCATGGTGATCTGGCGGCTGTTCGGCACCACGAACCAGCTCCTGGCCGGCCTCACGCTCCTCATCGTGTCGCTCTACCTGATGGCGAAGGGGCGCCCCGTCTGGGTGACGATGATCCCGATGTCGTTCCTCCTCCTGATGACGACGTGGGCCATGATCATCAACCTCGGCGGCTTCTTCGCAACGAACGAGTGGCTGCTCCTCGTAATCGGGGCCGCGATCTTCATCCTCGAGATCTGGCTCCTCCTCGAGGGCGCCGCCGCCATCCGACGCGTCCGCGCGGGAAGAGCGCGGGCGTAGCCGCCGGACTCCTCGGTCAGGCGGCCAGGATGTCGCGGATGATCGCTTCGTGATGCCGGTGGTGGAGGTGGAGGAAGCGTAGCCACTCGGCGGGCGTGAAGTGGCCCAGCACGTGATGCGGGAGCGTGAGCCGGCAGGCGTCCAGTTGCGCCCCTCGCGGCTCGATGTCCGCCGTCAGCGCACGCAACGCCTCGAAACCCGCCCGGACGTCAGCAGATGCCAGGCCCTCCGGCAGCGTGAAGTCGGGGGCAGGTCCGCGGCCGCGCGGGATCGATCCGCGCGCCAGGAGCGCCACGCCGAACTCGTGCGGGAACTGTTCCCTCGTCTCCGGGTTCGGTCGGGCCAGCGCCGCTACGACCCAGTCCAGCACGTTTCGGTCGGAGAAGAGCAGGTGCTCCAGGTGATCCTGGACGCTCCACGCCGAGACTTCGGGCGCGGAGAGGGCCAGCCGGTCAACGTCGTCGGCTCGTTCGAGGCAGCGGCCGATGCCGGCGCGGATCCCGGCGAGGGAGTCCGGCGCCGTGTAGGAATCCGTAGGTGGTTTCACGACTCGGGCGACCGGCGGGGTCGGCCGCCCGGGGATGGGCGGTCGGCCCCGGCCACGTCTCCTACCAGTTCATGGCGAGGTTGAGCGTCACGCTGTTCGCCGGGCCCGACGCGGCGCCGTAGGCGTTCCGGCCCCCCTCGACGTTGAGCCAGAGGCCCGAGCCGACGTTGAGGCGTCCGCCCAGATGGTAGCCGTACAGGCTCTGCCCCGATCCCTGGAGCGGAACCAGCGCCAGCGGACCCTGGAACGGGCCCGCGCCCAATTGGCCCGCGCCGGACGGACCCGCGCCCGGCTGCTCCGACAGGACCAGTCTCGCGTACGGCGTGAAGGTGCCCCGGCCCGCCAGCGCGTCGACGCCGTATCCGATCTCCGCATCAAGCCGGCGGCTGCCGTGGCCGTAGCCGTACGCGTTCGGCGTCAACCCGGTCGCGCCCTGCGCCCATAGCCGCGCCAGACCGCTCGCCGTCGACCCCCAGGAGGGACTCGCGCGGAGCGACAGCCCGCGTCCCGCCCCCTGCGGGTTGAGCGTGATCGACCCACCCAGGCCCCACTCCTCGTAGTGGCTCTGTTCGTGCGCCACGAGCTTGCGCCCGTGCACGGAGACCGTGAGGCCCCGCTCCAGGTCGAGGAAGGCGAGACCGACTCCCAGTTCCATCCCGAAGCCGGTGTCCACGTCGCCCCCGTCGCGTCTCATGCCGACCCGCAGATTCGGCTGGACCGTCTCGCCGGACGAGAGCGTGTATCCCCTCGAGGCATCGAACATCACGCGCACGCGACTCACATCGGTCGTGAGTTCGTGCCGACCATCGACCTCCTCGGAGTTCATCTGCGCGACGAAGCCATCCGACCGCAGCGCGAGCTTGAAGTCTCCCGGATCGTCGGCCCGCACAAGCTCACCCTGCGCCCCCAGTCCGACCATGCGCATGGAGATGTCGCTCGAAGGCTCCTGCTCTCCGCTCCCGGAGATGTCCAGCCGGCCGAACCCGTACCCGAGTGCGCCCCAGAGGGAGAGGCGATCGCTGAGTGCGAGCCGGGCGTAGGGGAAGGCGCTGGTCAGTCTCGTCGACACGTCGCCGGCGTCATCTTCTCCGGCACGTCCCAGGTCGAATCCACCCGACCCGAGACTGCGGGACACGGCGAGCCCGGCGAGTACCGATCCGAACCTGTAGTCGGCGCCAAGCGCGGCGGTGACGATTTCGCCGTGACCCGACCCACCGCCCTCGCCGGCCGAGAAGCGCGTCAACTCTCCCGCGCCCCAGAGCGAGTAGTCGCCGCCGCCCCCCGCAGCCTGCCCGGTGGAGACCTGGAAGGAGGTCTCACCGAGGAGTCCGCCCACGGACGAGGGGAGGAACGCCGTCGGCGCCATCCGGCTCGTGGAGGAAGCCGCGGACGCCAGGGCGTTGAGGCCGCCGAACGGTCCGCCTCGCGCGCCCGCCGCCGCGAGGTCGATCGTGCGCCCGCCGACCGTCACCCGGTCGGGTCCACCGGCCGCGTGCGAGACGCGGTTGCCGATCATCTCCATGGCCTGGCTCGCCACCGAGCGGCCGAACCGCTCGAGCCAGTCGGCCGCCGCCATCTCCGCCTCGGCGGTGGAGAAATTCCGGTAGAACTCGGTACAGCGTGTCCGACACCATCCCATGCCGTATCATACGGTATCAATAAAACGTTATTAGACAACGTATTATAGGTTATTTCCGAATCCTCGTCGTCCCTTGAAGTCTATCGCGATCCGGTGTATTCTTCTCGATGTAGTGCTGCAATGAGTGATACATCACGAGGATGGAACCCATGATGAAACGGCCCAGAACACTCTCCGCCGCCTTTGTGCGGACGGTCAACAGACCCGGAGTCTACGGCGACGGGCGCGGCGGTCGCGGGCTGAGCCTTCGCGTCCACCGGACGCTGGATGGCCGGATCACCAAGACATGGCGTCAGCGCGTCAGGATCGAGGGGCGGCTCACCTCGATCGGACTCGGGCCGTATCCCGAGGTGACGCTTGCCGAGGCCCGCCAGAAGGCGCTGGACAACAGCCGGGGCGTCCTCTTGGGCCAGGACCCGCGCGGACGCGGCGTCCCGACCTTCGCCGAGGCCGCCGAGCGGACCATCGAGCTTCACCGCGAGGCGTGGAAGGATGGGAGCCCGCTTCCCGAGCAGTGGGAGTCCACCTTCCGCCTCCATGCCGCCCCGCTCCTCGACAAGCGGGTGGACCGGATCGAGAGCGCGGACGTGCTCGCGTGCCTCTCGCCGATCTGGAACTCGAAGCCCGCAGCGGCGCGGAAGGCCCAGCACCGCATCACCGCCGTCTTCCGCTGGTGCATCGGTCGAAACTACCGGGCGGACAACCCGGTGGACCGGGCGGTCGTTGCGCTGCCGAAGGCGAACGGCCACACGACAACCCACCACCGGGCGCTCCCGTACGGAGAGGTCGCCGCCGCGCTACGAGCGGTTTGCCGGACCTCCGACACGCACCCTTCGGCGGCTCTGTGCGTTGAACTGATCGTCCTCACCGCGGTCCGACCGGGCGAAGCGAGAGGCGCGCTTTGGGACGAGATCGACATGGCCGCGGCGACATGGACGATACCGGCATCCCGGATGAAGGCGGGCCGCGAGTTCGCGGTCCCGCTCAGCACGGGCGCGCTCGACGTGCTTCGGCGGGCGCGCAGGCTGTCGGGCGGGTCTACGCTAGTGTTCCCATCCCGGACGGGCGCGACGCTGCCGAGGAAGGCGCCGCTACGAGTCCTCAGGCGAGCCGGGGCGGCCGCGACGCTGCACGGCTTCAGGTCGAGCGCCCGGTCGTGGATGGCGGAGTCCGGGGTCTCCGCAGAGGTCGCCGAAGCCTGCCTCGCCCATGTGCCGAGGAGCAAGGTCGTTCAGGCGTACCAGCGCTCCGACCTGCTGGAGAGGAGGGCCGAGGTCCTTCAGGAGTGGAGCGAGTACGTCACGAGGCGATAGGGCTGGCCGGTAGCAACGGAGGTGCCATTGGCGACGGTCGGTCCGTCTTCGGGACGGTGCTGGAAGTCGTTGGACGTCGCCGTTTCGACGGCTGTTGACACCGCCCGAAACGGTCGCCTGACTTCACGTCATGGCAACTCCGACGACCCCGGATTCCGCGCCTCGGCGGATGGTTTGGCCCGCTAATGCGGGAGAGCCAGCCCACCCTTTGGGGCCACGCTCCGCGAGTCCCCGGCAGGGGCTGGCGGGGGGCCGTGCCCCCTGTGACCCCCACAACGGAAACGTCGCGCCGTGAGCGCCGGACGCGCCGTCTGGGTGAAGGTCCGCGCCTCCGAGGCGGAGCGTGCCGAGTGGCACGCCAAGGCGCGCTCGGCGGGCTTGACCCTGTCGGACCTTGTGCGGCGGTCGATTGGCCGGGTGCGGACGTGGACCGTGGCGCACGCCGAGGTCGAGCGCGAGCGCACCCGCGAACTGGCGCGCCTCGGGAACAACCTCAACCAGATCGCTCGCTGGGCCAATACCCACAAGGAAGCCATCGAGGCCGTCGAGGTGATCTCCCATCTGGTCTCCATCGACCGGGCCCTCGGCGCCTTGGATCCCGCCGAGAGCCCGGAAGCCGATGCACATTAAGTTCCTGGCGCGCGGAACCGGATCGGCGCGGGCGGCGGCCAAATACCTCCTCGGGGAGCGGGACGCGGCCGGGAGGACGCGCGAAGGCGTCGAGGTCCTTCGGGGTGATCCCCACCGGGTGGCGTCGGTGGCGGACACTCTGGGTTTCGAGCACAGGTACACCTCCGGCGTAATCGCATGGGCACCGGAGGACCAACCGACCGACGAACAGATCGAGGCGGTTCTGGACGCTTTCGAGGAGACGGCTTGGGCGGGGCTCGAACCCGACCGCTACGCATGGGCGGCGGTGCTCCACCGCGAGGAGGGCGGCGGTGCCCACGTCCACGTTCTCGCTGCGCGATGCGACCTTGAGACCGGCCGCAGCCTGAACATCGCCCCTCCGGGCTGGCGGAGGACGTTCGATCCGCTCCGGGACGCCTTCAACCACGAGCACGGCTGGGGCCGTCCGGACGATCCGGCCCGGGCCAGGGTGGAGCAGCCCGGACACCGCGCCTACGTCGAGGCGGCGCGACTGCGGGCCGGACTCCGGCTCGAAGCAGCACCGCGCGACCTGATCCGAGACTACCTGATCCAGCGGGTCGAGCACGGCGTGGTGAAAGACCGCTTCGATGTCGTCGCCGCGCTCCGGGAGGCGGGCTTGGAAGTGCCGCGCCAAGGCAAGGACTACCTGACCGCGATGGACCCCGACACCGGGGACCGTTGGCGGCTGAAGGGACGGCTGTACGCCATTGACTTCCAGCCCGAACGATCCGACCGAGCGGCTGAGGAGGCGGCTGGAGAGCGGACGCAGGGAGACAGGGAAGTTGACCGTGAGCGAGCTCGGGCGGCCCGACGAGAACTCGCGGCGCGCCGCGAGGAACGCGCTGCGTACCATCGGGCTCGTTACGGAGGAAGAGGCCGCGCGGATGCACACGTTGCCGCAGAAGGCTTGGCCAAAGCCGCTGACGTTCGGCCTGAACCGCTCGCTCGGCATCTCCGCCGGAAGCTGGGCGACGATGCGGTGGCGGTCGAGGAGCATCCCAGCCCGGATCGAGGCGGTGGCCGAATTGGACTGCGAGATCGCGGAGACCCGGCGGACGCTCGCGAGAATCGAGATGGCCGCTTGGAGGATCGCGCTGCCGGAGATCGAGGAAGAGCAGGCCGTGGTGGGGCCGTCGGGGACGCTGGACAAGCCGCGCTGGATCTGGCGCGGACGGCCTGCCTGAAAGCCATCAAGAGAGCGAGGAAGCTGTATGACCGAGTTGGAGGGGCAGTTGACGGAGGCCTTGAAGAAGTTGTCCGTGCAGTCCGAAACGGAACGGCGGCGGCAATCCGAACAGGTCGAAGCCTTGCGGCGGCAAGTCGAGCGGCAGACCGAGGAGAACGCCACCTTGAGGCGGCGAATCGAGCGGCTCGACGAGCGAGTGACAGGCTTGACCGAATATTACGAGACATCTGGCGTCGCGAGACCGCGCGGCCGCGGCTGGTGATAAGGCCGCCGCCGCGCGGGCCGGACCGCGATGCCGGTCCGAGCCGCTGAGGGTGCGTCGGCCGGTGAATCGGCCCGCGTCAGATGCGCCGACCACGCATCCGCGCACGGGCCGGAGTCCCTTTACGGAGCCCATTGCATCCCCTACCGTCGAAGCTGCGAGGGGCGAGCGGTCGCAGCGACGACCCGAGCCCCACGGCAACCGTATTGGTCACGACACCCACCACGAGAGCACCGAGCGCACCAAGCCCCAAGACCTGGAGCCATGTGGGAACTGTGCAGTGCTCGGTCGCATCACCGAACCATCGGAGTCCTGAGTTGAGAAACATCTGGGTAGTGAGAGCGGGCGGCGGCGGTGTCTACGCGGATCGGTTCGAGGAGGCGGGCATCGCCGCGATTGGGTTCTCCATCCGTAAGGACCTCTCGCAACTGAAGTCTCGGGACGCATTTCTGTCGGAGTTGGCGCGAGAGCATCCGAACATGAAGAAGGGTCGCCTGATCAATGGGGCGAGCCAGCTCTACCGCTTCGTGCATGAGATCCGGGAGGGCGACTTGATCCTGACTCCGGTCACGGACACGCGGGAGATACTGTTCGGGACATGCGCCGGACCGTACCGTTACGATCCCCGCCGGGACGGAGACCTTCCTCACACGCGACCGATCAACTGGACGAAGAGGATTTCGCGAGACGAGCTAACCGGACCGGCCAAGAACAGTGCAGGCAGCACGCTGACACTCTTCTCCATGAATGACCACCGGGACGAAATCGAGGCGGTCGCATCGGGTCGGGAGCGCCCGGAGTCCTTGGGTGCCGAAGCCGACGAGGGATCGGGGTTCCAGTTCTACGAGGACGTGCAGAGCAAGGCTGAGGAACAGATCTCGGACCGGATCGCACACATGGACCCCTTCGACTTCGAGGAACTGGTGGCCGCGCTCTTGCGCTCGATGGGTTATTTCGCCCGCAGGACGGAGAAGGGACCGGATCGAGGCGTGGATGTCGTAGCCACGTCCGACGCCCTCGGGCTCGATTCACCGCGGATCAAGGTCCAAGTGAAGCATCGAAGCCAACGAGCGAGCGTGGGGGACATGCGGAACTTCATTGCCACGCTTCGGTCGCCGGACCGGGGGCTCTTCGTTTCGACCGGCGGATTCACGCGGGAGGCGCTGTACGAAGCGGACCGGACTCCACAAGGAACATCGGTAACCACGCTAAAGGGTGACGAGTTCATCGAGTTGTTGATGGAGCACTACGAGCGGATGGAGCCGGAAGCTCGCGCGATGATCCCGCTGAAACGGGTGTTCATTCCGATTGACTAGTGGACCGCGATTCAGCACCGAGCTGCTGAGGATCGACCGGGATTCGCAGCGACCGGGAGAATGGCGGCCTCTTGGCCCTGCCAAGCCGGCCCCTGCCGAGACGGGCAACCGTAGCTTGAGGTTGGTTCATCCAAACGCTAGCAGTGTCGCGCGTTTCAGGAGGCTACCAGAGTCATGATCCCAAGTTTTCCCCGAGTTGCCGTCGGAATCATCTTCGGCTTCGGATCCCCGGCTCTCCAAGCTCAAGAAGTCATCGAACTTCCAAGCCGGGACACCCACATCGAACCCGCGTTCGAGGAGGTCTACCGGGTGGGGTCCGTCGATGGTGCGGACTGGGAGGTGTTCAGCCGGGTCAGCGCGGTCGGCTTCAGCCAGTCCGGCGACCTGTACGTGATGGACGACCAAGGCGGACGGATCGTGGTTATGAGCCGGGAGGGCGAGTTCGTTCGCGAGTTCGGACGGCTCGGCGATGGGCCGGGTGAATTCGCCGCGAGCACCAACACCGCCATCGGATTCACCGTGCTCCGCGATGGGCGCACGGTGGTGTTCGACGCGGGTCACAGTGCCTTTCAAGTGTTTGCACCGCACGGGGAGTTCGAGAGATCGGTGCGGATGCCCGGCACCTCGCTCTACCTGATCCGGACCTTGGCGCCTGCGAGGGACGGCCAGAACGTCATCACGACCAGTTTAGGTGGCTTCAACATGGGCGGCCCGGCCGACGGTCCCGAGCCATCGTTTCGTCCCGTCTATCGGTTGGTCCTCACTGGGGACGAGGCCGTGCAAGACACGGTGATCGAAGCGTGGCGGCCATCGGGAGATCCTGACGGTTTCGGACCTCCCTTGGTCGCGAGAGCTCTCCCGGACGGCGGCTTGGTCTACACGGACTCGTCCGCCTACGCCATCAAGGTGGCTACTCGCAACGGAGAACTTAGTCGGGTGCTCACCCGACCGTTTCGGCCTGAGCCTGTGACCGACGCGATCAGGGATGGAGAGATCGAACGCCTGTTGGCGGATAACGAGGCGGACGCGAGTTCGCGAAATGATCAGTTCGGCGACGCCTTTGCTGAATTGGGGCGGAGACGAATCAGGAACATGGAGTTCTACCACGAGGTCCCGGTCGTACGCACCGTGCGCACGAGTTGGGAGGGGACGATTTGGGTGCAGCGCCGCGGCGACGAGCCGGCCAGCGATGGTCCGATCGACCTACTGACCCCGGATGGCAGCTACATTGGGACCTATGCTGCTGGCACGACCGAGATGCCCGACGCTTTCGGTCCGGATGGGTTGGCGGCGTTCATCGAGCGTGACGAATTCGACGTGTCCAGCGTGGTGGTGCGGCGGCTGCCGACCGGGCGACGATGAGTACGCAGCACGCCGCCGCATCCGCCATTGGGGGTGGCTGGTCCTGAGCTTGGGAGTACCAACCGCCTCCGTCGATAACCGGAATCGGATCCGGCGACATCCGATTGGGTTCAACGAAATCTCGCTCAGAAATGTGTATTCTGAGTGATACATCGCCTACGGCCATGTGCCGTAATTTGCTGTTATAAATCAGGTTACGACATATCTATGTGGTCCCGGTAGAACCCCGCACCGACGATGAACTCGACGCCCTGGTAGATGGGTAGGTCGCTCTTGTACGAGACGGCGTAACTCACCTTGGGCGTTCCGGTGTCCTCATCCCCCTGTACCGTCGGGTCGTCCCAGAAGTACTCGACGAATCCTCCACCCCCCTGGGCTACGGCGATGACTTCCCTTACGAACGGTCTCCCCCGGAAGTCCGTGTTGTCGATGACCGTACGGCCTTCACGCCAGGGGTCCGCGCCGTGGAAGATCACATAACCTTCGGGAGTGAAGACGAAGAGATAGATCGGGCCGGACTTGAACGGGCCGCCCTCCTCTCGCATCAAGGCCTTCCACTCGGTCGCGCGCTGGAAACCGACCTGCCCGACGAGTTCGAGCAGCCAGTCGAGAGAGCCATGCACGAACTGCCTCAGCGTCTCGCGGTCTACCACATCGGCGGCGGTGACCTCCGGATGCGGGACGGGAGGGAGCGGCTGCCCGGCGTTCGAAAGATTCTGGTAGTACCCCCCGACTATGACCAGATCCGCGCCGAGCACCTGGGAATGGTACTGAAGGGCGTAGCTGTCCTTGCAGCGGGGGTCACCCGGATCCTGCGGGTCGTCCCAGCACCACTCCACGAAGCCGCCCCCGGCCGCCGCGGCGGCAAGCATCTGCCGGACGACTTTGGTCCCGTTTTCGTCCACCACCTCAGAGACGTTCGTGCCATCGATGTGAGGGTCTTCGCCGTGGATGAACACCTGTCCATCGGGGGTCATGAGGATCAGGTACATGTTCCCCACGTTGTAGTCGCTGCCCTCCGTCCTCACGGCCTGGATGAGACGGGACCCCTCGTTGATGTCGGTAATGGCGGCGGAGACGGCCGTCGCCCAGGTCACGAACCCCTTCAGGGTCTCGCGGTCCACCACCTCACTGGCGGTGACCTTCGGCACCTGTGCGTTGGCGGGACGCGCCCGGAGCCCGACCACGGCCAGGCCCAGCAGCGCCAGGGTCATAACGGATGACGTTCGGTTTCGCATGACGGTCATACTCTAACGCCGGAATGCGCGCGTCGCACCCAATATTGGGGGGCTCGCTCGCGAAGAGCGCGCTCGCGTGGGCTCGCTACCGGGTCCGCGGACGCGGGTTCGGCCAGGGAGAATCCGTCACGGAATCAGGGGTCGAGGTCGACCTCGATCTCCACGGCGTCCACGTTTTCGGCGGTCAGTTCGTCTTCGCCGGTCGGCATGCCGTTGATCTTGAACATGTAGGCGACGACATCGACGTACTGCTCGGCGGGCAGCCCGCCCGGATTGTCCTCCGGCATCGTGGCCACGATCTCATCCACGAGGTCCTTCACGGAGGCCCCGACCCACGACTGGATGAACGGCCCCCCGAAGTCCTCCTCGAAGTGACATTCCGCGCAGATGTTCCAGAAGACATCTTCGCCGCGCGTGGCCTGCTCCTCGCTGAACACACCCTGGGTCGTGTTGGCCGCGGCGGCGGCCTCCTCGGTCTCCGCCTCCTCGCCGCCCTCCTCCTGGCCTGCGAGGCTGGAGGCGCCGAGGATGAGCGCGACCGCGGCCAGCGACACCGATCCGCGGATCCACGTCCATGGAGCGACGGTCGGAGGACCGTTCGAGATCATCTTCGATATGTGCATCGGGATTCCCCTGCGTTGAACGGTGAGAACGCCCCAACCTGAATTCCGAAGCCGGGCCGGAGCAAGTATGGGGCTGCTACGAGCCTCCGCCGTCCGTGGTGACGTCCTCTTCCTCCGACTCCTCCTCGTCTTCGGGCGGCCGCGGGCGGTTCATGCGCAGCGACACCCCGCCGAAGAAGAAGGAGCCGGAGCGCTTCACCTCGTGCTCTCCCTCGTACAGGTAGTCGAGCAGCGCCTCGTTCCACGATAGTCCCGCCTTGGCGACCAGCTCCATCCACGGGCCGTACGCCGTCTCGTCCGGGGCTTCCGTCGTGCCGGACCAGATCGTGATGCGGGGGTCGTATCCGAACCGCGACTCGCCGCTCGATCCCCGCAACGGCATCTCGATGAGCACGCTGTCGGACATCGGGAGCCGGAACACATCCGGATCGTAGGCGGCTCCGTAGCGGCGGTAGCGCGCATAGTTGCGCTGGTTCATCTCGAACACGTCACGGTTCGAGTTGATCCCGCGCGTGATGTAGTCGCGGATCTCGAACGCCGCGTCGCGGTGCCGGGGATAGTCGGGACTGTCGACGTAGCCGAACCCCGGCATGAACCAGCCCTTGTTCAGACCCCAGTTGCGCTCCGTCACGCGCCCCCGCCGCACGAGACCCGAGTATTCGCTGAACAGCTGCACGACCTGGTGAGAGGGGTACCCGTGCGGGTTCAGGAAGATGTCGGGCAGCCAGCGGCCCCACAGCCGGTTTCTGACGGGCGCCTCGGGATAGATGGGGTGATTGTCGCGCGACCCCGTCATCACGTCGATTCCCAGCGACGCCAGGTAGCCGGCGTGCAGGATGAAGTCCGGCGTGATCCGGTACAGGTCGTAGGCGAGCTGGGCGCCGTCGGGGTTCGTGAACGGGTGGATGATGACGTTCACGTCGTTCAGTTTCGCGCGTTGCGCGGGATCCGTGAGGAGGAGTTCCGCGTGCCGCAGGACGTGGCTGGTCGAGGAGACCTCGTTCGCGTGCTGCCGCGCGGAGTGCATGAGCGTGGGCTTGAAGGTCGTCGCCTTCACGCGCGACCAGTGCGACGCCGCGATCGGGGGCATGAGATCCGCCGCCCAGATGTCCCGGCCCAGGTAGGACTCGCCGACCTTGTACATCGTCACTTCCTCGAAGGCCTCGGCCATCATGGCCAGGATCCCGTGACCCTCGGGGGGTGGCATCGGCGTCTCCCACTGGACGAGCCGTTCGCCGCCGTAGCTCCAGCCTTCGGGCAGGAGGCTGCGCCAGTCGGGTAGCGCCGGCGGTGTCCCGTTCGCCGCGAGCCGGGCGGTGCGGCGGGACTCCGGGTCCTGTTCGTGCGTCCATTCGGCCCAGACCTCGAGCGAACCGAGCCCGGCCCAGGCCAGAGAGGAGGCGTAGAGGCCGCCCGCGCGCAGCGCCTCGATCTCGCGCACCGTGGCTTCGACCTGCTCGGCGGAGACCATGCTCCGGTCGACCTGCCGCGGCGATGCGTAGTTCAGGAGGCTGTCGCGCATGTCGGCGTCCGTGTCGACGCGGACGCGAAGCCCGAGGTGCGCGATCCCCGGCTCGCCGGCGCGGACGATGGCCAGCCTCGCCGACGGGCGCTCGAGGCCGGTCTTCGGGATGTCGAGCCGCATCGTGTCCGCCGCCCCCGCCGCATCCTCGAAGGCGACGACCACCGCGGGCCGGGAGGTGGCGAAACCCGTGAAGCTCACCCGGAGTTCCGCCGGCCGGCCGTCGCCGCGCGGTCGCATCACCGGGAGGATGCGGCCAGGGAAGGTCAGCCCCTGCCCGCGCGAGTTTCGGCCGATGAGATCGAAGAACTCGATCGTGCCGAAGTAGATCTCCTCGTGGAGGGCGTCCATCGGCGCGTGGATCTCGTTGTCGACTTCGAGCCGGTAGTTGGGCTCGCTCATCTCGAGTTCGACGGTCAGTTCGCCGAAGTACGGCGCGTCCGCGTTGCCGCCGTCCGGAATCCCGTCGTGCCGGTCCATCACGTAGTCGTAGATGGCCGGGAGCACGACGCTCTGGTAATGGTCCCAGAAGGCCTCGGGGTCGGTGACGATGCGTTCGTCGACGAGCGTACGGTCCTCTGCCGCGGCGTGGATCCAGCCCGTCGTCACGCGCACGTGTTCGTAGTCGCGGAAGCGGTCGAAATACGGGCGGAGCACCCGGTGCGGCTCGAAGTCGTCCGACAGGATCTCGGCACCGCCCGCGTCCGTGACCGTCACCTCGTAGATCGGTCCATCGGTCGTCTGCTCGAAGCGGATCCGCTCCAGCTCGAGGCCGAGTTCGCGGGCGAAGATCTCGTCGATGGGGAAGATCTCGTGCAGCCAGCGGACCGGGGTGTGGATCGCCTGCTGGGGCCACTCCTCGGGCGGGTCGTTGCGGCGGAAGCGGATGACGATGTCGCCAATTTCACCGGGGTCCCGGCCCGCGAGTTGCGGCAGAATCACCTCTTCCAGCCAGGAGTATCCCTGCTTGAAGGCGGAGAGGACACGGACCTCGACGGCGTCGGCCGGAGCCCCCGCCTCGATGAGCGCGTCCCGCGTCTCCCGCTCCAGCTGGCGGCGGATCTCCGGCGGCTCGCTGAGGCGGGCCTCGATCCGGATGGGGCCGGCGGACCCCGCGGACGCGGCCGCCGGGAGGACGCGCGCGCGGAACAGCTCGCGGAAGCGGTCGACTTCCGACGGCAGCGCGAGCGTGTCGGCGAAGATCGTGGCGGCCCGCTGCACGTCGCGGTCGTCGACCGTGACGTCGATGGCGGCGGCATCGGCGAGGCCCAGCGCCTCCGCCGCCCGGGCCTGTACGTACGCCCCGAGGCCGGGGTCCGCCTTCTCGACGGAGAGCAGCACGTCCGCGCGGGCGATCTGCCGATCCGCGAGCTTGTCGGCAATGCGGCCGAGCTTGTAGAGGCCGATCGCCGCCTGGCCCACGGACGAGTGGCCGGACAGGGCGTCCCACAGGCCGCGCTCGACGTCGTCGACGGTGGGGCGGTCGTCGCCGCGCTCCGCGAGGTGCGGGAACGTCCCGGCCAGCTGATCGAGCGCGCGCTCGGCCCCGGCCGCGTCGGCGCCGGAGACGACGAGGGCCGGTTTGGACCCGAAGGCCGCCGGGACCACCTCGATGAGCCCTTCGCCGGGGGCGAGCGAACCCGGATCGATCTTCGCGCTGTCGGCAAGCTGCCGGGTCAGGGCGTTGTCCACCCCGGCGAGGACCAGCGTGGGCCGGGCGGCGGCCCCTTCGATCGACGCGGCCGGAACGACGAGCGGCACCGTGAGCCCGGTCGATTCGAGTCCGAGTCTCCCCGCCAGGTCGGGCAGGCCGCCGACGCCTCCCTCGCCGGGCGCCAGCATCGCGTCCACGCGGTCCGGGAGCACACCTCCGCCGAGCAGCCCGTCAGAGGTGTAGAGGTTCGAGAGGTCCATGTCGTTCTTGCCGCCGCTGCCCGGCCGGCCCGCGATCGGCCCCGGGGCATCCGGCGTTGCGCGCCCGGCGATCCGGATCGTGGGGCCCCCCGCCAGCCGCGCCTCCACCGACGCGAGCCCCGGATAAGCCAGCCGCGCCTGCGGAGTCTCCGCGTCGGTCGACTCGTCTCCCGCCTCGGCCTCCGTCTCTTCCGGCTCTCCGGAGTCGGAGGGCACCTCGCCCGCGGCGAGGCCACGGAGGAGTTCCGTGGCGGTGTTCAGGTCCGCGTCATCCACCTCGATCTCGGCGATCACGCGTCCCACGCCGGCTTGCCCCGCTCTGACCCTCGCCTGGGTCAGGCGCACCGCCGCGCCCGCCACGCCCCCCGCCTCCAGCGTCTCGGCGAGATCGTCCCGAACGCGGTCCAGCCTCGCGGTCGACAGCGTGCGCGTATGCGGCAGGACGCCCGCAAACAGGCGGGCCGCGGCGTGCAGACCCTCTTCGTCCCCGCCGACCACGAGGACCCAGGCGCGTCCGTCCTCCTCGCGCACCGCCACGGCTCCCTCTCCCGAGTCGAGGGAGGCCGGGTCGATGCCCGGCGACTGCAGGCCGGAGGCCGCGAGTCCCCTTCGCCCCACGACGATCCCGGTCTGGCCGCCCTCCGGGTTCCGGGACAGCGGCAGATCCATCGCCATCGTCTCGAAGCCCAGCCGCGCGGCGACCTCGGCCGCCGCCGCGAGGACGCCCGGCGAAGGATCTTCCCCGAGGACGAGCGCGGCGTTCACGAGATCGGGGACGCTGTCGCCGTTCGTATCCAGCACCAGCGTCCCCAGCTCGAACAGCGCGGCGAGGTCCGGCGGCTGCTGGGCGGCGAGCCCGCGGGAAGCAAGAGGCGCCGCGAACGCTGCCGCGAACGCCGCCACGAACGCCAGCCCGACCCCCACGGTCCCCGGTGCCTTCATCATGTCCCGTCCTTCGGTGATGCGACCTTCACGTCGTTCGCCAGCACGCCGACGCCCTCCACCTCCACCTCCACCCGGTCCCCGGGAGAGATCGCCGAGGTCTTCCCGGGCGTTCCCGTGTAGATCACGTCGCCGGGAAGCAGCGTGAAGTAGCGGCTCGCGTAGGCGATGATCTCGGGAATGGAGAAGATGAGATCCGACGTCCGCGCGTCCTGCACGACTCCGCCGTTGAGGCGCGTCCGCAGGCGCAGGTCCTCCCACGCCGCGCCGGTCACGATGCGCGGCCCGAGCGGCCCGAACGAATCGCTGCCCTTGGCCCGGAGCCACTGCAGGTCGTCGCGCTGCCAGACTCGCTCGCTCACGTCGTTGCCCGCCGTCACGCCGAAGATGCGCTCGCGCGCCTCCTCCGGGCTCACGTGACGCGCCGCGCGACCGATCACGACGACGACTTCTCCCTCCGCATGGACGACATCCGCGTCCGGGGGAATCTCGATCGCGGCGTCCGGCCCGACGATCGA
Organism: Candidatus Palauibacter rhopaloidicola; assembly: GCA_026914155.1. Classification (GTDB taxonomy): domain Bacteria; phylum Gemmatimonadota; class Gemmatimonadetes; order Palauibacterales; family Palauibacteraceae; genus Palauibacter; species Palauibacter rhopaloidicola. Next base: position 105,763 of record JAPPGH010000054.1, on the reverse strand, counting down.
ACTCGGCAGCTTGGCGAACAGAGGGGGGTCCACGGGTTCCGGGCGCGTCCCGATCGGGCTGTTGTCGAGGTGACTCCGGTAGTTCAGGCCCACCGCGATGACCTTCGACGGGGTCGCCGGCGCGAGGAGGTGAAGCTCATCGAGCCGCATGCGGTTCCCGGTGCGGACCTCGCCGCCGAAGGGAGGCGCGGCCAGTTCCTCGACCATGCCGTCTTCGATGGTTCCGTCCGCGAGGACCTCATCCTCCACGACCCCCCAGCGGGCGCCGCCCTCCGCGAGGGTCGGGGCATCCGCGGCGGTCGAGACGTCCGCGGCGTCCGGCGCGAGATAGCGGACGTACGCGGTCACCGCCCCGGCCCGATCGCCCCGGTCCGGACCACGATCAGCCTTCCCCGGCGGGAATGTGCTCCGCGAGTTCGACCTCGAACACGAGCGGCGAATAGGCGGGAATCGGCGGCCGGCCCTCGGTCCCATACGCGAGGTCGTACGGCAGCACGAGCTTGCGGCGCTCGCCCATCCGCATGCCGGTGACCCCTTCCACCCAGCCGTCGATCAGGGCCGTCGAACCGAGGATCATGTCGAGCGGCTCCGGCGGGTCGTGGTCGTGGCTCGAGTCGACCTTGCTCCCGTTCGGAAGCCAGACGGTATAGTGCACGCCCATCTCATCGCCGTAGCCGGCCGGGGGTCCGCTTCCCTCCTGCAGCACCTGGATGAAGAGGCCGCTCTCGGTCTCCTCCATCGCATCGAGGTCGACCGCGAGTTCATCGGCGAACGTCATCTCCCGGAGATCCGTGATCACACCCTCGGGTGTGCCGGCGCCCTCGGGCGTGCCGGCCGCCTCGGCCGCTTCCGCTGCCTCATGTTCGCCCTCCGCGCCGCTTTCCGCCTCTTCCCCCGCGTCGCCCGCGCATGCGATGGCGAGCGGTGCCAGGAGCAGGGCCGCCACGGTCCGAAACCGGTTCGATGTCATATCGCGCTGCATGAAAAGCCTCCGAAAGCAGGAAGTGACGAATCGCCCGAATGTAGCGGCGTTTCAACGCCGACTGCTAGTGTCGTGTCCCGGAACTACGCGAGCTACCGAGAGTGCCGAGGCGCCGGAGCCCGCAAGGCGCTCGGACGAGGAATAGCAGCGCTATTTCGAGGAGGAGCAACGTCGCGGGGCCGGATGGATCGGCGCTCGAATAGCCGTGATATTTTCGGGACACGACACTAGTATCGGGACATGAAAAGTCGCTCGATGTTCCGGTCGGCCTTCCGGCCCGCTCTCCGCGCCGCGTCCGGGGTGGGGTTCGTCCTGCTCGCCGCCGGGTGCGGACCTCCCCCGGCGGACGAGGAGCCCTCCAGTTCGGTCGCGGACGCCGACCTCACGCCTGCGCAGGAACTCGTGGCGCGATCGGTGGCCTTCCACGATCCGGGCCGCATCTGGGGCAGCCGGTCGATCTCGATGTCGTGGGTCGGGACCGACGGAGAGGGCGGGGAACGCGTCGCCGTCGACCTGGAGTTCGGCGCGGACGAGCGGGACTTTGCCCTCGCCGGCCGCTATCGCGGGTCCTCGATCGAGTACGAGACGACGGCCGATGGCTGGTCCGCGACCGTGGACGGGGTCGCGCAGGCGGACCTCCCCGACGCGGACCGCGAGCGCATGCGGCTCCATCGCGAGGACGGGATGTTCTGGCGCAGCTACTACGGGTTCCTGGCGGGTCTTCCGATGAAGATCTCCGACCCCGGCGCCCACCTCGACCCCGACGTGATCGAGACCGCCTTCATGGACCGGGAGGTCCACGCCGTCCGGGTCACCTACGACCCCGATACCGGCGGCGACACGTGGTACTTCTACTTCGACCCCGCCACGGCGCAACTCGTGGGTTGCCGCTTCTACCACGACGAGAGCGCGAACGACGGCGAGTACATCGTCTTCGAAGGCCTGACCGAGGACGGCGGACTGCGCCTGCCGCGACTGCGGGGATGGTACGTGAACGCCGATGGCCGTCACCTGGGAACCGATGAGGTGGGGACGATCCGGGTCGGCCCGTGACTCGGTCCGGCCCATAACCCCGGGCGGGATCGTGCGGCCCCGCCGGGAGGCCCGCCGCTGCGGCATCGCGGCCGCCGTCCTCTTCATCTCCTTCGCCGTGGTGCGGTGCTCGGAGTCGACGCCGCCCCCGCCCCCGCCGCCCCCCATGACGAGCGGGGATTGCGTCCTTTCCTTCGTGATCGACGGAGACTCCGTCCGCTGCGCCGATGGCCGGGAAATCCGGCTCCTCTCCATCGACACCCCTGAGATGGCGCAGGAACCGTGGGGCGCCCGCGCCCGCGACGAGTTGCTGCGCGTGGCCCCGGTGAGCACGGCGCTCCGGGTCGAGTACGACGCGGTTCGCGTGGACACCTTCGACCGGGATCTCGCCTACCTCTTCCTTCCGGGCGGAGACATGCTGAACGAACACATGGTCGCGAGCGGGTACGCGCTCGCGTTCATCATCCCCCCCAACCGTCGGTACGCCGACCGCATCGAGGCCGCGGAAGCCGCCGCCGAGGCCGAGGGGCGAGGTCTGTGGGGCGAATGGGGGTTCACCTGCCGCCCGGTCGACTTCAGGCAGGACCGCTGCTGACGCGGCGGAAGGCGAGCGCGGCGAGGAGGCCGATGGCGCCGAAGCCGGCGACGACCGCGAACACGTGCTGGTGGCCGGGGAGACCCGGCGAGTTGTCGAGCAGGACGCCCATCAGCGGTCCCATGAACACGTCGGGGGTGAAGCCGAGGACGGAGACGAGGCCGGCCGCGCTCCCGGTGTAGGCGAGGGGCACGGCGCCCTCGGCCAGCAGGGCGAAGTAGACGCCGCGCAGCGCGTAGATGCCGACGCTGGCGGTCACGATGGTGGCGATGAGCATCCAGGCCGGCCCGGGCACCAGGAGGCCGGAGGCGATGAGCAGGCAGCCGCCGATGAGGATCGCGAAGCCCCACACGATGACGCGGGAGGCGTCGATCCGGTCGCCGAGGAAGCCGGCCGCGATGGCCGCCGCGGCGCGGATCCAGAACGCGAGCGTGCCGATCCCCGAGGCCTGGACGTCGTTGAAGCCCAGCGCGTCCCGCGACAGGAGCGAGAAGTCGTCCGTCGCCTTGTACCCCGTGTAGGCGCAGATGATGATGAGGGCCTGCAGCCACACGACCGGCATGCGGCATGCGGCCCGCACCCCCTCCAGCGACAGCTTCGCGCGGCCGTCGGTGTCGGCGCCCGGCCGGCTGTCGGGCACGACGAGCCACACGAAGACGGCGCTGCCGAGGGTGATTCCGGTGAAGACCCGGATCACCCCGCGGAAGGCGGCGGCCCGCTCCTCGGGGGTGGCCGCCGACGCCTCGCCCGGGAGGAGCCAGGCGAAGACCGCCACGGACACCGTCGCCACGAGCGCCGCCAGGAGCCCCCGGCCGCCGTCGAGGAAGCCGTAGGCGCGGCCCTGGGCGGACTGTCCCCCCCACTCCCGCGCGGCCCGGATCATCGCGGCCCAGAAGAGGAGGACCGTCGTCATCCCCCAGAAGGCCCACAGCAGGTTCATCGTCCCCGGCGGAGGAAAGTCGGCCAGCACGAGCCCGCCGAGTCCGGTCGTGAGCAGCGCGAGCGCCATGAGCCGCCGGGCCGAGAACCGGTCGGCGAGCGGGCCGCCGGCGAAGTAGGCGGCCATCGCCACGACGCCGTACAGCGAGAAGGCGGTCCCCAGTTCGAGGTTGGTGATGCCGAACGCGTCGAGCAGCGTCGGGCGGAAGACGCGCGCGAGGACGAAGGGGAGAAGGAAGACGCCCTCCCCCGCCGCGATGAGCGCGACGAGGACGAGCCCTCGCCTCACCGTACGCCCCTGGGCTTGTGGGTCAGCGGTCGAGTCGGCGGGTCAGCGGTCGACCTGGCGGCTCAGCGGTCGGGCTGGCGTCGGGGCCAGGGGCGCCCTTCCACGCGGCCGAGCGGTTGAAGCCCGCGGGACGGACGGTACGCCTGCCTTGTCGCCAGGTCGTACTGGTCGCCCGGGGCGAGGAAGTAGAACAGGCCGCCGCTGTCGAGCGTGCTCTGGTTGTCGTAGATGACGACGTACGACTCCCCGATGACCTCGAAGCGGTCGCCCTGCACGACGATCGCCGTGTTCTCGTCGATCCCGATGCCGAGGAGTTCGGGCCTCGCTTCGATGATCTCCAGCAGGTCGAACTGCCGGTTCCTGTAGAGGAGGTGCTGGTCGATCGCCGTGTTTCGGAGGAATCCCAGCCCTTCCTCGTGACTCCCCATCATGATCGTGTTCGTCGCCGTGTCTCCCCGCGCCAGGTACGACCCCTGGATCGTCGCGCCGGCGGACGAACCGCCGATCACGCCGCCGCGCTCGAGGAGGGCCCACAACTCGTCCTCCGTGCGCGTCCCCGCGTAGGAATCGACCAGGCGCCACTGGCGCCCGCCGGTGAACCAGACGCCGGTCGCCTCCCGGATCGCGGCCACGAAGGCTTCGCTGTTCGCCTCGTCCCGGTCGTTCGTGTGGCGGACCGTGAGGTGCTCGACGCCGGCCGCCTGGAAGGGCCTGACGCCCCCGAACGACGGCCCGTAGGACTCCGCCCCGCCCGCCGTGGGGATGACGACGATGCGGGCATCCGTCCCGCCGGCGAGTTGCACGAAGCGGTTCGCGATCTCCGGGCTCCGCATGGCGCCGCCCACGATGACGAGCGACCCGTTCGGCGGGCCGACTTCCTGGGCCCGGGCTGCCGCCGGAGCCATTGACGCGGCCGCAAACGCCGCCACCGCCACCGTCAGGAGTGCCCGGACCCCGCTCCACGCTCGCCGCTCTGTTCGCATCGCTCGACCCTCTCGATTCGGTTGCGCCGCCGGTCCTCCGGCGGACGATCTCACGGTACGGGGATCGCGGAGGCCCGGCGACCCCGGCCGTCCGTGGCGGCCAGTCGCCGCTTGTCGCTCGCCGCGGGCCGCGTCACGTTGCGGGGCCAACGTTCCCCGGCGACCCGGAGACGCAGCTTATGTCCACACCGCCCCCCGGCAGCACCGCCAGCCTCCTCGGCTCCGCCCTCTGCCTGGCCGCGCTGGCCGGGAGTCTCATCGGCTCCGCGCCACCTGACGCCGACGAGCCGCGACCGGTGCGGGCCGACGCGCTCGTGGGGGCCTGGGCCGCCAACGAATACGTCCTCGCGAGCGGTGCCCGGCATCCCGTGCGCGGGCGCATCATCTTCACGGACGGCGAGTGGCAGGTCCTCTTCTTCGTCATGGATGGCGACGAGCCCAGGCGCGGCTCCGGCGAGGGCGGACGCTACACCTTCGACGGAGAGACGCTCACCTTCGAGCACCTCCATCACCTCTCGTATGGACGCACGATGGCGGGACTGCCGGCGAGCCCGCTTGCGATGACCGCGCGGGACGGGGAGGGGCCGCTCGAGCCGACCGGGGTCGAGATCGACGGCGACGCGTTGACGCTGCGCTTCCCTAGCGGAAACTCGATGTCCTTCACGCGCAGTTCCGCGTGCTGCCCATGACCGGTGGAGGCGCCGGAGACGATCGCCATGGCCTTCTGGACCGGAGGGAGTGGCTCCGCCTCGGGGCGACCGGCGCCGCCGCCCTCGGGCTTCCGGCCTGCGCCGCGTGGGAGGGGGACGCGCCGTCCGCGGGACTCCCGCCGCTCCGGACCCCGGCCGGGACGGACGACGCGGACTGGGACGACGTGCGCGCGCACTTCCTCGTCGAACCCGGCACGGCCTACCTGAACAACGCGAGCATCGGCATGCCGCCGCGGCAGGTCGTGGATGCGGTCGCCACGGGATATCGGGCCATGGCCGAACTTCCCGTCCGCGGCCGCTCGGATCTGAGCGCCCGGATCGCGGAACACGTCGTGCCCGGACTCGCCGACCTGTTCTCGGTGCAGCCCGACGAACTCACGCTCACGCGAAACGCGTCGGAGGCGCTCCACCTGCAGAGCATCGGCGTCGCGCTGAGCCCCGGCGATGAAGTCCTGATCACGACCCAGGAACACCCGGCGGGTCGCCGCCCGTGGGAGTTCCGGCAGGTACGGGAAGGGATTCGGGTGGCGGAGGTCTTCATCCCCAGCCCCCTGCCCCCGGAGGAGGAGGTCCTCTCGCGGTTCGAGGACGCGATCACGCCGCGGACGCGGGCGGTGGCCTTCTGCCACGTCACTCGCGGCGGGCATCTCTATCCCGTGGAAGCGGTTTGCGGGCTCGCGCGCGAGCGGGGACTCGTGAGCCTGGTGGACGGCGCGCAGGCGGTGGGGCAGTTTCCCATCGACCTCACCTCCCTGGGCTGCGACGCGTACAGCGTGAGCCTGCACAAGTGGATGCTGGCCCCGGCGGGGACCGGCTTCCTCTTCGTGCGGCGCGATGCGCGCGACCGCATCCGGACCGCCTTCGCGCCCGATGCCACCCGGGAGCAGCCTCAGTTCGGCCCCCCGGGCACCGCGGCATTCCCCGTGCGCGCCGCGATCGGGACGGCGGTCGATTTCGTCGCGGCGGTCGGACTCGAGGCCGTGGAGGCCCGCTGCCGTCATCTCTCGGATCACCTCAAGTCGCGCCTGGCGGAGGTGGACGGCGTCACGCTTCTCAGCGGCGCCCGCGACCGGAGCACGCCCGGATCGACGATCTTCGAGAAGGAGGGTCTCGACGCCGTGGCCGCGGTGGGCGCGTTCGAGGCGAGCATTTCGTCCCACATCGACGAGCACCAGCGCGATGGCCACAACGCGATCCGTGTGTCGACCCACATCTACAACACGACGGGGCAGGTCGACCGCTTCGTCGAGGCCCTGGCCCTGCACTAGCCCGCACGACGGGCTGATCGGAGGCACGAATGACCGGTTCCGCACGAACGCCGCACACACTCGCGCTCGCCGCACTCGGCGCCGTCCTCCTCCTCGGTGTCGCCGCCGCGGGACCGAACGCCGCGCCCGCGCAGGACGGCGCGATCTACGAGATCCGCAACTATCACTTCGACCCGGCGCGGTTCGAGGAGTACGCGGAGGTCGCCCAGGGCGACTACATCCGCTATCTGCGCGAACACCTGGACATCGTCGGTTTCTGGATCGAATCGGGGGTCCCCGCGGAGGTCCGGGGCGCGGAGCAGGATGAACTCGGTCCCGCGAACGTCACGTGGGTCATCCGCTGGGCGTCGAAGGAGGAACGGGACGAGAAGCTCCCCGCCGTCCTCGGTACGCCCGAGTGGCGTGAGATCTTCGCCGAAGTTCCCGGGGGTGGCGGAAGCTACCTGAGAATCGAGTCGCGCTTCATGTCGTCGCTCGACTGACGGACGAGCAAGACCGTCTCCTGATCAGGGCACGAGGGCGGGCTCCCGCTTCCTGAGCACGAACAGGCCCTCGCGCATGCTCGACACGATGATGTTCCCGGACGGGAAGAACGGGTAGTTGCTCCACGACCCCGCGAAGCCCGGCGCGTCCGGGCTGCCCGGCACCGTGTCGAAGAAGCCGGCCGGCACGGGGTTCTCCGGGTCGGAGATGTCGAAGATCCGGAGTCCGCTCACGTAGTTCGACTGGTACATGAGGTTGTCGCGGATGTAGAGGTTGTGGTCCGACGCCGCGTTATCCTGCACGAACTCCCGCACGAGCACCGGATCGTCCAGATCCGCCACGTCCCACACGAGCGTTCGCGTGCCGGTCGTCCCGCCCGACAGTTCGTCGAGTTCGTCGTTCAGGTAGAAGTAGCGCTGGTCCTCCGACAGCCAACCCTGGTGGGAGTAGGCCACGTTCGGATAGGCGGCGTTCGAGATCGGCGTCGGGTTGTCCTTGTCGGTCACGTCTCCGATGCCGAGCTTCGTCGCGCTCGCGTTGAAGCACACCTCCTTGCCGACGTGATCCTCGTCGGGACCCTCGTACATCACGCACTGCGCGTCGTGCGTATAGCCGCCCGATCCGGCGTTCCCCGTCTCGGGGTCCGCGAAACACCCGGCGAAGGTCGGGTTCCGGGGATCGCGGATGTCCACCATGTGCAGCGCGCCGCCGCACGTCTCGCCGCCGCCGCTGCCGCCCACCACGTAGGCGAAGCCCGACGCCTCGTTGATGACGATGTTGTGCGCGGAGGCGAACTCGGCGTAGTGCGCGTCCTCGTCGAAGTCCACCGGCGGGTTGGTCACGTCCCGCAGCCGCGTGAGATCGAAGACCTGCATCCCGTGTTCGCCCGCGTTGTCCGCCACGATGAAGGTGTGGTCCGCATACACCTTCATGTCGCGCCACAGGTTGGGCATCGCGCCCTCGGTGAGGGGAAGGTTCCCGAGATAGACGGGATTCCCGGCGTCCGTCACGTCGATGAAGGAGGTTCCGTCGAACCGTCCGAGGATCGCGTACTCGCGGCCCGTCTGCGCGTCCACCCAGCCCCAGATGTCGCTGACCATGATCCCACGCCCGCCCCCGACCTCCCGCGCCGGGAGGAAGGAGACGAGGTCCACCTCGGAGCAGTCGAAGCCGGCGACCGTCCCGTCGTCCGAGCATCGCATCTCTTCGCCCCTGACGGCGGCCAGGCCCAGTTCGGTCTCGTGGATGGGAGCGGCCTCGCTCCACGTGCCGCCCGCGTCGCGCTCGAACACGAAGCCGATGCCCTCGAAGAACTCGGAGCCGGGCGCCCCGACCACCGCGAGGCCGTCGCCTCCGGCCACGGAGTTGCCCATGAAGCCCATGAGCCCGCGGGTTTCGCCCCGCAGCAGGGTCTCCTCGCTCCACTCGCCGTCGTCCCCTACTCCGAGGACGTGCGCCGCGCCCGCGAAGGCGTTCGTGCCCGGCGCCCCGACCACGAGTCGCCCGCCCGCCCCGGCGAGGGCATAGCCGAAGAAGGCCGCCGGAGACGGCGACGCAGCCGCGATCGATCCCGTCTGCGACCACGTCCCATCGTCGTCCGCCGCGAACCGGAAGACGGAGCCCTGCGCCTGGTTGGCGAGCGGAGAGCCGAGGTATGCGTCTCCCTCCATGAGCACCGCGGACAGGCCGGCCACCATGCCGCCGGCCGGGGTCAGCCGGGCGACCTCATCCCATTCGGTGCCGCTGCGGCGGAACAGGTAGCCGGTCCCTGCCTGCGGTGGCGCGGGCGGTGTGAACTGGCTGAGCGCGAACGGCCCGGGCGCGCCCACGAGGGCCAGGTCGCCCTCGACGCTGACGGCCGCCCCGAAACGGGCGTCCGCCGGGGCGTCGGACCCGGTCAGTTCGACGGACGTCAGCCCCATGTCGGACTGCACGTAGGCGAACACGGAACCGCTGGCGCCGCGCCCCGGAGCGCCGATCACCCCGAACTGGCCCCCGGCCCCCACGGCGACCGAGGAACCGAAGGCGTCTCCCGGCATCGCGTCCGGCGCCTCCAGCCGTTCCCAGGAGCTCCACATGGTGCCTTCGCGGACGAACACGTACGCGGCTCCCCGGCTCTCGTTCTCCTTCGGGGCGCCCACCACGAGGATGTCGCCCTCGACGGCCAGCGCCTCCCCGAAGCCGTCTCCGTACACTCCGCTCGGCGCCGGTATCGCGGCGACCTCCACCCAGCCGTCCCCGCCGCGCCGGAATACGTGCACGCTGCCGGGTTCGGAGCCCGGCATGGGGAACGCCGCGAACTCGCCGGGCCGCGAGACGAAGATCTCGTCCCCGGAAACCGCGGCCGCCGCCCCGAAGCCGATGATCGGGGCCCCGGCGGCATCGTTCAGGCCACCCGCATGAGTCTGCGCCGCCGCCGAATCGGACAATGCCGAGGTGAGAAGCAGGATGATTGCGCCTACGTGAAGGCCCTCTGATTTGTGGGATCGCATGATGCCGGACTCCTGGTCGTGATGACTGCCGCGCGGCAGGCTGCACGGCGGTTTGGAGGTGGGTGAAGGTAGGGCAACCGCCAGCCCGGCGTAACTGTCGGACCAGGCGACACCGCCGGTGTCCGCGCCCTCTTGGGGTTCCGGGCGAACACCGCCGCCGCGGCGCGGTAAGGCACGCGAGCACACATCAACACCGGCCATGGGGAGCGTGGATGCGACGATACGGATCAGCCTCTTCAATCGGATTCGTCCCCGTTGTCCTGCTTCTGGCAGCTTCGGGTTCCTCGGCGCAGGAGACGTCCGCGCGGGGCGTCCGGGTCGACACGCTGCCCAACGGCCGGATCGTCATCTCCAATCCGGACTCGATCGACCGGGGTCCCACCCCATCTCTCGTGGAGGAACTGCGCATCGGGTCCCTCGATGACGACTGCTCCGCCTTCGGCGATGTCTACTCGCTCGCCGTCGACGATGCGGGCCGGATCTACGCAGCGGACGCCCAAACGAACGAGATTCGAATGTTCTCGCCGTCAGGAGATTGCCTTCGGACGTTCGGAGGAGCCGGCGACGGGCCGGGGGAGTTCGCCATGCTCGCGGGCATCGCCTGGCGGGAACCGGGGTACGTCTGGGGTCTGGATGCGCTCCGCAATAGGCTCACCGTCTTCGATACGCTCGGGGTCGCACTGGAAACGCACTCCCTGGGACGGTCGATGGGCGCCAGCCTGCCTTGGCCGATGTGGGTCGACGAGGGCGGCGGCCTGCACATCTGGAATCCCGGTGAGCGGCGGATAGACAGGTACGCTCCGGGTTCCGGGCTCACGGCAGTGGACGCGTTCCCGATACCGGAGGTAGAACGCGAGTACTATGCGTCCACGTTCCGGGAAGCCGGTCTCCGAATGAGCGCGCGATCACCCATCCCCCACTCGCCGGACATCGAGTTCACGGTGGATCGGGACGGAGAGGTCTGGCTGGCGAACGAAGCGACCTTCGACCTCCACGAAATCACCTATGCGGGAGACACGCTCCGCACGGTGACCCTGCGGAGGCCGGCACCCAGGCTGGAAGGGCGCGAGCGGGACAGTCTGGCGGTGGCTACCGGGCTCGACGAAGCGCGGCTCCCCCAACGAAAGCCGGCCCTTGAAGAGATCGATGTGGGCGCGGACGGCTGGATCTGGGTCGATACCGGCGAACGCCCGATCCGGGCGTGGGAGGTGTTCGATCCGCAGGGCATCTATCGGGGGAAGCTCGTGTCGCCTGTTCCGATTGAACCGGAGCCGTTCCCTGTCTTCGGCGCGGGCACCATCACGGCCGTCACGAAGGGCGCGCTGGACGTGCAATATGTGGTGCGTCTCCGCGTGGTTCGGTGAGACTGTCTGTGCGACGCCTCCTCCAGTGAGTTTCGGTACCCCTGCATCGGCTTAAGCCAATTCAGAATCCGATCTTGAATCGGCCTACAGCTTCACAGCAACTTCCAACGATGCCCCCCGGCATCTCGGGTCGCGCCCATTTCTGGCTGGGCCGCCCAGACCTCCGCCGGCCGGCACGCGCGAACTGGACGCCGTGCCTGCTTCGAGGGCCTCCGCGCAGTGCTGGCCACCAACCTCCTTGGCACTACAGCTATCGGAAGCGGATGCCGATGCCGAACTGGGCCTGCCACTGTGAGGCGCCGATCTGCGGCAGGTAGGGAACTGCGGCGCGGACACCCCCGGTGTCTCCGAACTGGAGGGGGCCCGCGTAGCGCGCCCGGAGCGGGTCGTCCGGTTCGGGCGTCATGTTGGTCAGGTCGAAGTCGTCTTCGATACGGTCTTCGACGCTGAGCAGTTTTACGATCGGGTTCACGGTCTGGACATGCCCCCACGCGCTGTCGACCAGGTTCAGGACGTTGAGTACGTCGAGGGTCAGCGCCACTTCCGCCCCGCCCAGTCGGAAGGGCTGGCTGAACCGGAGATCAAGTTCATTCGACCACGGCGTCCGGCACGCGTTCCGGTTCAGGATCCGCCGCCGGTTCTTCAGGAGGCAGGATTCCTGCAACATGAGCTGCTCGAACAGGATTCCGCTGATCGGGGCCTGCCCTCCTCCGGGGAAGTCGAATCCGCCCGCCGTCACGTAGATCAGATCGTTGGCGAGGTCGAGAGCCCGACCGAATCCGGGATACGTGTCGCCGTTGATGTCGTCGGCGTAGACGTAGGAGTACGGCCTGCCGGACTGCCCTACGTACAGCAGCGACAGCCTCCCGCCTCCCAGCATCCGGGGCAGGGCGGCCGTCGCGCTCGCCACAAGCCGATGCGGCCGGTCGAAGAGTGAAGCCTGGCGCAGCGGGTCGTTCGGATCGCCCGAGACCGCCGTGAATCCGTAGTTCGCGATTGCATCGAGCGAAGCGAGGCTCTGCACATCCGAAGAGCGGTTATACGCGTATCCGACATCCACCGATAGCCGGTCCCCGAACTGCTTGCGCAGCCGGGCGCTCACCGCGTACGAGAAGTTCCGCGCCCGGTCGCCGATCCTGATGACCTGCGCGAACGCCTCGTCCACCCGCCGCGGAATGAAAATCGGCTCCCGGGCGTCCGGCGGCTCTCCGGGGGGCGGGTCGACGAACTCGCTGCCGTCCCCCGGGTCGCCGAACACCTGGCGGGTCCCGTACCCGAATCCGTACGTGAATCCGTTCTCCTCCGTACGTTCACTATCGGGGATGGCGGGTCCGATATTCATGTCCTCGAACGCGATCTGGTTCACGGCGCGCGTGTAGATCCCCTCGAGCGACAACACGAATCCCGCCGGCAGGCGCTGGTCGATCCCGAACGAGGCCTTGAAGTCGCGGGGGAACCGGAAGTCGGGGTCGAAGGCCGTCACGGTGGGAACGCCGAAGTCGCCCCCCGATCCATCGGCGCATGCCGTCGGGGATGGGGCCCGCGGATCGAAGGTCGGAACGATCTCCGGATCGGGAACCCCGAGATTCCGCCGCCGGCACGTCAGGAAGACGGAGGAGAGACCCGTGTTCTGATACGCGTTCGCCAGCCACGCGAACGGCGGCCGCCCGGTGAACAGCCCCATCCCGCCCCGGATCTGCGTGCCGCGGTCCGCGCCGAGACCCAGGTTGAAACCGGCCCGCGGCGAGAACATGACGGTCCCGCTCGGCAGCTTGCTCGTATCGAGGCCGAACGAACTCTCCACCGCCGGATTGTGGGCCGGCGCGTCCGGCATCAGAGGCACGTCCATGCGCACGCCGAGCCGCACGTTCAACCGGTCGCCGATCCGCGCCTCCTCCTGGACGAAGGCGGAGAGCTGGTTCACCGAAAACCGCGCGGCGCCCGCGTCCTCCGCGAGAGGGACGTGGATCACATACTCGCTCGGCGTGTTCGCCTCCAGGTCTTCGGCCGAGTTGAAGTAGTAGCTGCCGAGGCTTCCGGGCAGATACTCGCGACGGATCGAAAACCGTTCGAACCCGCCGCCCAGGGTAATGTGGTGGTTCCCGAGAACCAGGGTCAGCGCGTTCGAGATCTGCAGGATGTTCTGATCGAGTTCGCCGTCCGGGCCCGAATAGTTCGAACCCGCCCGCACTTCCCTCCGGAACCCGGCCCCGGGGACGCCCCCCTGGAGTCGGACCTCGACGCGCGGGAAGAGCGCGTTCGCCGTCTCCCGATCGCGCAGGAATTGCACGTTCACCATGAGGTCGTTCGACAGTGTGGGGCTCGGCGCGGACAGCCATTGCGCGCCGATCGACTGGTTGCGCGACTCGATTCGAGTGCCGGTGGACGACATTTCGTACACGTCGCCCGGCAGGCGGTTGGTCGCGGGATCGTCCGCCGCGTAGGCGAAGTTGTAGCGCAGCATGAGGGAGTTGTTGGCGTCGGGACGCGCGTCGAAGCGTGCGAACACGTTCGCCAGATTGTTCTCCAGCGTGTACAGGCCCGCTTCACCGGCATCCGCGCCGTAGCCCCTGAGAAGTCTCGAGACGCGCCCTATGGAATCCGGGTCGAGCTTCGTCCGGACGATGTCGTCGACGCCCACCGTGAACCCATCGGGCGGCCGCTCGCGGCCCTCGAACTCCCCGGCGACAAAGAAGTGCAGCCGGTCGCGCACGATGGGACCGCCGACATCGAAGCCCGCGAACACGTTGTCCAGCTCACCGGGCTCCCGCAGGTGGCCGCCGATCAGCGCATCGCCGACCAGCGCGTCGTTGCGGAAGAAACCGAACGCCGATCCACCGAACTCGTTGGACCCCGTCCGGGTCACGGCGTTGAGGACGCCGCCGGTAAACCCGGACTGGCGGACGTCGTACGGCGCCGTGAGCACCTGGAGCTCCTCGATCGCCGCGAGCGGAATCACGCGCCCGCTCGCCTGTCCGCCGGCCACGCCGGTCGGCGACAGGCCGAAAACGTCCTGGTTGAGGGCGCCGTCGACCTGGATGTTGTTGAAGCGGATGTTGGACCCCGCCACCGACGTGCCCATCTCGTCGATCGCCACCAGCGGCGACAGTCGGGCGAATCCCGTGAAATCCCGTGATATCGTGGGCAGGGCCTCGATCACCTCCCGGTTGACGACGGTCGTCGCGCCCATGCGGGTGGGGTCGAACTCGGGGTCCGTCTCGACGCGGACGGAGAGTTCGGGCAGCGGAACCGCCGTCTCGGAGAGTTGAACCTCGAGCCGCAGCCGCTGTCCGGCGATGAGCGTCAGGCCCTCCCGCGTCGCCGGGCTGAGCCCGATGCGCCCGACCTCCAGCGTGTACGGCCCGCCGGGCCGGAGATTGGCGAGGCTGAAACGGCCCAGATCGTTGCTCAGGACGGTGTGGACGGCGCCGGTCCGCGTGTGGCGGAACTCTACCCGGGCCCCGGCCACGGGGGCTCCCTCGGCGTCGATCACGCGCCCCGCCACGCCGGCAGTCGTCACCCCCTGGGCGGAGACGATGGACGGGTGGACCGCGAGGCCCGCGAGAAGGCCGATCAACGCAACGCCGACAAGGCGACTCAAGGCGATTCTCCTCATGCCGAGGGCATGTCCGGCGCAACGGCCCGCCGGCACAACTCCCGCGAGATCCATCGTGAGCATCTCCGAAGATCCTAAGAGATAACGCACGGGGGGCGGATGATGTATCGGTGGGCTACCCGCGCCGACCGACCGCCGCGTATTGTCGGAGCCGTGAGTACCAAGAGCCGCACGCTGAGGTTTCGCGCCATCCTGGCCCCCGGAGGCCTCGAGCGGGACCGGTCGATCGAGGTCGCTCCGGACGGGACGATCCGCGCCATCCGCGCGGTTCGCGCCGGCAGCGTCCCCTACGACGGGGGACTCGCGGTTCCCGGCATGCCGAACGCGCACTCGCACATCTTTCAGTGCGCCCTGGCCGGCTTCGGCGAAGGGGCGCGAGGGGATGACTCCTTCTGGAGTTGGCGCCGGGCCATGTACCGGCTCGCCAACTCGATCACCCCCGCGCAACTGTTCGACATCGCGCGGCACGGGTACGCCCGCATGCTGCGCGCAGGCTTCACGCACGTCGTCGAGTTCCACTACCTCCATCACGGTCCGGACGGCGCGCGCGGGCCGGAAACGACGCAGGCCGTGCTCGCCGCGGCCGCGGAGGTCGGCCTTCCCATCAGCCTGCTGCCCGTCTACTACCGGACCGCCGGTTTCGACGGGGCCGCGCCTCACTCGGGACAGCGTCGATTCGCGCACGACTCGGTGGACGACTTCATGGCCGCCGTCGGGGCGCTGGGCCCGGCGGTGGCCGGCGTGGCGCCGCACTCCCTCCGGGCCGTGCCCACGGACGATCTCGCGGAACTCGTGGCGGCGGTCGACGCGACGCTGGGCCCCGATGCGCCGCTGCACATCCACGTCAGCGAGCAGGAACTCGAGGTCGAGGAGTGTCTCGCGGTTCGGGGCTGCACGCCCGTCGATCTCCTCGCCGACACGGTCGAACTGGGTCCGCACTGGAGTCTCGTGCATGCGACGCACGCCACGGCGGCGGAGCGCGCCCGGCTTCGGAGCGCGGGGGCGCGCGTCGTCCTGTGTCCGATCACGGAGGCCCACCTCGGGGACGGAATCTTCCCCGCCCGCGAGCACCTTCTCGCCGGTGGCGTGGCCGCGGTGGGCTCCGACGCGAACGTCCGCATCTCCGCGATCGAGGAGGCTCGGCAACTCGAATACGGACAGCGCCTGCGCGATCGGCGCAGGGCTCGTCTGGCCACCGAAGCGGGCACGGGACCGGTCGTCTGGTCGTGGCTCGCGGAGGGCGGCGGCGAGGCGGCCAAGCCCGATCCGGCGGTCGCCGCCGGGGCGCCGATGCGGCTGGGGCGAATCGAACCCGGCCACCGAGCCGACTTCGTCGTCCTCGACCGCGAGGGCCCGCACACCCTGGGACACGATTGGGAGACCCTCATGGACGCCTGGCTCGTGGGGGGCGATGAGCGCGACATCGAGGCCGTGTACGTCGGCGGGAAGCGACGCGTCGAGCGCGGATCGGTGGCGAGGGAGGCCGAGATCCGATCCGCTTACGGGATGGCGATGCGGGAGATCCGGCGGGCGATCTGACCCCGGCGTCGCGCCCGCGCCGCCCGCGCGCCGTTCAGGCGGCCGCGCGCTCCAGCTGCATCGACCACTCGCCGCGCGTCGCGAGACCGTTCATGCGCGCGCGGTGCGCAAACGCCGCCTGCGCAGCCGCCCCGTTATCCGCGGCGCCGCCCCAGGCCTGCAGCGGCGCGGCCTGCAGCGCCCGGCCGTACGAGAAGCTGAGGTTCCACGGCGTATCGAACCCCGCGTTCATCGCGTTCAGGTGGGCGGTGGCCTCGATGTCCGACTGCCCTCCCGACAGAAAGACGATGCTCGGAACCGACGAGGGAACCGCGCGCTTCAGGCAGCGCACCGTCTTCTCGGCCACCTCGTCGACGCCCGCCTGATCCGCGCACAGCTTCCCCGACAGCACCATGTTGGGCTTCAGGACCGAGCCCTCCAGCAGCACCCGCTGGTGGAAGAGGGCCATGTACACCTGCTTGAGCGTGGCTTCGGTCGCCTCGAAGCAGCGGTCGATGTCGTGGTCGCCGTCCATCAGCACCTCCGGCTCCACGATCGGCACGAGTCCCTGCTCCTGGCTGAGCGCCGCCATCCGGGCGAGCGCATGGGCGTTCGCGCCGATGCAGTAGGCGCTCGGGATGGAGCGGTCTCCGTCCCGCCCGATGTCGATGACGGCGCGCCACTTCGTGAAGCGCGCCCCGAGTTCGTAGTACTCTGCCAGCCGCTCGCGCAGCCCGTCGAGTCCTTCGGTCACCTTCTCGCCCGGCGCCCCCGCGAGGTCATGCGCCCCCTTGTCGATCTTGATCCCCGGGATCGATCCCGCATCGGAGAGAAGCTGGACGAGCGGCGTGCCGTCGGCCGCCGACTGCCGCAGAGTTTCGTCGAAGAGGATGACGCCCGAGATGCACTCGCTCAGCGCATCGCTCGTCCGGAAGAGCAGCTCCCGGTAGTCGCGCCGGTTCTCCTCCGTCGATTCGACGCCGATGCCGTCGAACCTCTTCCGGATCGTGCCCGAGCTTTCGTCGGCTGCCAGGATCCCCTTGCCCTTGGCCCCCATGTCTTCCGCCACCTGGACGAGCTGCTGCCTCATAACGGTTCCTCCGGCCGGACTTCAGTGTTGGACGCGATCCCTGCGTCGGATATTCCGGGGCATGAGGAGGGGCGTCAACGGGGTTGCCCCCGCGACGCCCCTCGGACGCCGGAGCGGATCGGACCACGGCCGCCGATCAGGTCGGATTCGCGGGATCGTCCTCGAGCGTCCAGACCACCGGCGTGACCGGCGTGGCGGACTGGTTGAAGATGATCTTCTCGAGCGCGGGACCCGGCTCGGTCGTTTCCAGGTGCACCGCCCGGAAGTCGTAGCAGCCGGCCTCGACCGTGAAGTCGCGCTGGCCGCCGGGCTGGATCGTCCCCTCGACGGGATGGTCGGTGCCGAAGAGATCCGTGCCCCAGTCGGACGTCCCGCAGGGTCGCGCGAAGAAGAAGATCACGGGGCCGAGCAGCCGGTTGACCACGCGCACCGTGGACGGGCTGTCGAACGTGGGCTCCGGAACTACGGGGTCGCCTTCACCGCAGGCTGTGAGTGACAACCCGATCGCCACGATGGCGACGATTGCGTACCGCTTCTGTTTCACGCACCACATCTTGCATTCCTCCATGGCCGCTGTGCCGGGTCGCGCGGCGACTGCCGGGTCCGCGCGCGATCCGTACCTTGCATTCGGCCGGACAAAAAAATCTCTGGGAAAGATACATCGGAGCGGGATACCGTCCACCCGACACGTAGCATCTCGTTCGTGCTGCACCGATCTTACAAGAGAGAACGTGCGAACCCCCTCGCGAGCGACACGGCCCGGCGACGTGAACGACAGACCTTCCGTCTGGTTCCACACCTTCGGATGCAAGGCGAACCAGTACGATACGGAGCGGATCCGCCAGGAACTGGAACTCCGCGGCGCGGAGACTGCGGTCCGCGCGGACCAGGCGGACGTCGCCGTGATCAACACGTGCACCGTGACGAACCAGGCGGACGCCAACGGGAGGCGACTCGTGCGCCGCCTGCGCCGCCAGCGTCCGGATCTCCGCATCGTCGTCGCCGGCTGTTCAACCTCCTTCCGTGAAGCAGAGTACCACGCGCTCGATGAGGTGGATGGCGTCGTGCCGGGACACGACCCGTCCGCGGTCGCGCGACTCGTACCGCAACTGGGAGACTTCGCCGGGGCCGATCCGGTCACCGCGGGCGTTCCGGAGGGGTCGTTCGCCCCATTGCGGCGGAATGCGCGCGGCACCCGCGCCTGGCTGAAGGTCCAGGATGGGTGCGACCGGAAGTGTTCGTTCTGCGCGACCCGGATCGCCCGCGGCGCCTCGGTGTCGCGCCCGGTCGACGAGGTCGTGGCCGAAGCCGCGACCCTCGCCCGCGCGCACCCGGAACTCGTGATCACCGGGATCCACATCGGCCACTACGGGAAGGACCTCGACACGGATCCCGGGCGCGATGGCCCCCGCGCCCCCGCCAGTCTCGCCACGCTGTGCGAACGGCTGCTCGAGGACGTCCCCGCCCGGTTCCGCCTCTCCTCCATCGAGGCGACGGAGATCGACGACCGGCTCGTGGATCTGCTCGCGGCGGCGGACGGACAGCTGGCGCCCCACCTGCACGTGCCGCTGCAGAGCGGGTCCGACCGGGTGCTTCGTCTCATGCGCCGCTGGCACACGCGGGAGGCGTATCGCGCCCGCGTGCTCGCGATCGCCGAGCGCCTGGGCGCGATCGATTCCGGCGCGTTCGGTCTCGGCGCGGACATCATCGTCGGGTTCCCGGGCGAGGGGGAGGAGGAATTCGAGGAGACGCGGGCGCTCGTGGAGGAGTTGCCCTACACGTACCTGCACGTCTTCCCCTATTCCGTCCGGGACGGAACCGTGGCGGCGAGCCTCCCGGACCGGGTGCCCGGCGACGTGGCGGCGGCCCGCTCCCGGACGCTGCGGGACCTCGGCCTCCGCAAGGGCCGGGCCTATTCGGCAAGGCGCGTGGGCAACATCGCCGACGTCGTCGTGGAGGGCCGGGACGACCGCGTCGCCGGCGTGACGGGCGACTACCTGCGGGTCGAGTTGCTCGGCGACGCGACCCCCGGCGATCGCTTCCGCGCGCGCCTGCGGGGGCGCGCCGGGAAACTGACGGCCGAAGTGCCGGCCAACGCGCGGGGGGCGGCCGCGGTCCAGCCGTCGGTGGCCGCCGTCTGAGGCTGGCGCTTCAGCGCTCCGAGCGTCCGCCGGGGATGGTGCGGGGGCTCACGAGCGACTCGCCGCCGTCAACGACGATCACGGTGCCTGTGATCCAGTCTCCCGCCGGTGAGCACAGGAAGGCGATCATCTGACCGATGTCGTGCGGGTGCCCCAGCCGGCCGGCCGGGATGAAGCGCTCGGCGAACCCGGCGCCGGAGCGCACGCCGAACATGTCGACTTCCTCGCTCGGGGGAGCCTCGAACGCCTTCTTCACGCCCTCCGTCGGGATCGGACCGGGCGCCACGGCGTTCACGTTGATTCCGTCCCGCGCCCACTCGATGGCGAGCGTACGGGTCAGAGCGTCCACTCCCGCCTTCGCTGCCGTCGCGTGGGCCATGAGGGGCCAGCCGCGGTAGTGAATGGTCATCGAGATCGAAACGATACGCCCGTACCCCTGATCGGCCATGACGGGGTAGACCGCGCGACAGGCGTGGAAGGTGCCGAACAGGTCGATCTCCACCACGGCGCGCCAGCCGTTCGGCGACAATTCGGCCGTCGGCGCGTAGAAGTTGCCCGCCGCGTTGTTCACCAGGATGTCGATGGATCCGAGCGCGTCCCGCGTCTCGCGCACCGCCGCTTCGAGCGCCGTCGGTTCACGCACGTCCCCGACCGTCGGGAGCGTCCGCACGCCGTGCGTCGAGGCCAGGCGTTCCGCCGCCCGCACGACCCGCTCCTCGTTGCGGCTGAATACGCCCACGGAGGCGCCGGCCGCCGCGAGGCACTCCGCGATCCCGTATCCGATGCCGCTCCCGCCGCCCGTGATGAGCGCGGTGCGGCCCGCGAGGACATCCGGCGCGAAGAGCGCGTCGGCTCCCGATTCTCCGTCCATGGTCTCCGTCCTAGCGGAACATGCTGCGGGCGACGAACCACACGTTCGCGGGACGCTCGGCCAGCCGGCGCATGTACCACGGGAACCACGCCCCACCGTAGCTGATCAGCACCCGCAGCGGGATCCCGTCGCGCACGAGCCGCCTCTGCTCGCGCCGTCCGATGCCGTACAGCATTTCGATCTCGAACCGGCTGCCGTCGAGACCCGCCGCCGCCGCGTCCGCGGAGAGCGGCCCGATCATCGCCGGATCGTGCGTCCCGAGCCCGAGGAATCCATCTCCCCCGTCCCCCAGGTGGTCGATGAGGCGCCGCGCGAGAGCGAGGTAGCCCTCGTCCACGTCCCGCTTGTCCGGAAAGGCGAGCTCGGCCGGTTCCGCGTACGCCCCCTTCACGAGCCGGATGCGGGGGCCGAATTCCATGAGCGATTCGAGGTCGTCCGCGGTCCGCCTGAGGTAGGACTGGATGCAGAGTCCGACGTTCACATGCCGACGCCGGACCGCGCGGTAGAGGGAGAGCGTCGCCTCCGTGTAGAACGACCCCTCCATGTCGATCCAGAGCGTGCTGCGGCCCTCCGCGCGCGAGGCGAGTGCCGCCACGTTCTCGACCGCGAGTTCCGGGTCTTGGTCGAGTCCGAGGTGGGTGGGCTTGATCGAAACCTCCAGATCCAGCCCCATCTCCTCCGCCAGCTCCATCGCCCGCACGTACTCGGCGACGGATTCGCGCGTCTCCTCGGCGGTCTCGACGTTCTCGCCCAGCGTGGTGACGAGGGTGGGAACGCCGTCATCCCGCAGATGGGCGGCCTCGCCGAGCGCGTCCTCCAGCGTCTCGCCCGGCATGAACTTGCGCACCGCGCGCCGCACGAACCGACGCTCCGGCAGGCGCTGTGAGAGCCACCGGTTCGTGGAAGCCCACAGCAGCACCTTCCGGATCGTCTCCATACGCGGCCGGTTCCCCCTCGACTAGCTCCGCAACCCGGACTCGCCCGAATCGGATACGTCGAACCCGATCCACATTCCCGTGACGGCGTGGGCCGGAACGGGGCACACGAGCGCGTACCCGCCGGCCGCGGAAGCCGTGAAGCTGATGCTCTCGGTGCCGCCGCCGGGGGCCGTGGCCTCCGTTATCGAAGTCGCGTTCGAGGTGACCGCGCCCTCGAAGACGGGCGTGGCGTCGTCGAAAACCGCGGGGTAGCTCGCGGCTCGCTGGAGGACGCTGAAGCTGTGGTAGTTGACCGGATCCCGATTCTCGAAGTTGACGGTGACGGTGTATCCGACAGGCACGACGATCGTGGCCTCGCCGTTGGCGTAACCGTTGAAGTTCCAGCGGTTGTTCGCGTCCGTCGAGCCCGCGACGAGATCGATCGTCACGGTGCGCGCACCGTCGTCCACCGAGATCCAGTCCACGGCCACGGGTCCCGAAGCCGCGGGGGCGGCCTCCGTGGCGGCGGCGGGGGCCGGCGCCGGCGCGGGTGATGGCTGGTCGCTCTCGCCGCCGCCGCATCCGAAGAGGGCGACCGCGCCGAGGGCCGATAGTGTGGATCGCTTCATCATTCTATTTCACTCCGGAGTTCTTCTGTGATGAGATTCATAAGGCACACGTCGAAGGCGCTCCCCCGGCCCGTCGCGTTCCCGTCGCGTTCGTGCCGAACGGAGCGCCCGGAATATACAGGATCTCGATCCCCCGGCTACGCCAGCGCGCGCCGGGAACTCCCGGAACTGGCGCGAGCCCCGGATGCGCCCCACATTCAACCGATTCCGGGGGGATCCCCAACCCCCGTTTCCCGGCGCGGTCGATTCGGCCCCGGGGAGTCTCGAAGTCGCGAATCCGGTCCGGCTTCGCGGAGTACAACTAAAGAGTTGGTGCATTGACGAACAACACATCACAGCCCCGCGGCGGCTCCCCGCGAGGGGGCGGAGGACAGCCCGGCGGCAAGGGGCAGCCTAGAGGCCGGGCCAAGGGATCCGGCAAGGGATCCGGCGGCCGCGGCGTAAAGGGCCGCAACCGTCGGCGCCGTTCGCGCGGTCGCCGCAACCGGGGAGGACAGGGGTCCCGCCAGCAGCGGCCCAGCCAGCAGGATACGGCCGCCGAGGTTCCGGAGGGTCCGAAGGACGGCTACCTGGGCCTCATCGAGCGGCTCGGCAACGGCACGGGGTTCATCCGCCGCCAGCACGCCGGGTATACCCCGAGCGACGACGACATCTACGTGAGCCCGAAGATCGTTTCCCGCTACGATCTGCGGACGGGAGACGAGATCTGCGGCCAGGCCGGCCGCCCTCCCCGGCCCGGCAAGAGCCCCCCGCTCCGGCACCTCCACACCGTCAACGGCCACCCCCCGGACCAGCTCGGACGGCGCCGGCAGTTCGACCGCCTGAGCGCGATGCACCCGGATCGGCGTCTGCGGTTGGAGTGCGGCCTCGAGCGCCGCGGCCAGCCCGACTACACGAACCGGATCATCGATCTCATCTGCCCCATGGGGATGGGTCAGCGTTCTCTCATCGTCGCGCCCGCCAAGGCCGGGAAGACAATGGTGCTGCAGGCGATCGCCGAGGGCATCTCGAAGAACCATCCCGATTCCACGATCCTCATCCTCCTCGTCGACGAGCGTCCGGAGGAAGTGACGGAGATGGAGGCCACGGGACTCGGCGAGGTCACCGCCTCGAGCTTCGACCACCGGGCCGAACGCCATGTGCAAGTTGCCGAGATCACGCTCGAGCGCGCGCGGCGCCTCGCGGAGATGGGGCAGGACGTCGTCCTCATCCTCGATTCCATCACGCGGCTGGCGCGTGCCTACAATACGACGGAGGAGGGAAGCGGGCGCACGCTCACGGGCGGCATCGACGCGAACTCCCTCGAGAAGCCGAAGCGCTTCTTCGGCAGCGCGCGCTGCGTCCCGGAGAGCAAGGGCGGCGGATCGCTCACGATCGTCGCGACGGCGCTCGTCGACACCGGTTCCCGCATGGACCAGGTGATCTTCGAGGAATTCAAGGGGACGGGGAACAGCGAACTCGTGCTCGACCGGGACATCTCGGACCGCCGGATCTTCCCCGCGATCGATCTCAATTCGAGCGCGACGCGGCGGGAGGAACGCCTGATGAGCGACGACGAACTCCTCGTCGCGCAGGCGATGCGGCGCGAACTCAGCACCTACCCGCCGGTCGAAGCCATGCAGGAAGTCCTCGGGCTCATGCGGCAGACCGACTCCAACGAGGAACTCGTCTCGAAGCTGCGCCAGCGGATCTAGTTGACGGCTAGCTGCCGTTCGCCAGACGGCTAGCTGGCGCCCGCCTCCGCCTCCGCGCGCTCGCGGGCGCGCTTCTTCTCTCTCCGGGCGAAGTTCAGCACCTCGTACGCCACCGCGAGGATGAGGCCGAGTTCGCGCCGGTCGAGGTCCGCGCGCTGAAAGATGTTCCGGAAACTCCGCATCTTTGGCGCCGGGTCGATGCCGTGGAAGAGGCCCGCCTCCTCCATCGCCCGCTCCCAGATATCGAAGAACTCCTCCAGTTCGCCGTGCAGGGCCGGCGGCGTCCGGCGCCGCCGCTTGCCCTCCAGGTCGCGCGCCTCCCAGTCGGCCGGGCCCAGCGCGGCCTTCCGCAGTTCGTAGAGAATGATGACGGCCGCGTGGGCGAGGTTCATCGACGTGTGGTCCGGGTTCGTGGGGATGCACACGAGTCCGTGACAGAGGTCGAGCGCCTCGTTGGAGAGCCCCCGGTCCTCGCGGCCGAACAGGACGGCGAGCCGGCCCTCGCGTCCGCCGGCGGGACCGGCGAATTCCGTCGCGGCGGCCTCGGGACTCCACCACTCGTGCCGGGTGGAGCGGCGGCGGGCGGTCGCGCCGAGCACGTAACTCGCATCGGCGAGGGCGGACGGGAGGTCGTCGAAGATGCGGATGCGTTCCACGACATCCTCGGTGTCGTGCGCGATCCCGGTGATGCGCCAGGCATCGAACTCCGCGGGGTTCACGAGCCGGAGACGCGACAGGCCCATGTTCTTCATCGCGCGGATCACGAGCGCGATGTTGACGACATCCTGCGGCTCGTGGAGGACGATGCATGTCCGGTCGAGCCGTGCGCGGCCGTGGGTCACGTCCGGGTCAGACCCTCCGGGCGCGAGCCCTTCCACTTGCGGCCGCGGCGCGGACGGAGCGCCGGGTAGCCCGTCTCGCCGCAGCCGGGGCAGGTCTCGGTGTAGGCGCCGATCGCGTCGCCGCAGACCGCGCAGTGCACGCCGACCTCATCGGGTGCGAACGACAACGCCGCGCCGCACTTCTGGCAGGTCTGATCGGACCGCCCCACGGGGGCGCCGCACTCCGGGCAGTCCATCCGGGTGTCGATGCGATGGTCGCCGATCGAATCCTCCTCTTCGCGCGCCCTGTCCGGGGCACCGCGGGCCGGGTGGCGGTAGTTTCAGCGGGAAACGGGCCATGCCGCGGGACACAAAGCTACGGTGGAGAGCGTTTTTGGGGCAGGACCGCAACGAAAGGGCCGGCGACGAGGCTGGCGACGAGGCCGGCGGCGCGTCCGAGGCGGAGGGCCGGACGCACCTCGGGCCCGCGGTCTGGATCTGCGGTGGGCTGATGATCGCGATCGGCCTCACGACGTCGATCCTCCTCCTGCGCGACTTCCAGTCCGACAGTTACCTGTATCTCGCCTTCTACTCCATCCCGGCCAACACGGCGATCTCCGTCTTCCCCCACGAGCCCGTCCTCATCTACTTCGGGAAGGTCGCGGACCTGTGGCTCGCCGCGGCGTGGGCCACGCTGGGCACGGCGATTGCGGGGATCATGGACCACCTCGTCTTCGTCCCCCTCCTCAACCTGCAGAACATCCGGGCCTACAAGCGCAAGAGGTTCTACCGGACAGCGATCTCCTGGTTCATGAGGTGGCCCTTCGCCACCATCGTGGCGACCGGCTTCGCGCCCATCCCCTTCTTCCCCTTTAAGTTCCTGGCATTCTCCATCCAGTACCCCATGTG
Source organism: Candidatus Palauibacter rhopaloidicola (assembly GCA_026914155.1). GTDB lineage: Bacteria > Gemmatimonadota > Gemmatimonadetes > Palauibacterales > Palauibacteraceae > Palauibacter > Palauibacter rhopaloidicola. The sequence goes on along the minus strand of JAPPGH010000054.1, from coordinate 80,420 downwards.
GAAGTGGGTCGCGGCGCTGGTGGTCGCCCGTTTTCCCCGCTATTACCTTCTCGCTTTCCTCGGAGCCACGATTCCGATCCCGAACTGGGTGCTGATCGCGTGCGTGGCCGTGGTCTTCGCGATGTACCTCGTGAAGGCCATCCCCGAGGGGGTCAAGCGTTGGAAGGCGAGGCACCAGGCAGACACTGGGCAGGGTTGAGCGGATGCCGAACATCTCCGGAGCCATGGCCGCACGCATGCTCGCGCGGGGCATCCGGAACCGGATTCAGAACAAGCCGCTCTCCGTCTCGTTCGAGATCACACACGCCTGCACGGCGAACTGCTGGCACTGCAACTGGGGCGGGCCGATCAAGGAAGAGCGCCTCGGCGCCGCGGAGTACGCGGCGATCTGCAGGGAGCTTCGGCCCGTCGTGTCGCACGCCTCCGGAGGGGAACCGCTCGCGCGCGGAGACGTGTACGACATCGTCGACGCGATGACGAACAAGGGCGGGCTGCCCTGGATGATCGTGGTCACGAACGCGTCGAACCTCACGCCGGAACGCTTTTTCCGTCTCAAGGACAGCGGGATGCACCAGCTGTCCACCTCGCTCGACTTCCCCGACGAACGGCACGATGAGTTCCGCCGCATCCCCGGCCTGTTCGACCGCATGGCGCGCGTGGTGCCCGAGATCCGCCGCCAGAGCGCGGACACGGACGACATCCTGCTCAACGTGTGCATCACCGCGTGGAACTACCGGGACATCGGAGACATGGTGCGCGTCGCGAAGGACTGGGGCGTGCCGATCAACTTCTCCGTCTACACGCACCTGCGGGTGCAGGACCGGGACGGGCTCATCGAGGGGGACGGGCTGGACGGGCTGGCGGAGAGCCTGCAGGAGGTCATCGACCTCCGCAACGCCGGCTATCCGGTCTACACGACGCCGCGCGTGCTGTGGAAATTCCACCGGTTTCTGACGGAGGGAGGGATCCCGGGATGCCAGGCGGGCCGCCGCTTCCTCGTCATCAACCCGGACGGCAGGCTCACGCCGTGCGCGATGGTGATGGCGTACTTCGACCGGCAGGAGGACATGCTGGAGAAGTTCACGAAGCAGAACGCGTGCCAGCAGTGCTACATCTCCACGCGCGCGAACACCGAGAAGAGCGTCCGCGAGTTCGTGCAGGACAACACCGACGCCTTCTTCAAGCTGCTCACGCCCTGGCGCACCTGAGCGCCGCGCCGCGCCCGCGCACCGTGGCGGCCACGCCCGCGCCGTGGCGGCGGCGGCTTTGACATGCGAAGGGGTCGCGGGGTAACATCGCTGGCCCCGTGAGGGGACCGTTAGGGGCGGTAGCTCAGCTGGCCAGAGCGCTGCGTTCACATCGCAGAAGTCGGGGGTTCAAGTCCCTCCCGCCCCATCGCAGCACACGATCGCAGCACACGGCAGCGCGCGGGCGTAGCTCAGTTGGTAGAGCGTCAGCTTCCCAAGCTGAAGGTCGCCGGTTCGAGACCGGTCGCCCGCTTTTTTCCGTCGCGGGTTGCTGGCGTCAGGCGCGGGCCTGCTGGCGTCAGGCGCCGTCTCCCTCGGCCCGGCCGCCGGAGAAGGTTCCCGTCATCATTGCCGGCATCCCTTCCGGACCTGCCTCGAAGGTGCCACTCACCTCGCCCTCCGCCATCGTCCCCTCGAACACGAACTCCCCCGTTTGCCCCGGCTCGTCGATGCCGACGGTGAAGCTGAAGGCGTCTCCCTCGACCGAGATGTCGGACATTTCGTAGGTGCGGCTCTGTCCCGCTGCGGTGATCGTCCAGCTTCCCGTGTAGGTGCCATCTTCCGCCATCTCGACCGTCCAGGTCATTGACATTGCGGGGGCTCCCGGCATGTCGGGCATATCCGCGGTGGCTTCCCACGTCCCGACGAGCCACGACTCCTGCGCCTGCACGGCCGCGTAGGAGGCGGCCATCGCCGCGGCCGCTACAATCCCCGCCAGTCCGACCCGGAACCGTCCGATTCTCGTCATCGCTTCTCTCCCTTCACGCGCCCGCCCGCGGAGGCGCTGACCCTGAGCCATTCTTCGATTCGAAGCTCGAAGGTGCCGGTCGCCGCGGCGTCGGACAACCTATCCGGGAGCGGCAGTTTCTATGGGGGGCGCCCTCACGCGTCCGAGGGGGGCGCTCCGGTGCGTCCGGTCCAGGAGGCAAGCGATGCAGGCGATGAGGGATTCGTGGTTCGCCGTACTCTCGGTGGCGTTCGCCGCGTGCGGCACCGGCTCGGAGGTCGCGCGCGGCCCGCAGGTGGTGACCGACAGGATCGGCGACACGGTGGTCGTTCGCACCCTGTCGGGGAGCGTGTGGGGCGGGGACGCGACGCTCGTTCCGGAGCTGTCGATCGGCGAGGTGGAGGGCCGCGACGAATACCTCTTCGGCCGCATCGGATCGATCGCGGTGGATGACGACTGCAACGTCTACGTGTTCGACCAGCAGGCCCGGGAAGTCCGCGTATTCAACCCGGAGGGCGCCTACATGCGGACCCTGGGAGGGCCCGGACAGGGCCCCGGCGAGTTGGAGCGGCCCGAGGCGATGGCCCTGCTTCCCGACCGGCGGGTCGTCGTGCGCGATCCGGGCAATGCGCGCCTGCAGGTCTACGGCCCCGAAGAGGAGTCTTTGGAGGAATGGCCCTATGTCCCCGCCTTCTATTCGAACCAGCCGCTGTGGACGGATGGTCGGGGGAGGATGTACGTGGCGGCCCGCGACCCTTCCGCAGCGACCGGGTTCGGTCGCAGCCTGCTGGCCGTCTTCGACCCCGATGGAACGCCCCGCGACACGGTGGCACCGCCGCACGGCGACTTCGAGGGTGAGACCGTCACGGGAGAAAGGGACGGTGCGAGGGCGACATACGGAGTCCCGTTCGCGCCGCGGGCGATCTGGGTGGTCCACCCCGGCGGACACTTCGCGAGCGGAATCTCGTCAGACTATGCCATCGACATGGGGCTTTCGGATGGCGTCCTCCGAATCGAGCGCGCGCACGAGCCCGCCCGCGTCTTCCCCCGCGAAGCGGAGCATGCCCGCGCCCAGACCGAGCGCGGCATCGGCATGACCGTCCCGGGCTGGACGTGGGACGGGCCGTCCATCCCGGACACGAAGCCGCCCTTCACCGGGCTCTACCCCGGACGGGACGGCCGGATATGGGTGCGGGTCGCCACCGAGGCGCGGGAGGTCGAGAACGAGGACTACGACCCGGACAGCCCCTTCTCCACGCCCTTCGTGTGGCGGTCTCCGCTCCGCTTCGATGTGTTCGAAGCCGACGGGACCTACCTGGGAGCCATGAATCCGCCCGAAGACTTCTCCGCCAACCCCTTCCCCGTGTTCGACGGCGACGACGTGTGGGCCGTCAGCCGCGACGACCTGGGCATCCAGCGCGTCGTCCGCTACCGAATCACCCTCCCCCCCGACACCTGAACCGCCCCGTCATCCTTAATGGATTCGCGACTCCCGGCGCATTACCTTGCCCTCGGAGCGGCGCGCCGCGTCCGTGCGGAGCCTCGATGCGCGGGTAACAGCGTCATCCGGAGGGGTGGCAGAGCGGCTAAATGCACCGGTCTTGAAAACCGGCGGGCGCAAGCCCACGTGGGTTCAAATCCCACCCCCTCCGTTTGGAAGTAGGGCGTAAGCCCACCCCCCTTTCCCACCACGCCATCTTCGGGGGCCATGTCAGGCCTTCGGAGTCGCCGTATTATCTCCCCCCGAACGGGGTGAGGGGCGGAATGAGGTTGATCCCACGATTCCATGACGGGATCGTTCCGTCCCGAGGCCGAACGAGAATGGCGGGAGGAGCATCCGCTTGATCCAAACCGATCCACCGAGGCGTGTCGTCATCACGGGCGTCGGGATGGTCACGCCCATCGGTCTCGATGTGGACTCGACCTGGGACGCGCTCCTCCGGGGCGTGAGCGGAGCGGGTCCGATCACGCTCTTCGACGCCTCGGATCAAGCCGTCCGTTTCGCCTGTGAGGTGAAGGGGTTCGATCCCCTTGAGTACCTGGACAGGAAGGGGGCGCGCCGCGCGGACCGGTTTCTGCAGCTCGCCATTGCCGCGGGCTCCCAGGCCATGGAACAGGCGGGGTTCGGCGATGGGCTCGCCCACCTGCCCCCGGATCGGACGGGGGTCGTCGTCGGCGTCGCCGTCGGCGGGCTCCCGTTGCTGGAGGCGCAGCACAGGAAGCTCTTGTCGAAGGGACCGCGATTCGTCTCCCCCCTGCTCATCCCGATGTTCATCCCGGACATGACGGTCGGACTCCTGTCCATCGTGTACGGGGCGCGCGGCCCGAACTACGCGACCGTGTCCGCCTGCGCGTCGAGCGGCCACTCGCTCGGCCTCGCCTTCCGCTCGATCCGGCGGGGAGAGACGGATGTGATGATCGCCGGGGGCACGGAGTCCGCCATCACTCCGCTCGCGGTCGCCGGCTTCGCGTCGATGGGGTCGATGTCGACGCGCAACGACGACCCGGAGAAGGCCTGCCGCCCCTTCGATGCTCGGCGAGACGGTTTTGTGCTGGGGGAGGGCTCCGGGATGCTGATTCTCGAGGAACTCGAGCATGCGAGGGCGCGCGGCGCACGAATCCTGGGGGAGATCGTCGGTTTCGGGCAGAGCGCGGACGCCTATCACATGACGGCTCCCGCGCCGGATGGCGTCGGCGCCCGGCTGGCCATGCAGCAGGCGATCGAAGACGCCGGCCTCGCACCCGGCGACATCGGCTACATCAACGCGAACGGGACCGCGACGCCGGTCGGGGACGCCGCCGAGACGAAGGCGATCAAGGAAGTGCTGGGCGAGCACGCGCGATCCACGGTGGTGGGCGCGACGAAGTCGATGACGGGTCACCCGCTGGGGGCCGCCGGGGCCATCGAGGCCGTGATCTCCATGATGGTCTGCAGGCACGGCGTCATCCCGCCCACGATCAACTTCGAGGAGGCGGATCCCGAGTGCGATCTCGAATACGCCCACGGCGGCCCCATCGAGCGCCCTGTCCCGGTCGCCCTCTCCAACTCGTTCGCCTTCGGCGGACACAACGCCTGCCTCGCAATCCGCCGCTGGAACGGCGAGTAGCGCCAACCCGCGGCACCGTTCGCACCACGCATGTCCGACGAGCTTGGTCGATTCCTTGCCGTACATATGGCATCAATCGTATGGTTATACCATATCACAGGTTCGCAGCCCGGTTGAGAGCCCGATGAAAACCACGCTTAACTTGAACGATGAGATTCTCAGGAGAGCGAAAATGAGAGCGGCACGCGAGGGCATCTCGCTAACCCGATTCGTCGAGGATGCGTTGCGTACGAAGCTGATGGACGACCGCCGGAAGGATCCGGCCTTCAAACTCGAACTCAGGACGGTGCAGGGGGACGCCCCGCCCAAGGTCGACATCTCCGATCGAGAGGCGCTCTACGACGTGCTGGACGGGCTGCAGGATCGCGCGTGATCGCCGTCGACACCAACGTTCTGGTCTATGCGCATCGGGCCGAGACCGAATTTCACACGGCCGCCGCCCGGGAGTTGATTGCGCTCGCCGAGGGCGCGGCTCACTGGGGCCTTCCCATCTTCTGCGCGGTGGAGTTCCTGCGGGTCGTCACCCACAGGCGGGTCTTCAGCCCGCCGTCGACGTTGGAGCAGGCCGTGGATTTCCTCGACGGCGTCGTCGCTTCACCGAGCTGCCGCGTCGTCCTGCCCGGCGCCGGCTTCCTCGATCTGCTGACCGCCACTTCCCGCGGTGCCGACGCGCGGGGAAACCTGGTTTTCGACGCGCAAACCGCCGCGTTGTGCCGGGAGCACGGCATCTCCGCAATTCTCACCAACGACCGCGACTTCGAGCGTTTCGACGGCCTCGAAGCGCGCTACCTCGAGAGGGCGGCGTCCTGAGGATCCGTTCCCGCGATTGCAGGCGGGCGGTTACTCGGTGCCGAAGAGGCGGGCGTGGAGTTGGACGTTGTGCTCCGCGATGAGTTTTGGAACCTCGATCGCGTTCACCACGAGCCAGGCGAAGGTGCCGACGCCCCACACGATGCCGATCGCGTAGAAGGTCCAGGCGCGTCGCACGAACTCGTCGAACCCGCCCGACACATCGCCCATTTCGGCTGACGCGAAACCTACGAAGAGCCAAAGCATGGCGCCGGCCATGACGACGGAGAACAGAAGTTGGGCCAGCGCCTGTCCGCGTCGTCCGAGATAGAAGTTGTGGGCGCCCACGACGCCGAACACCACGAGGAGAATGTACGCCACGAGCGGCGTCTGCTTCTTCGCTTCGTATTCGACCATCCGACGATCCATCTTCCGTCCTCCGTTTTCTGCGGGGATACCCCAATGTCGCCGGGCCGGCCGGGTCCGGCGATATCTCCGGCAACATCGACGCGCCGCTCGGGCGGCAACGCCTTGCGGGTCGTGCGGCCCTCGGGCGACAATGCGCCTCGCGCCGCCACGGGCTGCCAGGCTCGGCCGCAACCGGTCCCGCGCGGACCACACTTGCGAAACACGCGAAGAGGCTTCGATATGCGCCACCCGACATCGTCCGCCAGCGTCGCCATCCTCGGCGCGGGGAATATCGGGCGCGCCATCGCCGAGGGACTCGTGGCCGCGGGCTCGCACGCTCCGGCGGAGGTCCACGTCACGCGCCGCCACACGGAGAGGGTAGCGGACCTCGCGGGACGGGGGTTCCCGGTGTCGTCCGACAATCCGGGCGCCGTGGCCGCCTGCGACACCGTGATTGTCGCGGTCCAGCCACAGGCCCTCGACGCGGTGCTGATGGAGATCGCCCCGCACGTGGAGGCCGGGCGCCACCTTCTCGTGTCCGTCGTCTCGGGGGCGTCGATCGCGGCGATTCGCCGACATGTAGACCCCGACGTGGCGATCGTTCGCGCCATGCCCAACACGGCGGTCGCCCTGCGCGAGTCGATGACGTGTCTCGCGGCGGAGCCCGCTCACGCCGGGGCCCTCGACCGGGTGGCGGCGTTGTTCCGGGCCGTCGGGGCCACGCTCGTCGTGGAGGAGGAACACATGGTCCCCGCCACGGCCCTGTGTGCCTGCGGCGTGGCGTTCTTCCTGCGGGCGGTGCGCGCCGCCTGCCAGGGCGGCATCGAGATCGGCTTCCACCCCGACGAAGCGCTCCGGATGGCGGCCCAGACCGCGCTCGGCGCCGCGGCCCTCGTCCGGGATCAGGGCCGTCATCCCGAGCGCGAGATCGACAGCGTGACGACGCCGCGCGGCTGCACGATCGCCGGCCTCAACGAGATGGAGCACCGCGGCTTCTCCTCCGCCTTCATCAAGGGGATCACGACCTCCGCCGTGAAGGCGGAGTCGCTCTATGCCGATGACTGATGACTGACCGGGTCCCGCCGTGACCGCGCAGACGCTCTACATCGTCGCCGTCCTGTGCCTCGTCATCGCCGGGACGGAATGGCTCGTGCGCCGGAGCTTCCTGCGGCACGGCGGCACCGCGTTGATGGTCATCATCTTCACCGCGATCATCGCGAACTTCGGCCTGCTTCCGACCTCCTCGACCGATGCGGACCCGGTCCCGGCCTACAACGCGATCTTCGGCACGGTTGCCCCACTCGCGATCGTGTGGCTCCTGCTGAAGGTCAACCTGCGCGACATCCTGCGCGCCGGGCTGCCGATCATCACCCTCTTCATCATCGGATCGCTGGGGACCGTGGCCGGCGTGATCGCGGGCATGGTCCTCGTGGACGGACCGGAGCGGATCGGGCCCCTGTTCGGGCCGCTGGGGGGAATGTTCACGGGCACCTACACGGGCGGCAGCGTGAACTTCAACGCGGTCGCGCTCAGATACGACGTCATGCGCGAAGGCGTGTTGTTCGGCGGCGCGTCGGCCGTGGACTCGATCATGACGACCGTGTGGATGGCCGCGACGATCGCGATTCCGCGCTGGCTGCGGCCGCACTGGCCGAAGTCCCGCTGGGGCGGCGGGCCGGCCGACGCGGCGCCGGGTTCCGCCGACCGGGCCCCGGACCTCGGAGTCGATGAGGACACCGAGCGCGTGCATCCGGTCGATCTCGCCCTCGTCCTCGCGATCGGTTTCGGGACGCTGTGGGCTTCCCAGCGGCTGGAGGCGTGGACCGCGGCCATGGGGTTCCCGATCCCCGACATCCTGATCCTCACGGTGATCGCTCTCATCCTCGCCCAGTTCCGGGCCATCACGGATCTCGCCGGCAGTCGGACGCTGGGCCTGTTCTCCGTCTACCTCTTCCTGTGCGTGATCGGCGCCCACTGCGACGTGCGGGCGCTCGCCGACATCGGCCCGCTCGGTCTGGCGCTCCTCGTCTTCACCTTCACGATCATCGTCGTGCACGGGTTCATCACCTTCGGCGCGGCCCGACTTCTCCGGCTGGACGTGGACATCGCGGCCGTGGCGTCGCAGGCCAACGTGGGCGGCGGCACCTCCGCGCTCGCGCTGGCGCGCAGCCTCGGGCGCGGCGATCTCGTGCTCCCGGCCGTCCTGATCGGGTCGCTCGGCAACGCCGCGGGCACCTTCCTGGGCCTGACGGTCGCTCGCATACTCCCGTCGTTGCTCGGATGATTGCATGAAACGGATCCTCGAACGGAGGGCCTTCCCCATGCGGTTCCGAACGCTGACCGCCATCGCCGCCGCCGTCGTCTCGGCCCTCACCTCGACCGTTTCCGGGACGGTGGCCCAGAGCTACGACCTCGTCCTCGCGGGCGGGCGCGTCATGGACCCCGAGTCCGGTCTCGACGCGGTGCGTGACGTCGGGATCCGCGACGGGACGATCGCCGCGGTTTCCGAGTCTCCGCTGGACGGCGAGACCGTGGTCGATGTGTCCGGTCTCGTCGTGGCGCCGGGGTTCATCGACCTCCACGCCCACGGCCAGGACCTCTTCTCGAGCCAGTTGCAGGCCCAGGACGGGGTCACCACCGCGCTCGAACTGGAGAGCGGCACCGGCGACGTGGACGAATGGTACGCGAGCCGCGAAGGGAAGGCCGCCATCCACTACGGCGCCACGGCTTCGCACGGGGCGGCCCGCCGACTCGCCCTCGGCGGGCAGCGGCAAGCGGTCCGGCTCGCGGCCGACCTCGAGCAGGTCGTGGTGATGGAGGACCGGCTGCGCGACGAACTGGGACGCGGAGCGCTCGGCCTCGGCTTCGGCATCCAGTACACGCCCGGGGCCCGGCGCGAGGAGATCCACCGGCTGTTCCAACTCGCGGCGGAAGAAGGCGTGGCGAACTTCGTCCACGTCCGCTACGCCGGACTCGTCGAGCCCGGAAGCTCGATCGAGGCCGTGCACGAGATGATTGCGAACGCGGCGTCGACCGGGGCCGGGGTCCACATCGTGCACATCGGATCGAGCGGCCTGGGACAGGTGCCGACGCTCCTGAGCATGATCGAGGGGGCGCAGGCAAGCGGGCTGGATGTGACGACCGAAGTCTATCCCTACACCGCGGCCTCCACCGACATCCGGGCCGCGATCTTCGACCCGGGCTGGCGGGAGCGGCTCGGGGGCGACTTCGGCGACATCGAGTGGGATGCGACCGGCGAACGGCTGACGGAGGACACGTTCAACGAGCGGCGGGAGACCGGCGGCCGGATCATCGCGCACATCATCCCTCAGGAGATGTTCGAACTGGCGCTGGCCCACCCCGCCGTGATGGTGGCGAGCGACGGCGTCCCCTTCGTCAACGGCCAGGGACACCCGCGCGGGGCCGGCACCTTCGCCCGCGTGCTCGGCCGCTACGTGCGCGAGGAGGGCCTCCTCACCCTCATGGACGCGCTACGGAAGATGACGCTGATGCCGGCGCAGCGGCTCGACGCCTATGTGCCGCAGATGGCGAATAAGGGCCGGATCCGGGTCGGGGCGGACGCCGACATCACCGTCTTCGACCCCGCTACGGTCATCGACAACGCGACCTTCCAGTCGCCCACGGAGCCGTCATCCGGGATCGAGCACGTGCTCGTCGCAGGCACCTTCGTGGTCCGCGACGCGGAACTCATCGAGACCGCCCTCCCCGGCCAGGCCATTCGCCGCGACTGAGCCCGGCAGCCGGTGGCACCCGCTCACGCGGTGACGCCGGCCTCGGCGCCGACGCGTGCCAGCCGGCCCGAGATCTCCCGCAGCCGCAACCACTGCTGGTAGTAGAAGGGGAGGGCCATCAGCGATTCCACGAACTGGAAGACGTACATGACGATGGCGAACACGGCGCCGTACTCGACGGTGCGCTCCGCCGAGATGCCGACCGCGAATACCAGCAGCCCCATCATGAGCACCCAGTTGATGCCGAAGGTGCCGGCCTCGAGGTCGGAGAGGCGGATGTTCCACCGCGTCATCGCGCGCAGGTGCTCGCCGAGGCGGACGGGATCGCCGCTGTCGACGGCGTCGACCTGTCGTTCGTGCTCATCGTTGAGCCCCTCGTTGTAGCGCGTCGTCAACCTTCCCGTGAGCGCGTACAGGATGCCCGTGGCGATGGCGACGATGACGCATCCCAGGAACACCGAAACGTTCAGCGTCGAGAGGATCACGATGGTGCCGGCGAGCCCGATGGTGCTCGTGATGAGCTGGGGGAGGGAGTGCTCGAAGAACTCCACGATCTCCCGGAGCATCCCGAGCCGCGCCGTCCGGGTCGAGGTGCTGCGCTCGGCGGCGGAGGCGACCATCTCCTCGCCCAGCCGGACGTAGATGCCGGCGTAGGCGCGGCTGTCGACGACCCGGCGGCCGATCGCGATGAAGATCGTCCCGATCCCCAGTCCCGCGAGTTCGTACAGGCCCCGCGTCGAGCCCGCGAGAACGCCGTCGATGGCGCGGCCGATGACGAGCGGAAAGAGCAGCCAGCCCGCGGACTCCAGCACCACCATCGACAGCGTGAGGGTGAGGCGTCCGGCGAACCGCTTCAGGAGCATGTGCATGAACCCTCTCTTCTGTCGGCGGCGGCGGGCCGCGGTGTATTCTCTGCGCCCCAATCGCGCCCAATATGAACCCGGGTCGGCGCGGTGCCGACATCCCAGCGCGGAGGTTCGTTCCCATGCGGTCGATCGAAGCGAGAACACCCACCCCGTCCTTCACGCGGCGCGCGCGGCTTCTGCTTCTGACGCTGGTACTCGCGGCGCCAGCGGCGGAGGCGCGCGCGACAGCCCCGGTCCAGGAGCCGGCCGGCGATGCGGAGGGCGAGACCGCGCTCTACCAGTCGATGCGGTGGCGCAACGTGGGGCCGTTCCGCGGCGGGCGGGCCGTCGCCGCGGCGGGGGTCCCCGGCGACCGTCTCACGTACTACATGGGGACGGCCGGCGGCGGCGTGTGGAAGACCTCCGATGCCGGCATCAGCTGGCATCCGGTGACGGATGGTTTCGTGGGCACCTCGTCCGTGGGCGCGGTGGCCGTCTCGGAGTCCGATCCCAACGTCGTGTACGTCGGGATGGGCGAGCACTCGATCCGCGGCGTCACGACCTCGCACGGGGACGGGGTCTACCGCTCGACGGACGCGGGCCGCACCTGGACGCACCTGGGCCTTGCCCCCACCCGCGTCATCTCCCGCATCCGGGTGCATCCCGAGGATCCGGATCTCGTCTACGTCGCCGCCCAGGGGTCGCCCTTCGCGCCGTCACCGGAGCGGGGGATCTATCGCTCGGCGGATGGCGGAGAGAACTGGGAACTCGTCCTCCACGTGGACGAGAACACGGGAGCCTCGGACCTCGCGATGGACCGCACGAACCCGCGCATCCTCTACGCCTCCATGTGGGACCACGACCGCGAGCCGTGGTACATCCGGAGCGGCGGGCCCGGCTCGGGCTTCTGGAAGTCGACGGACGGCGGGGACACGTGGGAGGAGATCAACGCGGGCCTGCCCGATCTCATGGGGAAGACGGCGATCGACGTGTCTCCGGCCGACCCCGACCGGGTGTGGGCGCTGATCGAGGCGGACGAGGACGTGGACGGCGTCTACCGTTCGGACGACGCCGGAAAGAGCTGGTCGCTGGTGAGTTCGGAGCGGCAGCTTCGGGGGCGGGCCTGGTACTACATCGAGCTGTACGCCGACCCGCTGGACCGCGAGACCGTCTACGTGATGAACTCGCCCTTCCTCAAGTCGATCGATGGCGGGCGGAGCTGGGAGACGATCCAGACGCCGCACGTCGATCACCACGACCTGTGGATCAACCCGTTCGATAGCGAGGTCATGCTCTCCGCCAACGACGGGGGAGGGACGGTCACCTTCAACGGCGGCGAGACCTGGTCCACGCAGGAGAACCAGCCCACGGCGCAGATCTACCGGCTCGCGGTGGACAACCAGTTCCCGTACCGCATGTACGGCGGACAGCAGGACAACACGAGCGTGGGCATGCTGGGCTGGGCGACGCACGCCGGCGGGTTGGGCTGGAAGGACTGGATCGACGCGGGGGGAGGGGAATCGGCCTGGGTCGCCTTCGATCCCGACAACCCGCGCTACCTGTACGCGACCTCGATCCAGGGGATCATCACGGAGCTGGACACGGAACTCGGCTCCGCGCGCAGCGTGCAGGCGTACCCGCAGTTCCAGCTCGGGATGGATGCCGAGGACATGCGCTACCGCTGGAACTGGAACGGGCCGGTCGTCGTGTCGCCGCACGATCCGAGGGTCATCTACCACGGCGCGCAGCACCTGCTGCGGTCGAGCGATCGCGGGGTGACATGGGAGGAGATCTCCCCCGACCTCACCCGGAACGAGCCGGAGAAGCACGTCGCGGCAGGCGGGCCGTTCACGAACGAGGCGGCGGGCGGCGAGGTCTACAACACGATCATGACGATGGCCGAGTCCGCGGTGGAGGCGGGGACGATCTGGGTGGGAGCGGACGATGGCCTCGTCCACGTGACGCGCGACAACGGGGAGACGTGGATGGACGTCACGCCGGACGGGATGCCCGAGGGGATGGTGAATTCGCTCGACCCGTCGCCGCACGAGCCGGGCGGCGCCTACATCACGCTCGCCCGCTACAAGTTCGACGACTTCGCGCCCTACATCTACAAGACCGTGGATTACGGCGAGAGCTGGGAGCGCATCGACGCCGGGATCGGAGCCGACCGGCCCGACGCGTGGGCACGAGTCGTGCGCGAGGACCCCGGGCGCCGGGGACTGCTCTACGCCGGGACGGAACTCGGGATGTACGTGAGCTTCGATGATGGCGCCTCGTGGAGAAGCCTGAACCTGAACATGCCCCTCACGCAGATCACCGACCTGCAGGTGCAGGCGGGGGACCTCGCCGTGGCGACGCAGGGACGCGGCTTCTGGGTGCTCGACGACCTCTCTCCGTTGCGGCAGCAGGCGGACGCCGAGGCGGCGGACGGGCACCACCTGTATGCGCCCTCCACGGGGTACCGCGTGAGCGCGGGACTCGGCGGCCCCGTGGGCCCGACGACATCGGGGCAGAACAAGACGCCGGGCGTGGCGATCGACTACGTCGTGGGCGCCCCGCCGCGGGATCCGGGAGCCGGGGAAGCGCCGGACTCGCCGGACACCTCGCTCGTGCTGGAGATCCTCGACGCGGAGGGCGCCGTGATCCGCACGTTCAGCACGGATACGGCGCTGACGGCCGCGGGTGTCCGGCGCTCGCCCGCGCCCGCCGCGCCGGGCCACAATCGGGTGTCCTGGGATCTGCGCGTGGAGAGCGGGCCGAGGGTCGCGGAGTCGTACGCGTTCTTCGGTGACGCGCAGGGATATCGCGTCATGCCGGGCACCTACAGCGCCCGCCTGACGGTGGGAGAAGCGCCGCCGCAGACCCGGCCGTTCGAGGTGCGCGGGGATCCGCGGATACCGGCTGCCGAGACGGACTTCGCGGCGAACGGGCGCTTCCTGGAGTCGGTGTTCGGGGCGATCGTGGACCTGCACGTCGGGCTGAACGACATCCGGGACGTGCGGGCGCAAGTGAACGAGGTCGTCGGGCAGGCGGCGGAGGCCGGCCTCTCCGGGGCGCAGGCGCTCGGAGCGGCGGGCGCCACGCTCGCGGATTCGATCACGGTGCTGGAAGACCGGCTGTTCCAGAAGCGGCGGGCGGCGCAGCAGGACATGGTCGCCTACGAGGGGCTGCTGAACATGCAGTTGACCGCGCTCATGGGTGAGGTGGATGGCTCCGATCTTCCTCCCCGCGCCGGCGTGCTGGAGCGCTGGAGCGATCTGGAGGCCGAGTGGATGGTGGAGGAAGCCGGGCTCGCGCGGGTACTCGGCGAGATGCTCGACGCGTTCAACCAGCTCGCGCGGGATTCCGGCGTTCCGGCGGTCATCGCACGGAGCCGGCCGCGCGCCGTCTCGTAGCCCATGACGGGCCGGTTGGCGGTCGACGGCGGCACCCCGGTCCGCACCGCGCCGTGGCCCGCGTGGCCACGCTCCGGGGCGGCGGAGCGGCGTGCCCTGACCGAGGTGCTCGAGTCCGGCCGCTGGGGGCTGGGCGGCGGGGCCGTCCCGGAGCTCGAGGCCCGCTTCGCCGCGCTGCACGGCGCCCGGTACGCCGTGGCCTGCTGCAACGGCACGATGGCGCTTCAGGCCGCCCTCGTCGCCGCCGGCGTGCAGCCCGGCGACGAGGTCATCACGAGCCCGTACAGCTTCGCGGCGACGGCCCACGCGATCCGGTCGCTGGGCGCGGCTCCCGCCTTCGTCGACGTGGCGGCCGGCACACACAACCTGGATCCGGAGCGGATCGAGGATGCGATCACGGAGCGCACGACGGCGATCCTGCCCGTTCATATCGGCGGGCGCCCGGCGGACATGGATCGCGTGAACGACATCGCCGCCCGCCGGGGCCTCCGGGTCGTCGAGGATGCCGCGCAGGCGTGGCTCGCAAGCTGGCGGGGCCGCGCGGTCGGCACGCTTGGCGACGCCGGCGCGTTCAGCTTCCAGTCGAGCAAGAACCTCACGGCCGGCGAGGGCGGGATGGTGCTCATGAGCGACGAAGCGCTCCATCGGCGGGCGTGGTCGTGGCACGACTGCGGGCGCGAGCCCGGCGGTTCGCCGCACGCGCACGCCGATGTCGGTCTCAACCTCCGCATGACCGAGTTCCAGGCGGCGCTACTCCTCGCCGGACTGGAACGCCTCCCGGCCGAGCAGGCCATCCGCCGGCAGGCCATGGACGCGCTCACGAAGGGACTCGCCGGGATCGGCGGCCTGCAAACGCCGGACCCGGACGCGCGCATCACCGCGCACGGCTGTCACATCTTCATGGTCCGGCTCGACGAATCCCGGATGGCGGCGGACCGGCGCGACAAACACCGCGCGATCGAGGCGCTCCGCGCTGAGGGGATCCCCGCGCATCCGGGCTACACCGCACCGCTCGAAAGAGGGCTTCCGGTATGCGATCGGCTCTGCCGCACGACGATCTGGGTCAAGCACCACGTCCTGCTTGCGGGTGCCGCCCAGATGCAGGATGTCGTGGACGCGTTCGCGAAGGTCCTGACGAGACACTGCAGGTCATGAAATGACACCGAGGAAGGCGATGAAGAGCTACCAGTTCCGCGAGTACGGCGGGCCGCTCGAACCGGCGGAGCGGCCGACCCCCGAACCCACGGGCACCGAGGTGCTCGTGCGCGTTCACGCCTGTGGCCTCTGCCACAGCGATCTGCACCTGTGGCAGGGCTACTTCGAGATGGGCGGCGGCCGACAGCTGGACGTCCGGGCCGTGCGTGAACTGCCCTTTACGCTGGGCCACGAGATCGTCGGCGAGGTCGCCGCGGCCGGGCCCGACGCCGACGGGGTCTCCATCGGCGAGCGCCGCGTCGTCTTCCCGTGGATCGGGTGCAGCGCCTGCGAGTTCTGCGACGCCGACCGGGAGCATCTCTGCCACCGCCCCCGCGCCCTCGGCACGCACCTCGACGGCGGGTTCGCGGACCACGTCATCGTCCCGCACCCGCGCTATCTCTTCGATTTCGGAGACGTCGCGCCCGAACTGGCGGGCACGTACGCCTGCTCCGGCCTCACCGCCTACAGCGCCCTCCGCAAGGCGGAACGCCGGCTCGAGGACCAGCTCGTCATCATCGGAGCCGGCGGCGTCGGCTTCGCCGGCATCCAGCTCGCAAAGGCGCTCTTCGACGCCGAACTCATCGTGGTCGAGGTAGACGACGCGAAGCTCGATGCGGCGCGGCGGGTGGGAGCCGCGCACGTCGTGGACGCCCGCGATGACGACGCGGCCCGGCAGTTGAAGAAGCTCACGAACGGCGGCTGCGCCGCGGTCGTCGACTTCGCCGGCTCCGCGGCGTCTGCGGCGCTGGGCTTCCGGACGGTCGCCAAGAGCGGAAGCCTCGTGGTGGTAGGCCTGCTGGGCGGCTCCCTCTCCGTCCCCCTCCCCCTGCTCGTGCTCAAGGATCTCACCCTCGAGGGGTCCGATCTCGGGAGCCTCGCCGAGATGGGTGAGCTGATGAAACTCGTCCGTGCCGGGCGCGTCGACCCGATCCCCTACGCGACGCGGCCCATGGATGAAGCCGAAGCGAGCCTGCGCGACCTGGAGGCGGGCCGGGTGGTCGGGAGGGTCGTCCTTACCGCCTAGCCATGCGCCGGGGGGTGCCCGCCCCGCCGGGCTCCGGGATCAGCAGTCGACGAGTTCGATCCTGTCGGGCTGGTTCGGCACGGCGCACAGGAACTCGAAGGGTTCGTCGCCGACCGCGTCGTAGGAGTGCGGCGTCCCCGCCGGGATGTAGACGACATCCCCGGACTTCACGTCGTGCACTTCATCTCCGATCGTCACCCGGGCCCGTCCCCGGAGGACGTACTGCTCGTGTTCGACGATGTTCGTGTGCCGCGGCATCCCGCCGCCCGGCTGCATGACGAAGCGCCGCAGCGCGAAGTTCGGTCCCTGGTCCGGGCCGATGAGAACCTGCGTTTCCGTGCCCGATCCGGCGGTGACCGGCGTCAGCCCGAACTCCGAGACATGTCGAACGCTCACTCGATCCTCCTCCTGGATTCGTCGTCGCGTGCGCTCGAAAACTTGCCCGTTAGCTGGCTCGGTCGCCAGATTCGACGGCCTCGCGGGCGTAGCTCAGTTGGCAGAGCGTCAGCCTTCCAAGCTGAAGGTCGCCGGTTCGACCCCGGTCGCCCGCTTTTCTCGGAGCCTGCGAAGCGACGCTTCCCCTCCTCCGTGTTCCCGATCGGGAATTTCTGCGCCACGTTAGTTCCGAATACTGCCAGTATTCCCGATCGGGAAAAATAAGGTTGACAGGCGGCATGAGGAGACTCGATATTCCCGATCGGGAATATCATGAGAAAACGAACCGTCACACCTTCCGATATCGGCGAAATCGTCCGTACCGCGCGCAAGCACGCGAGGCTGCGCCAGCATGAGCTTGCGGGCACAGCGGGAGTGGGTCTGCGCTTCATCGTAGACCTTGAAGCGGGAAAACCGACCGCGCAGATCGGAAAAGTCCTTCAGGTGCTGGCGGCGCTCGGCTGTTCCGTCGAGATCGTTCCCCCAACCGAAGCTGACGCGACTGCACCGGTCGGCATCCGCGACACGTGAACCGCGTCCTCGACATCTGGTGGGATGGGCGGCTCGTCGGCCGTTTGAGGCAGCCCCGGCCCGCCGCCCTGGAGTTCGCGTACGCGGACGACTGGTTGCGGGACGACCGGGCCCCGGCACTGTCCGCATCGCTGCCCAAGCGTGCCGAGCAGTACTCTCGCCGCCAATGCCGCCCGTTCTTCGCCGGCCTCCTGCCGGAGGAGACCCAGCGGGACCGTGTGGCACGGTCGCTGGGCGTCTCCCCCCTGAACGACTTCGCTCTTCTCGATCGACTCGGCGGCGACGTGGCGGGCGCGCTCCAACTCCTGCCGCCCGGAGAAGCGCCGACAGATCTCGAATCCGACTATTCGCCTCAACCGCTTGACGACGCGGCACTGATCGAGGTGCTCGACAGGCTGCCGTGGCGTCCCCTGCTCGCCGGCGAGGCCGGCCTTCGCCTGTCGCTCGCCGGCGCCCAGTCGAAACTGCCCGTCGTCACGGTCGACGGTCAGATCGCTCCTCCGGCGCCGGGGCAGCCCACGACTCACATCCTGAAACCGGCGATCCCCGACTTCCCCCACACGACGGAGAACGAGGCCTTCGTGATGCGGCTCGCGCGGGCGGTGGGCCTGGACGTCGCATCCGTGGAGCCCCGAAGAGTGGGGGACCGAACGTTTCTGTTGGTCGCGCGGTATGATCGATCGACGGGTCGTGACGGTCGAGTCCGCCGCGTCCATCAGGAGGATTTCTGCCAGGCGCTCGGGATACCGCCCGAAGCAAAATACGCGGCGGAGGGTGGTCCGGATCTTAAGGATGGCTTCGAGCTCCTGCGCCGGGTTGCCCTCCGCCCCGCCGTCGACGTTCTCAAGCTCCTCGACGCCACGATCTTCAACCTGATCGTCGGCAACGCCGACGCGCACGGAAAGAACTTCTCACTCCTGTATGACACCGCCGGACCTCGTCTCGCGCCGCTCTATGACCTCGTCATGACGGCCGAGTACCCGGAGCTGTCGCCCGCTCTCGCCATGCCCATCGGGGGGTGCGCCAGACTCGCCGAGATGGGCCCACACTCCTGGGCGGCTTTCGCGGAAGGAGGGACGCTGGGACTTCCCCTGGTCCGGAGAAGGGTCGCCGAAATCGGCGAGTCGGTCATCCGGGAGGCACAGAACGTGGCGCAGGAGCTAGTGACTCCGGGGCTGGATGCAGAAGCGCTCTCGCGATTCCGCGACACGGTCGTGGGCCGGGCCGAGCAATGCATGGCATCGACCTCCGCCGGAGCCGGCCGGGTCAGCCGAACTCCCACGGGTTCGTGACGACGACCTCGAGTCCGTCGAAATCCGCCACGTTCCTCGTCGCAATCGAAAAGTCACAGGCCTTGGCCGTTCCGGCAATCAGCGCATCTCCCAGGTCGAGCGGGCGTCCTCGCTCGCGAGCGTCCGCGCGAAAGCGGGCGGCCCACACGGCGGCCTTCTCGTCCACGGGCAGAACACGGTCCTCGTAGCGGCGGATGAACCCCGACAGCACGCCGCGCAGCGCGTCTCGCCGCCTTCCGTGAGGCAGGAGGCGCAGGCCAAACTCCAGTTCATGCAACACCAGCGCAGACAGCCAGAGGTCGTTTCGTGCGGACAGGAACGCGACCACGGGTGGGGCGGGGGTCCTTTTCGTCAGTTCCGAGATCACGTTGGTGTCCAGCAGGACGCCGCTCATTCGGTGTCGTCCCGGACGTCATCCGAAGCAAAGGGGATCGGTCGCGTGGACCCCCGCTCCCGGGGAATCTCGAGATCCAGCCCGCGAGGCATGTGGTCGATCAGCCACCGGCCGAGAGGCTGCCGGATCGGAGCCTTCTCCCGCCAAAGGCGTTCGGACACGACGACGAAGGACCTCCGAACGCCGATACGCTGTGGTCCCTGTTCGTCCGCGAGACGCAGGATCTCGGACAGGCGCGCCTTCGCCTCGGCGATCCTCCATGTGCGTGCGAACTCCGAAGTGTCCACCGACCTGCTCCTTCCATCCGATGACCGACTCAGTCCCTGACGGGGAAACTGGACCAATATAGACCATATTCCCGTTCAGAATCAACGTTGCCGCGGATCAACGCGCCCGTCGTCGTCTTGCGAGTCGCTGCCGTGGGTTTGAGCTTCGAGCGCGTGCGTTCGGCATCTCCGTTCCCCAACGATGGATGTGACCGATGGCTGCAGAACCCCGCGACTTCAACAACGCGATCCAGTACGAGCCCGACGAGACGCCCCCTTACCGGATCGCCATCGGTCTCGCGCTCCAGTACGTCGTGCTCACCATCGCGGCCATCGTCATCACGGTGGCGATCGTGGTGCGGGCGGCCGGCGGCTCCGAGGACTACCTGTCTTGGGGGAGCTTCGCGGTCCTGATCGTGAGCGGCGTGACCACGGCCGTGCAGGCCGCGCGCATCGGGCGCATCGGGGCGGGGTACGTCCTCCTCATGGGGACATCGGGCGCGTTCATCGCGGCCTCCGTGACGGCGCTCGTCCAAGGCGGTCCCGCCCTCCTCGCGTCGCTGGTCATCGCCTCATCCCTCTTCCAGTTCGGGCTCTCGCGGCATCTCGCGCTCCTGAGGCGGATCATCACGCCCGTGGTGGCGGGGACCGTGATCATGCTGATCGCCGTCACGATCATGCCGCTTCTGTTCGATCTTCTGCGCCAGGTCCCCGAGGGCGCCCCGCCGCTGGCGGCCCCGGTGACGGCGGGCGCGACCGTGATCGCGACGCTGCTCATCGTACTCCGGGCCAGCGGCGTAATGCGGCTGTGGGGCCCGGTGATCGGCATCGTCGTCGGGTGCGTGGCGGCGGTCTCGTTCGGCATCTACGACTTTGAGCGCGTGGCGGCCGCCCGGTGGGTTGGTCTCCCCGCGGCTGGCTGGCCGGGCTTCGGCTTCAGCTTCGGGCCCGCCTTCTGGGCGCTGCTGCCGACGTTCGTGTTCGTGACGCTGATCGGCGCGATCGAGACGGTGGGCGACGCCGTGGCCATCCAGCGCGTGTCCTGGCGGCGCAGCCGAGCCACCGACTTCGGAGCGGTGCAGGGCGCGGTCGCCGCCGATGGGCTGGGCAACCTGCTCTCGGGGCTGCTGAGCACCGTCCCCAACACGACCTATTCATCGAGCATCTCGCTGGCCGAGATCACGGGCGTCGCGGCCCGCCGCGTGGGCGTGTGGATCGGCCTGACCTTCTGCGCGCTGGCGTTCCTGCCCAAGATCGCGGCGATCGTGCTCGCCATCCCGGATCCGGTCATCGCCGCCTACGGGTTCGTGCTGATCGCGATCCTGTTCGTCATCGGGGCGCGGGTCGTCATCCAGGACGGCATCGACTATCGCAAGGCGGCGATCGTCGGCGTGTCGTTCTGGGCCGGCGTCGCGTTCCAGGAGGGCGCGCTCTTCAACGAGTACCTGAGTCCCGGGCTGGCGCCGCTGCTCGAGAACGGGATGACCGCGGGTGGCCTGGTTGCGATCCTCCTTACGGCGCTGCTCGAGTTCACGGGCTCACGGCCCCTCCGCGTCGAGACGACGCTGAACGTGGAGGCGCTCCCCGCCATCCGGAACTTCCTCGACAAGTTCTCGATCCGGCGCAAGTGGCCCATGGAGATGAGCGACCGGCTGCTGCAGGCGGCGGAGGAGACGCTCCTGCTCCTGCTCGAGGAGGCGAAGGAGGAGGAAGGCGAAGAAGACCGGCGTCTGCGCGTCGTCGCCCGCAGGTGGGAGACCGGGGCGGAACTGGAATTCATCTCGGCAGGCGGCGCCGGGAACATCGAGGATCAGATCGCCGTCCTGGCCAGCCACGGCACGGCGGAACCGCAGGAGCACGAGATCTCGCTCCGGATTCTGCAGCACCTGGCCACGTCCGTAAGGCACCAGAAATACCACGACGCGGACATCGTCACCGTTCACATCGAGGGCCCCACGCGGGGAGGCTAGCGGCCATGTGCAAACGGCCGAAGGCGCCGGGGACGGGCGTCCTTGTCTTCCTGCTTCTCGCGCCGAACGCATGCGAGGTGCGGGAGGAAGCGGCCGATTCACCCTTGAACTGGACTTTCACCCCGACGCTGCGCCTCGGGTCGGCGTCGGGTCCGGACGCGCTCTACCGCGTGGACGAGCATTCGATCACGCTCGGTCCGGAGGGCACCTTCGTCGTCCTGGACAAAGGGAACCATCGCGTCGTCACGTTCGATCCGCTCGGGACTCTGGCTGGCGAATTCGGTTCCCGCGGCGACGGCCCCGCCGCGTTCCGCTATCCGGTCGCGATCCTCGGACCCCGGAACGATACGATTCGCGTGCTCGACGGCCCATCGTCCAGCTACAAGATCTTTGACTCCCGTGGCGAATTCCTCGGGCAGGAAGCCGTCGACGGAGCCTTCGAGCTGACGAGTCAGCAGAGGCTGGTGGAGCGGGGGACGTTGGTTATGCGGCAAGTGGGCCTTCGCTTGGTCGGGACCGCCGTAAGCGATCGACTCCTTCTGGTCCGCGGTTCGGCGGACTCGCTGCCCATCGCGACCCTCGCCAAGCGGCCCAGGGCCGATTTCAGCGTGCCCGAGTGTCGGGTACTGTCGATCCCGATGTCGCCGCTGTTCGATCCGGCCCTCGTCTGGGATGCGAGGGGTGCTGTGGTGGCAGTGAACGACCGGCCCGAATACGTGATCCAGGTCTTCGAGGGAGAAACGGCGAGCCGAAGCCTGGAGCGACCGGTCGAGCCAGCCACCGTAAGCATGGAAGACGCCCGGGAGAGGATCGGCGGCGGCAACGTATTGGTTGTCGCCGGGCAGCGCTGCCGGATCGATCCCGTGGAGGAACTCGAGGCGCGCGGGTTCGAAGAGCGGCGCCAGGTCGTGTCGGCCATCAGGGTCGACGGCGACGGATGGGTCTGGGTTCGCCGGCACGCGGCTCCGCTGTCCGAGCCGGATCGTTTCGTCACCGATGTCTTCGATTCGGGTGGTGCCTACCGGGGGACGTTGCCCGATGGCTCCCCGTGGCCAGCGATCTTCACGCCGGACGGACGGCTCGTCGCGCTGGAGGCCGACGAGTTGGGCATTCAGAGCTTCGTGGTGTACGAGATCGGACGATAAGGGGCCGCGTCCGTCAGGGGACGAGACCGCCCGCGGAGGCGAGTAGCCGGTCGCGGTCGAGGACTCGGCCGCCGAGGATCACGGCGTGCACGCGGCGGGCGTTGGCGATGTCCTCCAGCGGACTGGCGTCGAACAGCACGATGTCGGCCAGCATGCCGTGCGCCAGCGTGCCCCTGTCGGTCAGCCGCAACGCCTCCGCGCCCATCCGCGTCGCGGAGATCAGCGTCTCCGCCGGCGTCATGCCGGCCTCCACGTGGGTCTCCATCTCGCGCTGGTAGGCGAGCCCCGGCGGCGCGTTCGCGACCAGGCCGTGCGACCCCATGGTGACGGGGCCGCCGGCCTTCGCGTAGCGCACGGTTAATGCGGCCATGTTCCGCATCGCCGCCCAGTGCACCTCGCGGCCCTCCTCGCTGAACTCCGGCTCGAAGACGGCTAGCGTGCCATCGAGGTTGACGTTCCGTTCGAGCATGAGTTCGATGAGCGCGTCCGCGCGCGGCCCGGCGGGGTCCAGCGCCGCCCACAGCGCGAATCCCCCCTCGCCCCGGTGGATGCTCTCGCGCAGCACCGCCTGCCGGAACTCTTCCGCCTGCTTCGGTGCGACGAGGGCCCGGCCCAGGGATCTCGTGTGCTCGATCCCGTCCAGCCCCAGCCGGATCGCGGCCACGGGGTCGACGATCTCGAGGTGGCCGTGGACCGGCACGTTGCGGCGGTCCGCCTCCTCGATGACGGCCGCGACCTGCGCGAGCGAGAGCCGGAAATACACCTTCAGCGACGTCGCGCCCCGATCCATCAGTTCGTTCGCCGCCATCCGGGCGTCCGTCTCGTCCAGCAGGACGCGCGAGATCGTGGGATAGGCCGTGTTGAACCCGTCGAGGATCGGCCCGGAAAAGAGGAGCCGCGGCGCCGGGAGCTCCCTCGCCTCCACGGTGCCGAGCCAGTCCTCGTTGTCCGCGATCCACTGCCCCATCTCCCGCAGCGTGGTGACGCCGTTGGCCAGGAAGAGGAGCGGCAGCTCGGGATTCGCGTCGGTCCCCGTCCCGTCGATCGAGGCATGCGGGCCCGGGGAGTAATGGAAGTGGAGGTCGATGAACCCTGGCGTGAGGAACTTGCCGGACGCATCGATGCGCTGGGCCCCGGCCGGGATCTCGACCTGTCCCACGGGCCCGATGCGCTCGACCCGGTCCCCCCGGACGAGCACGGTCGCGTTCTCGTGAACGGCGCCCGTGCCGTCGAACACCGTACCTCCCTCGATCGCCAGCCACCGTTCCTGCGCGGCGAGGGGAGCGAAGACGGCCATGATCCAACCGAGGACGAACAGGACTCTGGCAGCGCGCACGATGTGGCCTCCCGCGTCAGCGACGGCATCTCGGGGGGCTCGGGTCTTTCCGGCCCTCCCGACCGCATCTACGCTGAGGAAGATCACGACTCGGCACAAGGAGAACATCATGCCCGAAGGCGCGTCTCTTCGCGGTGCATGGCTTCGTCGCGGAATCCTGTCGGCGCTCGCGGCGCCCCTGTTCGGCCTCGGTCAGGCCGCGGCGCAGGACCGCGACGCCCTCTCCGATGAGGTCCGGTCCCATCTCAGCGTCTCCGCGCCGGTCGTGGCGCTCGAGAACGTCCTCCTGTTCGATGGCACCGGCGGACCCGCGCGCTCGGGGCAGACCATCGTCATCCGCGGGAACCGGATCGAGAGCGTCGGCGCGGCGGGCGAGGTCGAGATTCCATCGGGTGCGGAGCGACTGGACCTGGAAGGCCACTCGGTCATGCCGGGGATGGTCGGCCTCCACAACCACATGTTCTACTACCAGTCCACGCCACGAGCCTCTCAGATGCAGTACTCCGGTCCCCGGCTCTATCTCGGGGCCGGCGTCACCACCGTGCGGACGACGGGAAGCGTCGCCCCGTACCAGGACCTCTCGCTCAAGGGCGCCATCGAGCGCGGCGAGACGCCGGGCCCCCGACTCCTCATCACCGCCCCGTACGTCATCAGCCCCGGTCCCGATGAGCGGCTCCGGGATCTCGGGATGTACGCGATCCGCGACGAGGAAGCGGCGCGCCGGTACGTGCGCTACTGGGCCGCGGAGGGGGCGGAGTGGATCAAGGCCTACACGCAGATTACGCGCGAGGCGCTCGCCACGATCATCGACGAGGCGCACCGGCAGGGAATGAAGGTCACGGCGCACCTCTGTTCGGTGGGGTTCCGCGAGGCCACGGCGATGGGGATCGACAACCTCGAGCACGGCCTGTGGGCCAACTCCGAGTACGACACCACGCGTGAACCGGACCGCTGCAGCCCCAACTATCAGCGAAGCATCGCCGAATTGGACATGGACGACCCGCGCGTGGACGAGACGATCTCCGAGATGGTCGCCGCGGGCGTCGCCATGACCTCCACGCTGGCCGTCGCCGAGCAGGCCACGCCCCTCGTGCCGGACCTGACGGAGCGCGACCTGGAAGCGCTTCCGGATCACGTCGTGGAGGCGGAGATGGAGCGGCGGTCGATCTTCCGGACGACGGAGATGCCGTGGATGATCGACCTGTTCGAGAACCTGCTCGACTTCGAACTCGCCTTCGTGGAGGCGGGGGGCGTGCTCGCGGCGGGAGTGGATCCGGCCTGGGGCGCGCTACCCGGCTACGGCGACCAGCGGAACTTCGAGATTCTCGTCGAAGCGGGCTTCGAGCCGGCGGTCGCCGTCCGAATCGTGAGCGCGAACGGAGCGCGCATTCTCGGCCTCGACGGCGAAGTGGGGACCGTCGCCCCCGGCAAGCTCGCCGACCTCATCGTGATCGAGGGCGACATCGAACTCCGCCCGTCGGACATCCGCAACGTCCGCATCGTGTTCAAGGACGGCCTCGGCTACGACCCGGACAGCCTGACCGCCGCCGTCGCCGGCCAGGTCGGCGTCCCCTGACCCCCACTGGAGGTCAGCGCGATAGCGTAGCCGCCACGGCCCCGGCCTGAGAGATGGGTAGGACCGAAATCCGATCATCGAGCGGGTAGGCTTCTTCGCCCGGATAGACAATCCAGAGGTGTGAGAGATCGAGGTCCTCCAGCGCGACGCGCATAGACCGCGTCGTGCCGGGCGCGTCGGCGAACTTGCACTCGAAGCCGTACCTCTTCCCGCCTCCGAATACGAGCAGGTCCAGTTCGGCTCCTCCGTGCGTCGCCCAGAAATAGGCGTCCCGCGTATCGAGACCGGCAAGCAGTTGTTCCAGAGCGAACCCTTCGAAGGACGCGCCGACCTTGTGGTGGCCCGCAAGTTCCCTCTCCCCCGACAATCCGAGCAACTCGTGCAGCAATCCGGTATCGCGGACATACACCTTCGGCGCCTTCACCTGTCTCTTCTTCAGGTTTTCAAACCACGGCGGAAGCGCGCGCACCATGAAGGCCCCGGTGAGGATGTCGAGGTACCTGCGCGCCGTGGCTTCGCTGGTTCCGAGGGCGCGGGCGAACTCCGCTCCGTTCCACGTCTGTCCGTGGTAGTGGGCGATCATGGTCCAGAATCGCCTGAGCCGTTCGGCCGGAATCGTGATGCCGAGCTGCGGGATGTCCCGTTCGAGGAAGGTGCGGATGAAGCTCCGTCGCCACAGCAATGACCGACGGTCATCCGGTGCAAGGTAGCTGCGCGGGAAGCCGCCGCGCGTCCAGAGTGTTCGCCACTCTCCGGCGTCGACTTCACCCAGATGGAATCCCCCCAGATCGACGAGGCCGACGCGGCCCGCGAGCGATTCGGAGACGCCCCGGACCAGCCGTGGCGAGGCGCTGCCGAGGAGCAGGAACCGCGCGGGATTCGCGGGCCGGTCCACGAGCACGCGGATCGTCTCGAAGAGGGGCGGCAAGCGTTGGATCTCGTCGATGACGACCAGTCCTTCGAGCGGGCCCAGCGTCTGCTCAGGGGTGGCCAGACGGCGGCGGTCGATCCCGGCCTCAAGATCGAAATAGGACGTCGCCGCGTCTTCCGCCGCGATCCGCCCGGCGAGGGTGGATTTCCCGCACTGGCGCGGACCGGTCAGCGCGACGCAGGGGTGCACCGAGAATTCTTCCCGGATGCGGTGTGCCGGTATCGGTCGCTCGATGAACATACTGAACCATAATACTTGAAAATCCGCAGTTCAACAACAGATTTTCAAGAAACTTTCACCGGGACGTTCCCGCGGGAACGCCGGCGGCCAGTCAACCGTCGACTCTTCGGCCGCTAGCGGATTTCTACGTCGTCGAGTTCGAAGGTGAACGAGCCGAGCGGGGCCTGGGCCACGAAGGCGAGGCCGGCGATGATCGACGGGTCGGCGGTGGCGAAGCTCTCGAGCGGGATCTCGACCACGGCCCACTCCGGGCCGGCGACGAAGGGGACCGTGGGCGGCACGGTGGCCGCGGCCCCCGCGCCGAACAGCATCGCGGTGTAGCTCCGTCCGTCTCCGCGGGTGCGGAAGCGCAGGACGCTGCGGCCGGAGAAATCGACCGCCTGCATCGGTTGGGCCCCGGTGAACCAGATCGCGCCCGCCCAGGGGAAGGCGAACCCTGCCCGGGTCTCTCCCCGCACGACGAGCGCGCCGTCCTCCACGGCCAGATCCGCGGTGGAGGCGCCCCCGTTCATCGCGTCCGTCGTCACCTGCCAGCCGAAGCCGAAGCCGGAGTCGAGCCCGTCCTCGAAGTCGACGACGACCGGCCCATCCGGAGCCGGTGGGATCTCGGGCGACATCGCGGCCGCCGCGGTCTCACGGACGACGGGATAGCCGTCCTTCCAGATCGTGACGATGTCGGCGGTGCGCGCGAGGTCCTCCTCCACGTCGCCCCGCACCAGCAGGAGGTCGGCGATGGTGCCCTCGGCGATGCGGCCCCGATCGGGGACGGCGAATGCGTCCGCGGCAAGGGAGGTCGCCGCGGCGAGCACCTCGTGGCTCTCCAGGTCGGCCCGCGCGAGGAGCCGAAGCTCCCCGTGCATCGAGAGGCCGGTCGCCGTCCCGGGGTTCGGCGCATCCGTGCCCGCGACGATCCTGACGCCCGCCGCGTGGAGCCGCCGCACGTTTTCCAGCGCGACCCCG
Source organism: Candidatus Palauibacter rhopaloidicola (assembly GCA_026914155.1). Taxonomy (GTDB): domain Bacteria; phylum Gemmatimonadota; class Gemmatimonadetes; order Palauibacterales; family Palauibacteraceae; genus Palauibacter; species Palauibacter rhopaloidicola. The sequence continues at coordinate 52,850 of JAPPGH010000054.1, read as the reverse complement.
GAGTCCGGCCCCTCGGGCATCTCGAACCGGTTGCTCAGCGTCTGCCGCTGCATCGGCGAGACCAGCGAGTCGTCCGTCTCGTCGAGGACGTGCAGACCGGTGGAGTCGCCGAACAGTCCCATGATCACGGAAAGGGTGGGGACGACGAAGACGCCCGCCTCCGCGAAGCTGCGAGCGCCCTCCTCGGAAATCGCGGCGTCGAACCAGGTGTGGACCAGACCGTCGGCTCCCAGCGAGACCGCCTCGAGCGCCGCTTCAAGGTCGCTGACGTGGACGACGGCCAGCAGCCCCTCGGCGTGGGCGGCCCCGATGAGCGCCGCAATCGTCTCGCGCTCCAGGGAAGGGATCTCGCCGCGGTACGCGGCTCCATCCTCGGAGACGATCTTGATCCAGTCGGAACCCTCCGCCTTCCGCGCCCGCACCCAGGCGTCGGCGCCTTCCGGGCCCGTGAGCGGCTCCACCGCCAGCCCGAACTGCGTGCCGTGACCGCCGGGCGCCGTCGCCAGCATGCCGGCGGAGAAGAGATCGGCTTCGCCCGTCCGCGCGATTTCGTCTCGGGTCGTCCGCGCGGCGGCCACGAGGCTTGGGTCCGTGAACTGGTCGAGCACGGAAGTCACGCCGAAGCGAAGCGCATCGCCCAGCGTCCCGCCGAACGTGTGGACGTGGCCGTCGATGAGGCCTGGAAGCAGCGTGTGCCCGCGGCCGTCGACCCGGGGCAGGTCCTCCGGCAGCCGGAGCTTCGCACCGACCCGCCGCACCCGTCCGTCCTCCACCCACACATCCTGGTTCCGCCTGAAGGCCTCGCCGTCGAACAACGTCACGTCCACGATCGCGAAGCTCTCCTCCGGCGCCTCCTGTTCCGGGGCGGCCGCGTCACCCGGGACCGGGAGCGTCGCCAGCGCGGCGAAGAAGCCCACCACGGCGACAAGGAGAACCCACACGCTTCGCGGGACGGTGCGGTTCTCCGTGTTCATGACATCCCTCCCGGACGGATCGAGACGGCGCCGCTCTCCGCCCGCCGGAACCCGACCGCGGCGACGATGAGAAAGGCGATCGATTGCACGGCAAGCACGGCGACGTGCAGGGCTGTCGCCTGTCCACCGTCCATCGCGATGACCTTAAGTGCGAGCTGCGCGTGGTGATAGGCGGGCAACACGTTGGCGAAGTCCTGCAGGGCCGCCGGAAACATCGTGATCGGGATCCAGAGTCCGGACAGCATGGCCATGGGCAGGAAGACGAGATTCGTGATGGCCACCGCGGCGCGACTCTTCGACCACGCTCCAACGGCCAACCCGAGCGCGCAGAAGGGGATCACCCCGGCGAGTACGACCCCGGACAGGGCGAACCACTGCCAGCGGTACAGCACCACGCCGGCCCCATGGGCGCCGGTGAGGAAGATCCCCAGAACAACGGCCGCCCCGAAGGCGAACGCCATCCCCACCTTGGCGAGCAGGTAGGCTGCCGCGGGCATCGGCGTGGTACGCTTGAGGAGGAGGACACCGGAGTCGCGTTCCATGGCGAGTCCGGCTCCGAAACCGAACAGCGAGGGCCCCATGACCCCGAACACGCTGTAGGTCGCCAGCATGTACGTGGGCGCGGCGGCCGAAAACCCCCGCCCGCCCATGACCACGCCGAAGAACAGATAGAACATGAGGGGAAAGAGCAGGGTCGGGATCGCGAAGGCGGGCTCTCGCAGCACCATGAGGAACTGGTACCGGGCCTCCAGCACGTAGATGCGCCCACGTCTGGCGAGGGTCGCCGTCGTCATGAGACAGGCTCCGAGGCGTCGGGTGCTCGCGTCAGAGCGAGGAAGGCCTCTTCGAGTCCGGCGCCGACGACGGTCAGGTCGTGCAGGTCCGGGTCCAGATCGAGGAGGGCGCGTACAAGGTCCTCCGGTCGTGAGGTCAGGACCTCCAGGTACCGGCCCCGGGTCTCGGACCTCACGACGCCCGGAAGGGAGGCCACGCGGTCGCGGTGAACCCCGGTTACGCAACGGACCAGGCGGGCGGCCGTATGCGACTTGATGGTCGCCGGCGAGCCCTCCGCGATGACCCGCCCGCGATGTAGGACGACGATGCGATCCGCGAGCGCGTCCGCCTCCTCGAGGTAGTGGGTCGTCAGAACCGTGGTCCGCCCCGACTCGCTGAGTGCGCGAATCTCATCCCACAACCCGCGCCGCGCTTCCACGTCCAGGCCCGCCGTAGGCTCATCGAGAAACACGAGCTGCGGGTCGCCGCACAGGGCGAGGGCGAACATCACCCGCTGCTTCTGTCCCCCGGAGAGCTTGCCGAACCTGCGTCGCTCCAGTCCCTCCAGCCCCGCCATGGCGAGCAGCCGGGAAGCCGGCGCCGGCACCGGATAGTAGGCTCGGAAAAGGTCGATGTGTTCGCCCACCGTCAGCGTATTCGGGACACCGGAGATCTGAAGCATCGCGCCTCGGCGCGCGCGAACCCCGCGAGCCCCCGGCCGCTGTCCGAAGACGGTCGCTTCTCCGGTCTGCACGGGCACGCTCCCGAGCAGCAGGCTGATCGCGGTGGTCTTGCCTGCCCCGTTGGGTCCCAGCACCGCCAGTACCTCGCCGCGCCGGACCTCCAGATCCACCTCCTCCAGCGCGACGACAGGTCCGTATCGATGAGTCACGCCCGACAGTCGGGCAACGGCTTCTTCAGGCATCCTCGTTGGAGATAGCGCACGGGGGTTAGGGACGGCGCAACGGGCCAGACTCTCAGCGGAGCGTACGCACCCCGCCGCCGGAGGTTTCCGGTTGCGCGGCGGAGCTAGGCTCGGACGGGAAGAAGCTGCTGCATCATGTGGACGGGCGCGCGGTATTCGCCCCCGTCCTCTTCGAGCAGGTTGTTGGCGAGCAGCCAGTTCAAATCACGCGTGAGCGTCTTCGTGGTCTTCGTGGAATAGAGACGCGCCAAGCCGGGAGCCAGGTCGGGAATGTCGCGCTTCCTCGCCGGCTCCGCGTGCCGCCCCAGGACGAGGACCACCTCCCGACGACGGTTCATGGCGGGCGAGCGACGCCGCTGTCCGAACGTCCAATACACGTAGTGTTCCCATGCCAGCCATGACTGGACCCCTTCCACGTAACGACACTGTTCCTCGAGGCCGTCCAGAAACCCCTGAAGCGAATAGACGACGAACCCGAGTGCGTCCCCGCGGCCCGCATTGGCGCGGCTCGAACGATCGAGCTGCCGGTAGTATTCCGCGCGAGTGAGATTGTAGTGGTTGCTCAGGAGATGTGTGGCGGGAGAGGGAACCCCAGCGCGAGCCAGGATGAGGAACTCGGTGAGCCGCGCCGCACGACCGTTCCCATCGCCGAAGGGATGAATCCAGGCGATGTACAAGTGTGCGAGGACCGCCCGCAGAACCGCCACTGCGATCGCACTGTCCAGGTGCTCCTCGAGATCCGGCCAGACTACGTCTTCCTCCAGCCATTCACACAGCCGTTCGAGGAGGAACAGGCAGTCTTCCCGCGGCGCACCCGAATATCTTCCCACGCCAACGGAGAACGTGGGCACCTCTCCCGGAACGACTCCCTCTTCCAGGTGCTCTTCCAACCCCGCGAGGACGAGGCGGTTCGCTTCCCGGATCCAGTCCGGAGTGAGGCGTGGCGGTTCACCGGCGGTAATCCGCCGAAAAATGTCTTCGCAGGCGCGAAGGACGTTGTCGACTTCCCGGCCCAGGTACTCCTGCGAGATTGGAAGTTCGAGTTGTCCGTCGAGTCTGTCCCGAACCTGCTCTTCGGTAAGCGTGTTCCCTTCGATGGCCGTCGTCGCGCGGGCCCCCTTGATGAGGTAGAGCTTGTGCATCTCCGCTGCTGCGGCGGGAGGCAGAACCGCCCGGGCGACCTGCTCGCAGCGAGCCGCCACCTGTCCCAGCAGGGACCACAACTGCGGCGTGGCCCGCTCCAGACGCGCGCGAAAACTGATCCACGGATGACTCCGTTCGTACGGCCGTTCGTCCGTCATCCTGCCTTCCTGCCGATGTCGCGGCGATTATGTGCCTAGTTTTGTCCGCTAGTATGTCCAACGATGTGTCCAGATTATGGTCTCGTCTCGCGCCCCGTGCAAACTGCCGGCGCGAGATGTCCCGCCCTCCTCCCGGGTCATGCTCCGGGGATCAGAGGTCCATCACGCGTTGGATGTCGCGGTCGATGGGGTCGGGTTTCGTGAGGAAGGAGATGGAGAGGAAGAGGACGAGGGACACGAGGAGCGCCGCGGCGCCGTGGTCGACGCCGTAGGGGAGACGCACGGTGCCGAAGCCGAAGCCGGACCGGAGGCCGAAGTTGACGAGCAGGCTGCTGGCGACGGCGACGTTGGCCGCGAGCACGTTGGCCCGCTTCCAGTTGAGTCCGATCGCGATGACGGGGACGAGACCCGCCGCGAACGTGCCCCAGCCGAACACGCCGAGCAGCGCCACGAGATCGCCGGAATAGAGCGCCACCAGCGCGGCCGAGATCGCCAGCAGGACCGTGATGACGCGCGCCCACGCGAGTTCGTTGCCCAGTGACCGGCCGCGGATCGCGTTGGGCAGGTCGTGCATGATGGCGGCGGTCCCGATGTTCAGGAACGCGTCCGCGGTGGACATGATCGCGGCGAGCAGCGCGGCGAACACGACGCCGGCGAGCAGCGGGTGCGTGAACGCCTGCAGGAACTCCGGCGAAGCCGCGTCCGGCGTCGCGAGCGCCGGGTGCCCGCCGGTAATGACCAGGGCCCGCATGGCGAAGCCGATCCCGATCCAGAGCAGTGCCGCGAAGCTGTACGCGATGACGCCGACCGGGATCACGTAGCGCAGTTCCTTCATGCGCCGCAGCATCATGAACTTGGTGATGATGTGGGGCTGCCCCGCCACGCCGATGCCGAACACGAAGAACCACGCGAGCCCGCCCATGAGGCCGATCGTTCCCCACGGGCCGCTCGCCGCGCGGTCGTCGGCCGCCACGATCCGGCTGATCTCGGCCAGTCCGCCGTCGAACGTCCCGAGCACGGTGACGAAGACGAAGACGGAAGCGACGACCATGATGACGCCCTGGATCACGTCGGTGTAGACGGAGGCCACGATCCCGCCGGTCACCGAGTAGAAGATGAGGACGGAGCACGAAATGGCGACGCAGAGCGCAAGGCTCGGGTTTGCGATCACCCCCGCGTCCGCGAGCACCCCCTGCAGCACGATCGACATCGCGAGGATCTGCGTCGCGAGGTAGCCCAGCACGCCGAGCAGGATCACGACGGCCACGGAGGCCCGCACCGACTCCGAGCCATACCGGGCCGCGGCGATGTCCGGCAGCGACACGCATTCGCGAAGCTCCGACACGAGCCGGAGGCGTTTCGCCACCAGGTTGAGGACGATGATGTTGGAGATGACGATCGTCCCGAGAATCCAGATCGAACTCGTCCCCATCGAGTACATGAGGCCTGGACCGCCCACGAACCCGAACCCGCTCATCGTGCTCGAGAAGATCGCGAACGCGGTCACGAACATCCCCAGCCTCCGGCCGGCCACGAAGAAGTCGCTCGCCGACCTGGTGCGGCGGAGCGACCAGAGTCCCACGCCGACGCAGAGCGCGAGATAGGCGATCACGGCGAGCAGCGTGATCAGGGCGCGATTCGCCTCCACCGATCGCTATCCCTCGCCGCCGCCGGTGGCGTCGGAGTCGCCGCTCCCCCTCGATTCCGCGACGATCTCGTCGAAGCGGATCTGCTCACGGGGGCCGAAGTAGGCGTTCTCGAACGCCCACGTGATGGCGGCCAGCGGGACCCACGGCGCGAGCGTGAGCCCGTACACCAGCAGGGAAGTCGGGGCCGTGAACCCGAGGATGATCGTCGTGTGCCCTGCGGCATAGGCGTCGAAGGACCACATGAGGACCACGAAGAGGAGGACGTAGCCCACCATCCACGCGTTGACCGCCCGCCGGATCCAGTGTCCCTCCCGGAACCCGATCAGCATGGTGACCCACATGGTTCCGAGCATGGCGACGCCGGCGACGTGCGCCGCCCAGGTCGGTGCGCCGAGTTCGCCCGCATCGACCCCCACCAGCATCGGAGCGTGCTCGGGGTGGGGGAGCGGACCGGCGCGGCCCGCCCCTGTGGCAACGGCCAACACGAGAAGGCCGAGCAGGATGGCGCAGAGCCCGAGCAGCAGCGCCATCAGGCGGGTCATGTGAGCGTTGTCGCGGATGGGACTCCCCCCTCGGGTTCGAGAAGCGCGGAAGTTTGCCACGCCGTGAGCCCCCGCGCGAGACCGCGCAGGCCGCTTCCGCCGCGCCCGCCCGTATCCGCGCTGGACTTGAGGAGTCGGTCCTGTGAGTTTGGCGCTTCCCGGGCGTATCGGTGCCGGGGACGGGATGCCACGGACACCTGCCGACGCTCCTTCACCGACGTTCCTTCACCAACGCTTGCACACGACGTTCAGACACGACGTTCAGACACGACGTTCACACACAAAGCGCGGAGACGACATGACTGCACCGGCGCGGGTCGCCATCACCGGGGCCGCAGGAAATATCGGATACGCCCTTGCCTTCAGGATTGCGGCAGGGGACATGCTCGGGCCGGACCGGCCCGTCACGCTTCAACTGCTGGAGATTCCGCCCGCGCTCGACGCCCTGCGCGGCGTCGAGATGGAACTCAACGACTGTGCCTTCCCGCTCCTGCACGGGGTGGTCGGGACCGCGGATGTGAACGAGGGATTCGAGGGGGTCGACTACGCGCTGCTCGTGGGCGCCAAGCCGCGGGGGCCGGGGATGGAGCGGGGCGACCTGCTGGCCGACAACGGGAGGATCTTCGGCCCGCAGGGTCGCGCGCTGAGCGACCGCGCGTCGCCCGACGTGCGCGTCCTCGTGGTCGGAAACCCGGCGAACACGAACTGCCTCATCGCCGCGGCGAACGCCCCGAAGCTCGACCGCCGGCAGTTCGCGGCCATGACCCGCCTCGACCACAACCGCGCGATCAGCCAGTTCGCCGAGAAGACGGGCACGCACGCGACGGAAATCCGGCGCATGACGATCTGGGGCAACCACTCCGCGACGCAGTACCCGGACATCAGCCAGTGCACGGTGGCGGGCGCCCCGGCCGCCGACCTCGTCGACCAGGCCTGGTACCGCGACACCTTCATCCCGAAGGTCCAGAAGCGGGGCGCGGAGATCATCCAGGCGCGCGGCGCCTCCTCGGCCGCGTCCGCCGCCTCCGCCGCCATCGACCACGTGCGGACGTGGGTGCACGGCACGCCGGAGGGCGACTGGACGAGCATGGCCGTGCACGCCGACGGGCGCTACGGCGTGGCCGAGGGCGTCGTCTATTCGCACCCGGTGACGTGTGCGGACGGCGACTACTCCGTCGTCGACGGCCTCGACCCGGGCGGCTTCAGCCGCGAGCGCATGGAGATCACCGACGCGGAGCTGCGCTCCGAACGCGACACCGTCGCCGACCTCCTCGGTTAGCCGTGAACACCGAGGAGTTCGCGAAAGGGCTGACACCGATCCTGAACGTCTCGGACCTGCAGGAGAGTTTCGCCTGGTTCGAACGCTGGGGCTGGAAGAAGGGCTGGGAATGGGGCGATCCGCCGGATTTCGGCGGCGTCGTCTCCGGAGACTGCCAGATCTTCCTGTGTCAGAACGCGCAGGGCGGCCGAGGCCGCAGCGAGGTAGAGAGGACGTTCGGCCCGGGGGGCGATGACGGCGCCGACAAGGGCGTCTGGATGTCGATCTGGGTGGACGACGTCGACGCCGTGCATGCGCGGTGCGTCGAACAGCGACTCGACGTCACATGGCCCCCCACGAACATGCCGTGGGGTGTGCGCGAAATGCACGTCCGCCACCCCGACGGTCACGTCTTCCGCGTCAGCCGCGGCGTCGATCTGGACTAGCTGTAGATGCCGGGTGCGTCGGCGACCCTCAGGCTGCCGTCAGGCCGCCCTCAGTGGGGTCTCGTCGTACTGTGCCCAGAGGACGAAGAGCGCCCAGTCGAGGTCCAGCGGATCGCCCTGCCAGAGGCTCGTCGCCGTCCAAGGGTCGATCCCCTCCTGACGGTGCCAGTTCGCGAGCGCCTTGCGCAGCCGCCACCCCACCGTCCGCTGCCGGCGGCCCACGTCCAGCACCGAGCCGTCCGGCCCGCGCTTCACTTCCACGACTTCCGCATCGGAGATCAGTCGCCGCGACGTTCCCGCGGGAACGTGTGAGCCCTCCTCCGTGGCCAGGATCTCGGGGCCGCCGGCCACGGTGTGGACCACCAGTTGGACCTTCGCCTCCGCGCGCTCCTCGAGCCACGCCCCAGGGCGTCGTGCCGCTGCTCCCCCTGACTCGGCCGGGGCGCGGGGGCCGGCGCGGGTGCGGGGGTCGGCGCGTCCAGCTCCCCCATACCGGCGTCACCGCCCTCCGCCTCGCGCTCCGTAGCAGCGTCCGCCTCCCGCTCCATGGCGCATTCCTGCCGGTAGAGTTCGTCGGCGGCCGCATCCAGCGCCTCCACGAGCAGGGCGCCCACCTCGGGCAGGAGCAGTCCCCGGACCTTGTACATGCCGTCGCCCGTCAACCGAACCGTCAAGTGCCGGCGCGCCGCCAGCTCCGACGGCCCGTCCAGGAACTCCCCCCAAGCCACCTCCGCGCTCCTCCACGCACGCACGAGACGCTCCACCTGGCTCGCCGTGTGGTGGAGAGCGAACTCGACCAGCCGCGCCTCGTTCTCGGCCGTGGCCACGCGCGTCAGCGCCCGGACCTTGGACCAGGAGAGCCGCCCCTTCTCCATCTGGGCGGAGGTCAGCGGCAGGTCGGCGAGGCAGCGGGCCGCCCGCAGCCGCTCGCGGGCCGCGACTAGGGAGATCCCGGTGCGCCAGTTCAGCCAGTGGGCGCAGGAGCGCCACCCGCTCCAGAGTTCCTCCTCGTCGTAGCGGCGCAGCAGCGTCAGCAGCCGGTACAGGCCGGCGTCGAGGTGGGCGCACAGTTCGGCGATCGCGTCGCCGACGGGGTCGCCGGCCAAGGCGGCAGGGTGCGACCCGTCAGCGTTCGGGGCGCCAGCGTTCGGGACATCGGGAGCGTCGGGCGTGAAGGGCATGGCGTTCTCATCCGAATCTCAGGGTTCCAAGGGGGTACGCACTGATACCCCGATCTTCGGTAAACATTCGGGTTCCGTCTCAACGCGGTCTCAACCGGGCTCAACCGACCTCCACCGATCTCGACGCCCGGGAACGTTCCCGCGGGAACGCGGCGGCCAATCACACCCGTAGTGCCGTGTCCGCCGGAATGGCGTAGCCGGTTCGGGCGTTGGGCTAGCCGTCGCGGAGGATGCGGGTGGCGGCGAGGGCGCCGGGGCGGGCGTTGAGGCCGCCGCCGGGGTGGGTGCCGGCCCCGCACAGGTAGAGGCCGTCGATCGGGGTCCGGTACCGGGCCCAGCCCGCGACGGGGCGTCCGAAGAAGACCTGGTCGAGCGTCATCTCGCCGTGGTGGATGTTCCCTTCGGGCAGCGCGAACCGGTCGGCGAGATCGGCTGGCGTCAGCACGTGCCGGTGCACGATCGCCCCCTCGAGGTTGGGGATGTGTTCCGCCAGCGTCGCGATCACCGCGTCCCCCAGCGCCTCGCGGCGCTCGTCATTCCATGATCCGTCGGCCAGTCGGAAGGGTGCGTACTGGGCCGCTACGGACAGGAGGTGACGCCCTTCCGGCGCGAGCGACGGATCGAGCGCGGTCGTGAGGACGGCGTCGAGGACCGGCCGTGCGGACGGACGGCCGTACTTCGCGTCGTCGTACGCGCGCTCGATGTAGTGGATGCTCGGCGCCACCGTGATGGCGGCGCCGGCAAGCATGGCGGACCGGGCCGCGTCACTGCCGGAGCGCAGGCCCGGAGGCTCGCGCAGCGCGAGGTGCACCTTCGCGACGACGCCCCGGTACTTGATGTTGTCCAGCGCGCTGACGAACTCGGGCGCCAGTTCGCCGGGGTCGACGAGGCCGAGCAGCGTCCGGCCGGGATCCGCGGACGAGACGACGCGGGATGCCGCGATCTCGCCGCCCCCGGCGAGGGTGATGCCCGTCGCGCGCCCATCCTCGACGCGGATCGAGGCCGCCTCGCGGCCGAGGCGAATCTCCGCGCCCGCCGCCACGGCGACGCGCTCAAGAGCGACGCCGAGCGCGCCCATCCCGCCGCGCACCTGCCATCTTCGCCGCACGACCCCGCCCGCACCCACCATGTGGTGGAGGAACATGTAGCCGGTGCCCGAGGCGAGCGGCCCCTGGCAGATGCCCCGCACGCCGTCCGCCGCCAGCGCGCCCTTGAGCGCCTCGCTCTCGAACCACTCGTAGAGCAGTTCCTCCACCGTCATCGGGAGGAGCCGCATCAATTCGAGGGCGTCCCGCCGTCCGAGGCGGTTCAGCTTCGCGCCGAGGCGGAGGAGTTCCCACAGGTCGCCGCGGTCCGCGCCCGCGATCCGCGGCGGCAGCGCGCCGTACAGCACGGCGAGGGCTCGGCTCGCCCGCGACATCGCGCGCACGAACTCCGGCCAGCGGTCGGCGTCCCGTGCGGAGAAGGGCCGAATCCGATCCGCCGTCCGGGCCGGATCGCTCTCCAGGATGAGCGCTCCCCCGTCCGGCTGCGGCGACACGACGCAGGCCGTGGGAGACATGAGGTCCAGCCCGGCGCCCGTCGGTCCCGGCGCCTCCAGGCCGAGGTCCGCCATGACGCGCGGATCGATCCCCGTCAGGCTGTGCGCGCCGGTGTCCACGCGATATCCGGGCCACAGCTCCTCCGTGGCGGCGCACCCGCCCGCGGCCTCGCCCCGCTCCACGACGACCACGCGGAGCCCGGCCCGCGCCAGGTACGTGGCCGCGACGAGCCCGTTGTGGCCCGCCCCGATGACGACGGCGTCGCAGCCGCTCACGGCCGTCCCCGCGGGCGCCGCCGCAGGTCCCGGAGGATCTCGAGCGCTGCGAGCCGCCCCGAGGCCCCGCACACGCCGCCCCCCGGATGTGTCCCGGAGCCGCACTGGTAGAATCCGCGCACGGGCGTCCGGTAGTCGGCCCACGCGGGCGACGGACGGAAAAAGAAGAGCTGCTGCGGCGTCAGCTCGCCGTGGAAGATGTTGCCCTCGGTAAGCCCCAGTTGCTCCTGCATGTCCAGCGGCGTGAGCACCTGCCGGTGGAGGATGGAGTCCCTGAGGTTCGGCACGTATTCCGAGAGCGTGTCGACGACCGCGTCGCCGAACGCCTCCCGCTTCGCGCCGTCCCAGCCGCCCTCGATGTCGAAGGCGGCATATTGGACGAAGATCGACATTACGTGCCGTCCCGGCGGCGCCATCCCGGGGTCGATCATGGACGGAATCACGATGTCCATGTACGGCTGCCGCGAGAATCCTCCGTACTTCGCGTCGTCGTACGCGCGCTCCAGGTAGTCCATGCTCGGACTGATCGAGAAGGCCCCGCGCAGGTGCGGCCCCCCGCCCGGCAGGCAGGAGAACTCCGGCGCCTCCGAGAGCGAGAGGTTGACCTTGCCGGACGAGCCACGGATCCGGAAGCGCCGGATCGCCTCCACCAGATCGTCCGGCAGCTCTTCCGGGTCGAGCAGGCCGAGGAAGGTGCGCTTCGGATCGACCCCCGACACGACCGTCTTCGCCGTGAGCTCCTCGCCACCCTCCAGGACGACCCCCGTCGCCCGTCCGTTCCTCGTGAGCACCCGCTCCACCGAGGCCCCCGTCCGGATCTCGGCCCCATGGGATCTCGCCGAGGAGGCAATGGACTCGCTGACCATCCCGTTCCCGCCCCGCGCGAATCCCCACGCCCGGAACACCCCGTCGATCTCCCCCATGTAGTGATGGAGGAGGACGTACGCCGTCCCCGGAGACCGCGGGCCGAGGAACGTTCCGATGATTCCGCTCGCGGACATCGTCGCCTTCAGCACATCCGACTCGAACCACTCGTCGAGATAGTCCGCCGCGCTCATGGTTCCCAGCTTGAAGAGCGCGTGGAACTGCTGCTCGTCGAGGCCCCGCGCGTGCCGTCCCAGCATGAGCAGCGTCTTCAGATCGCGCAGCCCGGGCGAGAGCGGGTCGGGCGGCACGACGCCGAGGAGAGGTTTCACGGCCCACGCGAGCCGGTACATGAGCGTCGCGAAATCGTCGTACGCCTCGGCGTCCTTCGGGGAATGGCGGTAGAGGTCGCGTCGCGTCTGGTCGTGGTCCGCCCAGCGCCCGAGATAGTCGCCGTTCGGGAGCGGCGTGACCGTGCTCTCGAGGGGGAGAATCTCCAGCCCGTGCCGCGCGAGTTGCAGGTCGCGGATGATCTCGGGCCTCAGCAGGCTCACGACGTAGGAGGCGACGGAGTACTTGAAGCCGGGGAAGATCTCCTCCGTGACCGCGGCTCCGCCCACCAGGTGCCGGCGTTCGAGCACGACCACGCGAAGGCCCGCCCGCGCCAAGTAGGCGGCGTTGATGAGGCCGTTGTGGCCGCCCCCGACGATGATCGCGTCGTACGCGTTCGTCGCGCTCACGGCGTGGCTCGCTTCCTGTCGGGGTCGAAGAACGGCGTCTTCGCCACCGTGGCCCGGGCCCGGCGCCGCCGGTGCTCGACCGTCACCTCGATCTCGAGTTCGGTACCGACAGCGGCGGATTCCGCTTCGAGGTGCGCCAGTCCCAGGTAGGTCTTGAGGGTCGGCGACCAGCCCCGGCTCGTAGCGTATCCCACCTGCCGTCCGCCCGCGTACAGCGGCACGCTGTCGCGCAGGGTCGTGCCCGGCAGTTGCGGCGGAAGGCCGACGGTCGCGTACGCCGCCTCGAGCGACTCCCAGTCGAGGACGATCCCCCGGAAGCGCCAGGCGAGCGGGCGAGTCCGTTCGGCGCGGAGGGCCGCCCGGCCCACGAAGTTCGACGCGTCGAGCGACACGGTCCAGCCGAGGCCGAGTTCGTACGGAGACGACTTCTGGTCCTCGATGGTCGCACGGTGGGCCGGGATGAAGTCGACGTCTACGAGGAGCAGGCCGGCCTCGAGGCGCGCCATGTCCAGGGCGAGCATGCCCGCCGGGGCGAGGCCGAACGGCTCACCCGCCGCCGCGAGCGCGTCCCACAGCGGAATCGCGTCCACGGCGCCGACCCAGATCTCGTAGCCCAGGTCGCCGGTGTAGCCCGTGCGCGAGATTTCCGCGGCGATCCCGGCGATCCGCGCCGACATCACGCGGAAATAGCGGAGTCCCGCCACATCGCCGTCGGTGATCCGCTGGAGCAGATCGCGCGACCGGGGCCCCTGGAGGGCGAGCGCGGCCACCCGCTCCGTCTCCTCCGCGATGGTCACGTCGAGGCCGCGGGCGTTCTCGTGCAGCCATTTCAGCGTCGGTTCCGCGGAGGTGAGGCGGAAATCGGACCCGCCGAGCCTGTGCAGCGTGCCGTCGTCCCGCACCTTCCCCGCCGCGTCGCACCAGGGCGTGTAGTACACCTGCCCCACGTCCTGCCGGTCCACATCCCGCGTGACGACCCGGTTCGCGAGCGCCGCCGCGCCCGGGCCCGAGAGCCGGTACTTGTAGAGCGGCGAAACATCGATGAGCGCGCACGCCGAGCGGATGGCCTGGTACTCGTGCTCGTGGGTCGGCTCGTACGAACCCGCCGAGAGGTGCCCGGCCCAGCGCCGCCAGTTGCCGGCCTGGCAGAGCGGGCCGGTTCGCTCGTGAAAGGGCGTTCCCCGGACGACGGACGGCACTGGCACCGTGGTTTTGACGCGGGTTGCCGGCTGCGGGATCGGCTGGCTAGCCGGGGAGCCGCAGGGCGACGAGTTCCGCGGGCACGCCGCGTCCCGCCACGGCCGCGACGATGTACTGCCGCCCGTCGTGCATGTACGTCATCGGGACGCCGGTCTGGTGCGACGGCAGTTCGATCTCGGCCAGGATCTCGCCCGTCTCCTTGTCGTGCGCGCGCAGGAGGCCGGTGAGGTCCGCCGACATCGTCCCCCCGCCCGTTCCCGCGAAGAGCAGCGTGCTCGTGGCGAGGAGTCCCGCCCGGCTGGGCCGCCCCGTGCGCGGCACGTCGACGCCTTCCAGCGCCGGGTGTTCCTCCACGAACGACGGCGTGTGGTCGTTCGCGACCTGCCACACCATTTGTCCCGTATTCATGTCGAGCGCCGAGATCCGTCCCCACGGCGGCTTCAGGATCGGCAGGCCCTGGGGGCCGCCGACGCCCCGGGGACGTCCGGCGATGTAGCGCATGTTCGACGATTCAGGATCGTTCACGAGGCCGATCACGCTGCCGCGCGTCGCGGAGCCCACGAAGAGCCGCTGCGTCTCCGGGTCGTACGCCGCGCCCGGCCAGTTCGCCCCGCCGAGGCTGCCGGGGGTGATGAGGGTTCCCTGGTTGCCCCCCTCGACGATCACGGTCGGCGGCGTGAACAACTCACCGAGCGTGAGGTTCTTCGCGATCTCCAGCGCCTCCGCCTTCAGTTCCGGCGTGAGGTCGATCAGATCCTCCTCGGTCGCGCCCTGCATGTCGAACGGCACGGGGAGCGCCGGGAAGGGCTGTGTGGGTGCGTACCATTCCCCCGGCACATCGCCGGCGGGAACGGGACGCTCCTCGATCGGCCACACGGGCTCGCCCGTCACCCGGTCGAAGACGTACGTGAAGGCCTGCTTCGTCACCTGCGCGACGGCCGGAATCTCCCGCCCATCCACCGTGATGTCCATCAGAACCGGCGCCGCGGGCGGATCGAAGTCCCAGATTCCGTGGTGCACGGTCTGGAAATACCACACGACTTCGCCCGTGCTCGCGTCCACGCACACGAGGCTCTGCGAGTAGAGGTTGTCGCCGGGGCGATGGCCCCCGTAGTAATCGCCCGTCCCCGCTTCCACGGGCAGATAGACGTAGCCCAGGTCGAGATCCGCCGTGAACGGCGTCCACACGGCGGCGTTCCCGGTGTAGTCCCAGGATCCTTCTTCCCACGTCTCGTGGCCGGGATCGCCCGGCTGCGGGATGGTGCGGAAGGTCCACAGTTGCTCGCCCGTGCGCGCGTCGAAGCCCCGCACGTGGCCCGGCGGCATCTCCTTGGTCGGAGGGCGTCCCCCCTGCGGGAGCGCGGCTCCGACGACGATCACGTCTCCGACGACGACCGGGGGAGAACTCGAGCCGATGCGGTCGTTCACCAGGTCCAGTTCCCGCCCGAGTCCGAGCTTGAGGTCCACGATCCCGTCCTCGCCGAAGGTCGGGTCGGGGAGGCCGGTCTTCGCGTCCAGCGAGACCATGTGATAGGCGGGGGTGATGAGAAGCACCCGCTCCTCGGCGCCATCCGTCCAGTAGCCGACGCCGCGCCCGGAGTTGCCGCGCGGCGCGTTCCGGCCGCGTTCGCCCTCGTCGAGCCGGTACATCCAGAGCGTCTCTCCCGTCTCCGGGTCGATCGCCACCGCCGCCCGCCGGAATCCCGCCGTGGCATAGAGGACCCCGTTCGCGTACAGCGGGGTCACGCGGTAGTAGCCCTCGGGGGTCCGGCCGAAGTTGCGCGCCTGCCAGCGCCACGCGATCTCCAGGTCCTCCACGTTCGAGGCGTCGATCTGGTCGAGCGGCGCGTAGCGCGTGGACCCGGCGTCCCCGGCCCAGTAGCGCCATTCTCCGTCCGTCGTACCGGACTGCGCGACCAGCGCGGACGGTGCGGCACCGAGTCCGGCGCTGAGTCCCGCGCCGAGCATGATCAGGCTGCCCAGCCAGTTGGAACACCTGTTGCTTCCGTTCATACGTTCCACTCCGCGTGACTTGTGCGAAGCTCCAAGCGACCCCCGGGGCTTTCCCCGGCAACGCCCTACAGTCCGATGCGACGCCCCGGCGGGCAACACTTCGCCTGTATCGAAGCCTCGGCCGAAAGCTCGCGAATTTTCGGCACGTGACACTAGATTTTGCGTCGTCGGAAGCGCGGGAGATCCATGAGACTTCGTGGCTTGGTGATACTGACAGCGGCGATCGCGCCGACCCTGTCTTGCAGCGGGGAGGCGACCGGGCCTCGGGGCAGTCTCTGCGACACGCGGCACGGGGCCGAGGTGTGCGTGGACCGGCCCGAGTACCGGTCCAACGAGGCCATCGTCATCACCACGCGCAACGTGTCCGACGGTCCTATCTTCAAGGATGCATGCGCTACGACCGCGTTGCCCGCCCCGGACTCCGAGGAGGATTTCAGGCCGGCCTACAATCCGCGGCGGCACTGCGGCCCGGGGGTCACGCGATCCGTCATCGTGGAGCGCATGGTGAGACTCGAACCGGGAGCATCGACCACGGAGATCCTGCGGTTGGGCTACTCTCCGCAGGACTTCTTTCGCGTGACGGTGTGGCTGCTGACGCCGGACGGCGAGCCGGCCTTCGACACGCCGGCGACGAGCGGCGTCTTCGTCATCTTCCCGGGAGCCAACAACTGAACCACGAACCCCTGAACCTCCGGAGACCGAAGATGTCGCGCAGGTTGCTCATATCCATTCCGGCCGCCCTCCTCGCGCTGTCGTGCGGCGAGGACGCCACGGGCCCCGTGGGTTCGCTCTGCGCGACGCAGCACGGCCTCGAGGTCTGCGTGGACCGGCCCGAATACGAACCCAGGGAGTCGATCACCGTCACCACGCGCAACGTGTCCGGCGCTCGAATCTTCAAGGACTCGTGCGGGACCAAGCCCGTGGGGGTGACCAACCTCGAAGTGGAATTCGAGGCGTTCTACAACCCCACGCTCCACTGCGGCCGCGGCGCCACGCGCGCCGACATCGTCGAGCGCATGGTCGAACTCGGACCCGGCGACTCGACGCGGGAAACCGTGACGCTCCCGTTCTTCTCGTTCCAGGGGTGGTATCGCGTGAACGTGTGGCTGCTGGATGCGGAAGGGAACCTCGCGGTCGACACTCCGGCGACGAGCGGGATCTTCCAGGTCTTCCCCTCCGTAGGGGAATAGCGGCCCGTGGCAAACCCGGCCGGCTTGCTTCGCGCGGACCCGTCGCGAGTTCTCCTGGCCGCGCTCGCCGCGGCGGGGATGCTGTCGGTCGCGCCCGCGGCGGGCCAGACGCCGGCCGCGGTGCGCGAATACCACGCGCCACCCGCCGTCTCTCCGCCCGCGATCGACGGCTCGCTCGATGACGCGGCCTGGCGCGCGGCGCCGTGGACGGAGCCCTTCGTCGACATCCGGGGCGAGGGCTGGCCCGAACCCCACCTCGGGACGCGCGCGAAACTCCTCTGGGATGCACGCTTCCTCTACGTGGGCGCCGAACTCGAGGAGCCGCACCTCTGGGCGACGCTGGCCGACCGCGACGCCATCCTCTACCGGGAACACGACTTCGAGGTCTTCCTCGACCCGGACGGCGACGGTCTCGCCTACTACGAACTCGAGATCAACGCGCTCGGGACCGAGTTCGACCTCTTCCTCGACAAGCCGTACCGCCGAAAGGGAAGCGCGGACATCGCCTGGGACATCGAGGGCCTGCGCACCGCGGTGCGTCTCGACGGCACGCTCAACGACCCCTCCGACGAAGACACCGGCTGGTCGGTCGAGATCGCGATTCCCTGGTCGGCGCTGCGCCCCCCCGGCGCCCCCGCGGACGCGGCGGTCGCGCCCCCGCGCCCCGGCGACGTCTGGCGCGTGAACTTCTCCCGCGTACAGTGGCCGCTCAGGGTCGCGGACGGAGAATACCGGAAGTTGCGGGAGCCCGCGGACTGGAGCGACCATCCCGAAGACAACTGGGTGTGGTCCCCGCAGGGGGAGATCGACATGCACATACCCGAGAGGTGGGGCGTCGTGCGCTTCGTCGCCGGCCGCGACGGGTCCCCGTGAGGCGCCGGGAGTTCGTCCGGGCCGGCGGCGCGGCGGCGCTGGGGGCGGCGCTCCCCGCCTGCGCGTTCCCGCCCGATCCGGAAGCGTCGTTCACCCTGTGGACGTGGGTGCACGGGGACCGCGACCGCGACGACGCCGCCTGGCGCGAACGGTTCGCCCGGCTGCGCGAGGCCGGCTTCCACGCGGTCCTCGTGGGGGGCGGCGATATCGACCTGGTTTCGGGAGCGGCCCACGCGGAGGGACTCGAGTATCACCGCTGGTTCTGGACGATGAACCGCAACGGTGACGCGTGGGTGCAGGAGAACCATCCGGAGTGGTTCACGGTGAGCCGCAACCTGGAGAGTTCGCTCGATCATCCCCCCTACGTCGGGTACTACAAGTGGGTCTGCCCTTCGCGCGGCCCCGTGCGCGAATACCTGCGCGGACGCATCGCGGATCTCGCCGCCCACCCGGCGGTGGACGGCGTCCACCTCGACTACGTGCGCCACTGCGACGTCATCCTCCCCCGCGCGCTCTGGGAGACCTATGACCTCGTACAGGATGTCGAGCACCCCGAGTTCGACTTCTGCTACTGCGACGTCTGCCGCGAGCAGTTTCGCGCCCTGGACGGGCGGGATCCGCTGGAGATCCCCGGCCCGCCCGCCGACGAGGCCTGGCGCCGCTTCCGGTGGGACTCCGTGACGGGCGCCGTGCGCGAACTCGCCGCGGCCGCCCACGAGCACGGGAAGCCCATCACCGCCGCCGTCTTCCCGACCCCTTCCATCGCCCGCACGCTGGTCCGCCAGGACTGGGACCGGTGGCCCCTCGACCGCTTCTTCCCGATGCTCTACCAGAGCTTCTACCTCGAGGACATCCCGTGGATCGGCGAGGGCGTCCGCGAGGGCATCGCGGCCCTCGAGGCGGCGGCCTCCACGGCGGGCGCGCGCGACGCCCCGCCGCTGAACGCCGGACTCTACCTGCCCGCGCTCGATCCTCCTGCGCTGGCGGAGGCTGTCGCGACCGCGCGCGAGGCGGGCGCCGCCGGCGTCTCGACGTTCGAGATGGACGGCCTCACGGACGAACACCTCGCCGCCCTCCGCGACGCCACGACCTAGCGGTCCGTGCAGGAGCCCCGCGTCGGGCTCTTGTCCCCCGGGGACGAGCCCACCAACATCGATGGACCGCGACGGGCCACCGCCAACCGCAGGAGTCTGCCATGTCTCGCCGCATCCTCGGACTCGGAATCCTCGCAGTTCTCGTCTCCGCCGCCCCCGCCTCCGGCCAGCGCCGCGCGATGACGATCGTGGACCTCATCGACATCCCCGGCCTCGCCGATCCCCGGATATCGCCCGACGGGTCGGAGGTGCTGTACGTGAGGACGGACACCGACTGGGAAGCCAACGGCACGGTTTCCCACATCTGGCGCGTCGCGATGGACGGCTCCGGCACGACGCGCATGACGAACGGCGAGGGCGGCGAATCGAGTCCGCGCTGGTCGCCCGACGGCTCGCGCATCGCCTTCGTCGCGAACCGGCACGACACAGAGCACAGCCAGGTGTTCACGATGCCGACCCGCGGCGGCGAGGCCGGCGCCGTGAGCGAACACCCGACGCCCGTGGGTTCGATTTCGTGGTCCGGCGATGGCGCCTGGATCTACTTCATGGCGGTCGACGAGAAGTCCGAAGCCGAGAAGGCGCGCGAAGCGGTCAACGACAACGTGTTTCGCTATGAAGAGGACAAGCTCCCGACCGGACTGTGGCGGGTTTCGAGCGAGGGCGGGGCGGCGGAACGCGTGACGGAGGCCGGCCTGATGGTCCGGGGGTATTCGATCTCGCGCGACGGCACGCTCCTCCTCGTGCAGTTGGCGCCCACCGCCCTCTTCGACGACCTGCTCAACTCCGAACTGTGGGTGATGGGCCCCGACGGGACCGGCGCCCGCCGGATCACCGACAATCACGTGGGCGAGGTCGGCGCAGCCCTTTCACCGGATAACGGCCACGCGCTCTTCGTCGCGAATACGAACGACGAACTGAGCGACTTCTACTTCAACCAGCGCCTGTTCGTCGTCCCGACCGATGGCGGCGACCCCGTCTCGGTGGTGCCCGGCGGGAGCTTCGACGTGAACGCCGCCGTGTGGTCGCGAGACGGCCGCTCGATCTACTTCCGCGCCAACACGGGGGTTCGCCAGCAGATCTACCGCGTGCCCGCCGACGCCTCGGATGCGGGGCGGGCCGAAGCCGTCACCGAGGGGGACCACTCGGTCGGCGCCTGGGATTACCATCCGTCATCCGGCACGCACCTCTTTTCCGTCAGCAGTGCGACCAACGCCGGGGACCTGTGGGCGGACGCGGGAGCGGGGCAGCCACGACAGGTCACCCATCTCTTCGACTACCTGGCCGAAGAGTTCCTCCTTCCGCGCATGGAGGCCGTGCAGTATGCGGGCGACGACGGCGTCGAGGTGGAGGGTCTCATCTTCTATCCCATCGACTACCAGGAGGGCGAGCGGTACCCGCTCGTCGTGCAGACGCACGGAGGTCCGCCGTCCTCCGACAAGTTCCGCTTCGCGCGCTCGAGCAACTACGAAACCGTGCTCGCCGCCCGCGGCTGGTTCGTCTTCAAGCCCAACTATCGCGGGTCCACCGGGTACGGCGACGACTTCCTGCGCAACATGATCGGCAACTACTTCGACCAGGCCCACAAGGACGTGATGGCCGGAGTGGACCATCTCGTCGAGCGCGGACTCGTGGACGGCGACCGCATGGCGAAGATGGGCTGGAGCGCCGGCGGCCACATGACGAACAAGATCATCACGTACACGGACCGCTTCAAAGCCGCGTCCTCGGGCGCGGGGGCCGTGAACTGGATGTCGATGTACGCGCAATCCGACGTCCGCATCTACCGCACGCCGTGGTTCGGGGGCACGCCCTGGTCCGAGGACGCCCCGATCGAGCAGTACATGGCCGACTCGCCGCTCTTCGACCTCCACAAGGTCGTGACCCCGACGCTCGTGCTCGTCGGGGAGAACGACGAGCGCGTACCGATGCCGCAGTCCGTCGAACTGTACCAGGGGCTGAAGCACAACGGCGTCCCGACCCACCTCTACGTGGCGCCCGAGCAGGGACACGGCTGGGTCGAGCTGCAGCAGCGCCTGTTCAAGGCGAACGTCGAACTGGACTGGTACTACCGCTGGGTCCTGGGCGAGGAGTACGAGTGGGAGACGTCCCCCGTCCACCCGGACAAGAAAGAGGCCGTCACCACGGCCGGCGGATAGCGTCGGGGCCCCGCGGGCAGCTTCGGGGCCCGACCGGTAGCCGGAGGCCGAGGGGTCTTGAATCTGTACAGGTAGTTGTATATGTTTCTGTACATGATTAGGGTCAACATCGCCGAAGCTCGGGCCGACCTGGCTCGGTATCTCGCCCGCGTGGAGCGCGGCGAGACGGTCACGCTGTGCCGGCGCAACGTGCCCATCGCGGAGATCCGCCCCCTCCCCTCGACACCGGTCCGGGAACGCCCGATCGGCATCGACCGCGGCATGAAGGTGCCGGAGAGCTTCTTCGAGCCCCTGCCGGAACCCGTCCTGCGGGCCTTCCACGGTGACGCCGGCGAGCCGTGAGGCTGCTCGTCGACACGTGTACGTTCCTGTGGCTGGCGGCGGCGGACTCCCGGCTTTCGCGGGCCGCGGAGGCGGCGTGCCGGGATCCGGGCAACACGGTGTACCTGAGCGCGCTCTCGGCCTGGGAAGTGGCGATCAAGCACCGTCTCGGACGGTTGCCGCTCCCGGAGTCGCCCGTTCGCTACGTCTCGAGCCGGCGCGAGTGGCTGGAACTCGAACCGCTCCCCTTCGATGAGGCAGCGGCGGCCCACGAAGTCCTCCTGCCGACCCTTCATGCGGACCCCTTCGACCGCGGTCTCGTCTCGCAGGCGATCGTGAACGGATTGACGATCGTTACGCCCGACGAGGCGATCTCCTCGTATCCCGCTCCCGTACTCTGGTGACCGTCTCCGGCGCTGGACGCCTTGCCGCGAGGTCGGTACCGTCTTCGCCGGCCGTCAGGCAGGGTTCGACGAGGGGAGTATGAGATGAAAAGCGCGTGGAGCGACCGCGAGGCCGCGGAACTCGTCGAACGGTACGCCGCCGACGGCATCGGCGAGGATCTCGCGCTGCGGGTGTACACGACCCGCCTCCTGGGTGCCGAGCCGCGACTCGTGATGCACGGCGGCGGCAACACGTCGGTCAAGGGCCGCGCGCGCGACGTGACCGGGGCCGACCTGGACGTGCTGTACGTGAAGGGGAGCGGCTGGGACATGGGGACGATCGAGCCGCCCGGCCTCCCGGCGGTGCAACTCGATCCGCTTCTGGGGCTGGCGGAGATCGACGCGCTGTCCGACGAGGACATGGTGAACCTGCAGCGTCGCAACCTGCTCGACTCGAAGGCGCCGAACCCCTCGGTGGAGACGCTCCTGCACGCGTGGGTGCCGCGCACGTTCATCGACCACACGCATGCGAACGCGGCGCTCGTTCTCACGGACCAGCCGCACGGCGAAGAGATCTGCCGCGAGGTCTACGGCGACCGCGCCGCGATCGTGCCCTACATCATGCCGGGCTTTGATCTCGCGAAGGCGGCGAAGGCGGCGGCCGACGCCCACCCGGAGGCGGAAGGGCTCGTCCTCCTCAAGCACGGGCTGTTCACCTTCGGGGACACGGCGCACGAGGCGTACGAGCTCATGATCGAGTTCGTCAGCCTCGCCGAAGCGCGCATCGCGGGCGGGCGCCGGACCGTGTTCACCGCCGCTGCGACACCTGGCGCGGGCGCTTCCGCGAGCGAGGTGGCCCCCGCCATCCGCGGCATGCTGGCGAACCGGCGGGGCGGCGAGGCGAATGAGGGTGAGACGGCTGCGTTCGAGCGCTTCATTCTGGAACACCGCACAAGCCCGGCCATACTCGCCTACGTCGGCGGCTCGGAGGTGTCGCGCTACAGCCAGGTCGGCACGGTCACGCCCGACCACGCGATTCGCACGAAGCCGCTACCCGTCGTGCTCTCCGCGCCGCCCGCCGGCGACCTGACCGCCTGGACCGCGGAGGCGCGAGCCGCGGTGGATGCCTACCGGGAGGCCTACGCGGCCTACTTCGAGCGCCACAACCCGCGCTACGGCGGGACGAAGCGCATGCTCGACCCGAGTCCGCGCGTGGTCCTGGTGCCGGGCGTAGGCCTCTTCGCGAGCGGTCGCGACGCCCGGGCGGCGGCCGCGGCGGCCGACCTCGCCGAGACCACGGTCGACGTCATCGCGGACGCGGAGAGCATGGACCGCTTCGAGAGCATCACCGAGGCCGAACTCTTCGACATCGAGTACTGGTCGCTCGAACAGGCGAAACTGGCCGGCGCGAAGGAGAAGACGCTGGCCCGCCACGTCGTGGTCGTCACGGGCGGCGCGGGGGCGATCGGCCGGGCCACCGCCGCCGCGTTCCGGGCCGCCGGCGCGGAGGTCGCCCTCTTCGACCTCCCGGGCCCCTCGCTCGACGCCGCCGGTGAGGCCGGAGCGGGGCTCGCCGTCCCATGCGACGTGACGGACGACGCGTCCGTCGACCGCGCGTTCGGCGTCGTCGCCGCCCGCTTCGGGGGCGTCGACATCCTCGTCTCGAACGCCGGGGCGGCCTGGCGCGGCCCCATGGCCGACGTGACCGACGACGTGCTGCGGGAGAGCTTCGAGCTGAACTTCTTCGCCCACCAGCGCGTCACGCGCTTGGCCGTGCGCACGATGCGCGCCCAGGGGACGGGCGGCTGCCTCCTCTTCAACGTCTCCAAGCAGGCCGTCAACCCGGGTCCCGACTTCGGCCCCTACGGACTGCCGAAGGCGGCGACCCTCGGGCTCGTGCGCCAGTACGCCATCGAGCACGGGTGGGAGGGCATCCGGTCGAACGGGGTCAACGCCGACCGCATCCGGAGCGGCGTGCTCACCGACGAGATGATCGCCTCCCGCTCCGAAGCCCGCGGCGTCAGCGAGGACACCTACCTGCGCGGCAACCTTCTCGGCCGCGAGGTCCGGGCCGAGGACGTCGCCCGGGCGTTCGTTTCCCTTGCCCTCGCCCGCGCGACGACGGGCGCGATCCTGACCGTGGACGGCGGCAACGTCGCCGCCGCCCTCCGCTGACCGCCAACCCAAAGGACCGGGTATGAAGCTCCTCGGCCGAGTCGTCCCGCTTGCGACGTACATCGTCCTCGCCGCCTGTGCGCCGCAGGCGGAGGGGCCCGGCTGGCCAAGCGAGACGTGGCCCGTTTCCACGGCGGAGGCCGAGGGAGTGGACCCGGCCGCGATCGACTCGCTGATCGCCGACATCGACGCCGGACGCTACGGCCTCATCGACCAGTTTCTCCTCATCCGCAACGGGCGCGTGATCGCGGGCCGCCGCTGGGACCACGGCGCGCGGTACGCCGAACTACTCACCGCGCAGGAGGACACGGCGGACCACCAGTACAACTACGATCACCCCTCGTGGCACCCGTACTACCGGAACACGGATCTGCACTCGCTCCAGTCCGTGACCAAGAGCGTGACCTCGGTCGCGTTCGGCATCGCCGTGGACGAGGGCCACATCCCGGGCGCGGAAGCGTCGGCGTGGCCCTGGTTCGAGGCGTATGGTGTCGATCTCGCCGATCCGCGCCGCGCCGCCACGACGCTCGAGGACTTCCTCACCATGCGGAGCGGGATCGACTGGGCGGTCCCCGGCCAGACGTACGACGACGGCGCCCACCCCACAGTCGTGCTGGAGGCGAGCGACCGGTGGATCGACTACGTCGTCGCGCAGCCCGTGGGAACGGATCCCGGCACCCGCTTCGACTACAACGACGGCGTGAGCGTCCTGCTGGGGAAAGTCGTGCGCGAAGCCACGGGCCAGCGGCTCGACGCGTGGGCGGAGGAACGCCTCTTCCGCCCCATCGGGATCGACGAGTACTACTGGAAGATCGCCCCCGACGGCGAAGTCGACAGCGAGGGTGGCCTCTACCTCTCCACCCACGACCTCGCCCGCGTCGGCTACCTCATGCTCCGGGGCGGGGAATGGGACGGCCGGCAGGTCGTCTCCCGGCAATGGGTCGAAACCTCGACCTCACCCGTCGTCCCCGACGTGGCCCCCGACAACGACCGGCCAGACACGGGTTACGGGTACCAGTGGTGGGTACCGGTGCACGAGGATGGCGAAACGAAGGTATTCGCGGGGAACGGATACGGAGGCCAGTTCATCCACATCGTGCCCGAACATGACCTCATCTCCGTCTTCAACGGCTGGACGCTCCACGAGCAGCCCGAACTCTTCAGCTGGACCGCGCTCCAGGACCGCATCCTCCCCGCCGTCGTCCCCGCGGACGGTGCTTCCCCTTGAATCCCCTCTGACTCAGGCGGGTTCTAACCGGGCGGCGTGGCGCTCGATCGCGGCGGCCAGGTGCCCCATATCGGCGAGGACGGCGGGCTCGTCGATCGTCTCCAGCGCGCGGTCCCGCATCACCCAGCGGCCATCGACCATCACTGAGCGGACGTCATCGCGGCCCACCGTGTAGACGAGATGTCCGTACACGTCGTACATCGGTGTCAGGTGCGGGCGGTCGAGGTCGATGAGGATGAGGTCGGCCCGGTAGCCTTCCGCGAGCCGTCCGACGCGGTTGCCCAGCCCCAGCGCCTCCGCCCCGACCGTCGTCACCATGCGGACGATTTCGTGGGCGGGCGTGATGACCGGATCCATGTGAACCCCCCGCTGCAACAGCCCCGCGAAGCGCATCGCGGTCCACATGTCGAGATCGTTCGAACTCACCGGCCCATCCGTGCCGAGGGCCACCGGGATGCCCTCCTCCAGCATGCGCGCGACGGGAGCGATGCCGGAACCCAGCTTGAGGTTGGAGAGCGGGTTGTGAAGAACCGCCGCCCCCGCGCGCCGAAGGCGCACGAAGTCGTCGTCGTCCAGGTGGACGCAGTGCGCAAGCACCGTGCGCGCGTCGAGGATGCCGAGTTCATCGAGGTGCGCGACCGGCGTATGCCCGAAGCGTTCGATGGTCTGCCGCACCTCGGTGGCCGTCTCGGAGCAGTGCGTGTGGAAGAGAGTCCCGGCACGGTCGGCGAGGTCGCGCGCCGCCCGCAGACCATCCGGCGACACCGTGAGCGCATTGTGCGGCTGCACGCAGGGAGTGATGAGGGGGTGCTCCGCGTAGCGCTCCAGCCAGCGCTCGCCGGTCGCGATCCTGTCCTCTGCCGAGACGCCGTCGGGTCCGTCGAAGTCGAAGAAGATCGGCCCGGTGACGAGCCGGAAGCCGGCCCCGGCCGCCGCATCGGCCGCGGCCTCCGGGAACCAGAACATGTCGAGCGCGCACGTCGTCCCGCTCCGGATCATCTCCGCCAGCGACAGCCGCGCCCCGAGTTCGACGCTCTCGCGGCTGACGAACGCGCGCTCGGAAATCCAGAGCCGCTCCAGCCACGCCTCGAGCGGCAACTCCTCCACGAGACTCCGGAAGAGGGAATCGCCCAAGTGCGTATGCGCGTTCACCAGCCCCGGCATCAGGAGGCGGCCCGTCGCGTCGATGGTTTCGGCGGCGTCGCAGCCCGCGAGTTCCTCGCGGGTCCCGACGGCGACGATCTCGCCGGCTCGCACCGCGACGGCCCCCGCATCGAGGATCCGTTCCCCGGCGTCCATCGTGACGACGAGAGGGCCGAGGATGAGCGTGTCTACAGGTTCCATGGGACGGCAATCTTGGCCGCCCTCCGGCCCGCCCGCTAGTTTCCCGGCACGGCCCCGTAGCTCAGGCGGATAGAGCGCGGGATTCCTAATCCCGAGGCCGCTGGTTCGAGTCCAGCCGGGGTCATTCTCGCTGCGGCCGCCCGGTCGCGTTCAGTTTCCGAGCAGGTTCACCCGCACGTACCAGAGGCGTCCCGCCACGCCGTAGGGGGACTCCGAGGGGTACTCCATCGTC
Organism: Candidatus Palauibacter rhopaloidicola; assembly: GCA_026914155.1. Lineage (GTDB taxonomy): Bacteria > Gemmatimonadota > Gemmatimonadetes > Palauibacterales > Palauibacteraceae > Palauibacter > Palauibacter rhopaloidicola. The sequence continues at coordinate 26,171 of JAPPGH010000054.1, read as the reverse complement.
CAGAGCTGTGCCACGGCGTCGTCCGGGAGCCGGTTCGGCAGGCGGTCGAGCAGGTTGTTGGCCCCGACGCCCACCCGGATGCGGTCGCCCACCCGGAAGCTGACCTCCAGGTCGGCGATGGTCGCCGCGTCGATCGTGACGTTCTCCTCGAATATGAACGGGGTCGTGACGGATCCGATCCGGTTCAGACCGAACCTCGCGCCGACACCTCGTGCGAAGCGTACATCGGCGCTGACGCCGATCCGCTGACCGGGCTGGGCATCCTCGATCAGGGTCCGCTGGGTGTCTCCGATGAAGTCCTCGTTGCGGTTCGCGGTGATCTTGGTGCTGTTCCGGTGCAGGCTGGCCGACAGGTCCGCGGCCCCCCAGTCCATGCCGCGGAAGCGCCAGGTCGCCGCCACGTCGAAGCCCTGCGTGCGCGTGTCGATCGCGTTGGTCCAGAACGCCACCGCGTCCACCGGCCGACCCTGGAACTGCGCGCCGGGCCGCAGCCCGTGGCTCGGATCGAGGCTCCGGGTCAGGGCGATCGCGTCGCTGACTGCCACGCGGTAGTAGTCCGCCGTCACCAGCAGGCCGGCGTCCGTGGAGTAGACGAGTCCGCCCGTGAAGCTGAGCGACGTCTCGTGGTCCAGCGAGCAGGCCCCGAAGTCGGAGCAGGCGATCGGATCGCCCTCGGGCAGAAAGCCGGCGCTCACCAGACCCTCGCTGCCGCCCACGAAGCCGATCGTGTTGAAGCCCCGCTGCGGGAGTCGCGGCGCCCGGAAGCCGGTGGAGACCGCGGCGCGGAGCGCGGCGCCCGTCTCGCCCAGTCCCACGCGGCCGGCCAGCTTGCCGGTCAGCGAGCTTCCGGCGTCGGTGTAGTGTTCGAAACGAAGCGCGCCGCCCAGCGTGCGCCCGCTCGGCGAGCGCAGTTCCATGTCGGCGTACGCCCCGACGCTGTTGCGGTCCTGTTCGCTCAGCGACGCCGACGTCGGGCTGTAGCCGGGGTAGCCCTGGATCCCGCAGCTCGCGTAGACCGTCCCGTCGTTCTGGTGATGGGCCGCCGGAAAGCTGCCGGGCGTATCGCTCGGTCCGCACGCCCACGAGGCCCGGTCGCCGGCTTCCATCCAGTAGGAGTCTCGCCGGAACGCCCCGCCGACCGCCAGAAACGCCGGGGTCGAACCCACCTCGAGCTCCCGCGTCGCGTCGGCGTTCAGCGTCCACTGCCGCACGTTGAGTCCGCCGCTGAACGTGTTCCGGGGTCCGGCGTTGGCCGCGATGGAGGCGCCGTCGGCCCCGGGATTCCCCGCCAGGAACTCGGCCGCGTAGGACGGGTTGATCGAGTTCGCGGCGCCGAAGGCGAACCGGCCGTGCCCGAACCCGAGACTGAGATCTCCCGACCACTCGCCCACGTCGCCCCGCAGCCCCGCCACCGCGGACTTGTCCATGAGGTCCGACTCCTCGATGGGGAAGAAGCCATCCGGGTAGACGTAGCTGACCGAACGGGGCACCCAGTCCGCCTTGCGGTACAGGCCGTCCGAGACCGCTTCGCGCGCGGAGTATCCCCCGAAGGCGTACAACTCGGCCGATTCGCCGACCGGGATCGCGGCATTGGCCATGAAGCCCGCGCCCCTGTAGTCCGGCTCGCCGTTACGCTGCAACTGGATGACCTTCCCGCCATCCGCACAGGGGCCGTAGGAGGGATCCGGACCGAAGCAGGTGGGGGCCGCGCCCGCCCGGTTCGTGACCTCCTGCCGCGCGACCTCCATCGTGATGTTGAAGAAGCCGTCGCCGAGCGGAACCCCGGCGTTGGCCGACGTGAACAGCCGCATCCCGTCACCGCGCGATGTGCGGCCGAGGAAGGTGGACGCGCTGACGCCGCTGGCGTCGTCCTTGAGCACGATGTTGATCACGCCGGCGATCGCGTCGGAGCCGTACTGCGAAGCGGCACCCTCGCGCAGGACCTCGATCCGTTCGATGGCGTGGACCGGGATGGCGCGCAGGTCCGTCCCCGTCGTCCCCTGCCCGGACACCGCAAGCACCTTCGCGAAGGCGACGCCATGCCGTCGCTTGCCGTTGACGAGGACGAGCACCTGATCGCCGTTCATGCCGCGCAGGGTGGCGACGTGGAGGGCCGCGCCATCGCCGGCGGACAACCGGGTGGAGTTGAAGGACGGCGCGATGCGTCCGAGCACCTCCGCCAGGTCGACCTCCCCGAGCCGCGCGATCTCCTCGGCGCCGTAGATGTCCACGGGGACGGGAAGCGTGGCGGGATCCGCAACGCCCGCCCGCGAGCCCACCACGACCTCGAGTTCCTGAACCACGACGACCGTGTCCGGCGGCTCCTGGGCCGCGGCCGGGCCGGTCGAAGCGAGGACTGCGACGACCGCCGCGGCGAGGAACGAAGTTTGCGCTTTCATGGCGATTCTCCCCCGTCCAGGCACCTGCGGGACACGGCGCCTCGACACCCGCCGCAGGCTCACGGATTTCTGAGACACCACACCAAGTGTCATTATGCATCAAACGCTCCGCGGGTTACACCCTCAGGGAGGCACCATGGCTCGCAGTCGACTCCGCCCCTCGTTCATCCTTGCGGGAATCGCGGTTCTCGCCCTTGCCTTCGTTCTCGTGCAGGTGGCGCCGGATCGGGAGGGTTCGGGAGCGATGGGAGGTCCGGACTCGCACGCGGACCTCGTCGCGTTATTCGGCCAATGGCGGGAGTTCGAGCGCCCCGCGTTCATGGATGGCGTGCCCGACTACTCGGCGGCGGCGATGGCGCGCCAACAGCAGGAACTCCCGCGGTGGCAGGCGCGGCTGGGCAGCGGCGTCCCGGAGAGCTGGTCCGTGCCGGAGCGGATCGACTGGCACCTGGTTCGCGCCGAGATGAACGGGCTCGACTTCGATCACCGCGTGCGCCGCCCCTGGGCGCGCGACCCCGCCTTCTACGTGACGATCTTCGCGGCGGAGAGCGACGTGCCGGCCCACGAAGGGGCGGTCATCCACGGCTGGATCGACCTCTGGACGTACGACTACCCGCTTTCGGAGGCGGATGCTGCCGAACTCGCGGGCCGCATCGGCGCGATCCCGGCGCTCCTGGAGCAGGCGCGCGAAAACCTCGCGGACTCGAACGCGCGCGACCTGTGGCTTGCCGGCCCCCGGGCCTTTCGGGGCCAGGTGCGGGACCTCGACGACCTTGCGGCGCGGGTGGCCGGGACGAGCGCCGCGCTCGACCGGTCCATCGCCGACGCGCGCACCGCCTCTGAGGCGTTCATCGCGTGGCTGGAGGAGGAGGCGCCCTCGCGCACCGGACCCTCGGGCGTGGGGCGGGAGAACTACACGTGGTACATGCAGAACGTGCACCTCGTCCCGTACTCGTGGGAGGAACAGGTCACGATCATGCGGCGGGAACTCGCCCGCGCCCACTCTTCCATGCGGTTGGAAGAGAACCGCAACCGGCACCTGCCCGAACTCGAGCGCATCGCCTCGGCCGAGGAATACGACCGAAGGCTGAACGAGTCCGTCGACCGCTACATGCGCTTTCTGGACGAGGAGGAGGTGGAGACGACGGAGGAGTGGATGGACCCCGCCCTCCGCGCCGTGAACGGGAGCTTCACGCCCGCCGAACCCGGCGAGATCCGGAACTTCTTCTCCGAGGTGAACTACCGCGATCCGGACGCCTTCCGGCCGCACATGCACCACTGGATCGAACTCGCGCGCATGCGGGTGGACCCGCACGCGAGTCCGATCCGGGCCACGCCGTCCCTCTACAACATCTTCGATTCCCGTTCGGAGGGGCTCGCCACGGGCGTGGAGGAGATGTTCATGCACCTCGGGCTGCTCGAAGGTTCGCCCCGCTCCCGCGAACTCACCTGGATCATGCTGGCGCAGCGGGCGGCGCGGGCGCTGAGCGGCCTCTACCTGCACGGCGAGGTGTTCGACATGGAGGAGGCGGTGGCCCACGCCATGAAATGGACGCCACGCGGGTGGCTGCCCGACGGCGCCCTCGTGCGCGGCGAGCAGAGCCTGTACCTGCGGCAGCCCGGGTACGGAACGAGCTACGTGACCGGGAAGGTCCAGATCGAGGAACTGCTCTCGGAGTACGCCATCCAGGAGGGCGGGGAATTCAGCGTGAAGCGGTTCTTCGACGCCTTCTACGACGTCGGGGTCATCCCCATCGTCCTCACCCGCTGGGAGATGATCGGAGAGAAGGATCCCATCCTGGGGGCGAACTGACGCCGCCGATGGCGCGGGACGCCCCTTGAGGGCGCTCCGATGAAGGCGACCTGGATGCAGACGGCGCGGCGGCTCCTCCCGCGCCTCGCGAGCATGTCGCGCAGGATCCGGCCGACGTTCCACCTCGACTCGGTGAACGGCCTGAGCGCCGGGCGCCTGCGCGATCTGGGCGTCGAGGCCGTCCTGTGGGACGTGGATGGGACGCTGATGGCGCACCACGCGGGGCGGGTGGATCCGGCGCTCGCGGCCGCGTTCGAGGATCTGCTCCGGGCGCCGGGGCTGCGGCACGCGATCGTCTCCAACTGCCAGGAGGCGCGCTTCGCCGAGTTGGGGGAGATCTTCCCCGCGATCCCGGTCGTGCTCGGATACGAGACCGGGGCAGGGGCGGCCTTCCGCGTCCGCCGCGGACCGCGCGAGTCGTGGCGCGGCCCCGGCGCGGCGGCGGCTTCGTCCGCCGGCGACGGGACCCCCGGGGACCTGCGGCCGATCCGCAAGCCGAGCCGCCGGCTCGTGCGGGCCGCGCTCGAAGAACTGGACGTCGCGGACCGTCCGGGGACGGCGCTGATGGTGGGGGATCAGTACTTCACGGACATCGCGTCGGCGAACCTGGCCGGCGTCCGCTCCGCCAAGGTGCCCACGTTGCACCGGGCCAGCTTCCCGGCCCCGGTCCGCTGGTCGCAGCGCCTCGAAGCCGTGCTCTACCGGCTGATGTACGGCCTTCCGCGGCCGGACGGCGCTTGACGGACCCGGTTCTCGGCGCGATCGAACGGGAAGTCACGGCCTGCAGGAAGTGTCCGCGGCTCGTCGAGTGGCGCGAACGGGTGGCGCGGGAACGCCGGGCCGCCTTCCGCGACGACACCTACTGGGGCCGTCCGGTGCCGGGCTTCGGCGATCCGGCCGCGCGTCTCCTCATCGTCGGACTCGCCCCGGCCGCGCACGGCGCCAACCGGACCGGGCGCATGTTCACCGGCGACCGGTCCGGCGACTGGCTCTACCGCGCCCTGCACCGCGCCGGGTTCGCCTCGCAGCCCGACTCGACCGCCCGCCACGACGGGCTGGTGCTCCGGGGCGCCTGGGTGACCGCCGCCGTGCGCTGCGCCCCGCCCGCAAACAAGCCCACCGCCGGGGAGCGCGAACGGTGCCGGGGCTACCTCGAGCGCGAACTCGACTTCTTCGCCACCGCGCCCGTCATCGTCGCCCTGGGCGGGTTCTCGTTCGCCGCGCTACTGAGAATCTTCCGGGAACGCGGGGAAGCCGTCCCGCGTCCCGCGCCCCGCTTCGGCCACGGCGTGGAGGTCGGGATCGGACGCCGCCTGCTGATCGGCTCCTATCACCCGAGCCAGCAGAACACCTTCACGGGCACCCTCACCGAACCCATGTTCGACGCCATCTGGACCCGCGCCGCCCAACTCGTCACGCCACGCCGACACTACTCCGACGGCAGCCGGGTGGATGGGTCGAGCACGGAGACGCCCGTCGGCTCGTAGTGACGGACGTTGCGCGTCACCACGGTCAGACCGTGCTCGAGGGCGGTCGCCGCGATGAGCAGATCCGCCCCTTGATGACCGATCGAGGCCGATAGCTGGCCCCAGCGCCGCGCCGTCGGAGCGTCTATGCCGAGGATGCGATCCCCGTACAGCCGGAGCACGCGGTCCAGCCAGGAGGCGAGCGCCTCGGCGAACGCCGCGTCGCGAGCCCGCTGCCGGGCGATGCCCCGCTCGATCTCGCCGATGGAGACTACGCTCAGATGGAGGTCCACGGTTCTCCGGGTCGAGAGCCAGTTCGCGATGGCCGGTGTGCGATCCGGCCGGCGGTGTGCGGACAGCACGTCCGTGTCCAGGAGGAACATCACAACTCCACAGGTCGCGGGGCCACCTCGAGTCGCTCCACGTCTTCGCCGCCGTCGGGCATCGAGAGCAGAAGTTCGGCGAAGGTCGGGGCCGTCGCCCCTTCCAGGCGCCGAAGCCGCTCGTATTCCCCGACGGAGATCACGACGACGGCCGGTTTGCCGTGTCGCGTCACGCGCTGCGGCTCGCCCGCCACGGCGGCCGTGACCACGGCACTGAAGCGGTTCTTGGCGTCATGCAGCGGCCATTCGGTCATCGATCTGCTCCATGTCTGAATTATATGTCTAAATTTTATGTCTAGATTATATTTCTAGCCAGAAAACGGCGTCAAGATCACCGCTCCGGCTACGTCGTGGATCGCTCGACCCATCAATCACCTCTCAAGCAGCGAGGGACACCCTTGCCGAGCATGGCGGCTGTCCGCGCATGTTGGAGGGACGCGGGCCCATGCAGTGCGCCGGGCGTCCGCCGCGGAGTCACCACGGAGTCACCGCAAGTCAGGAGAAAAGCACCCATGCCGAACACGTCCCGAGGGATCCCCGCCCGCGTCGCCCTGACCCTCGCCGCCACCCTCGCCGCCACCCTCGCGTTCCTCCCGTCGAGGGCGGTCGCGCAGGACAAGCCCACGCTCGGGGCGGACGACTACGACCGGTGGGAGCGACTGGGCCAGGCATCGCTTTCGCCCGACGGACTCTGGCTCGCCGTCGTCGTCCGTCGCGTGGACGAGACGTCGGAGCTTCAAGTCCACCGCACCGATTCCGATTCGGTCGTCGTCGTCGCCGAAGGCGCGCGGCCCGGGTTCGGCGCGGACGGAAGCTGGCTCGCGTACGCCATCGGCGTCTCCCCGGACGAGCGCGACCGGCTGCGTGAGAGGGGAGACCCCGTCCGCAACGGCGTCGGCCTCCTCAACCTGCGGACGGGAGAAGGGGAGGAGATCGAGGCGATCCAGTCGTTCTCCTTCTCCGATGACGGGCGATACCTGGCCCTCCGCCGCTACGGCTCCGACGAGAGCGAGAGCGACGGCGCCGATGTCCTCGTTCGGGACCTGACCCGGGGCGGGTCGATGAGCTTCGGCAACGTTGCCGCATTCGCCTGGCAGGAGGAGGGGAGCCTGCTGGCCATGACCGTCGACGCCGAGGATCGGGTCGGCAACGGAGTCCGCCTCTACGATCCGGAGTCCGGTCGCATCCGCTCGCTCGACGCGGACGAGGCGACCTACCGGGAGCTGTCGTGGCGCGAGGATGCCCCGGACCTCGCCGTCCTCAAGACGTTCGAGGATGAACTGCACGAGGACACCGCCCATGTGGTGCTGGCGTGGCGCGATCTGGACTCCGACAGTCCCCGGTCGTTCGCGCTCGACCCGCGGGAACCCTCCGAACTCCCCGGAGGCACCCGGATCGTCGAACACCGCGCCCCTTCCTGGTCCGACGACGGCTCCACGATCCTCCTCGGCCTCCAGGAGCGGATCCCGGTCGAGACCGCCGCCGAAGACGCGGAAGAGGAGGGCTCAGAGGAGGGCGAAGGGGAAGGCGACGGCGAGGACGGCGAAGCCCCCGAACGGGAAAACGGGGCCGCACGCGACGACGAGGAGAGCCCCGGCGTCGAGATCTGGCACTCGCTCGACGTCGATCCCGTCCCCCAGCAGCGCGTGCGCGAGGACCGGCTGCGGCAGGAACACGATCTCGGCGCCTGGAATCTGGCCGACGGCGGTTTCCTCCTCCTGGGGGGCGACCACGCGGACCAGGTCGAGATCGCGGAGGGCGGGCGCCACGTGCTGGCCCGCGACGAGACGCCGTACGACGTCAACGCGATGTTCCGCCAGCAGTTCCACGACATCTACGCCGTCGACGCGCGAACGGGGCGCCGCGAACTGGTTCGCGAGCGGGTGACGATCGACATGGGCTCGAGCCCCGGCGCACGCTACGCCGTCTGGTTCGAGGGCGCCGACTACTGGACGCACGACCTGGCCACCGGCGAGACCCGCAACGTGACGGAAGGCCTCGACGGAACGTTCGTGGACCTCGACCGGACGCCGACCCGCGAGCAGATGTCCCCGTTCGGCATCGCCGGCTGGCTCGAGGACGACGCGGCGCTGCTCGTGAACGACCGCTTCGACGTGTGGGAGGTGCACCCGGACGGGTCGGGCGGGAGACGGCTCACGAACGGGGTGGAAGACTCGATCCGGCACCGCGTGCTGCGGGTCGACCGCGAGGCCGACGCCTTCGCCCCGGATGAACCTCTCTACTACTCGACCTACGGCGAGTGGACCAAGCAGGCCGGCTTCTCCCGCGGCCGCCGCGGAGAGACGCCCGAGCCGCTGGTCTGGGCGGATGCCCGGTTCGCGGGTGGCCTGCTCAAGGCGGAGGACGCCGACGTGTACGCCTTCCGCCGCGAACGGTTCGACGACTCGCCCGACTACTTCGTGGCGGGACCGGACCTGGACGAAGCGCGGCAGGTCACGCGCACGAACCCCTTCCAGGAAGACTACGCCTGGGGCCGCACGCAGCTCATCGACTATGAGAATGAATGGGGACGCCCCCTCCAGGGCGCGCTCATCTATCCGGCCGACTACGATCCGGATCGGACGTATCCCATGATCGTGTACCACTACGAACTGCTCTCGCAGAGCCTCCACCAGTACCAGGTTCCGGATCCCACGAGCTACTACAACATCCAGATCTGGAGCCAGGAGGGGTACTTCGTCTTCCAGCCCGACATCGTCTATCGCGACCGGCGCCCGGGACAGTCGAACGTGGAGACGCTGCGCCCGGCGGTGGCGGCGGCGGTCGAGACGGGGATGATCGACGCCGACCGCGTCGGACTCATCGGCCATTCGTGGGGCGGGTATCAGACCACGTTCTTCGTCACCCAGGACGATCTCTTCGCGGCCGCGGTGGCGGGCGCGCCGCTCACGAACCTGATGAGCATGTACCTCTCCTTCTACTGGAACTCCGGGGGGACGGACGCCCGGATCTTCGAGATCAGCCAGGGCCGCATGCAGGTGCCGTGGTGGGAGGACTGGGATTCCTACTTCAACAACTCTCCGCTCCATCACATTCAGAATCTCAACACGCCCCTCCTCATCGAGTTCGGGACGGAGGACGGCGCCGTGGAGTTCAACCAGGGCGTCGAGTTCTACAACGCGGCCCGGCGGGCGGGGAAGCACATGGTGATGCTCGTCTACGAGGGGGAGAACCACGGGCTCGCGAGGGAGCCGAACCAGCGCGACTACCAGAGCCGCATCCTCCAGTGGTTCGCGCACTACCTGAAGGGAGAGCCGGCCCCGGAATGGATCACCACCGGCGTCCCCTGGCTGGAACAGAAAGACGGCCTCAGGAAGAAGAAGGTGAGCTGACCATGACTCTGCGCCCCCGTCGTATTCCGGCAGTGTCGTACCGGGTCTCCGTCCGCGCGCTGGTGGTGGCGGCGGCCCTGAACGCCGCCTTCGCGGCGGCGTCCCCTCGCGTGGAGGCCCAGTCCCCCGAGAGAATCGCGGCAGGATTCACCTGGCGCCTGATCGGACCGGCCATCTCCGGCGGCCGCATCGCCGATCTCGAAGTCGTGCCCGGCACGCAGTCGCACATCTACGTCGGGGCGGCCTCCGGCGGTGTGTGGAAGAGCGTCAACCACGGGACGACGTGGGAGTCGATCTTCGACGACGCGGCGAACCTCTCGGTCGGGGACATCGCGCTCGCCCCGTCGGACCCGTTGGAGGTGTGGGTCGGGACCGGGGAACCGAACAACCGCAACAGCACGCCGTGGGGAGAAGGCGTCTACCACTCCTCCGATGGCGGCAAGACGTGGCGGCTCACGGGGCTGAAGGAGACCCGGCACATCGGGCGCATCGCCGTCCATCCCACCGACCCGGACATCGTGTGGGTGGCGGCGCTGGGGCATCTGTTCGGCCCCAACGCGGAGCGCGGCGTGTACCGGACCACCGACCGCGGCGAGACGTGGACGAAGGTCCTCCACATCGACGACGACACGGGGTTCGTGGACCTCGCCCTCAACCCCGCGGATCCGTCCGTCATCTACGCGGCCGCGTACCAGCGGCGGCGGCGCGCGTGGGGGTTCGCGGGCGGCGGGCCGGGGAGCGGCATCTACAAGTCGACGGACGGCGGAGATTCCTGGCGGGAGGTGACCGAGGGCCTGCCGGAGGGGGACAAGGGAAGGATCGGGCTCGCCGTCTCGGGGCGGGATCCGGCCCTGGTCATGGCCGTCGTGGAGGCGGAGGAGGGCGGCATCTTCCTCTCCCGTGACCGCGGCGAGAGCTGGACGCGCGTCAACGAACTGAACCAGCGTCCGATGTACTACAGCCAGCTCCGGATCGACCCGAACGATGAGGATCGGGTCTGGCTCGTGGCGGGCAGCCTGCACCGCTCGGAGGACGGCGGCGACACCTTCGAGGCCCTCCCCATGGAGATCGAGTACAACACCGGCGTCCACGTCGACCACCACGACCTGTGGATCGACCCCGAGGACTCGCGCCACATGATCCTCGGGAACGACGGCGGACTCTATTCCACGTGGGACGACGGCGACCACTGGACGTTCATCGGCAACATCCCCATCGCCCAATTCTACGACATCGACCTGGACCTGGCGGATCCGTACCACGTCTACGGGGGACTGCAGGACAACAACTCGTACCGGGGCCCCAGCCGGACGCGCCGCTACCAGGGGATCATGAACCGCGACTGGCAGGTGCTCGACTACGGCGACGGGATGTACACGGAGACGGACTGGTCGGACCTCGGCACCGTCTACGTGACGTCGCAGAACGCCGGGATCGTGCGCGTGAACCTCGCCACCGGAGACCGGAAGGCGCTCAAACCCTTCCCGCCGGACACGACGGTGTCGTATCGCTTCGACTGGAAGTCGCCGATCCTGGTGTCTCCGCACGATGCGAACCGGGTCTACTTGGGCGGCAACCGGCTCTTCATGTCGGACGACCGCGGGGAGAGCTGGCGCGCGACGGAGGATCTCACGCGGCAGATTCACCAGGACAGCCTCGAGCTGATGGGCGTGCGTCCGGACTCGACGACGCTCTCGAAGCACGATGGCGCCTCCGGGTACGGGGAGATCACGGCCGTGGCGGAGTCGCCGGTCGAGGCGGGCGTGCTGTGGGTGGGGGGGGACGACGGCTCGGTGCGCCTGAGCCGGGACGACGGGGCGAACTGGGAGGATCTGACCGACCGGGTGGCCGCGGCGGCGGGGCTGCCCTTTCCGTACTACGTGAGCTGGGTCGAGGCCTCGCACGCGGCGGCGGGGCGCGCGTACGTGAGCCTGGACGGGCACTGGGACGACGACTACGGGCCGCTCGCGGTCGTGACGGAGGACTTCGGGGAGAGCTGGCGGTCGCTCGGGGATGGGCTGTACGGGGCGGCGGCGGTGACGGCTACGGGCCGGGCGACGGGCGGCGGCATGGCCAGCGTGAACGTGATCCGCGAGCATCCGGAGAATCCGGACCTGCTGATCGTCGGTGCGGAGAACGGGGCTTTCGCCTCACTGGACCGGGGAGCGACGTGGGCCGCGCTCGGCTCGGGCCTCCCCGCCGTGCCGGTCGACGACGTCGAGATCCACCCGCGCGAGAACGACATCGTCCTCGGAACGCACGGCCGCGCCATCTGGATTCTCGACGACATCACGCCGCTTTCGCAGCGGTCGGCCGCGGCCGCGACGGACGCCGGCGCCGTGCAGCTGTTCGCCCCGCGTCCGGCCACGCTCTTCCTGTACCGGAACGACGTGCCGTCGATGGGCCAGGGGACGTTCCGGGCCGAAAATCCCGCGTTCGGCGCGAACGTCGACTACCGGCTCGCCGCGGAGGTGCCGGGCGGCGTATCGATCGATGTGCTCGACGCCGCCGGCCGTGACGTCCGGAGGCTCGAGGGCCCGGGGGCGGCCGGCCTCAACCGGGTCGCGTGGGATCTGCGGCACGACCCGCTGGCGCACGACACCACGCGGTACGAAGTGCCCAGCCTCGATGCGGGCCCCGAGGGTCCGCTGGTCCTGGCGGGGACGTTCACGGTACGCCTGACCGCGGGAAGCGAGACGCGCGAGCAGTCGCTGGAGGTGCGTCCCGATCCCGAGCTGCCGGTGTCCGCGGAGGAGCGCCTGGCGCGTTACGAGTTCACGATGGCTCTTTTCGAGCTCCAGGGGGTGGCTTACAGGCAGGGTAGCGAAGCCTACGACGCCGAGCGCCGGGCTTCCGAGTCGCTCGCGGCGCTGGAAGGCACGGAGGATGCGGCCGCCGGGGACCTCGAACGCGCCCGGGAGCTTGTGGGCGAGATCGAGGAGGTCGCCGACGAGTGGCGTTCGATCAACGGCGACATCCGCAACTGGTGGACCGGCCTGAGAGGCAAGTTCGACGGCGGCCCCTCCACGACCGGATCGCTGACGGGCCCCTCCGACGACCACCGGCGGCGGCTCGAGGTGATCCGCGAGACAGTGGAGGCCGCGTCCGCACGGATGAGTGCCGCGGCGGATGCGCTCGAAGCGCTGCAGAATCTGGCGGGCGGCGGCGCCCCGCCCAACCGGGACGGAGAAGGGGATGGACAGGAAACCGATCGATAGGAATCCGAAGGCCGCCACGCCGCGTCGGCTGGCGTGGCTGGCGCTGGTGTGGCTGGCGCTGGCGGGAATCGCGGCGCCGGGCGCGCTCGAGGCGCAGGCCTGCCTCGGCTTCAGCGGCAACGGGTTCCTAAGCGGCTCGGGCGCCGTGTGGCGCGAGTCATCCGAAGACGTCACAGGCCTGGGGGGCGCGGCCGGGTTCGACCTGGGTCTCGTCGCCGCGACGGGTCATTACGTGAAGTTCTCCGGCGCGGACGAGTTCGATCAGGAATTCGACTTCGAGGACGCGCGCGCGAGCGTCGCCCTCAAACTCCCGCTGCCCGTGCTGTCGGTCTGTCCGCTCGCAACCGTGGGCGTCGGAGGCGTCCTGTCGAGGAACTTCGACGAACTCCCCTACAAGAGCGAGACCGTCTACGGGGTCGGCGTGGCCGTCGGGCAACGCTTCGGCGCGCCGGGCTCCGGCATCGCGGTCATCCCTTCGGCGACCGTGAGCCTCGAGAACTACTCGGTCGACCGGCTCTACGACGACATCGTGGAGGGGGACAGGGAATTCAGCCCCGTCATCCGCGGCGGCGTCACCGTCGAGATCGGCAGCATTCACGCTCGGCCGTACGTCGTGTTCACGACCGCCGATGACAGCTACCTGATCGCCGGAGCCCTGCTGGGGGTCACCTTCTGATGAGTCCCGGCGGGCCCGAGCGGCGGGCCCGAGGACTGCGCAGGGAGCTGCGTCACCACTCCTATCTCTACTACGTCCGCAATCGGCCCGAGATCTCGGACGAGCGGTTCGACGAACTGTTCCGCGAACTGAAGGCGCTGGAGGCGTCGCACCCGGAACTCGTCACGCCGGAGTCGCCGACCCAGCGCGTGGGCGCGGAGCCGCTCGACGCCTTCGAGACCATCGAGCACACCGCGCCGATGCTCAGCCTCGATTCATCCGCCGATGTGGAGCCGCTCGAACGGTTCGACGAGCGGATGCGCAAGGCGCTCGGGGACGACATCGGATACGTCGTCGAGCCGAAGCTGGACGGCGCCTCGATCGAACTCGTCTACGAATCCGGCCGGCTGTCGCGCGCTGTGACCCGGGGCGATGGCATACGCGGCGAAGGCGTGACGGAGAACATCCGCACGATCCACTCGGTGCCCCTCCGGCTGCGGGCCGCGGATCGCGAGGTGCCGCCGCTCCTGGCGCTGCGGGCCGAGGTCATCATGAGGGTGGGCGACTTCGAGGCGCTGAACGCCCGGCTTCTCGACAGCGACCGCGCTCCGTTCGCGAACCCGCGCAACGCGGCGGCCGGATCGCTGCGGCAGCTCGACCCGCGCATCACCGCCGCCCGCCCGCTCGACATCTACGTCTACGACATCCTCGCGATCGACGGACGGCCGCCGCCCACGCAGCAGGCCACGCTCGAAGCGCTGCGCGAATGGGGGCTGCCCGTGAACGAGCGCTGCCGGCCCGCGGCCGACGTCCGAGAGATCCTCGCGTTCCAGGCGAAGATCGAGGAGGGCCGCGACGACCTCGAGTACGAGATCGACGGCATCGTTATCAAGCTCGACGACATCGCCGCCCGCGACGAAGTCGGCGAGACCTCGCACCACCCCCGCTGGGCGTTCGCCTTCAAGTTCCCGCCGCGGAAGGAGGTCACCCGGCTCCTTCGCATCGTCCCCAGCGTCGGGCGTACCGGCGTCGTCACGCCCATCGCGTTCATGCGCCCGGTGGAACTCGGCGGCGTGACCGTGAGCCGCGCGAACCTGCACAACCGGGAAGAGGTCGCCCGCAAGGACATTCGCGAGGGCGACCGGGTGCGGGTGCAGCGGGCGGGAGATGTGATCCCGCAGGTTCTGGAGCGGATCGACGAGCCGGGCCGCGAGCGCAAGCCACCGTGGGTCATGCCGACCGAGTGTCCCTCGTGTGGGACCGCCCTGGAGCCGCGCGGCCCGTACACCTTCTGCCCCGACCTGTTCGCCTGCCCCGCGCAGCTCGCCGGGCGGATTCAACACCTCGGGTCGCGGCATGCTCTGGACATCGAAGGATTGGGAGAAGAAACCGCGAGCCTCCTCGTCCGGGAGGGGGTGATCGCCCGCGTCCCCGATCTGTTCGCGCTCGAGGCGGCGACGCTGATGGAGCTGGAAGGATTCGCCGAGAAGTCCGCCACGAACCTCGTCCGCGCGATCGACGCCGCGCGCACGACCGAACTCGCCCGCTTCATCTACGGCCTCGGCATCCCCGAAGTCGGGGTGACCGTGGCGCGCGAACTCGCCTCGCACTTCCTGTCCTTCGAGGCGTTCCGGGAAGCGGCGGCAGAAGGGGAGGCCGCGGCAGAAGGGGAGGCGCTCCAGGAAGTGGACGGGATCGGGCCACGGATGGCGGAGGAGATCACCGCCTTCCTGGCCCGCCCCGAGGTGTCGGCGGTCGTGGACGAACTGCGCGCCTGCGTCGAGCCCGAGCCCCCGCCGCGCGCGGGCGACACCCTGGCCGGGCTGCGAATCGTCCTCACCGGAGGGCTCGAGTCCATGAGCCGCTCCGAGGCCGGGAAGAAGCTCGAGGCGCTGGGCGCGAAGGTCACGTCGTCCGTGAGCAAGCAGACGAGCTACGTCGTCGCGGGCGAGAACCCGGGCCGCAAGCTGGAGCGGGCGCAGACCCACGGCGTCGAGATCCTGGACGAAGCGGGCCTCCTCGAACTCCTGCGCGGCGGACCCGCCGCGCTCTCCGCGCCCGACGACACACCCGAGGCGGCCGACGCGGCTCCCGAAACCGGCGCCCCCTGATGGAGAACATCGAGATCGTCCGCGTGCTGAACGAGGTGGCCGATCTGCTCGAGATCCAGCAGGCGAACCCGTTCCGCGTCCGCGCCTACCGCAATGCCGTGCGCACGATCAACGCGCACGCGTCGCCCCTGCGCAAACTCGTGGAGCAGGGCGCCGACCTCACCGCGCTGCCGTCGATCGGGAAGGGGATGGCGGACAACATCCGCGAACTCGTGGAGAGCGGGCGCCTCGCGATGCTCGACGAGATGGCGGCCGAGATCCCCCCGGGGCTCGTCGAGTTGATGCGGCTCCCCGGGGTCGGCCCTAAAAAGGCGCGCAAGCTGTGGGACGAACTGGGCGTCGAGTCGATCGACGACCTGGAGGAGGTCGCGAGCGAGGGGCGCGTGGCCGAACTGCCCGGCTTCGGAATCAAGACGCAGGACCGGATCCTCCGCGGCATTCGCAACTATCGCACGAGCACCACCCGCTTCCGCCTCGGAGAAGTCGACAAGCTCCTGCCGCCGCTGATCGAACACCTGCAGGGGACGCCGGGCATCGCCCGCCTGGAAGTCGCCGGGAGCTACCGGCGCCGGAAGGAGACGGTGGGCGACATCGACATCCTCGTCCTCGCCGACGACGCGCGCGCCGCTTCCGAAGCCCTCGTCGGATTCTCCGGCGTGGAGAGCGTCATCGGAGCGGGCGGCACGAAGACCTCGGTGCGCCTCCGCAGCGGGCTGCAGGTCGACCTGCGCGTCGTGCCGCCCGAGAGCTGGGGAGCGGCGCTCATCTACTTCACCGGGTCGAAGGAACACAACATCCGTCTGCGCCGCCGCGCGCTCGAACGGAAGCTGCGGGTGTCCGAGTACGGCGTGTTCACGATCCCCGAGGAGTCCCTCGGCGACGCGCTCGGCGAGCGGGGCATCGCCTCCGAGGGAGAGATGGTCGCGGGAACGACGGAACAGGAGGTCTACCGGGCGCTCGATCTCTCCTGGCTGCCGCCGGAGGTGCGGCGCGACCGGGGAGAGTTCGCGGCTTCCGACGCCGGGGAACTGCCCCGCCTGGTCGAGACGTCCGACCTGCGCGGGGACGTCCACATGCACAGCACCTGGTCCGATGGCCGCGCTTCCCTGGAGGAGATGGTCCGGGCGTGCGCGGCGCGCGGTTACGAGTACATGGCGATCACCGACCACTCGAAGGCGCTGGCGATGGTCGAGGGCCTCGATGCCGCCAAGCTCCGACGCCAGTGGGAGGAGATCGCGGAGGTACAGGCCGCGCACCCCGGGATCCGGATCCTGCGCGGGCTGGAGGTCGACATCCTCCGCGACGGATCGCTGGACCTCGAGGACGAGATGCTCGAGCGACTCGACATCGTGATCATCTCGGTTCATTCCTTCCTCGGGCTGGACCGGGCGAGGCAGACCGCGCGCGTGCTGAAGGCGCTCGCGCACCCCCGCTCGATGATCTTCGGGCACCCGACGGGACGGATCATCAACCGTCGCGGCCCGATCGATGTCGACATCGACGATATCCTGCACGCCTGCGCCGAGTTCGGCGTCGCCGTCGAAGTCAACTCGCACCCCCACCGCCTGGACCTGAAGGACAGCCACCTCTGGCGCGCGCGCGAACTCGGCGTACCCGTCGTGGTCGCGACCGACGCGCACCGGCCGGACGACCTGGATCTGGCGCACTACGGCATCGAGCAGGCGCGCCGCGCGTGGCTCACTCCCGAACACGTCCTCAATACGCGTGGCGTGGACGATTTCCTGGCGGCCCTCCGGAGAATGCCGCCGAGTTGATCCCCCGTTGAGAGCCCGTCCCCATACTCCCGTCGACAAGCGCCGACAGGTGGGATCTCACGGCAGGGAGGCTCGGACACATGGCGCGTGGATGCGGACTCTCACCGCTCTCGCGGGAACACCACATACCGCTCCGCCGGCAACTCGCGGCGGATCTGGAGGCCGGGATCCGGGATGGACACGTGCGGCCCGGGGCCCCGCTCCCGTCGTCCCGGGACCTGGCGCGCCGACTCGGAGTCGATCGGGGGACCGTCGTCGCCGCGCTCGCGCGACTGCGGCGCAGGAACCTCATCGAACTCGGGCGGGGACAGCGTCCCCGCGCGTCCCTCCGCCCGCGTCCCCTCCGCCCTCCGCCCCCCGTGGAGTTGGCGCCGAGGACCGCGGCGCTGGACCTGCTGCGGCGCGCGCACGCCGGCGGACTCTCGCGTTGGCGGCTGCTGAACGAGCTGGAGCGGATCGTGGGCGGCGCGCGGAGCCCGGATGGCGCACGGAGCCCGAAGCCGAACTTCGTGACGCTGTGCGAACCTCGCCCCGGACTGCGGGCCGTGCTCGCCGCGGAACTGGAAGATGCCTGCGGAGTCGTCGTTCACGCGGTCGACTCCGCGCGCGGGATCCCCGAGAACTCGCCGGTGATCCTGCGGCGTGAGTTGCAGTCCCGGATGCGGCGCTCCGGAACTGTAGAGTGCGTGCCGATTTCACTCGCCGGGGGCACCCGCGAACGCGAACTCGTCCGACGCCGGATCCGACGCGGATTCGTCGTGCTGCTCTCCCGGAGCGAGACGGTGCGCGTGTTCGCGGCGGAACTCGCCGCTCGGGACTTCGCCCTTGGAATCAGCTTCAAGGCTCTCGACCCGCACCGCGACGCCGCGGCCGTGCGGCGGGCCGTGACGGCCGCAACGATCGTCTTTCACGACCGGCTCGTCCCGATGTCCCGGGTTGCCTCCGGAACCACTCCGGCGGTGCCGCTTAAACTCCTCCCGCCCGAAGAGATCGACCGGCTCCGCGCCTACCTGTCCAGGACGGACCGGCCCGCGCGCGACCGCGGCGGATCCGCTTCGTACCGGCCGCCACACCCGGAGCGACCGTAGCCGATGGACGCATTCGCACCTAGATTGAGGGAGGTTCTGCCGCTGCCCCGCCACGGAGTTGTCGGGACTATGAATAGGAAGTTCTATCCGTCTATGGACTCTGACGCCGAGTTATGATTGTGTCTTCAGGCAAGTTCGACCCCAGTGTGGTTGTAAGAGCGCTCCGCTTCCGAGCGAAACTCGATGGATTCCGACTCGAACGTGGCCACTACATGGATCGGTCCGAGGATCGGGCGGACCGCTGGTACGCCGTACCGTTGGGAGACAGCGAAGCCTCGCGCTCCGGAGACGGTTTCCGAACGATCGCGGAAGCGGCCGATGAAGCCAAACGCCTCCGCAAGCTCCGCGACGGCCCGTCTCCCCGGGACTGAAACCCGTGCAGCGGCGGCGGCGCGCCCGAGCTTGAAGCGCCGCGCCGGCTCAAGTATTATCGACGGCCCAACTCATTGGGACGTTGGCCCGTGGTGGAATTGGCAACACGTCTGGCTCTGGACCAGAAGATTCCAGGTTCGAGTCCTGGCGGGCCAATCAGCACAGCAGCAACCTGACAGCAGCATCCGCGGAGGGGTGGCCGAGTGGCTTAAGGCGGCGCCCTGCTAAGGCGTTGACTCGAAAGAGTCTCGTGGGTTCGAATCCCACCCCCTCCGCCTGAAATGGAAGGTGTGGGCGGCTCGAGAGAGTCTCGTGGGTTCGAACCGAGCGAGCGAAGCGAGCGAGCTCGGCGAGTCCCGCGTAGCGGGAGGAAGCCAATCCCACCCCCTCCGCCTACCTACCTCCGGTCTCACCCCGGAGGCTTCCGGACGGGTGGCCGAGCGGACTAAGGCGCACGCCTGGAGAGCGTGTGGGCAGCAACCCTGCCTCGTGGGTTCGAATCCCACCCCGTCCGTTTACCATTTCCATGTAAGCGCATACTATAAAATCGTTTACATGGGCACGGACAGCTTGGCGTCCCACGATACGTCCCCCTGTCCGGGCGGGAAGATCCGGGACGTGAATGTGGTTCGCGGGACGCCGGACCCCGGCCCGGTAACCCGCAGAAACGGTCGCTGATCCCCGCCGCGTCTCGCTGAGCACGGGCCCGCTCGTCGTTCTCGAGCGGCGGGCAAGCTTTCCGGCGGGTCGCTGCTGGTGTCCCCTACCGCGCCGCCGGACCGCTTCCGTCGAACGCTCCGCTCGTAGCGGTCGGTAGCCGCGACCCGCATGACACCATTTCGCGGCGGAGGGCGGAGACCGTCCGGCCCCCTCGGCCACCCCATGACCCCGCCACGACGGCTCCGCCGGACATCCATGGGGTGTCTTGGCACGCCATCGGCGGAGCTCCTTCGCGGCTCCGGGACGTTCTGACACAACCTGATACGTCCTAATCACTTAGGGAATTCCCTAACGGTTGTCTTCCTCATCGCCGGTCCTTCAGCGTTCAGGCATGGAGACGCTCGAAGAGCAGTTCATGTCGCGCGTGAGCGCGTTTTTCGAGGACTCGGGCGTGAGCCCGACGGCACTCGGCATGAAGGCGGTGGGCGACCCGAACCTCATGCGCGAGATCGGCCGTGGCCGCTCGCCGTCGCTGAGAACGGCGGACCGGGTTCTGGCGTTCATCGCGGAGCAGGAGGGGGCATCGGGCGGTGCGCGCGATCCGCCTCGACGCCCGCGATCCCGGAGACCAACGAGAACGCAGAGCACAACGAGGAGGAGCAGGACGATGACCGAGAACACGAGGAGTGAGAGGACGAACTCGCCGACCCGGTTCCTGCGGCTGCCCGAGGTGATGGAGCGCACGGGGCTGTCGCGGAGCACGATCTATGTGCGGGTGGCCGCGGGGAGCTTCCCCCGGCCGGTCGCCCTGGGCGGGCGCGCCGTGGGCTGGATCGAGGCCGAGGTCGAGGAATGGGTCGCCGAGCGGATCGCCGAGAGCCGGTTCGAGGACGCCCGGGCCGGTGAGCGCGTCGATGCCGCGCCGGGGATCCCCGTCACTCGTCGCAGGGCGGCTGAGGCCCGCCCGATTCGATGAGCCGGCGCGCTTCGCGGCGGCCGGGAGACAGCTCGTCGGTCGCGACTAGGGTCGGTCAGCCAGCCGACCCCGTGTTGAACACGGGAGGCTGGCAAGGGGGGCCGCGTCCCCCCTCGAACCCCCTGCGTGTCGCGCCGCTCGCGGAGCAGCGGACGCGCGCGGGGGCGAGGCCCCCGAACCCCGCCTCCGGTGCGCTAATGGCCGATGAGCATCGCACCGTGATGGTCGCCGCGCGCGTCACGCCCGCCGAGCACGCCGCCTGGCGGGAGAAGGCGGCCGCGGCGGGCGTGTCCCCCTCCGCGCTGCTTCGCGAGGCGATGGCGCGGACGCGGACATGGACCGCAACCGCGCGGGCCGTCGAGCGCGAGCGCACCCGCCAGATCGCGCGCATCGGCAACAACCTGAACCAGCTGGCGCGCTGGGCGAACACCCACGCCTCGGCGGCCGAAGCCGTCTCGGTGATCGCGCACCTCGTATCGTTCGAGCACTCGCTGATCCGTGTCGCCCGCATCGGCGGGGAGACCGACGATGCTCGTTAGGTTCCTGTCCCACGGGAAGGGCTCGGCCAAGGCGGCGGCCAAGTACCTCGTCGGCGAGTTGGACGCCGAGGGACGGGAGCGCGAGGGCGTCGAAGTGTGGCGCGGGAACCCGGACATGGTGGCCGCCGTGGCCGACTCGCTCGACTTCGAGCGCAAATACAGGTCGGCCGTGATCGCGTGGGCGCCGGAGGACCGGCCCACCGATGAGCAGATCGAAGCGGTCCTCGACGAGTTCGAGAAGACGGCGTGGGCGGGGCTGGAGCCGGACCGCTACGCGTGGACGGCGGTGCTGCACCGCGAGCGCGGCGGCGGCGTCCACGTACACATTCTGGCCGCGCAGTGCGACCTACAGACGGGCCGCAGCCTCAACATTGCCCCGCCCGGTTGGCAGCGAACGTTCGATCCGCTGCGCGACGCCTTCAACCACGAGCACGGCTGGAGCCGACCGGACGACCCGAAGCGCGCGAGGGCGCAGCGACCGGGCCACGTGGCCTACATCGAGGCGTCGAAGCTCAGGGCCGGACTCGAACACGAGGCGGATCCGCGCACGCTGATCCGCGACTACCTCGTGCAGCGCGTCGAGCACGGCGCGGTCAAGGACCGAGCCGACGTGGTCTCCGCGCTGGAGGACGTTGGCCTCGACGTGACCCGCCAAGGCAAGGACTACATCACCGCCCGCGATCCCGACAGCGGGAAGCGGTGGCGGCTGAGAGGAGAACTGTATGAACGAGACTTCGAGCCCGGGCGACTTGACCTCCCGGCTGAGGAGCAGGCTGGAGGCCGACCGGAGGCGGATCGAGGACGAAGCCGCGCGCGAGCTCGCGCGGCTCGGCGAGAGCTTGAGCGCTGTCGCAAACGGCGCGCTGCGTACCATCGAGGCCGATACGGTCGAGGCGACCGGGAAGATGCGCGAGTTGCTGATGAGGGCCTGGCTCCGGCCGCTGGTCGTCGGCATGAGCCTCTTCCTGGGTATCTGCTTCGGAAGCTTGGGGACGATGCACTGGCTGTCGAGGAGCATCCACGACCGGATCGAGACCTTGGACGAGCTGGACACGCGGACCGGGTGGGCGCGCGCGATGCTGGCCGAGATCGAGGAGACGACCTGGGGCGTCGAGTTGCTGGAGAGCAGCGGGGACCGGTACGTGTCGCTGCCCGCCGGCACGACGGTCCGGCCGGCCTTCACCCTGGACGGACGGCCCTACTTGAAGCTGTTGAGGGAGTGAGGAGGGAGCTGCGTGACCGATATGGAGCGGCGGCTGACGGCCGCATTGGAAAGGTTGTCCGAGCAGTACGAAACGGAACAGCGGCGGCACTCCGGACGGATCGAAGCGTTGCGAGAACAGGTCGAAGCCTTGCAGCGGCAAGTCGAGCGGCTGAGCGCGCGGGTGACGGACTTGACCGGATACTCCGGCACCTACGGCGCAGGGCCAGGGAGCGAGTGGAGATGACAAGGCAACTGCTGGAAAGGACGAGGCGGCCCGGGCTGGATCGCGACTCCGGGCCGAGCCGCTGAGGCTCCCCGGCGCGTTCCCGACCCCGGAGGCGGTCAGGAAGGTGTTGTACCTTGCGATCGACAGGGCCTCGGAGCGCTGGACCCGGCCCGTTCAGGACTGGACCGCCGCCCTGAACCACCTGTCGATCGCGTTCGAGGGCCGAGTGCCCGTATGAGTGAGAGGGCCATTTACACAGAAAATCTGACACTCCCGACACTCCCGCCGTCGTTCGTCACGAGCGTCCACATGAGTCGGCTTCGCTTGGCACAGCACGGCGATGACGATCATCCGGCTCCCCCCCCGATTACCGACCGGTAAGCGGCTTGGATTTCCCACGCCTGCGGCACCCCAATCCCGAGCGAGTCACCCGGACAATACTCGGAACCCTCCAGCTCCCATCCGGTCGCTGGCTGTGATCGTCATGAGCACATCCGCGGCCCCTTGGACCGCAGCGCGAACCGCGGTCGTTGGCAGGCCGAAGTCAGGTTGCCCAAGAAACCCAACGCACGACCGCCGTCACCTTCCCATTCTAGTGATACCCGCAAAGCTGGTAGAACATCTCGTCGTCCTGTGCGAGGGGCGGCAACTCACCCTTCCGCGGATGATCTCCTCGCCCGGAGTTCTGCCGCACAATATCCGCCGCTTCGCACCAAAGAGAGCCAAGACGCATCGGCCAGACATCTTCGATGTTCGGCGGCTCGTTCGCGGCGACCACGGCCAGCACATAGTCGGCTCCGCGGCCCGTACGATCCGCTGAGAATATGGCCTGAAGCGCGCTCGTTAGCTGCCAGTCGCCTGACGGCCCCCTCGAACGTTCGAGTTCTTCCACGGGGTCCGTGCCGCCATCGGCCAGCGCCTGGGCCACGATCGTCTCGTAGATCCGTACGAGCGCGTCGAACGACCCCGTGTGCGGTGCCCCATCTCTGTCCGCGTCTCCAATCGCTGCCAAGCGCAGCGTCCAAAAGATGTCGTCCTGAAGTCTGTACTCCTCGGTCATGTCGGACGCAAGAATTGAATCGGCTAGGGCGTTCGCAAGCGCGTCCAGTTCGACCGTCGAACGGCGTTCGTACTCCTGCCGCAATACGGCGATAGCCGGCTCGGTGCGGGCAGCCCAGTTCTCGGGGTGGGGAAGAATCGATGGCTCCCAAAAGGCCCTCAGCGCGTCCGCCGGGGTGGGCAGCCGCCATCCCCCGTCTTCGTCTAGCACCATCCCCGGTCCGAGCAGGATTTCCTTAGGCCTCTCCCGCTCCTGTGCGACGACTTCGCCCGGCGAAAGAAGCGCGACCAGCACGACGGTTCCCCGTACCAGTTCCGTCTGTCCACAACGCAGCATATCAGTACCACATGGCGCGGTTGCGCCGACCGTGCGTTCGGTACGCTTCCAAATCCGGAAGCGCCTCACGGTCGTAGCGATAGAGAACCACGAGGCCGTCGTCCGAGTACGCTTTGTCGGCGTTGGCCGCTCGGATGAGCGCCAATGACCGCTTCCCGTCGAAGGTCCTTGTCCGCCGACTCGTCCAGCACTAGCGTCGCCAAGGATCCGTTAACGCGTCCAACGCCGCTCGCGACCGCTGCACCAGCTCGGCTACGGCGGGATCGCTCTCCGGCCACCAGCGCCCCGGAGGGGGCGGTTCGCGTAGCACTCGAAGCGCGTCGAGCGAGGTCGAGAACCGCCACGCGTCCCCGTCGCGTATGAGCGCCGATTGAAGCTGAGGCGGCGGAAGTCGCTCCGTCCAATCCTGCGCCGATCCGCCCCCCGGCACCGACACTGCCGCAGCAAAAAAAGCGAACGTCCGAAAGGACGTCACCGACTTGCTTCCCATCGTCCGAGACTCTTACTCGTCGAGCCGGTGAACAACCACCCTGAGATCAAGATCTAGTGGTATCCGCAGAGTTGGTAGAACATCTCGTCGTCCAGCGCGAGAGGCGGCAACTCACCCTTCCGCGGATGGTCGCCAAGCCCGGAGTTCTTCCGCACGATATCTGCCGCTTCGCACCATAGGGAGCCGGGACGGATCGGCCAAACATCTTCAACGTGTGGCGGCTCGGTCCCGGCGACCACGGCCAGTACGTAGTCCGCTCCGCGTCCCGTACGATCCGCGTCGAAGATGGACCGCAGTGCGTCTTTTAGCCGCAGCCAGTGGCCGCCCGGCCTCCCCCGACGTCGGAGTTCCTCCACAGGGTCTGTGCCGCCGTCGGCCAGTTCCTTGGCTACAATCGTCTCGTAGATCCGGACCAGCGCGTCGAAAGACGCCGGATGCGGCACCCTTTCTAGCGGTTCGTAACCGCGAGCGGCCGCCGCCAGCGTCGAGAAAATGTCGGCTTGGCGCCTGTACTCCTCGGTCATGTCCTCGGGGACTTCAGATGCGAGGATTGAATCGGCCAGCGCGTTCGCCAGCGCGTCCAGTTCTACCGTCGGATGACGCTCGTACTCCTGCCCAAGTACTGCGATAGCCGGTTCGGTGCGCGCAGCCCAGCTCCCAGGGTGGGGAAGAATCGATGGATCCCAGAAGGCCCTCAGCGCGTCCTCCGGGGTCGGCAGCCGTTGTTCGCCGTCCTCGTCCAGCACCAGTCCCGGTCCAAACGGGATCTCCTGCATCCGCTCCCGCTCCTGCCCGACGCCTTCGCTCGGCGAAAGAAGCGCGGTCAGCATGACGGCTCCTCGTACCCTGCTCCGTGTTCTCGAATTCATATCAACATCCTCCGATCTTCGTTGTGTGTCTTATGGCAAGGGGGTACGGTGAAACAGTGTTCAGCAGCTAGTGGCTCCACCTTCCCGCCCGCCCATCAGCGCGTGGTGATTCCAACGGCTCTTGAAACGGTAGTCCCAAAACTTAGGGCTGGTCGGCGTCGTTAGCTTTCCCTCGAACGCTGGGAGCACGTCATTTTGCCAGAAGTTTGTCCACAAGTTGTGCAACCTGGTCCGAACATTGGTTACATCACTCCCGGTAGTCTGCTCCAATTCGGCGATCTTGCTTCTTGTCGACGCGGATCGCAGGCACTTGTCCCCGGCGTTGGCGTGGGCCTCCTCGTGCGCAATCACACGGGCCCTCCAAGTGGACAGTGCCGACGATGTCCCGCACGCCGCGTTCACCGCGACAACGTTGGCTTTCGCGGCGGTACTCTTGGCGGCAAAGCACGAAACCTGATTTGCCTTTGGATGCGCGCTGCCATTGGGGTCAAGATCGAAATGCAGCGTGATCCTGTTGTTGCCGTTATGAACGGGCGGTCCGGCGGCCATGTACACACCCTTCCAGGGGCCGTCCCCTTCGGCGACGAGCGAGACGGTGGTGGTGCCAGCATCGTGCTGTCCCCACTTGCCTTTGTCCCAGCCCGTGCCCCCATAGGTCGCCCGACTACCCTTGGCCGGGGTCGGTCGGTTGAACGTCCACGAGCGCGGGGTCACGTTGATCTTCCGGGCGTCGCTGAAGCTGGCGATCTCCCCCGCCGGATCCGAAACCGTTACCGAGATCGTTGTAGGCCCCACTGCCGTCCCCTCCCACGCGGAGGCTCCGTAGCCGGACTTTCTCGCACGGCTCCCCGACGCCGACCACAAGAAATGCAGTGTGCTCAGAGTTACGTCGGTTGGCGCGGAAACGCTGCAACCGCCGGTGTTGCCTCGCACGACCGTCCCATCGCAACGCAGCGTGAACGCTACGGTTATGGGCTCTCCCTCGCCTTCCCCTTCTCCCTCGCCCTCTCCTTCTCCTTCTCCCTCGCCCTCTCCTTCTCCTTCGCCCTCGCCCTCTCCTTCTCCTTCGCCCTCGCCCTCTCCTTCTCCTTCGCCTTCACCCTCGCCTTCGCCCTCGCCTTCTCCCTCGCCTTCTCCCTCGCCCTCGCCTTCGCCTTCTCCCTCGCCTTCTCCCTCGC
>JAPPGH010000042.1 GCA_026914155.1 Candidatus Palauibacter rhopaloidicola | reverse complement strand
TGGGTGAACCATTGCAGCTGCAGGGTGACGTCGACCGGCGCCGCGGGCTCCGGCGCCACGGCGGGCGCGGCGGGCCCTTCGGCGGGGCCTTCCGCCGGCCCCTCGCCGCCCGCCGCCGCCTCGGCGAGCAGTTCGTCGATGGCTTCGTCCGGCTCGGCGATCACGCCGATGAGCGCACCCACGGGGACGGTGGCGCCCTCCGGCACGACGATCTTGCGCAGCACGCCGCCGCCGAGCGCCTCGACATCCATGTTCGCCTTGTCGGTCTCGATCTCCGCGACGACGTCTCCCTGCGCCACGGCATCGCCCTCGGCGACCTTCCACTCGATGAGCTTGCCCTCCTCCATCGTCGGGCTCAGCTGCGCCATCACGACTCGCGTAGGCATATCGGTCGACGTCTCTCGGCTAGTCCGCGTAGCACACGTGGCGCACCGCCGCCGCCACGTGGTCCGCATTGGGGGTTACGAGCTTCTCGAGGTTCTTCGCGTAGGGCATGGGCACGTCCAGGCCGTTCACGCGCGCCACCGGAGCGTCCAGCGAGTCGAACGCCTCGCGCTGGATGTCGTCCACGACCTGGGCCCCGATGTTGCACATCGGCCACCCCTCTTCCGCGACCACGGCCCGGTTCGTCTTCTTCACCGACGCCACGACCGCGTCCACGTCGAGCGGGCGCACGGTGCGCAGGTCCAGCACCTCGACGTCGATCTCTTCCTTCTCCAGCGCGCCGGCCGCCGCGAGCGCCTGGTGCACCATCTTCGAGTGGCACACGACGGTCACGTCCGACCCCTCGCGCTTCACCTCGGCCTTGCCGATCGGGGTCAGGTACTCCTCCTCCGGCACTTCATCGCGGACGAGGTTGTACATGATCTCGCTCTCGATGAACACGACGGGGTCGTTGTCGCGGATCGCGCTCTTGAGGAGTCCCTTCGCGTCCTTCGCCGTGGCGGGCGCAATCACCTTCAGCCCCGGCACGTAGCTGTACCAAGGCTCCGGCGACTGCGAGTGCTGCGCCGCGAGTTGCAGCGCCGCGCCGCCCGGTCCCCGGAAGACGATGGGGACGTTGTACTGTCCGCCCGACATCTGGAACATCTTCGCCGCCGCGTTCACGACCTCGTCGATCGCGAGCAGGGCGAAGTTCCACGTCATGAACTCGACGATCGGCCGCAGCCCCGCCATCGCCGCGCCCACGCCGAGCCCCGCGAACCCCAACTCGGCGATCGGGGCGTCCCGCACGCGCCATTCCCCGAACTGGTCGAGCAGGCCCTTCGTGACCTTGTAGGCGCCGTCGTACTCGCCCACCTCCTCGCCGATGATGAAAGTCGAATCGTCGCGCTCCATCTCTTCGCGGAGGGCGTCGTTCAGCGCTTCCCGATACGTGAGGACGGCCATCAGCGCAGCTCCTTCCGCCACGCATCGCGTCGCCGCATGTCGTCCGGGTACCCGTCCGAATACACGTAGCGATAGAGCGCTTCCGAATCGGGGAAGGGGCTCCGGTCCGCAAAGGCCGCGGACTCCTCGGCGATTTCCTTCGCCTCGCGGTCGATCGCCTTGTACTCCTGCTCCGTCAGCCGCTCCGCGTCCATGAGTTGCCGGGTGAAGGAGAGGATCGGGTCATCCGACCGCCACTTCTCGACCTCCTCGCGCGTCCGGTACGTCCCGTGCATCGGATCCGCCATCGAGTGGCCCATGTAGCGGAAGCAGCGCGCCTCGATGAAGCTGGGCGTCTTCTCGTTCCGTCCCCGCTCGATCGCCTCCTCCATCGCCTGGCGGACGGCCAGCACATCCATGCCGTCCACATCGAGCGACGTGAGGCCCTCGTACGCCCGGCCGCGGTCCTTGAGTTCCTTCACCGCCGCCACGCGCCGGTAGTCGGTCCCCATCCCGTACCGGTTGTTCTCGAGCAGGAAGATGATGGGCAGCTTCCAGCGCGCGGCCATGTTCATCGACTCGTGGAAGGCGCCGATGTTGACCACGGAATCGCCGAAGAAACAGAGGCAGACCTGGTCTCCGCCCCGGTAGCGGATCGCGTAGCCGACTCCGACCGCAAGCGGCAGGTGGCTCCCGACGATGCCGTGGCCGCCCATGAAGTTGAGCGACTTGTCGAACATGTGCATCGAGCCGCCGAAGCCCTTCGAGCAGCCGTCCGCCCGTCCGTAGAGTTCGGCCATGACGGCGTTCGGCGTCATCCCGCGCGCGATCGCCTGCGCGTGGTCGCGATACGCGGTGATCACGTAGTCGTCGTCCCGCAGCGGGGAAATCGACCCCGCGGAGACGGCCTCCTGCCCGATGTAGAGGTGGCAGAAACCGCCGATCTTGCCGACCTGGTAGACCTCCGCCGCCTTCTCCTCGAACCGGCGCTCGATGATCATCTCGCGGAGGAGTTCCACGCACTCCTCCTTCGAGAGTCCGAGGAATGCGTCGGGGTCTCCGCTCGATCCCCCCCCGGGGGCTCCCGCCGCCGGAGCGTCGGAGACCGTGGCCGTGGACCGGCCGGGGTTCGCCGCGCTCATCCCGCCGCCAGCGCCGCGACCCTCCGGCGCAGTTCGACCACCTGCTCGCGCGCGTGATAGCTGGACCGCACGAGCGGCCCGCTCTCCACGTGCAGGAACCCTCGCGACTCCCCGATCTCCTTCCAGTTCATGAACTCCTCCGGAGACACGTAGCGGTCGATCGGAAGATGGTCCGGCGACGGCCTCAGGTACTGCCCCAGCGTGAGGATCTGCACGCCGGCTTCGAGCGCGTCTCCCATGAACTCGTCGATGTCGGCCGATGTCTCGCCGAGCCCGAGCATGATCCCCGTCTTGATGAGGACCCGGTCGTCCAGTTGCCGTCCGGTGTTCAGGACCCTCAGAGAGCGGTCGTAGCGGCCGCCGGGCCGGGCGACACGGTGCAGCCGGCGCACGGTCTCCATGTTGTGGTTGAAGATCTCCGGCCTCGCGTCGATCACCGTGCGGATCGCCTCGGGATTCCCCTGGAAGTCCGGCGTCAGCACCTCGATCGAACACTCGGGACGGCGCAGCCGGATCTCGCGGATCATCTCGGCGAAGATCCAGGCGCCGCCATCGGGCAGGTCATCGCGGTCCACGGACGTGATGACGCAGTGGTTGAGCTGCAGTCGCTCGATGGCCTCCGCGACCCGCCGCGGCTCGTCTTCGTCGAGTTCCTCCGGCCGGCCGTGCGCGATCGCGCAGTAGGGGCAGTTGCGCGTGCACACGTCGCCCATGATGAGGAACGTCGCCGTGCCCGCCTCCCAGCACTCGCCGATGTTGGGGCACTGCGCCTCCTCGCAGACCGAGCTGAGTTCGAGCCCCCGCATCAGTTCCTTGAGGCGCATGTAGTTGGGCCCTCCGGGCGCCCGCACCTTGAGCCATCGCGGCTTCCGCGAAGGCCAGGCATCGGCCGTGCTCCCTCCCTGTATGACCTCGAGTGGCTTCAAGGCTGCCGCTTTCTCGCTGTGTGATCCGGTCTGCATTCCGTGTCCCGCGCACCGCACCGACGCGTCCGCATGCCGTCCGCCCGGAACCCTCCAAGATACCGGCTGTTGCACGACGGACCAACCCGATGCGCCCCACCCGTACAGGGGGGATGGCGGAATTGCTCAGCCCTCGGGCCTCGGGTATCTTCTCGCGCATGACCTACATCATCACCGAACCATGCATGAGCGAGAAGGATGCGTCCTGCGTGGACGTGTGCCCCGTCGACTGCATCTACGAGGGAGAGGATCAGTACTACATCCATCCCGAGGAGTGCATCGATTGCGGCGCCTGCGTGCCCGAGTGTCCCGTGGAGGCCATCTATCCGGACGACGAAGTGCCGGAGCAGTATGACGCCTTCACCGCGAAGAACTACACCTACTTCGACGTTCCCCCGCCCGACTGAACCCGGGCGTGGACCGCTGAGGCCACCCGCCGCGATGCGGAATCGGTGCCCCCACCGTCTGGCGCCGCTGCTGAGCCTCGGCCTCCTGCTGTTGCCGCACCCGCTGTCCTCGCATGGGGGGCTGTCGCCGCGGGGGCAGGCGCCGGAAACCCCCGCCGCACAGGAACACGCGCAGGGGACTTCGGCGCCTGCCGGCGACCCGGCCACGCCGCGGCTCCCGGCCGCGAGCCCGCTCATCGACGTGCGAGTGCACGCGGCCGACCGCGAGTTCGAGATCGTCGTCGGTCCCCTCTCCCTGCCCGCCTCCGGTCCGCACCTCCGGCCCCCGGTGCAACTCGCGGAGCTGCCCGTCGCGGGCTGGATGCACGGTTTCTCGTGGCGGATGAAGGACCGGGAGGGCAACCCGCTCCCAGACCGCCTGCTCCATCACGTCAACGTCATCGACCCCGACCACCGCGAACTCTTCTCCGCCGTCCCGCGCCGTATTCTCGCCGCGGGGCGCGAGACGAAGCGAGAGTTTCTGCCGCGCGTGCTGGGCGTTCCCCTCGCGCCCGGCACGCGGGTCCTCGTGAGCGCCATGTTTGCCCCGCTCCCCGAAGCGTCCCACGATGAAGCCTTCCTGCACATCCGGCTGCCGTACACGCCGTTCGACGATCCGGGCCTCGTCGAGCCCGTGGACGTCTATCCGTTCTATCTCGACGTGATGGGCCCGGTCGGCGAGAAGGAGTTTCCGCTTCCTCCCGGGACTCACGGGAGGAGCTGGGAGGGCAGCCCCGCCGTGGACGGGCGGATCCTCGCCCTCGGAGGGCACCTGCACGACTTCGGGGACTGGATTCGGCTCGAGGATGTCACGGCGGGCAAGGTGATCTGGGAAACGGGGCCCGAGGTGGACGGCGAAGGCCGCACTGTCGGCGTGCCCACGAGCCGGCTCTGGTGGCGCGGGGGCGTCCGGATCCGGAAGGACCGCGTCTACCGCATCTCCGTCCAATACTCGAACCCGCTGGGTTACCCGGCGCCGGAAGGTGCGATGGGCGCCGTCGGCGGCATCGTCGTCGCCCGGGACGAGGACTGGCCGGAGTTCAACCGCGAGCACCCGGACTACGTCCAGGATCTTCGCAACACCCTCGAGAAACCGAACGAAGCCACCCGCGGCCACGGCCACGCTTCCGGCTCGAACGGCTAGCGTTCAGGGTTCTTCGCCGGATCGCGCCGATGCCCGAACTGCCCGACATTACGATCTACCTGGAAGGGCTGGAAGCGCGCGTCCTCGGGCGCACGCTGGAGCGAGTGCGGCTCGGCAGCCCCTTCCTGCTTCGGAGCGTCGATCCGCCCCTGACCGAGGCGCACGGCCGCGAGGTCGTGGCCCTCCGTCGGCTGGGGAAGCGCATCGCGATCGGACTCGCGCTCCCGGATGACCCGGAGGACGAACCGGATCTGTGGCTCGTCCTCCACCTCATGATCGCGGGGCGGCTCCGGTGGCGGGATCCCGGCGTGACGATCCCGCGGCGGCTCGGTCTCGCCGCCTTCGACTTCGCCGAGGGGAGCCTCCTTCTCACGGAGGCCGGGACGAAGAAGCGGGCCTCGCTCCACGTCGTGAAGGGCGCCGAGGCGCTCGCCCGGCATGATCCCGGCGGCACCGATCCCCTCACCGCGGACCCCGCCGTCTTCCGCGAGACGCTCACGGCCCGCAACCACACGCTCAAGCGCGCGCTCACGGATCCGCGGCTCTTCTCGGGCATCGGCAACGCGTATTCCGACGAGATCCTGCACCGCGCGAAGCTGTCGCCGATCAAGTGGACGAGCCGGCTCGACGACGAGGAGATCGACCGGCTCCGGGAAGCCGCGCGCTACACGCTCGCGCGGTGGACGCGCCGGCTGCGGGACGAGCTGGCGGGGGAGTTTCCGGAGAAGGTGACCGCGTTCCACGCCGGGATGGCGGTGCACGGGAAGTACGGGCAGCCGTGCCCGGACTGCGCGGCGCCGGTGCAGCGGATCCGGTACGCGGACAACGAGACGAACTACTGCGCGGCCTGCCAGACCGGCGGCAGAGTGCTGGCGGACCGGGCCCTCTCCCGGCTGCTCGGAAAGGACTGGCCCCGCACCCTCGAGGCGCTCGAAGAGGTCCGGTCGGGAGGGCCGGCTCCCGCCGAGTGAAACCGGCCCCCGCCGATTACCAGGTGGCGAGTTCCACGATCGCTTCGGCGATGTCGTCGACCTGCGGCAGGGACGCGTTTTCGAGCGAGGGCGCATAGCCGATGAAGGTGTCCGTCGAGGTGACCCGGCGGATCGGCGCGTCGAGCCACTCGAACAGTTCGTCGGCCAGGCGGGCCGAGATCTCGGCTCCGTAGCCCCAGGACTTCGCGTCCTCGTAGGCCACGAGCACGCGGTTCGTCTTCATCACCGAGCGGCGGATCGCGTCCATGTCGACCGGGTTCAGCGACCGCAGGTCGATCAGGTCCGCGCGCACCGGCTCCCCCGCGCGGTCGAGCTTCGCGAGCGCCTTGCGCGTGCGCTCCACCATCGCGCCGTAGGTGACGATCGTGAGATCGTCGCCCTCCGTGACCAGGGCAGCCTTGCCGAAGGGGATCATGTACTCGGGACCCGGATAGATGCCCTTGTTGTACGTCTGCCGGTACAGGTGCTTGTGCTCGAGGAAGAGCACCGGGTCGTCGCACCGGATCGCGGTCCGCAGGAGCCCGTTCGCGTCCTCCGCGTTCGAGGGGCAGATCACGTGCATGCCGGGCGTGTGCGTGAAGAGCGAGGCGCCCGTCTGAGAATGGTAGATCGCGCCGCCCGAGATGTAGCCCCCGTAGGTGGTCCGAATGACGAGCGGGCACTTCCAGCGTCCCGCGGAGCGCCAGCGGAAGGTCGCGACCTCGTTCCGGAACTGGTGGTAGGCCGGCCAGATGTAGTCGAAGAACTGCACCTCGGCGACCGGCTTCAGCCCGCGCACGGCGAGACCCACGGCGCGTCCGACGATGTTCGCCTCCGCGAGGGGGGCGTTGTACACCCGAAGCGACCCGAACTCGCGCTGCAGGCCGTGCGTCACCTTGAAGACGCCGCCCTTGCCCTTGACCTCATCGAGGATCTCCTCGCGGCTCACGTCCGCCACGTCCTGCCCGAACACCACGATCCGCGGATCGCGCCGCATCTCGTCGCGGAGGCAGGCGTTGAGCAGGTCGACCATCGTCTTCGGATTCCCCTCGGGGTCGGGCCGGGCCTCCGTCTCGAAGGCGCTCGACGCGGGGTCGACATCGGGCGAATACACGTGGGCGTAGACGGTATCGGGAGCCGGTTGCGGGCGGGCCATGGCCCGGTCCGCCGCGTCGGCGACTTCGGCCTTGATGTCCGCATTGAGCGATTCGAGTGCGTCGGCCTCGATCACGCCTTCCCGAACGAGGTAGTCGGCGAAGGTGGCGACCGGGTCGCGCCCGGATTCGAGTTCCCGTTCGCTCTCGGACTTGTAGAGCCGCTCATCGTCGGACATCGAGTGGCTGTAGGGCCGGGTGACATGCGCGTGAACGAGCGCCGGCCCTTGGCCGGACCGCACGTATCGCGCGGCGCGCCGCATGACGACGTAGCTCTCGAGCGGGTCCGTTCCGTCGACCTCTTCGACGTAGAGGTTCGGGTAGCTCCGCACGAGACTCGAGATGCTCCCGCCGGCCGTGTTGACCTCCACCGGCACGGAGATCGCGTATCCGTTGTCCTCCACGAGGAAGAGGATGGGAAGCTGCAGGTTGGAGGCGGTGTTGAGCGCCTCCCAGAACTCTCCTTCCGAGGTCGTACCGTCCCCCGTGCACACGAGCACGATCTCATCCGATTCCACCTGCGGGGCGACCGCGTCGAGTCCATCGAGTCCGGCGGTCCTGGCGCGGGCGATGCCCTCGGCGCACCCCACCGCCTGGTTGAACTGCGTGCCCGTCGGGCTGGAAGGCGTGACGAGGTGCAGGGCCGGCGAACCGAAATGCGCCGGCATCTGCCGTCCGCCGGTGGACGGATCCTCCTCCGCTCCGACGGCGCCGAGGAACATCTCGTACGGAGACATGCCGAGTTCGAGGCAGAGCGCGCGGTCTCGGTAGTAGGTGAAGAACCAGTCGTGCCCCGCTCTGAGCGCGCGGCCCGCCGCGACGAGGAGCGCCTCGTGACCGGCGCCGGAGATCTGGAAGAAGATGCGGTTCTGTCGCTTCATCGCGATTTCGCGGTCGTCGATCGTCCTCGACGTGTACATCACGCGATACATCGCGAGAAGGTCCTCGGCCTGGAGATCCCGCCATTCGGGGCGGGCCAGGGCGCTGAGCGCGCGCTCCAGGTCGTCGGTCTGGTCGATAGGGGTTGCCATATATGTCCAGGTGATAACGAAGAGTTCGAGTGCCGGGTCTCCGGGCCCGGGAGACTCGCCACGACTCCGCCTTCGCCCTCCGCAACCGCCCCGCCCCAACCGCAACGAAGACCCGGCGGGGAATCTAAGCGCCCCTGACGCGTCTAGAAACCGACCTTCCGAAAGCGGCGCAGGCGCGGGAGAATCGAGGCGGCGTGGTCCGCGATCGGGTCTCCCTCCCCGCTGTCGGGCATGAGCAGGCTCAGCGCGTGCAGCATCGCGACGGCGTAGTCGGAGAACGTCCGGTAGGGCGGCGCGTGGTGAAACCCCCACGCCCCCGGCGGAAGCAGAAGGAGCCAGCGCAGGTCGCCCGCCAACTGCATCAGATCCTTCTCGTCCAGCGCCAGCTTCGGTTCGCCCATGGCCAGGCGCGTGAGCGCGGCCATGAAGAGGGCCGACGCCTCCGGCGAGAGCAGTTCAAGATCGGGGTAGCGCGCCAGGACCTGCGCCGCGAACGAGGGGTCTTCGCCCGTCGCTGAGCCCGCCTTCGTCTCGAGGCCCTCGGGCGCGGCGAGTCGCTCGGCGATGGTCGTCGGCTCTCCGTCGCCCAGAATCAGCCACTCGAGCCGAAGGGGAGGAAAGGCCCGCTTGAGCGCCGCCAGAAACTCGGCCCGCGGCCCCGCCCTCGACGACCCTCCGGCATCGCGTTCGTAGTTCGAGAGCGTGCCGAGGCTCACACGGGCGGGCTCGGGCAACTCCGCGTTGACGCGGCCGCGAAAATCGCGCAGCGATAAGCCCTGAACATCTTTACGGAAAAAACGCAGCCGAGACTGAACGGTGTCCATATATCTGAACATACGAATTGTCGGCGCACCGTTGCAACCGTGCGGAGCCGGTACGTGTTGACTCAGCGTTATCTTCCGGCTTGGGACGCGCAGATCCATCCTTCAAGGTGTTCGCCACATGAGTGTTCGCCATACGAGTGTTCGCCCTATGAGCTTCCGAAGAAACCATGGTTTTCCCGGCCGTCGACCCGTCCGTCGGCTCGGCTTCGGGATCGCCGGTCTCGTCGCCCTCTTCCTGCCGGCGTCGGAGTTGCGCGCGCAGGACGGTCCGGGGCAGCGCGAACCGGAAGAGGCGCCGCCCCTTCCGACCGAGGGTCTTGCGGTCCGTACGGCGGAGGCGCCCGCCATCGACGGAGTCCTGGACGATGCGGCCTGGAACGGCGCTCCGGTGATGACGGACTTCATCCAGCGCGAACCCTTCGACGGGCAGCCGGCGTCCGAACGGACCGAAGTGCGCATGGTGTTCGACGACGAGGCCATCTACGTGGGGGTCTGGGCTTTCGACGAGGACCCCGCCGCGATCATCCCCGGAGACCGGATCCGCGACGCGGAGGTTTCCGAGACCGACCACGTCTTGCTGGCGTTCGATACCTACCACGACTTCCAGAACGCGTTCGTGTTCGGGACGACGCCGGCGGGCATCGAGTACGACGGACAGGTCGCCAACGAAGGCCGCGGGGGCGGTTTCTTCCTGGGGGGCGGCTTCAACACCCAGCGACGGATGCAGTCCGGTGCCGGCGGAGGCTTCAACAAGAACTGGGATGGCTCCTGGAACGTCGCGACGAGTCGCGACGACGGGGGCTGGTACGCCGAGTTCCGGATTCCGTTCAACACGCTCCGCTACGGGACCGACCCGACCTGGGGCTTCAACGTCTCCCGTCAGATCCGGCGCCGGAACGAGGAGTCTTTCTGGTCCGCCGTCCCCCGCGAGTTCAACCTCTACCGGCTCAACTACGCGGGCCACCTGACCGGGCTCGAGCTTCCCTTCCGGCGACTCGGCTCGGTCACGCCGTACATGCTGGGTTCGACGGCGCGGGACTACGCGGGCGGGCAGACGGCGTTCGACCAGAACTACGATTTCGGCGGCGAGGCCAAGCTCCAGCTTACGCGGGGAATGACGCTCGACGCGACGTACAACACGGACTTCGCGCAGGTGGAGGTGGACGACCAGCAGGTCAACCTGACGCGCTTCAGCCTGCTCTTCCCCGAGAAGCGTCCGTTCTTCCTCGAGAACGCGGGCTTCTTCGCGGTCGGGGGCGGCGGGGCGGATCTCTTCTTCAGCCGCCGCATCGGCATCGCCAACGGACGGCAGGTCCCGATCACCGGCGGCGCCCGCGTCTCGGGGCGCGCGGCCGGGTTCAACGTCGGGATGCTGCACATCGGGACGGATGGGATCGAGGGCATCCAGGGCGCGAACGCGTACTCGGTCGCCCGGGTGGCCCGCGAACTGCCGAACCGGTCGCGGATCGGCGGGGCCTTCATCAACCGCGACGGGAGCGCTTC
Organism: Candidatus Palauibacter rhopaloidicola; assembly: GCA_026914155.1. Classification (GTDB taxonomy): domain Bacteria; phylum Gemmatimonadota; class Gemmatimonadetes; order Palauibacterales; family Palauibacteraceae; genus Palauibacter; species Palauibacter rhopaloidicola. The sequence goes on along the minus strand of JAPPGH010000042.1, from coordinate 59,427 downwards.
CGGCGACTACAACCGGACCTACGCCGTGGATGGGCAGCTGGGCCTGGGGGAGGCGTGGACGTTGACGGCGTGGGGGGCGAGGACGGCGACCCCCGGCCTGACCGAAGCGGACGGGGCGTTCGACGCGACCTTCGGTCTCACGACCCGCAAGTGGCGGGGGAACTTCCAGTACCAGTACTTCGGCGAGAACTTCAACCCCGAAGTGGGCTTCCTGCGGCGGACGGGCCACCAGTACTACCAGGTATTCCTGATGTACAACATCCACCCGGCCGAGACCTTCCGCGAGATCCGCCCGCACATCTCCTACTTCACCTTCCGGAGCGAAAAGACGGGAGTGACGCCGGGGTTCGAGGAGTCGGCCCGGCTCCACATCGACAACCACTGGGAGTTCAACGACGGGATGGAGGCCCACACCGGCATGAACTGGAACCGCGAAGGGCTGTACGAGCCCTTCACGATCTACGGCACGGACGTCACCGTGCCCGCCGGGACGTACGATGGGTGGGAAACGCAACTGCGCTTCTGGACGAACGAATCGGCGAAGGTCTCCTTCCGCAGCGGGGCGAACATCGGCCAATTCCTGTCGGGGTCGCGGCGCAGCCTGAACGGGACGTTGACCGTGCGGCCGGGTTCGTCGTTCAGCACGTCGCTCCGGCTCGACTACAACAACGTCACGCTGGAGCACGGGGACTTCGTCACGACGCTGGCGGGGGTGAACTTCGGCTACTTCTTCACGCCGCGGGTCTACCTGCAGTCGCTCGTCCAGTACTCGACGCAGCTCGACACGTTCTCCGCCAACGTGCGGTTCGGGTGGCTCAACACGGCGGGGACCGGCCTGTTCATCGTCTACAACGACATCCAGGGGATCCAGGATCTTCACGGGCCGCAGGGCCGCTCGCTGATCGTCAAGTTCAGCCGGCAGTTCAACGTCCTCGGCGGCTAGGGGCACGACGCTGAACCGGGACAGGCCGGCGGAGAACCCCGGGCGCCCGCGGCTCCTCTTCGTCTGCGTGGAGAACTCCTGCCGGAGCCAGATGGCGGAGGGGTTCGCCCGCATGCTGGCAGGTGGCGGCGTGGCGGCGTCGAGCGGGGGCTCCCGGCCTTCGGGCGTCGTGAATCCGCTGGCGATCGAGTCCATGGCGGAGGTGGGCTACGATCTCGGCGTCCACCGGTCGGAGGGGTTGGACGACGTGCCGCCCGGGCCGTTCGATGCGGTCGTCACCATGGGGTGCGGCGACGCCTGTCCGCACGTGCCCGCGCGGCGGCGCGAGGACTGGGAGGTGAAGGACCCGAAGGACCTGCCGCCGGAGGAGTTCCGCAAGGTCCGGGATGACATTCGCCGGCGGGTGGCCGCGTTGCTGGCGGAGCTGGGCGTGGTGCCCGGGGCGCCGGCGGCCGGGCCCGGCGGGCTTCCCGGAACGTGAGCGGGCCGGACCGGTCGCTCGTGATCGTGGCCGGCGGACGTTCCCGCCGCCTCGGTCGCGACAAGCCGCTGGTCGAGGTCGGCGGCCGCACGGTGCTGTCGCGGATCCTGGAAGCCACGGCGGATATCGCGGACGCGGTCCTGGCGGTGCGCGAGGTTCCGCCCTTCCGGCGTGCCCTCGCCGCGGAGGGCTGGGAGCCCGGCGCCGCCGGCGCGGAGAGCGCGGGCCCGCCCGGCTCGGTCGCGCTCCGCAGCCCGGAGGGCCGCGCCCTGCTCGTCGTGCCCGACCCGGTGCCCGACCTGGGCCCGCTCGCCGGCGTGGCCTCGGGGCTGGAGGCGGCGCGGGGCGCGATCTGCGTCGTGCTGGCGGGCGACCTTCCCTTCGTCACGCCGGAGCTCGTCGACCGCCTGAGCCGCGAACTCGCGATCGACGCCGACCTGGACGCCGTCGTGCCGCACGCGCGCGGCCGGGCCCAGCCGCTGTGCGCCGCCTATCGGCGGGAGGTCGGCCGACTGGCCAGGCGGCTTGTGGCGCGCACCGCCGCGTCCGGCGACCCATCCCCATCGATGATGAGCTTCCTCGAGCGGTTGCGGGTGCGAACCGTAACGGCTGAACAGGTGAAGCGATTCGGCGATCTCGAGACGATGGTCCGCGGCGTGGACAGCGGGGCCGATCTGGAGTGGGCCGCGGGGCGCGCCGCCCGCTCCGACTAGCCCGGTGTCACATAGCCCGGTGTCACACTAGAGCCCGGCTGCCGCCTCTCCGAGGGCGGCGACCGCGTCGTCGAGCTGCCGGTCGCTGAGATAGGGGGCCGGCCCCAGCCGCAGGAGATCGTCGCGGTAGTCCGTCGCCACGCCCCGGGCCGCGAGCGCCTCGTGGAAGTCGCGCGCCCGCGGCGTCCGGAGCGCGAGGAAGCCGCCCACCGCAGCGGGCGGCGTCTCCCGGTCGCGGTCCAGCAGTTCCGGGTCCGCGTCGAGCCCGTCGAACCCTCGCCTGAGACGATCCATCTGGTGCCGGCTCACCGCGCGCAGAAACTCCGGGGCGAGTCCCCGCTCCCGGAAGAAGTCGAACACCTCGGCCGCGCGGTAGTGGCTCGTCGGATCGTACGTGCTGCCGGCGAACCGCTCCGCTCCCGCTCCGTACCTCACCCGCGCCGCGTCCTCCCCCCCGTGCAGCGCCGAGAACTCCGCGAACCAGCCCGTGACGGCGGGGCGCAGCCGGCAGTCCGGAGGTACCCGCAGGAAGCAGTTCCCCTCGCCGAGCTGGCAGTACTTGTACCCGCCCCCCACCACGAACGCGCGTCCGAGTCCCAGGCTCGAGAGATCGAAGGGGATCGCGTTCAGCGCGTGATAGGCGTCCACGAGGAGGTGGCACCCCACCTGCTCGCAGCGTTCCGCAACGCGGTTGAGCCCGCCGACAATGCGGGCGTCGCGGTAGAGGACGGCGGAGACCAGCACGCTCGCCGTCTCATCGTCCGCCGCGAGACCGAGCCGCTCGGAGAGCGAGTCGATCGGGTCCACGGGCACGCGGACGATGGTCAGACCCTCTTCCTCCAGGCGGTCGAGCTGGCGCCGGATGGAGTGGAACTCCCCCGCGGTCGTCACGAGCCGGGGCCGCCTGCGCAGGGGCAGGGCGGAGAGAAAGCGGACCACCAGTTCGTGCGTGTTCGAGCCCAGCGCGTAGTCCCCTTCGTCCGGGCGCCCCGGGCCTCCGAGGAGTTCGGCGTACCCGGCGCGGACCCGATTCCCGCGGGCGAACGCCTCCTCCCACTTCCCGTCCACGAGACGGGCGGCGTCCTCCCAGGCCCGGAGCTGCCCCGCGAATCCGCAGTCCGGCCACGCCTGGTGCGAATGTCCCGTGAGGAGCAGCCGCTCCGCGACCCGGAAGCGGGAGTAGTGCGGGGCCAGCGCGTTCGGCTCCCGGTACAGGTCCTCCGGCGCGAAGCCGGTCACGGGAAACTGGTCACAGGTCGGTGCGGATCGCCCACAGGTCGGGGAACACGGGGCGATTCAGCGACTTCCTGAGGTAGGCGGCGCCTCCCGTCTGGCCGGTCCCGGGCCGCGCCCCGATCGTGCGCTCCACCATCTTCACATGCCGGTAGCGCCATTCCTGGAGCCCCTCGTCGAGATCCACGAACCTCTCGCACAGCTGGACGAGGTGCGGATCCTCCCGGTACAGCCGGATGAGGGCGGCCCGCACGCCCGCGGATGGCTCGGTTGGCGCCGTGACATCCCGCTCCAGGTCCCCCGCCGGGATCGCGTACCCGCGCGCGTGAATGAACCGAAGGAAGGCGGCCCACAGCGACGGTTCCTCGTAGCGGGCGTCGAGCCGCCGGCGCGCGTGGCTCCCTTCCGGGTATCGGTCGAATACGTCCGTCCGCTTGTGGCCGAGGATGAATTCGAGTTCGCGGAACTGGTACGACTGCAGGCCGCTCGCCTCCTCCAGCCGCTGCCGGAAGGCGAGGAACTCCAGCGGACGCATCGTCTCCAGGATGTCGAGCTGGGCGACCTGCACCTTCAGGATCGTGAGGATGCGTTCCATCGTATGCAGGAGCCGCGGCATGTCGTCCGCACCCATGCGGTCGCGCGCGAACGCGAGCTCGTGCAGGAGCTGCTTGAACCACAGCTCGTACACCTGGTGGATGATGATGAACAGCATTTCATCGTGTTCCGGGTTCCCGCCCTCGCCCGATTGCTCTTCCTGGAGCGACAGCAGCACGTCGAGGTGCAGGTATCCGGAATAGGTCAGGTATTTTCCGTGCGCCATCGATCTCCCTCCGGCGGCCTGCGCCCGGTGCCCGGGACGCGACGCTAGTACCCCCACTCGAATCTCGGCGTGTAGCCGTCCAGCGACGAATACTGCGGCGGCCACGGGATCGGCGCCCCCGAAGCGTAGGCGGCGTGTCGGGTCCAGTATGGGTCCCAGAGGTGCGCGCGGGCGAGACAGCAGAGGTCCGCGCGCCCCGCCGCGAGGATCGTGTTCACGTCCATGAAGGACGAGATGTTGCCGACGGCCATGGTCGCGATCCCCGCCTCGTGCCGGATGCGGTCCGAGAACGGCGTCTGGTACTGGCGGCCGTAAACCGGCTCCTGCCAGGGGACGGTCTGTCCCGCCGAGACGTCGACGATGTCCACGCCCGCCTCCTTCAAGCGTCGCGCAACCTCGACGGCGCCGTCCGCGCTCATCCCGCCCTCCGCCCAGTCCACCGCGGAGATTCGGACTGAAATCGGCTTCTCCGGCGGCCACGCCGATCGCACCGCCGCGAGCACCTGGAGCGGGAACCGCAGTCTCCCGTCCATGTCGCCCCCGTATTCGTCTTCGCGGAGGTTCGTGAGAGGGGAGATGAAGCTGGCCAGCAGGTAGCCGTGCGCGAAGTGGATCTCCAGCAGGTCGAACCCGGCTTCCTCCGACATCTCCGCCGCGCGGCGGAACTCGGCCGTCACCCGATCCATGTCCCGCCGCGTCATCTCGCGCGGCACCGGGCTGTGTTCGAACCAGGGCACGGGGGAGGCGGCCATGATCGGCCAGCCGCCCTCCTCGAGCGGTTCGTTGTCGCCCTCCCAGGACAGGTGCGTGGAAGCCTTCCGGCCCGCGTGGCCCAGCTGCATCCCGATCGCCGCGTCGGAGTGGCGGTGCACGAAATCGACGATCCGCTTCCAGGCACCCACATGCGCGGGAGCATACATTCCCGTGCAACCCAGGGAGATACGGCCTTCCCGGCTCACGTCCGTCATCTCCGACATCACGAGGCCGGCTCCGCCGATCGCCCGGCTGCCGAGGTTCACCAGGTGCCAGTCGTCCGGCGTCCCCTCGTCCGCGGAATACTGGCACATGGCCGAGACGACGACCCGGTTCTTCAGTTCAAGCTCCCGCAGCCGAAACGGGGCGAGGAGCGGGGGCGGAGCCGGGCCGGTTCCGGCGCTCCCGGGGGGAGAGCCTCCGGTCGCCGCCGCTGTGTCCGCCGCCGCCAGGTCCGCCGCCGCCAGGTCCGCCGCCGCCAGGTCCGCCGCGGCCCGCTCCGCGAACCAGCGGTCGACGCGCGCGGTGAACTCCGGGTCGCGCAGCGCGAGGTTGGAGTGCGTGATGCGGAGACTGCGCGTGATGAGGTTGAAGGCGAACTGCAGCGGTCCCGTCTCCAGGAAACGCTCGGTGCCCTCGAACCACTCGAGACTCGCCTGGGCCGCCCTCTGCGCGCTCTCGACCTCGGGTCGGCGCGCCGTCTCGTAGGCCTCCAGCGCGGGAGCCACCGCGAGACCGTGCGCGAGAAGCGATTCGTGAAGCGAAATCGCGTCGATCATCGCCAGCCGGGTGCCCGACCCGATGGAGAAGTGGGCCGAGTGCGCGGCGTCGCCGACGAGCACGATGTGGCCGTGGCGCCACGATCGGTTCCGGACGGTGGGAAAGCCCCGCCAGATCGAGCGGTTCGCGATGAGGCGATGGGAATCCAGTTCCTCGCGGAACGTATCCTCGAGAAAGGAGACGGTCTCCTTTTCGGAGGCGGCGTCCATGCCCGCGGCGCGCCACGTCGCCTCGGTCGCCTCGACGATGAAGGTGGAGACGGCCTCCCCGTCCGCGCCATCGGGCCTGTACTGGTATGCGTGCACCCGCCACAGGCCGTGTTCGGTCTCCCGAAAATAAAACGTGAAGGCGGGGAAGGGCTTCGTCGTGCCGAGCCACACGAAGCGGTTCGGACGGAGATCGACGCGGGGGCCGAACGCGGCGGCGTATCGGTCCCGCATCCGGCTGTTCACGCCATCGGCGGCCAGCACGAGATCGGCGCCGGCGTACGCCTCCTCCGACCCGACTTCCACGCCGCACCGCAGATCGACGCCGAGTTCGCGGGCTCGCGACTCCAGGATCTCGAGGAGCGTGGTGCGGGCGAGGCCGCTGAACCCGTGTCCGGTCGATGTGAGCCGGTGGCCCCGGTAGTGGATGTCGATGTCGTCCCAGTGGTGGAAGGACCGCACGATCGCCTCGTAGCTCTCGAGGTCCGCGGCGGCGAGTTCCTCCAGCGTGGCGTCGGAGAACACGACGCCGAAGCCGTAGGTGTCGCCGGGGCGGTTGCGTTCGAGGACGATGACATCGTGCGCCGGATCCGAGCGCTTCATCAGGATCGCGAAGTACAGGCCGGCCGGCCCGCCTCCGACGCAGACGATCCTCAGAGGTTGCTCTCGCCGCGCGCGGCGTCGAGCAGATGACGCGCGATGATGAGACGCTGAATCTCGGTGGCGCCCTCGTAGATGCGGAGGGCCCTCACGGAGCGGTAGAGCCGGTCGACCGGGTGGTCCGCCAGCACGCCGCGTCCGCCGAGGATCTGCACGGCGTCGTCCACCACGCCCTGCGCGATTTCGGTCGCGAAGGACTTTGCCATGGCGGCTTCGAGGTCGGTGCGGTCCGCGCCGCCGTCGCGCTCCCAGGCCGCTCGATACACGAGGAGCCGGGCGGCCGTCAGGTCGGTGCCCATGCGCCCCACCTTCTCCTGCGTGATCTGAAAATCGGCGAGCGCCCGTCCGAACTGCCGGCGCGAGAGGGCGTGGTGGAGCGCTTCGTGCAGCGCGCGGCCCGCCATCCCGCAGGCCGCGGCGCCGACGGTGGGACGCAGGCGGTCGAGCGTGGCGAGCCCGAGCTTGTACCCTTCGCCCTCGCCTCCGACGCGGGCCGAGGCCGGAAGCCGGCAGTCCTCCAGCGCGATCTCGCCCAGCGGGTGGGGGTCGGCCATCACGAGCGGCCGCACGAAGCGGAACCCCTTCGTATCGGCGGGGAGCAGGAAGGCGGAGATCCCCGCCACGCCCTCGTCCGGGTCGGTGACCGCGAACAGGAGATAGAAGTCCGCGATCCCCGCGTTCGAGATGAAGGTCTTCACGCCGTTGAGGACGTAGTCGTTCCCGTCCCGGACGGCGGTCGTGCGCATGGCGGCCACGTCGGACCCCGCCTCCGGTTCGCTCATCGCGAAGGCGGCCACGGCCCGCCCCCGGATGGCGCGGTCGAGCCACAGCCGCCGCTGCCTCTCGTCGCCGGCCAGCGCGATCGGGGTCGAGCCCAGCGCCTGGAGTGCGAACATCGCGTCCGCGAGCGGTGAGTAGAAGGCCAGCGTCTCGCGCGTGACGGAACAGGCCCGGAAGTCCTGTTGGGCAACCGCCTTCAGCCAGCCGCCCCGCCCCAGGGATGCGCAGATCTCCCGCGCGTAGCGGCGGGCGAGATCATCATCGTCCCGGTGCGCGTGTTCGGCGAACTCCGACGCCGCATAGCGCCCGAGCCCCTCCCCGAGCTCGAGGTGCCGCGGTTCGAGAAAGGCGCGGACGGGGTGGAGGTCGATCACGAGAACACCGCGGCCCGCTTCTCGACGAAGGCACGGAAGCCCTCGCGGAAGTTCGGATCCTCCATGCAGGCGGCCTGCAGGCGGGCCTCCTCGGCGAGCGCATCGCGCAACGTCATGTGTGCCTCCGTCTCCAGAGCGCGCTTGGTGACGGACAGCGCGGCGGTGGGTCCCGCCGCCAGCCGCGCCGCCCACTCCGTCCCCGCGGCGAGCGCCTCGCCATCGGGCACGACCCGATTGTACAGTCCGACGCGGAGCGCCTCCCGCGCGTCGAGAAAATCGCCCGTCATCAGAAGCTCCGTCGCACGCCCGAGACCGATGATTCGCGGCAGAAGCCAAGCGATCCCCATGTCGGCGCCGGAGAGCCCGACCCGCGTGAACAGGTAGGCGATCTTCGCGGATTCCGCCGCGATCCGCACGTCGCAGGCGGTCGCGATCACGGCCCCGGCCCCCGCCACGGTGCCGTTCAGGGCGCCGACGATGGGCTTGCCGCACTCCCGCATGGCCGCGATCAGGTCGCACGTCATCCGCGTGAATTCGAGCAGTTCCGCGGCGTCCATCTCGAGGAGCGGCCCGATGATGTCGCGCACATCTCCGCCCGTGCAGAAGGCGGCGCCGGCCCCCGTGATCACGACCGAGCGGACCCCCGGCTCCCGGTCGAGCGCGCGGAACGTGTTTCGGAGTTCGTCGTAGACCTCGAAGGTCAGCGCATTTCGCCGTTCCGGACGGTTCAGCGTAATCGTCGCGACGGACGTCGCGGCATCGGCCTCGTACAGGAATGAACTCGGATTCAGAGCCACGGCGCGCTTCCTTCCACGGGGCGATGCGGGATCACGGCAGGACGGCGGTCGCCTCGATCTCGACCTGCGCGCCGGCATCGACGAGCCCGCTGACCTCGACGAGCGCCATGGCGGGATAGTGCCGGCCCAGTCGGGCGCGCCACGCGGCCCCAAGCTCGGAACGGGCCTCCCGGTAGGCGGCGAGATCCGTCACGTAGATGGTCATCCGTCCGATGTGCGAGGGCTCGCCGCCCGCTGCCCGCACGACCGTCAGCACGCGATCGAGCGCGAGCGCGAACTGCGCGGCGAAGTCCGGAGTCTCGATCTGTCCTCCCGATCCGCTTGCGGTCTGGCCGGCAACGAAGAGAACGCGCCCGCCGGGAGGAGCGAGGAGGCCGTGATTCCAGCCCCTCGGCTCGCCCAGCACGGCCGGGTTCAGCACCTCGAACGCGTCGGTCACGGGAGAGCCGCGGTGGCGCCGCCGTCCAGCACGACGGTCTGGCCGTTGATGCTCCGCGCTTCGTCTTCGCACAGGAACGCGATCGACGCCGCGACCTCCCCGGGGGCGATGAGACGGCGCTGCGGCGTCGTCGCAAGGATCGCCTCGACGGCGTCCTTCTCGTCCATGTCCGTTCGCTTCACGATGTTCTCGATCGTGGCGTCCGTCATCGGCGTGTCGACGTAGCCGGGGCAGACCGCGTTCACCGTGACGCCGGCGCCGGCCACTTCGGCCGCGGCGGAACGCGTGAGACCGAGCAGGGCGTGTTTCGACGCGGCGTAGGCGGCGATGTAGCGCGCCCCGCGCAGGCCGGCGACCGACGCCACGTTCACGATCCGGCCCCAGCCGCGCTCGATCATGCCGGGCATCACGCCCTGCATCGCGAGGAACGCACCGGTCGCGTTGATGCGCCACAGCCGCTCCCACTCCTCCAGGGCGAGTTTCACGACGGCCGCGGAACTGGCCACGCCGGCATTGTTCACGAGGATGTCCACGGCGCCGAGCCGATCCTGAGCCTCGCGGCACAGCGCCTCCACGTTCTCCGACTCCGACACGTCGCACGTCGCCGCCCAGGCCTCGCCGCCACGGCCCCGCAGCTCGGCCGCGACCGCCTCGACCTCCGGCGTGCTCCGCGCCGCGAGGACCAGCCGGACGCCTCGATCCGCCAGCGTCCGCGCGGCCGCGGCCCCGATGCCGCGTCCCCCGCCCGTGATGAGTGCGCCACGACCGGCGAGACTCACTCTTTCTCCTCTCTCCAGGGCTTCCCTCACCGCCTCGGCGAGGATGCCGCCGAGCGTCTCAATGGTAGCACGTCCCTCTTCCGCCGTCGCCTGCGACGGGTAGCCGAAATAGGCCCGCGTCCCCCCCGCTTCCGCGAAGTCTTTCATCCCGGCCTGGATCGCGGCGGAGAGCGAGACGGGATTGTCCTCCAGTTCGTGCATGATCTCCTCGCGCACGCGCCCCGGATCGCGGGCGAGGAGGATCGAGCCCTCGTACCGCCCGGCATGGCAGGCCCCGCTCCGGAACTCCTCGGTGAGCCGGCTTCCCCACGGCCGCCGCGTCACATCCGGAAACACGATGCGCATGGCGTCTCCCCCGCCGACCGCCGCCGCGGCGTGAAGGGCCTCGAGGTTGGAGGGGTCGAGGTGGGCGTTCGCGATCGCCAGGGTGGCGATCCCGGCCCGGCGCAGGCTGGCGGCGATGTCGACGATGAGCGCGGTGAGCGTCGCGGCCCCGATATCGATCGTGCCGGGGAACCTCGCGGAGAAGGCGGCCGGCGTGTACCGGAGACCGTCGAGGAGCACGATCTCCAGACCCAGGGCCGAGAGTCGTCGCGCGCCGGCTTCCGCCATCGCTTCCGCGATGGTGACGTCGGCGTCGAGCGGCAGATGGGGGCCGTGCGCTTCGGTCGCTCCCACGGGCAGGATCGCCACCGTCCGATCGAGGTCGAGGGCCCCGACTTCCTCCCAGGTGAGGTCCGACAGCCTGTGTAGAGTCATGGAGTCTCGCTAAGCCGTGCCGGGGAAGGGCGCAAGTCCGGGCAGCCCGGGTCGGTTGTAGACCCGCCGGGCCGCGCATACCGTGCGAACCTCAGCCAGGACCGGACGACCCCCGCCGATGGAGCCCGATGCGAGACGCCGCGCCGCCGCCGATCTTCGATCCGCCCGAGTGCTTCAACATCGCCGAGTACTTCCTGGGCGACCGCATCCGGGAAGGACGGGGGGGCCGCCGCGCGCTCCTCACGGACGGCGGCGAGAAGACCTACGCGGAAGTCGAAGCGCTGGCGAACCGCTACGGCCACCTCCTGCGCAGCGCGGGCGTGCGGCCGGAGGAGCGGGTCCTCATCGCGCTTCCGGATGGACCGGACTTCGTCGGCGCGCTCTTCGGCACGCTGCGGATCGGCGCCGTGGGCGTCATGCTGAACCCCTGGCTCCGGCGCGACGAGATCTCGTACTTCTTTCGTTACACGCGCGGCGCCGTCCTTCTCGTGGACTCCGGCCGTGCGCCCTTCTTCCGCGAGGGGATCGCCGCGGCGCCGGCATCCGCGACGGTTCCTGAAGCCGGCATCCCGTGGGACGCGGAACCCTCCGCTCCGCGCGCGACCTTCGTCGTGGACGAGCCGGCCTTCGCGGAACGGCTGCGCGCCCAGCCCGCGACGCTGGAACCCTGGCCGACCCACCGGGACGATCCCGCCCTGTGGCTGTTCAGCGGCGGGACGACCGGCCGCCCCAAGGGCGTCGTTCAGACGCACGCCTCGTTCGCGAACACGACGGAGTGTTACGGCAAGCGGCTGCTGGGCCTCACGGAGGACGACATCACGCTCTCCGTCCCCAAGCTGTTCTTCGGGTACGCCACGGGGTCCAACCTCTTCTTCCCCTTCTCGGTCGGTGCGACCGCGGCCCTCTTCCCGGAGCGCTGCAGTCCGGACGTCCTGTTCGGGAGGATCGCACGATTCCGCCCCACGGTGCTCGTCAACGTCCCCACGATGATCCGCCACATGGTCGCGCACCCGGACGCCGCCGCGAGCGATCTCTCAAGCCTTCGTCTCGCGACCTCGGCGGGAGAGGCGCTGCCGCCCGAACTTCACCGGCGCTGGCGCGACCGCTGGGGGGTGACGCTCCTCGACGGTCTCGGGACGGCGGAGATGTGGCACATCTTCCTCAGCAACCGTCCCGACGAGGTGCATCCGGGAACGCTGGGGCGCGCGGTTCCCGGTTTCGAGGTGCGGGTCTGCGACGACGAGGGCCGAGAGCTTCCGGACGGCGAAGTGGGGTGGCTCTGGGTCCGCGGAGGATCGCGGGCGCTGGGGTACTGGCAACGGGCCAGGGCGACGGCGGAAGCCTTCCGGGGCGAATGGTACGTGTCGGGCGACATGATCGTCCGCGATGAACACGGGGTGTTTCGCTACTGCGGGCGCGGCGACGACATGCTCAAGGTCAGAGGGAAATGGCTCTCCCCCGGCGAGGTCGAGGATTGTCTGCTTCAACACGCCGCCGTCGCGGAGGCGACCGTCGTCGGGGTGCCGACTCCCGAGGGCCTCATGGAACCGGTCGCCTGGGTCGTCCCGACGAAACCGGCCGCCGCCCGCGCCGGCGAGCTTGCGCCGGAACTCGGGGAATTCGTCGCTTCGCGCCTGCCCTCGTACAAGACGCCCGCCGCCGTTCACGTCGTGGCGGATCTGCCGAGGACGCACCTGGGAAAGGTCGACCGCGCCGCGCTCCGCGACCGGTCCCGGAGCTGACGCGGGGTCTTGCCACGGACTGCTAGTCGCCGCCGAGGTGCGCCATGACGAGCCCGCTCCGGATCTTGGGCTCGAACCAGGTCGACTTCGGGGGCATCATCCGCCGCTGCCGGCACACCGCGATGAACTGACTCATCGTCACGGCGGGCAGGGTGACCGCCAGGTCCGCCCGACCTCCGTCCACCTCGGCGGCGAGCCAGCCCGCATCCTTGTTCGCGCCCACGAACGTGAGCCGTTCGTCCGCCGCGTCGGCCAGACCGAGATCGGCGAACAGCGTCCGCTGCACGATGTCGTGGTCGATGGAGGCGGCGGCATCGGCCGCGTCGTACACGCCGCTCCGGGGCGTCGCGCGCCGCCAGCCGCGCCCTGCCGCATAGACGCCGATCACGTGGGTCTCGCAAGGCTGCAGAGGTTCGTCCCCGGCGGGTGAAACCTCGAAGGAGCGCTCCAGCGCCGCATCGACGGCGGTCGCGTCGTGTTGGCGAGGGAGGCGGACCAGCCGGTTGTAGGGGGAAATCCCCATCCGGTCCGCCGGGAAGAACACCGCGAGGAAAGACTCGTACCCAAGCATTGCGGCGGCCGCGCTCCGGTGGTTGCCGTCGGCCACGTACGCCTCGGGTTCCGCGGCCAGCAGTCGCTGGAGGCGCGCGATGGCCCCCGGTTCCGCGACGAGCCAGATGCGATGGGTCGTGCCTCCCGCGCCCCCGGTCTCGAAATCGGGAGCGGTTCCGTCGGCGTGGCGCTCGAGCGCCGCCGCGAACGCCCCGGACGCGTCCGGCACCGCGTTGTTCACGGTCCCGATGATCGCGCCCGTCGCTTCGATGAGTCGGGCGCGTCCCCTCGCCTTCGGCGGGCGGACCCCTTCGTTGCGGATGATCGGCCCGGCCGGCGTGTCGTCCGTCCGGATCTCGTTCGTGCGGGCCAGCCCCCCGAGACCGATCTGGCGCACGCCGGGGCGCTGTGGATCCACGATCTCATAGATGTACAGGGCCCTCTTCACCTCGTGCGTAAGCGGGGAGGCGCGCAGGCGCTCGAAGTTGCGGTTCGCCCGTGCGAGCGACTCGTCCGAGTCTCGCCTCAGGATCCGGTCCGGGCTCGCCACGGCGCAGTGCGCCATGGTGACGTTCAGCACCGAATCCGGTGCGTCCCGAATGGCTTCCCAGATCTCGTGGTCCCCCTGAAACTCGTCGTAATTGAGCGCGGAGACGCGGCGCGCGGCCGCGGAATCGACCGGCACGAGCGCGCGGTGGATGGGGCGTATGGAGAGCATGTCGTAACGAACCGGGTTCGGGTGTCGGGTCGGGGCGCGGTTGATCTCGCCAAGATCTCGCCAAGACCCTGTCAACCGAGGACATCCCGCGCAACGCCCCCTGGTGGAGACCGCCATCCGGGAGAGCGGAACCCGGCCGGGCGGGGCGGGTAGGCGGTTGCTTCGAAAACCGGTGGCGCGGCTGCGGAAAGGCCGCGGGTTCGCGTCCCGCAATCAATTCGAGGATCACCAATGAGATCGCGAATGAGTCGAAACATCGCACGTGCGTTTTCCCTCGCCCTCCTCCTGAGCGCCGCGGCCGCGTGCGAACGGGACGGCAACCCGTACGGCGCCGCGTGGCGAGACGCGCAGTCCAATCTCGTCGGAGCGTACCGCCCGCTCACCAGTCTCTCGTTCGTACGCAATCTGCCGGACGACTTCCGCCCGCTGCCTCCGGGGGGAGACCTCCGGCTCGTCTTCGGATCCAGCGGGAGTCTCACGGGCTGGGTCGTCATACCGTCGGAGACACCGGGAGAAACCGGTCTGAACGCGAGGCTGAACGGTTCCTGGGACTATGACCGGTCCACCCGGCACGTCGCGCTGAACGTGGCCGCCACGGCCTCGACGGAGGCGTTCGAGCTGACTCTGCAGGCGACGTCCTTCGACGGCTGGGTTCGGCTCCAGGGTACGGGCGAAATCAATGGGCAGCTGATCCATGTGGATCTCGGCAAGCCGACTCCGAGAAACCCGGAAACCACCGGTGGCGGCGGCGGACCCCTGTCGCTTTGACGAGCGGCGGCAAGCTTCCCGGCACCTGACACGCGGACGGCGGGTTGCCCGCGCGAGGCCGGACTGTCTTATTCAGAGGAATGTCGCGCCCCCCGGCCGACACGGTTGTGTCCCGGGGGGCTGCGGCATCCAGATCGAAACCAGTGCCGGAGGCTTCATGAGATCCCCGCGGGTCCGGAACATCGTGTGCGCGGCCGCAGTCGCGACCTTCGCCGGCGGCATGGCGGGGTGCGAGTTCGACGACAACCCGTACGGGCCCGCATACCGAACCGTCCATCACACCATCGTCGGCGCCTACCGGCCGCTCGAGCTTCTCAGGCGCCAGGTGCCGCATCTTCCCGACGACTTCCAGCCCCTCCCCCCCGGCTCCGATGTCCGTCTCGTCTTCGGGTCGATCCAGAACCTGAGTTCGCGGATCACGTTGACCGGATTCGGGCCGGGCGGTACGACCCTCGACACCCGGCTCTATGGTTCGTGGGAGTACGACGTCGGTGCGCGACGGATCACGATGAAGATCGACCCCACCGCGACGGCAGACGGATTCGAGACCGTGCTCCAGGTGACGCTTCTCGACCGCTGGGTCCGCATACAGGGCGTCGCGGAAATCGGCGGCCGGCTTGTGCCGCTGGATCTCGGCAAGTCGCTCGTCGAGCCTTCCGAGGGTGGCGGCGGAGGCGGGCCGGCGAACCGGGTCTCGGCGCGGTAAGGCGTAGGGCTCCCCGTGGCGAAGAAGGCAAAGGCGCGGCCGCAGTCCGCGCGCGGCATCGAACTGACGGCCTTCCGGGTCGCGGAGACCGCCCTCGAGATCGTGACGGGCGACCAGCGTCGCGAGTGGATGGATGAGACGCCTGATCGCTTCGCCTACCGCTGCCTGCCGCTCCTCATCGCGAACCAGGCCGGCTGGGACCTGCTCTGCCCTACGAAGTTCTGGCTTCGCTGGGACGGCGGGGTCGCGTTGGACTCCATCCGTTTTCGATGGGAGGACGAGCCGCACCCGGCCATCGCGAGCCATTTCGGGAGCGGTGTCCTGACTTTCACGCCCGGCTATCTGTTCCGCACCACGAAGGGACACAACCTCTGGGCGAGAGGCTGCCCCAACCTTCCAAAGGACGGCATCGCACCGCTCGACGGGATCATCGAGACCGACTGGGCTCCGTTCTCGTTCACGATGAACTGGAAGGTCACGCGGCCCAAGCACTGGATCCGCTTCGACGAGGGGGAGCCGATCTGCCGGATCGTCCCCATTCCGCGGCACTATCTCGAAAACGTGCGCCCGCGCACCCGAGAGCTGTGGGACGACAAGCTCATCGCGAACCAGTACACGGAGTGGAACGAATCCCGAGCCCAGTTCATCGACGACCTCCACGCCCGGGACGAGGAGGCGGTTCAAGAGGGCTGGCAGCGGACCTATATTCGCGGCCAGAACATGCGCGGCACGCGGATGCAGGACCACCAGACGAAACTCCGGCTTCGCGATTTCCTGTCGGTAACGAAATAGACGCGTCCCGCCCGGCGCATGGACAACCGCAAATTTCCCGTGTATTCTGGGCTCCGGAAAATGCGAACCGGATCAGGTTCGCCGGCATCGTGGTCGGCACGTGCGGCAAGCCCGTACTCTCGGCGACACTAATACCTTCAGGAGCACGGGCATGCGCAGAAGCGGCACAGTCAAGTGGTTCAACGATCAGAAGGGCTTCGGGTTCATCGCGCTCGATGATGGATCGGCCGAGGTCTTCGTTCACCACACGGCGATCCAGGCGGATGGTTTTCGGAGTCTGGCGGAAGGTGAGAAGGTCGAACTCGATGTCGTCGACGGACCGAAGGGCCCCAAGGCCGAGAACGTGGTCAAGCAGGCCTATTGATCCGCAGGTAGAATCGCGCATCGCGTTGAGAGGCACGTAGAAGGAGGGGGCGTCCGGGACGGGACGCCCCCCTTTTTTGGTGGCCTCGCGCGACCCTCCTGCCACCGCCACCTAGCGGTCCCGCGCCCGTTTAATCAACTTGAAGGCGTAACGGCCGCGTAACCTCCAGCGTCGGGAGGGAAGCATGGAGATCGACCGAAGAAAGTTCCTCGCATCGGTTGGTGCCGGTGCCCTCGCGGTCATGACGCCCGAGGACAAGGCGGAGGCCTTGGAGCACTACATGTGCGATCTTCTCGACGGCGAGGATCCGGGTCACGCCCACGACCATCACCACCACCACGGTCCGGTTCCGCGGACGGAAGACCTCGACCCGCGGCTCCTCGACGAGAACGAGTTGCTGGCGGAGGCCGCGGAGGCCGAAGCCGAATTCGCGGACGAAGACCACCACGACGATCACGATGCCGGGCAGGAGGTCCGGCCCCCGCGCGGAACCGGCAACCTGTTCAGGCCCACCGACGAGGTTCTCGAACCGCTCCCGGCGAATCCCACGCTGGAGGATTTCTTCCGCCGCAGGTTCTGGCCCGCCCGGCATGTCCTGCAGAGCGCGACTCACGCGTTAAGTGACGGGCAGCCCGAGGAGAACGTCCTCGCCGGCCTGCTTCACGACACGGTGCAGAACCTGATCAAGGTGGATCACGGCTGGTGGGGCGCGCAGCTCTACGAACCGTATGTTCCCGAGTACGTGAGTTGGGGCATCCGGTATCACGGCGCGCTGCGCTTCTATCCGGACGAGGAGTACGGGTACGAATACCCGGAGCTGTACAACCGGATCTTCGGCGAGGACTACATTCCGCCGGACTACATCAAGCAGGCGGCGGAGTACGCGAAAGGCCACCCGCTGTACGTTTCGGCCCGCATGATCTGCGTCAACGACACATATGCCTTCCAGGATGGCATGGAGGTATCGCTGGATCCGTTCATCGACATCATCGGGCGCCACTTCAAGCAGCCAAAGGAGGGTCTCGGGTACGACAACAGTCCGGTCGCACACATGTGGAGGTCACTCGAGATGCCCTGGGCTCCGCTCTAGGGCATCTCCGGACGTTCCGCGGGCCCTCGGCTCGGGCCCTCGGGGACGGGAAGTTTCGAGCCGATCCTTTGAAACTGACCAACTTCGGAAGTTGAGTACAACCAACCTAAGGAGATGAGTATGCTGAAACGAGCATTCCTGGCCCTTGCTTTTCTGGCGGCGCCGGCGGCGGCGTATGCCCAGGGGACCATCGAGGGCAGGGTGACCAGTCCGACCGGCGCCGGCCTCAGCGGCGCGAGGGTCGCAATCGCCGCGCTCGACATATCGGTGGGCTCGGGCGCCGGCGGCGCCTATTCGATTTCCGGCGTCCCGGCCGGCGACCACGTGGTCGAAGTCCGGCTCATCGGTTACGCGATTCAGACGCAGACGGTGTCGGTCGCGAGCGGCCAGACGGCGAACCAGGACTTCGCGCTGGAACTACAGGCGATCAACCTCGGTGAGCTGGTGGTCGTCGGAAGCCGCACGCAGCCGCGGACGGTGACCGAGTCGATGGTGCCCGTGGACGTGATCCCGGTGTCCGAGATCACCAGGCAGGCGGAGACGAACATCGACTTCCTGCTCCGCACCGCGGTGCCGTCCTACAACGTCCGCGTCGAGCCCATCAGCGACGCGGCCACGATCACGCGTCCGGCGAACCTGCGGGGGCTCGCCTCCGATCACACCATGGTGCTGATCAACGGGAAGCGGCGGCACCGCGGCTCGATCATCACGTGGCTCGGGGCCGGTCTCTCGGACGGGGCCCAGGGCGTCGACATCGGCTCCATTCCGGGCATCGCGCTGCGGCAGGTGGAAGTCCTCCGCGACGGCGCCTCGGCGCAGTACGGTTCCGACGCCATCGCCGGCGTGATGAACTTCATCCTGAAGGACGACCGCGACGGCGGCATGATCGAGGTGAAGAGCGGCAGCTACTACGAAGGTGACGGCGACATGCTCACCGTCTCCGGCAACGTCGGGGTTCCGCTGGGGTCCACCGGCTTCGCCAACTTGAGCGTGGAATACGGAAACCAGGATCCGACCGACCGGGCCATCCAGCGCGCCGATGCCATCGCGCTTCTCGCGGCCGGCAACAGCGCCGTCCGCACGCCCACGGCGCAGATCTGGGGGTCGCCCGAGGTCAACGACGACCTGAAGGTGTGGCTCAACACCGGTTACACGTTCAACGACGACGAGCAGTTCTACGCCTTCGGGAACCTCTCCACCAAGGAGGTGGACGGCGGCTTCTTCTTCCGTAACCCGAACACGCGTGGCGCCGTGTTCAGCGGTGACGGCGGGGAGTCGCTTCTCATCGGTGACGTGCTGATGGCGAAGGGTCTCGGAACGGCGAACTGCCCCGAGGTCCCCATCACCAACAATGTGCCCGATCCGGCGGCGTTGGCGCAGGTTTTCGCGGATCCGAACTGCTTCTCGTTCCAGGAGATGTTCCCCGGCGGCTTCACGCCCCAGTTCGGCGGCAACGTCACCGACTGGTCCGTCGTCAGCGGCGTCAAGGGCGGCAACGCGGACGGCTTTACCTGGGATGCGAGCGCCGGCTTCGGCAGCCATACGGCCGACTTCTTCATCTACAACACGGTAAACGCGGCGCTCGGGCCGGAGACGCCCACGCATTTCGACCCGGGGCTCTACCGGCAGGACGAGTTCAACCTCAACTTCGACGTCGCGTACGAGGCCAGCGACCAGGTCCACCTCGCGGGCGGACTCGAGCGGCGGGAAGAGCGCTTCACGATCGGGCAGGGGCAGGACGAGTCATGGAAGATCGGGCCCTACGCCGCGCAGGGCTTCAGCTCGTCCTCCAACGGCTTCCCCGGCTTCAGCCCGATCGCGGCAGGGAACTGGGACCGCCAGAACGTGGCGGTCTACGGAGATCTCCAGCTGGGCGGCAGCGAAGATCCGTGGACGCTCGGCGCCGCGTTGCGGTTGGAAGACTTCTCCGACTTCGGAACTCAGTTGACGGGGAAGGTCTCGGGCCGCCTGCAGGTCAGCGACGCGGTCGCCCTGCGCGCCGGCGGGAGCACCGGCTTCCGCGCGCCGACGCCGGGGCAGCAGAACGCCTTCAACGTTTCGACGGTGTTCGACGCGACGATCGGCGACCTCGTCAACCGCGGCACGATTCCGTCGACGTCCGCCGTGGCGGCCCTTCGAGGCGGGCGGCAGCTGACGCCCGAGAAGGCGTTCAGCCTGACCGCCGGGACGGTGTTCGACGCGGACGCGTTCAAGCTGACGGTGGACTACTACCGGATCGCGATCTCGGACCGCTTCGCGCAGACGCAGACGTTCTCGCTCACCGACGATGAGGTCACGCGACTGCTGGGCGAGGGGATCACGAGCGCGGCGAACCTCGCCGAGTTCCGGTTCTTCACGAACGACTTCAGCACGAGGACGCAGGGGCTCGACATCGTCGCGAACTACACGCCTCCGTCGATGGGCGGCGCGACGAGCTTCAGCGTGCTCTTCAACTACAACGGCACGTCGGTCACCGATTTCAACCCCGACGTCATCGACACGGACCGGGTGGACCAGCTCGAGCAGTCCGTCCCCTCGTGGCGGGGTTCGCTCAACGTGCTGCACGCGCTGGGCGGAGTACGCACCCTCCTGCGCGGTACCTGGTACGATTCGTGGGTGGACGTCGGCGGCGTGGTGATCGGCGGCGTCGAGGGCACGGCCTTCCCCGGCCGGTTCCTCATCGACGTGGAGCTGTCGACGGATCTCACGGACGATGCCGAGCTCACGATCGGCGCGAACAACCTGTTCGACACGTATCCGGCGACGCAGGCTCCGGAAACGGCCGACGACGTCGGTCTGCTCTATCCGGAGAGTTCGCCGTTCGGCTTCAACGGCGGCTACTACTACGTCCGCGTGAACTACCGCTGGTCGTGGCTGACGGGGTGAGTTCCGAACGTAGTCCGACGGATCCGGGGTCGCCGGTAGTCGAGGACGAGCCCGGAGGGTAGGATCCGA
The DNA here is from genome assembly GCA_026914155.1 of Candidatus Palauibacter rhopaloidicola. GTDB lineage: Bacteria > Gemmatimonadota > Gemmatimonadetes > Palauibacterales > Palauibacteraceae > Palauibacter > Palauibacter rhopaloidicola. The sequence goes on along the minus strand of JAPPGH010000042.1, from coordinate 39,223 downwards.
CCCCGGCGGGAGGCGAAGGCTGCCCCCCGCCGGGGTCGTGGTTTCGTATGCAACATCATGGCGCCGCGTCGCGCGGCGCGAGGAAAGGGAATCCGTGGAGAACCTCCGCAAGTTCCATATCGATGGCGCGTGGGTCGAACCGTCGGTCGACGAAACGCTGGACGTGGTCAACCCGGCGACCGAGGAGGTGATCGGAGCCATCGCGATGGGTGGACAGGCCGACGTGGACGCCGCCGTGGCGGCCGCGAAGGCGGCATTCGACTCGTTCTCGCGAACGAGCCGGGAAGAACGGGTCGCGCTGCTGGAACGGATCTGCGAGGGCTACGGGGCCCGTTCGGCGGAGTTGGCCGCGACCGTCAGCGCGGAGATGGGCGCGCCGGTGGGCCTGGCCGCGCAGGCACAGGTCCCGTCCGGCATGGCCCACTTCCGAACCATGCTGAAGATCCTCGCGGACTTCGAATTCGAGACGGACCTCGGAACTTCGCTGCTGGTGCGAGAGCCGGTGGGGGTGTGCGCCTTCATCACGCCGTGGAACTGGCCGCTGAACCAGATCGCCTGCAAGGTGGCGCCGGCGCTCGCGGCGGGGTGCACGATGGTGCTCAAGCCGTCGGAGGTCGCGCCGCTGAACGCGCTGATCTTCACGGAAATCCTCGATGAGGCCGGCGTGCCGCCGGGCGTCTTCAACCTCGTGAACGGTGCCGGTCCGGTGGTGGGCGCGGCGCTGGCGTCGCACCCCGACGTGGACATGGTCTCCTTCACGGGCTCCACGCGGGCGGGGGTGGAGGTGGCCCGGAACGCGGCGCCGACCGTGAAGCGCGTGGCGCAGGAACTGGGCGGCAAGTCGGCCAACATCATCCTGGACGACGCCGATTTCGGGCGGGCGGTGTCCCGGGGCGTCTTCGCCGTCTGCAACAACACCGGACAGTCCTGCAACGCGCCGACGCGCATGCTCGTGCCGCATTCGCGGATGGACGAGGCCGCGGACATCGCGGCGGCGGCGGCCGGGAAGGTCGTGGTCGGCGATCCGGGCGCCGAGGGGACGACAATCGGTCCGGCGGTGTCCGACGTGCAGTTCGACAGGATCCAGCGGCTCATCGAGCAGGGGATCGAGGAGGGTGCGCACCTCGCGACGGGAGGGCCCGGGCGGCCGACGGGATTCGAGCGGGGGTACTACGTCCGGCCGACGGTCTTCTCGCACGCGAGCAATGAGATGGTCGTGGCGCGCGAGGAGATCTTCGGCCCTGTGCTCGTGCTCATCGGATACGAGGACGACGATGACGCGGTTCGGATCGCGAACGACACGCTCTACGGGCTCGCCGGCTACGTGTCGGCCGGGGACCGCGAACGCGGACGGGCCGTCGCGCGCCGGATCCGGTCGGGCCAGGTCAACCTGAACGGCGCGCGTCCGGACTTCCGGGTGCCGTTCGGCGGCTACAAGCAATCCGGCAACGGGCGTGAGTGGGGCCGCCACGGACTCGAGGAGTTCCTCGAGGTGAAGGCGATCCTCGGTTATCACGAGGGGGCGAAGTGAGCACCGTACTGTCTTCAACGACGACGACAACGTCGGCGCCGGCGGCGGAGGCGGTCGGAGACGCCGCGACAGCGACGATCGAGCCGATCCCGCACCTGATCGGCGGTCGGGCGCGACCCGGCGCTTCGGGCCGGACGGCGCCGGTCTTCAATCCGGCCACGGGACGCCGGACGGGCGAGCTGCCGCTGGCGGGGGCCGGGGAGGTCGACGAAGCCGTCGCGACGGCCGCGGAGGCGTTCGAAGAGTGGCGGGACGTCAGCGTCGCCCGGCGCACGAAGCTCATGTTCGCGTACCGCAACCTGGTCGCGGAAAACGCCGACGAAATCGCGAAGCGGCTCACGGCCGAACACGGCAAGGTGCTGGCCGACGCGATGGGCGAGGTCGCCCGCGGGCTGGAGAACATCGAATACGCCTGCGGCCTCGCCGAACACCTGAAGGGGACGTACAGCGAGCAGGCCTCCACCGGCGTCGACGTCTACTCCGTCCGGCGGCCCCTCGGTGTCGTGGCCGGGATCACGCCGTTCAACTTCCCGGCCATGGTCCCGCTCTGGATGTTCCCGAACGCGGTCGCGTGCGGGAACGCGTTCGTGCTGAAACCCTCACCGCGCGATCCCAGCGCCGCCAACTTCATCGCGGAACTCTTCAACGAGGCGGGCTTCCCGGCGGGCGTCCTGAACGTCGTGCACGGCGACCACGTGGCCGTGAACCGGCTGCTCGAACACCCCGACGTGCAGGCCGTCAGCTTCGTGGGGTCGACGCCGGTCGCCCGGCACGTGTACGAGACAGCCACCGCGCACGGGAAGCGTGTGCAGGCGCTCGGCGGCGCCAAGAACCACATGGTCGTGCTGCCCGATGCGGACATCGACCTCGCCGCGGACTCCGCCGTCTCCGCGGCGTACGGATCGGCCGGCGAGCGGTGCATGGCGATCTCCGTCGCGGTCGCGGTGGGCGACAGCGCCGATCCGCTCGTCGACGCCATCCGGGCCCGCATGGAGAAGCTGCGCATCGGCCCCGGCGACGATCCCGCGTCCGAGATGGGCCCGCTCATCACGGCCGAGCACCGCGACCGCGTCGCGGACTACGTGCGCCAGGGCGCCGAGGCCGGGGCGTGCGTCGTCGTCGACGGCCGGGCCGCCCCCTTCGAGGGGGACGGCTTCTTCCTCGGCGTCACCCTCCTCGACGAGGTGACGCCCGACATGACCGTCTACCGGGACGAGATCTTCGGTCCGGTACTCTGCGTCGTGCGCGTCGGGACATACCACGAGGCGGTCGACCTGTTGCGGGAGAATCCCTGGGGGAACGGGGCCGCGATCTTCACGCGCGACGGAGGCGCCGCGCGACAGTTCCAGGAGGACGCCGACGCCGGCATGGTCGGCCTCAACGTCCCGATTCCGGTCCCGGTCGGATACCAGTCCTTCGGCGGCTGGAAGGAGTCGGCGTTCGGGGCGCACGGGATCTACGGCCCGGAGGGCGTCCACTTCTACACGAAGCCGAAGGTGATGACGACGCGCTGGCCCGACCCCGCCGGCAGCCGCGTCGATCTGGGCTTCCCCACGAACCGCTGAATCAGCCCTCCCCGCCTGCGGCGGCGGTGGTCGCGCCTGGCGTCTCGAGGTTGCCGCTGTCGTCCACCGCGCGGCTGAGGATCGAAACCTCTCCGCCGGTCGTACCCGGATCCCACGCGTAGCTCCAGTTCGTGCGGCCGCGGGCCGGGCGCCACGTCATCCCGCCGTCCAGCGACACCTCGACGGCGGCGACCACGCCGCCCCCGGCGTCCGAAGCCGTCCCGCTGATCGTCATCACGCCGCTCTCCGCATCGGGTGCGGAGGGTGGGTCAAAGGAAGAGGTCGGCGGGATGTCATCCGTCGAAGCCGTGGCCGCGACAAGATCCGACTGCATCGTGGCGGGCTGGACGCCCATGTCGGCGAACACGTTCATCGTCGCCTGCTGCAGGACGAGGTCGGGACCGTGCGGGTCGACGCCGACGCGGGTGTCGGCGCCGTTCTGACGTTCGGGGGGGACGCCCGTCTCCGTATCGTGGTGCGCGTCGAGCCCCCACGACCACTGCAGCGTCCCTGCGCCGAACACGAGCGCGCCGCTCTCGTGCCGGTACAGCACCGCGTGATGCGTGGCGGTGCCCGTCTCGCAGCCGCGCCCCGGGTGCACGCAATAGAGCGTGTTGTCGATCTCCGTCGCGGCCACCTGGAACAAGCCGGGTGGCCGAAACCCGTTGTCGATGTCCGAGTCCCATTCATGGCCGAGGATTCCCTTGATGGAGACGTACCGCTCACCCGGCCGGAGGCGCGCTACCTCGGTGTTGCGCCAGAACCGCAGGTCGGCGAACTCGGCGTCCACGATGATCGGGTCGTTCCGCCAGGCGTTCACCGTGAACAGCGTCCCCGTGAGCGCGTTCTCCGGCCACGGCCCTTCGGCGTTGATGGATCGGTGGTCGCGGAACTCGCCGGTCCATTCCACGGGGTCGAGACGCCGGTGGTCCTGTGAATCCTTGTACGTCACGAGCGTCCGGTAGGGCTCGCCCGAGCCGTCGATGCTCGCCTCCCAGCGCACCTTCCAGTACACCTCGTTCGAGCTGAAGAAGGCGAGGCTCACGCCGGCGGCCCGCGCCGCCTCCACGTTCCGCCGCTGCCGTCCCGTCCAGTATTCGTCGTGTCCGACGGAGAGGAAGACCTTGTGCTCCAGCAGTTCCTCTCCGCGGCGGTCGGTGTCGATGCCCGAGGAGTAGCTGACGTCGTATCCGTTGCGCTCCAGCCAGCGGACCATCGGGTACTCGGAGTTGAACACCTTGTTGACCGCGCGATAGTGCCGCGTCTCGAAGGGCCGGTTGTAGCTGACTTTGGGCGCCCGCGGCTCCCCGCCGTGGAGGCGGAGGCGTTCCGGGTTCAGTCGTCCGTACACGCTGTGGCCGCCGTAGCGGTTGTAGGCCTGCCAGGTGAGGTCCGACGTCTGGAACAGCATGTCGGACTCGCCGTCATCGTCCCGCACGACGAAATAGATGTGGCTGGCACGCGGCTCGCGCAGGGCGTTCCGCATCACGGCCCGGAAGCCGGGTGCCTCCCACAGCGAGTCTTCCCCGGTCGGCGGCAGCGGCGTCGCCTCGAACTGGTCATTCTTCACCCAGCCCTCGATCGGGTCCTCGCGCACGAGCCGGGCGAAGTAGATGCCCGAGGTCGCGTCGTCCGGAGCTTGCCAAGAGGCCGATACCGCCCAGTTGCCGCAGTCGACGAGCGGTGCGGGCCACGTCTCCATCCCGCCCCCCTCGGCCAGCACGGCGATCGGGCCGCGCAAGCATTCGGGCTGGATCTGGGGCAGCGTCGCGGAGGGATCGAACGAGTCGACGCGCCGCGCGCCCATGCCGCCGTAATAGCCCATGCGATAGATGTCGATCCGGTAGTCGTCCGAGTCCGTGTCGATCTTGAACTCGATCGTCTCTCCCTGGGCGATGGCGATATCCGTCCCGAACCCCTGGATGCTCGGATCGCCGTAGCTGTTGATGTCCCACTCCGTGGGCGGGTGACCTTCGAGACAGTTCTCCGCCACGATCTCGTTGGCGGGGTTCGCGCACGGATCCCCCACGGATACCTGCAGGCTGCACCCGGAGGCCGCGGCCACCGCGATGACGAGAACGACGGAAGCGGGGAACGCAGCGGGGCTCTTGCCCCGAGCTGCCAGGGACGCGGTCATGGAGATCTCCCGGCCAGAGTTGGGCGCCGGCCGGCGCCCCCGGCCGCCGCGTCCCCGGAACATGACTCCGCGCTCGGAAGTCTACAACGGGGCGCCGGCGGGTTCCTGTCGGCTCAGCCGCCGTCGCCCGGGATCTCCAGGTTGCCGCTGTCGTCCACGGCGCGGCTGAGGATGGAAACCTCGCCGCCATTCACGTCCGGATCCCACGCGTAGCTCCAGTTCGTGCGGCCGCGGGCCGGGCGCCACGTCATCCCGCCGTCCAGCGACACCTCGACTGCGGCGACCACGCCGCCCGCGGCGTCCGAGGCCGTCCCGCTGATCGTCATCAGGCCGCTCTCCGCATCGGGACCGGAGGGCCCCTCGAAGGACGAGGTCGGCGGGACGTCGTCCGTCGAAGCCGTGGCCGGCACCAGGTCCGCCTGTATCGTGGCGGGCTGCACGCCCATGTCCGCGAACACGTTGAGCGTCGCCTGCTGCAACACCCGATCCGGACCGTTCGGATCGACGCCGACCCGCGTGTCCATGCCGTTTTGGCGTTCGGGGGGGACGCCGGTCTCGGTGTCGTGGTGGGCGTCGAGGCCCCACGGCCACTGCAGCGTCCCCGTGTCGAAGACGAGCGCGCCGCTCTCGTGCCGGTACAGGACCGCGTTGTGCGTCGCCGACCCCGTCTCGCAGCCCCGGCCCGGGTGGACGCAGTACTGCAGGTTGTCGATCGTCGTCGCGGAGAGCCGGAACAGCCCCGGCGGGCGGAAGCCGTTGTCGATGTCCGAGTCCCACTCGTGGCCGAGGATGCCCTTGATCGATACGTAGCGCTCACCGGGCCGGAGCCGCGCGACCTCCGTATTGCGCCAGAACCTGAGGTCGGCGAACTCCGCGTCGACCATGAGCGGGTCGTTCCGCCACGCGTTGACCGTGAACAGCGTCCCCGTGAGGGCGTTCGCCGGCCACGGGCCCTCCGGGTTGATCGAACGGTGGTCGCGGAACAGACCCGTCCACTCGACCGGATCGAGCTTCCGGTGGTCCTGCGATTCCTTGTAGGTCACGAACGTGCGGTACGGCTGTTCCGATCCATCGATGCTCGGCTCCCAGCGCACCTTCCAGAAGATGTCGTTCGAACCGAAGAAGCCGAGGTGTACGCCGGCCGCGAGCGCGGCCTCCACGTTGCGGCGCTGCTGGCCCGTCCAGTACTCGTCGTGTCCGACGGAGAGGAAGACCTTGTGCTCGAGCAGTTCCTCGCCGCGCCGGTCCGTGTCGACCCCCGACGAGTAACTCACGTCGTAGCCGTTGCGCTCGAGCCAGCGGACCATCGGGTACTCGGAGTTGAACACCATGTTCACGGCCCGGTAGTGCCGGTTCTCGAAGGGCCGGTTGTAGCTCACCTTGGGCGCGCGCGGGGGTCCGCCGTGGAGCCGGAGGCGCTCGGGATTCAGGCGTCCGTATACGCTGTGGCCGCCGTAGCGGTTGTAGGCCTGCCAGTTGAGATCCGAGGTCTGAAAGAGCAGGTCGGATTCGCCATCGTCATCACGGACGACGAAGTAGATGTGACTGGCGCGCGCCTCGCGCAGCGGGTTCCGCATCACGGCGTGGAAGCCTGGCGCCTCCCACAGCGAGTCCTCCCCGGTCGGGGGAAGGGGAGTCGGCTGGAACTCATCGTTCTTCACCCAGCCTTCGATCGGGTCCTCGCGCACGAGCCGGGCGAAGTAGATCCCCGAGGTCGCGTCCTCCGGCGCCTGCCACGAGGCCGACACCGCCCAGTTGCCGCAGTCGACGAGCGGCGCGGGCCACGTCTCCAGCCCGCCGCCCTCGGCCAGCACCGGGATGGGTCCGCGGAGGCACTCGGGCTGGATCTGGGGCAGTGTGGCGGACGGCTCGAAGGAGTCGACCCGGCGCGCGCCCATGCCGCCGTAATAGCCCATCCGGTAGATGTCGATCCGGTAGTCGTCCGAGTCCGTGTCGACCTTGAACTCGAGCGTCTCGCCGCGGTTGATCGCGATGTCGGTCCCGAAGCCCTGGATGCTGGGATCGCCGTAGCCGTTGATGTCCCACTCCGTGGGTGGGTGACCTTGAAGACAGTTCTCCGCCACGATCTCGTTGGCGGGATCCGCACACGCCTCCTCCATCGTCATCGGCGGAGGCGCGCAGGCGCTCGCGAAGAGTACGGTCGAGGCGGTGAAGGAGAGGAAGGACGGACGGAAGCGCGGGCGTGGCTGGGTCATGGCGACATTCTCCGGGCCCGGGTCAGCGTGCGGGCGGCCCACCCTCCGGCCGCCCCGTCTCCGCAACATGAGCCCGAAGTCCGAGGTCTACAACGCCAGGCGCTCCGAGTAGACGCGGCCGAAGCGGTCGGTGGCCTCGACCCGCACCTCGGCCACGTCCGGGTCGAGGCGCGCGTAGAACATGTGGTTCGTGATGCGCGGTTCGACCCACGATCGCCGTGGCGGAAGGTCCTCTCCCGTGTGCAGTTCGACGCTGAGCGGATCCAGTCCGTTTCGTCGCGTCATCAGCCCCCGGGCCGCGCCGTCGGCGAACCAGCGAACCGTCCACTCCGGGTCCCAGTCCCACACGTTCGCGACGACCGCCCCCGGCGCGTTCGGGTCGGCCCCCGGAGCGTACAGCCGCATCTGGTGCGTCGCGTCGAATCCCGTGGACTTGTAGCGCCACGAGATCTCCTCGCCCGCCGCCTCGTAGACGCAGTAGCCGTTCGGGGCGCCGTCCCAGCAGATCGGCCCGCTCCACCACGCGCCGCAGATCGCGCCCGCCACGTGCTCGTGCGTCCCCGCTTCGAACACGTGTTCCAACTCGTGCGTGTGGCCGGTGAGGATATGCGCCTGGAAGGGTTCCAGAAGACGGTACAGCGCGTCGCGGTTCATGATCGCGCCCGGCGGGTCGGGCGAGGTCAGGCCGCGTCGAACGTGGTTGCTCCCGAGCGCCGGGATGTGCGTGGCCACGATGACCGGCGCCCCCGCCTCCACGCGGCTCAGGTCCGCAGCCAGCCAGGTCAGCGCGTCCGCGTCCAAGTAGCCGAGATAGCCGCTCCCGTGCCAGAACACGTCGTCGAGCACCACGTAATGAACGGCCCCGCGGTCGAACGAGTAGTAGCGCGGCCCGAAGTGGCGGGAGAAGGTGTCCGAGGAGGCTTCGTCGGTGGGGCTCTCCATGTCGAGGTCGTGATTCCCGATCACCTGGAAGAACGGAACCCCGATCCGCTGCACGCCGCGCTCGTACTCCGGATAGAGCTCGAGATGGTCGTACATGATGTCGCCGTCGGAGATGCCGAACACGTGCGTGTCGCCCAACTCCCGCACGGTCTGCTGGAGGTCCGGGACGGAGCGCTCGTGGAACCACCCCATCTCCTCCTCGGTCTCGGTCTGGATGTCCCCGAGGAGCAGGAGCGCGTGGCGTTCGTCCGACATGCCGAGCGGACTGAGATCGAACGCGACGGACATCTCGCTCCGCGTCGGGTCGATGCGCTCGTAGAAGCGCGCGGTGCCGGATGGGTTCGTCGGGATCTCGTATCCGGACGGGACCCGAACCCAGACGAAGCCCCGGTCGGCCGAGGTCACGAGTTCGAAGCGGCCATCGGCGTCGGAATCCACGACCTGGAGTCCATCGGAGACCGCGACGCGCCCCACGCCGCGGCCCCCCGCGCGGACCATCCCCTGCACCCGAATCGGGTTCCCCGTCGGGGGAAGATTGGGAAGAGGGTCGTAAGGGGCGGCCAGAAGGGACTCCGCGCGAGCCGCGAGTGCAGCTGCCGAGAGGGCGCCGGTCTTGAGGAAGGTCCGCCGGTTCAACATGTGCCTACTACCTCCGTGCAGGGAGCGCCTGTCGCACTTCGCCCTCCGTAATCGCGAAGCCCACGACCGGGGATTCCTCAAGCGTCCGGGCGACGTCGTCCGGCGCCAGCCCGAGCGCTTCCAGCCGCGCGTGGTCGAGGAACATCTGATTCTCGGACCCTTCGAAGTACGCGACCACGCCCGGGCCGCCGGGGTCCACACGCTCGTTCAGCCACGCCGTCACGTCCTCGTAGGTGACCCACAGGTCGTCATTCGCCGGGGCGTCCGGCATGCCGTGGTCCGCCGTCACGATCAGGGCCAGCCCGCCCGGCCCGGACTTCGCCTCGAGCGCCGACGCGATCCGGCCCAGCCAGCCGTCGAGCTCCGCCAGCGTCGCATCCATCTCGGGCGAGAAGGGACCGTACTTGTGCGACACGTAGTCCGGGCTCTTCAGGTTGGCGAGGAAGAGATCCGTGACGTCGTCCTCGCCGAAGGCGCTCCCCTCGATGAGGGCGACCGCGGCCTCCCCCTCGAACGCGGCGAAGTGCGAGGAGCGCCGAGCCTCGCCAAAACTGTCGAGTTCATGGCCCAGCCATAGACGGTCGACGGCTTCGAGCCGGGGGCCGAAATGGAGTTCCGCGACGGCGGGCGGGTGGCGGTAGCAGTCCTCGTTCGTGCGCCACGCGCCGCTCCCGGAGTCGTAGTACGCCACCCACGGCGGGTAGCCGCCCAGGATGCACGCCCCATGGCCCGCGAGCGCCACCGCCGGGTAGTCCGTCCCCGCCTGCACCACGATCTCGGCGCGGCCCCGGGTGGCGACGCTCCAGCGGTCCGCGAAGGTGAGCGCCATCAGGTTGTAGGGCGCGACTCCATCGTAGGCCAGCTTCGATTCACCGGTGCGGCGGTCGTAGAGCCCGTTGCCGACGATCCCGTGTATCGCGGGGTCCGTCGCCGTCGACAGCGTCGAGTGCGCGGTGGACGTGTTCGTCGGGAGGTAGTCGACCCGGGCGTTGGTGAAGCGGGCGCTCTCCTCCGCGAGCCGGCTCAGGTTGGGGAGGAGGTCCGCCTTCCGTTCCAGGTAGTCGGAGCGCAGCGCGTCCAGCACGAGGACGGCGACCAGCCCCGGTTGCCCGGCCTCCTCACCGTTCGCGAACGCCTCCCTCAACGGACGCCCCGTCGCGCCGGACGAGGGCGGAAGGCCGAGCAGTTCGGTCACGGTCGCGCCGATGTCCTGGTGCGAAGCCTGTGCGCCGTAGACGCCCCGCCGGAAGGTGCCGGGGCCGTGGAGAAGCAGCGGCACATCGCTGTCGTGCGGCCACGGGCCGCCGTGCATGTATCGGTTGCTCTCGCTCGGGTACGTAATGATCGCCCGCGAGTCCGGGATCACCGCAATGTCGCCCACGCGGCCCGGGAACCGGCCCCGGGCCAGCGCCTCGACGACCTGCTCGCGGCCGATCTCGGGGTGGCCCTCCGCATCGCCGCTCCCGTCGCCGTCCCCGGAGGACGCGGAGGGTGGGCCGCCGCAGCCGCCGACGAGGACAGCCCCGGCCAGCGCCACCGCGCCGACCCGGGCCCGCCTCGAACCGCTGCCTGCCACAGCTCCGAACGCCGTACCGTCAGCTGAAGTCGCGGCCCAGGATGACGGCGACGATGATCGCCCCCACCGCGAGCGGCGCCACCCAGCGGATGAAGAAGCGCCACGCCCCGTAACGGAACCAGCGCGGCTCCGTGCCGTCCACCAGCTCCCGCTCCGTCGCGTTCCGAGTCATGAACCAGCCCGCCGCGAGCGTGATCGAGAACCCGCCGATCGGCAACATCCAGTTCGAGACAAAGTGGTCAGCGGTCGCGAACCAGCCGGCCTTGCCCGCGAAGATCTCCAGCGTGGAGAGGAACGGCGTGCCGGTGAAGGAGAGCGCCGCGAAGATCGTGAACACGAAGATCGCCCCCCCGCAGAGGACCGTCGCCTTGTGTCGAGGGATGCGGTGTTCATCGATGACGTAGCTCGACACGACCTCGAGGAGAGAGATCGTCGAGGTCAGCGCCGCCAGCGCCACGAGCACGTAGAAGAGCGGCCCCAGCACGACGCCGAACGGCACCGCGGTGTAGAACAGCTCCGGCAGCGAGATGAAGAGCATCCCCACCGGTGACCCGCTCACCTCGTCGCTCATCCCCGCCACCGAGAAGATGACGGAGAACATGATCACCGTCGCCACGAGCGCGATCAGCGTGTCGAGCGCCACGATCGCGCCAGACGCCTTCACAATCGACTGCTTGCGCGAGATGTAGGAGCCGTAGGTGATCATCGCCCCCATCCCGAGGGAGAGGGTGAAGAAGGAGTGTCCCAGCGCCTCGAGAACCCCGCTCATCTCCAGCTCCGAGAAGTTGGCGCGGAAGATGAAGCCCAGCGCCTCCCCCGACCCGCTCATCCCCAGTGCGCTGACGAGAAGGAGGAGGAGGATGCCGAACAGGATGGGGAGGAAGATGCGGGCGATCCGCTCGATCCCCTTGCTCACGCCGAAGTAGACGACGGCGATCGTGGCGACGCTGAAGCTGAGGGAGAGCGCGAGCTGCAGGCCGGCGTTCCCCACCTGCTCGTTGAACAGGTCGCCCGCGGCCATCCCGGCGGGATAGCCCCCGAACGTCCAGCCGATCGACTGGGCGAAATAGTAAAGCGACCAGCCCGCGATGACCGTGTAGTAGCTGAGGAGGATGAACCCGGCGAGCACGCCCCAGCCGCCGACGACGCCCCACCAGGGTCCGGCCGCCTCCTTGAGCGCCCCGACCGCGCTCTTCTGGCTCCTGCGCCCGATGAGCAGTTCCGCCATCATGATCGGCAGGCCCACGACGACGATGCAGATCAGGTAGACGAGGACGAAGGCGCCCCCCTCGTTCTCCCAGGTGATGAACGGGAACTTCCAGAGATTGCCGAGGCCGATCGCGCTGCCGGTGGCGGCCAGCACAAGACCGACGTTCGAACTCCAGTTGTCGCGCGGTTGGCTCATGGGTATGTCCAGTCGGGGCGTTATCCGGGCAGGGGCTTGGCCACGGACTGCTTGCCCCTGCATGAGTTCGACGATCCAACCTACTCCGTCGTCACGAGAGGCCACCAGACGCGCGCCATGCCGACACTGAACGAAGTCATCCGGAGCACGCCCAAGGCGGAACTCCACGTCCACGTCGAAGGTTCGCTGGAGCCGGAAATGATGTTCGACCTGGCCCGCCGGAACGGTCTATCGCTCCCCTACCGCAACGTCGAGGAGGTCCGCCGCGCCTACTCGTTCGGCAACCTCCAGGAGTTCCTCGACCTCTACTACGAGGGGATGAACGTCCTGCGGACGGAGGAGGACTTCTTCGCGCTGGCCGATGCGTACCTCCGGCGGGCGGCGGCGGACCACGTCGTTCACGTCGAGATGTTCTTCGATCCGCAGGCGCACACCGGACGCGGCGTGCCGCTGGCAACGCTGATGGACGGCCTCGAGCGGGCCGTCGTCCGCTCTCGGGAGCGGGGCGTGAGCGTGTCCCTCATCCTCTGTTTCCTTCGCCATCTTACCGAAAGGGAAGCGTTCGAGACGCTCGAGGCCGCCGAGCCCCACCGGGACCGGCTGTTGGGCGTGGGCCTGGATTCGAGCGAGGTCGGACACCGGCCGTCGAAGTTCGCCCGCGTGTTCGAGGCCGCGCGCGACATGGGGCTGCGGCTCGTCGCGCACGCCGGCGAGGAGGGACCGCCGGAATACGTGTGGGAAGCGCTCGACATCCTCGGCGTGGAGCGCATCGACCACGGCAACCGCGCCCTGGAGGACGACGCCCTGGTGGCCCGCCTGCACGACGACCGCATCCCGCTCACGGTATGCCCGCTGTCGAACCTCGAACTCCGCGTCGTGGGGGACCTCGCCGCGCACCCGATCAAGCGCATGCTGGACCTCGGCCTCGTCGCGACCGTGAACTCCGACGACCCCGCCTACTTCGGCGGCTACATCAACGAGAACTTCCGCCGCGTCGCCGAGGCCGTCGACCTCTCGATTGACGACATCGAAACGCTCGCCCGCAACTCTTTCGCGGCCTCGTTCGCCGCTTGACGTGACAACCGTTCGTGACAACCGTCGGGCTTGAATTCCACGCCGAGGAGTTGACCATCGATTCATCCGGATCCTGACGCGTGCCTCTCAACGTAGTTCGAGCGCCGGCGGCGGCCCCGCTGTGGGAGGGGTGCGTCGACCGTTTTCTGACGGAGGCCGCCGCACCGGCCGAGGCGGGCACGGGCGCGCGCGCGTGGATCTGGCTCAACCACCGAAACCTGCGGGATCTCCTGTTCGAGGCCGCGCATGAACGTGGGCTCCCCGGGTGGCTCGATCCTCCCGTCACGCTGTTCGGGGAGTTGACCGACCGCTTCGGCATCCGGGAGAAGTCCGTCGGGCTCCTCACGCGCCGCCGGCTGGTGAGCCGGCACGCGGCGCGGGAGGGGCGGCGGATCCTCGGGCGGGAGCCCGGCCGGGGCGACGGCGTGATCCGCGGACACATGCTCGACCGGCTGTTCGGCGACCTGGTGCCGGAGGGTGTGTCGCCGGAGCGGCTCGAACGGGCGCTGGATCGGCTGGGGGGTGACGACTTCGCACGACGCCGCAACCGATGGGCCGTAGGGGTCTACCGCGCGTACCTCGATTCGCTCGAGAAGCGCGGGTTTCTCGACCGGCGCTCGGTGAATGCCCGCATCGCGGAGCGGATCGAGGCGGGTGGGCTGCCTGCGGCCATCGGTGGCGCGCGGGAGTTGCACGTGTACAGCATCGCGAGCCCCCGCACGCGCCGCCGCATGCTCGAGGCCCTCTCCCGGCAGGAGGAGGTGGAGGTCCACCTCTACCTTCCGCTGGAGTCGGAACCGGATCCGTTCTTCGACAGGCTGGCGGCCCGGGCCGAAGCGACCGGCGTCCACCGCGATGGGGGCGAAGAGGGTCACGCTGGAGCCGGGCCGGTGGCGGTGCAGCCGGTGCCGGACGCCGCGCGGGAGATGGCCTGGGTGGCGCGGCAAGTCAAGGAGATTCTCGCGGCGGGTACCACGGAACCGCATCGGATCGCCGTCGTCGCGAGGTCGGGTCGCGAGAACACGCACCGCGCGTACCGGGCGCTGCGGCGGGCGGGCGTCTCCGCCACGGCCCGCATCCGGACGCCCCTGGACGAGATCCCGGCCCTCCGGGCCCTCCTCCTCCTCCTGCAGGGAGCGGGCCGGAACTGGGACTACCGGTCGCTGCGGGCCGTCCTCGCGCACCCGTACTTCGACACGCGCGTCGATCTCCGGGGCATCGACGCCATCGCGGCGCTCCGCCGCGTCGTGGGACTCGACGCCTGGACCGAGAATCTCGAGCGACTCCGCGCCCTCGTCGAGGACAAGGCGCGCGAGATCCAGGGGCGCGGACTCTTCCCCGATCGGATCGAGAAGGACATCGAGGCCTTCGCGGCCATGCGAGACGCGCTCGAACCGCTGGGCGACGCCCGCCCCGAAGCCGTCTGGATCGACCTCACGCTGGCGCTCCTCCGGGAAGACCGCGGCGTCTTCCGACTGAGGCGCCGGGTCTGTGACCCCGTGGAGGAACGATGGGAGGTCGTGCGTTCCGACCAGCGCGGGATCCTTCTCCTCGAACGACTCCTGCGGGAGTGGCGGGAGCTCGACCACCCTGACGATCCGCTTTCGCCGGCAGCGTGGCATGCGCTCCTCGGGAAGCTCCTGCAGGCGAACGAACTCGTCCTCTCCACGCCGGGGCAGAAAGGAGTCCAGGTGCTGGAGGCGCACGACGCGGCGCTCGTCCCCTTCGCCCACACGTTCGTCGTGCATGCGAACGACGGCGAGTTCCCGCGTACGGCCGGCTCCACGGGCGTGTTCACCGATGGGGAGCGCCGCCGCCTCGCGGAGTTCGACCTCCCCGTCGCGCACCGGGACGAGACGCTCCGCCGCGAGCGGGCGCTGTGGCGCGCCGTCACGCAGCAGTCGGGTCCGGTATCGATCACCTACCGGACGACCGACGCGGGGGGGACGCCGCTCCTGCCGTCCCTCATGGTCCCCCCACACGAGGACGCGGCCGAATTGCCCAGAGTCCGGCGCCCGTCGGACGACGGAGAGCCCGTGACGCCGGCGGAAGCCGATCGGCGGGCCGCCTTCTCCCTGTACCGTACGCTCGGAGCCCCCGACTCGACGGAGCGACCCCGCATCGCCCCGGCCCGCCCCGGACGCCTCGCGCGCGCGATCGTGGCGGCCGCGGCCGAGACCCATCGCGGCCCCGGGCTCGAGCGCTATCCCGGATTCCTCCTGCCCGCGCCGCCATCGAGCGACGCCAGCGTTCTGCACCCCGCCTTTCGCCCGAACCCGTGGAACGGCCACCTGCGCGACCCCGACGTACTGCGGGAGCTGGAGCGCCGCTACGACGATGACTACCCGTGGTCAGCGGGCCAGCTCGAAGCCTACGCACGGTCCCCCTTCACCTTCCTCATCGAACGCCTGCTCCGACTCGAAGGTGTGGAGGAGGCGGAGGAGGAGACGACGCCGCTCACCTTCGGCAGCGTGGCGCACGAGATACTCGAGCGATTCTACGCCGAATTCATGGATCGGCTTCCGACGTCCCTCGCCGGCCCCGCCGAGCACCGCCTCGCGGAGATCTCCGAGGAGGTATGCGCCGAACGCGCGGCGAAGGGCGAGTGGCTCGGCGTCGCCGCCCTCTGGGAGCAGACCCGCGAAGGGATCGCGACGGGGGTGCGAGACTACGTCGCCTGGGAACTCGTACACATGTCGGAGGACGGCGAACGCCCCGTCCACACCGAACTGCGATTCGGTTGGGACGATGATCGGACGTTCGTGGAGGGCGAAGATGTGCGGGGGCGGGTATCGCGCCTGCGCCTCCGCGGCAGCATCGACCGGGTGGATCGGGTGGGGGCGGGGGCCGGTGTCCATCACGTGCTCGACTACAAGAGCAGCCGGATCCCCGGCGCGCCGAGCTTCGACGATGCAACGGCGCTCCAGGGCGTCCTCTACACGCAGGTTCTGGCCGACCGCGGCTACGAGATGGGATCCAGCCGCTATCGGGCCATCAGGAAGCCGGGGAAACCGCTGAACGGGGGCAAGGTCGACTTCGGCTCGGCGAGGTACGAGCGAGCTCTGTCGCTCGCGCTCACGATCCCCGCCCGAGTGCGGAGCGGCTGTTTCGAGTGTGTCGCGTCGTGGAAGGGCGGCTGGGAGTTCTGGGATCCCGGGCCGGAGATCCGCCGCAATCACGCCCGGCTCACGGAGGGCCACCGCTTCGGAGACTTCGGCGACGATTTCGGAGGCGACGTCCGGGATCGCGGGGAGGGCGCCGGTGGCTGAGATCCGGTGGACTCCGGAGCAGGTGCGCGCGATCCGGTCGGAGGACGACACGCTCCTCGTCGCCAACGCCGGCACGGGCAAGACGACCACCGTGGTCGGGAAGATCATGTGGCGGCTCGGCCTCCCCTTCGGCGTGAACGGGGAGACGGGGGAGCCCCTCGCGCCGCCCGCGGTCCGCTGCCGACTGGACGAGATCGCCGCCATCACGTTCACGGAGAAGGCAGCCTACGATCTCAAGCGGCAGCTCCGGAAGCGGATCGAGGCCTCGTCGCGCGCGGACGAGCTGCGCTGGGAAATCGACCGCGCCTCGGTCGGCACCATCCACTCCTTCTGCGGCGAGTTGCTCCGCGAACACGCGCTGCGCCTGGGCATCGATCCGACCTTCGAGATCCTCGATGAAGACGAGGCGTGGGCCGAGCAGGACGAACTCATCAAGACGCTCCTGCTCGACAGGCTCGAAGAGGGAAACCCCGCGGCCCGATCGATCGTGCGTCGATGGAAGCTCACGGGCTGGCAGCACTCCAAGGGCGCGATCGGCCACGTCCGGAATGTGCTCCGCGACCTGAGGTGGCGGGACCGGCGCTACGCGGGATGGCTCCCCACCGCCCCGCCGCCGGCGAGTGACGGGACCCTCGACCTCTTTGCGCCAGAAAGTTCCGGCCTCGACCTGCCGGCGGTGAAGGGCCTGTTCCCGGAGAGCGAAGAAAAGGACGACGCTGCGCTCGAAATCTGCTCGCAACTCGTCGAACTGGCACTCGAAGCCCGCACGCGCTGGGACGCCTGGCTCCAGGAAGAGAACCGGCGCGACTTCGACAGCCTCGTCCTGGGGGCGGCCGATCTCCTGCTCGGCCCCGACGGCGCCGCCGCGCTGGCCGCAATCCGGGACCGCTACCGCATGCTCATCATCGACGAGTTCCAGGACACCGACTTCACGCAGCGCGACATCGCTTTCGCCATCGGGCGCGGGATCGAACGTCCCCAACTCTTTCTCGTCGGCGATCCGAAGCAGAGCATCTACCGCTTTCGCGGTGCCGACATCTCCGTCTGGAACGCCGTGGCCGACGATTTCGCGGAGCGCGGCGAGATCCTCGACCTCCCGCGGAACTTCCGCAGCGCCCCCCCGATCGTCGACTTCGTGAACGTCGTCAGCCGCGCCTCGATGGACGAGACGGGCGACGCGCTCGCCGACGAGGAATTGCCCAGCCGGATCGACTACGCGGACCTCGTGGCGGGCGTTGACGATCATGAGCAGGCCGGCGTCGAGTGGATCCCGGCCCGGGGGAAGAACGTAGCCGAGCGCCGCGAATCCGAGGCCGGCCGCATCGCCTCCCGGATCCTCTCGTCCGTGGGCCGCGACGAAGTCCGCGATCCCGACACCGGCGCGCTTCGTCCAGTGGCGTTCCGGGACATCGCCCTCCTGTACCGCGCCCGTACCGGGCTCGAACACTTCGAGACGGCGCTCAAGCGCTGCGGCATCCCCTACTTCGTGGCCGGCATCACGCACCTCGGGGAACGCCAGGAGATCCTCGATGTCCTCAACGCGCTCCGGCTGATCGGTAACGAGCGCGACGACCTGCGTGCCTTCGGCTACCTCCGCTCGCCCTTCGTGGGTCTACGGGATGAGACGATCGCCCGCATCCGCCTGCTGCAACGCGGGGGGCCGCTCCTGCGCCAAGCGAAGCGATGGCTGGAGGAGGGGGAATGGCCGGAGGCCCCGGATCACCCGCAGTTGGCCGAGATCGAGCGGCGGGCGCTGGAGGATGGGCTCTCGGTCCTCGAAGACCTGCGCCAGCTCGCGCCGCGGCTCGCGCTGGACGAAGTCATCGAGGAACTGCTCGAACGCACCGGGTACCGTCTGCACGTGCTGCTCATGGAGGGCGCGGAGGAGGTGCTCGCGAACCTCCAGAGTCTCATCCATTTCGCGGAGTCCCATCGCGCGCACGACCTCTCCACCTTCTTCGAGGTGTGGGATCGCTCGACGAACCGCGACATCGGGCTTCCGCAGGCGCCCCTCTATTCGAAGGACGACGATGTCGTCACGCTGTCGACAATCCATCAGGCAAAGGGATTGGAGTGGCCGGTCGTCTTCCTGGTCGGCGTCGACCGGCGGCTCTGGAGCCCGCCCACGAACGAGTACTGGTCCGACCCCGACCTCGGACCTTTCTTCTGCCTCAAGGCGTCCGATCGGGGGGTGCGCGGCAACCGGATCCTGCGCCGCGAGGAACTCGAGGCGACGGCGGAGGAGGCGCGGCTCCTGTACGTGGTTGCGACGCGGGCTCGCGACCGCCTGATCATCGTCGGCCCGAGGGACGGGGGGAAGGGGTACGACCGGTGGCTCGCCCATGGCGAGGCCGAAGTGCGGAGCCACGCGGACACGCCGGCCGTCCCGCGGACGAGCCGCCCGCCGACGTTGGAGTGGCTGGACCGGTACGAGACGGCGACGCCGCCGGCGTTGATCCAGCCGCTCCCCGAGCCGCCGCTGCGCTGGACCCGCTCGGCGACCGAACTCATGCTCCTGGAGGAAGATCCGGAAGAATGGGAGCGCCGCTACAGGCACGGCGCCCTCGCCCCCTGGCACTTTGCGCCCGAAGCCGCGGCGGAGGAGACGGGACTCCCGGCCCTGGTCCGGGGCCAGATCATCCACGGCGTGCTGGAGCGGCTGGAGGCGGAAGCGGAGATCGCCCGCGTCGTCGAGGAGACCATCGGTTCGCTCGACGAGCCCGAACTCGAGGCCATGCTCCGTCTGGGGAGCGAATACCGCGAGCAACTGGAGGAGGAGATCCGGCGCGTGGCCGCGAGCGAGGAGTGGGCCTGGTACACGGCGGGCGAACTCGGTCGCGACTACTGGAAGGAACTCACCTTCACGCACTTCGTGGGCGCGCGGGACTGGCGGTTCGGCGCGTTCGACCTGTACCGGCGTCTCGCCGGCCCCGGCCCCGGCCCCGCGCCTTCCCGCCTGGCTGGAGCCCTCGGCCTGGACGACGGACTGGATGCCCTCGTCATCGATTTCAAGACGCACGACATCACGGCGGCGCACGCGCCGCGCGCGGCCCGTAGCTACCGGATCCAGGCCGACGTGTACCGAGCGGCCGCCTCAAGCATGGCCGGCCGGGTCGCCGTGGGCCTGCATTTCACCCACCCCAACGCGCTCGTCCCGATGCCGTAGCTCGCGCGACGCCAGTCCGGGCCGTAGCGCAATCGGGTGCTGCTTCGCAGGATCAGAGACGACCCCCGCGAGGAGGCGAGGCGATGACCGGGACGCTGGAACGCTGGTTCGGGTTGGCGGAGCGCGGCTCCGACGTGCGGACGGAGGTGACGGCGGGGGTCACGACCTTCCTGACGATGGTCTACATCGCCTTCGTCAATCCGTCGATCCTCTCCGAGGCCGGGATGCCGTTCGGCCCGGTGTTCGTCGCGACCTGCCTCGCCGCGGCCTTCGCCACGCTCGTGATGGGGCTGTACGCGAACTACCCGATCGCGCTGGCGCCGGGAATGGGGCTGAACGCCTTCTTCACCTACGGCGTCGTGCTCGGCATGGGGTACGCCTGGGAGGTCGCGCTCGGGGCGGTGTTCCTGTCGGGGACGCTGTTCGTCACGCTGAGCGTGCTTCCGGTGCGGCGCTGGATCATCGACGCAATCCCGCGGGGACAGAAGATGGCGATCTCGGCCGGCATCGGGATCTTCCTCGGAGTGATCGCGCTGCGGGACGCGGAGATCATCGAGGGGAGTCCGGCCACGCTCGTCACCATGGGCGAACTGACGGCGGCGCCGGCCGTGCTCGCCCTGCTCGGCTTCTGCGCGATCGCGGCCCTCTCGGCGCGCCGCGTCCCGGGCGCCGCGATCCTCGGCATACTCGGCGTGACGGCGCTCGGCCTGATCCTCGGCGTTTCGGAGTGGCACGGCTTCGCGTCGCTGCCGCCGGATCCGACCCCCACGCTGCTCGCGCTGGACATCGGCGCCGCGCTGCAACTGGGCATGATCGCGGTCATCTTCACCTTCCTCATCGTCGACCTCTTCGACACGGCGGGCACGCTGATCGGCGTCGCGCACCAGGCCGAACTTCTCGACGACGCCGGGAGGCTGCCGCGCATCCAGCGGGCCCTGATGGCCGACTCGACCGGGACCGTGGCGGGGACGCTGCTGGGCACCTCGTCGGTGACCAGCTACATCGAAAGCGCCGCGGGCGTGAGCGCCGGCGGTCGCACCGGCCTGACCGCCGTCGTCGTGTCCGGACTGTTCCTGGTCTGTCTCTTCCTCTCGCCACTGGCGGAATCCGTCCCCCCGTTCGCAACCGCGGCCGCGATCCTGTACGTCGCGTGTCTCATGGCGCGCGCGTTGAAGGACGTGGAATGGGACGACATCACGGAGTCCGCCGCCGCGGTCGTGACGGCGATCGCCATACCCCTCACGTACTCCATCGCCGACGGAATCGGCCTCGGTTTCATCACCTACGTCGCCATCAAGGTGCTGGCGGGCCGCTGGCGCGAGTGTCCGCCGATGCTGCTCGTGGTGGCGCTGGTGTTCGCCGCGAAGTTCATCTGGCTGTAACCTCCCGGCGCGTGACACGTTGGCCCTGCTCCTCCTCGATAGAGAGGCTGAATGAATCAGACCGCACGGTCACTTTGCGGGCTGTCCACAGTTCTGCTCCTCCTCGCGGCGCCGGCGGCCGCGGCCGGCCAGGCGGAATTCCAGCTCCAGCTCGGCAAGCTCGTGAACCCGTTCGCGGACACGAGACACGGAACGACCGTCGTCACCTTCCAGCACGCCGCGCAGTGGTCCTGGGGCGACCACTTCATGTTCTTCGACTACACGGCGGACGGGGGGAACGACGGGTTCAACGAGAAGGACCTGTACGGCGAGTGGTATCCCTCGCTGAGTCTGGGGAAGATCAGCGGCGGCCGCGCGGGTTTCGGCCCGATCCGCGACTTCGCGCTGCTCGGCGGCGTGAACTACGGCTCGCAGGCGAAGGTGCTCAAGTACACGCCCGGGTTCCGCGCGTCGTGGGACATTCCGGGGTTCATCTTTCTGAATACGGATTTCGCCCACCTCGTCGACGCCTCGAGTGGGGTCGACAACGGCGGCGCACCGGCAACGGACAACGGCTGGATGTTCGACGTGAACTGGCTCGCGACGTGGGAGATGCTGGGGCAGACGTTCACCTTCACCGGCCACGCGGAGTACATTAGCGCCGTGACGGACGAACTCGGCGGCAACGTTCGCGCATGGGTCCTCGCCCAGCCGCAGTTGACCGTGGACGTGGGCCGGATCCTGGGCGGCGAGGGAGGTCGCCTGATGAGCGGCATCGAATACCAGTACTGGCGAAACAAGCTGGGGACCGATGTGTCGGAGAGCGCGGTCCAGTTCCTCGTGGTGTGGCGACTTTGAACGCGGTGCCCGCCCGTCGGACCGGTAGTCTGCTGGTCGCGAGCTGCCTGCTCGCGGGCCTGCCGGGCGTGGGCTCCGTCGCGGGCGGTCCGGATCCGCTCTCGGCGCAGACGCCGGAGCAGCGTTACTCCGACTGGGTCCGCCCGGGCTTCCGCCCGCAGGAATACGAGTTTCGCCGCAACCGCATCCTCGACGGCCTGCGCGCCACCGGGGGCGGTCTCCTGCTCGTCCCCTCGTCGGACGGCATCACGCACGGCGAGACGTTCCGGCAGCTCGAGGACTTCTGGTACCTGACGGGGCTGGAAGTCCCCCAGTCGATGCTTGTGCTGGACGCAGGGCGCGACCTCGCGATCCTCTTCATGCCGCAGCGGGATCCGCGCTTCGAGAACCCGGGCCGACCGAACGACTTCCCGGGCCGCCCGCTGCTCGAGGACTACCGGATCCGCGGGATCGGCAGCGCGGACGACTATCGCGACATCGCCGAACTCGAAGGCTTTCTCCGCGAGCGCGTGGGGAGGGGCGAGATCCTTCGGGTGAACGCGGGCGCCGCGGGTGAGGTCCCCGACGCGGTCGCCCCCCTGATCGGGAGTCTCGACCCCACGGCATCTCTCATCCGGCGACTGCGGGACGACTATCCGGATGCGCGCCTGGTGAACGCGTTCGAGATCGTCGCGCGTCTGCGCATGGTGAAGTCACCCGCCGAGATCATGCGCATGCGGCGCGCGGCGGACGCCACCATGGCCGGGATCCGGGCCGCCGCCGCCCTCGTTCGGCCGGGGGTCGACGAGCGCACCCTCCAGGGCGAGTTCGAGCGCGCCTGCCGGCAGGCGGGCGCCCAGTCCATCCCCTTCACGCCGATCATCAAGTCGGGCCCCAACAGCCTCTGGCCGTGGCGCGTCCTCGCGGCCCACTACGACCGCCGCAACCGCCGGATGGAGGATGGCGACCTCGTGATCTTTGACGTGGGGTGCGAGATCAACGGATATGTGAGCGATGTCGGCCGCACGTTCCCCGTGAACGGCGCCTTCACCGAGATCCAGCGCGAGAAACTCCTCGTGAGCACCCGGGCAACGGAAGCCGTCATTGCCGCCGTGCGCCCGGGAGTCACCCTGCGCGAACTCACGCAGGTGGCGTACGACGCGATCCCGGACGAAGAGGAGCGCTACATGCAGACGCCCTCCTTCTTCGGCCACCACATCGGGCTCTCGACCGGAGATCCCGCCCTTCTCGACGAACCGCTCGAGCCCGGGATGGTGTTCACGATCGAGCCGTGGTACTACAACCACGACCTCGGCGTCTCGGTGTTCGTGGAAGAAGTCCTCCTGGTCACCGAGGACGGCGCCGAAGTCCTCACCGACGCCCTCCCCCGCGACCCCAACACCCTGGAGGAATTGGTCCCGTAGGAGACGGTCCGCCGCGAGCGGTGCCCGCTCGCCGGTTCGGGCTATCCCGGCGGCTCTTCCATCCCCTCCCGCAGCACGTCGAGATAGCTGTCGTAGGCGAAGATCTTGCCTCGCTGGCGTCCGGTCACCTCGTTGACCAGGCCCAGCCCCTGGAGCAGTCTGAGGGAAGCGGTGACGGTCGGAGCGGAAAGGCCCGTACGCTCCGCGATGCCGTTGATCCGGTCGACGGGGCGTTCCGCAAGGGCCCGATGGACCCGCAGGGCCGAACCTGCGCGGCGTCCTTCCTGGGCGATGCGGGCGCGGTTGGCGGCGACGATTTCGCTCGCGGACCTGGCGGTCGCGACGGCCGCCTCCGCCACCTGCCGCACGCCTTCCAGGAAGAACCGCAGCCAGGCCTCCCAGTCTCCCGTTCTGCGCATCTCGTTGAGGAGTCGGTAGTAGGTGTCCCGATGCCGTTTGAAGTAGAGGCTGAGATACAGGAGGGGTTCACGCAGTAGTCCGGCATCGCACAACATCAACGTGATCAGTAAGCGACCGAGACGCCCGTTTCCGTCGAGGAACGGATGAATCGTCTCGAACTGCACATGCGCGAGCCCGGCCTTGATGAGAGCGGGCAGGTCATCATCGGTTGCATGGATGAACCGCTCAAGCGCGGCCATGCACTCTTCCACGTGATGTGGCGGCGGCGGAACGAAGGCCGCGTTGCCGGGACGCGCGCCCCCGATCCAGTTCTGCGACCGCCGGAACTCGCCGGGCATCATCGCCGCGCCGCGACCGCTCGCGAGCAGCCTGGCGTGCACGGCTCGCATGAGGCGATTCGAGAGCGGAAAATTGTCGTCCCGCAGGCGCCGGATCCCGTGATACAATGCCGACACGTAGTTCGACGTCTCTACGACGTCATCCTGTGGAACACCGGGCGCTCCTCCCGCTTCGTGCAGCATGAGGTCGGAAAGGGAAGACTGGGTGCCTTCGATCTGGGACGAGAGCACCGCTTCCTTGCGCACGTATCCGTAGACGAAGAACGCGGCATCGGGCAGAAGTTCGGTTACCGCATCGAGCCGTCCCAGGGCGGCGACGGCCGCTTCGAATGGCCGCCGCAGGCCCTCCCGAAGGTCCACATCGGGCGAGGGCGGGAGAGGTACGGGAATGAATGCCCGGACGGTCTCCCCGCCGGCGACGGTAACGTTATAGGTGCCTGTCGCTTCGCGTCTCATCCTGGGTGGTCCCGGGAGCCTGGTGGCTTGCAGGTGACAGAGGGTACGGATCCAGCGAGAACGCCGGCGAATATCTCAAACCGCCGCCTGCTTAGCAAGAGATATGGCCGTTCGCTTTCGTTACGCGTCGGCTAACGAAGAAACTTTTCGTTATGTTGTCCCGGCACGCCGATAAAAAAAGCGAATGGGCATTTTCTTTCGTTACGCGTCGGCTAACGAAGAAACTTTTTCTTAGGTTTCTCCTGCTGCCGGGTTGCACGGGTCGGGTTACCGGGCGCATGCTGCGACATGAGAACGATGGAGGGGTTGATCGGTATCGGCCGGAAAGCCGTCATCGGGTTGGCCCCGGCGCTGCTTTGCGCCGCAGCAGTTGGTTGCACCCGCGACGAGTGGCCCGATCCGCCGCCGGTGGAGTCCGACGCGCTGGCGGCCGAGCACGAGGAGTGGCGGGAGGGGCGGCGGCGCAGCCTCGCGAACCCCAACGCGGGCGTCATCAGTTGGGATGGGCTCTTCGAGTTGCGGGAAGGCGCAAACACGTTCGGCTCCGATCCGTCCGCGGCCATCGTTCTGCCGGAGGAAGACGCGCCGCCCCTAGCCGGTACGCTGTACCTCAAGGATGGGGCCGTGAACCTCGTTCCCGAAGCCGGGAGCGGCCTGAGTCTGAGAGACCAGATGTCCGGCGCGGTCGGCGACCCCGTCACCGAGCCGATGCCGCTGCCGGACGACCGTAGCGAGGGGACGGTCCGCCTGGCGTTGGGGTCGCTCGGGATGCGGGTCCACGCGGAGCCGGGAACGGAGAGGCTGTGGCTCCGGGTCTGGGATACGGACGCCCCGCGGCTCGATGCCTTCGAGCTTCCCGGGTACTTCCCGAT
Organism: Candidatus Palauibacter rhopaloidicola; assembly: GCA_026914155.1. Lineage (GTDB taxonomy): Bacteria > Gemmatimonadota > Gemmatimonadetes > Palauibacterales > Palauibacteraceae > Palauibacter > Palauibacter rhopaloidicola. The sequence goes on along the minus strand of JAPPGH010000042.1, from coordinate 13,995 downwards.
CACGAACGACTGGCGGGTGGCGGCCCGCTTCGAGCCCTATCCGGAGCCGCGCACGGTCTCGCTGGCCGACGTGAGGGGCGGAACCCTCGAGAACACCGCGCCCGGAGATCTCGTCTTTCGCGTCGACGGGGCGGAGCACCGCCTCATGGCTTTCGCCGGCGCGTCGAGCCGCTCCTATTTCATCAGCCTGTGGGACTCGACCGCCGTGACCGACACCTACCAAGCGGGCCGCTACATGCGCGCCCCCTTCCCGGACGACGACGGCTGGACGACGATCGACTTCAACCGGGCGTACAACGCGCCCTGTGCCTTCACCCCCCACTCCGTGTGCAGCCTCCCGCCTCCGGAGAACTACCTTCGCGTCCCCGTGACCGCCGGAGAAAAGCGCCCGTAGCGGTTTCGAACGCGCCGGCGGAGACGGATGTAGCCGTCCGCGTCAGGCCGAGGGGAGTTCCTTTTGCATCTCCTCGGCGGACATGAGGGAGAGGGCGCAGAAGGTGAGCGTCCCGTTCGCGCAGCCACCCGAGACGATCGTTGGCGCCCCCACGACGAAGAGGTTCTCGTGGTCGTGGGTGCGGCCCCACCGGTCCACGACGCTCGTGGCCGGGTCGTCGCCCATCCGGCAGCCGCCGCCGGGGTGTTCCCACAACTCGGACGGCCGCCCGATGCTCCTCATGGAACCTCCGGCCGCGCGGGCGAGTTCCTGGAAGCGTCCGGAGATCGTCTCGACCGTGTGGTCCTGCAGGTCGATGCTCTCCTGCGCCGGGCGGTAGTCGATCCGGGGCATCGGGTCGCCCAGCTCGTTCGTCCTTCCGGCATCGAGCGTGAGGCGGCTCTCCCGGTCCGGGAGGAGGTCGTAGTAGGCGCGGACGCGCGCGGTGGACTCGGACTCCGTACGGACCCTCCAGTCGGCCATGATCTCGTCGCCCCAGAGGAGTTGTCCGTCTTCGCCCTGGAGCCTCGGGCCGCGGCCGACGTTCGACTCCCAAAGGCGCAGGTCGTGGCGGACGTAGCGGTCCAGCGGTCCCGGGCTGGCGAAGCGGCGGGACAGCAGGCTGTTGTAGACGAACATCCCGGGGTAGAGGCGCATCGGCAGGTTGATGAAGCCGCTGAGGTACCAGTGGCCCGTCATGTAGCGTCCCACGTTCCCGGTGCGGTTCGCGAGGCCGTCCGGGAAGCGGCTGTTCGCCGAGAGCAGGAGGAGGTGGGAACTCCAGACGTGGCCGGCGGCGATCACGAACGTGCCGGCGCGGAACTCGACGGGCTCATCGGGTGCGTCCCGGTCGACGGCTTCTGCGGCCGCGATCCGGTTCGAGTCCGGCTCCAGGCTCAGGCGACGGACGAGGGTGCGTGTGACGAGGTCAATGCGCCCGTTCGCCAGCAGCCGGTCGAAGGTGAAGTCGGGTGTGTACTTGGCCCCCGTGGGGCAGACGAAGCAGGTGTCGCAGCGGCGGCAGACGTCCCGCCCCTGGTACGGCTCCGTGTTGCGCGCCCAGGGCTGCGTCCAGAAGGGGATGTCGGTCTTCGCCGCCCAATCCCGCATCCGCGCCAGGCTGTACGAGAGCGGGAGCGGCGGCATGGGGTAGGGCTTCGAACGCGGGTCGTACTCGGGGGGACCCTGTTCGCCCGCCACGCCCATGCGCTCCTCCGCCTCCTGGTAGTACGGCTCGATGTCGTCGAAGGAGATGGGCCAGTCGGATGCGACACCGTACAGCGACCGCAGGCGGAAGTCCTCCGGAGAAAAGCGCGGGACGGCGCCGCCCCAGTGCATCGCCGCGCCGCCCACGACCATGGAATTGTACATGGCGCCCGTGCCCGTCTGACCGCGGATATGGTCGTTGGGCCAGGGATTCTCGCCATAGGCCAGCATCCGCGCGCGGGTGTCGGACCGTTCATCGAGAGATGCCGTCCGTTCGCCGGCCTCGACGACGGTGATCGAGGCGCCGGTCCACTCGGCGAGCCGCTCGGCGATCATGGCGGCCGTGATCCCGCCGCCGATGATGCAGACATCGCTCTCCACGACTCGCCTTGCCGCGCGACTGCGTGCGCGGCTCACGACGGGGTTCCCAGCGGCGCGGGTTCGTCTTCGGCCCCCTCGATCGAGCGGCAGAGTTCCCTCCGAATGGCCCTCCCGTAGCAGAGATCCGTCGCGATCGCAGAGCCGAAGAAGTGAGCCATCAGGGCCAGCCCCACGTGGTCCGCCTGCTGGGGCGCCCCAAGGCCGGGCCCGGTGTCCGCGAGCGGACGCGCGAGGAGTTCCCGGCGACCGGACACCTCGAGGTCGGAGAGGGACACCCCGTGGCGGCTCCCGCACTCCTTCTCCAGACCCTCGAGTTGCGCGACCCACCCCGGCCTGGGATCCGGCCCCGAGTATCGGATCTCGGGCACCAGGTACGGGTGGCTGAGTTCTGCGACCGGCTCCAGCGCCTCGGACCAGCGCTCGAAGGCGCGCACGGCTCGTTCGCGGCCGTCCTCGCCGAGTTCGTCCGGGAGGACGGCTTCGGCGACGGCCCGAAGAGTCTCGGCGGGGAGCGGGACGGGGGTGGCGCCATCGGTACGAGAGAGCGCGTCCCCGTTGGCCTCGGCCGCCCGCCCGCCAGCGGCTTCGGGAGCGCAACCGCCCAGGGAAACGGCGGCCACCGTCGCGGCAGACTGCTTCAGGAACGTCCTGCGAGATTCCGCCATGGCCACCGACCTCCGGAGATTGGCTGCCCGTAATCTTGAAATGGAGCGTAGGTATCGAGCCGGAACCGTGGCAACTCCCGGGCGCCAAAACTGGCGAGCGAACGGCGCTCGCCCCATCCTTCACCCGCCCGGGACATCGTCGTGTCTCGCTCGTGTCGAGGGGCCGTAGCTCAGTTGGGAGAGCGCCTGCTTTGCAAGCAGGAGGTCGTCGGTTCGAATCCGATCGGCTCCATAGACTTACGCGATTTGGGAGAATCGGATTCCCGCTGTTTTTCCCGCTAAATGGGTCATGAACGGGCGATCCGGCGATTCTCGAGGGCCTTCCTGAGCTGGTGCTGGTCGGCCTTCTGGTAGCACCGGAGCACCGTTCGGGCCGTCTTCCAGCCGCCGAGTTCGCAAAGGATCTTGAGCGGCTGGTTCATGAGGTCGGAGGCGAACTTCCGCCTCAGCGAGTGCCAGCCGCGGCCATGCTTTCGTTCCAACCCCGCGAGCGCCTCGGCCCTCCCCCACCAGTCGCGTAGCAGCCAGCGGGTCACGCACTTCGATGGGTCCTTCGGCGCGGGTAGCATGGGAGTATCCTCGATCCCGGGGTTCCGCTTCCGCGCCTCCTCCAGCACCTTGAGCACCTCAGCCGTTACCGGTGTCCGGTGTTCGTAGCCCGTCTTCTCATGCTCGCCCCGCCACCGGATGGTCTCGTGCTCCATGTCGATGTCCGACCACCGCAGTTGGCTGATGGAGCCGATGCGGTGTCCCGTCTCGTGGGCGATCACCAAGGCCACGCGAAAGCGCCAGTCCATCTCCGCGGACACCCGGAGCAGATCCTCGTACTCCGCCTGGGTGAGGACCACGCGCCTCGGGTTCTTCTCCTTCGGCACCTTGAGGCCCCTCAGAGGATTCGACTCGAGGAGGAGCCTTCCCTCCTCGTCCCTCGATCTCGACGCCCAGTTGAGGACCGCGAGCAGGAACCTCAGATCGTATTCGATGGTTCGATCGGACACCGGCTTGCCGCTGGGTCCGATCTTGCCCGCCCGCCGGTCGCGGATGAACCGGTCCCAGTCGCGCTGGGACAGCGCTCCGTGAACCAAGAGTATCAAGGTAAGGAATCTTCTAAGTTCAATAGGGACTGCACGATCTGCCTTCCTTGCCGCTGAACGACACTTGGAGCCATGGTGCCGCAATTGCGGGATTGTCGGCGTCAATTGACGGGAGAATGCCGTGTCGGTTAGAACGTGAAGTCGAGCGCAAGCCTGACTCCCAGGTTGGGGTTTTGACCGGGCAGTTGGGTGCGCGATCCCTCGATGCCGAGCCGGAGGGTTTGGCTGACGCTGTACCGGGTGCCGAACGACAAGGAGCGGTTCGAGCCATCCGCGAAGAGCCGGGTGTAGCTGTCGAGCGCGCCGCCGCCGCCGGGGTTCTTGAACCCGTACCCAGCTTCCGCGTCGAGCCGCCAGTCCCGTCCCGTGGCGTCCGTCATTGCGTGTAACCTTCCGCCGTCCATGATCCCGTGGATGCTGCTGCGGTCGTGTCCGTGCCGGGGGCTGACCGCGAGCCGGAACCCTTCGCCCCGTGTTCCGGGATCGAACGCAAGCCTGAGCGCGGCGCCCCATTCGCGGTGGGAGCCAGACCCGAGGGCGAGCCTTCCACGGAGGTCGAGGTCGAGCCCGTGGGCGTCGTATCCGACGGACGCTCCGGTTTCGGCCCCACCACCCGTATCGGCGTCGCCGCCGTCGTAGCGCGCCCCGGCCCGGGTGGCGAGCTTGAGTCCTCCGCTCGTCCATGACGCTTCGAGCAGAGCGCGTGCGCGCGAGGCCGAGCCTTCGCGCCCTTCGTCGTCCGTGCGCATGCCGACCGTGAACGCGTCGCCGTTGAGCGCGAGTCCGAACGCGCCGCTGCGGGCGAGCGGCACCTTGACGCCGCCCGAGAGCATACGCAGCGATGCGCCGGGGTCGCCGTGATTGTCGCCGTCCCGGACATTTCCGCTCCCGTATCCGGCCATGGCCCAGAGTCCGATTCCGGGGGAAGGCTGGAGGAACAGGTAGGGATGCACGCTGTTCATGGCGTGCCCGAGCGAGCCCTTGGTGGATCGGTGCCCGTAGTCGAGGTCGCCGTCGCTGCGCATGAGCGACACCCCGAGAAGCGCGGAGGAACCGATGCGGGCGTCCGCCCCGACCGTGAGCGCTCGGAGCCCGCCGTCGTAGTCGATGCCGGGGTCGCTGCGGAACGACTGCGCGGACCCTTCGGCCCAGAGCCCGATCCCAGGCCGTCCCTCGGCGGACCGCGGCCCGAGCGCGGTCGCGAACGAGAGGCTCGGCAGCAGGCGCCGCACGGCCTCCCGCCCGGTCGGGAGATCGACCGACCCGGAACGCCGGGCCATGTCTGCCCCGGAGGATGCATTGAGCGGCGCGCCGGTGAGCGAGGCGAGCGTTCCGGCGGCGCGTCCGGCCCACTCGGCCGCCGATCCGGGCATGCGGGTGCCGGAACCGGGTACACTGGGCCGCATGACGGCGTCGATGCGCGCGCCGACGGCTTGGCGCGCGCCCTCCGCGACGGCGCGCCCGAATACGGCGAGTCCGAGGTCGAACGCCTCGTCCCGGAGCGGGCCGGGGTCGTGGTCCGCGATATCGACCGTGGCGGAGGCGACGGCACCGGCGCTCACGGCCTTGGGCAGCGAACCGAACCCGAGCGCGAGGAGGCCGGGTTCGGTGTCCACCGGAACTTCGAGCACGAACGCGGCGAGCGAGTCGCCGGGCTGGAACACGATCGAGTCCGGCAACATGGGTTCCGCGGAGGACGCGTGCGTGGCCGTGAGCGGCACGGCCACCCGCCGGTCGGCGGCGGGGCTCACCCGGAGCGCGATCTCGGTCCCCGGCCCGCCCGCGACCGCCGCGTACTCCGCCTGGGCGTACTCGACCTCAAGCTCGGTCGGCGAACCGTCCTCGGCCACGGACTTGGAAACCCGGTCTCCGGCGGCCGCCGCCACGACGATCCGCGTGGCCGCCGGGACGCCGACGGCCACCCCGTCCGGCAGATCGCCGAACCGGACCGCGAGGGTGTCCCCGGCCGAGAGGCCCGCGGTGCCGATGCCCAGAGTGCGCGAGCCCGCTCCGGTCTGGAACGCGACGGTGCGCGCGCTGTCTCCGGCCACGACCTCGATGGCGAGCGCCGAGGAGGCCGCGGGCGACAGGAGCACGGCGACGTCGGCGGATCCGCCCGGCGCGGCGGTGTAGCTTTCCGCGCCGAACGAGACGACCGGCGTGGTCGCGCCGACGACCATCACGGCCGGACTCTCGGCCCGCTTGCCCGGCCCGTGGCCGTCGGTGTAGGTGAACACGGCGCGCAGGTACTTGCCCCGGTCGGTTGCGGTGGGGGTGTAGGAGCGCCTCTGCGCGCCCTGGACGACCATCGTCCACGCGGCCCCGTCGGGCGAACGCTGCCAGGTCCGCATCTTGCCCCGCTCGATCGACCGGTCCTGGTCCGTCAGCGTCGCGGTCAACCGCACGCCCACCCGCGCCACGTCCGCGCTCAGCGCGATGGTGCCCGGATCGTCCGCGTTCGTCACCCGGATCTTGACCGAGGCGGTGTCGGCAAGCTCGCCGTCGCTCGCCTCGACCCTCACCGCGAGCAGCGTGTCGCCGCTCTCGTAGTCGAGCACCGCGCCCCCGGCCACCGCGATCTGGCCCGTCGAGGAGTCGATCCCGAACAGATCCTCGTCTCCGCCTGGGACCAGGCTGTAGGACGGCGAGGTGCCGTCCGGGTCGGTCGCCGCCACCGGCGCGCCGACCTTCGTGCCGCCCGGCGAGTTCTCCGGCACCTCGCGCTCGTACACGGCGGGGAACGAGGGCGCCGCGTTCGCCGCCAGCACCTTCACCGCCGCGCTCACCGCCCGCTTGCCCGGTCCGTGGCCGTCCCGGTAGGTGAACACCGCCCGAAGCCACTTGCCCTCGTCGCCCGTCACCGGGTTGTACGCTCCGCCCGTGGCGACGTCCCTCCACGAGTTGCCGTCCGCCGAGCGCTGCCACTTGCGCTTCCTGCTCGCGTCCCGCACCCCGTCCTCGTCCGTCAGCGTCGCGGTCAACTCGACGCCCACCCGCGCCACGCCGGGGCTCAGCGTTACCTCGCCCGGGTCGTCCGCGTTCTTCACGCGGATGGTCACCGACGCGGTGTCCGCCAGCGTTCCGTCGCTCGCCTCGACATGCACCGTGTACAGCGTGTCGGGGCTCTCGTAGTTCAGCGCCGCATCCTCCGCGACCGTGATCCGGCCCGTCGCCGCGTCGATCTCGAACGGCGCCCCGCCCCCGGGCAGGAGGCTGTAACCCAGTTCGTCGCCGTCGTCGTCTTCGGCCTGCACGGGCCTGCCGGCGTTCGTGCCGCCCGGCGAGTTCTCCGGCACCGACCGGTCGTAGGCGTCCTTGCCGAACGCGGGCGCCCGGTTCGCGGCCAGCACCTTCACGGCCGCGCTCTCGGCCCGCTTGCCCGATCCGTGGCCGTCGGTGTAGGTGAACACCACTCTCAGCCACTTGCCCGCGTCGCTCGTCACCGGGTTGTACATCCGGCCCGTGGCGACGGTGCTCCACGAGTTGCCGTTGCGCGAGCGCTGCCACTTGCGCTTCCTGCCCGCGCTCCGCACGCCGTCCTCGTCCGTCAGGGACGGCGTGATCTCGACGCCCACGCGGGCGACCTCCGGGTTCAGCGCGACCGCGCCCGGATCGTCGGCGTTCGTCACGCGGATCGTCACCGATGCGGTATCGGCAAGCTCGCGGTCGCGGGCCTCGACGCTCACCACGTACAGCGTGTCGGCGCTCTCGTAGTTCAGCGCCGCGCCCTCGGCGACCGTGATCCGGCCCGTCCCGCCGTCGATCCGGAACGGCGCCTCGCCGCCGGCCAGGAAGCTGTACGCCAAGTCGTCGTCATCGGCGTCGGTGGCCGTCACCGGATCGCCGACCGCGGCGCCCGCGACCGAGTTCTCCGCCACCTCGCGCCCGTAGGCGTCCGCGTCGAACTCGGGCGCGCGATTGGCCGGTGGATCGGTCGTTCCCTCGCCCGGATCCGACCACTCGCCCGCGCCCTCCGAACTGACGGCGCGCACCTGCACCAGATACGTGGTTCCCGCCGTGAGCCCCGTGATCGTGTGCGCCAGCACGACCTCAAGGCTTGCCGGGTCCGGCCAGTCGCCGTCCGCCTCCGCGCGGTAGCGGTAATCGTAGCCCGTGATCGCCGGCCCCTCGTTCGCCGGCGCGCTCCACGACACGGCCACCTCTTCGGTCCCGCCCGTCACCTTTGGTGCATCCGGCTTGCCGGGCGCGGGAACGTCCGTCACGCGGATCGTCACCGCCGTCGTGTCCGCGAGCGTGCCGTCGCTCGCCAACACCCGAACCGCATAGGAGTTGGGTTCGACTTCGTAATCCAGCGCCGCGCCCTCGGCCACCTCGATCCGGCCCGTTCCGGCGTCGATCGCGAACGGGACCTCGGCTCCGTCCGGGAGGAAGCTGTACTTCAGGTCGTCGTCATCGGCGTCGGTGGCCGTCACCGGCTCGCCCACCGCAGTGCCCGCCGCCGAGTTCTCCGCCACCTCCCGCTCGTAGGCGTCCGCATCGAACAACGGCGCGGTGTTGGCCCTCGCCGTCTCCCCCTCGCCGGAGTCCGACCACGCGCCCGCGCCCTCCGAACTGACGGCGCGCACCTGCACCAGATACTTCGTTCCCGCCTTGAGCCCGGTGATCGTGTGGGTGAGTACGACTTCCAGGCTTGCCGGGTCCGGCCAGTCGCCGTCCGCCTCCGCGCGGTAGCGGTAATCGTAGCCCGTGATCTCCGGTCCCTCGTTCGCCGGCGCGCTCCACGACACGGCCACCTCTTCGGTGGCGCCCGTCACCGTTGGCGCGTCCGGCTTGCCGGGCGCGGGAACGTCCGTCACCCGGATCGTCACCCCCACCGTGTCCGCAAGCGTGCCGTCGCTCGCTTCCACCCGCACCGCGTAGGAGTTGGGTTCGACTTCGTGGTCCAGCGCCGCGCCGGACGCCACCGCGATCTGGCCCGTTCCGGCGTCGACCGCGAATGGGATCTCGGCCCCGTTCGCGAGGAGGCTGTACGCCAAATCGTCATCGTCGGCGTCGGTGGCCGTCACCGGATCGCCCACCGCCGTACCGGCTGCCGAGTTCTCCGGCACTTCGCGCTCGTACGCGTCCGCGCCGAACGACGGCGCGGTGTTGGCCCTCACCGTCGTCCCCTCGCCGGACTCCGACCACTCCCCCGCGCCCTCCGAACTGACGGCGCGCACCTGCACCAGATACTTCGTTCCCGCCTTGAGCCCGGTGATCGTGTGGGTGAGTACGACTTCCAGGCTTGCCGGGTCCGGCCAGTCGCCGTCCGCCTCCGCGCGGTAGCGGTAATCGTAGCCCGTGATCTCCGGTCCCTCGTTCGCCGGCGCGCTCCACGACACGGCCACCTCTTCGGTCCCGCCCGTCACCGTTGGCGCGCCCGGCTTGCCGGGCGCCGGAACGTCCGTCACCCGGATCGTCACCGCCGTCGTGTCCGCGAGCGTGCCGTCGGTCGCCTCCACCCGGACCGCGTAGGAGTTGGCCTCGCCCTCGTGGTCCAGCGCCGCGCCGGACGCCACCTCGATCTGGCCCGTTCCGGCAACGATCGCGAACGGCAGGTTGCTTCCGGTCACGAAGCTGTACGTCAAGTCGTCGTCATCGGCGTCGGTGGCCGTCACCGGATCGCCGACCGCCGTCCCGGCCGCCGAGTTCTCCGGCACCTCGCGCGCGTAGGCGGCCGCGCCGAACGACGGCGCTGTGTTGGCCCGCGCCGTCTCCCCCTCGCCGGAGTCCGACCACGCGCCCGCACCCTCCGAACTCCTCGCCCGCACCTGTACCAAGTACGTCGTTCCCGCTTTGAGCCCGGTGATCTTGTGCGCGAGCACGACTTTCAGGCTTGCCGGGTCCGACCAGTCGCTGTCCGCCTTCGCACGGTAGCGATAGTCGTAGCCCGTGATCGCCGGCCCCTCGTTCGCCGGCGCGCTCCACGACACGGCCACCTCTTCGGTGCCGCCCGTCACCGTCGGCGCACCCGGCTTGCCGGGCGCCGGAACATCCGTCACCTGGATCGTCACCCCCACCGTGTCCGCCAGCGTTCCGTCGCTCGCCTCGACTTGCACCGCGTAGGAGTTGGGTTCGCCCTCGTGGTCCAGCGTCGCGCCCTCGGCCACCGTGATCCGGCCGCTCGCCGCACCGATCTCGAACGGAACCTCAGCCCCGCCCGGGATGAAGCTGTACGTCAGGTCGTCGTCATCGGCGTCGGTGGCCGTCACCGGTTCGCCCACCGCCGTGCCCGCCGCCGAGTTCTCCGGCACCTCCCGCTCATACGCCGCCGCGCCGAACGACGGCGCGGTGTTGGCCCTCGCCGTTTCCCCCTCGCCGGACTCCGACCACTCCCCCGCGCCCTCCGAACTCTTCGCGCGTACCTGCACCAGGTACGTCGTTGCCGCCTTGAGCCCAGTGATCGTGTGCGCGAGCACGACTTTCAGGCTAGCCGGGTCCGACCAGTCGCTGTCCGCCTCCGCGCGGTAGCGATAATCGTAGCCCGTGATCGCCGGTCCCTCGTTCTCCGGCGCGCTCCATGTCGCCGACACCTCTTCCGTGCCGCCCGTCACGACCGGCGGGTCCGGCCTGCCCGGCGCGGGAACGTCCGTCACCCGGATCGTCACCCCCACCGTGTCCGCAAGCGCCCCGTCGCTCGCCTCCACGCTCACCGTGTAGGCCGTTTTCCCGCTCTCGAAGTCCAGCACCGCGCCCGCCGCCACCGTGATCTGGCCCGTCGCCGCGTCGATCCCGAACAGCGCCTCGTCCCCGCCCGCCGCGAAGCCGTGCGTCACCGCGTCCCCGTCGCCGTCCGTCGCCGCCACCGGATCGCCCACCGCCGTCCCGGCCGCCGAGTTCTCCGGCACCGACCGCTCGTACGATTCCTCGGCGAACGACGGCGCCCCGTTCGTCACCGTCACCCAGAACCACTGCTCCCCCGTCCCGCCGCGCCCGTCGTGCGCCCGCCCCACCGCTTGGGTGCGCCCCCGCGCCACGCCCACCACCGTAAGCTCCACGCCCTCCACCGACACGGCCGCCACCGTGGTGTCCGAGGAGGCCCCCGTGTACGTGAGCGGGTCGCCGTCCGTATCCCGGAAATAGTCCGCCAAATCCACCGTGAACCGTTCCCCCGGCGCGAGCGTCTGCGCCTTGATCGAGCCGATGCGCACCGGCGGACGGTTCGGAACCTCGACCTCGAACACCTGCACGACCGTCCCACCGTGTCCGTCGTCCGCCGTCACGGTCACCTTCGTGACCTTGGGCGACCTGCCCCGGAGCCTCAGGCGACTCCCGCTCACCTCCACCGCGACCACGCTCCAGTCCGACGGCGCCGCCCGGTACGTGAGAACGTCCCCGTCCGGATCGCTGAACGCGTCCGACACCTCGACCGTCGCCCACGAGCCCACGTGCACGCGCACCCGGCCCAGCGAACCCACCGTCACCGGAGGCCGGTTCGGAACCGTCACCGCGAACGCCTGGCTCGCCGAGCCGCCCCGGCCGTCGCTCGCCGTCACCGTCACCCGCGACTCGCCGCGCGAGACCCCCGTCACCGTCACTTCGCTCCCGCTCGCCGCGACCGTCGCCACCCCCTCCGCCGAAGACTCCGCCTCGTAGCTCAGCGGGTCCCCGTCCGGATCCCGGAAGCGGCCCGACACGTCCACCACCGCCGTCTCGCCCGCCTCCACCGTCAGCGCCGGTATCGCGCCCGCCACCTCCGGCGCGGCGTTCTCGGGTCCGACCGTCACCGCGAACGCCTGCGACACCTCCGCGCCGTGCGGGTCGCGGGCCGTGACCGTCACCTCCGACTCGCCCTCGGACACACCCGTCACCGTCACCTCGCTCCCAACCGCAGCGACCGTCGCAATCGCCTCCTTCGACGACCCGGCCGCATACGTCAGCGCGTCCCCGTCCGGATCGGTGAAGTGCGCCGACACGTCCACCACCTTCGATTTCGTCGCGGCGACCTTCACCGCCGGTATCTCGCTCGCAACCTCCGGCGTCCGGTTCTCCACCGTCACCGCGAACGTCTGCTCGACCGACCCGCCGCGCCCGTCGCTCGCAGTGACCGTCACCTGCGATACGCCGGGGGACACGCCCGTCACCGTCAACTTGCTCCCAACCGCCGCGACCGTCGCCACCCCCTCCTTCGACGATCCGGCCGCGTACGTCAGCGCATCGCCGTCCGGGTCGCGGAAGTGCGCCGACACGTCCACCACCTTCGAGTCGCCCGCATGGAGCGTGACCCCCGGTATCGCGCTCGCCGCCTCCGGCGCCTCGTTCACGTCCGTCACCGTGATGCCCACCGCGCCCGTGTCCCTCACCGAACCCCAGCGCACCGTCAACGTCAGCGCGTACGAAGCCTTCGTCTCGTGGTCCAGCGCCTTCGCCACCCCGATCTTCGCGTCGTCGTCGCTCGCGCCCGCGGCCGACACCGAGAAGTCGCCGGAACCCGTGCCCGAGAGCGCATAGCTCAGCGTCCCGCAATCGCCCTTGGTCGCCACTCCCACCGTGCCGTCCAGCCCGTCCCCCACATCCGCGTCCTCCGGCACCGACGGAGCGGCGTCCGACACCGTGATCTCGCACGGCTCCTTCGGCGCCGGATCCACCTTCACCGAAAACGCCTGCGTCGCCGTCAGGCCCCCGCCGTCCCGCGCCGTCACCGTGACCGTCGCGCCTCCCGCCGCCACGCCCGTCAGCTTCACCGGGCTTCCGCCCGCGTTCACCGTCAGCTTGCCCGTCGCCGACGACTTCGACGTGAACGTCAGACGGTCCCCGGCGTCCTCGTCCGTGAAGTAGCTCGTCACGTCCACCGAATCCGGGTGCCCCACCCGGATCGTACGCGCCCCGATCGAGCCCTTCGGCTTCGGGGCCTCGTTCACGTCCGTCACCGTGATGTCCACGCCGGCCGCGTGGCTCACCGAGCCCCAACTCACCGTGAGCGTCAGGTCGTACGAGTCCCGGCTCTCGTGGTTCAGCCCGCGCTTCACCTCGATCTTCCCGTCATTGTCGCTCGCGCCCGCCGCCGCGACCGAGAAGTCCCCCGACCCCGTGCCCGCCAGCGCATAGCTCAGCGCCCCGCAATCCCCCGTCGTGTTCACCCCGACAACGCCGCTCACCGCGGTGCCCACGCCCGCGTCCTCGCGCACCGAAAGAGACGCGTCCGACACCGTGATCCCGCACGGCTGCGGCGCCGGCTCCACCGTCACCGAAAACACCTGCGTCGCCGTCAGGCCCCCGCGGTCCCGCGCCGTCACCGTGACCGTCGCGCCTCCCGCCGCCACGCCCGTCAGCGTCACCGGGCTCCCGCTCGCGTTCACCGTCAGTCTGCCCGTCGCCGAGGACTTCGAGGTGAACGTCAGACGGTCCCCCGCGTCCTCGTCCGTGAAGTAGCCCGTCACGTTCAGCGAGCCCGGCCGCCCGACCCGGACCGTCTGTCGACCGATTGAGCCAACCGGCGTCGGCGCCTCGTTCACGTCCGTCACTGAGATGTCCACGCCGGCCGCGTGGCTCACCGAGCCCCAGCTCACCGTCAGCGTCAGATCGTAAGAGTCCCTGCCCTCGTGGTTCAGCCCGCGCTTTACCTTGATAACCCCGTCGTCGTCGCTCGCACCCGCCACCGAGAAATCCCCGGAACCCGTGCCCGAAAGCGCATAGCGCAGCGTCCCGCAATCCGCATTCGCGCTGACCCCGACCTCGCCGTCCACCTCGTCCCCCACGTCCGCATCCTCACGCACCGACAATTGGGCCGCCGACACCTCGATCTTGCAGTCCGGCTGCTCCGGGTACACCGTCACTTTTACCCGGTCGCTGTCCGTCGCGCCGTCATCGTCCGTCACGGTCAGGGTGAACGTGTACGACTTGGTCGCGCCCTCGGTCGGTGCGATGAAGTAGGGCGTCGAAGTGTCGCCGTCCGTCAGCGCCACCGGACCCGACCACTCCCACTTCACGATGGTCCCGTCGGAGTCACTGCTGCCCGTGCCGTCCAGGTCCACCCGGTCGCCCTCGTCCACCGTCTGGTCGGGTCCCGCGTCGGCGTCCGGCGGCTTGTTGGCCACCACCTTGATAGTCACGTCGTCGGAGTCGGTCGCACCGTCGTCGTCCGTCACCTTCAGGGTGAACGTGTACGACTTGTTCACGCCCTCGGTCGGCGCCGTGAAGTACGGCGTCGAGGTGTCGCCGTCCGTCAGCGCCACCGGACCCGTCCACTCCCATTTCACGATCGTCCCGTCGGAGT
>JAPPGH010000020.1 GCA_026914155.1 Candidatus Palauibacter rhopaloidicola | reverse complement strand
GAAAGCGATGTTCATAAGCGTTCATCGAGCAGGGAGTTGAGATGAAGATCTTGCGAGAAGGAGATCGCGGGTACGCCCTGGCGCCGGAACGCGGGCGGGTCGAGATCGTTTACGAGTACCGAACGGTCGAACTCGAGAAGTCGAAGGCGACGGTCGAGAACGTCCTCGTCGGCGTGGATGCCGAAACCGGAGAAGTTCTGACGGTGCCGGCCCAATCGACTCCGAAGCTGAAAGCAGCGAGGGAGGCGAAGAAAGAGGGGGTGATGAGCGTCCGGATGCCGCGGGAACTCGACGACGTGCTTCATCTCGTGGCGGACCGCTATCGTGTGGCGACCAAGCAGTTCGCTCCCGCGGTAATTCGACACTACCTCGCGTTGGCTTGCGCGGATACCGACATGGCTCGTCGGCTGAACACGCTCTCCAAGAGTCGCCTGGCGACGGGGAAGTGTCAGAAGGATCTACGCTTGAGGATGCAGCCGGAGCTTCTCGTGCGGTTGCGCGATGTTGCAGTGGCGACGGAAGGAGCCACGAGGAGCGCGATGGTTCGAGGCGCAATCGTGGCGGCGAAGGAAGATGTCCTCGACGGTCGCGCGAGAAGGCAGCAACGGCAACTGGAGGCGATTTCCCGAGCGGTCTAGGTTGGTGCGGAGCGCCCCGGCGGCCGCCACGAAGTGCACCATCCCCGAGCACGACTTACAACCGCAACCGGCCCCACCGCGGCCGCAGCATGGAGGGGAGAACGCCGCCGGCCGCGTAAGAACGGGGAGCGTCGTCCGGCCGTGGGCTCACCGGTCCTCCTCTCTTGATCCAAGATTGTGTTGTACTCCACGATCCACCGTCTCTACCGATGGCGTATCGCAGAGCTTCGTCACGTAGCCATTCTCCCCCGTTACCGTCGAATCCCGATCGGCAGAGATATGCGAGACCACGTCATCCGGATCATGCTCCTCTCCAGCCTCATCAATGATCCGGAAATCGAGGAACTGCATCGAGGATGGCTCCATCTCATCGCACTCGTAAGCAACACGCCCCGGATAGGTATGCCACCAATGCAGATCCTCTCCCCACACAAACGGAACATCCCGAATGGGATACTTGGCCGTGTCCGCGAGAATGCGTCCGACCAGAGCGTCGTTTACCGTGAGACGCCATGCATAGCCTCGATCACCAAGCGATGTCGACGTAAGTCTGAACCGGTACTCCTCTCCTTCTTCCCACTCAAACGGCAGCATGATACGCGCACCACGAGACTCATGGTTGTCCCTCTCTGCCAGAGCCGTAGATGGAATGCTATCGTAATCGTACGAGTTCCAGATGCTGAAGTTGACCGCCGGTCCCACCTCCTTCCCGTAGAACTCGCTATCAGTCAGAAATCCGACGTAGCCGCCACCTTCGCCCTCATAGAACCAATTCAACACGTAGTAGTGCGCCAGACCCTTCTCATGAAGTGACTCCGGAGGATTCTCCATCAGACGCATCACCCACGTCGCACCCGCAGAAACTCTGTTGTAGTAGAGAGCCGAGTAGGTATGCGACGGAGACCACTCTGCCGGAGGCGGCGGAGGCGGCGGCGGTGGCGGTGGAGGAGGAGGGGGAGGAGGAGGAGCCGGAGGCGGAGGGGGTGGCTTCGGTGCTGAGGGCGGGAACAGCGGCTCGAATCCCGGCACAACAGACGGCTCGCCGCCGCATGACAGCACCAGGAGCGCCAGCATCGTCGCTTGTCCCGTGGCCGCCGGACCGCGCATTACTATTCTAAAGTGGAAGTATCGAAAGCACGCGCCTCACCAGGTCGGTCTGCCTCCGAATGCCCTGCTTGCGGAAAATCTGCTGGAGGTGCCAGTGGATGCTCCGCTCCTTCCGACCCGTCGCTCCCGCGATGTCTCTCACGGTGTAACCCGCTGCCAGCATCACCGCCACGCGGCTCTCCGTCGGCGTGAGCCCGAGGGTCAATGCCACGAGATCCGGATCGACCCAGACCCGGCTTCCTGGGCTCACCGTCAGGACGATGGCCGCCACGCGGTGCGTTCGGCCGTCCGTCAACTCTGCTCCCACCGGATTGACATGAACGATCAGCGTCTTCGAGGGAGAAGCGCGCCGGATAACCATCGATCCGCCAACGGCCTGACCACCGAAGGGTGGCAGAGCATCCGCAAGCAACCGGTGAAGTTCAGCATTCTCCGCCTGTCTCGCAGCGCGAAGGAACCCTCCCGGATCGATCAACGCATCGCGTTGCCGCAGGATATCACGACCGATGTCGTTCGCTTCCGCGACCCGCCCCCGCCGGTCCAGCTGGATGACGCCCGTCCGGGTGTTGTCGAGGAGTCCAAGGAGTGTTTCACCATGAGCGCGGGCATCGACCAGAGCCTGTCGGACGCAGATCGAATGAACCATGTGTGGCGAAAGGCGTTTGATCATCTCAACCTGATCGGACGACCAGCCCGCCGTCTCGATGGGGTCGGCCGACGCGATGCCGACTCGCGTTCCCGGAGGCCCGTTCAGAAGCACGGTGAGGCCGTCCAGCGCTTGCATGTCGCTCAACAGCTCGTTGTAGACGGCCGACGTCTTCCGCTCGCTCTCGGTCAGGAGATCTCTGGTAGGCACCACCTCGCCACTCGGCAGCTGACTCCAGGGGAGCCAGCGTTCGTCACGAAGCATGTAGTTGCGGGAATATACCCGCTCCCAATCCTCACGACGCTGCCCTCTGAACACAAAGCGCAGCAGGAACATATCCGCTTCGCCACCCGGATTCACCGCGCCGAATCCGAGAGCGTGGCCTCTCGTCCCGGTGGCTTCGTTGAAGCGAGCGGCGGCGGACAGCCAGTACCCATCTTTCAAAGCCGCCATTTGCAGCAGCGCGACCGTGCGCCGAAACAGATCCCCCTGGCTCACTTCAACCTCTCCCCGGAGTGGTTTCCCGCACCGATTCCTCAGGTGGCCGCGAATCCCCACCAAAAATAGCGGCGCAGGTGCCGCCGCTCGCCTGTAGAAATGACTGCGCAATCCATACCCCCGGCGCCGCAGCCGAGGTCCATCCAGCGGGCGGTTCATGAACCGCCGGGGTCGCTTGTCCGGCCGTAGAGCCTCAGGCTCGCGCCGCATCTCCTCAACGTCCCGGTGTCATGGGACAACCCGGCCAGCCACGCGGTGAACGCAGCGCTCTCGGGCACGCAGATCGGGTTGTTCCGAAGGACCAGCACCTGCAATCGGGCGAGCTGCAGAAAGCTGTTCGGGATGGCCCCGGAGAGGTCGTTGGTGTGGAGCGCCAGGACGGTCAGGCTGGCGAGGTCGCCGAGTTCGGGCGGGATCGGACCGGAGAGGTTGTTGTCGCCGAGGTCCAGGAAGGTCAGGCTGTCGAGCGCGCCGAGTTCGGACGGGATGCTTCCCGAAAGGTCGTTGGTGTGGAGCGCCAGGTCCGTCAGGCTGGCGAGGTCGCCGAGTTCGGACGGGATCGGACCGGAGAGGCTGTTGTCGCCGAGGTCCAGGTCCGTCAGGCTGGCGAGGTCGCCGAGTTCGGACGGGAAGCTTCCCGAAAGGTCGTTGGCGTGGAGCGCCAGGATGGTCAGGCTGGTGAGGTCGCCGAGTTCGGGCGGGATCGAGCCGGAGAGCCTGTTTTCGCCCAAGTCCAGTCTCGTCAGGTTGGCGAGGCCGCCGAGTTCGGGCGGGATGCTTCCCGAAAGGTCGTTGGTGTGGAGGTCCAGGTCCGTCAGGCTGGCGAGGTCGCCGAGTTCGGGCGGGATGGCTCCCGAGAGGCCGTTGTTGTAGAGCGCCAGGACGGCCAGGCTGGCGAGACCGTCGAGTTCGGGCGGGATCGGACCGGAGAGGGTGTTGTTGCCGAGGTTCAGGCTCGTCAGGCTGGCGAGGTCACCGAGTTCGGGCGGGATGCTTCCCGAGAGTCCGTTGGTGTGGAGCACCAGGTCCGTCAGGCTGGCGAGCGCGCCGAGCTCGGGCGGGATGGCTCCCGAGAGTCCGTTGGTGTGGAGCGCCAGGATGGTCAGGCTGGCGAGGTCGCCGAGTTCGGGCGGGATCGAGCCGGAGAGCGTGTTTTCGCCCAAGTCCAGTCTCGTCAGGCTGGGGAGGCCGCCGAGTTCCGGCGGGATGCTTCCCGAGAGTCCGTTGGTGTGGAGCGTCAGGCTCGTCAACTTGGTGAGGTCGCCGAGTTCGGGCGGGATCGGGCCGGAGAGCCTGTTGCCCGGCAGAGTCAACTCCGTGACCCTCCCGGACGCGTCCGTTGCCACCCCGTGCCATTCCTCCAGCGGAGCGTCGGTCAGCCAACCGGCGCTGCGGGCCCAGTTGGTCCCGTCCGCCGCCTCGTAAAGCGCCGCCAGCGCCGCCCGGTCGACACTGGAGCAGCCGTCCAACCCGCCGGTGTCATGGGACAACCCGGCCAGCCACGCGGTGAACGCAGCGCTCTCGGGCACGCAGATCGGGTTGTTCCGAAGGACCAGCACCTGCAATCGGGCGAGCTGCAGAAAGCTGTTCGGGATGGCCCCGGAGAGGTCGTTGGTGTGGAGCGCCAGGACGGTCAGGCTGGCGAGGTCGCCGAGTTCGGGCGGGATCGGACCGGAGAGGTTGTTGTCGCCGAGGTCCAGGAAGGTCAGGCTGTCGAGCGCGCCGAGTTCGGACGGGATGCTTCCCGAAAGGTCGTTGGTGTGGAGTGACAGGATGGTCAGGTTGCCGAGGTCGCCGAGTTCGGACGGGATGCTTCCCGAAAGGTCGTTGGCGGGGAGCGTGAGGATGGTCAGGCTGTCGAGCGCGCCGAGTTCGAGCGGGATCGGGCCCGAGAGATCGTTGTTGGCGAGGTCCAGGAAGGTCAGGCTGGCGAGGTCGCCGAGTTCGGGCGGGATCGGACCGGAGAGGTTGTTGTCGCCGAGGTCCAGGAAGGTCAGGCTGTCGAGCGCGCCGAGTTCGGACGGGATGCTTCCCGAAAGGTCGTTGGTGTGGAGTGACAGGATGGTCAGGTTGGTGAGGTCGCCGAGTTCCGGCGGGATCGAGCCGGAGAGGTCGTTGCCCGGCAGAGCCAGCTGCGTGACCCTCCCCGACGCGTCCGTTTCCACCCCGTGCCACTCCTCCAGCGGAGCGTCGGTCAGCCAACCGCCGCTGCTGGCCCAGTTGGTCCCGCCCGCCGCCTCGTAAAGCGCCACCAGCGCCGCCTCGTCAACGACTACGGTTACCTGCGCCTCCCCGGAGACGGAACCGGCTGCAGCCGTGACCGTCACCACCCCCTGGGCGACCGCGGTCACCAATCCCGATGGGTCCACGGTCGCAACGGAGAGATCGCCACTCGACCAACCGACCGTGACGCCTGTCATCGTCCGACCGCGCTGGTCGAGCACCTGCGCCGACAGCTGCGTGGTGGCTCCCACCGCCGGGAGCCGGGCCGCAGCGGGCGTAACCGTCACGGTCGTCGCACGGGGTCGGTCCTCCGGGGGAGGGGCCACCGGTTCCGAGGCACCTTCCCCGCAGCCCTGGGCCACCAAGCCGACGAACAACAGCGCCGCCGCCCGGGCGCCGACTCGAGTCGGGCGAGCGCGACCGCTGCCCCGGATCGCCCGGTGCGAACCGGCCGTCCCACAGAAAACGAAGCTGGATGTGTTCACAACTACGAAAAATAGCGGCGTAGGTGCCACCGCTCGCCTGTAGAAATGACGGCGCAAGCCGCCCTCTCCACGGGCCGCGACGCTGGGCGTCGGGTACCTGCTCGTCGTGGATTTCAGCGCGGGGAACCTGGCCCTGTTCGCGGTCGCCGCCTGTACCGCGATCGCCCTTCTCTCCGCGCGGCGCTTCGCAACGGGCGTTCAGGACCGGGTGATCCGCCTGGAGGAGCGCCTCCGCCTGGAGAGGATTCTGCCGGACGAACTGAAGGGCGAAATCGGGCAGCTGACGACGGACCAGCTCATCGCCCTGCGCTTCGCGTCCGACGCGGAACTGCCCGGGTTGGTACGCCGGGTCCTCGCCGGCGAACTGACGAGCCGGGACTCCATCAAGCAGGCCGTCGAAGACTGGCGCGCAGACCACCAGCGCATCTGAACGGGCGTGATCTCGCATCCCCTCGCTCCCCGCGACGCTGCGCCGGAGCCTCTCCCGATCGACGGCGACGGGAACGCCGCAACGGTGCTCAGGTACGACATCGGATCCGGCTACACCCGGATGCAGCGACGGTAGAGTGGTTTCTGAACCCTGGGGGTGGGTGACTTCCGATGACCAGATTACTGCTTACCGCGTCCGCGTTGCTCCTTTCGTGCTCCGGTCCAATGGATGTCCGGGACGGAACACTCGTGATCGAATTGCGGAAGAGCGGGAGCGTCGTCTGGCCGTGGGGAAGTGGCACGCGCATGACGCTCTCCAACGAACTCGACGATCCGCGCGGATTCGCGGGCTTCGAACTCGACATCGCGGGCACGACCCTCACCGCGCGCCACTTCGCGGTCGAGGAACTACCGGCCTTCGGCGTGCCCGACACCGGGCGCACGCACTTCACGATGCGGCTGATGCAGGATGGCCAGGTCGTGGCGGAGGGGTCCGGATCGTGGGAACTGAAGCCCGGCGCCGAGTGGCGACTGAGCGTGAACCGTGCGCCCTATCCGCCAGGGGAAGCCTTCACCGGCTTTGGAAACCCGCATCCGGACTGCGTCTGGTGCTATCGGAAATGGCGCTTCCCCATCGCCGAGCACGCAGCGAACTACGAGGACGAGGCTATCTGGCTTACGCTGAACCGTGAGGACATTTGCGCCCACATCTGCCCGTAGCGAGGAGACGTCGCGGTTGATTCACCGGACGCAGTAGGCATGGAGGACCGCCAACCCTCCCCGGAAGCTGCTCCGGGGAGGGTTGCCCAAGGCTCCCGTGACGCGTTGAGGTCTGTTTAATGCTCGTGTACGTGCACGTGGAAGGGTGCGGTGACGAAGTCGGCGTGTCCCGATCCGACGGCGCCGTGCATGAGGCTGAAGGTCAGTTCGGTGTCGCCCTCGGCCACGCCGTGCAGGTGTCCCCCGAACTCGCCGGGAGTGTCCTGCTCGAACTCGGCGATGGACTCGTTCGCGACGTCTACCCGCAGATAGAAGTCACTGGGGAGCGTCACCGCGTGCCCGTCGTGGTCTGTGAACTGCACGCCGATGTGGGCGGTTTCCTCGCCCGGCTCGACCTCGAGTTCTCCGGTCCACGCTCCATCGTGTCCGTCGTAGGACGCCACGGTCTGGCCGCTCAGCGACAGGGTCACGCCCTCGACTTCGTCGGCGTGAAATTCCTCCATGGGCTCCATGGGGTCGTCCCCGCCGCAGGCGCCAAGGACCAGCAGCCCGGCGGTCGCCAGGACGAGTGGCAGTTTCGATTGAAGATGTCTCACGTTCTCACCTCGTTCCGTTAATTCGATCTGCCCGCCTCGGGCATGATCTCGACGGTAACGATAACCCCTTATCAATAGCGGTCAAGAAGGTTGCCGGCAGGGACGAGCGGCTGGGCGGGGAGTGGATGTCTTCCTCAACGGTCGCTTGACGGTTCACAGCGGCGATTCGTATTCTGAGTCAGATTGAATCACAATATGAGTCATCGTGAGATCAGGATATGAAACAGCTCACCGTTAGAGGCCTCGGGGACGATCTGACCGGGGCGATTCGCCGCTTGGCGAATCGCGACGGAACATCGCTCAACCGAGCCGCCGTCAAACTGCTGCGCCGGGGGGCGGGGCTGGAGGACAGCCAGGCGGCCGACGCGGTCGGGTCGTCGCTGGATCGCTTCATCGGCTCCTGGAGCGACGCGGAGGCGGACGAGACCGAACGGGCGCTCAGGCACTTCGAGACGATCGACGAGGCCATGTGGGACTGAGGGTGCTGCTCGACTCGAACGCTTATGTGCAGCTCATGCGGGGGAGCGAGAAGGCAGCCGGGATCGTGCGGAGAGCTGAGGAGGTTCTGCTGTCGACGGTCGTGCTCGGCGAACTGCTGTACGGCTTCCGCCACGGCTCGCGCTACGAGCGCAACGCCCGCGCGCTGCGCGCATTCCTCGACAATCCCTACGTTACCGTGGTGCCGGTCGGAGAGACCACGGCCGACCGGTACTCGAGAATCGCGGCGGCTCTGCGTGCAAAGGGCCGCCCGATCCCCACCAACGATATCTGGATCGCCGCCCACGCCATGCAGACGGGCGCCGACCTGGTGTCGGCCGACCGCCACTTCGAGCACGTGGACGGCATCGCCTGGGTCCGCCTCTAGCACGATGACGGCACATCGCCGGTCTCAGAAGTCGTAGCGCACCCGCAACAGCGCCAGCCTCCCCAGCTCCGGCGCCCCCACGAACTCCCGGTGCAGGTTGTTGAGCAGGTTGTAGACCGTCAGTTCCAGGCGCGCGTTCGGCTGGAAGGGAAGCTGATAGCCGGTCGTCACGTCCAGGACGTGGTAGGCGTCCACGGCCCCGGCGAACACGCCCGACCTCATGTCGAACCCATCGGTGAAGCGCCAGCGCCCGTCGAGGACGAACCCGCGGGCGCGGTCGGTGAACGCGAATCCCACGGAGCCCTTGTGGCTCGGGGCATTGAGCGCCAGGTCGTTGCTCCCGGGGCAGTCCCCGTCTTCGTCGAAGTCGAAGCACTCCCTGCTCTGGAAGGAGTAGGCCGCGGTCAGGCTGACCCGGTCCGAGACGATGAACTGCGTGGAGAAGTCGGCCCCCCAGTAGCTGGCCGAGCCGAAGTTGCGCGAGGCCAGCAGCAGGTCCGGCGCGTCGAACTGGTCCGGAGTGACGGCGCCGACCGGGACTTCGGCGAGACCGGCGGCCAGTTCGGCGATCTGTTCGGTCGTGACATGACCGGCTTGCACCAGCGGCCCGAGACGGCTCGCCAGGAACGCGCCCGTGGAGGCCGGGTCGAGGAAGACGTTGGGCGATTCGACCTTCAGCGCGCCGACGAAGTTCTCGACGTCGGCGAAATACACGTCGACGGCCAGCCGCACACGGTTCCGGATCAATCCCTTGTATCCCGCCTCGATGCTGTTGAAGACGGTCGGCACGAGTTCGGGCAGTTCGACGGGCCCGGAGTCGAGGGGGAATACCTCTCCACCGGCCGGTCCGAGCGCATCGGTGTTGAGACGCCGGAAGACCGTGCCCAGCACGGGATCGGTCGGCCGCATTCCGGGTCCCAGCAGTAGAGGCCGCAGCGCTTCGGGCGCGAACTGCCCGATCAGCGAGTCCCAGAACAGCGCGGCGTTGGCGGGGAGTTGGCCCGGGAGGAACGGGGAACGCATGCAGTGGCCCAGGAGTCCCCCCTCGCACCGGTCCGAGAAGGTGATGCCCCCGGAAGGGACACCGTGCGCACGCAGCGTGTACCCGACGCCCGGCGCGATCGGGACCCTGCCGGTGGGGATGTCCAGGAACATGGCCGATGTCGAGGGCGTCGCGTACGCCTGGTTGTAGGTGAGGCGCAGATTGTGGCCCTCCCCGGGACGAAACACGAGAGCCGCGCGGGGCGAAAGGTTGACGTCGGTCAGGCGGTTGTGGTGGTCGACCCGCAGTGCGGTCACCAGGTCGAACCGGTCGCCCAGACCCGTCTCGGAGTGCAGATAGGCGCCGGTTTCGACCAGCAGATCGTCGTCCTCGTTGCGACCGTAGATCGTGCCCTCGGAGCGCGGCTCGATGCGCTGCCAGTCGAACCCGTAGGTGAAGCGCTGCCGCGCGCCCCACTCGAACCCGTGCTGCAACTGGGCCGCCATGGTGCGCGACCGGTCGACGATCAGCTCGCCGCTCCGCAGCAGATAGCTGTTGTCCCCCGAGTGCGTCTGGTTGAGAAAGAACTGGGCGAACAGCCGGCCCTTCAGCAGCCGCGCCTGCCCGTAGCGGTACTGCCAGTCGTGCGTCTGCGCGGACCCGACGCTGGTGAGGTTGATGCTGCTCAGCGAGGTGTTGAGACCGCCCGACAGGATGAATTCGCCGTCGTCGGAGAAGCGGAAGTCCGTGCGGAGATCCGCGAAGTAGCGCTCGTTGACGGGGTCGCGCACGCCGATGCGCGGATGGCCGGGACTGGCCTCGCGCGCCGCCTCCTCCCAGGGGTCCACATACTCCCAGTCGTTCCCCCGCAGGTATTGGCCGGAGACCTTGATTCCGAAGCGCTCGGACACCGCGGTCGCGCTCCGGAAGAGCTGCTGGAATACGGACCGCTCCCCGCCGGCCATGGACACCGTCGTGCCCGGCTTGTCGATCGGCGAGGACGTGATGATGTGCATGACGCCCTCGGCCGCATTGGGACCGTAGAGGGCGGCCCCCGGTCCGCGCGCCAGCTCGATCCGCTCGATGTCCATGTCGGTGGTCGGGATCATGTTGATGGCGTTGATCCTCAGCGCCGGGATGCGCGCGTAACGGTTGTCCACGATGCTGAGCAACCGTCCGGACGAGACGTTGTTGAATCCCCGCACCACCACGTAGCTCTGCGTGAGTCCCGTGCTCGCGAGGTCGACCCCGGGCAGCGTCTTGATATGATCCGCGGGTGTGGGCGCGATCATCCTGGAGATCTGCTCACCGGTGAGCGTCGAGACCGAGGCCGGGGCGTCGAGTTCCTTCTCCTCGCGGCGCGATGCGGTGACGATCAGCGGGTTCAGCGCAAGCGCGCGGGAGCGGAGTTCGACCGTGACGGTTTCCGTTTCCCCCGCCTCCACGCTGACGCCGTCGATGCGGGCGGTCTCGTAGCCGATCCGCGTCACGAGGATGGAGTAGGTGCCGGCCGGGACCGTGACCTGAAAAGCGCCGGACTCGTTGGCGACCACCGGGCCCGCTGGCCGGCCGAGCACCGCGACGGCGGCGTTGCTCACGGGGCTGCCGGTCTCCAGGTCGGTCACCCGGCCCGTGATGCTGGCCTGCTGGGCGAGGACCTGCAGGGGGCTGAGCATCGCCAGAGCCAGGATGGCGAATGTCCTACCGTCCGTGTGGTACTGGCCTCGACTCGTCATGGCCGGCTCCCCGGTTGCTGCTGCGATGGTCGATCCCTGCGCTCCCCGCCATCCTGAAAGATAGCAAAAACGTCAGCCCCGGTAGAGCCTGGACCTGGCCGCCGCAGGCTCCGTCGACGCGTCAGGCTTCAGCCTGCCGGCGCCAGCTGCCAGACGAGCGGGAGCACGGTCAGCACCACCGCCATGACCAGGATGAACAGCGGGAATCCGGCCTTGATGAAATCGACGAACCGGTACCCTCCGAAACCCATCACCAGCAGGTTCACCGGGTGTCCCACCGGGCTCATGAAGGCGCAGGAACTCGCCACCGCCACCGTCATCATCAGCGCGTGGGGTGAGAGCCCTTCACTGACGGCCGTGCTGAGCGCAATGGGCGACATGAGCACCGCCACCGCCGCCGTCGGCATCATTTGAGCGGACAGCGCGGTGATCAGGAAGAGTCCCGCCACCACCGCCAGGGGACCGAAGTCCGCGAGCGATCCCAGCACCGCCTCGGCCACCAGCGCGGCGGTTCCGGACTCCTGCATCGCCATTCCCAGGCTGAGCATCCCCGCGATCAGGACCACCGCTTTCATCTCGATGCACCGATAGGCCTCTTCGATGTTGAGGCACCCCGTCAGCACCATCGCGACCGCCCCGATCGGCGCCGCGATGAAGATCGGCAGCAGGCCCGAGACCACCGACGTCAGGACGCCCGCCATGATGACGGCGCTGACCGGCGCCTTCCGGCTTCGCACCACCTCCGCCGCTTCCTCGGTCATGACGAGGAAGTCCGGGTGTTCCGCCAGGAGCGCGAGCTTGTTCCTGTCGCCATGAAGCAGGAACGCATCGCCCGGGAGCAGTTCCATTTTCGGGAGCCCGCTCCGGTAGATCTCTCCGTTCCGCCATATCGCAAGGATGGAAACGCCGAAGCTCTTGCGAAACTTGAGTTCCTCGATCGTCTTTCCCGCGAACGTCGTGCGCGGAGAAAGCGAAGCCTCCGCCAGGCCGATGGTGTCGGACTCCAGCCGGCTGAAGTCCAGGGGACGATTGTCGCCCACCGTCAGTTCCTGGAGCCCCTCCAGGATCTCGAGGTCCTCGAGCCGTCCCCGGAGCAGGAGGACGTCCCCTCCCTCGAGTCTTGTGTCCGGGTCCGGCATGAGCAGCTCCTCATGGGCCCGCAGGATGCCCACCACCGTCAGCCCGAACGCGTCGGCCAGCCGGGTTTCCGCGAGCAACTGACCGGCCAGCAGCGAATCTTCCGAGATTCTGACGCTCTGAATCCTGCGTTCCATCTGGTAGCGGGAGATCAGTTCTCCTGCCGGCACCGAATGGACCGCTCCGAGGGTCTTGTCCTCCTCCAGTGCGGCAAGTCGCCCGCGCTTCGCCGCAACCAGCAGGCGGTCCCCCGGAGCGAGCGTCACTGACCGCAATCCCGTGCGGTGTGCCCGATCGCCGCGCAGAATCGCGAGGACGTGCAGGTGACGGGTCCGGCGCAGATTCGCCTCGCGAACGGTCTGCCCGATCAGCGATGAATCTTCCGCCAGCTCCAGTTCCGCCACCTCGACGGAGGCGTCGGCGATCCGCCCCAGCGTCCGGTCTCTGGACTCGATCTCCAGTTGCTTCCATGCGCGCAGGGCTTCGAACCTCTCGAGGGTTCCTTCGACCACCATCTCGTCTCCCCCGTTCAGGACGAAGTCCGTCCCGGGAGCGAGGATCATCTGTCCGCTTCGCTGCACGGCGACGACGTTCAGACCCAGGGCCTGGCCCAGGCGGCTTTGCTGCAGTGTTTTGCCCGCCAGGGTGGAAGTCTCGGGGGCTCTCAGCATGCCGATCAGGCCGCGCAGGTCGTAAAGTCCGCCCAGATCCGCGGGCGTCGATTCCTTCTTCGGATCCCGGTCCGGAAACAGCCGCCGCCCCAGGAAGGTCATGTAGACGATTCCGACCGCGAGCGCGGTCAACCCGACGGGCGTGAACGAGAACATCCCGAACGGCTCGAACCCGGCATCCCGCAACGCCCCGTTTACGAGGATGTTCGGGGCCGTTCCGATCAGGGTCGTCATCCCGCCGAGCAGGGATCCGAAGGCGAGGGGCATGAGCAGCTTGGAGGGCGGCGTCCCTATGCGGCGGGCCATGTCCAGCACCACCGGCAGCATGAGGGCGGTGATCCCGATGTCGTTCATGATGCCCGACAGGAGGCCCACCGTGGCCATCATCACCGCGATGAGACGGCCGACGCCATCGCCCGATGCCGCCAGGACCCGCTGGCCGATGAAGTGAGCCACCCCGGTCCGCATGAGCGCGCCGCTCAGGACCAGGACCGAAGCGATCGTGATGACGGCTTCGTTGGCGAAGCCCATGATCGCCTGCTCGCCCTCGAGGATGCCGGTCACGACGAGTCCCAGCATCACCATCAACGCGACGAGGTCTACCCGGATCTTCTCGGTGACGAACAGGACCACCGCGACCAGGAGGATCCCCCCGACGACGAAGACCTCGAAGTTCATTCAGCCGCCGCGAGTCGGGGATCGCCCGGTCCATGGGCGCGGTGGGCGGCGAGTCGCCGGGCGGCTACGAGGGGGCGCCTGATACGGGCTGAAGGGACCATCCGGAGACGGGCTGCAGGGACCATCGGTGCAGGATCACCGCCTCGGTCAAGGCGGTCAAGATCGCATCGGCGAAGGCGTCCGCCCGCTTCGCAAGCAGGAAATCGTCCAAGGTCAATCAGGACTGCATCGTGGCAAGCCGTCCAGAGACGGACATGGCGAGCCCGACGTCGCTCCAAGGTTAGGGGTGGTAGCGGAGCGAGACCCCGAGTTTTCTGATGTTGTCAAAATTGTCGTCGGTATGCTTGCTGAACGCGAAGAAGGTGCCGATGGAGAAGCCGGCACCGGCATGGAGGTGCGCGGCGGCCCTGAGCATCGTCTCCGCGTCCGACAACTCTTCGCCAGTGCGCAGGACATCCACGCTAGTCTGTATGCGTGAGAATTGTCCCTCGAGTTCGAGCCTCTCGCCAACCCAACGGCGCACGCCGACGGCGGCGCTGAACCCGCGGCCATCGAGGGTCGACTCCACCGTCGAGACGGACGGCGGCCCGCGCATGGAGGGAACGACCATCGGAACCAGATGCTCGACACCGAAGTCCACGATCGCCAGCGCCTCGGCGTAGATGCTGGTCCGTTCACCCACACCGAAGTGGACCCCGGCGCCCAGGGTGCCAACAGTCTGCTCGCTGTCGAGGTCGAGCGGCGTACCCGCTACCTCGTTGCTGAAGCCCTTGGTTTCCCTCGACCAAGCGCCCTTGAGGTGAACCGAATCGAACACCTTCCAGGAGCCGGAGATTCCCAACAGCCGGCCGTCGGCGTCGCCCACGGGGTTCTGCGCCGTGTTCTCGGTCTTCGACAGGTCCCCCGTGAGTTCCAGGTAGCTGTAACTGAATTGCGTCGCCTGGGCACTCGCCGGCAGACCGGCGAAGATGACGAAAGCAATCAGTCTTGGATGTCGCGTCACGCCATCGCTCCTCATGCTTCGTGAGGCCCCTCGCTCAGAACGAAGTGTAGCCACCGATCATGGAACAGTAACGAGCGCATCGTTGCTGTCCAACAGAGGCTGCCGGTCGAGGATCACACATCCGCCATACCCCGGCCGAGAGTCAGGCTGGCGCCGAACGATACCCTCTCGCCACCCCGTTCGCCCGGGGCGTGCGGGGGCCCGGTTGGACCACCTGGGCGACCGGATCGTCCGTGAGGTCGGTCGAGATAGGGGCTGGGGCGAAGGGTTGGATCCCGTGGTAGGAAGTATGGGCCCGGGTAGATTTGGTGAGGCACCGTCCCTTGGCGGGGCCGCTTCCTCACCGAGCTCGCGCCCCTTGGCGGGGCGCTCGGTTGAACTACCGAGGCGACTTAGCCGTCCGTGAGGTCGGTCCAAGGATTGAGACCGGGGCAAGGGTTGGATCGGGGAGGAGATTGAGTGGGCCCGGGTAGATTTGGTGAAGCACCGTCCCCTGGCGGGGCCGATGCTTCACCGAGCTCGCGCCCCTTAGGGGCGCTCGGTTGAACTACCGTCGACTTGGCCGTCCGTGAGGTCGGTCCAAGATCGGGACCGGGGAGAAGGTTGGATCGGGTAGGAGGTTTAGTGGGCCCGGGTAGATTTGAACTACCGACCTCACGCTTATCAGGCGTGCGCTCTAACCAGGCTGAGCTACGGGCCCCGAAGAAGACCGGCGCGCGACCGTTCCGTGTGGGCGGAGGGTCGGGCGCCGGGTGGCGTCCATCCTAAGGACACCGCGCGGCGGGTTCAAGTTTCCCGGGCGCCGGGGACTCCGTTCTCAACGACGTAGCTGGCGCGCGTGGCGATCGGAGCGTCGGGGCGGGTGACGTAGGGCATGACGCGGAAGTCGGTGCGGAGGCGGGCGGGGGAGAGGCGGCAGCGGACGTATCCGCGCTGGGCGTTGAAGAACTTGATGTGGGGGTTGTGGCCCATGGCGTTCTCTCCCTGGGGAGCCATGTCCACGCCGTCTCCGCTGGAGCTGATCGAGGTGCCGGCGAATTCGGTGCCGACCGTCGGAGAATCCGCGCGCTCGAAGTCGAGCTTGAGGTCGTTGACCCAGTTCGTGTGGAGGTCGCCGGTCAGGACGACGGGGTTCGAGGGGCGGCGCTCGTGGAGGAAGGTCATGAGGCGGTCGCGGTCGGCGGGGTAGCCGTCCCACTTGTCCATGGGGAGGGTGAGTTCCTCCTCGCCCTCCAGCAACCGGGCCATGAAGACCTGGTTGGCGAGGACGTTGTAGCGGGCGGTCGACGAGTCGAGGCCGTCCAGGAGCCAGTCGGCC
Source organism: Candidatus Palauibacter rhopaloidicola (assembly GCA_026914155.1). Classification (GTDB taxonomy): domain Bacteria; phylum Gemmatimonadota; class Gemmatimonadetes; order Palauibacterales; family Palauibacteraceae; genus Palauibacter; species Palauibacter rhopaloidicola. The sequence continues at coordinate 56,896 of JAPPGH010000020.1, read as the reverse complement.
TGCCGGCTGCCGAGGATGGTGGCGCCTTCCGCGCGTTGCTCCGCGCAGGGCGGCTGCCGCCGGCCGCCGCAGGGCTGGAGGGTGCGGTACTGCCGCGTGTCCAGGACGTGGAGCCGCATCAGCGAGCCGAAGTCGAGGCGGCGGTAGAGTTGCGCGTCGGGGCCCGTGGGGAGCGACGTCCGCCGGAGCGGGAAGTGCTCGTACAGCGCCTGGAAAGCGGCGGCGCGGCGCGCGAGGAACGCCTCCCGGGCCATCTCCTCGGTGTTGTGGTCGCCGGCCCAGTCGTTGTCCACCTCGTGGTCGTCGGGCGTGAAGACCCAGGGGGCGGCGGCGTGCGCGGCCTGGAGGTCGGGATCCCTTTTATATAGGGCGTAGCGCGCGCGGTAGCCGTCGAGCGTGCGCGGTTCCTCCGTGTCGTGGCGTCGCACGAGGTCGTCCCGCCCTCCGGGGCCGCTCTCGTAGATGTAGTCGCCGAGGTGGACGACGAGCGCCGGGGACTCGGCGGCCATGTGGCGGAAGCCGGTGTACCAGCCGCGTTCGTAGTGCTGGCAGGAGACGAAGACGAAATCCAAGCGGTCGGGCAGGGCGCCGGGGGCGGGGGCGGTGCGCGTACGGCCAATGGGGCTCGTCGCGCCGGCGGCGTGGAAGCGGTACCAGTAGTCGCGGCCGGGCTCGAGCCCCTCCACCTCCACGTGGACGGAGTGGCCGAGTTCGGCGAGCGCCGCGGCCTCGCCCCGCCGCACGACGCTGCGGAAGCCGTCGTCGGCGGAGATCTCCCACCGCACGGGGAAGGCGGCGCCGGGATCGCCGGGGAGGGCGAGCAGCCGCGTCCACAGGACGACGCCGTCCGCGGCCGGTTCCCCGGAGGCCACTCCGAGTTCGAAAGGAAAGCGGTCGACGGACGCAGATCCGCCGCCGGATACCCGGATCCCGCCGCCGTTGGCGCGGGCCGCCGGGCCGAACTGCGCGAAGGGCAGCGGCGCCAGCGCGCAGAGCGCCGCCGAGCGCGACCACGCGGCGAGGAAATCCCGGCGCGTAGTCACCGCGAAATCCGTCCCGCGATGCCCCGGTTTCGATTGCCGCCGCCAGCCCGCCGGTCTAGCTTCACTCGCATGAAAATCCGTCCCTTCGGCGCCCCGATGGCGCTCCTCGCGGCCGTGCTCCCGATCCTCTCCGCCTGCAGCAGGCAGACGGCGTTCGGCGAGGCGAACAGCCTCATCATCCTCGCTCCCGACTCACTCTCGCAGCAAGTGGAGGAGGAGACCAAGCGGGTCCTCGAACCCACGATCTTCACGAGCCGCGACGAGAAGCAGTACGAGGTCAGCTTCGTCGACCCGGGCCACGAAAACGTCGGACAACTGAAGATGTTCCGTAACCTGATCGTGTTCGGGACGGCGGACGATCCCCTCATGCTCGAGGTGGCGGCCGAGGCGGGCCAGGATCTCTCCGCGCTCGAGCCGGGCCGCGTTTTCCAGGCGTCGAACGTATGGGCGCTGGCCCAGACCGTGACGGGGGTCCTGCTGCGGTCGGGCCGCGAAGTCGAGTCGTGGGTGGCGGCCCTGCCATCGGTCCTGAACGCGGTGGACACGAACTACCGCGAACTGGTGCTGCGGCGGATGTTCGCGACGGCCGCCGACACCGCCCTCAGGGCGGATCTGGGGCGGCGGTTCGGCTTCTCGATGCTCGTCCCCGAGGTCTACGACCGGATCGCGCGGGACCTCGGCGGCGGCGACAGCCTCGTCATCCTGCGCAACGACAACCCGGACCCGAGCGAACTCATCCGCTCGATCCTCATCGCCTGGCGCCCGGGCGTGGACTCGCTGACGAGGGAGCTGGCGCTGGAGTGGCGGGCGGAGATCGATGCCACCCACTACAACGTCCCGCAGCGCATCGACGACACGAATTCGAGCGTGGTCAGCTTCATGTGGGAGGGCCGCCCGGCGCTGGAGGTGACCGGCGTGTGGCAGGATGAGACGGGGGGATTCCCCGCCGCGGGCCCGTTCATCGTCTGGGTGGTCGACTGTCCGGCGCGCACGTACTTCGTGGATGCGTGGCTCTATTCGCCGAACCGGCCCAAGTACGAGTACATGCTGCAGTTGCAGGAGATACTGGGGTCGTTCCGCTGCGTCGACTCCGGCGCCTAGCCGGACGCGGCCGCCCGGATGCCGTTCGTTCATCTTCACACACATAGCGAGTACTCGCTCCTCGACGGCGCGAACCGGATCGACGACCTGGTCAAGCGGGCGGTCGAACTCGGCATGCCCGCCCTCGCCCTCACGGACCACGGCAACTTGCACGGCGCGTGGGAGTTCCAGGAGAAAGCCCGCGCCAAGGGGATCAAGCCGATCATCGGCTGCGAGGCCTACGTCGCGTACGGCGACCGCCGCTCCCGCCGGATGGAGGAGGGCGCCCCGGCCCACAACGCCCACCTCGTGCTCCTCGCCGAGAACAGGCAGGGCTACTCGAACCTCGTGAAGCTCTCGTCGATCGGGTACACGGAGGGCTTCTACCGCCGCCCCCGCGTGGACCGCGAGACGCTCGAGCGCTACTCGGAGGGGATCATCTGTCTCTCCGCCTGCCTCGCCGGCGAGGTCGCGCGCTACCTGCAGCACGAGCGCTACGACGACGCGAAGGCGGCGGCGGAATGGCACGCGGGTGTGTTCAAGGACCGCTACTGGCTCGAACTCCAGAACCACGGGATTCCGAAGCAGGATCTCGTCAACAAGGGGATCATCCAGATCTCCGAGGAACTCGGGCTGCCCCTCGTCGTCACCAACGACGCGCACTACATGCGGCGGGAGGACGCGGACGCGCACGACACGCTCCTCTGCATCGGGACGGGCAAGGACAAGGACGACCCCGACCGGCTCCGCTTCCACGGCGAAGAGAGCTACTTCAAGACCGCCGACGAGATGGCGGAACTCTTCCCCGACCTGCCCGGCCTGCTGGCCGAGACGGTGAAGATCGCGGAGCGCTGCGACGTCAAGTTCGACAAGCAGTACCAGTTGCCCGGCTTCCCGCTCCCGGACCGCTTCTCCGAGCCCATGCAGATGCTGCGCCACGAAGCGACGGAAGGGGCAAAGGCCAGGTACGGCGACCCGCTGCCGGACGAGGCGCGCGACCGCCTCGACTACGAACTCGGGGTCATCGAGAACACGGGGTATGCGGGATACCTGCTCATCGTCTGGGACTTCATCGTCGCAGCGCGCGAACGGGACATCCCGGTGGGCCCCGGCCGCGGATCCGCCGCGGGATCGATCATCTGCTACGCGCTCGGCATCACCGATGTGGATCCGCTCGAGTTCGACCTCCTCTTCGAGCGCTTCCTGAATCCGGAACGCGTCTCCATGCCGGACATCGACATCGACTTCTGCTACGAGCGCCGCGGCGAGGTGATCGACTACGTGCGGGAGAAGTACGGACAGGCGTCGGTCGGGCAGATCATCACCTTCGGGACGATGAAGGCGCGCGCGGTGATCCGGGACGTGGGCCGCGTGCTCGGCTTCTCGCCCTCCGACACGGACCGCCTCGCGAAGCTCGTGCCCTCGACGCCGGGGTATTCGCTCACGGTGGCGGAGGCGCGCAAGAAGGTGGGGGAACTCGCCGAGAGCGACCGCGAGGACGCCCAGGTCAGGAAGCTCCTCGACTACGCGGAACGCATCGAGGGACTCGCGCGCCACAGTTCTGTGCACGCCGCGGGCGTCGTGATCGCGCCGGGACCGCTGGACGACTACGTGCCGATCTGTTCGGACACGAAGAGCGGCGCCGTGATCACGCAGTTCGACATGAACGCGCTCGAGAAGGCGGGCATGCTCAAGATGGATTTCCTGGGCCTGCGCACGCTGACGGTGATCGACGACGCGGCGCGGAACGTCGAGGAACGGCACGGGACCCGCGTGGACTGGGAGGAGATCGGACTCGGCGACCCCGCCGTGTACGAGATGCTCGCGGCCGGCCGTACGAGCGGCGTCTTCCAGTTCGAGTCCAGCCTCGCCACGGACAAGCTGCGCGCCATGCGCTGCGACCGCTTCGACGACCTCGTCGCCGTCAACGCGCTCATCCGCCCGGGTCCGCTCGATTCCGGGATGACGGACGTCTACATCAAGCGCAAGCGGGGACTCCAGGCGGTCGATTATCCCCATCCCGACCTGCAGGAGATCCTGGAGCCGACGTACGGGGTCATCACCTACCAGGAGCAGGTGATGCGGGCCGCCAACCTGCTCGCCGGGTTCTCGCTCGCCGAAGCGGACGTGCTCCGGAAGGCGGTGGGAAAGAAGGACGCCGACCTCACGGACCGGGTCCTCGGGGAGTTCGTCAAGCGCGCGGTCGAGCGCGGGGTGGCGAAACCGAAGGCGGGCGAGATCGCCGAACTCATCCGCACCTTCGGCCGCTACGGCTTCAACAAGGCGCACAGCGTGGCGTACGCCGTCCTCTCCTACCGGACCGCGTGGCTGAAGGCGCACTACCCGGCCGAGTTCATGGCCGGCCTCCTGTCGTCGGAAATCGGGAGCACGGATGCGGTCGTGTCGTACATCGCGGCGGCGCGGCCGCTCGGGATCCGGGTGCTTCCCCCCTCGGTGAAGGAGTCGGGGTACCGCTTCACCGTCGTCGACGACCCGGAGGACCCCGGGAAGTCGGCGATCCGCTTCGGGCTGGGCGCGATCAAGGGCGTGGGGCACTCCGCGATCCGGTCCATCAAGGCGGCCCGGGAGGAGGCTCCGTTCGAGAGCTTCATCGACTTCCTCGAACGGATCGACCTGCGGCTCAACAACTCGCGCGTGATCCAGGCCCTCATCGGCGCCGGGGCGCTCGACGACCTGGGCGACCGCGCCGCCCTCACCGCCGGCCTGGAGGTCATGCTCAACGAGGCGCAACTGCGCCGGCAGGAGGCGGAGAGCGGACAGACGAGCCTGTTCGGGGGCGACGCGGCGGAGACACGGCCGGAGGTCGAACTCCCGGTCGTGCCCGCGTGGGGCGAGCGCGACCGCCTGCGCGAGGAGAAGGAACGCCTCGGGTTCTACATCTCGGGACACCCGCTCGAGCGCTACCGGGATCTCGTCGACATGTACGCGCTGGAGGCGAGGACGACGAACCTGCGCGAGCGCCGCGACCGGAACGTGGAAGTCCCCTGCGTCATCACGGAGACGTCGGTGCGCACCGCGCGCAAGGACGGCCGGGAGTGGGCGCGCCTCACGATCGAGGATTTTCACGGGACGGCGACGACGCTCGTGTTCGGCGATGTCTGGCAGAAGAACCGCGGGCTCCTCACGGCCGACCGCCCCGTCCTCATCGCCGGCACGGTGTCGGGCAACTCGCGGGACGACGACGATCCGCCCATCTTCCTCGACTCCGTGCGGCCGCTGGCCGACGTGCGGGACGAGGGCCAGGTGGGGATCCTGATCGAGTTCCGCGAGGACGAGCGGGTGGAACCCGGCGCGTTCGGCAAGGCGCGCGCGCTGATCGAGGCTTCGCCGGGGCGCGGGCCGCTCTACCTGGAAGTGAAGGCCGTCCGGAGCCAGGGGAACGGCGGAGCGAACGGGGACCTCGGGGAGCCGGAAGACGACGCGCGCCCCTCGCGATTCGCCTCGCGAACGCTGCGCGTGGCCCCGACGCCGGCCCTGGTCGAGGAACTGCGCGGGCTGCTGGGCGGAAGCGGCGTGAGACTGGTCCGGAACCGCTGAGAGTCGGCTCCGTCCGGCCGCCCGCTGGCCGGATCGCCGTCGGCGGGCCCAGTTTATGCAGGAAGCCTATGCAGGAAGCCTATGCAGGCAGCTTATGCAGCAGCCGAGCGCCGGCCGACGAACGGATGTCGGCTCCGGGACCGAGAGATGATCGCGTATGTCGATAGAACAGGAGGGCCTGGCCGAGCTCCAGAACCATGTGGAGGAGCTTCGGAACAAGGCCCGGGAACGCGGAATCGACGTGAGCGCCGAGCTGGGGCCGCTGGAAGCCCAGCTCGCCGCCGCGCATGATGAGGCCATGGCCCGGCTGTCGCGTTTCGACCGTGTAAAGCTCGCCCGCAACCAGGACCGTCCCTTCTCGCTCGACTACATCCGCGGGATCGGCACGGACTTCTTCGAGTTGCGGGGCGACCGGGTGTTCCGCGACGACCCGGCCATCGTCGGCGGCTGGCTCAAGCTCGACGGCCGCTCGGTCATGGTGATCGGGCACCAGAAGGGCCGGGAGATGAAGGAGAACCTGCGCCGCAACTTCGGTTCTCCCCATCCCGAGGGGTATCGCAAGGCGAAGCGCCTGCTGCGGCTGGCCGAGAAGTTCGGCCGCCCCGTCATCACCTTCATCGACACGCAGGGGGCGTATCCGGGGATCGGCGCCGAGGAGCGGGGCCAGGCCGAGGCGATCGCCCGCAACCTCGCCGTCATGGCGGGCCTGCGGGTCCCCATCGTGAGCTGCGTCATCGGCGAGGGGGGCTCGGGCGGCGCCCTGGGCATCGGCGTGGCGGACCGCGTCCTCATGATGGAGAACGCGATCTACTCCGTGATCTCGCCCGAAGGGTGCGCCGCGATCCTGTGGCGGAGCCGCGAGCACTCCGACAAGGCGGCGGAAGCGCTCAAGCTCACGGCCCGCGACCTCCAGGATCTGGGCGTGGTGGACCAGGTCATCCCGGAGCCGCGCGGAGGGGCGCACGCGGATCGGGACGCCGCGGTCGAAGCCATGGGCGCCGCCATCCGGCGCCATCTGCGGGAACTCGCGAAGCTGGAGCCGGGCGACCTGGTCGAGTCGCGGCGGGACAAGTACTACGCCATCGGCGCCTGGGAGGAGCGGTGAGCGAGGGCCGGCGGCCGCGCCCGGTGCGGCCACCCCCCCGTCCCGCGCGCCCCGGCGGCGAGTCCGGTAACGGCGCCCCCCGCGAGCGGCGGACCCGGCCCGATCCCGTGGCGCCCCCGAGTCCGGCGGCGCCTCCGGGTTCCGCGGCCACGCCGGGTCCCGCGGCGTCGCCGGGTCCGGCGGCGGGAGCCCCGAGCCAGGTCCTCGAGGTCCGGTTCAAGGGCCTTCGTTCCGACTTCTTCGCCTTCAGCGGCGTCCCCCCGCTGACGGAGCGCGAGTACGTCGTCGTGGAGGCCGACCGCGGACAGGACATCGGCTGGGTGAAGCGCGCGGCCGCGGCCCGGGACCTGGCGTGCGAGGGGGGCTGCGACGCCGTGGGCGAGCGCGCCGTCCCGCTGCCGTCCCGCCGCGTGATCCGCCGCGCCGCGCCGGCCGACGTCCTGCGGCTGCGGCAGCTGCGCGACCAGGAACTCGAGGTGCGCCGGCGCACGCGCGAACTCGCCGTGAAACACCGGCTGCGCATGAAGGTGAGCGAGGCGGAGTGGCAGTGGGACCGCAACAAGCTCACGGTCTACTTCACCGCCGAGAAGAGGGTCGACTTTCGCGCCCTCGTGCGGGACATGGCCCGCTCGTTCCGCACCCGGATCGACCTTCGGCAGATCGGAGTGCGCGATGAGGCGCGCCGCCTCGGGGGTCTGGGCCGCTGCCGCCGCGAACTCTGCTGCCGCTCGTGGCTCACGTCCATCGAACCCGTCACGCTGCAGCTCGCCAAGGACCAGGGCCTCTCCCTCAATCCCAGCCAGATCTCGGGCGCCTGCGGCCGTCTCATGAACTGCCTTCGCTACGAGCACGCCGTGTACACGCAGGCCAAAAAGCGCTTCCCGCCCGTGGGCCGGACGATTCAAACCGCCAACGGCCGCGAGAACGTGAAGTCGTGGGACCTGTTCGAGGAGACCGTGTCGCTTGAGGCGGGGGACGGAGAGGTCCGCACGATCCCGCTCGCCCAGTTGAAGGACGAGAGGCGCGCGGCGCGCCGCGCCGAACTGGACCGACGCTAGCAGCCTGTGGCAGAAGCCCGGCCAGCGCCTCGATTCTATCTCACGACGGCGATCGACTACTCGAACGGCGACCCGCACCTGGGGCACGCGATCGAGAAGATCGGCGCCGACGCGATCGCCCGGTACCGGCGCGCCTGCGGCGACGACGTCCATTTTCTCATCGGCATGGACGAGCACGGGCAGAAGGTCCAGCAGGAGGCGGAGAAGCAGGGAGCGGAGCCCGCGGAGTGGGTCGACCGCATCGCCGAGGCCTTCCTCGACGTCTGGCGGCGCCTGGGCCTCTCGAACGACGACTTCATCCGGACCTCGGAACCGCGCCACCACCGCGGGGTGACCGTGCTCATGCAGCGGATCGCCGAGAACGGGGACTTCCGCCGCGCGAAGTACGAGGGCCACTACTGCGCCGGGTGCGAAGCCTTCAAGAAGGACGATGAACTGGCGGACGGTCGCTGCCCGCTCCACCCCGGGCGCGAGATCGAGTGGACGGAAGAGGAGAACTGGTTCTTCCGGCTCTCCGACTACCGGGACACGCTCCTCGAACGCCTGCGGAACGACCCGGACTCGGTGCGGCCGGCGACGCGCCGCAACGAGATCACGCGGCTGCTGGAGTCCGGCCTCGACGACATCTCGGCCTCCCGCTCCAGGATTCGCTGGGGCGTTCCCTTTCCGGGGGATGAGGGGCACACGGTCTACGTGTGGTTCGACGCGCTCTCGAACTACATCACGGCCATCGGTTATCCCGACGGCGAGGCGTTCGGGAAGTTCTGGCCCGCCGACCTCCACATCATCGGCAAGGACATCACCCGCTTCCACTGCGTGTACTGGCCGGCCATGCTGCTGGCCGCGGGCGTGGCGCCGGCGAAAAGCGTGTGGGGCCACGGCTTCATCAAGATCGGCGGGGCCAAGCTCTCGAAGTCGGCGGGAACGGAGCTGGGTCTCGTCGAACTCATCGAGCGGCACGGGCCGGACGCGCTGCGCTACTTCCTGCTGCGGGAGGTGCCCTGGGATGGGGACCGCGACTACGCGTCGGCGGAGGCCTTCATCGAGCAGTTCGACCGCCGCTACACGACGGACCTCGCGAACGACCTCGGCAACCTCCTGAACCGCGTGGTGTCGATGGTGGCCAGGTACCGCGGAGGCGACGTGCCGCCGCCGCGGGGCGGAGAACTCGCGGAGAAAGCGGCGCTCGCCCTCGGGGAATACCGCGCGGCGATGGACGGCTACCTGCTCCACCGGGGTCTGGCGGCGGCGTTCGATGTCGTGCGCGCGGCGAACGGGTTCGTGGACGAGACGAAGCCCTGGGCGCTGGCGAAGGCGGAGCACGAGGGGGGCGCGGACGCGGGTGCGCTCGACGGGGTATTGTCGCAGCTCATCGCGGCGCTCGGCACGGTGGCCGCGATGCTCGCTCCCTTCACTCCGGCGAAGGCCGCCGAACTCTGGCGGACGCTGGGGGGCGACGGATCGCCGCCGGCTTTCGGGCGCCTCGAAGCGTCCGTGGCCGGGCTTCGGGCCGTGCGTCCGGGCACCGTGCTCTTCCCGCGCCCCTGATCGCCCGGCGCGCCTCGGCGGGCCACTCCTCCGCTCGGAACGCTTCCGCCCGCAGCGGGTAAAACGTTGACACTGGCAGCCGTCCGCGGCTAGCTTTATCGACCGATGTTGCGGCTGCGGACGGGTTGTTGCCGTCGCGCGGCCGACCGGCCGGGTAGCTTGACCGGCCTTTTTTTCGCCCCTCTTACGGCTGGACGACTTGAGAAAACCTTCGTACTGGACGATACAGATACTGCCCGGCGGTGGCGGGCGCGCGCGCAGCTATCGCGTCGAGAAGCGCCGCGCGAAGGCTGCCGGCATCGTGGCGGCCGTGCTCCTGATGATGGCCTCCGCCTTCGTCGCCACCGTGCTGGGGCGCCAGGACGCGGCGGAGCAGCTTGCGCGCTACCGGGCCGAGAACCGGCAGCTGATCACCAGCCTGCAGGCCATGGAGCGCCGCAGCGGAGAGTTCAGCCAGGCGCTCGACGATCTCTCCGCGCGGGAACAGAGATTCCGGCTCGTCGCCGGCCTTCCGCTGCTCGATCCCGATGTCTACTCGGTCGGCGTCGGCGGTCCCGGCGGCGTCTCGCCGACGCACGACGAGTTCTTCGAGGTCGCCCCGGACCTGGCGCGGGAGGCCGAAGATGTCGTGGTCGACATCGAGCAGTTGCTGCGGCGCGCGGACCTGCTTGGGAGCAGCCTCACCGAGGCGGCGGATTCCGTCGGGACGCAGCGCGAGCGATATCAGCGCATTCCCTCGATCTGGCCGGTCGTGGCGGAAGACTCCTGGATCTCCTCGGGCTTCAGCCATAACCGGCTGCATCCGCTGCTCGGGCTCCGGCGTCCGCATACCGGCGTCGACATTTCGGCCGATTTCGGTACGCCCGTGATCGCGACGGGGGCGGGGCGGGTCACGTTCGCCGGCTCGAGGGGCGAGTACGGCCGTCTCGTCGAGATCGACCACGGCGATGGCTACGCGAGCCGCTACGCCCACCTGGGCCGAGTCGGGGTCCGCGTGGGCGCCGAGGTGCGCCGTGGCGACATGCTCGGGGAGGTCGGCGTCTCCGGGACGGCAACGGGTCCGAATCTCCACTACGAGGTCCTGATCCATGGCCGCGCGGTGAACCCGGTCGGCTACTTCCTGGACGGCTACCGCCGCTAGCCGGAGCTTCTTAGATTCCGCCCACTTATCCGGACACCCCAACTGGAGTTCGATTGATGTCGAAGTTGCGTGTCGCGACCCCGCTTCTGGCGATCCTCCCGTTGCTGGCCGCCTGTGGCGGCAGAATCACCGTGCAGGTCACGGCCGACGAGGCCGCGGCCGAACCCGTGAACGACCTGGAAGTTCAGTTTATTCCGTTTGACCGCGACTCCCTGTTCGCGGTCATCGTCGGGCAGGCCGCGACGCCGGAGCCGGCGATCCCGGAGGATCTCGAAGAGGCCTCCCGGACCGAACAGGAGTACCGGGACCGCTGGAGTACGGCGGAGTCGAGTTGGAACAACGTCCGCGATTCCATGCGGTCGATCACCACCCAACTCGACAACCTCGACGACCGCAGCGTGGAATACCGGCGGCTGTTCGACCAGTTCGGCGATCTCGAAGATCGCGAACAGGCCCTGAACCGCCAGCGGCAGGCGGCGTTCGACGAGTTCAGCGAGCTCCAGCAGGCCAACCAGCAGCGCGTCGACTCGATCTGCATCGTCATCGACTCCTGGGAGGAAGCGGCCTTCGCGGGGTACGGCGACATGGAGGACGACCTTCTCATGGCGCTGGGACAACAAGTGATGGCGGACACCACGGACGCCGATGGGGTGGCGTGGGCGTCGGCGTCCGGCGGGCCCTGGTGGATCCACGCCCGGGTAAGCACCGCGGCCGGCGAACTCTACTGGAACGTGATGGTCGACGAGGCTTCCGGGGACACGCTGCGGCTGGTGCCGGGCAACGCCGAACTGCGACAGGGTGTGCGTCAGCGCTGCTAGCCGCGGGCCCCTGGCTGACGGGTAGCTGGGGGACGCATGGTCGATAAGCCGGTGACGCTCAGGCTCGAGATCGACGCGGACAAGATCGCCTGGCTGATCTTCGACGCCCCCGACTCCCGGGTGAACCTCCTCGACTCCCGGGTGATGCGGCACCTGGACCGCCATCTCGCCGAACTCGAGTCGCGGATCGCCACCGGACACCCCATCGCGGTCGTCCTCTGGAGCGCGAAACCGGGCACGTTCATCGCCGGCGCCGACGTCAACGAGATCGCCGAGATCGAGGACGCGGAGGACGGCCGCCGGAAGAGCGCCATGGGGCAGCGGATCTTCAACCGGCTGGGCCGGCTCGGGATCCCGAAGGTCGCCGCGATTCGCGGCGTCTGCCTGGGCGGAGGCACGGAGCTCGCGCTGGCGTGCGACTGGCGCCTGGCTTCGGACGCCCCCGCCACGACGATCGGCTTGCCCGAGATCAAGCTCGGGTTGATTCCCGGGTTCGGGGGCTCGGTGCGGCTGCCCCGCCTCATCGGGATTCAGCGGGCGCTCTCGATGATCCTCACGGGGAGGAGCCTCTCCGCCTCCCACGCGTATCGATACGGTCTCGTCGACCAGGTCTTCGAGGACACGGGTTTCCAGCATTCCGTCGCGCAGGTGGCCCTGGACGCCGTGCTCGGGCGGGTCGAGCGCGTGCTCCCGCACGAGACGGCGCGAGACCGCTTCCTGGAAAACACCGGCCTTGGGCGCCGCCTGCTCTTCCGGGGCGCCCGCAAGCGCGTGCGCACCGCCTCCGGGACGCGATACCCCGCCGCGCTGAAGGCGATCGACGTCATCGAAGAAACGCTGGACCTGCCGATCGACGAGGCGCTCGCCATCGAGGCGGAGGCGCTGGGAGAGGTGGCCACGACGGACGTCTGCCGGAACCTCGTCCGGCTGTTCCGGGGAGGCCGGGCCGCGAACAAGGCGTTCGCCCCGGAGATCGCGGCGCAGCAGCGGGAGGTGAAGAAGGTCGCGGTCCTCGGGGCCGGCGTCATGGGCGGCGGGATCGCCGAACTCGCCGCCGCGCACGACATCGCGGTCATCCTCAAGGACATCGATCGGGATGCGCTCGACACGGGGCTGCGCCACGCGAACGAACTGCTCCAGAAGGCGGGCAAGCGGGGGATCATCGCGCCGGAGGAGGTGGGGCTGAAGTTCGCGCTCATCCACGGCACGCTCGACTACGAGCGGTTCGGCGATGTCGACGTCATCATCGAAGCCGTCGTCGAACGGCTCCACGTCAAGCAGCAGGTCCTCCGGGACGTGGAGCCGGAGCTTCCCGCGCACGCCGTCTTCGCGACGAACACGTCCTCGCTGTCGGTGACGGAGTTGAGCAAGGCCGCCGCCCGGCCGGACCGGGTCGTCGGCCTGCACTTCTTCAATCCGGTGCACCGCATGCCCCTCGTGGAGATCATCCGCGGGGAGTCCTCCTCGGCTGAGGCGCTCGCCACGGTGGTCCGGCTCGCGCGGCGGCTCGGGAAGACGCCCGTGCTCGTCGCGGACCGGCCCGGCTTCATCGTCAACCGGCTCCTCGCGCCGTACCTGAACGAGGTCGGCTTCCTGCTCACGGACGGAGCGGACGTGGTCGGTATCGACCGGACGCTCAAGGATTTCGGGCTGCCGATGGGGCCGTGTCGACTGCTCGATGAGGTCGGTTTCGACGTCGCGGCGCACGTCGCGAAGGAGATGACGCGGGCGTTCGGCGACCGCATGCGCCCCTCCGCGGCCCTGGAAACGCTCACGGGGCTGGGCCGGCTGGGGAAGAAGAACGACCGCGGCTTCTACACGTATTCCGGCCGCGAGGAGCGCGTGGACCGGGAGGTGACCCGCGCCTTCGGCTCGGGGGGCGGCGGCGTGCGACCCGAGGAGATCGTCGATCGCTGTCTGCTGATCTCGGTGAACGAAGCCATGTATGCGCTCGAGGAACGCGTCGTGGCGGGGCCGGGAGACGTCGATCTGGCGATGGTGCTGGGCACGGGGTTTCCGCCGTTCCGCGGCGGACCGCTCGCGTGGGCGGAGTCTCGAGGAGTGGGGTCCGTGCGCGACCGTCTTCTCGAACTGCAGGAGCGGCACGGGGACCGCTTCGCCCCGGCGCCGGGGCTGGAGAGGCTCGCCGACACGAACGGATCCTTCACGTCCGACGCTCCGTGGCGGGTCCCGGGATCTCCGTCGGACATGTAGGTGGGGTTCGACCTCCTGGGGGCACGGCGCCGCGCGTTGCGGGCCGCGCGCCGGATCCCGGACGCTGCACCGCGCGTGGAGGTGGAAGTGCGTCGCGGGAGCCACGTGCAGCGCTTCCGCCAGGAGTTGCTCGCCGACGGCCCTGGGTGGAAGATCACGCTTCAGATTCTCGACGCGGACTTCACGCCGGTAAGGATCGACGAGACCACGACCCTCCGTCCGGGCGCCCTGCTCATGTGGTTCCTTCGTCCGGGGCAGCCGTTCGAGATCGGAGCCTTCTACCACGGCCGCGGCGCCTTCCAGGGCTACTACATCAACCTCATCCGGCCCCCGCGACTGCAGTCCTCGCCCTGGGTCATCGAGGATCTCTACCTCGACGTGTGGCTGCCGGAGGGCGGCGACGGCGTGTTGCTGGACGAGGACGAACTGGACGCCGCCGTGGCCCGCGCGGAGCTGTCCGCGGCGGAGGCCGACGGGGTACGCAGGATCGGCGCGCGGCTGCTGGCCCGGTCCAGGCGGTCCAGGCGCTCCAGGCGCTCCAGGCGCTCCGGACGCCTCGGGTGGCTGCCCCGCAGCGTCGGCAGATCGCCCGCGGAATCCGTGCCGGCGCTCCGCCTGCGCCGGGACGCGCCGGGAACCTTCCACGCGGCCCGGATCTCGGGTCGCATCATCGCCTTCGGGCTCTACCTCATGGCCGCGGTCTCCGCGACGTCCGCCGGTTTCGCCGCGTTCACGGACGCGTTCCTGGTCGCGGGTCCGGCACAGGACGCCTGGAGGCTGACCGTGCTGGGCGAGGCGCTCCTCCTGGCCCCGCTCGCCCTCGGCGGCTGGCTGCCCGCCACGCGCTGGCCGCAGCCGCCCCTGACCGACGAGCGCTCCCTCTTCATCGCGACGCTCGCTGCGGGGCTGGCCGTGCTCGCGCTCAGCGAGCGCACGGCATGGGCCGGCGCGCTTCTCCCGGTCTATGCGACGCTGGGTCTCTTTTCGCTGGTCTTCGCCGTCTGCCGGTGGTGGTTCGACCGGCAGGTGCCGATCTTCGCGCTCGCCGGCGTGGCCATGACGCTCGTCGCGCTCGCCCTCCTGGTCGCGACGTGACGGCGGTTCGCGACGCGACGCCCCGCGCCCGCCGACACCGGCGCCCCGCGCATCCCGTATGAGGACCGCATGAACGATCAATCCAAACGAAGGGTCCGGTTCCTGGCCGCGTTCGTCGGCCTCTTTGCGGTCGTGTGGTTCCTTTGGGACACGCCCTTCGTGTATCCCGTGAAGCTCTTCGTCGTCCTGATGCACGAGATCAGCCACGGACTGGCGACGCTGGCGACGGGGGGCCAGATCCTCGCCATCGAGGTGACGCCGCGCGAAGGAGGGCTGTGCCGCTGTCCCGGCGGGAACGCGTTCCTGAGCCTGTCGGCGGGCTATCTCGGAAGCCTGCTGTGGGGCGGGCTGATGATCTGGAGCGCGGAACGCTTCCCGACGCTCAGTTCGTGGTTCTCCGCGGTTCTCGCCGCGACCGTGGGGGGCATGACGCTGCTCTTCGCGCAGGAATCCTTCGCCGTCGCATTCGGGCTCGCCTTCTCCGCGGCGCTGCTCGCGGTGGCCTGGCGGGCGGGCCCCGCGGTGAACCGCGTCCTGCTCACCGCGCTCGGCCTCACGAGTTGCCTCTACGCGGTGCTGGACATCAAGAGCGACATCCTCGACCGTCCGGAGTTGCGGTCGGACGCCCGGATGCTGGCCGAACTCACCGGCGTCCCCACGCTGGTCTGGGGCGGGTTGTGGATCGCCGTCGCGCTGCTGTTCTGCTTCGTCCTGTTCCGCTGGGCCTGGCGCCGCGCCTAGCCGCACGACAACTGGAAGCCGGGATTCGGGCCGCCCGGCGCCGCGCCTGGCGGCTTCTAGCTACCGGGATCGCGGCGGGTCCATTCCAGCGGCTCGAACGCGCCGATGGGCCACGGGAAGACGACGGGACTCTCGTAGCCGTCCTCCGACACGCTGGCCACGCCGAACAGGTAGTTGTCGATGACGATGTTCTCGAGCGTGTGCTCCGTCACATCGCCCGCGAAGACGCTCCACTGCCACTGCGGCGCATCGGTGAGCCGCCAGTAGACGCGGTATCCCGCGAGGTTCGGGGCGCGGTCGGGGGGGACGGGATCCCACCTGAGCGTCGTGGACGGCCGGACGGCGCCCTGGATCGCGACGCTCCGCGGCGGCGCGGGAGCCCAGGCCATGGCGGCGAGAGAGATTGCGTTGACCGCCGTCAGCTTGGCGGCGAAATCGAACTCGACTTCATCGATCACGTCGCCGTACTCGACGCCATCTTCCACGCGGATGTCCTGATGCTGGCGCCGGTAGTCCTCGTTCGCCTCCATGATCCGGACGGCGGGGAAGCCGGCGTCGTTGAACGGCCGGTGGTGTCCGCCGCGTCCGAACCGGTCCAGCCGGTACACCATCATCATGTCGAGATTCGGGACGTAGCCATCGACGAGACGGTCGATGAAACGGGCCAGGTTCCGCGACGGGGAGTCCACCTCGCCCCCGGTGACGCGCCGCCGCCCGGCGACCTGCTCGGTCTCGTCCGCGCGCGTGCCCTCGGCGAAGATGCGCGCGATGGTGTTGTCCGAGACGCCGTTCTGACCCTGGATGTTGCCGATCATGTCGTTGTTCAGCACCGCCTGGAGACGCCAGCCCTCGTCGAGCGCGACCTCGGCCATGTGCCGTCCGCCGAACAGCCCCTGCTCTTCGCCGGACAGCCCGGCGTAGATGATGGATCCGTTGAACTCGTACTGCGTGAGGACGCGCGCCGCCTCCAGGACGCCGGCCATCCCCGACGCGTTGTCGTTCGCGCCGGGCGCGTCGGTGACGCCGTCGAGGGCGCCCGTAGCGCGCGAGTCGATGTCGCCCGACATCACGACGTAGCGGCCCGGGTCCGTCGTCCCGCGTTGGATCGCGAGCACGTTGACGATGGCCGTCTCCTCCGGGATGCGCGCCGCGCCCATGACCATGGACGTCTGGTACGAGACCTCCAGGCACCCGCCGCACGCCGCGGAGATCGCATCGAACTCGGCCTTGATCCAGCGCCGGGCGGCCCCGATCCCGCGGGTGTCGGACAGCGTGTCGGACAGCGTGTGGCGGGTGCCGAAGCCCGCGAGCCGGCGGATGTCGGCCTCCACGCGCGCGGCCGAGACGGCCGCCACGATGTCGTGCAACGCCCCGAGTTCCGCGGGGGGTTGCCCGGCTTCCTGGCCGCCCAGCGGGCGGACGGCGAGGGGGATCGCCACGGCGGTGGCGAGGACGACGATCATGACGGGCTTCATGCTGGGCGCTGCGGACCTTCGACGCACGGGTCACTCCGGGGATGAGGTCGTATCGGTGTCGGGCCGAGCCGGTGCCCGACCGATATCTTATCGACACGCTGGCCCCCGGACAGCGGGCCGGTTAGCGTCGCGTGTCTCTCCCGCGCCGTCCGGCGGCAATCCTCCACCACCCTGAGCGGTCGACCCGTGAATCGAACCGAACGTACAGGACAGCGAGTCTCGAATCTCTTCGGCATGACCCTGCGCCAGGCGCCGGGGGAAACCGAGATCGAGTCCCACAGCCTCCTCCTGAGGGCCGGCTACGTCCGCCAGATCGCGGCGGGCATCTTCTCCTACCTGCCGCTCGCGTGGCGGTCGCTGAGGAAGATCGAGCAGATCCTGCGCGAGGAGATGGACCGGATCGACGGGCAGGAGCTGTCGATGCCCGTCGTGCACCCGGCGGAGCTGTGGCAGGCGACGGGCCGCTGGTACGACATCGACGCGACGATGGCGCGGTTCGTCGACCGCCGCGAGCGCGACCTGCTCCTCGCGATGACGCACGAGGAGGTGGTGGCCTTCCACGCGGCGTCGGAGATCCAGTCCTACCGGCAGCTCCCGGCCATGGTCTACCACATGCAGACCAAGTTCCGGGACGAACTCCGCTCCCGCGGCGGACTGATTCGCGTGCGCGAGTTCATCATGAAGGACTCCTACTCGCTCGATCGGGACCCGGAGGGGCTCGCGAAGCAGTACGACCGGCACTACGAGGCGTATGAGCGCATCGGGCGCCGCTGCGCCCTGCCGCTCACGGCCGTGCGGAGCGATACGGGCATGATGGGCGGCAAGATCGCCCACGAGTTCATGTACGTGACGCCGATCGGCGAAGACAGCCTCGCGCTCTGCGACGCCTGCGGCTACGCCGCGAACCGGGAGGTCGCCGAGTTCACGCTGGAGCCCCGGGAAGGGGAGATGTCGCCGCTGGAGCGCGTCCACACGCCGGGCACGGCCACGATCGAGGAGGTGACGGGGCTGCTCGGGATCTCCGCGCCGGAGACCGGGAAGATGGTCTTCTACATGGGCAGCTTCGCGGGGGAGGAGGGAGCGCGCGAAGAGAAGCTGATCGCGGCGATCGTGCGCGGCGACCTCGAGGTGAACCCGATCCAGGTCCAGAACCTCGCGGGCGCGCTCGAACTTCGCCCGGCGCACGAGGAGGAAATCGCGGCGGCCGGCATGGTGCCGGGATTCGCCTCGCCGGTGGGCGTCGAGCCCGGCGCCGCGATCTTCGTCGTCGACCGCTGGGTCGTGGAGTCCCCGAACCTGGTGCTCGGGGCGAACGAGACGGACTACCACCTCCGCAACGTCTGCTGCGGCCGCGACTACGAGCCCACCGTGGTCGGATCCGTCGCCCTCGCCTTCGAGGGCGCCCCGTGCGGGCGCTGCGACGACGGGCTGCGCATGGCGCGCGGCGTGGAGGTGGGGAACATCTTCCAGCTCGGCACCCGCTATTCCGAGGGGCTGGAGGCGACGTACACGGACGAGGACGGGGCCGAGCGCCCGATCTGGATGGGCTCGTACGGGATCGGGACCGGGCGCCTCCTGGCCTGCGTGGCCGAGGAACACCGGGACGACTACGGCCTCAAGCTGCCGATCTCCGTCGCCCCGTATCACGTTTCGCTCGTCTCGCTCGCGCGCGAGGAGGAGACGTGGGCGACCGCGGACCGGGTGTTCGAGGAGCTGTGCGCCGGCGGGATCGAGGTGATCTACGACGACCGGCGGGACCTCCGCGCCGGCGTGAAGTTCAACGACGCCGACCTGCGCGGCCTCCCGCTGCGCCTCGTCATCGGCGAGCGCTCGCTGGAGGCGGGCGGCGCCGAACTCAGCCACCGCGGCGTCCGCGAGAGCCGGATCATCCCGCTCGACGACCTCGTGGCCGAACTCCGCCGGGAGATCGACACCCTCATATCACAACTCGCCCTCGACGACTGACGCGCCGGGTCAGCCGCCGAAGCGCACCCGCAGGCCGCCCACGAGGGTTCGCGGCGCGCCCACCCGGATGAAGCCGTTCGCGTCGTGGGACATCTCCGCGATCGCATCGAAGATGTTCTGTACGCTCGCGAAGGCGCTCAGCCGGCTCGTCAGCCGGCGACGGAAGCGGAGGTCGACCAGGAACGAGCCCGCGATCTCGCCCGTGTTGAGGTCGTTGTCGAAGCGGGCGCCCAGATAGCGCGCCGTGGCGACCACTTCGAGGGTCGTCGGATCGATGTGGCCGACCCGCAGCATGGCGCGGTGCGTCGGGCTTCCCTGCACTTCGTTCCCGATCAGGTCCGGTCGCCCCGGAGCGTCCGTCACCTCCGTCGGGTTGTACTGGTGGTTCATCGCCAGCAGCCAGGCGGCGGACGGACGCAGTTCGATTTCGGTCTCGAGTCCGGCGCTCCAGAACGTGCCCACGTTGTCGCGGCGGCGGCACACGCCCCCCGCCGCCACGAAGCCGCACGGCTGAATGACGCCGGACGTCTCGGCTTCCTGGATCGTGACGTCGGTGATCGCATCGCTCACGTTCGCGAGGAAGCCGGTCAGCCGGATCAGCACGGAGGGGTCGGGCTGAAGGTCCACCCCGACCTCGGCGCCACTGACCTTCTCCGGATTGAGTGCCGCGTTGGACTCGTTGACGACGTTCCCGGCCGCGCGGAACGGCTTGTACAGTTCGTTCAGGGTCGGGACCCGGAGGCCGGTGTAGAGATTCAGCCGCAGCGCGGCGCGTTCGGAGGCCTCGAACGAGAGGCCGATATTCGAGCTGAACTGCGTCCCGCTGCGGTCTTCGAACGCCTCGTCCGTGAGCACGCTGCGGTCTGCCGTGTTGAAGATGTGCCGCGAGCCGGACGAGTTCTGCCACACGTCGAGCCGCGTGCCGGTCCATAACCGCCAGCGCTCGCCGAGGTCGGTGCGACCTTGAGCGAAGAGGCCGAACAGGGTCTGATCGCCGCCAGTCTCGCGCTGTCTCGCGAAGGCGCCGTCCCGAAACAGGTACTGCTCGGTCGCGGCGCCGGTCGCCCGCAGGAAATCGGCGCCCACGGCGAAGTCTTCCCCGCTCCAGACGAGGTTGGCGCCCACCCCCGATGAGGGAACGTCCTGGCTGATGGACGGCTCCTCGCTGTTCCGGCCCGCCCCGACCCCCGAAAACGAATTCACGTACGTCTGCGACTGCATGTATGTGTTGAACGCGAGCGTGGACGCCTCTCCTGTCGTGAGCGTGGCCCCGACCTGTCCGAAGCCCGCTTCGGTGGTGTTGTTGCGGAGGGGCGTCGCGTTGTCCTTGTCTTGGTCGAAGTAGTTCCCCTGGGCGTGGATGCGCAGGCGGTCCCCGGCCTGCAACTCGACCTTCGCGCGCAGGGCCCCGTGGCTCGACGCGGAGGGGATGTCCACCGCGCCACGCAGGCTGGGCTCCGTCAGGATGTAGCCGTCGCTGTCGAAGAACTCGCCCGCCACGTAGCCGCCCGCGCGGTCGTCGCCGAAGGACGCCATCGCGTCGCCGCGGAAGGTGGACTGGCTCCCTCCCTGCACGCCCGCGGAGAACCCGCCGGCGCCACCCGAGCGCGTGATCACGTGGACGACGCCCGCGAGACTCTGGCTGCCCCAGCTGACCGTGGCTCCGCCGCGCACGATCTCGATGCGCTCGATGACCTCCACCGGGACCTGGCTCCAGCGTACCCAGCCGAAGTAGGGGTCGTTCAGGGGTACGCCATCCACGAGCACGAGCGTCCGGCTGGCGGCGGTGCCTCCCAGTCCCCGAATGGTCACGGCCTGCCAGGAGGGGTGCGCGACGCCGGCCTGGAACGGGAAGCGGAAGTTGAGGCCCGGGACTTCCTGCAGGACGTCCTGGAGTGTCTGCGCGGCGGAAAGGCGCAACTCCTCGCGCGTGACCGTCGTCACGTTGACCGGGACGTCTCTCACGGAAGTGGGCGCGCGCAGCGCCGAGACGATCAACTCGCCCAGCGAGATCACGCTGTCGGCGGGGACCGGATCCTGCGCCTCGAGCGCCGCGGCCGGCCACAGCCCCCAGAGAGCAAGCACGAGAAACCCGCGGCGGGTACGCCGGAGCGATCGAAGCACCGCTTCACGTCGCGTCATTGAGACTCTCCTCAAGGAGTTCCCTCACGATGGCCGGGTCCGCGCGTCCGTGCGTCGCGCGCATGACCTGGCCCACAAAAAAACCGGCGAGGCCGGTGTGCCCGGCGGCATAGCGCGCCACCTCGGCCGGGTGGGCCGCCACGACACCGCGCACGACCTCGCGAATCTGCTCCGCGTCGCCGATCCGGCCCAGCCCCTCGCGCCGGACGATCTCCCGGGGGCTTCCGCCGTCCTCCACGAGCCGCGCCAGCAGCGACTTCGCCACCGCCCGCGAGATCGAGCGCTCGAGGACGAGTTCCACCAGCTCGGACAGCGCCTCCGGCTCGAGGGCGCCCGCGTCGCCTTCGCTGCCCCCGGCGCCGCGGACCTCATGCACGAGCCAGGTCGCGACGGCGGCCGAATCCACTCCGCCGCGGATCGCGCGCTCATAATAGCGCACCGACTCGGCGGAACCACTGAGCAGGTCGGCGAGTTCGTCCGGCAGGCCCAGCGGCTCCCGGAAGCGGTCGAAGGCCGCCTGGAGCGCGGGGTCGGCCCGCCTCGCGGCATCGCGGGCTTCCCGCGCCGAGTCGATCCCGGGAGTCTCGGGCTCGGACGACCGGTCTTTCACCGTAGTCCGCGCCTCCCCGGCGTCGGTGTCGCGGGAGGCGTCCGACTTCGCCCGTCGGCTCCAGGCGTCGCGGAGCGTCACCGTCCGGTTGAAGACGAGCGGGCCGCCGTCCGGAGCTTCGCCGCCCGCGTCCGCCGTCGCGTCCGCCGTCCCGGCTCGTGTGGCCCGGTCCGCGACGAAGTACCCCAGCCGCTCGAACTGCCAGGCCGTCCCCGGCGGATCGCCCTCCGGACCGGGATCGCCGGCCAGGCTCGGCTCGCCGCGCGCGTCGGTCAGGACCTGCAGCGAGTCCGGGTTGAGGCTCGCGCGCAGGCCCTCGCCGCCGCCGGCCGGATCGGAGACGCGGAACAGGCGGTCGTAGAGGCGGACCTCCAGCGGCACCGACTCCGTGGCCGACACCCAGTGGATGGTGCCCGCCGGCCGACGCCCGTCGGGTGCCGATCCGCTTCGCGTCTCCGGGTCGTACGTGCAGCGCAGGCGCACGATCTCGCCGGCGTCGTCCTTCTCCACGCTGCGGCACGTGATGAAATAGCCGTGCCGCAGGCGCACCTCGCGCCCCGGGGCGAGCCGGCGGAAGCCGGGGGCCGGCTCCTCCGCGAAATCGTCCCGCTCGATGTAGAGGACGCGGGTGAACGGGACCTTCCTCGTTTCGGGCCATCCCTCCGGCGGGGCATCGGCGCCGCGCGGAAAGTACGGGGCCTCGATCCAGTCCACCTCGTCCTCCGGGCAGTTCTCGATGACGACTTCGAGCGGACGAAGCACCGCGAGCGCGCGCGGCGCCCGCCGGTTCAGCGCCTCCCGCACCGCCCACTCTAGCGTGGCGATCTCCACCCGGTTGTCGGCCTTCCCGATCCCGACCTGCCGACAGAAGGCGCGTATCGCATCGGGGGGAATGCCTCGGCGCCGCAGGCCGGCCAGCGTGGGCATGCGCGGATCGTCCCAGCCCGAGACGTGTCCCTCCTCCACGAGCAGGAGGAGTTTCCGCTTGCTTACGATCGTGTAGTCGAGGTTGCGGCGCGCGAACTCGTACTGGCGGGGCCGCGGGTCCCAGGAGCCGAGCGCGTCTCCGCCGCCGCCCTCCGCCCCCGGTACGCGGTCGATGCGGGCGGAAGCGGGGCGCGTGTGCTCGATGAACCAGTCGTAGAGCGCGCGATTGTCCTGGAACTCGAGCGTGCAGAAGGAGTGCGTGATGCCCTCGATGGCGTCGGACTGGCCGTGCGCCCAGTCGTAGAAGGGGTAGATCGGCCACGCATCGCCCGTCCGGTAGTGGTGCGCGTGCCGGATTCGATACATCAGCGGGTCGCGCAGCTTCATGTTCGACGAGGCGAGGTCGATCCGCGCGCGGAGCACGTGCTCTCCATCATCGAACTCGCCCGCGCGCATGCGCCGGAAGAGATCCAGGTTCTCCTCGGTCGAGCGATCCCGGTACGGGCTGGGCCGGCTGGGTTCGCGCACCGACCCGCGGTGCGCGCGGATCTCCTCCTCGGACAGGCTGTCGACGTAGGCGAAGCCGTCCTCGATCATCCGCAGCGCCATCCGGTACAGCGCCCCGAAGTAGTCCGACGCGTAGCGGATCTCGCCGTCCCACTCGAACCCCAGCCAGCGGATGTCCCGCGCGATCGCCTCGACGTAGGACGGATCCTCCGTCGTCGGGTTCGTGTCGTCCATGCGCAGCGTCGTACGGCCGCCGTGCTCCCGCGCCACCTCGAAGTCGAGGCAGATGGCGGAGGCGTGACCCACGTGAAGGAAGCCGTTGGGTTCGGGCGGAAAGCGCGTGAGCACACGCCCCCCGTGCCGCCCGCTCAGGACATCTTCGGCGACGATCTGACGGATGAAATCGGGACGCTCTCGTTGCGGCATGGGAGGGAACCTAAAAAAAAGGGCCGGGTCCCGGTACGGACCCGGCCCGACGGGGCGGCGTCGCGGAGCAACCCCGCGCCGCTCAGGACCTCTTGTGGGCGGTGAAATCCGCGGTCGCGGGGGCCGCCGCGACGGGGGTCTCAGGGCACGGTGCGATCGCCGGAGTGGCCTCGGTCCCGGCCGCCTGCGCGCCCTGCACCGACCCGCTGTGTGTGCCCAGAATCAACCCCACCGCCATCACCAGCCAAGCCAGAGAGCCCGTGGTCGCCCATTTCGAAAACCTGTCCATGTGACCCGTCCCTTCCTCTGAATCGGCGACTGCGATCTTACCTCGTGATACGGAAGAAATGAGAGAAAGTTTCTCCCGGTTCCTGAACGTTCGACTCCGGAATCGCGGAAATGGTTGGCAGGCGCCCCGCCGTCCCGCTGATGTCCCGGAAGGTCAGGACGGTCTGGTGAGACGGGCCAGATAGACTCCGTCCCCGCCCTCGAACGCGACCTCCAGCCGCCAGCCGGCCCGCGCGGCGTGGCGCGTGAGCGTCTCGGGATCGATGTACAACTCGCGAAAGGGCCGGCCGACCCGGCCCGCGTGCGAGAGTTCGATCCAGGCCTGGCCCGGATACCCGCCGGCAGGCGGCCAGCCCGCCGTCGCCGTGGGTCCGCGAAGGACGGCCTCCGCGCCGTCGACCAGGATCTGTCCGCCCGGGGAAAGGAACCGGTGGGCGTGCGCGAGGAAGCGGTCGAGGCCTGCCAGCGTTCCGACCGGCCCGAGCCCGTTCATGAGCATGAGGACCGTGTCGAAGCCCGGTCGCCACCAGTGCCGGAAGTCCGCGTGCAGGACCGACGCCGCGCCGCGCTCCCGCAGCAGGCGAGCGACCTCGGCGGAGCCTTCCACCGCGACGACGGAGAATCCCAGCGCCTCGAGCGCGAGCGTGTGCGGTCCCGCGCCGGCCCCGAGGTCGAGCACCCGGCCGCGGCACAACTCGACCGCTTGGCGCTCGAAGTCCATCCACCGATCCGGCGTCCGGAAGAAGAACCTCGCGGGCAGCGACGCATCGTCGCCGAGGCTGCTGCGCAGCCGAAGGCCGGGATCGGACTCTCCCGCCGCGAACGCGGCCAGCGCGCTGGCGAAGGGGGCGAGCGGCGGGACTCGTCCGCGATGGAGGCCGGGCTCCAGAGCTAGCAGTTCAGCGCCACCTCAGGGCTTCGAAGACGGTTCGGCAGGCGTTGCAGTAGTACTGGGCGGTCGACGCCTGCCCCCCGAAGGTCGCGAACGGGTCGGAGTCGTCCGAGTCGCAGAAGGGGCAGGGGACCGATGCCGGCATGCCGGACGATTCGACGGGGTCGTCGAGCGGGGACCGCTGCGGCGGGGCACCGCCTCTCGCGCCGTCGTGCTTCACGCTGTCGTGCTTCGTGCCGTCGGGCATGGACTTCAGTCCATCAGGAGTTCTCGGTTACGGTCGCCCCGGACCCGGGCGAGGGAATCGTCATCGGGGCCGCCCTCCACCGCCCGCCGGCGCAGGAGCCAACGGTCCTCCCAGACGGGTTTGCGCGTGCTGACCCACTCCGATCCGGCGTCGCGCGCCAGGCCGGTCTCCGCGGCGACCGGACCCACGCGTTCCAGCCAGCGCGCCCGCGCCCCGGCGGCATCGCGCCGTACGATTCCGTGCGCGGCGAGCGTCCCGCTGAGCGGGTCGTCGTCGGGGCCGAACCCGCACAGACACGCGTTCCAGGCCGCTCCGAAGGCTTCGGCCAGCGCCGCCCGCCCGCCCTCGGCGCTCAGCAGTCGGCGGGTCCACCCCTGTCCGTGATCGAAGTGGAACCGCTCTTCCTCGAGCAGCTTGCGCACCTTGTAGTGGATCGGCTCGTAGCGGCTCTCGACCAGCATCTCGAACTGGACCGAGAGCGCCGTGTCCCACAGGAAGTTGAGGGCGAGGAACGCCTCCCACGATTCGACGTCCCGGTCGAGCAGTTCGGAGCTGTGGTATTCGTCGGACGGGCGTTCGTGCTCGAGGACGGACGGGTCGTGGCCGAAGTCGCGCAGCATCGCGTAGAGGATGCGGGCGTGCCCCCACTCGTCCTGCGCCATGGCGGAGCAGGCGATGCCGGCCTCGACCGAGGGCGCCCCGAGAATCCAGTCCGAGTAGCGGATCCCGAGCAGCCGCTTGTTGTCTGCGAGGGCGAGAATGAGGCTGGCGAGGTGCCCGGAAACCCCCTCCGGCAGGTCCTCGGCCGACCGGAAACCGCTCTCCGTCATCGCGAATCCGCCGACGCCCGCCCGCCCGGCTCGCCGAGCGTGAACGGGGCCTGCGGCCGGTTCACCGCCGCGAACGCATCGCGCCGAGCGACGGTCATTTCGAACCACTTCGCCTCATCGTACGTCTGCCACGCGTAGACGCGCGCCAACTGCTCGTTGGGGGCCGACACGGCGCCCACGTGCTCGAAGCGGTCGGCCCGCTTCTTGCGCGCGAACACCTCGTACACCCGTCCGTTTCCGCTCACGTGACGACTCCGACGGAGCGCAGAAGCCTCCGTCCGCGCGCGGAGATGGCGGCCGTCGTCCACGGAGGATCCCACCCGGTCACGATCTCGACCTGCCGGACCCCGTCCATCTCCAGGAGGCGCTGCCGCACGTCCCATTCGATGAAGTCCATGCAAGGGCAGGCGGTGGCCGTGAAGGTGAGGTGGACGGTGACGGACCCCGCCTCCTCGTCCCCCTCGACGCCGCGTACGAGCCCGAGGTCGACGATCGAAATCGGGAACTCCGGATCCGCGACCTCGTAGAGCGCCCGCCGCGCCCGCTCCGCGAGGTCGGCCGCGGGTTCGGCGAACGCGGGAGGGGGCGGCAGTTCCCGTCCGCCGCGCGTCTCCCGGAGCACGGCGCCGAAATCCATGCCCGCCTCGTACCGCGGAAGGGACCGCGGGCCCGCCACGCCGCGCGCCGGGGCGTCGGCGTTCATGCCGCGAGCAGCTGTCTTCATGCCGCGAGCAGCCGCTCGACCGCGAACCGGCTTCTCCGCAGGGAATCGACGTACTGCTCGTTCATCGGGCCGCGCGCCTTCCACCGTTCGAACACCTGCTTCCAGGTGATCGTCTCATTGAAGAGCCAGCGCCGCGCGTCCGGGTCGTACTGGCAGGGAAGCTCGTAGGTCAGCTCCACTTCGTCCGTGTCGGGGTCGTACTGCGCCGGAAGGTCGTACCCCAGCTCCTCGCACAGCGGCACGACCGCCTTGAGCCAGGTCCGGCGGAGCTGGTCGTTCGTCATCCCCTTGAGGCGGAAGTCGAGTTGCGCGTTGTGGTGCTTGCGGTCGTCGGGCATCCCGAACCACTCCACGCCCATCGGAAACATCCAGTCGAGCGTCCGCTGCACCGCTTCCTTCGCGGCGCCTCCCGCCTCGGCGAAGCGGCGGATCCAGACCTCGCCGTGCCGCAGGTGGAAGTTCTCCTCCATGCTCACCTTGACGAGGCCGCGCTTGAGCGGTCCGTAGCTCGTGTTGCGGTGTACGTCGCCCAGCAGCGTGATCCCGGCCCGGTCGTACAGCGCGTTCGCCGAAACCAGCTCGGCCCAGTTCATGAGCGGCTGGTCGAAGCCGTAGGGGTGCTTGAAGTGGGCGGGTTCCCGCTCGTAGAGCAGCCAGTGGCGGTCGACGCCGAGATCCTCAAGCAGGCGGTAGGCGATGTTCGCGTGCCCCAGTTCGTCCTGGATGATCGCCGTGGCCGAGACCATCGTGTTCGTGGACGGCGCGTCGCGGGCGGCCATGAAGTACGCCGGCGCGCTGATCAGCTCCGTGTCGCCCTGGACGGTGAGCTGCGTGATCAGCGCCCGCTTGTAGGTCTCCGTCATGTCCTCTTCGGACTCGACGATGAACCCTTCCTGCACCTTCCGCTGCAGTTCCTCGTCTGTGAAACGTCCCATTACCGTCGCGCCTCTCCCGCCCCGGCCGGGTCTTCCACCCGGCGGGCGAACCCTGAATCTACTCTCTACTCCGCCTCCATGAAGGGATACCGGTAGTCGGTGGGCGGATCGAAGGTCTCCTTGATCGTTCGGGGGGAGACCCAGCGCACGAGGTTCAGAACGGATCCGGCCTTGTCGTTCGTGCCGCTCGCGCGGCCGCCGCCGAAGGGCTGCTGGCCGACCACCGCGCCGGAGGGTTTGTCGTTGATGTAGTAGTTCCCCGCCGCGTTCCGAAGCGCCGCGCCCGCGCTTCGGAGGGCCTCCGGGTCGCGCGCGAACACCGCGCCCGTGAGGGCGTACGGGGAGGTCCCGTCGACCAGGGCGAGCGTGGATTCCCAGTCCGACGCCCGGTACGCATGGAGGGTGACGACCGGGCCGAAGATCTCCTCGCACATCAGCCGGTGCCCGGGATCGTCCGCTTCCACCAGGGTGGGCTCGATGAAGTAGCCCCGGCTGTCATCGCAGCCGCCGCCGGCGAGGATGCGCGCATCGCCGGACTCGCGGGCGTAGTCGATGTACGACTTGATGCGGTCGAACGCCGGCCGGTCGATCACCGCGCCGAGGAAGTTCCGGAAGTCGGTCGGGTCTCCCATCCGAAGTTCGCTGGTCATCGCGACGACCCGGTCGCGCACGTCCTCCCACATCGTGTCGGGCACGTACACGCGCGAGGTCGCCGAGCACTTCTGCCCCTGGTACTCGAAGCCGCCCTGCACGATCGCGACCGCGAGCGCCTGCGGGTCCGCGCTCTCGTGCGCGACGATGAAGTCCTTTCCGCCCGTCTCGCCGACGAGCCTCGGATAGGCGCGGTAATTCTCCACGTTCTGCGCGACGGACTTCCAGAGATGCTGGAAGGTGCCGGTCGAACCCGTGAAGTGGATGCCGCCGAGTTCCGGGCTCGACAGCAGGACATCGCTGATCTCCGAAGCGACGCCCGGAATGAAGTTGATCACGCCCGGCGGGAGCCCCGCCGCCTCGAGGAGCTTCATCACGTACCAGGACCCGAGCACGCCGGTGGTCGAAGGCTTCCAGACCGCGACGTTTCCCATGAGCGCGGGAGACGTCGTCAGGTTGGCCCCGATGGCCGTGAAGTTGAACGGGCTGATGGCGTAGACGAACCCCTCGAGTGGACGGTGGTCCATGCGGTTCCGCACGCCCGGTCCGGAGATCGGCTGCTCGGCATGCACGCGCCCCGCGAAGAAGGAGTTGAAGCGCCAGAAATCGACGATCTCGCACGCGGCGTCGATCTCGGCTTGGAACGCCGTCTTGCTCTGCCCGAGCATGGTCGCGGCGTTGAGCTTCATCCTCCACGGGCCGGCGAGCAGTTCGGCGGCGCGGAGGAGAATCGCGGCGCGGTCCTCCCAGGCCCGGTTCGACCACTCCGCCCAGGCCTCGCGCGAGGCGTCGATGGCGGCCTGCGCCTCCGCGGCCCCGGCGATGTGGCAGCGGGCCAGCGCGTGGCCGTGGTCGTGCGGCATCGTCACGTCGAAGGTCTTCGAAGTCCGAACCTCGCGTCCGCCGATGATCAGCGGAATCTCGACGACCTCGCCCCGCTGGCGGAGCAACTCCTCCTTGAGGGCGGCCCGTTCGGGACTGCCCGGGGCGTAGTCGTAGACAGGTTCGTTGCCGGGACGTGGAATGCCGGGATCTGCGCCCTGCTGAACCTCGGCGACGGGTGGTTTCATGAAGGGATCCCCCTGGGTGAATATGTTTCGCGAAGGGAGGCGCAATCTGGCGGCCGGGGAGTGAGATTGAAAGGTGCCCGGTGCCCTTCGTATCGTGCAGTGGAATCGCGCCGGATTCGTTTGGTTGCCGACGAGGAAGAGCACGGAAGACATGGCGTTTGTCAGGCAGAGGCTCCCGGCCCGGTCGCGCCCGCGGCAGACGGGCCGGCGACGGCTCGGCGGACTCGTCGAGGCCGTACTCGTCGCGTGCCTCTTCCTGTGCCCGGATCCGGGCGCCGCCCAGGGAGGCGTCGATTCGCTGCGGACCCTCGAAGCCCGCCTCGACCAGGCGCGCGAGAACGCGATCCACCTCCTCGCGCCGTCTTCGTTCCGGGAGGCCGAGGACCGGCTGGAAGACGCGGCGCGCCGCCTCCGGGATGGCCGTCGGGACGCGCGGTTCGAGGAGCTGCTGGACGAAGCCGCGCGCTGGCTCGCCCAGGCGGAGGGGATCGCGGCCGCGGGCCAGCCGCACTTCCGCGAGGCGCTCGCCGCCCGTGACGAAGCCCGCGCCTCCGAAGCCGGGACGCGGGCGGTCGAAGGGTGGGCGAGAGCCGAATCCGAACTGCAGACGGCCGGGCGCCGCCTGGAACGCGAGGACATGGAAGATGTCGCCGTGCGGGTGAGCCGCGCGACGGTCCTCTACCGGCGGGCCACCCGTTCCGCGCGGCGCGACGAGTTTCTGGGAGCGGCGATCCAGGCGCGGGCCGCCGCCATGAACGCGGGCGCGAGCGAGTTGGCCCCGAACGCTTTCGCGGCGGGCGAGTCGCACCTGGCCAGCGCGGAAGCGGAGATCGAGGACCTCGCCCCGGTGGAGGGGCCGGCGCGGGCCGGAGAAGCCGCCTTCGCCGCCTTTTCCCGCGCGCACCGCATCGCCGCCCTGTTCGACAGCGTGCGTCGGCGCCATGTGACGGTCGAACGCCTGCTCGACGGGCACGAGGCGGACCTCGCCCACCTTGCGGAAGCCGCGGAAGTGGAGCCCCTCCGGAGCGACGCCGGCGAAACGACCGCCCGCATCGCGGAGGCCATCTCACGGCTCGCGGCGGACAACGAGCGGCTGGGCGCCGAGTTGGCGGACGAACGCGCGCGGACGTCGGAGCTCGGCAGCCGGCTCGCCTCGCTGGAGGACCGCCTAGCCGAGTTCGAACGCCGCTTCACGGGAGCCCGGGACGAGTTGCTCGCGGTCCGCGAGCGGGAGGCGCGGCTGCGCGAAGTGCAGGGCCTCTTCACCCCTTCGGAGGGGGAAGTCCTGCTCGCCGGGGACCGGCTCGTGCTCCGGCTGTTCGGCCTCACCTTCGAGCCCGCCCGGGCCGAGATCGACGAGGCGCTGTACCCCCTGCTCACCAAGGTCCAGCGCGTCATCACGACCTTTCCCGGGGCCACCCTGCGGATCGAGGGGCACACCGACGCGCAGGGCGGGACGCGCGGGAACCAGGCGCTGAGTCAGCAGCGGGCCATCGCCGTGCGCGAGCACCTGCTCGCCCGGGTGCCCATCCCGTCCTCGCGGGTCGAGGCCACCGGCCTCGGCGAGGAACGCCCGATCGCGAGCAACGAGACGGAGGAGGGACGCGCCCGGAACCGCCGGATCGAGATCGTCCTCACCCTGCCCGGCAACTGACGCGAGCCGCGACGGGGCGGCATCGCGACCCTCAGTCCCGGTAGCGCTCCGCCTGGACCGCGGCGATCACGCCCCACACCGCCGCTCCCACCGCGAGGCCGGTCCCGATCCAGCGGCCGACCTCCGCCCAGCGCCCGGGCCGTCCGGTCCGCCAGGGTCGGGTGATCTCGCTCCGCCAGTACTCCACCTCGTCGGCGACGATCTCGCGGGCCACCTCCGCCGCCGGGCCGGCCAGCCGCCGGGCGTCCACCTGGCTAGTCTCCCGGCGGCCGGGAGCCGACGAAGTCTTCGCCTCCGTCCACCCGGATCGTGTTTCCCGTCATCCACCCCGTGTCCGGCGCGGCGAGCGCGACCATGCAGCGCGCCACGTCTTCCGGGGTTCCGAGTCGCCCGTGGGGGTTCTGGGCCGCGGCTTCGGCGATCATGTGTTCGGCGCCGGGGATCTTGCGAAGCGCGGGCGTATCGGTCACGCCGGCGCGGATCGCGTTGACGGTGATGCCTTTCGCGGCGAGTTCGAGCGCGAGTTGACGGCAGTGCGATTCGAGCGCGGCCTTGGCTGCGGAGACGGCCCCGTAGGAAGGGATCACGCGGTCGCCGCCGGAGGAGGTCATGGCGAAGATCCGGCCGCCCTCGCTCATCAGCCCGCGCTCGAGCAGCCCCTGGGTCCAGTAGACCAGCGTATGGGCCATCACGTCCAGCGTCATGTTCATCTGTTCGGGACTCATCCCGGGAGCGTCATCGGGCACGAAGGGGCGCAGCGTTCCGAAAGCCAGCGAGTGCATCAGCACGCGGACGGAACCCGGTTCGGCGCCCGCCGCGATTTCGTCCAGCACCCTGTCGCGCTTCTTCGCGGAGGCCGCGTTCCCGTTGAAGAACAGCGCGCGCCGGCCGCGTGACTCGATCAGCGCCCGGACCTCCCCGACGTGGGCGAGTCCCGCTCTTCGGTCCAGGTGCACCCCGTAGATGTCGTAACCGGCTTCGGCGAACGCCAGCGCAGCCGCTTCGCCAAAGCCGCTCGAAGCCCCGAGGATCAACGCGCCAGGCGCAGAATCCGTCACTCGCATCCCTCCGTTTGTCGTCCGTTACAGGGCCATCCCCGCGTCGCGGACGCCCCGCGGGAGGTGGAGCGCACAGCATAGCCGCCCGCCCCCCGGGTCGCACGGTCCAGCGCCTTCCAGCCGCAGGTGAAAAACCCCTCCGTCCGCGCCTCTCGAACGCCGCCGCAGCGGGGCTCGCCACGGCTGCCGGACCCCCAACGGCGACGCAGCCGGCGAGCGGGCCGCGTATCGGCGGCAATCCATATTTTCTGAAAAAAATCCTGCGCGCGCCGATCCTTTCGGGTCGCCGCCACAGCCCGTTCATCACCGCGTGTAACATGCATGAACGCCGCATGCGCGCGCCGCCGCCGCGCCGTGGATTAGCGGCACAATCCACACGTGATCGGCAGTTTTGGACGATCATTCAACAGTCACGTAACATGCAACTGTACAACTTGTTATGGCCTCATTACACAATCCGCCGATCCCCGGGCGAACGGGTCGTCCGCTTGCAGGGGCGGGAGCGTTGATCCTATCCTCAAAGCGCGACGGGAAATGCACGGCCCCTGATTGCCG
Source organism: Candidatus Palauibacter rhopaloidicola (assembly GCA_026914155.1). Classification (GTDB taxonomy): domain Bacteria; phylum Gemmatimonadota; class Gemmatimonadetes; order Palauibacterales; family Palauibacteraceae; genus Palauibacter; species Palauibacter rhopaloidicola. The sequence goes on along the minus strand of JAPPGH010000020.1, from coordinate 24,539 downwards.
CGGACCTCCGGCGTCCGTTCGGATACAGAGAGCGAAACCCTCGAATTTTTTTGCGAGTGTGCCCCTGACTATGATGGCATCATCCGACTGTAGCCTCGTCAACGTCGTCGTGGATCTTCCCAAGGAGCTTGCTGCCGATGTGGAGGCCGTGCGCCAGCGAGATCCCGAGTTCCTCGAGCGTGCCATACAGTATGTTCTGGCCCGCCGAATCATCTTCGAAGAACTCAAAACTCCCGCCTCGAGACACCGCTGAGAGAAACCGCGGACGAGCCTGCGTCGGCGAGGGTCCGGTCGCGGACCACGGCCGCAGCGGGGCTCTTGCCGGGGCCTGCCAACCGTTGACGCCCGTCCCACCCGGGGCTAAATCGCGCAGGGAGTGGTGAGCGGGGAGGTGAGGGGTTGGCCAGCGATTGCGAGCCGAGTATAGCCGTGTCCTCCGATACGGAGCGTCCAGCGCCCGGTCGGGATGCCGAGAGGGGATCGGAGTCCGACGAAGGCGTTCTGCGGGCCAAATACGCCGACTACTGCTCGGCTCAACTCACCGAAGTTTTCCTTTCCCTGTCCGAAGAGCGCATCTACGAGATCGTGGAGGAGGAAGCCCGGGCGCAGGCGTTCGGCCAGGAGCGGCTGGGGTTCCAGACGATGGTCCGACTCGCGACCAAGCGACTCCGGGAGAGCGTGCCGTTACCCGATTTCGAGACCTGGCGCCGCGACTACGAAGCTGCCCCTGAAGAGTATGAAGCATACCTGATGGGCCTGTGGCGGCAGCGTTCGGAGGAGGAGGCCGCGGAGACCGATTGAATCGCGGTCGAATCGGAGGACGGATGCCTGACGATCAGTACGACGCAGCCGACAGCACCGAAGAAGGACGCCCCCAACTGCGGATGTGGGACGAAGCCGGCCAGGAGACCGCCATCGGCAGCCTCGACGACGGGGAACGCCGCTGGAAGATCCTCGTCATCGCCGAACCGGTCGCCGACGACCTCGTGCGGGGCTGGCTCTCCTTTCGGCTCGACGACGAGAAATACGACACGGCCCCGGTGATCATGGAGGAAACGGTGGCGCGCGTCGTGGAGAGGGCCGTCGAACTCCCCGAGCCCATGTTGCGACAGCTCTTCAGTTCGGCCAGGCGGTGACGTCGGCGGGGTCACCCGCTGACACAGGCGCAGGCCGGCCAGGCTGGCTCTGGCTGCTCGTGGCCGTCGAGGCGGCGGCGCTCTGGGGCATGGCCTGGGGTGGGTCCGGCACTCCGTGGCCGGCGATTCCGCTGTGGGTCGCGGCGTTCGCGGCCTATCTCGGCGCGGCCCGTTACGCTGCCGCGCCGCGCCGGACGGGTTCGGTCCGCCGGCACATCTGGACCGCCGGGATCGCCCTCCGAGCGGGCGTCTTTCCCTCGGCGCCCACCCTTTCCGAGGACGTCTACCGGTACATGTGGGACGGCTGGGTTCAGTCCAGCGGCGTGAATCCCTACGCGCATCCCCCCTCGGCGACGGCGCTCGAAGAGCTGCGCACCGCGTGGTGGCCGCTCATCAATCACGCGGACGTGCCCACGATCTACCCGCCGGGGGCTCAGATCGTATTCGCGCTCCTGGCCTCGGCCGGCCCCGCGTGGTGGATCTTCAAGCTGGGGTGGCTCGCGGCCGATCTGCTGGTCGCGCGACTCATCGACAGGCTTTCGTCCGGCGGGAGCGTGCTCCCGCTCGCGCTCTATCTCTTGTCTCCGCTCGTCGTCATCGAAGTGGCCTGGAGCGGGCACCTGGATCCGCTCGGGGTCGCGCCCATGCTGGGCGCCGTGGCGCTGGCCGGCAGCGCGGCGGTCCCGGCGTGGCGGTCCGGCGCCCTCCTGGGGCTCGGCGCGGCCGTGAAGTTCGCGCCTCTCGCGGCGCTCCCGGCTCTCTTCCGGCTGCGCGGCCCCGGGGCGCTCGCCGCCGCCGTCCTCGTCCCCGTCCTTCTCTATGCGCCCTACGTCGGCGCGGGGCCGGCCCTCTTCGACGGTCTGCGGACCTACGCGGACCTCTGGGCGTTCAACGGCGGCCTCTACCGGGTGCTTGAACGGCTGCCGGGGCACCCTGATCTCGGGAAGTGGATCGGCGCGTCGATCGTCGGCGCCATCGCGCTGCGCGCCGCGCTCCACCGCTGGCCGCTGGAGCGCGTCCTCCTGTGGACGATCGGAGCCGCCTTCCTCCTCTCCCCGACGCTCCACCCGTGGTACCTGCTGTGGGTACTCCCCTTCGCCTGCCTCTCGGCGAGCCGGGGATGGCTTCTGTTCAGCGGAACCGTGTTTCTCGCCTACGCCGGGAGGGATGCCTATCTCGCGACGGGAGCGTGGCCGGAACCCGCCTGGCTGACGTGGCTGATCCACGGGCCGCCGCTGGCCCTCCTAGCCTGGGATGGCTGGCGCGGGCGGGGTTCGCAGGGATTCGCGCGAGGTGAGGGCGTAGCCCGCGGCGAAGAGGGCGGTGAAGGGCAGGACGGCGGGTGATCCGACGAGCGCCGTGTTCACGACGGCGCCGGCGAGCGCCGCGGCGAGCGCCAGGCGCAGCAGCGCGGGCCCGCTCGAGAGCCGGACCCGGTACGCCACGACGGGATCGAAGCCGCGTTTCGGCGTGCGGACGAAGGGGGTCCGGGTCCCGCGGCAGGCCCGCGCGACGGCGAAGGTGAGGGGCACGCCGAGCCCCAGCCCGAGGAGCAGCGCTTCGACGATGCGGCGCCCGAGTCGCCGGCGCCCGCGGATCCACCCCGCGGACCCGTAGAAGAGCAAAAACGGGACGGTGGCGAGGAGCACGGCGCCGACGTGAACGGCGGCCGGGAGGCCGAAGCCGGTTGCCGTCGCCCACCCGGCCCCCGCGAGCGCCGCCGCCATCGTGAGCGTCAGCGGGTGCACGACGTGTCCCACGAGATGGGCCGTCGCCTCGAACTTGATCGCCGCCGGCACGGGGGCGCGCCAGATTCGTGGCAGGAGCTTCCGTGCGCTCTGGATGCCGCCCTGCGTCCACCGGCTCTGCTGGATCTCCACCGCGCGCAGATTCGCCGGCAGCTCGGCGGGGACCCGGACGTCGTCCCGGTAGACGAAACGCCAGCCCGCGAGCTGGGCGCGGTAGCTGAGGTCGACATCCTCGGTCAGGGTGTCGCTCTGCCAACCCCCCGCCGCCTGCACGCACGCCTTGCGCCACATTCCGCCGGAGCCGTTGAAGTTGAAGAAGAGGCCGGCGCGGTATCGCGCCTCGTGCTCGATCGCGAAGTGCGCGTCGAGGAAGAGCGCCTGGGCTCGCGTCAGCCAGCTCGCATCGGGGGAGAGGTGATCCCAGGCCGCCTGCACCGCCCCCACGCCGGGGTCCGCGAACGGGGGGAGCAACTCCCGGATCAACTCCGGAGGCGGAACGAAATCCGCGTCCAGCACGAGCAGGAAGTCGCCGCGGGCGAGGGATACGCCGTGGGCGAGCGCGCCGGCCTTGTACCCCTCGCGGGATCGCCGCCGCACATGCCGGATGTCGATCCCGCGGGCCCGCCATTCGCGCACCCGCCGCGCCGCGATCGCCACCGTCTCGTCGTCCGAATCGTCGAGCAACTGGATTTCGAGGCGGTCCGCCGGATAGCGCAGACGGCAGGCGGCGTCGATGAGCCGTTCGACGACGTTGGCTTCGTTGAAGACGGGCAGTTGTACCGTGACGACCGGGAGCGCGCCCTCCCAGGCGCGCGCTTCCACCCGGGCGGGCCGGCGCATCCGCAGCCAGAGCAGGCGCAGCCGATGCGCTCCGAAGGGGGCGAGGAGCGCGAGGAGCGCCAGGTACGCCAGTGGTCCGACCTCGCTCATGGCGTCCGGATCGCTTCCGTCCGGAAGTCGAGCCGGTCGAGCGCGATCACGCCGTCGCTCATCACGAACAGCACATCCTGATACTGTCCGATGTCGTCGAGCGGGTTGCGGTCGAGGACGAGGAGATCCGCCTCGAACCCCGCCGCGACCCGTCCCGTTCGGTCCCCGACGCCGAGCAACTCCGCCGCAACCGTGGTCGCGGCCCGGATCGCATCGAGTTCGCTCATCCCGATGCCCACGAATTCCATCAGTTCGTGGCTCATGCGGAGGACGCTCGCGGACCCGTAGCCGGTGTCCGTGGCGGCGACGAGCGGCACGCCGAGCGCATGGGCCGCCGCCGCCGTCTCCCGGACGCGCGGGAGCATGTGCCGTCCGCGCACCTGGAGCACCGGATCGTCGTAGTCGCCGCCGGGGACCGTGAGATCGGACACGACGGCGATCGTCGGCACCAGGTAGGTGCCCCGCTCCCGCATGAGGCGGAGCGTTTCGTCGCGCAGATACGTCCCGTGTTCGATGCTCCGCACGCCCGCCGCGACTGCGGCCCGGCCGCCGCGGTCGCCGTGCGCGTGCGCGGCTACGGGGACGCCGCCGCGCGAGGCCTCCGCGACCAGCGCCGACAGTTCGGTCTCCGTGAAGAACGGCTTGCGGGGGTCGGTTTCCGGCAGGCCTGCGCGTTCGGTGGCGTTGACCTTGATGAAATCCACGCCGCGATCGAGCATCGCGCGCGCCACCCGGCCCATCGCCTCGGGGCCGCGCACGTCGCGTCCCAGGAGATCGCTGAGACCCGGCTCATCCAGGAAGAGTCCCTCGGCCGGACGGGGCCGCACATGGTAGCCGGCCGCAAGGATCTCCGGACCCGCAAGGCTCCCGCGCCGGGACAGTTCCCGCAGGCCGACATCGGCAAAGAATCCCGCCCCCATGCTGCGCGCCGTCGTGACTCCGGAGAGCAGCGCCCGGCGCGCCGCCTCGAGCGTCCCGATGTGGACATGGGCGTCGATGAGGCCCGGGACGAGGTAGCGGCCGCCGAGGTCGATCGCGCGCGCCGCGGCGGGTGTTTCGCCCCCCGCCGCCACGGAAACGATGACCCCCTCCCGCACGACGACCGTCGCGTTCGAGAGGACGCCGGAAGTCGCCGGATCGATCACCGAGGCGCCGGTGAAGGCGATCGTCTCGCTCTGGCCGGCCACCGCCGACGGGGAGGCCAGGCAGGCGAACAGCACCCCCGCGCAGCAGGCGAGTCTGGAGCGTCGGGACGCGGTAGCCGCTGAAGCGATGACAGAAGCGATAACGGAAGCGATGACGGAAGCGATGACGGACATTCGGAACCTCCCGGATCTTGACCGTAAGCCACCAAGATGCCCCCGGCCGCGCGTCGGGGACAGGAGCGCGCCGCCATCGATGCGGCTACGTTTCCCGCGATGCAGCTTACGACGCCACCACTGCCACGCGAGACCGCCGACGGCCGGGAGCCGCTCCCGTTCCCGCTGCGCGTCGCCGCCATCGATGTCGGGTCGAACGCGTTCCGCTTCGTCGCCGCGGAGTTCGTCGACCCACACCGCTACGTGGAACTCGCTTCGGAGCGGGTTCCCGTCCGGCTGGGACGTTCGGCCTTCCTCACGGGGGAACTGTCGCCTTCCGCCATCGACCGGACCGTAGAGGGGTTCCGGCGCTTCCGGGAGGAAATCGACCGCCTGGGCGTCGAGCATGTGCGCGCCGTGGCCACCAGCGCGGTGCGGGAGAGCCGCAACGGCGGGGATCTCGTCCGCCGCGTCGGGAAGGACGCGGGGATCCGGCTCGATCTCATCTCCGGCACGGATGAGGCGCGGCTCGTGTGGACGTCCGTGAAGCAGCGCGTCGATTTCGGCGACGCCAAGTGGATGCTCGTGGATCTCGGCGGCGGAAGCGTCGAGGTGTCGCTGGCGGATCGGTCCGGGATCATGTGGAGCCAGTCGCACCGAATGGGATCGGTCCGGCTGCTCGAGGAACTCACGGGGGCGGACGATGCGCCCGCGCACTTCGCGAATCTGCTCGCGGAGTACGCCGCCACGCTCCGCATTCCGCACGCGAGCAAGCACTGGACGCCGGTCCAGCTCATCGCCACCGGCGGCAATATCGAGGAACTCGCGCGCCTCGCGGGTCACAGCGCCGCCGACGGCACCCGCCGCATCACGCGGGCCGAACTCGCCATGGCGATCGAGGAGTTCTCCCGCCTCTCCTACAGCCAGCGCATCGGACGGCTCGGCCTGCGCGAAGACCGGGCCGACGTGATCCTCCCCGCCGCGATCGTGTACGACCGCGTCGCCGAACTCGCGGGAGCCGAAGAGATTCTCGTCCCCGGAGTCGGCGTGAAGGAGGGCGTGCTCTTCGACCTCGTCGACGAGTTGACGAGCGGCGCCGGTTTCGGGCGTCTGGAGCGGATCGTCCACGAAGGAGCGCTCACACTCGGGCGCCGATACCTCTTCGACGAGGATCACGGGCGGCACGTCGCGTCGCTGGCCCTCTCCCTGTTCGATCAGCTCACCGAGGTCCACGGCCTCGAACCGCGCGACCGGCGGATTCTGCTGGCGGGGGCGATCCTGCACGACATCGGGCAGCACATCTCCTATGCGAAACACCACAAGCACTCGCTCTACCTGATCCTTCACAGCGAGATCCCGGGCATCGCGCCGAACGAGCTCCCGCTCGTCGCCCTGGTGGCGCGCTACCACCGGCGGGCCGAACCGCGCCGCAGCCACTACCTGTACCGCGACCTGGATCCTCCCGATCGCGAACGGGTGGAGAGGCTCGCCGCCCTCCTTCGCATCGCGGACTCCCTCGACCGCGAGCACCTCCAGCGCGTGCAGAGCATCGATGCGCGCGTGCACGAGGACAGGCTCGAACTCCGTCTCGAGCGGAGGGGAAGCCTGCTCCTCGAGCAGTGGGCGCTGCGCAAGAAGGGGAAGCTCTTCGCCCGCATCTTCGGCCTCGAACCGTACGTCACCTTCGACCTGGTTTCGACGCCAACTTCCGGCTGAGACGGCCAAAACGAGCGGAAAACGCGGCGTCAGGCCTATATTACAGGCCCTGCGTCCGCAAATGGCCGGCCAGGTGACCAGGAGAGAGTGACCGAGGGAGTCGCATGTCATCCGAGTCGAACGAGATTTCGCGCCGCCCGAGGCTCTATCACGGGAGCCGCCGTCCGGGAGGGATTTCCCCGGCCGCGTCGCCCCGCTCCGCCGGTGCGAACCCCTCCTCGACGCGTGAGGCCCCGGCGCGTGAGGCCCCGCCGCCCCCCGAGAGCGCACCGGCTCCGGAGAACGGCGCCGGCGCCCCGCCCCATCCGCCCGGCTACCGGGTCGGCCACCGCGTGGACGGCGTCCCGGTTCTCCCGCGCGCCGTGGCGCCGAAGCCCGTGCCCGACGACGCGAAGCCGAGCCACCCGTCGCTCTATTTCAACGCGGAACTCAGCTGGCTGGACTTCAACTGGCGCGTGCTCTACCAGGCCATGGACGAGCGGACGCCGCTGCTGGAGCGACTCCGCTTCCTCGCGATCACGGAGAACAACCTCGACGAATTCGTGATGAAGCAGGTCGGCGGCCTCAAGCGCGTGCTCGGCGCGGGCGTGGTGAAGCCATCGCCGGACGGCCGCGGGCCCGCCGAACAACTGGACCTCGTGCGCGAGGGCGTCCGGACCATGCGGACCCGGCTGGCGGAGGTCTGGATGGACGACCTCCGGCCGCGCCTCGCGGCGGAACTCGACATCGCCGTGCGCGACTTCGAGGATCTGAGCGAGGAGGAGCGCGAGCATGTGCGCCGGGCGTTCACGGATCGGATCTATCCGGTCCTCACCCCGCTGGCCGTCGACCCGGGACACCCGTTCCCCTTCCTGTCCAACATGAGCCTCTCGCTCGCCCTCATGCTCGAGCACCCGGAACGCCGGACCCGCCACTTCGCGCGGGTGAAGATCCCCACGGCGCTGCGCTGGGTCGAACTCCCCGAGAGGGGGCACGTCGTCCCCGTCGAGCAGGTCGTGCGGCACTTCGCGGACGAACTGTTCCGGGGGATGAAGATCGAGAGCGCTTCGCTCTTCCGCGTTACCCGGAACGCCGATGTGGCGCGCGATGAAGAGGTGGCGGACGACCTCCTGCAGATGATCTCCGAGGAAATCCGCGAGCGGCGCTTCGCGCGCGTGGTGCGTCTGGAGGTCGAGCCGGGCATGCCCGACGACGTCCGACAGTTCCTGGTTCGGCAGCTCGAACTGGATGAGGAAGATCTGTACGAGATCCCGGGCCTGCTCGAGATGTCGGGCTTCTGGCAGATCGCGGCCGAGGGCCCCTGGGAGCACCGGCACGAACCCTGGGAGCCGATGATCCCGCCCCGTCTGATCCGCGAAGGCGAGACGGAGGATCGTCCCGACATCTTCACGGTGATTCGGGCGGGCGATCTCATGGTGCACCACCCGTACGAGTCCTTCACCGCGACGGTGCAGCAGTTCATCGAGGAGGCCGCCGCGGACCCGGCGGTCGTGGCCATCAAGCAGACGCTCTACCGGACGGCGGAACACTCGCGGATCATCGCCGCGCTGGTGCGGGCGGCCGAGGCGGGCAAGGCGGTCGCCGTGCTCGTGGAAGTCACGGCGCGCTTCGATGAGGCCGACAACATGGAGTGGGCTTCCGTGCTGGAGGAGGCCGGCGTCAACGTGACGTACGGGCTCGTCGGGCTGAAGACGCACGCCAAGGTCGCGCTCGTCGTCCGCGAAGAAGGGGACGAGATCCGCACCTACTGCCACATCGGCACCGGCAACTACAACTCCGAGACCGCGCAGATCTACGCGGACCTCGGGATCCTCACGGCGCGCCCGGAAATCGGCCGCGACGCGGTGAACCTGTTCCACTACCTGACCGGGTACGCCCCCGACCAGCAGTACGAGGAACTCATCGTGGCGCCCCGCGACCTGCGACACGCCCTCACCGCCCGGATCGAGCGCGAGATCTCGCACGTCAAGGCCGGCCGGAAGGGTCGCATGATCATGAAGATGAACGGTCTCGACGATCCGAAGATGATCCGCGCCCTCTACGCCGCGTCCGCCGCCGGCGTGAGGATCGACCTCATCATCCGCGGCCAGTGCCGGCTCCGTCCGGGAATCCCCGGCTTCAGCGAGAACATCCGGGTGCGCAGCATCGTCGGCCGGTTCCTGGAGCACGACCGGATCTTCTGGTGGGAGAACGACGGGAGCCCCGAGGTATGGATCGGGAGCGCGGACTGGCGCCGCCGGAACCTCGACGGCCGTGTCGAAGTGCTGCTGCCCGTCCGCGACAAGCGGATCCGGAAACGCCTTCGCAAGACGCTGCGCTTCGCCCTTCGCGACAATCAGTGCGCCTGGGACCTGCGGCCGACCGGAGAGTACGTGCTGTGCGAGCCCGCGCCGGACGAGCGTCCCATCGACTATCAGAACCGGATGTTGAAGGCGGTCCGGAAACGCCGGCGCAAGATCGACGACCGCTGGAGCGCCTCGCACTGACCCAGGCCGGGCGACGCGCGGGCGACCGCTGCGCCAGGCGCAGCCACGGCGCTAAGCGGGGTCCGGGGAGCCCTCCTGGTGCCGGATCGTGATTCCCTGGACCATGTAGACGACGTCCTCGCCGATGTTCGTCGCGAGGTCGCCGATCCGTTCGAGATTGCGGCCGATGAGGATGACCTGCAGGCACGCCGACAGGTTGTAGTCCGGCATATGCGTGATCATCACCCGGCTCAGTGAATCCTGGAGCTGGTCCAGCCGGTCGTCCCGGGCGATCACGGAGCGTGCGTCGTCCGCGTTCCGGTGTACGAACGCGTCGAGCGCATCCCGCAGCATCGCCCGGGCCATGCGGCTCATCTCGTCCAGTTCGGGCGGAACCGGGACCTTCTTCTCGGCCTTCGCCAGCCGTTCGGCCGCCTCGGCGATGTTGACCGCATGGTCGCCGATCCGCTCGAGGTCGTTGTTGATCTTGAGGACCGTGACGAGCACGCGCAGGTCACTCGCCACCGGGTGGTGGAGCGCGAGGATCTCCACCGTGGATTCCTCGACCTCCACCTCGGCCCGGTCGATGGCGTCGTCCGCTTCCCGGATCGGCTCCGCATCCACCGCGGGCTGACCCACGAGCGCCATCGCGCGCCGCACCAGCTCCTCGATGTCGTGCGCCATCCGGTGCAGCGTCCGCGTGACGTCGTCCAGCCGGTCGTCGAACTGCCTGAAGGACAATGTGCTAGCCCATCCGGCCCGTGATGTAGTCTTCGGTTCGCCGGTCCTCCGGATTGGTGAACAAGCGCTGCGTCTCCTTGTACTCGACGAGTTCGCCCATGTAGAGGAAGGCGGTGTCGTCGCTGATGCGGGCGGCCTGCCGCATGTTGTTCGTCACGATGACGATGCTGTAGTCCCCGCGCAGATTCCCGATGAGGTCTTCGATGCGGCCCGTCGCGATCGGATCGAGCGCGCTCGCCGGTTCGTCCATGAGGAGCACGTCCGGCTCGACCGCCAGCGCCCGGGCGATGCAGAGCCGCTGCTGCTGTCCGTTCGAGAGGCCGAGGGCGTCCGCGTCGAGCCGGTGGCTCACCTCGTCCCACAGCGACGCCGCCCGCAGCGAAACCTCCACCCGATCGCCGATGTCGTCCTTGAAGCCGTTGATCCGCAGTCCGAACGCGATGTTCTCGAAGATCGACTTCGGAAACGGGTTCGGCCTCTGGAACACCATCCCGATCGAGCGCCGCACATCGGCCGGATCGACCGCTGGCCCGTACAGATCCTGTCCCCGAAACAGCACCTGCCCGGTAATGCGGGCCTCCGGCACGAGGTCGTTCAGTCGATTGAAGCAGCGCAGGAGGGTGCTCTTGCCGCAGCCCGACGGTCCGATGAAGGCGACCACTCGCCTCTCCGGTATCCGGAGCGAGATGTCTTCGATCACGCGCGTCTCGCCATAGCGGACGCCGAGTCCGATGGTCTCGAGGACCGCATCCGACGGCACGATCACCTCTCGTATCGGTTTCGAATCAGGACTGCGGCGGCGTTCATCAGCAACAGAACCCCCAGGAGTACAACTATGGCTCCTGCCGCCAGCGCGCGGAACTCCCCGTTCGCTTCGGTCGTCCAGTTGAAGATCTGGACCGGGAGAACCGTGAAGGGGTCCATGGCGGAGCCCGGATCGAAGGCGATGAACGTGAAGGCACCGATGACGAGAAGCGGGGCCGTCTCTCCTCCCGCTCGCGAGAGCGCGAGAATCGTCCCCGAGAGGATGCGGGGCAGGGCCGCCGGAAGCACGTGATGTCGGATGGCCTGCCAGCGCGTGGCGCCGAGCGCGTACGCGGCTTCCCGCAGCGAGCCGGGAACCGCGCGGATCGCCTCGCGGGCCGCGATGATGACGAGCGGGAGCACGAGCAGAGACAGCGTCGCGGCCCCGGTGAGGAGGCTCCGTTCCAGCGCGAGGAAGCGGACAAACACCGCCAGGCCCAGAAGGCCGTAAACGATGGACGGTACGCCGGCCAGATTCGCGATGTTCGTCTGCAGCAGGCTCGTGAGGCGGTTCCGGGGCGCGTACTCCTCAAGATAGAGTGCGGCGCCCACCCCGAGCGGAAAGGACATCGCCGCCACCAGCGCCAGCATCCACGCGCTGCTCAGGATGGCGGATCGGATCCCCGCGAGTTCGGGAAAGCGCGACGGGTCGTTCGCAAGGAAGTCGGGCGAGAGCGCCGGAATCCCGGCCATGAGGATGCTCACGAGGAGGACCAGGAGCGACGAGACGCCGAACGCCACCGCGAAGCGGCACAGCCACATGAACCGGATGCCCGCGCGGCGCCGGGCCTCGACGCGCGGTTCGAAGCGGCCGCCTCGAAGCCGTCCGGACGGGAAGCTCACGTGTGACGCTCGCGGAAGCGGGTAGCCATGCGCCGACTCACGAGGTTGAGGGCCAGCGTGATGAAGAAGAGGACCAGGCCGACGGCGAAAAGGGCGCGGTACTCGAGGGCCCCGGAGGGTCCGTCGCCCAGGCTCGCCTGCACGACATACGCCGTCATCGTCTGAACGCTCTCGAGCAGATCCAGCGTCATCCGCGGCGTCGCGCCGGCGGCCAGCGCCACGACCATCGTCTCGGCGACCGCGCGCGAGACGGCCAGGAGGAAGCTGGCCGCGATCCCGGGGAGCCCGGCCGGCACAACGACACGCGTCGACACCTCGAACCGGGTGGCGCCGAGGCCGTACGCGGCCTCCCGCAGCGAACGGGGCACTGCGCTCAGCGCATCCTCGGACAGGGACGAGACCATGGGGAGGATCATGATGCCGACGACGATGGCGGCGCTCGCCGCACTGAAGACCCCGGCGCCGGGGAAGACGGCCCGCAGAACCGGAGTCACGAAGACGATGGCGAAATAGCCGTAGACGACGGTCGGAATGCCCGCGAGGATCTCGAGCGCGGGTTTGACGATCCGCTTCGTCCGTCTCGACGCGTACTCGCTGAGGTAGATCGCCGTCGCCAGACCCGCCGGGAGCGCGACGAGCGCCGCCCCCCCCGCGACGAGGAGTGTGCCGTTCAGGAGCGGGAGAATCCCGAAAGACTGCGGAGCCAGATCCGGAGACCAGCGCGTCCCGCCGAGAAACTCGAGGGGGGACACCTCGGTGAAGAAGCCGAGTGACTGGGTGAGCAGTACCACGACGATCCCGACGGTCGTCAGGATCGAGACCGCTCCGCAGCCGAAGAGTAGCGCCCCGATCAGGCGCTCCCCCCACCGGCCGCGGCCGGCTCGAAGCCGCCCATGGGGCCGCAACCGTCCGTCAGGCCGGGACATCGACGCTCTTTCCGTCCGGTCTCCGCGCGGCGTCCGGGAGCGTGAACCACACGGTCGTCCCCTGGCCGAGCGCGCTTTCGATCCCGATCTCACCCCCGTGCGCCTCGACGAAGTGCTTCACGATCGCGAGCCCGAGTCCGGTCCCTCCCCGCGCGCGCGAACGGGCCGGGTCAACCCGGTAGAAGCGCTCGAACACGCGCTCGACGTGCGCGGAGGCGATCCCCGGCCCGCGGTCGGAGACTTCCACGCGCTGGAACCGTCCATCCGCCGCGACCCGCACGCTGATGGCCGGATCCTCGTCGCTGTAGCGCGCCGCGTTGTCGAGCAGGTTCCGCATGACCTGACGTACCGCATCCGGGTCCGCCCAGGCGGGCTCCCCGGTCCCCGACACGCGCAGCTTGAGGTCGTCCGCCCGGGCTTTCGGTGAGAGCGTGTCCCAGGCCTCCCGGGCAATCGCCCCGACCGAGACCGTCGCCGGCTCAGGGCTCCAACTGCCCGATTCGAGGAGAGAAAGGTCGAGCAGGTCATCGACCAGATACCGCATGCGCGTCGCATTGAAGAGAATGCGCCGGGCGAACCCACCTGCCTGATCCGCGTCGATGCCTCCCTCGACGAGTGCCTCGGCGAAACCGACCACGCTCGTGAGCGGCGTCTTGAGTTCGTGCGACACGTTGGCCACGAAATCTCGCCGGACCCCCTCGAGTCGCCGCAGGACGGTGAGGTCGTGGAGTACGATGATGGCGCCCGACCGGTGTGGCCGGGTCGACATCAGCACGGTGTGTTCGCCGAGTTCCACCTCCGCCGTCGTGGATTCTCCCCGCTGCGCAGCGCTCACGGCCTCGGCGATGCCGGGAGAGCGGAAGAGCGTGCCGACTCGAGCCCCGGGTGTGACATCGCGTCCGGCCCAGCGCTCGAAGGCGGGGTTGCAAAGACTCACCAGTCCTTCCCGGTCGATGAAGGCGAGGCCATCGTCCAGCCGGTCGAACAGCACCCGCAGGTCGCCGGACTCGCGTTCGGAGACCTTCACGCGGTCGCGCATTTCACCGGCCATGCGGTCGATCGCCTGACCCAGGGACCCGACCGACTTGGCGCCGCTCGCGCCCGGGGGGGGACGAAGGTCGCCCGACGCGATCCGGTCGACGGCTTCCCGCGCCTCTCCGAGTTCCCGGTCGGTCTTGCGGGCCACCAGTCGGGCGGCCGGCCACAGCAGGAGCAGGGTGCCCCCCAGGACGGCGGATGCGACCGTCACGCCCGTCGCGTCCAGCCGGAGAATGAACCAGGCGGCGAAGTACGTCACCGCGAGCACGGCGGCCGCTGCGAAGAAGAAGCGGTTTCCCAGCCTCACCGAACGGGCTCCCTCACCGAACGGGCTCCGCCTCGCGTACTACTTGTCCAGCGCGCGGAATCGGTAGCCGATCCCCCGAACGGTTTCGATCAGGGACGCCGCTTCCCCGAGCTTGGTCCGCAGCCGGGCGACGTGCATGTCCACCGTGCGCGTTTCGATTGCGGCATTCGTGTCCCAGACGGCCTGGAGCAGTTGACGGCGGGTCTGGACGCGTCCCCGTCTCTCCAGCAGCACTTCGAGCAGACGGTACTCGAGCCGCGTCAGGTCCACCTCGACCCCCTCCGAGAAGACCCGGTGCGCCTCCCGGTCGAGTACGACCGGTCCCACCGTTACCCTCCGCGACGTGGAGAATGGTTCGGCCTTCGACCGCCGCAGGAGCGCCTCGACGCGGAGCGTGAGTTCGCGGGCACTGAACGGCTTCGTAATGTAGTCGTCGGCACCCACCTCGAAGCCCTTGACCCGCTCGTCCTCCTCTCGCCTCGCCGTCAGGAGGATCACGGGCATCGAACTCGTGCTCTCGGCGCCCCGCAGCCGCTGCAGCACCTCGTATCCGTCCATGCCCGGCAACATGAGATCGAGGATGATCAGGTCCGGCTGCTCGGCCTGCGCGGTCGTCAGCGCGCCCTGTCCGTTCACGGCCGTGGTGACCCGATATCCTTCCCGGCTCAGGTGATAGACGAGCACGCTCAGGATGTCCGGTTCGTCATCCACAACCAGGATCTGTGCGTCCGACATCTCAACGATCCGCGCCAAGGGGTCTCAACCATCCTGAGCCACGTTGCCGCCGGTATCGTAACACCTTCGCAACCATCTCGTGAACGACCTTCGGCGTGTTTCAGCCCGTGACGAACCTGTGACGTTCCCTTGTCCGAAGACGTTACGGAACGCGCCTATCCTCCGCTCCGGCAGCCGTCCCATGCAGCAGGATCCCGGAGAATCCCGGAGCCAATGAAACCACCAGGAGCCCTGACCCACGCGCGGGGATCAGTAATCCACCGGTCTCAGGTACCATTCCCCGATCGCGGTCGGCGAGAGCATCGCGACCGTCGGCAGGTGGCGCTTCCAGTGCGTGCTTTCGAGTCGCCCGGCGACGAGTTCGACCTTCTTTCTCTCGAACCCCGCCTCGACGAGATCATCCGGCCCGCGTCCGGAAATGAGGTGGTGGAGGATGAGATCGGCTTCGGGGTACGTGGCGCCCAGGTCCTCTTCATCCGTCTGCCCCTGGATCAGATCCGCCGTCGCCGGCTTGTCGACGACCTCGGCGGGCACGCCGACGGCCCGCGCGAGCGCCCATACCTGGCTCTTGAACAGGTCGCCGAGCGGGTTCACCGGCGGGGAGTCGTCCGCGTGCCAGGTATAGTAGCCGAGGAGGCGCTCGGATTTGTTTCCGGTACCGACGGGGAGGGCGGAGAGCTTGAAGGCCTGGTCGAAGAGGACGATCATGCGCTGGCGCGCGGCCACATTGCCCCTCCGGTGTCCGCCCGCCTCGGGCTCGAACTCGTCGAGATAGCCGTCCACGGCCCGCGTGATATCGATCGTGCGCGTCGGAATCCCGAATTTCCCCGCCACGAGGAGCGCGTGCTCGCGGCTCCGGGGGCTCGACGTTCGGTAGGGCAACAGGAGGGCCAGCACCGCTGCGGGGCCGAGAGCTTCCGCGCACAGCGCCGCGGTGAGGGCGGAATCCACCCCTCCCGACAACCCGACCACGACGCGGCGGAAACCGCGCCGACGCTCGATCTCCTCTCGAAGGAACTGGACGAGCCAATCCCGCACGAGGTCCGTATCGATGTCGAGCGGGCCCCGGTCGGCGGGGTGTGGAGCGCGGGCTTCCGCGGTGCCCGGCGGCGGCCAGGCGCGGGTCATTCGCCGTCGGGAGCCGGCCGGCGCACGCCGGACCCCGGACTGTTCACGAGAAGACGGGTCCAGGACCGTTCGAGGTCCGAAAAGAGCGGCTCTTCGGTGCGGGCGCGCGCGGCCTCGTCGAGGTCCACCCGCACGGGCAGCACCGCTTCCTCCCAGAGCGGCCCCGCGAGGAGCCGGTGTCCGCGCGGGTCGTAGGCCGCGGACCCGCCGGCGAATCCCTTGCCCCCTTCGAACCCGACCAACTGGGACACGATGACGAACACCCCATGCTCGGCGGCGATCGCGCTCGCGAGGGCCTCCCAGCGGACGAGGTTGCCGGGCACCCCAGCCCCCGGGGCCGCCCCGCGTGCGGGCGAGGCGCTGAGAATGAGGATGATCGACGCTCCGTCGAGCGCGGCGAGCGTACCGGAGACCGAGTGAAAACCGTCTTCGCAGATCAGCAGCGCGGTGCGTCCCGGCGGCGCGTCGAACGCCCGGATTCCGGCCCCCGCCTCGACGAACCGCTCTTCCTGGAAGACGCCGTAGGTGGCGAGGAACACCTTGCGGTGGACGTGAAGGATCCCGCCGCCGGGCCCCAGCGTCGCGTAGAGGGCCGAGTTGTAGATGCCCGCCGCGTCCCGCTCGTAAAAGCCGATCGCGACATCGAGACCATCCGCATCTTCGCCGACGCGCGCGTTGAGGGCCTCGAACAGTTCCGGGGCCGCGATGGCCTGTTCGCGAACTCCGCCCTCCAGGAAATAGCCGGTGAGCGCGGTCTCCGGAAACACGACGAGGCGCGGCCGCCGTTCCGCCCCGGCCGCGCGCCGGATGATCCCCGCGCAGCCGTCCAGCGTCGCGTCGAGGTCGCCCTTGGAGGGCCGGAACTGGGCGATCGCGATATCGAGCGGCATGCGCGTGAACGTCCCCGAACCGCGCGCCGCTGTCAACGGGCCCGGCCGCCGTCGTTCGGTGCGCATGTTGCACGCGGCACCTCCGCCGCGTTATCCGTCCGCGATGCCGGAGACTCCGACCCCGATCGTGGCGGCGTACGCTCTGCTGCTCCTGATCGGCATGCCTCTCCTCGCCGTCCTCGATGCTCGCCGCGGGGCCGATCTCGCCGCAGCGGCGAAACACCGCCGACTGCTGTACGTGTCGGTAGGGGCATCGCTCGTCGTGCTCGGCCTGGTGACGCTCGGCGTCGCGGCGTGGCAGAACGTCCCCGCGGCCGCGCTCGGCTGGAGGGTCGACGCGCCGGCGCCCGCGCTGCTCCGGGGCCTGGCCGTGGCCGCCGTCGGGCTGCTGGCAGCCTGGCTGATCACCGCGGCCGGGCGGCTCGCCGGGCTCCGGGAGACCGCGGCCGTGCTGCTGCTGATGCCGCGAAACGCCTCGGAAAAACGCTGGTTTCTCGCGCTCTCCGGGATCGCGGCGGTCTGCGAGGAGTACGCCTATCGGGGATTCGGCCTGTGGGCCGTCTCGGCATGGACCGGCAACCCCTGGCTCGGCGTGGCGCTGGTCTCCGTGTCCTTCGGACTCGCTCACGGATACCAGAAGCTCGTCGGCGTGGTCCGGGCGACGGCGCTTGGCGTCGTGCTCGCGGTGACCGTCATCTGGACGGACAGTCTGTTCCCGTCCATCGTCGGGCACTTCTGGATCAACGCGGCGATCGGCCTGGGAGGCTGGCGCTACCTTCACGCGAAGTTCGATGTCGACGAACCCGAAGAACCCGATGAACCCGAAACATGATGAGGTGCGATAGATGATGAGGGGTGATACATGATCGCGAGAATGTGCGCGCGAACGGTCGTCGTGCTTGGCCTGGCCATTCCGGCGGGAATGGCGGCGCAGGAGGCCTCCCCGATCGAGGTCGGGGGGCTGCTGCGGGCCGGAGCCCGGGCGCATTCGGACTCCACCCTCGGCGGACAGGGGTTCCGGCTCTTCGAATCCCGCCTCAAGGTGGAGGGCGCCGTCGGACTCGTCTTCGACTACAAGTTCGTTGTCCGCTACGACGCGGGGCGGGACGCGTACCGGATCCACGACGCGGTGGTCACGATGCCGGTGATTCCGGAATTCGAACTCAGCATCGGCATGTTCAAGCCCTATTTCGGCTACGAAGCCACCGTGTCGCGCAGCGACATCACGTTCGTCGAACGCTCGCAGGCCGCGACCGCCCTCAGGCCGGACCGGCAGATCGGCGTGCAGGCGGGCGGGCAGGCGCTCGAGGGCCGGTTCACCTACGGGGCCGGCCTCTACAACGGCAACGGCCGATCCGTCACCAACGACGGCGACAACTACATGTTCGCCGGCCGCGTGCAGTACAACTCGATCGGCACGATCGCCTTCTACGACGAACTCGTCGTACAGGCGGGAGCTTCCCTCGGTTATTCGGAGGACACATCCGCGCCGCTCGGAAAGGGCATCATCACCGGAGACCGATCGGCGGCGCCCGGCATCACGTCCGATTTTGCGGGCAGCCGCCTGTACTGGGGTGCGGACGTTCAGGTCTCCTACCACAACCTGACGCTGACGGGCGAGTACCTGCGGGCGGACTTCGATCTCGATGCTCCGCTCAGCGGGAGGGGGCCGGCCGAGACGGAGGCGTACGGCGGCTGGGTGCAGTTCGGCTATCGGCCGTGGGGACTGCTCGAGGGCGTCGTGCGGTACGATGGATTCCGGCCGGCTCTGGGCGCCGACCGGAAGTTCATGGTGTTCGGGCTGAATCTGTATCCGGACGGCTACGCGAGGTTCGGGCTGCAGTACGCCAGCGCCCTCGACGATTCGCCCCACGCGCCGACGCTGTCCGATGGCCAGTTCCTCTTCCTCGCCCAGGTCGACTTCTGAGCGACTTCTGAGCGGAGGGCCGGGACGGCGTGTACGCGGGAATGGCGGTGGGCGTGGTCGTGCCGGCGAGGGACGAGGAGCGGAATATCGGCGACGTCGTGGCCGACCTGCTCGCGCTGCGCGATGACCGGGGCCGGCGCGTGGTCGACGATTTCGTCGTGTGCGACAACGGGTCGACGGACGCCACCGCGACCCGCGCGCGCGAGGCGGGGGCGCGGGTCGTCCGGGAGGACACGCCGGGCTACGGCCTGGCCTGCCTGACGGCGCTCGCGCACCTGCGCCCCGTCGACATCGTGCTTTTCACGGACGGCGACCGGTCGTTCGAGGCGGCGCAGGGACTCCGGCTGCTCGACGCCGTCGCCGCCGGGGCCGACCTGGCCATCGGATCGCGCGCGCTGGGGCGGAAGGAGCCCGGCGCCCTGTCGGCGCCGCAGGTCGCGGGCAACCGGGTGGCCGCGCTGCTCATACGCCTGCTGTGGGGGACGGCGGTGACCGACCTCGGTCCCTACCGCGCCATACGGGCCGAGGCGCTGCGCCGCATCGACATGCGGGACCGCACGTACGGGTGGACCGTGGAGATGCAGATCAAGGCCATCCAGCACCGGCTGCGCGTCGTCGAAGTGCCCGTGGACACCTTGCGCCGCCGCTTCGGCCGGTCGAAGGTGGGCGGAACGGTTCGGGGAGTCGTCGGCGCCAGCGTGGGCATCCTCTCGATGATCGTCCGGCTCCGCTGGCGGCAGTGGCGCGCAGGGCGCTCCACCCGGCCGCAGGAGGCAGGAAAATGAAAGAAGTTTCGGCGCGGTTCGCCCGGTGGGGGCTGCTCGGTCTCCTGGCGCTCGGCGGGATTTCGTGCGCCGGGCCGTCCACCGACGTCGCCTGGGACGAGCACGACCCGGCGAATACCGCGCGGCTCGACCACAGCGAATGGCAGGCGCTGCTCGACGCCTACCTGGTCACCGACGACCCGTCCGGCGTCACCCTCGTCGACTACGCGAAGTTGCGGGCGAACGCCGCCGACCGGGCGCGCCTGGCCGGCTACATCGACGACCTGCAGGGGCTGGACCCGCGGCAGTACGCGAAGGACGTGCAGATGGCGTACTGGATCAACCTCTACAACGCCGTGACGCTGCGGGTCGTCGTGGACGAGTATCCCGTCGAGTCGATCAAGGACATCCACGAAGGCCTGATTCCCGCCACGGGCCCGTGGCGCGACATCCACGCGAGCGTGGCCGGACACCCGCTCACGCTGGACAACATCGAGCACGACATCCTGCGCCCCATCTGGCGGGATGCCCGGATCCACTACGGCGTGAACTGCGCCAGCATCGGCTGTCCGAATCTGGCCCCGGAGGCCTACACCGCGGAGAACCTGGAGCGACTCCTGGATCAGGCGGCGCGGGACTACGTGAATCACCCGCGAGGCGTGACGCTCCGAGACGAAGCGTCGGGCGTCGTCTCCAGCATCTACTTCTGGTATCAGGAGGATTTCGGGGATTCCGAGGCGGGCGTGCTCGAACACCTTCGGAAGTACGCCCAGGGCGATCTGGCGGAGCAGCTTCGGGATTTCGACGGGTCGCTCGACCACGAATACGACTGGAGCCTGAACGCACCGGACGTTCCGTGACGCGACCCCGGGTCCGCCCGGACCGTCGAGAGATGGCAAACGCCGCGGGGGTCCGGTCGGGACCCGCCGCGGCGTTTCATACCCCCTAGGGGAATCGAACCCCTGTCTCCTGGCTGAGAACCAGGTATCCTGGGCCACTAGACGAAGGGGGCGGAGTTGGGAAGCGATATTCTAGCCGGGCTGGAAGACGTGTCAAGATGATGACGAGTCTAGGCAGCGCCCGGAGCGGAGGCAGCGCCGGGAGCCAAGGTGGGGCACGGAGCCGGGGCGGGGTGCGGTGAGCTGGGAACACCTGCACATCATCTCGCACTCGTTCCCCATCGTCCTCGCCGCGAGCGGGAGCGCCGTCGGCCTGTACGGGTGGGCGACGAACCGCGAGCCGCTCGAGTTGTGGGGGCTCGTGGCCCTCGTCATCGCCGGCGCCTTCGTGGCCCCCGCCTACCTGACCGGCCTCGCCGCCGCCGACGTCGTCGCGGACCGCACCTTCGTGCGGCCCGGCATCGTCCAGACCCACCGCTTCTGGGCCACCTGGGCGGCCGTCCCCGCCTTCACCGCCGGCGCGCTGGCCGCCTTCGCGCTGCACGAGCGCCACGACCATCGGCTGCGGCGCTTCGTACTCCTGCTGGGTCTGTTCGCGACCTTCATGATCGGAATCGCCGCCTGGCAGGGCTCCAAGATCGTCCACGGCCCGAATGAAGCCGAAAGCGCGGGGGTACCCCCCACGACGGTGAACACCACCGCGGCGGGCTGACCAGGCCGCCGCACGCGGGCAGCTAGTGGGTGGCGGACTCCAGGAGGACGACGAGGCCGTAGAAGATGAAGGCCGCGGCGAGCATGGCGGCGGTCTGAAGGACGCGTTCCCGTAGCGACATCCGGGCGAGCTGCCCGAGCAGCAGCGCGACGACGACCGTGCTGAGCAGCAGGATCCCGAGAATCATAGTCATCTTCGCAAGCCATCCTTGTGCGGCGGTTCGGCGACGGACGTCGGGTCACCCCTGTCGGTGAGCGACGGGCGACAAGGTCGGCTCAAAGCCGCGCTTCGGCAACGTTCCCTTCGGCAACGTTCCCGCCGGCACGTTCCCGCGGGAACGTCAGACCCGCAGGCCGACTTCCGGCGCGGGTGACGGCGCGAGGCTCGGGAACGCCGCGGGGAAGGCGCGCACCACGGCCTCGCCCGCCTCGTCCAGGGTAAGGGCGGCGCCCTCGGAGGCGAGGCTCGTCATGCGGACGCCGTGGATGCCGCACGCGACGATGCCGCGGAAGTTCGCGAGAGGCTCCGGCGTCACGTTGAGCGCGAAGCCGTGCGACGTGATCCAGCGGCTCGCGTGCACGCCGATCGATGCGACCTTGCGGATCGCGCCGGTCCCGATGAGGGCGTCCGCGCGTCCGGCGGCGACCGTTCCGAACCCGTCCTCCTCGACTGCATCGAGGCTCCCGGCGGGTGGAGAACCCGTCCACACTCCGGTGTACGATTCGACCCGGAACGCGGGGAGGCCGCACTCCGCGAGCACGCGCAACAGCACCTCCTCGATGCGGCGCAGATACCAGTGGAGGTCCTGCCGGTGCTGGCGGAGGTCCAGGATCGGATAGCCCACCAACTGGCCGGGGCCGTGATACGTGAGGTCGCCGCCGCGCTCGATCTCGACCAGGTCCAGTCCCGCCTCGGCGAGCCATGCCGGGTCGGGGGGCGTGATGTCCTCCCTCGATCCCCGCCCGACGGTGATCACCGGCAGGTGTTCGACGAGGAGCAGGAGGTCGTGATCCGGCGGAGCACTCCGCCGCCAGCGCGCGATGGAGCGCTGAAGCTCGAGCACCTCCCGGTACTCGCGGCGACCGAGGCTGACCACCCGGAGTTGCCGCTCGCCGCTCATCGAGGCTCCGCCAACCGCCGTCTGTTCCCGCCGGCCTACATGTGGATCGAGCGCCCGAGCGCGGCGAACGCGGCCTCCATCACGGCCTCGGCCATGCTGGGGTGCGCGTGCGCGTGACGCACGAGCTCGTCCAGCGTGGCTTCCAATTCGCGGGCCATGCCGACCTCCGCTACGAGCTCGCTCACGTTGTGTCCGATCATGTGGACGCCCAGCACTTCGCCGTACTTCGCGTCCGCCACGACCTTCACGAAGCCGTCCGCCGATTCGGCCGTCAGCGCGCGTCCGTGCGCCCCGAGCGGATACTTGCCGGTGACGACCTCGTGGCCCGCCTCCTCGGCCTGCTCCACCGACATGCCGATCGAAGCGACCTCGGGGTGGCAGTACCCGACGGAGGGGATGTTCCCGTACGTCATCGGATGCTTGGCCACGCCGGCGATATGCTCGGCGGCGACGATGCCTTCGTGCGAGCCGACGTGCGCCAGCATCGGCTGCCCGGCCACATCCCCGATCGCGTAGACGCCGGGCTGGTTCGTCCGGCACCACTCGTCGATCCGGATGAAGCCGTCCTCGACCGCGACCCCGTTCTTCTCGAGGTCGAGATTCTCGGTCACGGGCCGCCGTCCGACGGCCATGAGCACGAGATCCGTCTCCTCGGCGGTCTCGCTGCCGTCCGGGTTCACGACCGTGAGGACCATCGGGCTCGCCTCGCGGTCCAGGTGCTTGACGCGGGTGTTCGTGAGATTGCGGATGCCCCGCTTCCTGAACGAGCGTTCGAGCGCGTTTCCGATCTCCGGGTCCTCGAGCGGCACGAGCGTGCCGAGCGCCTCGATCAGCGTGACGTCCACGCCGAAGGCGTTGAAGACGTCCGCGAACTCGACCCCCACGAATCCGGCCCCGACGATCGCCATCTTCGCCGGGAGTTCCTGGAGCCCGAGCGCTTCCCGGCTGCCGATGACCTTCTCGCCGTCGAGTTCGAAGCCCGGGAAGGTCTTCATCACGGAGCCGGTCGCGAACACGACGTTCCGGGTCGCGATCTCCCGGGTTTCGCCGTCCTCCGTCTCAACCGCGACGCGGCCCGCCCCGGCCAGCCGGCCGCGGCCCTGCACGATCTCGACCTTGTTCTTCCCGAGCAGGTACTTCACGCCGGCCGTGAGCTTGCGGGTGATGATGCGGCTCCGCTTCACGGCGGCGGGGAAGTCGTACTCCACTTCGACCGGCTTCACGCCCATGCGGGCGCCGTGGTGCTGCAGGTTGTGCGCCAGCGCGGCGCTCTCGAGCAGCGCCTTGGCGGGGATGCAGCCCCAGTTGAGGCAGGTGCCGCCGAGGCCGCCCTCGTACGACCCGCTCTCGACGCAGGCGGTCCGGAGTCCGAGTTGCGCGGCCCGGATCGCACATACGTAGCCGGCCGGTCCGGCCCCGACTACGACGACGTCGTAGGTCTCCGACATCTATCCCTTCACTCTCTGGTTCTCTAGAGGATCATCTCGAGGGGGTTCTCGAGCATGGCCTTGAAGGCGCCGAGGAACGCCGCGCCCGTGGCGCCGTCGATGACGCGGTGGTCGCACGACATGGTCACGCGCATCCGCTTGCGGACGACGATCTGGCCGTCCAGCGCGACGGGCTTCTCGACCGTCTGTCCGATGGCGAGGATGCCGGCTTCCGGCGGGTTGATGATCGCCGTGAACTGGTCGATCTCGAACATGCCGAGGTTGCTGACCGAGAAGGTCCCGCCCTGGTATTCCTCCGGCGCGAGCTTGCGCGCCCGCGCCCGGGCGATGAGGTCCCGCGCCTCGACCGAGATCTGCCGCAGCCTCTTCCGGCCCGCGTCGCGCAGCACCGGCGTGATGAGGCCTTCGTCGAGCGCCACGGCGATGCCGAGGTGGACCGCGCCGTGGTAGCGGATCGCGTTCTCCTCCCACGACGCGTTGACCGCCGGATGGCGGTTCAGGGCCTCCGCCGTCGCCTTCAGGAGCAGGTCGGTCACCCCGATCTTGCCGTCCGTGAAGCGCGCGTTGAGGTCCGCGCGCAACTCGAGCGCCCGGCCCATGTCGACCTCGGTCGTGAGGAAGAAGTGGGGGACGGGTCCGATCGACTGGCCGAGCCGGCGCGCGATCGCCTTCCGCATCTGGCTCGCCTCCTCGACGCGGTCCTCGAGACCGGGAGGAAGCGGTGCGGGCGCCGCCGAAACGGGCGCCGCAGGGGGCGGCGTGGGTGTCGGCGCGGGCGTGGGGCCGGGGATCGGCGCGACGCCCGGGGCGCCCCGGGCCAGCGCGGCCTCGATGTCGGCCTTGACGATCCGGCCGCCCGGCCCGGAGCCGGCGACGCCGGCCAGTGCGATCCCGCTCTCCGCGGCCATCCGCCGCGCGACGGGCGAGGCCTTGATGCGGCCCCCGGCCGCCGCGGCCGAGTCGC
>JAPPGH010000008.1 GCA_026914155.1 Candidatus Palauibacter rhopaloidicola | reverse complement strand
TCCTGGGGCCGGAGAAGGTCCCAAGGGTCGGGCTGTTCGCCCGTTAAAGCGGTACGCGAGCTGGGTTTAGAACGTCGTGAGACAGTTCGGTCTGTATCCGCCGTGGGCGTTGGAGATTTGAGGAGAGCCGCTCCTAGTACGAGAGGACCGGAGTGGAGTGACCGCTGGTGTACCTGTTGTCCCGCCAGGGGCATCGCAGGGTAGCTATGTCGCGAAGGGATAACCGCTGAAAGCATCTAAGTGGGAAGCCTACTTCAAGATGAGATCTCCCGCACCGCAAGGTGCCTGAAGGACCGCAGGAGACGACTGCGTAGATAGGCGGCAGGTGTAAGGCGTGCGAGCGTCTCAGCCGAGCCGTACTAATCGTCCGTGAGGCTTGATCCATATCTTCATATGAGGTCGATAAGCGCTTCAGCGCGCTCGACCGCCCTGCACTCGACTCGTGAGCCAAATCCCGGATTGCCGGCGGCTTTAGCGAGGGGGAAACACCTGGTCCCATCCCGAACCCAGCAGTTAAGCCCCTCAGCGCCGATGGTACTTGGGCGGGGACGCCCTGGGAGAGTAGGTCGCTGCCGGCGACTTTTTTGGGAAACGCCTCGTGTCCGTTGCGGATGCGAGGCGTTTTCTGCATCGGGGCAGGAGTGGGAGAGGAGAGGGTGGGCGGTGGCTGGCTGGTGAACGCCGCGGCCATGCCGAACGGGCGGGGTGCATGATCGTCGCGGGGCCGCGGCTCCGCGGGTCGGCGGGTTGGAGGGCGTTCAAGGCTGGCGCCACCGCCCACCCTCCCCTCTCCCATCCGTCGCCGCTGCGATGGGATGGCAGATGGCCGTGCCGGCGTGCGTGGGGGCTCGCGAGCTTCCGGTAGCGTGAGCGCTTCGGTGATGCGGCGGAGGAGGGGGGTGTCGGCGCCGGCGCCAGCCTTGAACGCCCTCCGACCCGCCCCCCGTGCGGCAGCGCGCCCGCGCGACGGAGTGCTCCGCAGCCGTTCGGCATGGCCGCGGCGTTCACCAGCCAGCTAGCGCCGACACCCTCCTCCTCCGCCTGCGATGCGAAGAAGCTCTCGCACGACCGCGGCGGGGTCGGAGGCGGACATCACACCAGAGAGGACGGCGATACCGGCGCCGGTATCGAGAAGCTCGCGGGCGTTTTGCAGAGTGATGCCGCCGATGCCGAGACAGGGGAGGCGGCTGGCCTCGCGGACCAGGCGAACCCGGTCGGGGCCGATGGCTTCGTCGGCGAGGCCGGGCTTGGAGCGTGTACCGAACACGGCGCCGACGCCCAGGTAGTCCGCTCCCGCAGCTGCGGCGCGGCGGGCTTCCACGGGATCATCGGTGGAGTAGCCGATGATGAAGTCGCGCGGGGCGATGTTGCGGGCCGCGGAGACGGTGAGATCGTCCGGTCCGAGGTGGACGCCGTCCGCGCCGGTGGCGAGGGCGACATCGAGACGATCGTTCACGATCAGGGTGGCGCCCGCAGACTTCGTGATGGCACGGAGCCGCTCGGCGGTCGAGGCAAGCGCCCGGGCGTCCGCGGTCTTGTCCCGGAGTTGAATCGCCGGCGCCCCGGCGTCCACGCATTCCGCCACGACCCGCTCGAGCGGACGGCCGCAGGCGGGCTGCGGGAGGGTGATCACCATGAGAGGCCAACCATCCCATGTGGGCGAGCCGGGCATGGTCCCTTTCGTCCTACCGTTCCGCCGACTCGCGGTCGAGACGGATCCGGTTTCTCGCGTTGTTGTGCTCGCGCAGGGTCCGGGTGAACTCGTGCGAGCCGTCGTTTCGCGCCACGAAGAAGGTGTACTCGTGGTCGGCGGGCTGGAGGGCGGCCCGTAGCGATGCCGCTCCGGGTGAAGCGATGGGCCCGGGCGGCAGTCCCGGCTGCGTATAGGTGTTGTAGGGGTGATCCGCGACGGAGTCGATGTCGCGGTAGAGCAGACGCGCCCGTGGTTCGCCGAGGGCGTACTGGACCGTGGGATCCGCCTGCAACAGCATGTCGCGCTGAAGGCGGTTCCAGTAGACCCCCGCGACCACCGGACGCTCCTCGTCCCACCGGACCTCCTTCTCGACGATGCTCGCGAGCGTTACGACCTCGCGCTCGTCGAGACCGAGCGCGGCGGCCCGGGCTCGCTCCTCGGCTCCCCAGAAACCCGTGTATCGTCCGACGATCGCCTGCACGATGACCCGGATTCCGACACCATCGGCGAATCGATACGTCTCCGGGAACAGGTATCCCTCGAGCGTGGGACCCGGCACGCCCAGCTCGCCAACTCGCTCCGGAGCCGTCAGATAGGCAAGGACGGCCGCGGTCGAATCGCCGACGTAGGCGGCCAGGCGTTCCGCCACCTGCGGGAGCCGAAGACCCTCCGGGATGGTGAGCGGCGTCGTAACGACGGCCCCGGCTTGGAGCACCTCCAGCAGGTACGGGTACGGGGCGCCGCGCGGAATCTCGTACCGGCCGGCCTTCAGTTGCCGCCCCTGACCCTTGAGGCGCACGTACGCGTCGAAGATGCGGGGATGGAAGATCAGTTCCTGTGCTCGGAGCGTGTCCGCGACCTCGAGCGATGTGGCGCCATCCGGGATGAGAACCTCGACAACGGACCCATCGGGAATGCCGCGGCCCCGGAACTCGGCGGAGAAGAACCCGTATGCCACCGGAGCGAGGGCGGCGAGGGCGGCGAGGAGCAGGCGAAGGCCCGTCGCTTTCGGCAGGAGTTTCATGGTCCCGGGGGGACGCCGGCGCCGGCTGGGGCGCTGCGCAGATAGGCGGACAGCATCAGCGCCGCGGCCATTTC
The DNA here is from genome assembly GCA_026914155.1 of Candidatus Palauibacter rhopaloidicola. Taxonomy (GTDB): domain Bacteria; phylum Gemmatimonadota; class Gemmatimonadetes; order Palauibacterales; family Palauibacteraceae; genus Palauibacter; species Palauibacter rhopaloidicola. The sequence goes on along the minus strand of JAPPGH010000008.1, from coordinate 227,214 downwards.
GTCCGTTCGGCCCTTCGGCTGCCGCCGGCCGCGAGGCAGACCCATGCTGAGGATCTCTCGTTCCGCCCGCGCGGTGGACAGCCGCTCATCCCACTCGATGGTTCGCACTCCCGTCGCTTCCTCCAGGGCCAGGGCAAAGGCGCGCGCTTCTGCGGCCATCTCGCCCGCGGTCCCATCCATCGAGAAGGGGATACCCACGAGGATGGCGGCGGGGTCCAATTCCGCCACGAGTTCGGCCAGCGCGGCCGGGACCGCGCCCGCCGGCGCGCGGCGCTTCGCCCTTTCCACCACGCCGTGAGGCGCCGCGATCGTCCGGGTCGGATCCGTGACGGCCACCCCGATGCGTCGTCGGCCGTAGTCGAGCGCCATCAAACGGCCGGCGGGCATGGTCAGCGCTCCGGGCCCCCGGCCGGCGACGGGCCATCGGCCAGCACACGTTGGATCGTTTCGGCAGATCCGAACAGGTACCAGCATGGCTCCGTCCCGCCGCCGCACTGCACCGCGGCGACTTCTACTGCGCGGCCCGCCACGCGGCTCAGCACGCCCCGCAGCAGCGCCGTCGCAAAGTGACAGCGAACGTCCCCGGACGCCGTGGCCTCCGCCGAGTCGTGCCAGGCGATGGCGGCGAACCCTCCTCCCCCCGGTTTGAACGATATCGATCCGAGGCCCGCCTTCCGGAGGATCTCGTCCAGGAAAGCCCAGAACTCCACCGCGGGAAGCGCGTCCGGAGCGTCGCCGAGCAGGGCGACGGCCTCCGCGCCGGTTCGGTCCCCCGCCTCGATCAACGCCGCAATGCCGGCATCGCCCAGGCTCGCGCAACGGTGAAAGAGACCCGCGAGGACCGACCTCGGCAGGATCACGGGAGGGGGCTGCGTGGGTGAGATCATCGCGAAAAAAGCTAGACAGGGGGCCGAGGCCGGACAAGGTTGGCGCCTCATGCTCCCCACGCGGATCATCGAGAAGAAGCGGGATGGCGGGCGGCTCTCGCCCGACGAACTCGCCGCCTTCCTGCGCGCGTACCTCGAAGGAAACGTCGCCGAGTATCAGATGTCCGCCTTCCTCATGGCTGCGTTCATTCGCGGGCTGGACCCCGCGGAACTCTCCGTGCTCCTGAGGGAGATCATCGAGTCCGGGGCGCGACTGCGGTTCACGGAGGAGGGTCCGCCCGCCGTCGACAAGCATTCGACCGGCGGCGTCGGCGACAAGGTCTCGCTCATCCTGGCGCCGCTGCTGGCCGAAGCCGGACTTCGCGTCCCCATGATGTCGGGTCGCGGTCTCGGACATACCGGGGGCACGCTGGACAAGCTCGAGGCGATCCCCGGCTTCGACGTGTCCGTGGATCTGGTACGGTTCCGGGCCATTCTCGAGGAGGTCGGGTGCGCGATGATCGGCCAGACGAAGGAGATCGCGCCGCTCGACGGACGCCTCTATGCACTGCGGGATGTGACGGGGACCGTTCCGTCACCACCCCTGATCGCGGCCTCGATCGTTTCCAAGAAGGTGGCGGAAGGAATCGGGGCGCTCGTGCTTGACGTGAAGTGTGGACGCGGCGCCTTCATTACCGACCTCGAGCAGGCGCGAGGCTTGGCGCGCACCATGGTCGACCTCGCGACCGGCGAGGGGGTGCGGACGAGCGCGCTCCTCACGGCGATGGACGCTCCGCTGGGCGGCACCGTCGGCAACGCACTGGAGGTGCGCGAGGCGATCGAGGCCTTGAAAGGCGGCGGACCGGCGGATCTGCGAGCCGTCACCCTCGCGCTGGGCGCCGAGTTGCTCGTCTCCGTCGGTCGCGCACCCAACGCTCAAGAGGCCGGCGCGGAACTCGGCGCGATCCTGGATGGCGGTCAGGCGCTCGAGCGCTTCGCGCGGCTCATCGAACGCCAGGGAGGGGATCCGGGGGTGGCGGATGACCCCGGGCGCCTCCCCCGCGCCCCGATCCGCGAACCCTTCCGATCACCCGGCTCCGGTTGGCTCGATGTCCACGCCTTCAAGGTGGGCGTCGCCTCGGTGGAACTCGGGGCCGGCCGCCGGCGCGTCGAGGACGCGGTCGATCCGAGGGTGGGATTCGAGTTTCACCGCAGGGCGGGCGACAGAGTCTCCGAAGGCGAGGCTCTCCTCACCGTGCACGCGGCGGACGCGGCCAGCGCCGCGACGGCCGCCCACCGCCTCACGGACGCGATTCGGCTCTCTCCCGAACCCCGCGCGTCGCAACCGCTGATTCTGGAGCGCATCGGCTAGCAGGCCGCAGCAGAGCCCGAAAGCCATCTGGTCCCGAAGGCCTGCTAGTGTGGCGCGGACTTCCCGCGGACGGGGACCTGCGCGCTCCACGGACCATGCGCGTCGCACATCTCGGTCGGTTCCGTGCCCTCGAGGTAGATCTCGACGTAACGGACGTCGAGCGGACACCAGCGCGTGGACAGCAATCCCGTGGTCTCGCTCACCGTCCGCTCGATGAGGCCGGGCGGCCGCTCCCACGCTTCGGGGTGTTCGTGCGTCTCGTAGTAGTGCGCCAGCACCGCCGCTCCGACCGGCGCCGCCGTGCCTCCCCCCGTGGCGCCCGTATAGATGCGCCGGGGCCGGTCGTGCCCGATCCACGTTGTCGTCACGAGGTCCGGCGTGAATCCGACGAACCAGGTGTTGGTCGCGTCGTTCGTCGTTCCCGTCTTGCCCGCCACCGGTACGGAGAACGGAATCGCATAGCGGGACCTCACCGCCAGCGTCCCGGTCCCCCGGTCCACCGCGTCCCGCAGCATGGACTGGGCGACCCAGGCGATGTCCCGCTCCAGCACGCGCTCGCGCTGGACCCGGCTCTCCCAGAGCACGCGGCCGTCCCTGCTCTCCACGCGGAGGATCGACCGGGGCGAGACCCGCACGCCGAGGTTCGCGAAGGTGCTGTAGGCGGTGGCAATCTCGATCGGACGCACATCCATCGAGCCGATGGCGGCCGAAGGCACGCGGGGGACGCTCGAGGCGATCCCCATGCGTTCGGCCATCTGCGCGAACGACTCCTCGCCGACGCGCTGTCCCAGCTTGACGGCTACGACGTTGATGGACCGGGCCAGAGCCCGCCGGAGGGTCAGCGGGCCCTTGAAGTCGTTCTCGAAGTTGCGCGGTGCGTACGGATCGCCGCCGACATTCTCGAGGTAGTACGGCTGGTCGTAGATGATCTCCGATGCGGGGATGCCCGCCGCGATCGCCGTCGCGTAGACGAACGGCTTGAACACGGAACCCGGCTGCCGGATGGCCTGGGTCGCGCGGTTGAACTCGGAGTCGCCGAAATCGCGCCCGCCTACCATCGCCCGCACATCGCCGGTCGCCGCATCCAGCGCGACGAACATCCCCTGCACATAGGGCATCTCGGCGCCGCCGCGGCTCACCTGGTACAGGCTGTCGGGCGGCCACGCCCGCACCTCCTCGAAGGTGACGCCGCGATAGGCCGGGTGGCGATCCACCCACTCCAGCTGCGCGAGCAGCGCGGAATCCGCGACCGCCTGGAGATCCGGGTCGAGCGTCGTGTAGACGCGGAACCCCTTCTCGTAGATGTCGGTGCCGTATCGGTCGTAGAGCCGCTGCCGCACCCACTCCACGAAGTAGGGCGCGTCCTGCTCGATGCGGGCCCCCCTCGCGAGTTCCAGCGGGTACGCCTTCGCGGCCTCGGCGTCCTCGATGCTCACGAGTCCCTGCGCAGCCATCAGTTGCAGGACGAGATTGCGCCGTCCGATGGCCCGCTCCGGGCGGCGGATCGGGTTGTACCCCGCGGGATTCCTGGGGATGGCCGCGAGCAGTGCCGCCTCCGGCAGATTGAGTTGCGCGGCCGTCTTCCCGAAGTAGCGCTCCGCCGCGGCCTGGACTCCGAACACCCCGTCGAAGTTGATCTGGTTGAGGTAGGCCTCGAGGATCTCCCACTTGCTGTACGCGCGCTCCAGGTCGATCGCGACCCGCATCTCGCGCAGCTTCCTGCGCACGCTGATGTCCCGCCGGTTCACGGAGCCCTCGAACATGTTGCCCGCGAGCTGCTGCGTGATCGAACTGCCGCCCGCGGCCCCGTACCCCCTCAGCAGGAAATCGAAGAAGGCCCGCGTCGTCCGCAGCAGATCCACTCCCGCGTGACCCCAGAAACGCTTGTCCTCGACCGCGATGAAGGCGTTGTACACGTGACGCGGAAGCGCCTCCATTCGTATGGGCGTCCGCCGTTCGATGGCAAGCTCCGCGAGGAGGGATCCGTCCGCCGCGAAGAGCTTCGTCGCTTCCTTGGGTTCGAAGGCGTAGATCTGGGCGATGGAGGGACACGCGTCGCACAGGTGTGTCCATCCGCGCCACGCCACGCCTCCCCCCAGTCCACCGCAGATCAGAACGGCAAGCACCAGGGCCCGGCGCAGGTTCCTCCGCTTTCCGGCCGTCCCATTCTTCGCGCCCCGCCACCGGCGCGCGGTTCGTCGTCGACGGATCATCCCCGTTCCCCCCCTGCGATCTCCCGGCCGTTCACTCGTTCCTCCGGACCTCACCCCTCGCGTCGGACCGCCGACGGCCCGATTCTACCGTCTCGATGGCCCCCGGCGGGAGCGACCCCGCGACGGGACGATAGGGAATATACCGAAACCAGGTGCAGATGTTTCTCCCCGTAGACGAACAGATCCGCCGGATCCGCGCGGGAGCCGAGTCCATCGTCCCTGAACACGAACTCGTGGCCAAGCTCGAACGTTCGGCACGAGAGGATCGGCCCCTCCTTATTAAACAGGGGTTCGATCCGACCCGGCCCGACCTCCACATCGGCCACGGCGTGTCGATTCACAAGCTGCGGACCTTCCAGGAACTCGGCCACCGCGTCGTCTTCGTGATGGGCGACTTCACGGCCCGCGTCGGCGACCCGAGCGGAAGGGACGAGACGCGGCCGATGCTGTCCGAGGAAGAGATCGAGTCGAACCTGGCCACGTACGAGGACCAGGTCTTCCGCATCCTCGATCCGGCGGCGACCGAGATCCGGAAGAACAGCGAATGGCTCGCGGGCCTCGCGCTGGCGGACATCCTGCGGCTGACCTCGCAGTACACCGTTGCCCGCATGCTCGAGCGTGACGACTTCGCCGCTCGCCACCGGGAGGGACGTCCCATCAGCCTCGTCGAATTCCTCTACCCGATGATGCAGGCGTACGATTCCGTCGCGTTGAGGGCTGACGTCGAACTCGGCGGCACCGACCAGCGGTTCAACCTCCTGCTCGGGAGAACGCTTCAGGAGCGCGCGGGCCAGGAACCGCAGGTGTGCCTCATCATGCCGCTTCTGCGCGGGACCGACGGGCACCGGAAGATGTCCAAGAGCTACGGCAACTACGTCGGTATCGCGATGGAGGCGGCAGAGACGTTCGGGCGCGTGATGTCGATCCCGGACACGCTGCTCGACGAGTGGCTCGTGCTCGTGTCGAGCGCCTCCGGCGAGGAACTCGCCACCCGCCGCGCCCAGGCGGAGACCGATCCGCTCGCGGCCAAGCGGTGGCTGGCCGGCGACCTCGTGGCCCGCTACCACGGCGCGGCGGCCGCGGGCGAGGCGCGGGAGGCGTTCGACCGCCTGCACCGGCGCCGGGAGGTGCCGGAAGATGTCCCCGTCGTGTCGCTCTCTCTGGGAAAGGGGGAGACGCGCTGGATCGCGCACATCCTCCGCGATTCGGGGCTCGCGGCCTCCTCCTCGGAGGCGGGTCGGCTCATCCGGCAGGGGGCCGTGCGGGTCGATGGGAGCGTGGTCCGGGAGGGCGACCTCCGGCTGGGAGAAGGCGAGTATCTCGTACAGCGAGGCAAACGAGCGTTCGCGCGGATCTCCCTCCGTTCCTGAGGTCTCGAGTTTCGTGAGCTCAATGGCCGCGCACGCGGTCGCGGGGCCGACACTTCGACCGACACCGCGGCCGACACTGCGAGGGTCTTGCACGGGCCGAAATCGGCGCTCATGTTGCCCGGTCCCCTTCGTGGGGAAGTTGCGCGTGTGCGCCGAAAGGCTGCACGCCACGTACGGGAATCGTCGAGCTTCGGAGCGTGGCCGGTATCGTCGCAAAACGGTTCCGCCAATCGTTGTAAAGGAGTAGTGGCACGACACGACGTGCTCTTTTGTCAATCTCGACGCGGTGAACTGACCCGGCCGCGTCAGGCGGGGGCTTGGCCCTCGAACAGGTTCGGGTCGTAGAGGATCCCACTGCCACAGGAGGGCGATCCATGTTGTTTCACTTGTCAGGGCGGCGGAGTCGCGCGAGCGCGCTAGCCGCAGCAGTGAGCGCCTGGCTCTTTATCGGCGCGGCCCCGCTGCTCGCTCAGGGAGCGGTTTCGGGGACGGTGACCGACGCGGAGTCGCTGGCCCCGGTGGCCGGCGCGCAGGTGTTCGTTGCGGGAACAGTGATCGGTACGCTGTCGGGTCTCGAGGGCACGTACCGGTTGGAAGGAGTACCGGCGGGCGAGCAGACCGTGACGGTCCGCCTGATCGGCTACCACGAACTGTCGCAGACCGTGACGGTGGCATCGGGCCAGGTCGCCACGGCGGATTTCTCCGTCGAGCAGACGGCGCTTCGCCTCCAGGACATCGTCGTGACGGGGGTGGTGGGCGAGACGCCGCAGGTGAAGCTCCCGTTCACGGTGGAGCGGCTGTCGGCGCAGGACCTGCCAGTTCCGTCGGCCGACGCCTCCTCGCTGCTGGCGGGTAAGGCGGCCGGCGTCTCGGTCATCTCCAATTCCGGCCAGCCCGGCCAGGAGTCATCGATTACGCTGCGCGGCCCGACCTCGATCAACGCGTCCGGCCGGAGCCAGTCGCCGCTGATCGTGATCGACGGCGTGATCCAGGCCGAGGGCGCATCGCTTTCGGACGTGGGCGCGCTGGACATCGATCACGTGGAGATCGTGAAGGGTGCGGCGGCGGCGTCGCTGTATGGTTCGCGGGCGCAGAACGGCGTGATCGAGATCACGACGAAGCGCGGCACGGGCCTCCAGACGAACACGCTGACGATCACCGGCCGCGGCGAATACGGCTTCGGCCAGCTGGTCGGCGATGTCGGGCTCGTGCGTTCGCATCCCTACGAGATGAACGCATCGGGAACGAAGTTCATCGACAGCGAAGGCAACGAGGTCGATTTCGGTGACCTCAACCGCCCCGGCTTCGGCTCCGCCCGGCTCTTCAACCAGATCAACCCCGGCGAGGCGGCGACGCCGCAGACGTCGTTCGCGAACCAGGCGTTCCCGAATGAACTGTTCGATCACATGGACACGTTCTTCGATCCGGGCGAGACCGTCGACGTCTACGGCGCGGTCACCGGCCGGTTCGGCGAGTCGAGCTTCCGGGTGAGCGTCAACCAGTTCCGCGAGGCCGGCGTCGTGAGTTGTTCCGCCTGCGTCGACAACCTCGCCACGCTCAACGCGGACCGTGTGGCGCAGGGGCTCACGGCCTTCGATGTCGGCGTGCCGAACGACGAAGGCTACGAGCGGCAGAACGTGCGCTTGAACGTCGACACGCGCTTCGGCGACCTGGACATCGCGGCGAGCGGCTTCTACTCGCGCTCCGACCAGGACGACAAGGCCGTTTCGACCGGCGCCTTCTCCCGGCTGACCTTCATGTCCCCGGCGCTCGACATCTCGCAGGTCGATCCGATGGACGGGTATCCGGATCTCAACGCGGATCCGCAGTCGATCGAGCCCAACCCGCTCTACCTGTTGGCCGTCAATGACAGCCGGGACGAGCGGACGCGGACGATGGGGTCCGTCGACCTCAACTTCTCGCCCGCGGCCATCGACTGGCTGACGCTCGAGGCGAACGCCTCGTTCGACCGGACGGACTTCAGCGATTACACGATCCGGCCCAAGAACGAGCGCACCGCGGGCGGCGGCGGCACCGGCGACTTCACCGGCGGCAGCCTCCGCGAGTTCAACTCCACCAACGAGGCGATCAACGCCTCCGTGACGCTCGGCGCGAGCCAGGCGTTCATGGACGGCGACCTTACGGTGCGCGGTAAGGCCCGCTACCTCATCGAGGACCAGAGCTACCAGTCGAACGGCGTGTTCGGCAGCCGGTTCTCGGTGCAGGACGTGCCGAACTTCGGCGCGATCATCGGCGAGACCTCCGGGAACAACTTCCAGAGCGCGATTAAGGCCGAAGGGCTGTTCGGGATCGCGAGCGCCGACTATCGGGGCCGCTACATCCTCGACGGTCTCGTTCGTCGCGACGGCTCCTCGCTGTTCGGGCCGGACGAGCGGTGGCAGACCTACTACCGCGGCTCGGTCGCGTGGCGCGTGGCGCAGGAAGACTTCTGGAACATCGACGCGATCGACGAGCTGAAGCTGCGCTTCTCGCTCGGTACGGCCGGCGGTCGTCCAAACTTCGCCGCCCAGTACGAGACGTTCGGCGTCTCGGCCGGCGCGATCTTCCCGATCAACCTCGGGAACCGCGCGCTCAAGCCGGAGTTCACGACCGAGAAAGAGGCGGGACTGAACTTTGTGTTCTTCGAGAACCTGGGTCTCGACCTCACGTACGCCTGGAACACGACGGACGACCAGCTCCTGCAGGTTCCGCAGCCGGCGTTCGTCGGCTTCTCCAGCCAGTGGCAGAACGCGGGCGAGATTGCAGCCGAGACGTATGAGGTGTCGCTGCGCTACGCCGCGATCGACACGCAGGACATGGGCCTGCAGTTCCGGCTGAACTGGGACAAGACGCGGCAGGAGATCACACGCCTGGACGTTCCGGACTACTCGTTCGGCAACTTCTACGTCTCCGAGGGTCGTCCGCTGGGCGAGCTGTGGGGCGAGCGGTGGGCCAGGAGCTGCGCGGACCTGGCGCCGGTCGGCGTGTCGGCTTCCGACTGCAACGCCAACTTCCAGGTGAACGATGACGGCCTCCTCGTCCCGACGGGTGGCGCCGGCTTCACCGAAGGGTTCAGCAAGAAGCTGTGGGGCACTCAGGTCGAGGTCGCCACGGACGACGGCAGCAACTCGTACCACTGGGGCCTGCCGGTCAAGGTTTCGGACTATTCGCCGGCTTGCGTCGCGAAGAATCCTGGCGACTACACCGAGAAGTGCGTACTCACCGAGTTCCTGCCGTTCGGAAACACGACGCCAGACTTCAACGCCTCGCTGGCGACGAACTTCCGGTATCAGGGTCTCAGCGTGAACGCGCTGGTGGAGACCTCTCAAGGCCAGTCGATCTACAACGGCACGGCGCAGTGGTCGCTTCGCGAGCTGCGCGGCGAGGACACGGACCAGACGGGCAAGCCGCTCGAGCACAACAAGCCCGTCGGCTATGCGTCCGCGGTCTACTCGGTCAACGCCGACAACGACTGGTTCCGCGAAGACGGCAGCTGGATCAAGCTGCGCGAGCTTTCGTTCGGCTACACGCTGCCCGAGGGCATGGTCGAAAGTCTGTTCAGCGGCGTCTTCGACAGGGTGACGCTGAACGTGATCGGCCGGAATCTGATCACGATCACGGATTACCGCGGTTACGACCCCGAGGTCGGCTATACCGGCGGACAGTTCGGGAGCGCGGCGCTTAACCGGATCGACAGCTTCGGTTATCCGAACTTCCGGACGTTCACCTTCGCAGCCGAGTTGGTATTCTGATTCTCTGCCCGTGGCAGTGGCGGGTCGCCCTCTCCGGAGGGCGGCCTCGCCTCGTTACGACAGGGCGATCGGGAGATACCGCTTGAACAACGGAGAGATCATGAAAAGGAAGCTGACGCTACCGGCCTTTGCGCTGGCGTTGACGGTCGGCTTTTCGGGCTGCGACCTGCAGGTCGACAACCCGAACCAGCCGGACCGCGCCCGCGCGCTCGCCGGCCCGGACGATGTGGAGACGCTCATCGCGAGCTCCTTCCTCAAGGTCTGGGAAATCGGACACTATTGGAACAACGCAAACTTCGCGTTCGGCCACATGGCCAGCCGCCACACAGCGACTTGGGGCAACATGGGGATGAACGACCTCGGTCGTGAGCCCCGCGAGTCGCTCCCGAACTCGCCTTCGTACCGGTGGGCCTACGTCTTCGAGGCCAACTGGGGCGACGCGTACGGCGGAATCTCGGCGGCATCGGATGGGATCCGGGCCATCGAAGCGGGCCTCGAGATCGGCCCGGGTGGTGAGCGCAACGCGCGCGCCGTCGCCTTCGCGGCGGGCAGCCAGGCGATCCTTTCCTGCCTGCTTGCGCTCTGGTACGACCAGGCCTTCATCGTCGACGAGACGACGGACCTGGGCGGCGAACTCGAAACGGTCGACTACAACAGCATGTTCAGCTACGCCATGGGCAAGCTGGACGCGGCGGAGTCGCAGGCCCGGGGGGCCTCGTTCACGCTCAACGACACGTGGCTCAACGGGAATGCCTGGGACAACAACCAGTGGGCGGACTATCTCGTGGGCTGGAAGGCGCGCTGCGCGGCGAACCTGCCGCGAACGGACGCCGAAGCCGCGGGTGCCAACTGGGGTCAGATCATCTCCAACGCCCAGAACGGCATCCAGGATGTCGTCATGGTGGGTGAGGACTCGTCATCGGACAGCCCGTGGTTCGACGGTCTCAAGACGCTCATGCAGGAGAACGAGACCTGGCACCGGATGCACATGGACTGGGTGGGCATGGCCGACCAGTCCGGGGAGTACCAGGACTGGCTGTCGACCCCGACGCAGCAGCGCACGGCGCGCAGGATGACGTTCGGCGACGACATGCGGTTCCCGCCGAGTAATGAGAACGGCGTCACGTCGGAGATCATCAGCCCGTCGATCGCTTCCTTCGGTCCGCGATCGCGCTACAACTCGACGATCATCTTTCGGCCGGAGCGTGGGACGTACCGGCAGTCGCACTACGGCGACATGAGGTATGACGCCTACACGCTCAGTTGCAGCTTCTGCTTCTTCGGCGACATGGAGCACATGACGACGCAGGAGATGGAGGGCTACATCGCCGAAGCGCACTACCGCATGGGCAACTTCGCGGGCGCTGCGGAGATCGTGAACAAGACGCGCATGGAGGCGGGCCTGCCGGCCGCGCCTGCCAACCCGACCGATGTGATACCGTCCAACGGAGCGGGCGAATGCACGCCTCGGAAGCGGTACGACACGCAGGGGCGTTGCGGCAACCTGCGCGACGCGATGTGGTTCGAGCACTTCGAGAACGTGTACAACGTCTTCGGCGGACTCGAATTCTGGCATGGGCGTCGTAACGACATTCTGCCGGCGGGTACGGCGCTTCAGTTGCCGATCCCGGCTTCGGACCTCGAGGTCCTTCAGCGCGACGTTTACACGTTCGGAGGCGGCGGTGCGAGTTCAGCCGGTGATCCCACGCCGTCGATCGTACCTGGCAGTCTGGACGCGGCGCTGGAGCGGGCCGCCTATGCGCTCGAGCGGTTCAGGGCCAGCCAGGCAGCCGACCGCAAGGCGCGGGATCTGGTCGTCAGGTAGGAAGTAGCGGCCCGGCAAGAAACCGGGCGGGGGGATGGTTCTCCCCGAGATCTTGAACCAGGAAGGCGATTGGTTGGATAGACAGCCTTTCCAGGGAGTACGCACGCCTCCCGGCGCCGTCAGTGACGGTTCCGGGAGGCGTGCGCTTAACGACGAGACGAGCGCCAGCAAACAACGATCGGCGGTCGCGATCCTGCGGCCCCGATCGTTTTTCTTGGGAGGCAGGGAGAGGGTTCGGGTTGCTTAGGGTTCCACGCTAGAGGAAGGGTGATCCATGTTGCACAGGTCGTCAGGACGGCGGAGGCGCGCGAGCGTGCTGGCCGCCACGGCAGTGAGCGCCTGGCTCTTTATCGGCGCGGCCCCGGTGCTCGCTCAGGGAGCGGTCTCGGGGACGGTGACCGATGCGGAGTCGCTGGCCCCGGTGGCCGGCGCGCAGGTGTTCGTTGCGGGAACGGTGATCGGTACGCTGTCAGGTCCGGAGGGCACCTACCGGTTGGAAGGCGTGCCGGCGGGCGAGCAGACCGTGACGGTTCGCCTGATCGGCTATCACGAGCTGTCGCAGACCGTAACGGTAGCGTCGGGCCAGGTGGCGTCGGCGGACTTCTCCGTCGAGCAGACGGCCCTTCGCCTCCAGGACATCGTCGTAACGGGGGTGGTGGGCGAGACGCCGCAGGTGAAGCTCCCGTTCACGGTGGAGCGGCTGTCGGCGCAGAATTTCCCCGTGCCGGCGGCCGACGTCTCCGCGTTGCTGACGGCGAAGGCGGCCGGCGTGTCGGTCGTGTCCGGTTCCGGCCAGCCCGGAGCGGAGGCGTCGATCATGCTGCGCGGCCCAACTTCCATCAACTCCGCAGGGCGCTCTCTGTCGCCGCTGATCGTGATCGACGGCGTGATCCAGTCGGAGTCGGCCTCGCTCTCCGACATCGGATCGCTGGACATCGATCACGTGGAGATCGTGAAGGGCGCGGCGGCGGCGTCGCTGTACGGTTCGCGGGCGCAGAACGGCGTGATCGAGATCTCGACGAAGCGCGGCACGGGCCTGCAGACGAACTCGCTGAACATCCTCGCCCGCGGCGAATACGGCATCGCCCAGTTGGTGGGGGACGTTGGCTTGACCCGGTCCCACCCGTACCAGATGAACGCGGCGGGAACGCTCTTCATCGACACCGACGGGAACGAGGTCGCTTTCACCGACCTGAGCCGCGGCGGATTCGGTGCGCCGGTCCTCGCGAACCAGATCAACCCCGGCGAACCGGGCGATTCCTTCACTTCGTTTGCCAACCAGGCGTTCCCGCATGAGCTGTTCGATCACATGAACACGTTCTTCGATCCGGGGGAGACGTTCGATGCCTACGGCGCAGTGACGGGCCGCTTCGGGGAGTCGAGCTTCCGTGTGAGCGTGGACCAGTTCAGGGAAGGCGGCATCGTTCGTTGCACGCCGTGTATCGACAACCTCTCCACGTTGAACGCGGACCGGGTCGCCCAGGGCTTGACGGCCTTCGAAGTTGGGCTGCCCGACGACGACGGATACGAGCGGCAGAACGTACGCCTGAACGTCGACACGCGGTTCGGGGATCTGGACATCGCGGCGAGCGGGTTCTACTCGCGCGCCAACCAGGACGACAAGGCGCTTGAGAACGGCGCGTTCAGTCAGTTGACGTTCGCCTCGCCGGCCGTCGACCTGGCGCAGATCGATCCGGTGGACGGATATCCGCGGATCGATGCGGACTCGCAGTCCATCTCCAACAACCCGCTCTACCTGCTGGCGATCGTAGACAGTCGGGACAAGCGGACGCGCACGATGGGGTCGGTCGACCTCAACTACTCTCCGTCGGGTCTCGACTGGTTGACGCTCGAGGCGAACGCATCCTTCGACCGGACGGACTTCTACGACTACGAACTCTACCCGAAGAACGAGAAGACCCGGGAGGGGCCGACCGGCGGCAGCCTGCGCGAGGGCAACTTCGAGGACGAGGCGATCAACGCATCGGTGACGCTCGGCGCGAGCGAGACGTTCATGGACGGCGACCTCACGGTGCGCGGTAAGGCCCGCTACCTCATCGAGGACCAGCGTTTCGAGTCGAACGGCGTTTTCGGAACTCAGTTCTCCGTGCAGGACGTCCCGAACTTCGGCGCCATCACCGGCTCCACGACGGGCAGCAACTCCGTCCGGGCGATCAAAGCGGAAGGACTGTTCGGGATCGCGAGCGCGGACTACCAGGGCCGCTATATCCTCGACGGCCTGATCCGGCGCGACGGTTCGTCTCTCTTCGGGCCGGACGAGCGGTGGCAGACCTACTACCGCGGCTCGTTTGCCTGGCGCGTGACGCAGGAGGACTTCTGGAACATCGACGCGATCGATGAGCTGAAGCTGCGCTTCTCGCTGGGTACGGCGGGCGGCCGGCCGAACTTCCAGGCGCAGTACGAGACGTTCGGCATCTCCGGCGGCGCGATTTTCCCCGTCAACCTCGGGAACACCGCGCTCAAGCCGGAGTTTACGACGGAGCGCGAAGCGGGGATCAACTTCGTGTTCTTCGACAACCTGGGTCTCGACCTGACATACGCGTGGCAGACGACGGACGACCAGCTGCTGCGCGTCCCGCAGCCGGCGTTCGTCGGTTTCTCGAGCCAGTGGCAGAACGCGGGCGCGATCTCGGCGCAGACGTATGAGATCTCCATGCGCTACGCACCGATCGACACCCAGGACATGGGCCTGCAGTTCCGGCTGAACTGGGATCGGACGCGCCAGGAGATCACGCGGCTGGACGTGCCCGCGTACCGCCAGGGGACGTTCTTCGTCTCGGAGGGTCGTCCGCTGGGCGAGATGTGGGGCCACGTGCTGGCGACAACCTGCTCGGATCTCGAACCCGTCGGCATCGCGGCGTCCGACTGCAACGCGAACTTCCGTGTGAACGACGACGGCATCCTCGTGTGGACGGGAGGCGCCGACTTCACCGAAGGGTTCAGCAAGAAACTCTGGGGGACGGACGGTACGGTGCCCACGACCGGTGGTGGCGAGAACACGTACCTCTGGGGCATTCCGATCAAGGTCCTGGACTACTCGCCGGCGTGCGTGGCGAAGAACCCGGGCAACTACATGGAGAAGTGCCAGCTCACGGACGTGCTTCCGTTCGGGAACACGACGCCGGACTTCAACGTGTCGTTCGGGTCCAACTTCCGTTACAAGAGCCTCGCGCTGAACGCCCTCGTCGAGTCGTCGATGGGTCACTCCATCTACAACAACACGGCGCAGTGGGCGCTCCGGGACGACCGCGGCGAGGACGTGGACCAGACGGGAAAGCCCCTCGAGCACAACAAGTCCATCGGTTACGTGGCGGGGGTTTATCTCTCGAACAACGACAACGACTGGTTCCGCGAGGACGGCGACTGGATCAAGATTCGCGAATTGTCGATCGGGTACACGCTGCCGGACGGGATGCGGCAGAGCCTCTTCGGCGAGATGTTCGACCGGGTTACGCTCAACGCAATTGGCCGTAACCTGCTGACGATCACGGACTATCGCGGATACGATCCCGAAGTCGGCCGGAGCGGCGGCGAACTCACGAACGCGGGCCTGCAGAGGTACGACAGCTTCGGCTATCCGAACTTCCGCTCGTTCACCTTCTCGGCGGAACTGGTGTTCTGATGCCCCTCCGGGAAACGGAGGCCGGACGGACATGGACTGAGTTTATGGAGGGGTCATGAACAGGAAGTTGACACTGCCGGCCGTCACGCTGGCCCTCGGAATCGGTTTTTCGGGCTGCGACCTTCAGGTCAATAACCCGAACGAGCCGGACCGGGCGCGCGCGCTGGCGAGCCCGGATGACGTCGAGTCGCTCATCGCCAGTTCCTATCAGCAGGTCTGGGCGATGGGCCATTACTGGAACAACGCGAACTTCGCGTTCAACCACATGTCGAGCCGGCACACGGCGACGTGGGGCAACAACGGCCAGAACGACCTCGGCCGGGAGCCCCGCGAACCGATGCCGAACTCGACCTCCTATCGCTGGTCGTACGTGTTCTCGGAGCACTGGAACGACGCCTATGGAGGGATCGCGGCGGCGTCCGACGGGGTCCGGGCCATCGACGAGGGTCTGGAAATCGGGCCGGGCGGCGAGCGGAACGCCCGGGCGCGCGCCTTCGCCCTTTCCAGTCAGGCGATGCTGAGCTGCCTGCTCGCGCTGTGGTACGATCAGGCCTTCATCGTCGACGAAACGACGGATCTCACCGGCGAACTCGAGACGGTCGACTACAACAGCATGTTCAGCTACGCGATGGGCAAGCTGAACGAGGCGGAGTCCGCCGTGCGGGGGACGTCGTTCTCGCTCCCGGACACCTGGATCAACGGGAATGCCTGGGACAACAACCAGTTCGCCGATTACCTGGTCGGCTGGAAGGCGCGCTGCGCGGCGAACCTGCCGCGGACGGATGCCGAGGCGGCCGGTGCGAACTGGAGCCAGATCATGTCCGACGCGCGGGCCGGCATCCAGGATGTCGTCGTCGTCGGCGAAGACCGCTCGTCCGACACGGCCTGGTATGACGACCTGAAGGCCAAGGCCCAGCAGAACGGCACCTGGCACCGGATGCACATGGACTGGGCCGGCATGGCGGACCAGAGCGGCGAATACCAGGACTGGCTCACCTTCGAGACCTCGAAGCGGACGGCGCGCAAGATGACCTTCGGGGATGACAAGCGTTACCCCGCCGTGAACGAGGACGGGACGCTGGGAGAGAGCGTGAGCCCCACGGCCGCTTCGACGGGCCCGCGCCACCGCTACAACGCGAACATCATCTTCATCGCCTCGCGCGGAACGTACCGGCAGTCGCACTACGGAGATGCGCGGTACGACCACTACACCCTGAGCTGCAACTTCTGCGAATCCGGGGACATGGAGGAGATGACGGGCCAGGAGATGGAACACTACGTCGCGGAAGGTCTGTACCGGATGGGCGACTTCGCGGGGGCCGCGGACATCATCAATGTGACGCGCATGGAAGCCGGTCTGGCTCCGGCGCCGTCGAACCCGACGGATCCGGTGCCGTCGAACGGGGCGGGCGAGTGCACGCCGCGGAAGCGGTACGACGTGCAGGGCCGCTGCGGCAATCTGCGGGACGCGATCTGGTTCGAGCACTTCGAGAACGTGTACAACGTGTTCGGAGGGCTCGAGCACTGGCACGGACGACGCAACGACATCCTGCCGGCGGGCACGGCGCTCCACCTGCCGATGCCGGCAGCGGATCTCGAGGTTCTGCAGCGGGACATCTACACCTTCGGTGGGAGCGCGGGCGGAGCGGCCGGCAATCCGACGCCACCGTCGATCGTTCCGGGGAGCCTCGACTCGGCGCTGGAGAGGGCGGCGTTCACGCTGCATCGCCTCCAGCGGCATCAGAAGGCGTCGCGCGCGAGCGAAGACATGGTCGTGCGTTGAGGCAGAGGTGAAATGACCGGGGGGCGCCAGCGGGCGCCCCCCGGTCTGACTTCAGATAAAGGACGGTCGTATACGAAGCACCAACGGATCTCACTGCTACAAGGAGAGTGATCCATGTTGTTAAGGTTGTCAGGACGGCGGAGGCGCGCGGGTGCGCTGGCCGCCACGGCAGCGAGCGTCTGGCTCTTTATCGGCGCGGCCCCGCTGCTCGCTCAGGGAGCGATCTCGGGGACGGTGACCGATGCGGAGTCGCTGGCCCCGGTGGCCGGCGCGCAGGTGTTCGTTGCGGGAACGGTGATCGGTACGCTGTCGGGTCCGGAGGGCACGTACCGGTTGGAAGGGGTGCCGGCGGGCGAGCAGACCGTGACGGTCCGTCTGATCGGCTACCACGAGCTGTCGCAGACGGTGACGGTGGCATCGGGCCAAGTGGCATCGGCGGACTTCTCCGTCGAGCAGACGGCCCTTCGCCTCCAGGACATCGTCGTGACGGGGGTGGTGGGCGAGACGCCGCAGGTGAAGCTCCCGTTCACGGTGGAGCGGCTGTCGGCACAGGACCTTCCGGTCCCGGCGGCGGATGCTTCGTCGCTGCTGGCGGGTAAGGCGGCCGGTGTCTCGGTCGTCTCCGCTTCGGGCCAGCCGGGCCAGCCGGCCTCGATCATGCTGCGGGGTCCGACCTCGATCAACGCGTCCGGCCGGAGCACGTCACCCCTGATCGTGATCGACGGCGTGATCCAGTCCGAAGGCGCGTCGCTCTCGGACGTGGGCGCGCTGGACATCGACCACGTGGAGATCGTGAAGGGTGCGGCGGCGGCGTCGCTGTACGGTTCGCGGGCGCAGAACGGCGTGATCGAGATCACGACGAAGCGCGGCACGGGCCTGCAGACGAACACGCTGAACGTCCTCACGCGCGGCGAGTACGGCCTCGGCCAGCTCGTCGGTGACATCGGCCTCGTGCGTTCACATCCGTACACGATGAACGCGTCGGGGACCAAGTTCATCGACTCGCAGGGCAGCGAGGTCGACTTCCGCGACCTCAACCGGCAGGGTTTCGGCTCCGCGCTGCTCTACAACCAGATCAACGTCGGCGAGCCGGGGACTACGTCCACGGCGTTCGCGAACCAGGCGTTTCCGGGCGAGTTGTTCGACCACATGGACACGTTCTTCGATCCCGGCGAGACGATGGACATCTACGCCGCGGTGACGGGCCGGTTCGGCGAGTCGAGCTTCCGGGTGAGCGTGGACCAGTTCCGCGAGGCCGGGGTCGTGAGTTGCTCGCAGTGTATCGACAACCTCGCCACGCTGAACTCGGACCGCGTCGCACAGGGACTCTCGCCCTTCAACGTCGGCGTTCCGAACGACGAAGGGTTCGAGCGTCAGAACGTGCGCCTGAACGTCGACACGCGCTTCGGCGACCTGGACATCGCCGCGAGCGGGTTCTACTCACGCTCCGACCAGGATGACAAAGCGGTCACGACCGGCGCCTTCTCGCGGCTCACCTTCATGTCGCCCGCGATCGAGCTGACGGGCGTCTCCCCGTTCGACGGGTACCCCGATATCGACGCGGATCCGCAGTCGATCGAGGCCAACCCGCTCTACCTGCTCGCGGTCAACGACAGCCGGGACAAGCGGACGCGGTCGATGGGATCGGTGGACCTCAACTTCTCTCCGGCAGCCTTTGACTGGCTGACGCTCGAAGCGAACGCCTCGTTCGACCGGACGGACTTCCGGGACTACACGATCCGGCCCAAGAACGAGCGCACGTCGAGCGCCAGCGGCACCGGCGAACTCACCGGCGGTAGCCTGCGCGAGTTCAACTTCACCGATGAGGCGATCAACGCCTCCGTGACGCTCGGCGCGAGCCAGACGTTCCTGGACGGTGACGTCACGGTGCGCGGGAAGGCCCGCTACCTGATCGAAGACCAGAGCTTCAAGTCGAACGGCGTGTTCGGCAGCCGCTTCTCGGTGCAGGACGTGCCGAACTTCGGCGCCATCATCGGCGAGACTTCCGGGAACAACCAGGTCCGGTCGATCAAGGCGGAAGGGCTGTTCGGGATCGCGAGCGTCGACTACCAGGGCAAGTACATCCTGGACGGTTTGATCCGTCGCGACGGCTCCTCGCTGTTCGGGCCGGATGAGCGGTGGCAGACCTACTACCGCGGCTCGGTCGCGTGGCGCGTGGCGCAGGAGGACTTCTGGAACATCGACGCAATCGATGAGCTGAAGCTGCGCTTCTCGCTGGGCACGGCCGGCGGCCGGCCGAACTTCTACGCCCAGTACGAGACGTTCGGCGTCGCGCAGGGCGCGATTTTCCCGATCAACCTCGGGAACCGGGCGCTGAAGCCGGAGTTCACGACGGAGCGTGAAGCGGGGATCAACTTCGTGTTCTTCGAGAACCTCGGCCTCGATCTGACCTACGCCTGGCAGACGACCGACGACCAGCTGCTGCAGGTTCCGCAGGCGGCGTTCGTGGGCTTCTCGAACCAGTGGCAGAACGCCGGTGAAATCTCGGCACAGACGTACGAGGTCTCGCTGCGCTACGCGGCGATCGACACGCAGGACATGGGCCTTCAGTTCCGGCTGAACTGGGACAAGACGCGGCAGGAAATCACGCGTCTGGACGTTCCCGACTACACGGTGTCGACCTACTACGTCTCCGAGGGTCGTCCGCTGGGCGAGATGTGGGGCGAAGTCCTGGCCACGAGTTGTGCGGACCTGGCTCCGGTCGGCGTGTCGGCTTCCGACTGCAACGCCAACTTCCAGATCAACGACGACGGCCTTCTCGTCTACACGGGCGGGAGCGACTACACGGAAGGGTTCAGCAAGAAGCTGTGGGGCACGACGGGCGAGGTCGGCACGGCCGACGGTGGAACGCGGAACTACCGCTGGGGGCATCCGTTCTACGTCGAAGACTACTCGCCGGCCTGCATCGCCAAGAATCCGGGCGACTACGAGGAGAAGTGCCGGCTGACGGACTTCCTGCCGTTCGGGAACACGACACCGGACTTCAGCGCGTCGTTCGCCACGAACTTCCGATACCGGAACCTCAGCCTGAACGCGCTCCTCGAGTCGTCGGTCGGTCACTCGATCTACAACAACACGGCGCAGTGGGCGCTTCGCGAGTTGCGCGGCGAGGACGTGGACCAGACGGGCAAGCCGCTTGAGTTGAACAAGCCGACGGGCTACGCCTCGGTCATCTACAACGTCGGGTCGGACAACTCCTGGTTCCGCGAGGACGGCACGTGGCTCAAGGTCCGTGAGCTTTCGCTCGGCTACACGCTTCCGGAGTCACTCACGTCGTCCGTGTTCGGGAACGTGTTCGACCGGGTCACGCTGAGCGCCATCGGGCGCAACCTGTTCACGTTCACCGAGTACCGCGGGTACGATCCCGAAGTCGGCCGAGACGGCGGCGAGGTCGGGAGCGCGACCTTGAACCGCTACGACAGCTTCGGCTACCCGAACTTCCGGACGTTCACCTTCTCGGCGGAACTCGTCTTCTGATGCCCCTCCGGGAACGGAGGTCGGACGGACATGGATTTGAGTAATGGAGGGGTCATGAAAAGGAAGCTGACACTGCCTGCCATCGCGCTGGCGCTTACGGTCGGCTTTACGGGTTGCGACCTACAGGTCGACAATCTGAACGAGCCGGACAGGGCGCGTGCGCTGGCGGGCCCGGACGATGTGGAGACGCTCATCGCGAGCTCCTACATCAAGGTCTGGGAAATCGGACACTACTGGACCAACTCGAACTTCGCCTTCAACCACATGTCGAGCCGCCACACGGCGACATGGGGGAACATGGGGATGAACGACCTCGGTCGTGAGCCCCGGGAGCCGCTGCCGAACTCGGCTTCATATGGCGTCTCGTACGTCTTCGAGGCGAACTGGGGTGATGCCTACGGCGGCATCTCCGCCGCCTCGGATGGGATCCGGGCCATCGACGAGGGTCTGGAGATCGGTCCCGGAGGCGAGCGCAACACACGCGCGCGCACGTTCGCCATGGCGAGTCAGGCCATGCTGAGCTGCCTGCTCGCGCTGTGGTACGACCAGGCCTTCATCGTCGATGAGACCGTGGATCTCGGCGGCGAGCTGGACACGGTCGACTACAACGCGGTGTACCAGTACGCCGTGAACAAGCTGGATGAGGCCGAGGCGGCGGCCCGGTCGTCTTCGTTCACACTCCCGGATACGTGGATCAACGGGAATGCGTGGGACAACAATCAGTTTGCGGACTACCTCGTGAGCTGGAAGGCGCGCTGCGCGGCGAACCTGCCGCGAACCGACGCCGAGGCCGCGGGCGTGAACTGGGGCAAGGTAATCTCGGACGCCGAGAACGGCATTCGCGAACTTGTCGTCGTCGGCGAGGACCGTTCCTCGGGGACTCCGTGGTGGAGCGGCATCAAGATCTTCATGCAGGAGAACCGGACCTGGCACCGCATGCACATGGACTGGGTCGGCATGGCGGACCAGAGCGGCCAGTACCAGGACTGGCTGACGTTCCCCACGGAACAGCGGACGGCGCGCGAGATGACGTTCGGCGATGACAAGCGGTTCCCGGCCGTGAACGATCACGGCACGCTGGGGGAGCCCGTGACCCCATCGGTGGCCTCGTACGGTCCGCGCCATCGGTACAACGCGACGATCATCTTCCGGCCGGAGCGCGGGACGTACCGGCAGTCGCACTACGGCGACTCGCGGTACGACGACTACACGCTGAGTTGCAGCCGCTGCGAGTTCGGCGCGATGGAGTCCATGACGCACCAGGAGATGGACACCTACGTCGCCGAGGCTCACTACCGCATGGGTAACTTCGCGGCTGCCGCGGACATCGTGAACAAGACGCGCATGGCGGCGGGCCTGCCGCCCGCGCCGTCGAACCCGACGGAGGCGGTACCATCGAACGCGGACGGCGAATGCACGCCGCGCAAGCGGTACGACGTGCAGGGTCGCTGCGGCAACCTGCGCGACGCGATGTGGTTCGAGCACTTCGAGAACGTGTTCAACGTGTTCGGCGGGCTCGAATTCTGGCATGGACGCCGCAACGACATCCTGCCTGCGCTGACTGCGCTGCAACTGCCCATTCCGGCGGCGGACCTCGAGGTCCTGCAGCGGGACATCTACACGTTCGGCGGGGGAGAGGCGAGTTCGGCCGGAAATCCGATCCCGCCGTCGATCGTGCCGGGCAGTCTCAACGCCGCTTTGGAGCGTGCGGCGTACTCGCTGGAGCGTCTCCAGAGGAGTCTCGCAGCTGAGAGGCGGGGGGCAAACGCCAATCTCGTGGTGCGTTAGCAGTTCCGGCGGAGTGTCCCGTCCCGGGCGCCTGCGGGCGACCCCGGGTTGGTGGAAGAGGCCACCGGGTCCGTCCCGGTGGCCTCTTTACGTCCGGGATCGGGAGTTGTCAGAAAACGCGGACTTCGGACGTTTCCTCGTTGTGCGGCGGTCGTCGGCCGCGCTAGCTTTCGGCGACGGAGACGGTCTTGAGCACGAACACAGAGGCATTAATGAGACTGAGAGCCACGCACTTCCTGGCGACATGCGCGGTCCTGATCGGTTTGGCGGGCGCGTCCGCGACCGGGTGTGTGGACCTGAACGTCGGACCTACGGTTCCCAACGTCGATTCGATGGAAGACACCGCGCTCGACGAGCCGGGCAACACGAATCCGGGCAACAACATCGTCCCGGCCCTCCCGGAGAGCCGCTAGCGCTCCGGACATCCGGTGCGCCTTGACGGGGCCCGGCCGGCCATCCGCCGGCATCGACGCTCCGCTGCGGGAGGTGGCCATCGGGATGGGATCGAATCTGGGCCCTCGCATCGAGCATCTGCGGGGCGCCGCGCGGCGCTTGGCGAAGACGGTGCTGGTCGAGCCCCGGTTCTCCAGGGTCTATGAGACCGCGCCCGCCTACGGTCTCGACCAGCCCGACTATCTGAACGCCTGCTGCGCCGGCTGGACCCGTCTCGAGCCCGGGACACTGCTCGCTTCGCTCAAGGACCTCGAGACGCAGGCAGGCCGCGACCTGGACGCGCCGAGATACTCCTCCCGCCCGCTCGATCTCGATATCCTTCTCTACGCAAACGAAGTTGTGGAGACGCCGCACCTGGCGATTCCTCACGCCGCCCTCGCGGAACGGGCCTTCGTTCTCCTGCCGCTGGCAGACGTTGCCGGCCCTTGGCGACATCCGGCGCTCGGGCGCTCGATCGCCGAACTGGCGACCGCTGTGGACCCGGAGGGCGTCACGGTCACGGAGCTGTGCCTGACGGAGGCTGCCCATGGAGGCTCATGAGCCGTAGGACTCTGGAGGTCGGGGCCGCCGGGGACGCGAGCTACCCGATTCACATCGAACCGGGCCTGCTCGGCGAAGCGGCGTCGGTCTGCCGGGAATACGCGCCGGCGCACCGATACGCCGTGATCGCGGATTCGCAGGTCGCGCGGCTCTACGGCGCCGCGGTCGTCTCCGGCCTCGACGGTGCCGGTCTCGCCGCCGATCTGTTCCCGTTTCCGGCGGGCGAGTGGAATAAGAGCCGGGAACAGTGGGCCGCACTGAGCGACCGCATGCTTCACGCGGGGTTCGGCCGCGACTCGGCCGTCGTCGCGCTGGGAGGCGGGGTCGCGGGCGATCTGGCCGGGTTCGTCGCGGCCACGTACATGCGCGGCGTTCCCGTCATCCAGGTTCCGACGACGCTTCTGGCCATGCTGGACAGCTCCGTGGGGGGGAAGACGGGGGTCGATACCGAGGCGGGCAAGAACTTGATCGGGGCCTTTCATCACCCATCGGCCGTGCTCATCGATCCCGCCGTGCTGGAGACACTGCCGCGGCACCAGCGCTGTGCCGGGCTGGCGGAGGCCGTGAAAACGGCGGCGATTCTCGATGCGGAACTCTGGGACTGGATGGTGCGCGGGTCTTCGGCGTTGTCGAACGGCGATCCGGACGCGTCCGCCGAGCTCATCGAGCGCGTCGTGCGGCACAAGGCGGCGGTGGTTGGCGACGACCCGCTGGAGCGCGGCCGCCGCGAGATCCTGAATTTCGGACACACCGTCGGCCACGCGCTGGAAACCCTCGAGGGCTACAAGCTCCTCCATGGCGAGGCCGTCGCCGCGGGCATGCGCGTCGAGTCGCACCTCGGTGAACTGCTCGGGATCACCGAGCGCGGCACCTCCGAACAGCTCGCCGCACTGCTGGAGGCGTGCGGGCTCGGCGGCGACTGGGAGACCGACCGCGAGCCAGCCGAGATTCGGGATGCGATGTCGAAGGACAAAAAGGCGCGTCTGGACCGGATCCGCTGCGTCTTCCTGTCGCGGCTCGGCGAGGTGGCCACCGACGCCGATGGACGACACAGCTTCGCTCTCGGCGAGGAGGATCTCGCGCAACCTCTCGCGACGGCTTTACGGCCGGCCCCGGGGGGTTGAGATTGTCGGAAGTGATCCCGGCCGAACCGTCCCCGACCTCCACGCTCAGCGTCGCCGATCTCTTCGCCCGACACGCGGAGCTGAGCCCGCACGCGCCCTGCATATGGGCGGGGGGCGGGTCGTGGAGCTATTCCCGCGTCGCCGCCCAGGCGCGCGCCCTCGCGGTGGGGCTTCACAACCTGGGGGTCGAGCCGGGGGACCGCGTCGCGGTCCAGCTGCCCAACTGGCCCGAATTCGTGGTCTCCACCCTCGCGGTCGCGGAAGCGGGCGCCGTTCTCGTGCCCATCGGTCCGAACTGTTCGGCGCGCGAACTGCGCTTCACGCTGCGGAATTCCGAGGCCGCCGTCGCGATCACGGCGGAGAACTGGAACGGTGTCGACTATCTTCAGCGTTTCGAGAACCTCCTCACCCGGCTGCCGGATCTTCAGTACGTGGTGACGGTCGGAGAGGAGGATCTCTGGTACGACGACCGGATCTTCCAGTTCGAGGACCTCATCGCGAGCGGCCGTGGTCGGGAAGTCCCTCCGACGGAGGTGGACCCGCTCCGGGATCCCTGCGCGATCCTGTACACGCCCGGGACGACGGGGGCCCCGAAGGGGGTCGTCCTCACGCACGACAACCTGGTGAGGACTGCGCTCGCGACCGCCGCGCGGCTGGAGCTGGACGGCGACGACCGAACGCTCTGTGTCGTCCCCCTGCCGAACATCTTCGGGCTCACCGCGCTGCTCACGACGCTCGGCACTGGAGGGGCGCTGGTGCTGCAGGAGACCTTTGACGCGACGGGTGCGCTCGCGCTCGCGCGGGAGTACGAGGCCACGGTCATTCACGGCGTCCCGACCATGTTCGTGATGCTGCTGCGGGCGCTGGAACAGGGCAGGGCCCGGCCCGACTCGCTGCGGATCGGGGTCATCGCCGGTGCCCCGGTAGGCGAGGACCTCGTGCGTGACGTGCGCCGTCGCCTGATCCCCGATCTCGAGAGCGCCTACGGCCTCACCGAGACCTCCCCCACGGTGTCGATCACGACCCGGTTGGATCCCGAGCCGAAGCGGGCCCACACGGTGGGTCGCCCGCTCGATGGGGTCGAGCTCCGGGTGCTTGACGAAGCCGGCGCGGAGCTCCCCAACGAGTCCGTGGGTGAACTTGCCGTGCGTGGTTTCAACGTGATGCGCGGGTACTTCCGTCAGCCCGGCCAGACCCGAAAGACCATGACGGAAGACGGCTTCCTGAAGACCGGCGACCTTGCGATGGTGGACCCCGAGGGTTACCTGCATATCGTCGGCCGCTTGAGCGATGTGATTCTTCGCGGGGGTAACAGCGTCCACCCCGCCGAAATCGAAGCGCAGCTCCGGTCCCACCCCGCGGTGGAAGAAGCGGTGGTTCTGGGGATCCCCAACGATGTCCTGGGCGAACTCATCTGCGCCTGCGTCATCACCGCCGAAGGGGCCCTGATCACGGCCGACGAAATCCGCGATTTCTGCCACGAATCTCTGGCAGAGCACAGAGTGCCGGATCTCATTCACTTTCTGGATGAGCTTCCGGAGGCCTCCAGCGCACAAGCGCGCCGAGTGAATCTGGCCCGCATCGTACGCGCCGAGGCCGACTAGACCAGATCGCCGCGGCGGTCGCCGGGCAAAGCGGCCCGCGACCGGATCGGCGAGAACGCGAACGGCGGTTCGTAGACCCCTCTCACCATCCCCCCCGCCACCGGGGGCGAGGCAGAGGGGCCTCAACGGGCCGTTCGCGACAAACGAACGGAACAAGAGGACATGAACGACATGTACACGCGGGCGCCTCACCGGCGCCCCTCCGCCGATATGGCAGACGCCGCGGCGCTTCTCATCGACTTCGACAACGTAACCATGGGGATCCGGTCCAACCTGGGACAGGAACTCCGAAACTTCCTCGATTCGGACATCATCCGCGGCAAGGTGGCCGTCCAGCGGGCGTACGCGGACTGGCGGCGCTATCCCCAGTACATCGTGCCGCTCTCCGAGTCCTCCGTCGATCTGATTTTCGCGCCCGCCTACGGGTCGTCGAAGAAGAACGCCACCGATATCCGGCTCGCGATCGACGCGCTCGAACTGGTGTTCACGCGCCCGGAGATCGGGACCTTCATCCTCCTCTCGGGGGACTCCGACTTTTCGAGCCTCGTGCTGAAGCTGAAAGAGTACGGGAAGTATGTGATCGGCGTGGGGCTCCAGGAATCCACTTCGGACATCCTCGTCCAGAACTGCGACGAGTACTACAGCTACAACCGCCTGTCCGGGCTCACGTCGGCCGACGAGATCCAGACCGAGAAGCACGATCCGTGGGAGTTGACGAGCCGGGCCGTCGCGCGCATGGCTGAGCGCGGCGATGTGATGCGGTCGGATCGCCTGAAGCAGGTGATGCTGGAGATGGACCCGGGCTTTGACGAAAAAACGGCCGGCTTCTCCCGGTTCAATCGATTTCTGAGTGAAGCGGCCAAGCGCGACCGCATCGTGCTCCAAAAGCGAGAAAACGGCCAGTACGATGTCGGGCTGCCGTCCGGCGCCGCGCCGTTGGCGGCGAGCGGCGGCACGGTATCCTCCAGGGGGGAGACCTCGACGGCCAGGAGCCGCGGACGGCGCGGCCGCCGCGGCGGCTCCGGCCGCGGTCGCGCCTCCGCCCCGAAGCCCTCGGAAGGGCGCGCCCCCGCCAAGGCCGAAAAGCCATCGGCGAAGACGACAGCGAAGACGGCAGCGAAGGCGGCGGACCCTTCGGCGGTCGCCCTCGAAGGTGCCTACGGAGCGCTGAAGCGCGCGGTAGCCGAACTCTCGCGGGACGGAGCCCCGGTCCGCGATTCCATGGCGAAGCGCAAGCTGCTGCAGTACGACGACGCCTTCGATGAAGGCAGCTTCGGTTTCAGCAAGTTCAGCCTCTTCCTGCGGGCGGCGCACGACGCCGGCGTGATCCGAATGTCCCGGCATGACGACGGCAATCACTATCTGACCGTGGCGACCGCGCCGGCCGCGCCCGCGCGCAAGGCGGCGTCGGAGTCGGCCGCAAGCCCGGACGAGGCGGGTGGACGGTCCCCCCTGTCCGCTGCGGCCAGGGCCGCGCGCAAGACGCTTGGCCGCTTCCGGCGAGGGCCGGACGCCCGCAGCGAGGCGGCGCCCTCAACCAAGCCGGCAGCCCCCAGCAAGCCGGCAGCCAGCAGCAAGTCGGCAGCCTCGAGCAAGCCGGACGCCCGCAGGGAGGCAGAGCGGCCGAGCAGGCCCGCCTCCCGCAGCAAGCCGGCGCCCCGGCGTGCGCCATCGTCTCCGGCGACAAGGGCGGAAGCGCCGAGCCAGCAGAAAACACCGGCTCGGGAGCGGACGGCGGAGACGGCCCGATCCGGTGGCGCCGGGAAGGACCGGTCCGGCGCGCGCGGGGCGAAGACGCCCGCGAAGGGTCAGGCGGATCGGCGTCGGCCCGATGAGCAGGGTGACCGGGCTGCCGGGCGCCGCGGACAGGCGACGGCGAGGGAACAGCGGGCCTCGCGGCCGAGTCGCGACAAGGAGACCCCGAAGAGGGAGCCCGCGGACTCGGCGCCGAAGCCCGAGCCGGAGGCCCGGGACAGTCGTCCGGCCGCCCGGGAGGAGGCGCCTGCCCGGCGGACGCTGGGGCGCTATCGGTCGGGGTCCCGCGGGCGGACGGCCGCGGCGGGTGCGGCGAAGAAGGCGGGTGCGCCTCGTATCGGTCCGGTGGCCGATGAGGAGCCGACCACGGCAGAGAAGAAGGCGGACGCGAAGCGCGCGGACGCCCCGACTCGTGACAAGCCGGCGGCCCGCAAGGGTGGCGGGGCCGGCAAGTCGACCCGCGGAGCCGCGAAGCCAGCCTCGAAGCCGGCCGGAGGACCCATCGGACACATGGTCCGCAACTATGCGGGCGTCGGGAAGCGGACCGCGGAGGTGCTCTTCGACCATTTCGGCGACCGCGTGTTCGAGGTCATCGACTCCGAGCCGGCGCGCCTGACCGAAGTCCTCTCGGAAGGTCGGGCGAAAGTGGTTCGCGAGGCCCGGCGCTCAGAGCTGGAAAGCTGAACGACCCGGCCGGCCCGGATCCCGAATCCGGACCGATCGGCGCCGACTTTCTGTCCCGCCCCGCCGTCGAGGTGGCCCGGGCGCTGCTTGGCTGCACGGTGCATTCGGACTGCGCGGGCGAGCGGACGGCCGGCCGCATCGTCGAGACGGAAGCCTACACCGGGCCCGAGGACGAAGCCTGCCACGCGGCGGAGCGGATCGGCCGCACCGCGCGGAACGCGCCGCTGTTCGGACCGCCGGGCACCGCGTACGTCCACCGCAACTACGGCATCCACTGGCTTCTGAACGTGGTCACGGGACCGGAAGGCTTCCCGGCCGGCGTCCTCCTGCGAGCGGTGGAGCCTACCGAGGGTCTCGATTTCATGCGCCGCCGCCGCGGCCGCGCCGAACTCACCAACGGCCCGGCCCGGCTCGCGCAGGCGCTCGGGGTGGGCCCGGAAATGCAGGGGCATCGGCTGGACCGGCCTCCACTCTCCCTGCATTGGGGAGAGCCTGTCCCGGAGCCGGCCGTGCAGGTCACGACGCGGATCGGGATCTCGCGCGCGGCGGATCGACCGCTCAGGTTCTACGATCGACGGAGCCGCTGGGTCTCGAAGCGCTGAGTCGCCGTCGCGGGCCGCGACGGCGGGTCACGGGCTGCCAACCCCCGGGAGGACGTGAATGGCCGAAATCGCTCTGCAGGAAGTCGGTACGTACGGCTTCGCCTCGCTCCTCCCACCGCTGCTGGCCATTGGGCTGGCGATCTACACCCGCCAGGTCTTTCTCTCTCTGGCCGCCGGCATCTGGCTGGGACACACGATTCTCTCCGGCTGGAACCCGGCCACGGGCGCCGCGAGCGCGATCGATGGCGCGATCGGCGTATTGGGCGACGCGGGCAATGCGCGGGTCATCGTCTTCACCTTCCTCATCGGCGCCCTCATCGCCACGGTGGAGGCGAATGGCGGCATGCGGGGCTTCGTGCGCTGGGTCGAGGAAGCCCGGTGGGTGACGAACGCCCGTCGCGCCCAGATCATGGCATGGCTGATCGGGATCGTCGTATTCATCGAATCGAATCTCACGATCCTCGTGGCGGGTTCCGTGTCGCGGCCCCTCTTCGACCGCTTCCGAATCTCGCGGGAGAAGCTGGCCTACATCGTCGACTCGACCTCGGCGCCCGTCTGCATCCTGATCCCGTTCAACGCCTGGGGCGCGCTGGTTCTGGGCATCCTGGCCGAGCAGGGCGTGGGCAACCCGCTCGGCGTCTTTCTCGTCGCGATTCCCCTCAACCTCTACGCCGTCGCGGCCCTCATCCTCGCGGGCCTCACCGCCTTCCGGGGTTGGAACTGGGGCCCGATGAAGAAGGCCGAGGCGCGCACGCGGGACGGGCGTCTCCACTGGGACCACGCGGTGGCGCTCGCGGACCCGGACGAGATCGCGCCGCCGCCGGCCGAGGGCGTCGCGCTCAAGCCTCGCAACATGCTGATTCCGATCGCGGCCATGGTCGTCTCCATGCCTGTGTTCATGTGGGTGACGGGTGGCGGCGACATCAGGGAGGGCTCGGGCTCGACGAGCGTGTTGTGGGCCGTGATCGTCGGGCTGGGGCTCGCCTGGGTCCTCGCACTCGCGCAGCGCTCCCTCAAGCTGGAGAGCCTGAGCCGGGTCGGACTGAAGGGGGCCGGGGCGCTCACCGGGATGGCGGTCGTGCTCTGGCTCGCGCTGTCGCTCGGGGACGTGACGCGGTCGCTGGGGACGGGCCTCTATGCGGCGAACATCGTCGGCGACACCTTCCCGCTCATGGCGCTGCTGCCGCTGGTGTTCGTCGTCACGGGCGGGATCGCCTTCGCCACGGGGAGCAGCTGGGGGACCTTCGCGATCATGCTCGCGGTGGCCGTACCGCTCGCGAACGCCCTCGGCCTGCCGCCCGCGCCGTTCGTGGCGGCGGTGCTGTCGGGCGGCATCTTCGGTGACCACTGCAGCCCGATCAGCGATACGACGATCATCGCCTCTCTCGCGTCGGCCACGGATCACATCGAGCACGTCCGTACGCAGATTCCGTATGCGCTCGTCGCCGGAGGGATCGCGACCGCGGGCTTCGCCGTCGTCGGGGCGCTGATGTGAGGGACGTTCTGCCCGTCTCCTGGACGGACGCCGGCGGGCGCGGGCGCGTCGGCGGGGTCGCCCTGGCGGAACTCGCCGCCCGCTTCGGGACGCCGCTGGTCGTCGTCGACGAAAGCCATCTCGAGGATCGCCTCGCCCGCTTTCGCGCCGCCTTCGGAGCGGACGCCGGGCTGACGTACGCCGGCAAGGCCTTCCTGTGCGGAGCCCTGGCGCGGCTCCTGGCCCGGGAGGGCTGGCTCGTGGATGTCGTCTCCGGCGGGGAACTCGAACTCGTGCGGCGTGCCGCATTCCCGATGCGCGACGTCATCCTGCACGGGAACGCGAAGTCGGCCGCCGAGCTGGAACGGGCCATCGCGTACGGGGTGGGACGGATCGTCATCGACCATCCGGATGAGGTCGACGACCTGCGGAGAGCCGCAGCCGTGGTCGGCCCCGACCGCCGTCCCGACCTGCTCCTGCGGCTGAATGTGGACCTGACCCCGGAGACTCACGAAAAGGTGCGGACCGTGGGGCCGGGCACGCATTTCGGAATGTCGCCGTCCGTCGCGGCGTCCGTCGCGCGCCGGATCGCGGGCGCGGGAGCGTGGCGCCTGACCGGCGTCCACATCCACGCGGGCAGCCAGATTCGGGATCCCGCGCTGTTCTCCCGGGTCGCGGAGGCGGCGGCGGATTTCGTGGCGCCGCTTCGGCTCTGTTTTCCCGCGACGGTCGACCTGGATCTCGGGGGAGGGCTCGCGGCGCCCTACCGAGCCGGGGAAGAGGTGCCCTCACCGCACGAGTACGCCGAGGCGCTGGAGGCCGGCCTGCGCCGGTCCGACGCGGAGGCGCGGCTGGGCGCGTACCGGCTCATCGTCGAACCGGGCCGGTCCGTGATCGCGAACGCCGGTCTCACCCTCTACACCATTCACGCGCGCAAGCGTCTCGATGGGGCCGGGGAGGCGCTGGCCGTGGACGGCGGGCTCTCGGACAACCCGCGCCCGTCGCTGTATGGGGCGAGCTACGAGGTGCTCAACGCGTCGCGCCCGAGCGGCGATGCCGAGCGGACGTTTCGCGTGGTGGGAAGGCACTGCGAGTCGGGCGATGTGATCGCGCCGGCGGCGACGCTGCCCGGCGACACGGCCGTGGGCGACGTGCTCGCCATCCCGGGCACCGGCGCCTACGTGTTCGCGATGTCGAGCCGCTACAACGGGGTCGGACGCCCCGCCGTCGTGTTCGTGCGGGACGGCGCGGCGCGAGAGGTGGTTCGCCGCGAAACGGACGACGATCTCCTGGCGTGCGACCTCACTCTCGGCAGCCCGGCGCCCGCCCGCGGCGCCCGGTATGCGTAGCGTCGCCTCTCGCGGATCGAGGCGCACGCTCGCCCGGCGGCCATCGGCCCCGCAGCCCCCCTCCGTCTTGCGAAGCGCCTTCGCGCGCCCCACCGTGGCGGCGCATGCTGCGTCGGGCGAGGACCCGACGTCTGTCCGATTCCATGGCGAAACGAAGTCCGGTCATTATACCCGCTCTCGAAGAAGCGCCGCCGTCCCGGCGGTCCGCCCGCGACTCATGAGACTCTACGTCCGTGGGTGAGGAGGGGCACCCCTTCGCCGAACTCGGTCTCTCTTCCGATCTCGTCGAGACCGTGGCGAGGGCGGGCTACGCGGAGCCCACCGGGATTCAGCGCCAGGCGATCCCCGCCATCCTCGCCGGCCGCGACGTTCTCGGCACCGCCCACACGGGCACCGGAAAGACGGCGGCCTTCACCCTCCCCGCGGTGCAGCGGCTTGCGGCCACGGAACCGTCCACCGCCCCGCGAGGCCTGGTCATCACGCCGACGCGCGAACTCGCGCAGCAGGTCGGCGCCGCCGTCACGACCTACGGCGCGGTCTCCTCGATCGAGTCCGTCGTCGTCCACGGCGGCACCCCGCTGGGGCCCGAAAAGGAAGAACTCGCGTTCGGGTGCGACGTGCTCGTCGCCACCCCGGGCCGCCTGCTCGACCACATCAAGCGCGGGAACGCGGACCTGTCCCGCGTCGAGGTGCTCGTGCTCGACGAAGCCGACCGCATGCTCGACATGGGGTTCATCGACGACGTGAAGGAGATCGTGCGCCACACGCCGGACGACCGGCAGACGCTCCTCTTCTCGGCGACGATGCCCGACGGCGTCCGCTGGCTCGCGCATCAGTTGATGACCGACCCCGAAGAGGTGCAGGTGGGCCGGGAGACCGCGGCGGAGGGCATCCGCCAGGTCCTCCATCCGGTGGACTGGTCGCAGAAGCACGCGCTCCTTCACCACCTGCTCGGAGAGTGGCCGGACGGACAGGTGCTCGTGTTCACGCGCACGCGGGTGACGGCGACCTACCTCGCCGACTATCTCCGGTCGCACGGCGTCGCGGTGGCGGGGCTGCACGGCGGCAAGCACCAGGACCAGCGCGACAAGGCGCTGCGGCGCTTCCGCGAGGGCTCGATCCGCGTCCTCGTCGCCACGAACGTAGCCGCGAGAGGCCTGGATATCCGCGGCATCCGCCATGTCGTGAACTTCGACGTCCCCGAAGATCCCAGAGACTACGTGCACCGTGTGGGCCGCACCGCCCGCGGCGACGACACCGGCGACGCGATCACGCTCATGGCCGCGAGCGACTGGGTCGAGATCCGGGCCATCGAGCGTCTGCTGGGCGAAACGATCGAGCGCCGCGTCGTCGCCGGCTTCGAACCCGACGTGGAGCCGCCGCCCCCGGAGGAGCCGGAGGTCGAGCGCCCCGAGCCCACCGCCCTGAGGCGCGGGATCCGCCGCCGGCGCTAGCAGCCGCGCCCAGGCCACGGGCTGCCGGCTTTCGGCCCGGCTTTCGCCGTGCGCATGGCGGGGTCCATATTCGGCTGTCGGCTCGCTCGGTCCCTACCCGGAGGATTCCATGATGTCTGTCGCTTTCGGCTCCCGCTCTCCTGGCAACGTGCTGACGCCCCGCGTCGCGCTCGCGGCCCTGCTGCTCCTGGCTCTGCCCCCGGTCGTCGAAGCCCAGCGCACCGCCAAGCCGGTCCTGCACGGACGGCACTGGATGGCGATCACCGGCAAGCCGCTCGGCGCCACCGCCGGGGCGCGCATGTTCCACCAGGGTGGGAACGCGGTCGACGCGGCCGCCGCCATGCTGGCCGCAACCTCCACCATGTGGGACGTGCTCTCGTGGGGAGGGGAGACGCAGGCGCTCGTCTATCACCCCGGAGAACAGCGCGTGATCGGCGTCAATGCGCTCGGCGTGGCTCCCAGCGGCGCGACCCCCGACCACTACCGCGCGGAGGGTCACGACAACTTCCCGCCCGAGTTCGGCCCGCTGTCGGCCGTGACCCCCGGCACGCCCGGCGGGCTCATGACGATGCTCGCCGAGTGGGGCCGGCTGAGTCTCGCCGACGTGCTTCAACCCTCGATCGAGATGGCGGACGGATACCCGATCGAAGCGGACGCGGCGCGCCGCATCCGGAATACGGCGGACGAGATTCGGCAGTGGCCGTCGTCCGTGGGCGTCTACTTCACGCACCCGGACGACGCGGATAATCCGGGTCCGCGCGAGGGCGAGATCTTCCGGCAGCCGGGACTCAAGCGGACGCTCGAGCGGCTCGTGGAAGCCGAGGCCGAGGCGCTGGCGGGAGGCGCCAGCCGCAAGGAGGCGATCTACGCGGCCTACGACGCCTTCTACCGGGGCGACATCGCGGCGGACTTCGTCGCGGGCGCGCAGGCGGCCGGCGCGCTCATCACGATGGAGGACATGGCGAACTGGCAGGTCTACCTGGAGGAGCCCGTCACCGCCAACTACAAGGGGATCGACGTCTACAAGCTCACGACCTGGGTTCAGGGTCCCGTCATGCTGCAGGCGCTCAACATGGCCGAGCAACTCGACCTCAGGGCCATGGGCTACAACAGCGCGAACTATCTCCACGCCCTCTATCAGGTGATGAACCTCTCCTTCGCCGATCGCGACTTCTACTACGGGGACCCCTACTTTCCCCCCGCCGAACCGATCGAGGGACTCCTCTCGAAGGACTACGCGAGGGCGCGGCTCGAGACCATCGACTGGGACCGGAACGATCCGAACGCGGGGCCCGGCGATCCCTATCCCTTCCAGGGGGAGGAGAATCCCTTCGGCGACCTGCTCGAGCGCTGGGGGGCGCGGGCCGCCGTCACGACGGAGCAGGGAGTCGAACTCTCGCTGGGCGATCACGCTGAACTCGATGAGGACTTCTATCTCGGCACGACCTCCGTACAGGCGGCGGACGCCGAGGGCTGGGTCGTCTCCATCACGCCCTCCGGCGGCTGGATCCCCGCCGTCGTTGCCGGGGAGACCGGGATCGGGCTCTCGCAGCGGGCCCAGAGCTTCGTGCTCGACGAGGCGGACAACCCGTACAACGTGATCGAGCCCGGGAAGCGCCCGCGCGCCACGCTCAC
Organism: Candidatus Palauibacter rhopaloidicola; assembly: GCA_026914155.1. GTDB lineage: Bacteria > Gemmatimonadota > Gemmatimonadetes > Palauibacterales > Palauibacteraceae > Palauibacter > Palauibacter rhopaloidicola. Next base: position 192,430 of record JAPPGH010000008.1, on the reverse strand, counting down.
GCCGGGCATGGCGCTGAAGGACGGACGTCCCTTCCTCTCCTTCGCGGTCCAGGGCGGCGACGGACAGGACCAGAACCTGCTCCAGTTCTTCCTCAACGTGGTCGAGTGGGACATGAACGTGCAGGAGGCCGTCGAGGCGCCGAACATGAACAGCTACCAGATGCGCGGCTCGTTCGGCCAGCACGAGACGCGCCCGGGACGGATGCTCCTGCAGGACGCGACCCCGCCCTGGATCCGCTCCGCCCTGGAGTCGATGGGATACGACCTGACCTTCTCGGAGCGCACGTCCGGGCCGATCAACGCGATCTTCTTCGACTGGGAGAACGATGCCTTCTGGGGCGGCTCGAGCCACCACGGCGACGACTACGGCATCGCGTGGTGAACCGCTGCCCGGCGCGGCACTATTCGCCGCGCTCCATCACGTCGAACAGATCGTAGCGCCCCGGTGAACGGATCCGGCCGCCCCGGCGGTCGGATCCGCCGCGCGGGCCGTCCCCGTCTCCGTCTCCGTCCGCGGGCCGAAGGTCGCCGGGGTCCGCGGGGCGCCGCAGGTGCCAGTCCGTCGCGCGCTGGTACGCCGCGATGACGTGGAGCAGGTGGTGCTCCGCGTAGGGTTCCGCGCCGAACATGCCCCCGATGGGTCTCGGGTATCCCGTCGACCCGGTCTCGAACCCGATCGGGAAGCCGATGAGCGGCAGCCCGACCATGTCGAAGGGGAAGGGCGCGGTCTGCGTCACCAGGTCGCAGCGGCCGAACACCTCTTCGAGGATCTCCTCCAGGAGGACGAGCCGGGCCCGCGAGCCCCGCACATACTCCGCCGCGGGAAGGAGCAGCCCGTTGATCCACGGCGCGAGCGAGACGCCGAACTTCCTCACGTCGTCCCGAAGGTGTTCGAGGAAGATCTCGGAGCGCTCGGGGAGCCGCACGTTGTTGAAGTTGAAGCTCGTCAGGGCTTCCCAGTGGGCGGGGAAGTCGAGTTCGACGATCTCCGCCCCCATCTCCCCGAGGGTCGCGAGCATGCGCCGCCGCGCCTCCACCGTCGCCACCTCGCGGCGGTACGCCGCCTGCGTCCGCTCGCGCCGCGGGAACGAACTCCCGATGCGGTCGATGTCGGGGTCCGGGTCGGGCCCGGGATCCTCCGGCGGTTCGGGTTCGTCCAGAAAGCCCGGCAGGACGCCGATCCGCACCGCCCCCCCGCGCTCCGGATGCCTGAGCGCCGCGTCGTCCCCGCTCACCGCCCCCAGGTAGTCCGGAACCGGCGGGAGGCCGAGGGACCGGGGGTCCGCGGGGTCCGGCCCCGCCATGATCTGCAGCATCAGCGCGGCGTCGACCGCGTCCCGGGCCAGGGGGCCGGGGTGATCGCGCGTATAGGTCAGAGGCAGGATCCCGTGCAGCGAGACCCGGCCCATCGTCGGCTTGATGCCCGTCAGGGCCTGCGCGTTCGAGGGGTTCGTGATCGAGCCGCCCGTCTGCGTCCCCGTGCTAGACGCGGCCAGGCGCGCCGCGACCGCCGTCGCCGATCCGCTCGAGGACCCGCCCGGGCTCACATCGTCGTGGTGCGGAGCCCAGGCGTTCACCGTCGTGCGCTCTCCCGTGGGAGTCGAGGCGGCCGTCGTCGCGAGCGGTCCCATCTGGGTCTTGCCGAGCAGGATCGCGCCCGCGTCGCGGAGCCGGGCCCACGAGGTCGCGTCGAAATCCGGCACGAAGTCCTCGAAGATGAACGAGTTGGCCGTCGTGCGGACCCCGGCCGTGAAGTAGTTGTCCTTGATCGCGAGCGGCACCCCCGTCAGCGGCGCCCGCCCGCGCGTTCGGTCGGCGGCCCGGGCCGCCTCCAGCGCGGACTCGGAAACCACCGTGTTGAACGCCTGGTAGCGGGGGTCCCACCGGCCGATGCGCGCCAGGTATGCCTCGACGAGTTCGACCGCGCCCACGCCGCCGTCACGAAGGAGCCGCGCCGCCTCCGCGAGCGTGAGTTCGGTCGGGTCCGCGGGTTGCGGACGGCGCGCCGGCGGAAGGTCCGGTTCGCCGAGGCGTCCGGCCACGGCCCGGCGGCCCGCTCCGGTCGCCCCGGGGGCGCGCGTCCCGACCCCGGATCCCCCGCTGGGTACCGCGCCCAGCGTTGCGGGGGCCGCCATGGCCGTCGCGGTCAGCGCCGTCATCCGCTCGAGGAAGCGGCGCCGGTTCAGCTCACCCACGGTTCCGCGCGCTCACTTCGGCGGGGTAGATGGCCGGCGCCGGTCCCATGGGGTCGAACTCGAAGTCCGCGATCGCCCCGGGGGTCGACCTCAGGAAGCGCCGCGCGGAGGCCATGATGCGGCGCTGGTCCGCCGGCGCATCCTCATCGTCGTCGGGAAGCACGGAGAGGTCGACGCCCGCGAGCGCGAGGCGCGTGCGGATGTACGCGTCGAGTTGCTCGTCCGTCACCTCCTGCGATAACGCGACGGAACGTGGCGGAGAGGGTCGGCGGGCCATGGCGCCTCCGTTGGGGAGATGTTCGGAAGCATCATGATGCCGGCGATCGCCGCGCGCCACCGCGGTCGTCCGTTCGGCCCGCGCCACAGGGGTTTGCCGCGAACCCGAAGCCGCACTAACCTTCACGAAGACGGATGCAAGGCCATATTTCTTGAGCCAACAATTGCCCATAGAGTCTCCGATCCGGAGGCGGACGTCATGCCCTGCGGGGACGGCGAAAACCGATGGGAGGGGCCGAACCGTGTTGCGGAGGGCTTCAAGAAATCCCCTTGCATCTGATTCTACAGAGGGGGTGACCCACGGGTCGCCCCTTTTGCATCCGGCGGGGGACGGCATGGGATGGCGGCGTGTTTCTCGAACTGGCTGAAGTCCTGGACTGTCCCGACTGCGAGGCGTCGGCCGGGCTCGTCGCCTTCGTCGACCGGGCCGCGTCGCGTCGCGTGGTCGAGGGACGGCTGGGCTGCCCGTTGTGCGAGATCGAGGTGCCCATCCATCGGGGAACGATGCGCTTCGATCTTTCCGATGCCGCGCGCCGCACCGCCCCGGGTGCCGCGACGGCGCCCCCCGCCGCCACGGCGCTCGAGGCCACGGCGGCTCCGGCCGGGTCCGCCGAGGAAGCCGCTCCGGACGCGGCGCTGCGCCTTGCCGCACTGCTGGGCGTGAGCGACCGGGCCGGCATGGCGGTGCTCCTGGGCCCGGGGCTGGCCGCGTGCGCCCCCGCCATCGCCCGGCTCGGAGACCGTCTCGAGGTGCTCGTCTGGCTGCCGGACCCCGGCGAAGCTGCCACATCCGCCGCCGTGGCCATCGAGGATCTCGTGGTCGGCGTCGACCCTCTCCTGGGCGCCGCGCCGGACCGCTGGCCGATCCGCTCCGCCGCGCTGCACGGCATCGCGCTCAGCGCTCCCCTGACGCTCCAACTGTCCGAGATCACGCGTTGCGCGCGCCCCGGCGCGCGCCTCGTCGTGGAGGCTCCCACCCCCCCGGACCTCGACTCGCTCGCCGCGTCGGAGTTCGCGGAAGTCGCCTCCGACCGCACCGTCTGGGTCGGCGAACGTCGCCAGACCTGGCCGGAAACGCAGCCGAAAAATTTGCCACAGCTTGACAAGACGCTATAATCCTCCGTTGTCGCCAGATGTGTGGGGCTGTGTGGAAGGTGGTGGAGTGAGAGGTACGGTCCAGCTCGCTCGGGGGGAGGTGGCATGGTGTGGTGGAAGATCTGGGACAGTGATGGAAGGCGCCGACGGAAGCAGCCGGACTTCTACGATGAAGGTGTGGAGCTCGTTCGGCAGGAACTCTACCATGAGGCGCTCATCTCGTTTCGTCTCTCCTTGAAGTACAACCCGCGGCATCCGGCCACGCTGGAACAGATGGCCGTGGTGTACACGCACATCGGATTGACCGATGACGCGGTCCGCGCCTACGGGGCGGCCCTCGAGGAGCGCCCGCGCAGCACGGCGGCGCACTACGGCCTGGCGTTCCTCCTGTTGAAGAAGGGGGCCGAGCGGGACGCCTCGCGGCACCTTCAGGAGTTCCTCGCCTACGCGGGGGGAGACCGGGAAGAGCCGAGGCATCTCGAGCATGCCCGGCGCACCCTGCAGCGGCTGGGGGTGCCGGCGGAATCGGTCGCGCACTAGCCGCGTGCAAGTCTCGAGCCCGCTCCCGGACGACTATCGGCCCGGCACACTACCGGAACTCTTCCTCGACGGTCTCTCGCGGCCCCGCGAGGACGCGGCGCGTACGCGGGGAGCGGACGGCGCCTGGGTCTCGACCTCCACGGATGACATCGGGCGCCGCGCCCGCGCCATCGCGCTCGGGCTCCGGACGCGAGGCTTCACGGCGGGCGACCGCATCGCGATCCTCTCGCAGACCCGCCTCGAGTGGGCCCTGGCCGACTGGGGCATCGTCATGGCGGGGCTCACCTCCGTCCCCGTCTACCCCGTGCTTCCCGCCGACCAGGTTCGCTACATCCTCGCGGACTCCGGCGCGCGAGCCGTGTTCGTGGAAGACCAGGAGCAGCTGGACAAGCTCGCGGAGATAAAGGACGACCTGCCCGCTCTGGAGCTGGCGATCGCTTTCGGGGCCGTCACCGCGCCCGAGGGCTCCTCGCTCGCGACGCTGCAGCTGGATGCCCTCTCCGATCTGGGCGAGTCCGCGCCCGAAGCGCTCGCGGCGACCTACGAAACGCACGCCCGCAAGACGCGTCCGGAAGACCTGGCGACGCTCATCTACACCTCAGGCACGACCGGCGACCCGAAGGGCGTAATGCTCACGCACGGCAACTTCCATTCGAACGCGGACATGGCGCTGCGGGTCTTCCCGATCGACTCCACGCACGTGGCCCTCGCGCTCCTGCCCCTCGCGCACGTGTTCGAGCGCACGGTCGGCCACTACATCATGTGGAAAGCGGGGGTGACCGTCGCGTACGCGGAGTCCCCCAACACGGTGGCCCGCGATCTCGGCGAGGTCTCGCCCACCTTCATGGCCGCCGTCCCACGCGTGTTCGAGAAGGTGCTCGAGCGGGCCGAAGCCACCGCCCGGGAGGCGGGCGGCGCGAAGCAGAAGATCTTCGACTGGGCGCGCCGCGTCGGGGAAGCGCGGGCGATGGCCGAACTCGAGGGACGCCGGGTCGGTCCGGCTCTCGCTCTCCAGGCCGGGCTCGCCGACCGCCTCGTATTCTCGAAGCTGCGCGCCCGGACGGGAGGGCGGGTGCGCTACTTCGTGAGCGGCGGGGCCCCGCTCGCGCCCGCCGTGGCCCGCTTCTTCTTCGCCGCGCGCCTGCCGATCGTCGAAGGCTACGGGCTCACGGAGACCTCGCCCGCCGTCAGCTTCAATCCGATCGACGCCATCCGCCTCGGCACGGTCGGCAAGCCGATCCCCGGCACTGAAATCCGGATCGCCGAGGACGGCGAGATCCTCATCCGTGGGCCGCAGATCATGGCGGGCTACTACAACAAGCCCGAGGCAACGGCCGAAGCCATCGACGACGACGGCTGGTTCCACACCGGCGATGTGGGCGAGATCGACGCGGACGGGTATCTCCGCATCACGGACCGCAAGAAGGACCTCATCATCACCGCCTACGGGAAGAACATCGCCCCGCAGCCGGTCGAGGCGGAGATCAAGCGGCACCCGATGGTGGCGGAAGCCGTGATGCTGGGCGACGGGAGAAAGTTCCCGATCGTCATCGTCGTGCCCGAATTCGAGGCCGTTCGTCCGGCGCTGCACGGGGTCGAGGAAGCGGCGGACGCCGACCTGGTCGCGGACGCCCGGACGCGCGGCATGATCGAACAGGCCGTGCGGGAGAGCTGCCGGGACTGCGCGCACTATGAGCGGCCGCGCGACGTGCTCCTCGTCCCCGGGCCGTTCACCGTCGAGGGCGGGGAACTGACGCCGACGCTGAAGGTCAAGCGCCGCGTGATCGAGACCCGCTTCGCCGAGGCGATCGAAGCGCTCTACGAGCGGGCCGAGGACGCCATGAGCGGGCGGGAAAAAGAGCGGGACCGCCCGTGAGCGACATCGTGGCCGGGCTCGTCACGGGGCCCGACCGCGAGCAACTCGTGCGGCTGGGACGGGCCCTCGTCGAAGAACGGCTCATCGCCTGCCTGAACGTCGTGGACCGCGTGACCTCCATCTATCGCTGGGAGGGCGAGGTGTGCGAGGAAGTGGAAGCCCTCGGCATCCTCAAGACGACGGCCGCCCGCAGCGACGCCGTGGAGCGGCGCATCCGCGAACTCCATCCCTACGATGTCCCCGAGATCCTCTTCATCTCCGTGGCCGCCGGCTCCCGACCCTACGTGGACTGGGTCTCCGAACAGGTGAGCGGCTAGCCGTCGCGCCTCAGCCGACCGGGTCCTTCTCCGAGCGGTACCAGAACCAGAAGATGACGCCCGCCGCTGTCCACAGGATCGTGCCCCCGCCGATCCGCATGATCAGCCCCGCGAGCCGCTGGTCCTCCCCCGCGGAAAGCGTGCCGACCGGCGGCGCGAGTTCGTACGTCGCGTAGAAGGGGAGCTCCGCGAACGTCAGGAAGACGTACGGCAGCGTCATCAACACGGTGCTCGCGATCAGATAGCAGATCCGCACGCCGAGCGGAAAACGCGGCCGGTGCGGGATCGGACTCACGACGGGCCACCAGAAGACGAGTCCGCCGCACAGCCAGGCCATGTCGAGGACGAGGGAGCCCGCCTGCGAGGCCATGAGACCGTCCACGACCTCCGGCCAGTGCGTCGCGATGACCATCGCGTTGAAGAAGAGCAGCGCGATGAGCGGTCGCGCGAGGAATCCGAGGACGGAGAGGGCCCCGCCGCCGCGCACGCGCTCCAGCGCCGCGCGCGGAAGCCCCGCGATGAGGAGCGGCGGGGCGAGCAGCGCGATGAGGAGGAACTGCACCATGTGCACCGACGCCAGGTATCCCGAGCCCAGCGCACCCACCGGCCAGTCCAGCGCGACCCAGAGGATGAGCGCGCCGCCGGCGAAGCGGACGACCTCGAGTCGCGAAGGCGCGGCGCCCCGCGTGAAGGCGCGATAGGCGAGGCACAGGAACGCGATGAAGAGCCAGACGCCCGGGTAGGGGCGCCAGGACCAGTCCCACGGGATGCCCTGGGCCGCACACCACCATTGCATCGCGTGACCTCAGTCGCCGCTCGGACCCGCTTCGCCGCCCGGCTTCGAAACCGCCCGGTTGAGACGCAGGAGCAGGGGAAGGTCGTGCCGCCAGTCGGTCTGCCGCACGCCGCTCGGGTACAGCGCCCGCGCCAACCCATCGCCCGTAACGGCGACGACCGGCGTCGCGTGTCCCACGAGATACGGCTCCCCGGCGCCCGGCGGGGTGGTTGTCCCTTCGATGCGCGCGGGCGGCAGGCGGAACCCGGCCTGGATCTCGTTCACCGTCTCGATCTCTCCGCTGAGGCCGACGAAGGAGGCGTCGAAGAGGTCCAGCCAGCTCCGCAGCCGGTCCGGCGTGTCGCGCTGCGGGTCCGTCGTCACGAAGACGACGTCGATCTCGCGGCGGTCCGAGTACGAAAGATCGTCCAGAGCGGCCCCGAGCACCGCCATCTGCACGGGACAGATGTCGGGGCAGTTCGTGTACCCGAAGAAGAGCAGCGTGAGCGACCCCGCCGTCTCCCGCCGAAAGTCGAACCGGCGCCCCCGCGAATCCGTGAGGGCGAACTCCGGCGCCTCGAAAGGCTGTTCGAGCGCCAGCCCGCGCAGCTCCCCCGTGCCCTCCGTGCGGTCGATCGCCGTGTCGGGGGAGGCGCAGGCGACCCCGGCGAGACCGACGCCGCACGTGACCGCGGCCGCGGCAACGACGCGCCCCGGCCTCACCCGAACAGCCCCCGGATGAACTCGAGTACGGGCAGGGAATCGAGAATCACGAGCCCGGTGCCGATGCCGGCGCCGAGCAGGTATCCGAGCCGCACAATGAGGTCGAATTCGCGCTGGCTGATGTCGCGAACAAGGTGTTCGATCCGCTCGATGGAGAAGTTCTCGATTTTCGTCGAGATACGTTCGGCGATCCGGATTCGTTCCGCCACCTCCGGCACGCGGTTGACGATCCAGTCCCACGCGGGCGTGGCGAGCGTATCCGAAAGCCGTACCGCGGCGTCCTCCCGCAGGAAGCGCCCTAGCCGTCCGATCGGCGTGCGAAGGAGCCGGTCCGCCATCGGCTCGGTGATCGAATCGAAGAGGACGCGTCCCGCGTCGGACCGGAAACCGGCGGCAAGCGAGGCGGCCACGCGGTCGGCGGGGACGGCGCGCAGCAGGTCCGCCCAGCTCCTCTCTCCGAAACGCTCGAGCAGTCCCTCGAGCCGGTCGAGCAGGAAGGCGCGCGAGCCCGGATCCCGCGCCGCCTTCACGAGCCACTCGGCCGACGCATCGAGCGCGCTCTCGACCTGGGGGTCGCCCGCGCCGCCGATGACCTCCGACGGAGGGTGACGGAGGAACTCGACGACGCCGTCGTTGACGTGCCGCGCGATCGCCGTCTGGACCTCCGGTTCGCGCAGCACGCCGCCAAGGCGGTCGGCGCCCTCCTCCCGCAGGGCATCGAGCGCGTGCGTCACGGTTTCCTCGGTCACGATGAGGCGCGCCACAACGCGCTGATGGAAGCGGAGATCCTGCATGAAGCGGTCGAACAGCTCCCCCAGCACATGCTCGATCCGCTGCCTCGCGTCGGGGTCATCGAGCAGTCGGCCCAGGCGCTCGATCGCGACCGGAAGGTAGTCCTTGATCGCGTGCTCCAGCGCCGCAACGAGCCCCGCGGGAATCAGCTGCTCGAACGTCCGGTGCGGCTGGAGCAGTTTCCGCGCGGCCTCGTCCAGGTAGCGGCGCACGGTCGCCTCGAAGGCCGACGAATCGACGAGCCGCCCGAGCCAGCCGTCCATCGTGTCGCGGATGGCCGCGATCCGTTCCGGCTCCAGCGTCTGCGCCAGGGACTCGTCGCTCAGCGACTCCCGGATCGACTCGAGAAGGCGTCCGGCCTCATCCCCGAAGTCCGGGGAGTCCAGCGTCGCGGCCAGGAACTCGCGGCCCTGTCCGAGAATCCGCGTGAGGAGTTCCCGGACCTCGACGAGCGCGGCCTCCGGGAGGAGATCGACCAGCGCGGGTTGCTCTTCCTCGCTGAGTTCGACCGCAAGCTCCCGCAGTCGCTCCCGGAACGCGGACTCGAGTTGCCGCAGTTCGGAGGTGATGTCTTCCGGGGTGAGGAGCGCCCCCCCGACGACGCCGCCGACCGAATCCGCCAGCCGCTTCTGGTTCTTCGGCACCGCGCCCTGCAGCCACCGCACGGGCCGGCCCAGGATCTTCGGCGGACGGTAGGGATGGAAGATCATCCAGACGGCGATCCGGTTCGTGATGCCGCCCGCCAGGGCGCCGAAGGCCACCGTGACGAGGGCGCGCAGCCAGTCGAACTCCATCAGGGAGAAGGCAGCGTGGCGACAAACCCGCTGAAGTCGAGTACCTCCGTTCCGACGTTGACGACGGCCTCCATGCGGATGACCGTCCCATCACCCGGGTCCTCGCTCGTCTGCGGCCGAAAACTCCCCCGGACCGTCGTACCGGAGATCTCGAACCGCCAGGCCGCGGCCGACCCGCCGGCCTGACCCGGATCCGGCGGCTCGAGCGTCACGTCGCCCCAGGCCGCCTCGACGCCGTGCAGCCAGGTGTAGGCAACCGCCGGCTGGCCGAGGGCGCCCGCGTGGACGACGAGGCCGTTCCCGAGCGAGTCGGCGAACACGAACGTCCGGCCATCCGTCGTCGCGACGGGGATACTCAGCGCGCGCGCGGCGCGGCGAAAAAAGAGGATGCCGGGCACCGCCCCGTCGCTCGTCTGCACCGCCGCGACCCCCAGCGACTCCCGCTGCCCTGTCGGCCCCGTCCAGACGGACACTTCCTCGCCCGCCACGAGACGCACGGAATCCGCGCCCTCGCCCTCGCTGAACCGAAGACTCACGATCTGGCCGGCGTCGCCCACGCGCACCGCCATCGACGGCGTCGGCAGAAGGCGCCACGCCGCGCGGGCCACGGAGACCGTGTCCTGCGTCAGAACGAGCGACCGCCAGGCGTCTCCCTCCGCGAGGCGCACGTCGTAGTCGAGGCGCAGATCTTCGCCCTCGGCCGTCTGATCGAACGAGCCGATGAACGCGGTCCCGTCGTCGGCGGCGAAGAGCAGGTGCGTCAGATAGCGCGCGTCGACCGCCGGAGTGAGCGGCTCGCCGACGATTTCTCCGCTGGATTCCGCCGTTCCGTCAGGGGGAGGTCCTGCACAGCCGAAGAGGAGGAGGACGGCGCCCGCCGCCCCGCGGGGCCAGGGCCTGATCACGTCCCCACCGGCGCATCCGGCGCGTCCCCGCCGGGAGCGGACTCGGGCAGCCTGGCTTGCGGTCCCAGCGCCCGGTCGAGCGACTTCAGCATGCGCCGGATCCGCCGCCGGTTCATTCCGAGATCGAAATCTCGCCGCCGCGCGCGGGAAAACGCCTCGACCCGCGTGAGCCCGTTCGAATCCAGTGCAACCCAGATCGTCAGGTCATCCGCCCAGCGCAGGAGCGGGACCACACATCTCACCGAGATGAGTCCAAGATCTTCGTCGCGGTGGGCGAGCGTCCACCACCAGTGCCGTCCCACGTATTTCAGCAGTTGGTCCCAGACCCGTGAGAAGGCGATCTCGTAGACGCGCGGCTCTGGCCCGCCCGGCGCACGCGTGTCCGCCGAATTCTCGTGAAGCCAGCGGGAGCGCCCGCCGGTACGTCCGCCCTCGGGAGATGCCTCCGTCACTCCGGAAGTCCCCTTTCCCCGGTTGCCCGCGTCCGCCGCGCACGGATAGCTTGGCGATCCGCGGGGCCCGGTTGGCCCGGGCTCCCGGCCCCCGCAGAAAGCAGGACCACTCTCCCGAAACTCTGACGGCTCAACATGCAGGCCATAATACCGTTGGCGGGAATGGGTACAAGGGTCCGTCCCCACACCCACACCCGTCCCAAACCCTTACTCCGCGTGGCCAATCGGCCCGTCCTTTCCTACGTCGTCGAGCAACTCCGAGCCGAGGGCGTGGACGACCTCATCTGCATCACCGGTCACCTCGCCGGCCAGATCCGGTCCTTCATGGCGGAGGAGTTCCCCGGCCTCCCGGTCACCTACGTGGAACAGGCCGTCCAGCGGGGGACGGCGGACGCGATCGCGCTGGCGGAACCCCACGTGACCGGGCCCGTCCTCATCGTGTTCGTGGACACGCTCTTCGACGCCGATTTCAGCGTCCTGCACCGCCACGCTTCCGCCTCCGGCATCATCTGGGCCAAGGAGGTTGAGGACTACCAGCGGTTCGGCGTCATCCTCACGGACGAGGCGGGAACCATGAAGCGCATCGTCGAGAAGCCGTCGGAACCGGTCTCGAAGCTCGCAAACATCGGCGTCTACTACATCAAGGATCACGAACTGATGTTCGAGGGGATTCGGCATGTGATGGAGCTGGACCCTCAGCCTGGGGAGTATTTCCTCACGGACGCGTTCCAGTACATGATCGACCGTGGCGCACGTCTCCATACGGCGGAAGTCGGCGGCTGGTTTGACTGCGGGAAGCCGGAAACGCTGCTCGAGACGAATCGCGTGATGCTCGAGCGCGGGCACGGAGGGGATCCCGACCTCCCGGATTCCGTCACCGTCGACGGAGCCATCGCGGTCGCAGCCGACGCCATCGTCGAGACCTCCCAGGTCGGCCCCAACGTGAGCGTCGCAGCCGGGAGCCAGGTCCGGGGTTCGCGCCTCCGCCACACGATCGTGGGCGCGGACAGCGTCATCGAGGACTGCGATCTGATAGATTCCCTCGTCGGGGACCGCGTGACGCTTCGAGGCGTGCGCGGCAGAGTGAGCGTGGGAGACGACGGCGTCGTCGAAGGCGAGCGGACGTGAGCCAGGACGAACTGATATACGACTGGAACGCGCTTCCGGGCAGCCACGACTACGCGGCGACCCGGGTCGAACTCGACGACGAGACGCTGCGCGATGGCCTCCAGAATCCGTCCGTCAAGGACCCGCCGATCGAGAAGAAGATCGAACTCCTCCACCTCATGGTGGACCTCGGCATCCACGCCGTCGACATCGGCCTCCCCGGCGCCGGGCCCCGCGCCTACGAAGCGTGCCTCGCGCTGGCTCGCGAGATCACCGGCGACCGGCTCCCGATCGAGGCCAACGCGGCCGCCCGCACGGTCCGTGCCGACATCGAACCCGTGGCGCGCGTCCAGCAGGCGACGGGCCTGAACATCGAGGTCGCCACCTTCATCGGAAGCTCGCCGATCCGGCAGTACGCCGAAAACTGGGATGTAGATCAGATCCTCGCTTCGTCGCGCGACGCCATCGAGTTCGCCATCGGGGAGGGACTCGATGTCATGTACGTGACGGAGGACACGACACGGTCGCGGCCAAGGACGCTCGCCCGGCTCTTCTCGGCCGCGGTCGAGGCGGGGGCCCGCCGGATCTGTCTCGCGGACACCGTCGGTCACTCGACGCCCCACGGCGTGCGGCGACTCGTGCGGTTCGCGAAGGACATCGTGGCCGGCACGGGAGAATCCGTGAAGATCGACTGGCACGGACACCGCGACCGCGGCTTCGGGCTCGCCAACGCGCTGGCGGCGATCGAGGAAGGTGTCGACCGGGTGCACGCCACCGCGCTCGGGATCGGCGAGCGGATCGGCAACGTCGAGATGGACCTGCTGCTCGTGAACCTCTACCTGCTCGGAACGCACGACCACCCGATCGACCGGCTGTCGGACTATTGCCGCCTCACGGCGGAGATGTGCGGAGTCGACGTGCCCCACAACTATCCCGTCATCGGGGACGACGCGTTCCGGACGGGGACCGGCGTACACGCGGCCGCGATCATCAAGGCCATGCAGAAGGGGGACGGCTGGCTGGAGGACCGCGTCTACAGCGGCGTCCCGGCTTCGATCGTGGGGCGGAAACAGACCATCGAGATCTCCCCGGTGTCCGGTCTCAGCAACGTCCGCTTCTGGCTGAGCCGGCACGGATACGACGCGCGGGACGAAACCCTTTGCGAGGCGGTGTTCCGGCTCGCCAAGAAGTGCGACCACACGCTCTCGCAGGAGGAGATCGAAGCCGAGATCGCGGGCGTCGAGGCGGCGCGGGCATGAGACCTCGGACGATGAAGCCGCAGCACGATGTCGTGCTGATCCCGGGTGACGGCATTGGCCCGGAGATCTCCGAGGCCACGCTCGCAATCCTGGAGGCCGCCGGCGCGCCCATCCGCTGGCGCGAATGCCTCGGGGGCGTCACCGCCATGGAGACCGTCGGGGAGCCGCTTCCGCAGGCGACGCTCGAAGCGATCGAGGCGACCGGCGTCGCGCTCAAGGGACCGCTCACGACCCCCATCGGCTCCGGTTTCCGGTCCGTGAACGTCGCCCTCCGCAAGCACTTCGACCTCTATGCGAACGTGCGTCCGGCGGTCACCCTCCTCCCGGCCGCCCGCTATCCGGACGTGGATCTCGTCATCGTGCGCGAGAACACCGAGGGCCTCTACGCCGGGATCGAGCACTTCATCGGGATGGAGAACGACCCCCGCGCCGTCGCGGAATCCGTCATGCTCATTACGCGCTACGGGTCGCGCCGCATCGTCCGCTTCGCGTTCGAGTACGCGCTCGCCCACAACCGGCGTCTCGTGACCCTGGTCCACAAGGCGAATATCCTCAAGTACACGCAGGGTCTCTTCCTCGAGGTGGGGCGCAACGTCGCGGCCGAGTACGAGGGAAGGGTGGAATTCGACGACAAGATCGTGGATGCAACGGCGATGCAGTTGGCGCTGGATCCGTACCGCTTCGACGTGATTGTGACCGAGAACATGTTCGGCGACATCCTCTCCGATCAGGTGGCCGGACTCATCGGCGGGCTCGGCTTCGCGCCGGGCGCGAACCTCGGCGAGCGGGCGGCGATCTTCGAGGCGGTGCATGGATCGGCCCCGGACATCGCGGGGAAGGGGATCGCGAACCCCACCTCCCTCCTGCTCGCGGGCTGCCTCCTGCTCGACCATCTCGAAGAACGCGACGTGGCCGCGCGCATTCGCGCCGCCCTGCACCGGACCCTGCGGGAGGGCGCCGCCTATACGCCGGATCTCGGCGGTTCCGCGGGCACGGCGGAGTTCGCCGGCGCGGTGATCGAACGACTGGATGCCGCGGGTGATGCCGCGGATGAATGACCGGCACGGAACGACCGGCATGGAGCGCGGACGGATGGAAGAGCTTCAGTTCAAGGGCGTGATGTGCGGCGCCTGCGGCCTGATGTTCCCCAAGGGGCAACTGGACGGCGATGACTGGTGCGAAGCCTGCGGGCCGGGCATGCAGCGGCGGATGGGGCGCTGGCGCCACGTGGTCGCCACAGGCATCACGCTGCCCTTCGCCGTCTGGGTCGTGGTCTGGCTCCGCGCCTCCCCCGAACTCGCGTTCCTGCCCGCGTACGCGTGGGGGCTGCCGCTCGTGGCCGCGTACTATCTCGGTTTCCGCATCGGCCGCGAGGTCGTGAAGGGCTACACCCGATGGCGGCTCGGCCGCTAGGCGCCCCGCCGCCGGGCACCCGGCCCGGCAAGCGCGCCGGCATCCGAATCGTGCTGGGGCTTCCGGCCGCGGCGCTCGCCGCCATGGTCGGGGTCGTCCTCGTCATCAACGCGCACGTGTACGGCTGGCCGGGCGTCGTCGGGGGCCTGCTCCTCGCCGCCGCCGGCGTCGCGCTCGGCGTCCACTGTTTCCGCGCGGATTCGTCCGCCGTCCCTCGTCCCGCAGCCACCGGCTGCCCGGAATCCGGAGAGATTCGCGAATGACTTTCGAAGGTGTCGACTACTTCAATCTCGATGCGCTCCTTCACGAAGAGGAGATCGCCATTCGGGATGTGGTGCGCGAGTGGGTGGACCGCGAGGTCCTCCCCATCATCGGCCACCACTACATCGAACGCACGTTCCCGCGGGAACTCATCCCCCAGATGGGCGAACTCGGCTTCTTCGGGGCGAACCTCCCCGAGGAGTACGGCTGCGCCGGCCTCAACAACGTGGCCTACGGCCTCATCATGCAGGAACTCGAGCGGGCGGATTCGGGCATCCGCTCCTTCGTCTCCGTACAGGGCGCCCTCGTCATGTATCCGATCTACGCCTTCGGATCGGAGGAACAGAAGCGAGAGTGGCTGCCGCGGCTGGCGAGCGGCGAGTCCATCGGCTGCTTCGGCCTCACCGAGCCCGACTTCGGCTCCAACCCCGGCGGCATGATCACGAGGGCGGTCGAGGACGGGGACGAGTGGGTCCTCAACGGCGCCAAGATGTGGATCACGAACGGCTCGATGTCCGACGTGGCGGTGATCTGGGCCAAGACCGGAGATCTGGACGACGTCGGCTCGATCCGCGGCTTCATCGTCGAGACCGGGCGCGACGGTTTCTCCGCCAGCGACCAGAAGGGGAAGCTCTCCCTCCTGGCCTCCGACACCTCCGAACTCGTGCTGCAGGACGTGCGGGTGCCGCGCACGCACCTCCTCCCCGGCAGCGGGGGGCTCAAGAGCCCGCTGAAGTGTCTCACGCAGGCGCGCTACGGGATCTCGTGGGGGGCCGTCGGCGCCGCCATGGCCTGCTATCGCGAGTCGATCGAGTACGCGAAGAACCGCGTGCAGTTCGACGGCACGCCGATCGCGCAGACGCAGATCCAGCAGGTCCGGATCGCGGACATGCTCACCGAGATCACGAAGGCGCAGCTTCTCTGCCTCCGGCTCGGCCGGATGAAGGACGAGGGAACGATGCGGCCGCAACACGTCTCCCTCGCGAAGCGAAACAACGTGAACATGGCGTGCGAGTGCGCCCGCGAGTCGCGGCGTCTGCTCGGCGCGAACGGGATCCTCGCCGAGTACGCCTCGATGCGTCACATGGCGAACCTGGAGTCGGTCTATACGTACGAGGGCACGCACGACATCCATTCCCTGATCCTGGGACACGACGCTACGGGACTGCCCGCCTACAACTGACCCGCGGGACGAGAACGACATGAAGAGAATCACCGCCATCTTCCTGCCCGCCCTTCTGGCGGCATGTGCCGCCGAACCCGGCGCCGACGCCGCCGGAGGAGAAGCGCCCGACCGCGTGTCGGAGTTCGGCCGCTATGAGGGGTACAGCGAGCCCCGGTACGACGGCTGGGTGACAACCTCCCGCTACGTCGAGATGCGCGACGGCGTGCGGTTGGCGGTCGAGGTCACCCGCCCGGCGCTTGGAGGCGTGACGGAGAGCGAGCCCCTGCCGGTCGTGTGGACGCATTCCCGCTATCACCGCAATCCGGGCCAGATCATCCGCGTGATTGCGCCGGACCTGGACCCGCTCCCGGACATCCGCTCGCAGGTCGACGCGAACGAGGATCTCCAGCGGCTCGTCCTCCACGGCTACGTGGTGGCGGCGGCCGGTGTGCGGGGGAGCGGGGCCTCCTTCGGCCGCTACGAGGGGCTGTTCTCGGAGTCGGAGACGACCGATGCCGTCGAACTCATCGAGTGGCTGGCCTCGCAGCCCTGGTCGGACGGCAACGTCGGCATGTACGGCGGTTCCTACCTGGGGATCACGCAGTACATGGCCGCGTCCCGCAACCCGCCGGCGCTCAGGGCGATCTTCCCCGACGTCGCGGCCCTCGACATGTACGATCTCATGTATCCCGGCGGCGTGTACCGGGATGACCTCATCGGGCACTGGGGTGGCCTGACGCGCGAGTTCGACGTCTCCATTCCGGCCCCGGCGGTGGACGAGGACGTCGAGGGGGTGCTCCTGCGGCAGGCGATGGAGGAGCACGAGGACAACTGGGACGTGCTCGAGCAGTACGGCGCGGGGCGCTATCGCGACCATGCGGCGCCCGAACTGGCGTGGGAGCGCCACGGACCCAGCGGCGTGCTCGAAGACGTGCTCGAGGCGGGGGTTCCGGCGTACCACTGGAACGGCTGGTACGACATCTTCATCACCGACGCCACGCTCTGGTTCGCGAACTACCGCGGGCCGCAGAAGCTGGGCATCGGGGCCTGGCCCCACTCCGGCATGCCCGACCCCGCGTTGATGGCGGAACGCATCGAGCTGTACGCGGTGGAGCAGCACCGCTGGTTCGACTACTGGCTCAAGGGCATCGACAACGGCGTGCTCGACGAGGCGCCGATCCACTACGCCATCATGAACGATCCCGGCGACTGGCGCTGGGCGTCGTCCGAAGCGTGGCCGCCGGAAACGACAAGCCAACGCCTCTTCCTCGCGCCCGGGGCGAGCGGGAGCGTCGCATCGGTCAACGACGGCGGGCTCTCGCCCGACGCACCGACGGCCGAGGCCGCGTTCGACGAGTACCTGGTCGATCTCTCGACGACCACCGGGACCTCCAGCCGCTGGGACAACGCCGTCGGGGCGGCGCCGGAGATGGTGTACCCGGACCTGCGCGACACCGATGCGAAGTCGCTGACCTACACGACTCCGCCGCTGGCGTCCGACCTCACGGTCACGGGCCACCCGGTCGTGACGCTGTGGGTGACCTCGTCGACGCGGGACGCCGACTTCTTCGTGCTGCTCGAGGAAGTGGACGCGGAGGGATCCTCCCGCTACGTGACCGAGGGCGTGCTGCGCGCCTCGCATCGCGCGCTCGCGGAAGCGCCGTGGGACAACCTCAGCCTCCCCTTCCAGCGCAGCTACGCGAGCGACGTCGAACCGCTTCCGGACGCGCCGGCCGAACTGCGGCTCGACCTGCACCCGACCTCGACCGTCTTCAACGCGGGCCATCGGCTGCGCCTCACGGTCATGGGCGCCGACCGCGACAACGCGGAAGAGGTGTCGGAGGACCCGCCGACCGTGCGCGTGTACCGCTCCGCGACCCATCCGTCGAGCGTCGAACTTCCCGTCGCCACGGGTTCCTAGCGGCGACAGGAACCGCCGGCGGGGCCCCTGGCCCGTCTCCGGTCCCGCGGGCTCTGGCCCGCATCCGTCCGGGGCCGCACGTTTCGTCGCTCAAACGACCCGTTTCACGAGGCAGAGAGCCATGTCCAACGTTCGCCGCTTCTCCATCAGTCTCGCCTTCGCGCTCGCGGCCGCCGCGCCGCTGACGGCCCAGCAACTCGCGCCCGAGCAGTACGAGGGGCTGCGGGCGCGCCACATCGGACCCGTCGGCAACCGCGTCTCCTCGATCGCCGGGGTCCCCGGGGACCGCAACACGTACTTCGCCGGCGCCGCGACCGGCGGCATCTGGAAGACGGACGACGCCGGCCTGCACTGGCGGCCCGTGTTCGACGACCAGCCCGTGCACTCCATCGGTGCCCTCGCCGTCGCCCCGAGCGACCACGCGGTCGTGTGGGCGGGCACCGGCGAGACCTCGATCCGCTCGAACGTCTCGATCGGGAACGGCGTCTGGAAGTCGACGGACGGCGGCGAGACGTGGACCCACATGGGACTGGAGGGGACCGGCCGCGTCGGCCGCATCCTGATCCACCCCACCGACGCGGACGTCGTGTACGTGGCCGCGCTCGGCCACGCCTACGCGGAATCCGACGAGCGCGGCGTGTACCGCACCTTCGACGGCGGCGCCTCGTGGGAGAAGATCCTCTTCGTGGACCGCGGGACGGGCGCCTACGACATGGTCATGGACCCGGCGAACCCGCGGAAGATCTTCGCCACGATGTGGGACATCGATCTCAAGACGTGGAAGCGCGACAGCGGCGGGCCGGGGAGCGGTCTCCACCTCACGATGGACGGCGGCGACACGTGGACCCAACTCCAGGGGAACGGGCTTCCGACCGGCACGCTCGGCAAGATCGCCGTCTGCATGTCCCACTCGGACTCGGACCGGGTGTACGCCCTCATCGAGACGAGCGACGGCGTGCCGATGGAGGGGTACGAGACCGACACGGGCGAGCTGTGGAGCAGCGATGACGGCGGCCGCACGTGGCGCCTCGTGAACTACAGCCACGACCTCGCGACCCGGCAGGCCTACTACACCCGCTGCGGCGTCGCGTCCGACGACCGCGACGAACTCTACTTCCTCTCGTCCAGCTTCAGCGTGAGCCGCGACGGGGGTGCGACGTACGAGATGTTCAACTTCCTCGGCGGCGGTCCCCCGGGCGGGGACCCGCAGGCCCCGGGGTGGGACCTGCACGACATCTGGGCCGACCCGGAGAACTCGGACCGCGTCTTCATCGGCGGCGACAGCGGCGTCGCGATCAC
Organism: Candidatus Palauibacter rhopaloidicola; assembly: GCA_026914155.1. GTDB lineage: Bacteria > Gemmatimonadota > Gemmatimonadetes > Palauibacterales > Palauibacteraceae > Palauibacter > Palauibacter rhopaloidicola. Next base: position 173,265 of record JAPPGH010000008.1, on the reverse strand, counting down.
GGAGAACCGGATGAAGTCGTGGTCCCGCATGCAGCTGCCGATCGCGCAGATGTACCACGTCACGGTGGACAACGAGATCCCCTACAACGTGATGGGGAACCGGCAGGACGGGCCCTCCTACCACGGGCCGTCGAACACGCGCTACAGCGGCTTCTGGGCCCGCGGACTCATCCCGCGCGGCGACTGGACGACCGTGGGCGGCGGCGAGAGCGGCTTCGCGACGCCCGACCCCACCGACCCGAACATCGTGTGGTCGAGCGCCTCCGGCGCCGGCGCGGTCGGCGGCATCGTCGTGCGGCACGACCGGGAGCGCGGCCAGTTCCGCGACGTCGAGGTGTGGCCCGAGTCCACCATGGGATATCCGGCGGAGGAGATCCGCTACCGATTCCAGTGGACCTTCCCCCTCCTCATCTCCCCGCACGACAGCGAGACGATCTACGTCACGAGCCAGCACGTGCACCGCACGCGCAACCGGGGCCAGAGCTGGGAGGTCATCAGCCCCGACCTCTCCACGAACAACCGGGAGCGGATGACGGTCTCCGGCGGGCTCACGCCCGACAACATCGGCGTGGAGTTCTGCTGCGTGATCTACGCCTTCGACGAGTCGCCCATCGAGCAGGGCGTCTTCTGGGCGGGGACGAACGACGGCCTCGTGCAGGTGAGCCGGGACGACGGGGCGACGTGGACGAACGTCACGGAGAACATCCCGAACCTGCCTCCCGACGGCATCGTGCGGAGCATCGACGCCTCCCGCTTCGACGTCGCGAAGGCCTACATCACGATCGAGCACCACCAGGTCGGCGACTTCGACGCGCGCGCCTACAGGACGGACGACTTCGGGGCGACGTGGACGCAGATCACCGACGGGGTCGACAACTACCCCGTCGACTACACCCGCTACCTGCTCGAGGACCCGGTGCGGCCGGGCCTCCTCTACCTCGGCACCGAGACGAACGTCTACATCAGTTACGACGACGGGGAGAGCTGGCAGCTCTTCATGCCGAACCTTCCCCCGTCGCCGTACTACGGGCTCATCATCCAGGAGCACTTCAACGACTTCGTGGGCGGGACGTACGGACGCGGCTACTGGATCCTCGACGACCTGAGCGCGGTGCAGCAGCTCACGCCCGAGATCGCGGCCGCCAACGCGCACCTGTTCGCGCCGCGCGACGCGTACCGCTTCAACGACATCTCCGAGCCTCAGATCATGTACGAGGACTGGTCCGTGGGTGAGAACCCGCCCAACGGGGCGTCGATCAACTACTGGCTCGGGGACGGGGAGGGGCGCGAAGTCCAGGTGCGGGTCGAGAACTCGGACGGCGAGACGCTGGCCACGCTCGACGGCTCCAGCCACGACGGCTTCAACCGCGTGTGGTGGAACTTCCGGGGGCCGGACGCAGAGCCGATCCAGTACCGCACGAAGCCGCAGTTCGCGGACTGGATGCCCATGCCTGAGGTCTCCCGGCAGGTGGGAGGCGGCTTCTTCGGCTTCGGGGGCGGGCCGCGGCAGCCCCCGGGCACCTACACGGTGACGCTCGTCGTGGACGGCGAGGACGTGGGGTCCGAGGAGCTGACCGTCCTCCGGGATCCCAGCTCCGAAGGGTCGATGGCGGACATCCTCGCCCAGAAGGCGCTGCTCGACGACATCGTGGAGGACCGGAACCGGCTCGCCGATGCCGTCAACCGGATCGAACTCCTGCGGCGCCAGATTTCCGACCTGCGACCGGTGCTCGAAGAGGCCGGGGACGCGGAGGACGTGCTCGAGGCGGGAGAGGCGCTCGACGAATCGCTCATCGAGGTGGAGGGCGAGCTCGTGCAGCTCAAGAACACGGGGCCGGACGGAGTGCGCTGGCCCTCGATGATCGCCGGCCGTCTGCAGTACCTCCAGGGGGCGGTCGGCACGGCCGACTTCCCGCCCACCGACCAGCACGCCGAGGTGGCGCAGCTCCTGAGCGACCAGATCGATGAAGTGGTTGTGCGGCTGGAGGCGGTGCTGGCCGACGAACTCGCCGAGTTCAACCGGATGCTCCAGGCGAGAGTGGGCCGCGTCATCACCACCGACGACGGGTAGCGGACGTGCGCGGGGCGATCCTCCGGCTGGCGGCCGCGGGCGCGCTGGCCGGGGGGGCGCTCGCCTGCGCGCCGGGCGGCGAGTCCGCCCCCGAATCGCGCGCCGCGACGGCGGGGTTCTGCTCGAACGTGCCCCGCTCGCAGTACGCCGACCTGGAGCGCGTCGAAGCCGCGGATGACTGGTTCGAGGTGTATCGCGTCGCCCCGCGGGTGTACGCGATCTACGAGCCGTTCCAGTTCCAGGAGGTCATCTCCTACCTGATCCTGGGCGAGGCGGGCGCCCTCCTCTTCGACACCGGGATGGCGATCGGCCGCATCCGCGCCGTCGTGGACGAACTCACGGCGCTGCCCATGACCGTCCTCAACTCCCACACGCACATGGACCACGTCGGGGGCAACGCCGAGTTCGAGCGCGTGCTCGCCCTGGACACGGAGTTCACCCGCGCGCACGCCCGGGGCCGCACGAACGCCGAGGTGCGCGGAGAAGTGGCCGGAAGCGCGGTCTGCCGGCCCCTGCCCGCGGGGATCACCGAGGACAACTACCATACGCCCGCCTTCGAGATCTCCGCCTTCGTCGACGACGGACACCGGATCGACCTGGGGGGACGCACGCTCGAAGTCATCGCCGTCCCCGGCCACACGCCCGACGCGATCGCCCTCCTCGACCGCGAGGCCGGGTTCCTCTGGACCGGCGATTCCTTCTACGAGGGCCCGATCTGGCTCTTCGCCCCCGAGACGGACCTGGAGGCGTATCGGGCTTCGGTGGCCCGGCTCGCCGAACTCGTTCCCCAGCTGACGATGCTGTTCACGGGCCACAACACGCCGGTCGCGCAGCCCTCGCGGCTGCTCGAGCTGCACGACGCCGTGGAAGCCATGTTCGACGGCATCGCCGTCGGCAACCGGCTGCGGGACGGCGGGGTCGAGTTCGTGTTCGAGGGATTCTCGATCATGGTCGGGCCGGACCCGCGTTGATCGACCCGATCCGCGACTTCATCGAGCGGGAGGGCTTTCTCGTCCTCGATGGCGGCCTGGCGACGGAACTCGAGGCGTTGGGCTGCGATCTCGACGATCCGCTCTGGTCCGCCCGCGCCCTCATCGACGACCCCGAGGCGATCCGCACCGCGCACCGCCGCTTCCTCGACGCGGGGGCCGACTGCATCGCCACCGCGACCTACCAGGCGACGTTCGAAGGCTTCGCGGCCCGGGGGCTCGACGCGACGGCGACCGCCCGTGTCCTGCGCGCGTCCGTCGACGCGGCGATCTCGGCCCGCGCGGAGTTCCTCGGCGGCCGGGCGGCGCCTCCCGCCGACGGCCCGCCGTCCGCGAGCCGCCCGCCGCCGCTCGTCGCGGCGAGCATCGGGCCGTACGGAGCCTACCTGGCCGATGGATCGGAGTACACGGGCGACTACGGGCTCTCCGCGGCCGAGTTGTACGACTTCCACGCCCCGCGGTGGGAGGTCCTCGCCGAGACGGAGGCCGATGTCCTCGCCTGCGAGACGACTCCGTCCGTGGAGGAGACGCGCGCCTACTGCCGGCTCGCCGCCGTATCCCACCGCCCGACGTGGATCAGCTTCCAGTGTCGCGACGGCGCGCGCCTCGCGGACGCCACCCCGCTCGAGACCGCCGTCGCCCTGTGCGACGCCGAACCCCACGTCGTCGCGGTCGGCGTGAACTGCGTCGATCCGCGCTTCGTCGGGCCCCTCATCCGCGCGGCGCGGCCGGCGACCGGAAAACCGATCCTCGCCTATCCCAACTCGGGGGAGGCATGGGACGCGGAAGCGAAGCGCTGGACCGGCCCCGCGACCCCGATGGACTGGGCCCGGAGCGCCGCCGAGTGGCGGAAAGAGGGAGCCGACGGCGTCGGGGGCTGTTGCCGCGTCGGCCCCGCCGAAATCGCCGCCATCCGCGGCGGAGTCGTACTTTCTCAGCGGACCGTCACTTGAAGGGGGAAGCGATCCGCGTGCGCACCGTCCTTGGCCTCGTCGCCATCTCCAGCCTTGCCGTTCCGGGACTGCTGAGCGGCCAGCAGGCGCCCCGGGCGCGGGCGTCGGAGATCGCGGCGCCTCCGGTCATCGACGGCCGGCTCGACGACGAGGCTTGGTCCGGCCTCGAACCGCTCGAGGGGTTCACCCAGCGCGAGCCCACCGAGGGCCAGCCGGTGTCGCAGCCCACGGAGGTCCGCGTCGGCTACGACGGGGCGGCCCTGTACATCGGCGCGTGGCTCTTCGACGACGACCCGGCGGGCATCGTCACGGGCCAGACGCTGCGCGACGCCTCGCTGGACGACTCCGACGCCTTCGTCGTCGTGCTCGACACCTACCTGGACCGGCAGAACGCCCTGGTCTTCGGCACCACGCCGGCGGGGATCGAGTACGACGGACAGGTCACCGGCGAGGGGGTGGGCGGCGGCCGGGGCGGTGGCCGCCAGCAGCGCGGCTCGGCCGGCGGCTTCAACCTCAACTGGGACGCCTCGTGGGAGGTCGCCACGAGCAGGGACGATCGCGGCTGGTACGCCGAGATGCGGATCCCGTTCTCGACGCTCCGCTACGGCGCCGGGGGACCGCAGGACTGGGGCCTGAACTTCGAGCGGAAGATCCGGCGCAACAGCGAGCAGTCGATGTGGGCGCCCCTGCCCAGGCAGTTCGGCGTGTACCGGGTCTCGCTCGCCGGCACCCTCGCGCTCGAGGCCCCCGCCCGACGCACGGTATCGATCAGCCCGTACGCACTCATGGACGGCTTTCGGGACTACCGCGTGCCGTCGCCGGAGACGGACTTTGGCCGGCAGATCGGTGGCGACGCGAAGATCGGCCTCAACCAGAGCCTCACGCTCGATCTCACGGTGAACACCGACTTCGCGCAGGCGGAAGTCGACGACCAGCAGGTGAACCTCACGCGCTTCAGCCTCTTCTTCCCCGAGAAGCGGGCATTCTTCCTGGAGAACGCGGGGACCTTCGCCGTCGGCGCGAGCCGTTCGGCCGAGCTCTTCTTCAGCCGCCGCATCGGGCTCCAGGGCGGACGGGAGGTGCCGATCACGGCGGGCGCCCGCATGACCGGAAAGGTCGGCGCCTTCCAGGTCGGCATGCTTAACATCCAGACCGACGAGGCTTTCCGCTTCGACGACGACACGGGCGCCAGCGAACGGATCGCGCCGGCGAACAACTTCGGCGTCCTGCGGGCGTACCGGGAGTTCGGCAACCGCTCGCAGCTCGGCGCCATCTTCGTGTCGCGCCTCAACACCGCCGATGCGGGAGACCACAACCTCACGTACGGGATCGACGGCCGGCTCGGCATCGGCGACGCGCTGACGTTCGACGGCTGGGCGAGCCTCACCGCCACGCCCGTCCCCACCGGGGAGGCAGCCCTGGGATCGGGGTTCAACGGCGGCGAGTACGGCTTCGCCGGCGGCATGCGGTACGTGACGCGGGACTGGCAGGTCACGACCGGGTACCGGCAGATCGGCGACGCCTTCAACCCGGAGGTCGGTTTCGTGAACCGGCGCGGCTACCGGCAGGTGAACTGGCGTTTTCTCCGCCACATGCGCACCGAGAGCGTGTCCTGGTTCCGGGAGTTCCGGCCTCACATCTCCGGGAACAGCTGGTGGACGCTGGGCGGCTTCAACGAGTCGTATCTCCTGCACATCGACAACCACTTCCAGTTCGAGAACGGCGCCTTCTTCCAGCTTCCCGGCTTCAACTTCACCGGCGAGGGTCTCGAGGCGCCGTTCGCGATCCGGGAGGACATCGTCATCCCGCCCGGGACGTACCACAACATCGACTGGGAGTTCAGGGCGAACACGAATCGCGGCGCCCCGCTGTCGCTGTCCGTCGGCTGGGACCTCGGCGGGTTCTACAGCGGGACCCGCTTCGGCCCGAACGCGACACTCGCGTACCGCTACGGGGACAGGCTCAGCGCGAACCTGATCACGAACTACTTCGATGTCCGCCTCGACGAGGGCAGCTTCAAGACCGCCGTCGTGCGCTTCAACGCGTCATATTCGTTCACCCCGCGCGTTTATCTGCAGGCGAACGTCCAGTACAACGACGATACGAAGGACGTCGGGACCAACGTCCGCTTCGCGTGGCTCGATACGGCCGGTACGGGGTTGTACGTGGTGTGGAACGACACGAATCACACCGGCTCGCTGGAGCGCACTGGAATCATGGCGGGGCCGAAGCAGCGCCAGCTCGTCGTCAAGTACAGCCGGCTCTTCAACCTGACCGGGTAGCCCGACAAACGGGCGCCAGCGCCAGAGAGGGCAGATCTTCATGTGGCATGAGGACATCCTGGGCACGATCGGCGGCACGCCGCTGGTGCGCGTAAACCGCCTCGCCGCGCACCTGCCCGGCACCGTCCTCGCGAAGCTCGAGTACTTCAATCCCGGCGGATCCGTCAAGGACCGCATCGGCGTCTCGATGCTCGACGACGCCGAGGAACGGGGCGCGATCGCGCCCGGCGGCACGATCGTCGAGGGTACGAGCGGCAACACCGGCGTCGGGCTCGCGCTCGCCGCCATCGCGCGCGGCTACAAGTGCATCTTCGCGACTACGGACAAGCAGAGCCCCGAGAAGATCGCCATCCTGCGGGCGCTCGGGGCGGAGGTCATCGTCTGCCCGACCGCGGTGGACCCCGAGGACCCGCGCTCCTACTACCAGGTCTCGCGCCGGCTCGCGGAGGAGACCCCCAACTCCTTCTACATGAACCAGTACGATAACCCGGCCAACACGCTCGCCCACCTGCGGACGACCGGCCCGGAACTGTGGGAGGGGACGGAGGGAAGGATCACGCACCTCTTCGTCGGCTCCGGCACCGGCGGCACGATCTCGGGCTCCGCCGCCTACCTCAAGGAACGGAACCCCGCCGTGCGGATCATCGGCGTGGACCCGTACGGCTCCGTCTACTGGAAGTATTTCCACACCGGCGAGTTCGACGAGGACGAAATCCAACCCTACGTCACCGAAGGGGTGGGGGAGGACATCCTCGCCGGCAACATGAACTTCGACATCGTGGACGACTACGTGCGCGTCACGGACCGGGACTCGATGCTCATGACCCGCCGTCTCGCGCGCGAGGAGGGGATGTTCCTGGGCGGCTCGTGCGGCATGGCAATGGCCGGCGCGCTCCAGTGGATGGAGGCGAACCGCGACGCGATCTCCGACGAGGACGTGCTCGTCGTGATCATGCCCGACGGTGGCTACCGCGCGCTCGGGAAGGTCTACAATGACGTCTGGATGCAGGAGCACGGCTTCCTCGATGAGGGCGAGACCCTCACCGCGGGGGCGCTCGTCGCACGCCGTTCGACGGAAAGGCCGCTTGTGTCGGCCCCGGTCGACATGTCGCTCGAGGACGCGATCGGGTCGATGCGGGAGTATGCGATCTCGCAGTTGCCGGTGATGCAGGGAGGAGAAGTCGTCGGGAGCCTCATTGAGCAGAACATCCTGCGCTTCCTCATGGGAGACCCCGACGCGCGGGGGCGTCTCGTGCGCGACGTCATGGGCCCGCCCTTCCCGGTCGTGGAGGCCTCGAGCCCCGTGCACGCCTTCGCGAACGCCCTCAGCGGAGACCAGCCCGCCGTGCTCGTGCGGCAGGAAGACGGCACGCTCGCCATCCTCACCCGCTCCGACCTGATCTCCGCCCTCGGCGCGTAGAGCGGGTCCGACGCGCCCGGCAGACGTTCCCGCGGGAACGTGGGTGCTTGCGAAATGATGTTGTTCATGTCAAAATGATGGCATGAGCGTTCAGATCACGATTCGAGACGTTCCCGAGGAAGTGCGTGACCGGCTGAAGGTGCGCGCGGCTTCTCGCGGCCAGTCGATGCAGCGGTATCTGCGCGGCGAACTCACGCGGCTGGTAGCGAAACCGACCGTTGAGGAGTGGGTCGAGAGCGTTCGCGCCCGCAAGCGGCTGTCGACCAATCGGGTGACAACCGAGAGCATCCTGCAGGCGCGAGACGCCGACCGGAAGTGACGGTCGTCGTTGATGCCTCGGTCCTCGCGGCGGCGGTAGCCGACCTCGGGACGGACGGCGCCTGGTCCGAAGCTGCCATGGCGGAAGCAACTCGCGAGGGCCGTGCGCTCGCCGTTCCCCAGATCGCCCTCGCGGAGGCGAGCAACGTGCTTCGCCGGCTCGAGCTTGCCGAACGGCTGGAGACCTCCGACGCCAATCTCGCCCGCCGCGACCTGCTGACGCTCGATATCGATCCCTTCCCGTTCGAACCTCTAGCCGATCGCGTCTGGGAACTGCGCCACAACGTCAGCATTTACGACGGTTGGTACGTGGCGCTCGCCGAAGCGCTTTCCTGCCCCCTGCTGACCCTCGATCGCCGGCTTGCGCGGGCTCCCGGACCCACCTGCCGAATCATCACTCCGCCCGGCTCGCAAGTTTTCCACGAGCGGGCCGTCACGCGCCCCGCGGAGTAGCGCCGCTCGGCTAGCCTTCGCCGGGGAGGGAGTAGAGGTGGGCGGTGACGAGGGCGGCGACGAGCAGGAGGAGGGCGACGAGCCAGAGTTGGCCGGCGGCGAACACGGCCGAGACGAGGATGGCGCTCCACAGGAAGATCGTCGCGCCGCGCCGTACACGGGTGGAAATCACGCCGCGCTCGCGGTAGGCGGCGAGGTAGCGGCCGAAGAGGCGGTTCTCGTACAGCCAGCGCTCGGCGCGGGGCGAACTGCGCGCGAAGCACCACGCGGCGAGCAGGAGGAAGCAGGTCGTGGGCCAGAGCGGCACCACGATGCCGATGATGCCGGCGCTCACGCTGAGGCTCCCCACGCCCAGGAAGACGGCCCGCCGCACGGGGCCGGGCAGCGCGCGCGCGGCGCGCTCGGCCGCCGCGTGATCGATGGGACACTGGGCGGCCGGCGAAGGGGTCGCAGGCCGGCTGTGTCGCGTGTCTGGACTCGGTTTCATGTCTGCGGAGTCACCGGAGTCGAATGAAGTCGCTGACGTCTTCGGCCGGGGGATCATGCGCCCGGGAGGACTCGAACCCCCAGCCTTCTGATCCGAAGTCAGACGCTCTGTCCAATTGAGCTACGGGCGCGGGTGGCGCAAGCCGAAAACGGTAGAACCGGCCCGCGTCCGATGCAACCGAGCGCTGCGTGCGACGACGTTTGCCGGCCTCGGTCGCCGGACCGCACCGGGCGCCCGGTCCGGGTGCTCGAATGGCCGTGGTATTTCCGGGACACGACGCTAGATTCGGGGACGCCCAACCCCCTCACCCGGAGCTGACCGATGCGACGACTGCGTACACTCTTTCTCCTCGGCGCGCTGGCCGCCGGACCCTTGGCGCTCGCGGCGCCCGCCCCCTCCCTCGCCCAGAGCGACGCGAACGTGGCCACGGCGGAGAGCTGGCCCGACGCCGCCCCCGGCGACGTGGAGTCGGTCGACAGCATACTGACCGCGCTCTACGACGTGATCTCGGGCCCGGCCGGGCAGGCGCGCGACTGGGACCGTTTCCGCTCCCTGTTCATCCCCGAGGCCCGACTCATTCCCACGGGACGGACCCCGGAGGGCGAGCACGGCTACCAGGTGTGGAGCCCGGGCGAATACGCCGAGCAGGCGGGCGGTTTCCTCGAACAGAACGGGTTCTTCGAGCGGGAGATCGCCCGCAGCGAGGAGCGCTTCGGCCCCGTGGTCCACGCGTTCTCCACCTACGACTCGAAGCGCACCGCGGACGACCCCGAGCCGTTCGCGCGCGGCATCAACTCCATCCAGCTCATGCACGACGGCGACCGCTGGTACGTCGTCACGATCTACTGGGCCGCGGAACGGCCGGATCTGCCGATCCCCGGACAGTATCTACCCTCCAGGAACGGAGGAGGTACCCCGTGAAGTTCTCCCCGAACCTCCGCCCCCCCGCCGCGCGGCGCGTCGGCTCGCGGCGCGTCGCCTCGTGGACCGCCGCGGCCGCGGTCGCGCTGGCGGCCACGCCGGCCCTTCAGGCGCAGGGTCTCGCCCGCTTCGAGCCGGCCCCCGCGCGTGACAACGCCTTCGCGCTCACGCTCGAATCCATCATGCAAGGCTCCGAGCACGTCGGGCAGGCGCCCGCCGGCGTGAGCTGGTCCGACGACGGCGAGTGGATCTACTTCCGCTGGCTCCCGGGCGGCGCCGAGTGGCACGAGCAGCGCGCCCTCTACCGGGTCCGTTCGACCGGCGGCACGCCGGAGCGGGTCGATGACGAGGAAGAGCTTCGCCTCGGCCCCATCCTGGCGCCGGGCGACGTCTCCCCGGATGGACGCTGGCGCGTGACGTCCTCCGGTGGAGACCTCTATCTCATCGAGCGGGACGGCGCCGCGACCCGGCGGCTCACCCACACCGAGGACGCCGAGATGAGTCCCGTCTTCTCCGGCGACGGCGCCTCCATCTTCTTCCGGCGCGGGAACAACCTCTTCGCCTTCGACATCGACGACGGCGAGATCCGGCAGCTCACCGCGGTGGGCGGGCCCGAGCAGCCCGAAGACCCCGAGGCGGAAGGGCACAAGGCCTTCCTCGAAGAGCAGCAGCGAGAGCTGTTCGAGCACATCCGGGTGCAGGAGATCCGGGAGGAGCGTGCCGAGGAGCGCCGGGAACTCCGGGAGGCCGGACAGCGCGAGACGCTGCACCTCGCGCAGGGTGAGCGCGCGCAGTCGCTCGTCGCCGATCCCACCGGCACGTGGATCGCGGTCACCGCGACCCGCGGCACCTTCAACGATGGCGGCCGGCGCACCGACATCCCCCTCTGGATCACGGAGTCCGGCTACACCGAAAACACCGAGATGCGTCCCAAGGTGGGCGACGAACAGGGTGAGTCCAGGCTCGCCGTGGTCCACGCCGAAACGGGCGAAGCCACCTGGCTCGACCTGACGGGCGACGGCTCGGGACCGGACTCGGAGGAGGCGGAGGCCGGTTCGGGCGACGGGGACGACGCCGACATGGACGCTTCCGAATCCGACGACCGCCTCGCCGTCGCGAGCTTCGCGGGCTGGAACGACGCGGGGTCCCACGGGCTCGTGTTCGCCGTGGACTACGACTACAAGACGTGGCGCCTCTACGCCTTCGAAGCGGCGACCGGCGAACTCACGCTGCTGGACACGCACCACGACGAGGCGTGGGTCGGCGGTCCCTGCTTCGGCTCCCAGGGCGCCGGCTGCATCGGCTGGCTCCCGGCGGAGGCGGCGGGCGACGTGCCGCGCGCCTGGTACGTGAGCGAGGAGACGGGGTACTCCCACCTGTACGCGATCGACGCCGATGGCGGCGACAGGGAGGCGCTCACGGCGGGCGAGTGGGAGGTGCTCGGCGCGACGATCCCGGACGGATGGGACGCCTTCCTCCTCCAGACGAGCGAACTCTCCCCCTTCGACCAGCACCCGTGGCGCATGGACTTCGACGGCTCCGGCCGCGTCCAGCTCCTCGAGGGAGCGGGCTCGTTCACCGTCACGCCGTCGCCCGACGGGCGTCGCTTCGCCGTCCTCCATTCGCGCGCGAACCGGCCGCCCGAACTCTACCTCGCCGACGCCGCGCCGTCCGCCGCGCTGTCTCAGGTCACGACCTCCCCCACCGAGACGTGGCTCGGCTTCCCCTGGCTTCTGCCCGAGATCGTGCACTTCGAGGCCCGCGACGGAACGCCGGTGCCCGCCCGCATCTACCGGCCCGCCGACTTCGGCGTCGAACCCAACGGGGCCGGCGTCATCTTCGTCCACGGAGCAGGGTACCTGCACAACGTCCACAACTGGTGGTCGAACTATTACCGCGAATACATGTTCCACCACTTCCTCGCGGCCCAGGGCTACACCGTGCTCGACATCGACTACCGCGGCTCCGCCGGCTACGGGCGCGACTGGCGCACGGCGATCTACCGGCACATGGGTGGCTGGGACCTCTCCGACCAGGTGGACGGCGCCGCCTACCTCGTCCGCGAGGAGGGCGTCGATCCCGACCGCATGGGGATCTACGGCGGGTCCTACGGCGGCTTCATCACGCTGATGGCGCTCTTCACGGCGCCGGAGTCCTTCGCGGCGGGCGGCGCGCTCCGCTCGGTGACCGACTGGGCGCACTACAACCACTGGTACACGAGCCGCATCCTCAACCTCCCCCACGAGGATGAGGAGGCGTACCGCCGGTCCTCCCCCATCTACTTCGCCGAGGGGCTCGAGGGACACCTCCTCATCGCGCACGGGATGTACGACACGAACGTGCATTTCTCCGACGTCGTGCGCCTCGCCCAGCGTCTCATAGAACTGGGGAAGGAGAACTGGGAGATGGCGGTGTACCCGGTGGAGAACCACGGTTTCGCGGAGCCCTCGTCGTGGACCGATGAATACCGGCGCATCTACGAGTTGTTCGAGCGCGTGATCGGCGGCGGCCGCGGGGCGTCGGCAAACGGGGAGGGTGGCTGAACACACGGACGCTCCTCGCCGCGGCCCTCCTCGTCTCGGCGTGCGGGGCGCCGGACCCCGGACCCTGGGTCGAGGCGGACGGATACCGCTGGCGGGAGCTGCGGCCGCGGGGTTCGGGCGGTTTCCGCCCGCTCGATGCTCCCGACCTCGGCGTGTCCTTCCTGTACGACGTCGACGAGGAGACGCGCCTCCGCAACCGGGTGCGCGCGGAGGGGCAGGGCGTGGCGATCGGGGATGTCGACGGAGATGGCCTGGCGGACCTCTTCTTCGCCGGCTTCGGGCGCGCGAGCGCGCTCTACCGCAACCTCGGCGGCTGGCGCTTCGAGGAGATCACGCCGCCCGCCCTCGCGCTCGAGGACGTGCTCGCGAGAGGCGCCGCGCTCGTCGACATCGATGGAGACGATGACCTCGATCTGCTGATCGCGGTCCACGGGGCCCGCAACCGGATCTTCCTCGGCGACGGCGCGGGCGGCTTCGCGGAACTCGAGGACTCGGGCTTCGCCGGAGCCTGGGGGAGCACGACCCTCACGCTGGCCGACACCGACGGCGACGGCCATCTGGACCTCTACGTCGCCAACTACAAGACGCGGCAGGTCGACGACCTCTACCCGCCGGACGTCCTCGACATCAACCACCTGCAGCGCGGCGAGGACGGGAATCTCGACACCCTTCCGGAACTGCGGGAACTCTACGACGAGCACTACCGCGTGGAGTTCGACGGCCGCTTCGTGCGCCGCTTCGAGCTTGGCGAGCCGGACGAGTATTACACCGGGCTCGGGGACGGACGGTTCGCGCCCGCGGCTCCCCGGGCGCCCCTCACGCGTTCCCGCGGGAACGTCGCGGCGCCGACGCGCGACTGGGGGCTCGCCGCGAGGTTCAGCGACTGGGACGAGGACGGCGACCCGGATCTCTACGTGGCGAACGACTTCAACAGCGAGGACGGAATCTGGATCAACCGCGGCGACGGGACGTTCGCGCCCGCCGCGGCCGTCGCCGTCCGCACCACGAGCCTCTCCTCGATGGCCGTCGATGTCGGAGACCTCGACCGCGACGGCGACCTCGATCTCCTCACCACCGACATGCTCGCCCGCGACGCGGCGGTGCGCCTCGCCCAGACCCCGAGCTACGAGGCCGTCGCCGAACGGCCCGGCGTCACGGACACGAGAATCCAGGTGAACCGGAACGCGGTCCAGCTCAACCGGGGGGACGGAACGTTCGCCGAGGCGGCGTGGGAACTCGGACTCGCCGCCTCCGACTGGACGTGGGGCGCGCTCATCATGGACGCGGACCTCGACGGCTGGAACGACATCCTCGTGACGACGGGACACGCCTGGGACCAGTTGGACGGCGACGCCAACGCCCGCGTGGCGGCGATCCCCGGGCTGCCGGCGGATCAGGCCCTGCGCATGTTCCCGCCGCTCGCGCAGCCGAACGTCGCCTTCCGCGGTGGGGAGGACGGCTTCTCCGACGTCAGCGAGAGTTGGCGCTGGGGGCACGAGGCCGACATCTCGCACGGTCTCGCGGCCGGCGATCTCGACCGCGACGGCGACCTCGACGTCGTCGTGACCCGGCTCGGCGCGCCGCCCGTGATGTACCGAAACGACGCGGCCGCGCCGCGCATTCTGGTGCGTCTGCGGGGCCCGGGCCCCAACACGCGCGGCATCGGCGCCCGGATCCGTCTCGAGGGGTCCGACGGGACGCCCGCCCAGGTGCGGGAGATCACCGCGGGAGGCGCCTATCTCTCCTCGTCGGAACCCGTCGCGAGCTTCGCCGCCGCGGCGGAGGGGGAGATGGTCATCGCCGTCGACTGGCCGGACGGCCGCCGCTCGCGGCTCGAAGGCGTCGTCGCGAACCGCGAATACGCGATCGACGCCGTCACCGCGCAGCCGGTGGCTCCCGACGCGGCCGGCCCCGCCACGGCGGCGACAGCCGAGGCCGGCGCGCATTTCGTCGACATCTCGGATCGGCTCGGGCACCGGCACGTCGAATCGCCCTTCGACGACCGGTTCCGGCAGCCGCTCCTGCCCCACTCGCTCGATCGCCTCGGCCCGGGCGTATCCTGGATCGACGTGGAGGACGATGGCGATGCGGATCTCGTGGTCGGGAGCGGCCGGGGGGGCAGCCCGGTCCTGATTCGGAACGAGGGCGACGGTTTCGCCGCGCCGCGCGCCCTCGTGCCCGCGCTGGCGTGGGACGCGACCGCCGTGCTGCCGCATCGCGCGGTCGACGGTCGCGTCGCGCTGCTCATCGGCATGAGCGCCTACGAGGCGGGCTCGCCCGCGGAGGCCGCGGCCGTCCCCGCGGTCATCGCGGCGCCGCTCGGCGCCTCCGCGCCGGCGCCCCCGCTCATCGAAGCTCCCGGCCCCCCGCCCGGGCGGCTCCCCGCGGCGACCGGTCCGCTCGCGCAAGCCGACATCGACGGCGACGGCGACCTCGACCTCTTCGTGGGCGGACGCGTCGCCCCCGGCGCCTACCCCATCGCGGTCGACTCCCGCCTGCTGGTCCACGACGGCGCGGCGCTGCGCGTCGACGCGGAGCGCTCCCTCCCCTTCGCGCGCCTCGGACTCGTCTCCGCCGCCCTCTTCACGGACTACGATCTCGATGGCGACCCCGACCTCGCGCTCGCCCTCGAGTGGGGCAGCGTCCGCCTCTTCCGCAACGACGGGGGCCGTTTCACCGATGTGAGCGACGCGCTGGGGCTCACGCGTCTCACCGGGCGCTGGAACGGCCTCGCCGCCGCGGACTTCGATGAGGACGGACGGCCCGACCTCGTCGCGACTGGCTGGGGCGCGAATCTCGACCTGCCGTCCGCCTACTCCCTCATCTACGGCGACATGAATCGCGACGGCATCGTCGATCTCGTCGAGGCCCGGATGGAATCCGGCATGTGGCGCCCCCTGCGGGGCAGAGACGCGCTCGCCGTCCCCGGCGGACTCTCCGCCCTCCTCCGCGTGACGTACGAGCGGTTCGCGCGCGCGCCCCTGACCGACCTCGTCGGCGGCCTGGACCCCGAGCTCCGGCTGGACGCGAACGAACTCCGCCACACCGTGTGGCTCAATCGCCCTTCCGGCTTCGAGAGCGCCCCGCTGCCCGCGGCGGCCCAGCGCGCGCCGGCGTTCGGCGTCGCCGGCGCCGACCTCGACGGGGACGGCCACGAAGATCTCGTCCTCGCGCAGAACTTCTACGCCGGCCGACCGGGGGCGCCGCGCTACGACGCGGGGCGCGGGCTCTGGCTGAGAGGGGACGGCCAAGGCGGCTTCGAGCCCGTTCCGGGCCCCCGGTCCGGGATCGCCGTCTACGGAGACGCGCGGGCTGTCTCGCTCGCGGACCACGACCGCGACGGGCGGGTGGACGTGGCCTTCGGCGTCAACGGCGGCGAGACCCGGCTCTACCGCAACGTCGGTGCGACGCCCGGCCTTCGGGTCACGCTCGAGGGCCCCTCCGCGAACCCGCGGGCCATCGGCGCCCGCCTCCGGCTCGAATACGCGGACGGCACGTTCGGTCCGGCGCGGGAGGTCCGGTCGGGGGAGGGTTACCTGGCCCGCCACGAATCGGCGCAGACGCTCGGCCTGGCCGGCCGCGCGCCCGCCGGCCCCGCGACGCTGCACGTCGTGTGGCCGAATGGCGAGGAGACGTCCGTTTCGATCCCGCCCGGGACCCTGGAGGTACGCGTCCCGCCCGCCGGAGCGCGACGCCCGTCCGGCTAGCGGTAGCGGACGCCGAAGCCGATCGAAATGCCGATGTCGTTCTGCAGCTTCGACGCGTCCGTCTGGGCAGAGATGTAGTAGGACGCCATGTCCCGGAGTTCGCCCCGGAACCAGAGCGATGATATGAGATGGACCCGGACCCCGACCGCGGCCGTCACCATCGGATCCGTGGCGCTGAGTTTCGGCACTTCGGCGCCGTAGAACTTCAACTGCCGGAGCCCTCCGCCCACCGTGAAGTACGGTTCGAGCGCGCCCGCCGAGCCCGACGACCGCAGCCGGAACGTCAGGTTCACCGTGCCCGCCAGGTACTCCATTTCGCCGAGCGTTCCGAGACCGCGTCCGAGTCCGCCGCCGACGCCTTCGAGTGTCGCCGGGGAATAGAGCCCCATGACGCCGATTCCGACCGACCGCGAGGCCCAGTAGGTCGCTTCGCCCCCCATCATCACGTCCGGCGGAATTACGATGCCGTACGCGCCGGTATTGTCCGTGAGGTTGTTGAGGGGCTGGATGACGCCGGCGAGTCCGAAGAATTCCGGACCGGTATCGTCGCCGAACGGCGCCGCGGGGGTCATCTGGGCCGCCAGCTTCGACGCTCCGGGAGCGAGCCCGCACAGGAAGAGAAAGAAAAAGAGAAGAACGCCGAACGGGCGTCTCATTTGATCCTCACGATCGTGATTAGCGGTTCCGCGGTCTCACCCGCCGGGGTTCCTCCCGCCGTTTCCAGCGACAGCGAAAGACCCGGCGCGCCGGGAACCGAGGCGAGTGAAAAGTACTGTACGCTCGACGGCCTTACGTCGAGGCTCAGCACCCGGGTTTCAAACCCCAGCGGCTCGGCCCGGAGCGCGATCGCGGCCGGAAGACCCGATCGAGTGTCCGTATCCTGATTCAAGGACCGGAACACATCGGTGGCGTCCCACGTTGCCGCGGCGAGCGGCGGCCCCAGGTCCGGCCCCGCCTCCGGCGCTTCGAGCTCCTCCTCCGGGGAATCCTCCGCGCCCGCGTCCAGCGTCCCCGCGCCCAGCGCCAGCGACGCCGACACGTCCGCCAGGATGTTCGCCCACTCCCTTCCCGTGACCCGCTCCAGGTTCGCGATCCCGCGCCCGTAGTTCTGTCCGCCCCCGACGACGGACCGGAAGAAGGCCCTTTCGTCCCCTCCCGCCTGGTCCGCCAGCCGTCGCAGGAGGAACCAGCCGAAGCCTCGCATCTGCAAACCGCCGACACCGTCCAGGTCGTCCGTCGACACCGTGGGGGCCCCCGGAAGTCCGAGCATGTACAGGCCGAGGTTCCGGAAGTTGCCCAGCATGTAGGCGTTGAAGGCCTCGAGTTCCTCGGGCGTCTCGGACACGCGGTCGAAGGTGAGGCGGTCGCCCACGGGGAGCCCGAGTGCGGCGAGCCCCGCCACTTCCTCGGCCAGACTCGAGAGCGCCTCATCCAGCCATACTTCCTCGGCGGCCCCGAACCCCGCCGAGGAAACCGGCACGCGGCGCCCGGCGCTCACGATGTGCTGGACTTCGTGCGCCACGAGGGCCGGCGTCTCCCGCAGCAGGTCCTCCGTCGAGACGGCGCGGCCGAGCGTCGCCTCGGGGTCCGCGCTCGCGCTGTAGACGATCTCCGCCTCGTTGCTCGCCGGGCAGATCCCGCCGTCCGGGTCCGACAGTTCGCCGTCGCCCCGGCCCGAGGCGGCAAGGTCCTGGGGGAGGGAGAATCCGCTGACCCCCGCCTCGCCGTCGCCGAGCCGGTTCACATCGGGCGTGAACAGGACGACGATCCGCCCGTTCCGGTCGATGTCCTCGGGCGGGCCGAAGTAGGAGGTCACGGCCGGCAGCACCGTCGCGTCCAGTTCTCCGGCGAGCGCGAGCCACTCCTCCTCCGTCGGACCTCCCGCGGGCGCCGCGACATCCTCCACCAGGACCACGCCGTCGCCCACGGCCCGCACCGTTCCCCGTACCGTCCTCGTGGGGTCGACGCAGCTCGCCGTCAGCTCCGGACCGACGGAGAAGAAGTACTCGAGCGTGTCTCCCGGGAGTGGCGCGGAAACCGCCGTCGAGCCATCGGGCCGAAGGGGCGAGATCCGGGCCTGAACAAGTTGCGCGAGCGTGCGGGCACGAATCCCGACATCCCTGCGCGTGCCGGCGAGCGCGGCCTCCGCGACCCGGGAATCGATCGTGCCGGGGCCGAGCGCCGCCGCCGGTCCATCCCCCGACATGTCGGCGGGCGTCCGCATCGTGAGCCGGAGCGGGAGCCCGCTCGAGGCGCCGCGCCCCGTGTTGCCGATGACGATCCGGTATTCCCGCGTCACCGCCCCCGCGTCTTCGGGCGCTCCCGGTGCTCCCGCCTCTCCCGCCTCTTCCGCTTCGAGGGGCGCTCCGGGCGGGAACTGAACGCATTCGACCTCGACGGGCCCGCGCAGGGTAAGCGATTCACCGACCTCGAGACCCACGCGCAGGTTGGCCGGTTCGATCGGAACCAGCAGGCCGTTGCTGGCATCGGTGCCGGCGAGCACCCGCACGCCGACCTCGCGCTCGGGCAGGCAGGTACGGGCGAAGGCCGGCACTTCAACCGTGAGTTCCGTCTCCGTGGCGCTCACCACCGTCGCCGCCGTGCCTTCGATCCACACCTCGTTGTCGGCCGCGACCGGGCGGAAGCCGCCGCCGTAGAGGAGCGCCCGCGTGCCCGCGGCGAGTCTCCCGTTCCCGACCGAGTCGAGTTGTACGGCGCCGCCCGGCGATGCGAGCGCCGTGGCCGAGAAGGAGAGCGTGTCCGAGTACACGCCGGCCGTGGCGAACACGTGGATCCGGTACTCGCCCGGACGCGAGCCCAGCGTGAAGACCGCCCCGCCGCGTCCGTCCGCGTCCGTCATCACGATATCGTGCGTGAGGGCTCCCCCGGTTTCCGGCGACTCTTCCGGCGAGTCCTCCAGCGCGGGCGGCGCCGGCGGTTCCGCCACGGCCGCCGTGTCCCCCGCCTCCGGCGGTGCCGGCGGTCCCGCCGCTTCCTGCGCGGGCGGGCCTGCTTCAGGCGCCGTCCAGGCGAAAGCGATGCGGACGCCGCCGGCCGGGGCGCCGCTCGTCGTCTCCGCCCGGATGGAAAACGGGAGCGGCAGCTGGCTCCCCGCCTCCGCCCGCTGGCCGTCTCCCTCCACGATGCTCAGACGGACAGAGTCCGCGGTCTCCGCGAAGACGAGGAAGCGGAGCGCCGGGACGTTCGCGGCACTCGGGATGTCCGCCTGGATCTCCGCCTCGCCCGGCGTGGGCCCCGCGCGGTAGACCGACTCCGCTACGCCGTTCTGCCCCGTGACCGCGACCCCCGGCGACAGCTCGCCCTCGCCCCGCAAGATCACGAAGCGGACCGGCGCCCCCTCGACCGCGTTTCCGAGCGCATCCTCGACCCGGACCGCGATCGGGGGGTCGGTGGCCTCTCCCGTCACGATCGTGTCCACGGCGGCGGAAACGGAGACGAGCGTCGTCGGCGGAGAGCCGAGTTCCGTGCTCCCCCCATCCCCGCACGCGACCGCGAGCACCCCCGCGAGCACAGCCAGCGCGCCGCGCCTCACCGCGGCTCCGCCTTCCAGAAGGCGATGCCGCCCGCCTGCTTCCCCACGTCGACGCTGGCCGCCCGGACCCCGGCTCGCAGGTCGATCACGTCCACCGTTCCCGGCTCTCCGCCCACGCCCTCCACGCTCACGAAGGCGTACCGGGAATCCGGGGAGATCGCGATCCCGTGCGGCAGCGTCCGCGTGTTCGGAACCCGGGCCACTTCCGTCCCGTCGGCCAGATCCCAGACGCCGGTCGCCTGCCCGCCCTTGTACGTCACCACGAGGTAGGCGCCGTCCGGCGTCACATCGAGATTGTACGGACCCTCGCCCGTCTCGAACCGTCGCGTCACGCGCCACGACCCCACATCGATCTCCAGCACCTCCGCGTTCCGGTTGCACGCGACGTACACGTGGCGTCCGCCCACGGCCGGGTGGGCCCACGTCGGGCTGCACGCGGTCGCTCCCACGGGCCGCGTCGGGAGCCAGTCGTGCGGCCACGCCTGCTCCGAGCCCGGGTGGAGGAGAAAGCGCTGCGTGACCTCGAGCCGGTGCGCGTCGACCTCCACGAGCATCTCATCCATCATGCACACGGAGTAGTGCCGCGCCCCGTCCGCCGTGAGCCGCGAGCCGTGCGGCATCGTGCAGGTCGGAATCTGCGCGACCTCGATCATCGCCCCGACGTCGACGACGGACACCGAACTCGGCTCGTGTTCGCCGTGCAGGTTGAAGTTCGCCGCGAAGAGCAGCCCTGCCGGCGTCACCTGCATGGTGGCGGGGAAGAGCCCCAGCTCCGCGCTCCCGAGCGGGCGGTTCGTCTCCGTGGAATAGGCGACGACCGTGCCGAAGGGGTTCCCGTGGGCGAGCGTCACGTACCACCGTTCCCCGCTCGGATCGACCGCCAGGCCGTGCGGCCCGTCGATTTCCGTGGGGAAACGGCCCACGAAGACGGAATCCAGCACCGACGCACCGGTGCCATCGAACCGGACGAGATCGACGCGATCCTCCGATTCGGCCGCCACGTAGACGTAATACGACGACGGGCCGTCAGGGCTGGTGTCCTGGGAGACCGCGGGCGTAGCCGTCGCGGCCGTCGTTCCCAGCGCCCACAGGGCCAGCGCCATGCGGGGTATGGCAGACTCAGGTAGCATACGATTTACGCGCGTTCGCGACTCCTTCTCCCTGAAGCCTCCGGGCCCGGAAACCGCTTCCGCCGGAGACTTCTCCTCCTACCTTAGAGTAGACAATTCCTCAAGGGGTTGCCAATCGATTAGGTTGTCCGCGGCGGAGGGAGAAGAGGTCGCGGACGGGTGCGCGTCACGCCGTTCGAGGAAAGTCCGGGCTCCACAGGGCACGGCGCCGGGTAACGCCCGGGCGTCGCGAGGCGACGGAAAGTGCCACAGAGAGCAGACCGCCGATGGCAGCTTGCGACCCGCAAGGGTCCAGGCGCACAGGCAAGGGTGAAAGGGTGGGGTAAGGGCCCACCGCGTTTCCTGGTGACAGGGACGGCACGGCAAACCCCGCCGGGAGCAAGGCCAAGCAGGAACGAGCGGCGGCCCGTCGCGTTCGAGTTCCGGGTAGGCCGCACGAGGCCTCGGGAGACCGAGGTCCCAGATAGATGACCTCGCCGCGGGCCTGGCCCGCCGGTAACAGAACCCGGCTTATCTCCCTCCGCCTCACCTCATGCCGCGGCGCCGGGAGCGGCACGGAGACCAGCGATGAAATTCGACATCCTTGAGCACACGCTCGACAACGGGCTGCGGGTCGTTCTGCAGCCCGATGCGTCCGCGCCGCTCGTCGCCGTTCACGTCATGTACCATGTGGGATCGAAGAACGAGCGCGCCGGCCGGACCGGCTTCGCGCACCTCTTCGAGCATCTCCTCTTCCAGGGGTCCGAGCACGTGCCGCGCGAGCACCACTTCAAGCTCGTGCAGGATGCCGGCGGCACGCTCAACGGCACGACGTGGTTCGACCGCACGAACTACTTCGAGACGCTGCCCGCCAACGAACTGGATCTCGGCCTGTGGCTGGAGTCCGACCGCATGGGGTTCTTCAAGCCCGGGATCACCCGGGAGAAGCTCGACAACCAGCGCGAAGTGGTGAAGAACGAGCGGCGGCAGTCGTACGAGAACCGCCCCTACGGCCTCGCGTTCGAGACCCTGCTCGCGCGCGCCTACGACGAGGGACACCCGTACCGCCATCCGACCATCGGCTACATGCCCGACATCGACGCGGCCCGGCTCGAGGACGTGCACGAATTCTTCGACCTGCATTACGGACCCAACAACGCGACCCTCGTCCTCGTCGGCGACTTCGATCCGGCAGCGGCGCTGGAGCGGGTCGAGGCCTGGTTCGGGGAGATTCCCGCGCGACCCGTGGCGCCGCGCCCGGAGGTCCCCGTGCCGGCGCGCGGCGGAGAGCGGCGCACGCTCCTTCGGGACCGCGTCCAGATGCCCCGCGTGTACCTCATGTACCATTCGCCGCGCTACGCGGACCCCGATTTCGAGGCCGTCGTCATCCTCAACTACCTGCTCGCCGACGGGAACAGTTCCCGCTTCGAGAAGACGCTCGTGTACGAGAAGCAGATGGCGGCGGACGCGACGTCCTTCACCTGGCCGACCGAAAGCGCCGGGATGTGTTTCGTGGTCGCCACCGCCCGCCCCGGCGTCGCGGCTGCCGACCTTGAGACGGAGGTGAGAGACGTCATCGACGACCTGCTCCGCGACGGCGTCGAGGAGGAAGAGATCGAGGGGGCGCGCAACCGGGCCCGGCGCGGGCTCCTGAACGGGCGCGCGGGCTTCGGCGACCGGGCGGACGCGATCGCGCACGCGGCGGTACTGCGGGGCGACGCCGCCTACGTGAACGACGCGTTCACGCGCTACGGAGCCGTCGCCCGCCCCGACGTGGAGCGCGTGGCCCGCGAGGTGCTCGACCCGCGCGGCCTCACGGTCCTCCACGTTGTGCCCGAGGAGGCGACGCCGTGACGAACCCCCGAGCCGCGACCCCCGACCGCGCCGTGCGCCCGGCGGCGGCCGCCCCGCGCCAGCTTGCGCTTCCGCGCTTCGAGCGGCACACGCTCCCCAACGGCCTCCGCATCGAGCACGCCGAGCGGCGCGGGCTGCCGGAGGTGTCGCTCCACCTCGTCCTCGAGTGCGGCGCGGGCGCCGAACCGCCGCGACTCGGCGGTCTCGGCGAACTCACGGCCCGGCTCCTCACCGCCGGCACCCCCGGCCGGGACGCCATCGAAATGGCGCGCTGGCTCGACCGCCTCGGCGTCGGCTACCGCGCGACGGCCGGCTACGCCGTAGGGGCCGTCTCCATGCACTTCCTGTCGGAGTTGTTCGAGGAGGGGCTCGAGTTCCTCGCCGCCACCATCCTCGATTCCGAGTTTCCGGAGCACGAAGTCGAACGCATCCGCCGCGAGCGCATCGACGAGATCGAACGCCAGGCGGACGACCCCGCGACCGTCGCGGGTCTCGCCACGATCGCCGAACTCTACGGTGACGGGCTGTACGGGCGGCCGGTGGCCGGCACCGACGCCACCGTGTCGGAGATCGGCCCGGAGGCGGTGCGGGAGTTCCACGCCGCGCGCTACCGGCCCGGCGGCGCCCTTCTCATCGCGTGCGGCGACCTCGACCGTGAACGGCTGCTGTCCGCGGCGGAGGCGCGTTTCGGCGCCTGGAGCGGCGAGACCGCCCCGGTCTCCCCCCCTGAAACGCCGGAGCCGCGGGCGAACGACCTCATCCTCATCGACCGTCCCGGCAGCGCCCAGAGCGAGATTCGCGTCGCGACCGTGGGCGTGCCCCACAACACCGGGGACCATCACGCGATCATCGTGGCCAACGCGATCCTCGGCGGCCTCTTCAACTCCCGGATCAACCTCAACCTGCGCGAGGACAAGGGGTGGACCTACGGCGCGAGATCGAGTTTCCGGTTCCGCCGCGGGGCGGGGCCCTTCATCGCGCGCACGGCCGTCGAGACCGCCCGGACCGGACCCGCGTTCGAGGAGATCCTGGGCGAGATCGAGGCCATGCGCACGGCGCCCGTCACCGCCGACGAAATGACGCTGGCCCGCAACGCCCTCACCCTCTCCCTGCCGCTCCAGTTCGAAACCGCGGTGCAGATCTGCGGGAAGGTGAGCCGTCAGCGCGTCTTCGGCCTCCCCGACGACTACTGGGAGACGTACCGCTCCCGCATCGAGGCCGTGACACCCGATGAAGTGCAGGAGGTCTGCCGCAGGTACCTCGATCCCGACCGCCTCACGCTCCTCGCCGTCGGCGACGCGGCGACGGCCGCGCCCACCCTGAACGGCTTCGGGCCCGTGGACGTCCGGCCCGCCCCGTGACGCCTCGTGACCGCACCATGACCGGCGGCGCGCACGAAGGCGCCGGGCGCGGCGGCTCGACGGGCCGGGTGGATGGAGAGCGCGTCTACTCCGGCCGCCGGATCCATGTCGACGTGGATCGCGTGCGGTTTCCGGACGGATCCGTCGGGCGGCTCGAACTGATCCGCCACTCCGGCGCCGCCGCCGTCGTCGCGCTGGACCTTCCCGACGCGCCCCGCGACACCGCCGACGCCGCTCCGCCCGAACCCATCGTCACGCTGGTCCGCCAATACAGGTACGCCGCCGACGGATTCATCTGGGAGGTGCCGGCCGGGAACCTCGAGCCCGGCGAGCCCCCCGAGGCGTGCGCGCTCCGGGAACTGGAAGAGGAGGCGGGACTTCGCGCCGGACGCCTGGAGCAACTGGCCTCCGTACACACGACGCCGGGGTTCACGGACGAGATCATCCACCTCTTCGCCGCGTGGGACCTGGAGGCGGGGGAGACGAGTCACGAGGCGAGCGAGTTCATGGATGTGCATCGGCTGCCTCTCCGCCGTACCATCGAGATGATCGATGCGGGAGAGATCAGCGACGGCAAGACGATCTGCGCGCTGACCCTCGCGGCGCGCTGGGTCGCCCGGCGGATGGATCGAATCGGCGGCGGCGGGGTTTAACACGCCGAATCGCCCGCAAAAGGGAGCCCCGCAAAGGGAGCGGCATGGACACGAAGCCGAACCTCGAGGTATCGAGGCAGTACGCGGCGCCGGATGAGATGGCATCGCTCGGGCGCGGAGAGTTGAAGCGCCTCGATGATGCCGAACTCGTCACCCACTACCTGGGGGGGCAGCGCTTCGCGTTCAACGAGATCGCCGACCGCTACCAGGACCGCCTGCTGAACTTCATCTACCGCACCATCGGCGACCGGGACCGGGCCGAAGATCTCGTGCAGGAGACCTTCGTGCGCGTCTACCGGCACCTCCACCGGTTCGATCCCGCGCGGAAGTTCTCGACCTGGATCTATACGATCGCCAGCAACCTGGCGAAGAACGAACTGCGGAACCGGGCGCGCAACCCGCTGGTACTCTTCCATACGCTCCGGAAGAGCTGGGAAGCCGACCATCGGCCGCTTGAATTCGAGGATACGGCCTACCGGCCCGACGATTTGTTCCGCAAGCGGCGTGTGCGCGAACAGGTCGAGGCCGCGGTCGCGGAACTTCCCGAGCATCACCGTGTCGTATTCGTGCTGCGTGAACTGGAAGGGAAGAGCTACGAGGAGATTTCCGAGATCACGGGCGTGACGCTGGGCACCGTGAAGTCGCGCCTCAATCGGGCGCGGAACCGGTTCGCCCGCATCATCGCCCCGATGCTCGATTGAAGTCCCGGGCCCGCGCGGTCCGGCCAACGGAAGGAACGCTGGTGCAATGATGGTTTGTAAAGAGTTTTTCGAGCGACATAGCGAATACCTCGACGGTACGCTTGCCGCCGACGAGCGCCGTCGTTTCGACGCGCATCTCGAGGGCTGCCGGTCGTGTCGGCGCTACCAGCGGGTCATGACGCGCGGGCTCGCCGTATGGCGCGCCCTCCCTCGCGTCTCCACCTCTCCGGATTTTCTGCCCCGCCTGCAGCATCGCCTCTACCACGTCGACGAGTCCCCGAGGCGCTCCTGGCGCGGTCAGGTCGGCCGGGCCGCCGCCATCGCCCTGGCGTCGGCGGGACTCTTCACGCTCGGCGTGTCGAACGGAAGCCAGCCCCTGCTCGTCGAAGTTCAGCTTCCGCCGGTGATGGCGGACGTGCCCGCGGAAACCGTGGCCGAGAGCCAGGGGAGCCGGTTCGCCGCCGACCCCTACGTCCCCGACTGGTTCCT
Organism: Candidatus Palauibacter rhopaloidicola; assembly: GCA_026914155.1. Lineage (GTDB taxonomy): Bacteria > Gemmatimonadota > Gemmatimonadetes > Palauibacterales > Palauibacteraceae > Palauibacter > Palauibacter rhopaloidicola. The sequence goes on along the minus strand of JAPPGH010000008.1, from coordinate 147,401 downwards.
CGTACCGTTCGCTCCGGCGCTCGATGACGGAGGCGGGCTGTTCGGTCAGTCGTACGCAGTGCCGATCGCGACGAGCGACTCCATTGGCCTGCCGGTCGAGCGACGCTCCGGCCAACTCGACGAGTCTCGCTGACCCACCCCCGCGGCCCGCGGCACGGGTCCCTCCCGTCGCCGTGAGCGCGCCCCTCGACCCGCGGCTCTCGCGAGCCCTGGGCCAGGGTCCCCCGACCGGCGCCTGGTTCCTGCACGGAGACGCGATCCGCCTGCGGGACGAAGCCGCGCAGCAACTCGTCGAGGCCGCCGTCGACCCGGCCACGCGCGACTTCAACTACGACCAGTTCCACGCTGCGGACGTGACGGACGAGCAGCTCGCCGCCACCCTGGCCATGCCCCCGATGATGGCGGAGCGCCGCGTCGTCTTCGTGCGCGACGTCGAGCGGCTGGGGACGAAGGCCCGCGCGGTCCTGCAGCGGGTCGCGGCGGCGCCCCCCGCCGACCTCGCCCTCATCGTGACGGCGCGCATCCCCAAGGGGTCGCGGGCCGCCTTCTACCGCGAGCTCAGGAAGGCCTGCCGCACGCTGGAGTGGACTGCGCCGCGGGCGGCCGAGATCCCCGGCTGGATCCACGACCGGGCGCGGCGGCGCTGGAAGCTCGACCTCTCGCCGGCGGCGGCCCAGTGGATCGCGGGAGCCGTCGGATCGGACCTCTCGACGCTGGACGCCGAACTCGAGAAGCTCGCTTCGCTTCCCGCCGACCGCCGGACCGACGCGGACATCCGCGACATCGTTCCCCGGACCCACCGCATCGATCGCTGGACCTGGCTCGACCTCGTGGCCTCGCGCGACTACCGGCGCGCCTTGCGCCAGTTGGAAAACGTGCTCACTTCGGAACGAGGGGTCGGGCTGGTCGCCGGACTTGTGGAACAGCACCTTCTGCTTGGTCTGGCCCTCGACGCGGGACCCGCCGGCTTGCGAGCCGCCCTGTCGGAGACCGGGCGCGGCTATCTCTCCTGGAAGGCGAACGCCTACGCGAAGCAGGCGAGGGCATGGACCGTACACGAACTCGATCACGCGCTGCGGGCGCTCCACCGCGCCGACCGGCACCTCAAGTCGGGGCGGGGAGACCACGCGGTGCTCGCCGGGCTGCTCCTGGAACTGGGGCGGGCGGAAAACGCCGGGAGATGACGCGGAGCGGCCGCGTGTGGGCGCTGGCGCTCCTCGCCGGCGCGCCGCTGTGGGGACTCTCCATCCCCTCCGCCGCGCAGGCCGGGCAGGCCGCGCAGGCCGCCGCTCCCGTGGATCTGGACCTTCTCGAGGCACGGATCGAGGCCGGGCGGGTCGAGGGCGCCGCGGAGGCGATCGAAAGCTGGCTCGCCACGGAGCGGCGGAACGCGGCTCGCGACGACGTGCTGCGGGCGCGGTACCTTCGGGCGCGTCTCCTGGCCGACCCGGACTCCGCCCGCGCGGAATTCCTCTCCGTCGCCATGGACGGCGGCTCGCGCTACGGATCGCGGGCGTGGCTGAGGCTCGCGCAACTGGACCTGGCGCTCGACGAGCCCTCCCGCGCGGCGGCCGATCTCGAACGCCTGCGGTCCGACCATCCCCGGAGCGCCGAGACCGTCGAGTCCTGGTACTGGACGGCGCGGACGTTCGAGGCCCGGGGCCTGATCGATCGAGCATGCGAGGCGTGGCGGCGGGCCGCCGCGGAGGGCCGGCGCGTCGGCGCCACGGAGACCGAGCGTCTCGCGGAGGCCGCTTCGCTCGGCTGTGCGCCGGGGGCCCCGCGCTTCGCGATCCAGGTGGCGGCGTTCTCGCGCCCGAATCCGGCGGAGGAGACGCGCGGGCGGCTCGAGGCCGCCGGCTTCTTCTCCCGCGTCGTCGAGCACGACGGAATGCACCGCGTTCGGCTGGGCCGCTTCGCCCGCCGGGAAGCCGCGGAGAGCCTCCTGCGCCGACTCCGGGATGCGGGCTTCGAGCCCACCGTCATCCCCGTCATCTCGTGAGGCGATGATGGCCGCGGCCACCCCGGACCCCGCTGGTCACTCGCCGCTCATCCGGCAGTATCTCGACATCAAGTCGCGCCATCCCGATTCGCTCCTCTTCTTCCGGGTCGGCGATTTCTACGAGATGTTCTTCGAGGACGCGGAGGAGGGGAGCGGCCTGCTTGGCCTCACCCTCACGGCGCGCAACAACGGCGGAAAGCGGGACGTTCCCCTCGCGGGCGTTCCCGTGAAGGCCGTGAACGAGTACGTCTCCCGCCTACTCGAGATGGGGCGCCGCGTGGCGATCTGCGAGCAACTCGAGGATCCGGCCGAGGCCCGGGGGATCGTGAAGAGGGATGTCGTCGAGATCATCACTCCGGGCACGGTCCTCGAGGACAGGCTCCTCGCGGCGGGCCGCAACAACTACGTGGTCGCGATCGCGGGAGACGCCCCGTTCGGGCTCGCCGCCGTCGACCTCTCGACCGGCGAGTTCGAGCTTCGCGAGGTGGCGGCGCCGGACCTCGACGACGAACTCGGGCGACTCGAGCCGGCCGAGATCGTGATCCCCGAGGAGACGGAGGCGCCGGGCGGCCCCTGGCACCTGACCGAGCGGCCCGCCTGGCGCTTCGACGCTTCGCTCGGAGACGAGCGGCTGCGGGAGTGGTTCGGGGTCGCCTCCTCGACCGGCTTCGGCCTCGACCCCGCGCGCGACCCGCTTCTCCTCGCGGCGAGCGGCGCCCTCCTCGGCTACCTCGACGAGGTGCGGCCGGCCGGCCTCGACCACCTGCGGCCGCCGCGCGTGGACCGAGCCGGGCGCCTCATGTACCTCGACGAGATGACCCGGCGGAACCTCGAACTCGTCGAACCTCTGCGCCCCGGCGAGGGAGCGTCGCTGCTCGCCCTCGTCGACCGCACGCGGACCCCGATGGGAGCGCGCCTGCTGCGACGCCGCCTGCTGCGCCCGCTCGTCGTCCGCGGCGAGATCGCGGTCCGCCTCGACGCCGTGCAGGAACTCGTCGAGGGGGCGGAGGAGCGCGAGCGCATCCGGGCCGCGCTCCGCCCCATCCGCGACCTGGAGCGGCTCGCCGCCCGCGTCGCCACCGGCCGGGCCGCGCCCCGCGAACTCCTCGGCCTCGGCCTCTCGCTCGACGCGCTGCCTGGGCTGGCGGCCGCCCTCTCGCCGCTGGAGGCCGGCCGTCTCGCCGACCTTCGCTCCGGCTTCGACCCGCTCCGGGACGTGGCGGCCCGCATCGAGAAAGCCATCGACCCCGATGCCCCCCACGCCCTCAAGGACGGAGGCGTGATCCGCACCGGTTTCTCGGCCGAACTCGACGAAGTGCGCGGAGTGCGCGGCGGCGCGGTCGAATTCATCGCCGGCATGCAGGTGAGGGAGCGCGAGCGCACCGGCATCGACACGCTGAAGATCGGGTTCAACAAGGTGTTCGGGTACTATCTCGAGGTCACGCGCTCGAAGCTCGACCGCGTGCCGGAGGAGTGGACCCGCCGGCAGACGCTCACCAACGCCGAGCGATATCTCACGCCGGAACTCAAGGAGTGGGAGGCGAAGGTTCTCGGGGCCGCCGATGAGATCGCGCGGCTCGAGGCGCAGCTCTTCCACTCGCTTAGGGACGCCGTCGCCGCCGAGGTCGGGCGGATTCAGGCGACCGCCGCCCTCGTCGCCGAGATCGACTTCCTCGCCTGCCTCGCCGAGGTCGCCGCCGCCGAGGACTACGTGCGGCCGCGGCTCAGCGACGATGTCGTCTTCGACATCGAAGCGGGCCGGCACCCCGTCGTCGAGGCCGCCGTCCCGAGGGACACCTTCATCCCGAACGACATGCGGCTGGACGAGGAGCGCCGGACCCTGATCGTCACCGGCCCGAACATGGCGGGGAAATCCACCGTCCTGCGCCAGGCGGGACTCATCGCGCTCATGGCGCACATCGGTTCCTTCGTCCCGGCTCGCCGGGCCCGCATCGGGGTATGCGACCGCGTGTTCACGCGCGTGGGCGCGAGCGACAACCTCGCCGCGGGGCAGAGCACCTTCATGGTGGAGATGACGGAGACCGCGACCATCCTGCACGGCGCCACCGAGCGCTCGCTCGTCCTCCTCGACGAGATCGGACGGGGCACGTCGACGTATGACGGCCTCTCGATCGCGTGGGCGGTGACCGAGCGGCTGCACGAACTCGGAGCGCGCACCGTGTTCGCCACCCACTACCACGAACTCGTCGGCCTCGCGGAGTCGCTGCCGCGTGCAGCCGCGTTCAACGTCGCGGTGCGGGAGACCGGTCAGGACATCGTGTTCCTCTACCGGTTGCAGCCGGGGGGCTCGAACCGTTCGTACGGCGTGCACGTCGCCCGGTTGGCCGGCCTGCCCCCCGACGTCGTGGGGCGCGCCGCCCGCATCCTCGGCGTGCTCGAGAGCGGGCCGTGGGGCGCCGGGGGCCGCGGCGCCGCGCTCGCCGAGGCCGGGATGGGGCAACTCTCCCTCTTCGCAGCCGGCCCCCCCGGGCCGGAAGGCGGCGCGACGCCGTCCGGCGAGGCCGCCGCGACCGAGAGCGCGGACATCGCCGCCGCCCGCGCGGTGCTCGAGAAGCTGGCCGCGCTCGAACTCGACGGGATGACGCCGCTCGAAGCGCTGAACACGCTCGCCGAGTGGAAGGCGTTCGGCGATGCCTAGCGGCCCCCGGCGGCACCCCGCGACCGGGGTCCTTGCGATTGTCGCCGCGCTTGCGGTCGCCGCGGCCACCGGGTGCGCGGATGATCCGGGCCCGGAGGTCGGCGCGCTGCGCGTGGACCAGCTCCGTGAAGGGGGCCTCGTGTGGCCCGTGCTCGAAACCCCGTCGTCCCCCGCGTTCCCCTACCCGGCCGAGGCCCTCGATGAGGGCGCGGGCGGAGAGATCCTCCTCCGCATTCGGATCACCGCCGCCGGACGCGTCGACTCGGTCGCGGTCGTCACGTCGTCGGGACATGCGATCCTCGACTCGGCCGCGGTGGAGGGCGCCCGCCTCCTCCGGTACCGGCCCGCGCGGCACGGCGGCGCCCCCACCGCCATCTGGGCGCGACTCCCCATCAGCTATCCCGTGCCGGTGTCCGGTGGCTGAGCCCCGTCTGCGCGTCGGCGTGCTCTTCGGCGGCGAGTCCCCGGAGCACGAGGTATCGCTGCGCTCGGCGAAGAACGTCATCGAGGCGATCGACCGCGAGCGCTGCGACATCGTGCTCATCGGCATCGACCGCCGCGGCCGCTGGCACCTTGCCGACGAATCGCGCTTTCTGCGGCACGCCTCGGACCCGCGGCGCATCCGCCTCCCGGACGCGCCGGTCAGGCTTGCCCTGACGCCCGGCCGCCGCCCCCGGATCGTACCCGTCGCCAGCCACGACCCCCGCGGTCCCGGCGAGGGCGAGGGCGCCGGCGAGGGACGTCTGGAGCCGGCCGAGTTGCCGGAACTCGACGTCATCTTTCCCGTCCTGCACGGTCCCTTCGGCGAGGACGGCACCGTGCAGGGGCTGCTGCGGCTCGCGCACTTTCCCTTCGTCGGGCCCGGGGTCCTCGGCTCGGCCGTGTGCATGGACAAGGACGTGGCCAAGCGGCTGCTGCGCGACGCCGGCGTTCCCGTCGCGCCCTTCATCACCGTCCTCTCCCGGCGCGAGGCCCCCTCGTGGGACGAGGCCGTGGCCGCCCTCGACGCCCCGATCTTCGTCAAACCGGCGAACATGGGATCGTCGGTCGGCGTCTCGAAGGTCGAGACGGATCCCGACTACCGGCGGGCGCTCGACGAGGCCTTCTCCTTCGACACCAAGGTGCTTCTCGAACGGACGATCCGCGGCCGCGAGATCGAGCTGTCCGTGCTCGGGAACGAGGCGCCGGAGGCCTCGGTGCCGGGCGAGATCGCCCCCACGCACGCGTTCTACTCCTACGAAGCGAAATACCTGGATCAGGGCGGCGCGGACCTGCTCATCCCCGCGGACCTCGATGCCGAGACCACGGCGCGGGCGCGCGAGATCGCCGTCCGAGCCTTCCGCGTGCTATGCTGCGAGGGTATGGCGCGGGTCGACCTCTTCCTTGCGACGGAGGCTTGCGGCCCGCTCCCGGCGGGTTCACTGGTGGTGAACGAGATCAACACGCTCCCGGGCTTCACCCGGATCAGCATGTACCCCAAGCTCTGGGAGGCGAGCGGCGTGTCCTATCCGGAACTCATCGACCGTCTTCTGCGGCTGGCGATCGAGCGCGCGGAGCGCGACGCGCGGCTGGCCTCCGCCATCGATCTCCAGGGCGGCGGCGAGGCGGGCGCGGGATGATGAGACGGCCCGCGTTCCAGACCGGCGGGGTCCGCTTCGGCCACGGCTTCCCGATGAGTCGCTGGGTGCTGCGCCTCATGATCGCGAACTTCGCGATCTTCCTCCTCATGGCGGTCCGGCTCGTGCCCGTCGGGGCGATCGACTGGCTCGGTTTCGCCGTCCCCGGTTTCCTCACGCGCCCCTGGACCATCGTCACCTACATGTTCGTACACGGCGGCTTCATGCACGTGTTCATGAACATGCTCGCCCTCTTCTTCTTCGGCCCGCCGCTCGAACAGAAGTGGGGCAGCCGGTTCTTCCTCCGCTTCTATCTCGTGACCGGACTCGGGGCGGCGGCCTTCTCCGTCCTGCTCTACTCGCTGACGGGGCCGACGATCATGGTGGGGGCTTCGGGCGCCATCTTCGGCATCCTCGTGGCCTTCGCCCTCAACTGGCCGGACGCGAAGATCTACCTCTACTTCGTCTTTCCCGTGCCGGCGAAGTGGTTCGTGGCCGCGCTCGGCGCCTTCACCCTCCTCTCGACCGTGCAGGGGTCGGCCGACGGCGTGGCGCACTGGGCGCACCTCGGCGGACTCGTGACCGGTTTCGTCTATCTCCGATACGGAGAACGCATCGGTCGCCTCGCCAACAGCGTCTTCTACAAGGAACGGCCGGCAGCCCCGCGCAGGAAGGCGCGGCGCGCCGCACCGCCGCCGGACCCCGCCCCTCGGCGGCGCCGCCCCCGGGCGGACGGGGATTCCCTGGATGAGGTGGACCGGATCCTCGACAAGATCCGCGAGAGCGGCATGGACTCGCTGTCGGCCCGCGAGCGCGCCTTCCTCGACGAGGTGAGCCGGCAGTACCAGCAGACCCGGGGCACGCAGAAGAAGACCCGCACGCACTAGCAGCCCGTGGCAAGAGCCCTGCTCGTTCGGCGGCCGGGCAGGGCGTCTGGAGTTTTTCGCCGCCGGTTTCTACAATGTCCGCCCCGCGCGACCCCCCGGCCGGGGAGCGTCACGCACGGAACGGCCCGTGGCCGTAGCAAAGCGCCTGTCGCGGGCCGCCAGCCCCGGTGTCATCCCAGGCAGAAGAGTACGGGAGGTGTACATGGCGTCTGCCGCCTCGGAATATCAAACGCGGAACCTTCGCAACGTCGTCTTCTTCGGGCACGGAGGGGCGGGGAAGACGACGCTCGTGGATTCGATGTGCTACATTGCCGGCGGGACCACCCGGAAGGGCGATGTCCAGAAAGGGAACGCGCTCACCGACTTCACGCCGGAAGAGACCGGCCACAGGATCTCGATCAACCTCGCCGTCGCCCACGCGGTCCGGAACGGCGTCCGGATCAACCTCATCGACACCCCCGGCTACCTGGACTTCCTGGGCGAAGTCGTGGCGGGGATCCGCGTCGCGGACGCCGGCATCTGCGTCATCGATGCGATCTCCGGCGTTGAAGTGGGGACGGAGAAGACCTGGGCCGCCGCGGACGCCGCGAACCTGCCGCGCGCCGTCTTCGTCTCGATGATGGACCGGGACAACGCGGACTTCCGCAGCACGCTCGCCCAGATCCGGGAAGAACTCACCTCCGCGGCGATGCCGGTCCACGTCCCCATCGGGGCGGGCGCCGACTTCAGCGGTTTCGTCGACCTCCTCACGATGAAGGCACACACCTTCAAGGGAGGGGACAAGGGGGCGGCCGCCGTAGCCGATGCGCCCGCCGACGCGGTGGCGGAGGTGGAGGACCTCAGGGAGGAACTCATCGAGGCGATCGTGTCGGGGGATGACGACCTGCTCGAAGCCTACTTCGAGGGCGAGGAACTCGACCCCGGCCGGCTTGGCGAAGCGTTCGCGGAGGCAATCCGCTCCGGCGACATCGTTCCCGTGTTCTGCGGTTCGTGCCAGACGAGCGCCGGAGTGCCGGCCCTCATGGACCGCATCGTGGAACTTTTCCCCTCGCCCGACCGGGCCGCGCCGCGGACGGCTGGCGACGGCGACGGCGAAGTGTCGCTGGAGCCGGGGGCCGCGTCGCCCACGGCGGCGCTCGTCTTCAAGACCACGTCCGAGCCCCACGTCGGCGACCTGAGCTATTTCCGCGTCTTCTCCGGCCGCATCGCGAACGGCGTCACGCTCGCGAACCCCGACCGTTCCGCGAGCGAGCGCATCGCGCACCTCGCGATTCCGCATGGGTCGCGCCGCATCGACGTCGATGCGCTGAACCCCGGCGACATCGGGGTCGTGACCAAGCTCAAGGACACCCACACCGGAGACACCCTCTGCGACAGCGGGAGCCGGCTCTCCTTCGGGGGCATCGAGTGGCCCCGGCCCGACCTCTCGCTCGCGGTCACGGCCCGCACGCGCGCCGACGAGGACAAGATCGGCGCCGGCCTCGCGAAGCTGCACGAGGAGGATCCGACCTTCTCCTCCGGTTACGATCCCGAGCGCGGCCAGACGATCATCCGGGGGCTCGGGGAGATCCACCTCAACATCTCGCTGGAGAAGATGACCCGGAAGTACGGGGTCAACGTGGACACGCACCAGCCGAACATCGCCTACCGCGAGACGATCACGAAGACGGCGGAGGGGCAGGGGCGCCACAAGAAGCAGTCGGGCGGGCGCGGGCAGTTCGGCGACTGCCACATCCGGCTCAGCCCGTTGCCGCGCGGGGAAGGGTACAAGTTCGTCGACTCGATCAAGGGCGGCGTGATCCCGACGAAGTTCGTCCCGGCCGTGGGGAAGGGGATCGGGCAGGCCTCGGACCGGGGCGTCCTCGCCGGCTACCCGCTCGTCGACTTCCAGGCCGAGTGCTACGACGGATCGCACCACTCCGTGGACAGCTCGGACATCGCCTTCCAGATCGCGGGATCGATCGCCTTCCAGAAGGTGGCGCGGGACGCGAACCCCGTGATCCTCGAGCCGATCATGGAGGTCGAGGTCGAGACGCCCGAGGAATACATGGGCGAGGTGATGGGAGACCTCAACCAGCGGCGGGGCCGCGTGCTCGGCATGGACTCGAAGGGGCGGCGGCAGGTCGTGAAGGCCCATGTGCCGCAGGCCGAACTCTACAAGTACTCCGCCGCGCTGCGCTCCCTGACGCACGGAAAGGCGACGCACACGCGCAGCCTGGCTGCGTACGAGCAGGTTCCTCCGCATGTTCAGGAGAAGGTGATCGCCGAGTCGCAGCGCGACGACGACTAGCAAGACGAGCGGGCGGTAGCCGGTGGCGGGCCATTCGAAGTGGTCGAAGATCAAGCGCCAGAAGGCGGTGACCGACCAGGCGAAGGGGAAGCTGTTCTCCAAGCTCGGTCGCGAAATCGCCGTGGCGGCGCGGGAAGGCGGGGGAGATCCGGACTTCAATCCGCGCCTGCGGACCGCGATCGACAACGCGAAGGGCCAGCGAATGCCGGCCGACAACATCGACCGCGCCGTGCGGCGCGGGACGGGGGACCTGCCGGGCGCGAGCTTCGAAGAGGTCACGCACGAGGGCTACGCGCCGGGCGGCGCGGCGCTCTATCTCGAGTGCCTCACGGACAACCCCCGCCGCACGCTGGCCGAACTCCGGCACCTGCTCGACAAGCGGGGCGGCAACCTGGGCCAGAGCGGGTCCGTCGCGTGGATGTTCGAACGCAAGGGCCAGATCCTCGTGTCCGCCGACGGGTGCGACGAGGACGCGGCGCTCGACGCGGCGCTCGACGCGGGAGCGGAGAACTTCGAGTCCGAGGACGGGATGTACGTGGTCACGACGACCGCGCCCGACTTCCACGACGTCCTGGGCGCGCTGCGCGATGCCGGCCTGCCGGTCGAGGAGGCGGAACTCGCGATGGTGCCCGGCAACACGGTGAAGCTGGCCGGGCGCGACGCGGAGAAGGTGCTCGCCGTCCTGCACGCGCTCGACGAGCACGACGACGTGCTGAAGGTGAATACGAACGTGGATCTGGAGGAGGCGGAGGGGGCGGAGGGGGCCGGCTGAGCGGCTCGCTGAAGGTGCTGGGCGTCGACCCCGGCACGCGGGCGACCGGTTACGGATTCGTCGAAGGGCGCCGCCCGGGAGGGCCCGCGCATCGCCTCATCGAGTGCGGCGTCGTGCGGCCGCGGGGAGAGGACCTCCCCCAGCGCCTCGTGGACATCCACACCGCGGCGCTCGAACTCATCGACCGGCTCGAGCCGACGTGCGTCGCGGTCGAGAGCGCCTTCCACGGACGGAACGCGCGCACGGCGCTCGTGCTCGGGCACGCGCGCGGCGTCCTCGTGCTCGCGGCGGCGCTGCGGGGCCTGCCAGTCCACGAGTACGCGCCGCGCGAGGTCAAGAAGCGCGTCGTGGGGACGGGCGCCGCGAGCAAGGAGCAGGTCGGCTTCATGGTCAAGCACCATCTGCGGCTCGGCGAGCCGCCGCGTCCGGCGGATGCGGCGGACGGCTGCGCGGTCGCGCTCTGCCACCTCCTCGGCGGGCCGATCCGGTGAGCCGGGTGCGGCGGAGGCTTCCGTGATCCGGCGGCTCCGGGGCGAACTCGTCGGGCGCGCGGACGGCGTCGTCGAGGTTCTGACGGGCGACGGCGTCGGCTACGAGATCGGCGTGCCGCTCGGGCTCGCCGGACGCCTTCCGGCTGAGGGATCCGAGGTCGAACTGCACACCGTCCTCGTCGTGCGCGACGACGCCTTCGAGCTGTTCGGCTTCGAGACGGCCCGCGACCGCGAACTCTTCCAGCGGCTCCGCGTCCCGAGCGGCGTGGGCCCCCGGCTCGCGCTCGCGATCCTGGGGGCGCTGCGGCCCGAACGCGTCGTGCGCGCGATCCGGACCAAGGACCACCGCACGCTCCAGACCGTGAGCGGGGTGGGCAAGAAGACCGCCGAGCGCATCGTGATCGAACTCACCGACAAGCTCGACGACCTCGGCGACGTGGGCGATGATCCCGTGTCCGGCGACGGAGTCGCCGCGGCGGCCGTGCAGGCGCTGCGCGGGCTCGGCTACCCGCGCTCGCAGAGCGAGCAGGCCGTCAGCCGCGCCCTGCAGGGACTCGCGCAGGCCGGCGACCCCGACGTCGGCGCCGAGGAACTCGTGCGCCGCGCGCTGCAGCACGTATGACGGCGCCGGGGCCGCCGGGCCGGTCGGGCGACACGCGGAACGCGGGCGACACGGGCGCCGGCGGCGTGACCCGCCCGCGCACGGAGATCACGACGCCCGAGGCGGTGGAGAGCGACGAGCGTCCAGACGCCTCGCTGCGCCCGCAGCGCCTCGACGAGTTCATCGGCCAGGCGCGGGTCAAGGAGAGCCTCTCCGTCTTCGTGGAGGCGGCGCTCGGCCGCGAGGAAGCGCTCGACCACACCCTCTTCTACGGCCCGCCGGGCCTCGGGAAGACGACGCTCGCCCTCCTCCTCGCCGGGGAACTCGGCGTCGCGATCAAGCTCACCTCCGGCCCCGTGCTGGAGAAGCCGGGCGACCTCGCGGGTCTGCTCACGAACCTTCCGCCGCGCGGGATCCTCTTCATCGACGAGATCCACCGCCTCCGGCCCGTGATCGAGGAGTTCCTCTATCCGGCGATGGAGGACTACCGCATCGAGATCCGACTCGGCGACGGACCTCGCGTGGAGACCTTCTCGATGAAGCTCGAGCGCTTCACGCTCGTGGGCGCGACGACCCGTTTCGGGCTCCTGACCGCCCCCATGCGGGCGCGCTTCGGTGTCGTCGAGCGCCTGGGCTACTACCCGCCGGCGGACCTCACGCGCATCGTCACCCGCTCCGCGGGCCTCCTCGACATCCCGATCACGCCCGGCGGGGCGGAGGAGATCGCCCGCCGCGCGCGCGGCACCCCCCGGATCGCGAACCGCCTCCTGCGCCGCGTGCGCGACTACGCGCAGGTGCGGAGCGAGGGCACGATCGATTCGGAGACGGCGGAGAAGGGCCTCACCCTGCTCAACGTCGACGAGTACGGCCTCGACGAGATGGACGCGCGCGTCCTGAAGGCGATCATCGAGACCTTCGAGGGAGGGCCGGTCGGACTCGCCTCCCTCGCGGTCGCGGTGGGCGAGGACGCGGGGACGCTCGAGGAAGTGTACGAGCCGTACCTGATCCAGAACGGGTACATGCAGCGCACGGCGCGCGGCCGCGTGGCCACCCGGAAGGCGTACGAGCGCTTCGGTTACGCCCTCCCCGGCGACCGGGAAGGGCCGGAGGGCGGGGCACAGGGTGCGCTGTTCGGCGATGACGGATGAGCGGGCGGGCCGGACGGAGGCGTACGACTACGAGTTGCCCGCCGAGCTGATCGCGGCCCGGCCGGCCGCGCGTCGCGACGCCAGCCGCCTCCTCGTGCTCGACCGCGCGCGCGGGCGCTTCACGGACGCGGCCTTCCCCGCGCTGCTCGGGCGGCTCTCCGCCGGCGATGCCGTCGTCGTCAACGACAGCCGCGTCTTCCCGGCCCGGCTGCTGGGCCGCAAGCCGACCGGCGCCCGGGCAGAGATCCTCCTCGTCCGCCCCGAGTCCGAGTCCGAGTCCGAGTCCCACGCGCTCCCGCCCTTCGCCCCCTTCGACGAAGCGGACACCCGTCTCTGGCGCGCGATGGTTCGCCCCGGCGGCAAGCTCAAGCCCGGCCGCACGGTGGACATCGCCGACGAGTTCGCGGTCGAGATCCTCGACTCCGCGCCCGACGGCACCCGCCTCGTGCGCCTGGCCGGCGACGGCGACCCGTGGAGCCTGATCCAGCGCCACGGCCGCGTCCCCCTCCCTCCGTACATCGTCCGCGACGACCCGGGCGGCGAGCGGGGAGGGGGCGCCGCCGGCGAGGCACGGCCCCGGCGGGACGGATTGCGGCGCGCCTGCGATGACGCGGACGACCGGGAGCGCTACCAGACCGTGTACGCGGCGCCGTCCGGGAGCGTCGCCGCGCCGACGGCGGGACTTCATCTCACCCGGGAGATGCTCGCGACCATCGACGCCCGCGGCGTCCGTCTCGTGTCCCTCACGCTCCACGTCGGGTTCGGCACCTTCCGTCCCGTGACCGCCGACCGGATCGACGAGCACGAGGTCGCCCCCGAGGCGTACAGCTTCTCCTCCTCCGCGGCTGAGGCCTTGAATGCGACGCGGGCGGGGGGCGGGCGCGTGTTCGCCGTCGGCACGACCTCCTGCCGCGTGCTGGAGACCGTCGCCGCGGACGGTGGCCTCGCGGCGGACGGCGGCGTCCCGGCGGGCGGCTCCTTCGCGCCGGGGCGGGGGTGGACGGACCTCTTCATCCGTCCTCCGTACACCTTCCGCGCGGTGGACGCCCTCGTGACGAACTTCCACCTTCCGCGCTCCAGCCTGCTCATGCTCGTCGCGGCGTTCGCGGGCCGGGAACTCACGCTCGAGGCCTACGCGCACGCGATCCGGAAGCGATACCGCTTCTACTCCTACGGCGACGCGATGCTCATCACATGAGACGGATGCCCGGGACGGATCCCGTGACCGGACCCGCGGACGGCGGACGTTTCAACGTCGAGGGGACGAGCGGGCGGGCGCGCGCCGCGACGCTCCGCCTGTCGCGCGGCACGATCCACACCCCGTGCTTCATGCCGGTCGGGACGCTGGGGACGGTGAAGTCGCTCACCCCCGGAGAACTGCGCGACGCGGGGGTCGAGGTCCTGCTCGGGAACGCCTATCACCTCTACCTGAGGCCGGGGACGCGCGTACTCGAGGAAATCGGCGGACTCCACCGGTTCATGGGATGGGACGGTCCCATCCTCACCGATTCGGGTGGGTTCCAGGTCTTCTCGCTCGCGCGCATCAACCGGATCGACGACGAGGGCGTCACCTTCCGCAGCCATCTCGATGGGAGCCTGCACCGGCTCACGCCGGAACTCTCGATGGAGATCCAGGCCGCGATCGGCTCCGATATCCGCATGGCGTTCGACGAATGTCCCCCCGGGGAGGCCTCCCCCGAGGCCGCGCGCACCGCGGTCGAACGCACGCTCGCCTGGCTCGCGCGCTGCCGGGAAAGTCACGAGGCGCACCGGGATGTGAACCGGGCTGCGCATCCCGACGGGGGCGGGCTCCTCTTCCCCATCGTCCAGGGCGCCTCCTGCGACGACCTTCGCCTCGAATCCGTCGAACGCACGCTCGCCATGGGCGAGTGGCCCGGCATCGGGATCGGCGGGCTCTCCGTGGGCGAGGAGAAGGAGGTGACGCACCGCGTGCTCGACACCATCGAACCCGCCCTTCCCCCCGACCGGCCCCGCTACCTCATGGGCGTCGGCTATCCCGACGACGTCATCGAGGCGGTGCGGCGCGGCGTGGACATGTTCGACTGCGTGGCGCCGACCCGGAACGGGCGCAACGGCACCGCATTCACGGCCCAGGGCCGCCTCAACATCAAGGGCGCCCGCTTCGCATCCGATCCCGCGCCGCTCGACGAGACGTGCGACGGGCCCTGCTGCACCGACTACAGCCGCGCGTACCTGCGGCACCTCTTCGTGAGCAACGAACTGCTCGGCCTGCGGCTCCTCTCGCTGCACAACGTGCGCTTCCTGATCCGATTGACTTCACAGGCGCGCGCGGCGATCCTCCGGGGCGAATACGACCGCTGGGCCGACGACTGGCTCGCCACCTACCGGCGCGGGTTCCCGCGCCCCGCGACCGAAGAAGAAGGTGAGGACGGACCATGCTGATGCTGAACCTCATGGCCTCTCCCGAGGGAGGGACGGCGAATCCGACCGCCACCCTGGTGATGATGTTCGGATTCATCGCCATCTTCTACTTCATCTTCTTCCGTCCGCAGCGGAAGCAGCAGAAGGAACACCAGGAGATGGTCAAGAACCTGAAGCGGGGGGACAAGGTTTCGACGATCGGCGGCATCGTGGGTGAGATCGTGCACCTCACGAACGACATCGTCACGATCAAGAGCGGCGACACGCGGGTCGAGGTCGAGCGCTCGAAGATCGGCAGAGTCAACTAGCCGCCGCCGGTTCGGCGCCTCCGTTCCGCCGGCTGCGGCAGCCCCGCCGAGTCTTCGTGATTCTCGACATCCGCACCTTCGGTGACCCCGTCCTGCGGGAGAAATGCGCGCCCGTTACGGAGATCGATGATGAGGTCCGCCGACTCGCGGCCGACATGCAGGAGACGATGTACGACGCGGACGGCATCGGTCTCGCGGCGCCCCAGGTGGGGGTGCCGATCCGTCTCTTCGTGTACGACGTGCGCCAGGAGGGAATCTCGCCCGGCGTTCTCGTGAACCCGGAGATCGTCGAGGAGGAGGGCGCGGTGAAGGAGGAGGAGGGGTGCCTGAGCATCCCCGGACTGTCGGAGACCGTCGAGCGCAGCGAGTCCATCGTGGCCCGCGGCCTCGGACTCGACGGAGAGCCGGTGGAGATCCGCGCCGACGGCATTCTGAGCCGCTGCATCCAGCACGAGAAGGACCACCTGGACGGCATCCTCTTCCTGGACCGCGTGAGTCCGCTCAAGCGCAAGATCCTGCTCGCCAAGTGGCGGAAACAGGAGCGGGACTGAAGCGGCTAGGGGCGGCATGAGGGTCCTCTTCCCATGAGAGTTCTGTTCTGGGGTACGCCGGAGTTCGGGCTCCCGTCGCTGGAAGCGATGCGGAGGGCGGGGCACGACATCGCGGGCGTCGTCACGAACCCGGATCGGCCCGCCGGCCG
Organism: Candidatus Palauibacter rhopaloidicola; assembly: GCA_026914155.1. Taxonomy (GTDB): domain Bacteria; phylum Gemmatimonadota; class Gemmatimonadetes; order Palauibacterales; family Palauibacteraceae; genus Palauibacter; species Palauibacter rhopaloidicola. Next base: position 131,524 of record JAPPGH010000008.1, on the reverse strand, counting down.
GGGGAGACGCACGCGTACGAGTCCGGTGAAGGCGTGGGCGCTCGAGGCCGGCGTGCCCGTGCTGCAGCCCGAGCGTCCGGGCGACGAAACCTTCCTCGCCGCCGCCCGCCGCAGGCGTCCGGACATCTCCGTCGTCGCGGCGTACGGCCGTCTCCTCCCGCCGGCGGCGCTGGACCTGCCGCCGCTCGGGTCGCTGAACGTGCACGCGTCGCTCCTGCCCGCGCTGCGCGGCGCGGCGCCCATCAACTGGGCCATCATCCGGGGGCACCGCGAGTCCGGGGTCAGCATCCAGCGCATGGTCGCGGCGCTCGACGCCGGCCCGGTGCTCGGACAGACCCGCATCCCCATCCCGGCGGCGATGACGGCCGGGGAACTGTACGCGGAGGCCGCGGAGGCGGGGGGCGCGCGGCTCGTCGCCGTGCTTGAGGACCTGGCCTCGGGGCGGGCGGTGGAAAGGGCGCAGGACGACGCGCGCGCGACCTGGGCGCCGAAGCTCGACCGCGAGACCGCGCGCATCGACTGGTCGCTCCCCGCGGCCGAAGTCGCGAACTGGCTCCGCGGCTGCGACCCCTGGCCCGCCGCGTGGACCTCGCTGGCCGCGCCCGCCGCCCTCGCCGGGAGGACCCTGCAGTGCTTCGAGCCGCGCGTCGACGGTCCCCCCGCGGACGGCGGCCAGCCGGACACGGAGCCGGGTACGGTCGTCCGGGCCGATCCCGTGCGGGGACTGCGCGTCGCAACGGGCTCGGGCACGCTCACCGTGGGCGCCGTGAAACCGGCCGGGCGCCGGCGCATGAGCGCGGCCGAGTGGGTGCGGGGCCTCCCGGATCCGAAGGAGGTCCGCTTCGCCTGAGTCACGACTCCCGCGACTGCACGTCCTCGTCTCGGAGGCGGAACTTGGAGGTTCGCCCGGCGCGCACGGTCCGCCCGGCCCGGGCGGGCTGGCGGCGGTCGAACGCCTGCTCGAGCGGGCGGCCCCCGTCGCGGTCCATCTGCGGGCCCGGATCGGTGCCCGCCGCCTGTTCGAAATCGCGGAGCGACTCGCCCCCATCGCGGCGCGCGCCGGGAGCTGGCTCGTCGTGAACGGACGGCCCGATGTGGCGCTGGCGGCGGGTGCCAGCGCCGTACAACTTGGGCGCACCGCGCTCGGGGTGGAGGAGACGCGCCGCGTGGTCCGGGCGTGCGCCGGGAGGCTCGCGATCGGGGCCTCCGTGCACGATGCGGAGGGGGCGCTGCGCGCCGCCCGGCAGGGCGCCGACTACCTTGTGCTCGGGACGATCTACGCGACGCCCTCGCACCCGCGAGTCGAGGGAAGCGGTCCCGCCGCCGTGTCCGCGGTCCGCCGCCGACTCACCGCCCACCGGCTCGCCGTTCATCGGGCGTCCGCCCGGCGTCCGCCCCCGATCCTCGCCATCGGAGGCGTGGACGCGGGTCGGGTCGCGGAGGTGACGGAGGCCGGAGCGCACGGCATCGTGGTGGGGCGGGCCGTGTGGTCCGCCTCCGACCCGGAGCGTGCCGCGGTCGACCTGCGCAGAGGGCTCGACGTGCTGGACCGAAACCGGACTTGATGGAGATCATGGAGATACGGATACAGGTGAACGGTCGGGAAAGGGACGTTCCCGCGGGAACGTCCGTCGCGACGTTGCTCCGGGACCTCGACCTCGATGGACGCACGCTCGTCGTCGAACTCAACCGGCGCATCGTCCGTCCGCCCGAGACCGAGAGCGCGCGCCTGGAAGCGGGGGACCGCGTCGAACTCGTCCATTTCGTGGGAGGCGGTTGAGATGGATCCGCTCGAAATCGCCGGCCGCACGTTCGCTTCCCGGCTCATCGTCGGAACCGGAAAATACCCGAGTCCCGGGATCATGCTCGAAGCGATCCGGGCCTCCGGCGCCGACATGGTCACCGTCGCGGTGCGCCGGGTCGACATCGAGAACCCGGACCGCGACGACATCCTCCGCACGCTGAGCCCGGACGAGTTCAGCCTCCTGCCGAACACCGCCGCCTGCTACAGCGCCGAAGAGGCGATCCGCGCGGCGCGGCTGGGGCGGGCCGCGGGCATGAGCGACTGGGTGAAGCTCGAGGTCATCGGCGATCCCGACACGCTCCTCCCCCACACCGAGGAGCTGATCGAGGCCACGCGCGTGCTCGTCGCCGAGGGGTTCGTCGTGCTCCCGTACACGAACGACGACCTCATCACGGCGCTGCGGCTCGAAGAGGCCGGGGCCGCCGCCGTGATGCCGCTCGCCTCGCCCATCGGGAGCGGTCTCGGGCTCCTCAATCCGCTCAACATCCGCATCATCAAGTCGCGCCTGTCCGTGCCGGTCATCGTCGATGCCGGCGTGGGCACCGCGTCGGACGCCTGTGCGACGATGGAGCAGGGCGTGGACGGGATCCTCATGAACACGGCGATCGCGGCGGCGGAGGATCCGGTGGAGATGGCCCGCGCCATGCGGCTGGCCGTGGAAGCCGGCCGGCGCGCCTGGGTCGCCGGCCGCATGCCCCGACGCGAATGGGCGGTGCCTTCGAGCCCGCTCGAGGGCGTGCCGCCCCCGGCTTGAACCCCCGCGCGGCGGCCCACCGGATTCTGGGCGAGGTGCGGCGCGGAACGCGCTCCGACCGCGCGGCGTCGCGCATCCTCCCGGCCGTGGACCCGGCCGACCGCGGACTCGCGCTGGACATCGCCTTCGGCTGCCTCCGCCTGCGCGCCCGTCTCGACGCCTGGATCCGGGCCTGCGCCGACCGGCCGCCGTCCCGCATCGACCGCGCGGTGCGCGACTGGCTTCGCATCGGCGCGTACCAGTTGACGGAGTTGAGGACGCCGGACCACGCGGCGGTGGGCGAGACCGTCGGCGCGGCGCGCTCGGCGCTGGGGCGCGGGCGGGCGGGGTACGTGAACGCCGTTCTCCGCGCGCTCGCGAGGCGCCGCGCCGCCGATCCCGGGGCCGGTCCCTTTCCGGATCCGGACGAGGACCCGGTGGGGCACCTCAGTTCCTGGGGCTCGCATCCGGAGTGGCTCGTCCGGCGGTGGCTGGCGCGCTGGGAGTTGGAGGACGTGCGGCGGCTCATCGAGCACCAGAACCGCCCGCCGGACGTCGTCGTCCGCATGCTGAGCGGGGAAGAGCCGGCGCCGCCCGATGGCGTGGAACTCGAGCCCGTCCCCGGCTGGCCGCGCTCATTCCGGCTCGAAAGGGGGCTGCCGCAGACGGCGCTCGCCGGCCTGCGGGCCGTGATTCAGGACCCTGCGGCCTCCGCCGTGGTAGATTACACAGGCGGCCGGCTCGGCGAGCCGGTGCTCGACGTGTGCGCGGCCCCGGGCACGAAGACCCTCGGGCTCGCCGCGGCGCACGGCGTGCCGGTCGTGGCGCTCGACATCTCGCCCCGGCGGCTGGCCCGCCTCGGCGCGCCGGCCCGCCGGCTCGGGCTGCCGGTGAGCGCGGCCGTCGCCGACGCGCGGCAGCTTCCGGTCGCCGAGGCCGGGACCGTGCTGGCCGACGTGCCCTGCACGGGCACCGGAGTCCTGCGGCGGCGGGCCGACGCCCGCTGGCGGCTCGGTCAGCGCGGCCTCGACGACCTCGTGGCGCTGCAGCGCGAGATCGTGGACGCGTGCGCCGCGGCCGTGAGACCGGGCGGGCTGCTCGTGTACAGCACGTGTTCGCTCGAACGCGAGGAGAACGAAGAACAGGTGGACGCCCTTCTGGACCGCAGGCCCGACTTCCGGCGCGAGCCGCCCCCGGCGGCCGCGCGCGACGATTGCACGACGCCGTCCGGCGACCTCTTCGTGCGCCCGTGGATCACCGGCACGGACGGCGCCTACGCGGCGCGCCTGCGGCGGACCGCGTGAGGGTACCGTGAGACTCCTGCGCCTGGTCCTCCTCTTCGCCGCCATGCTCGGGATCGGCTACGCGTTCGCCGCCATCCGGCTCTTCCCGGCGGCGGAAGATCCGACCGACGTGGATTTCACCGAGATCCCGGACCTCACGGGCGTCTCCCTGGCCGAGGCCGGCGAACGCCTCTCCGCGCTGGGGCTCGTCTCCACCGAGCAGGGCCGTCTCCACCACGGCGAGATTCCGGTCGGGGGCGTCGTGGCCCAGCGGCCGCTCCCCGGCCAGCTCGCCCGGGCCGGGGACACGATCGTGCTCACGACGAGCGCCGGCATCGAGATGCGCCGCGTGCCCGATCTCGCCGGGCTTCCGGGCGGTCAGGCCGCGACCCTCCTCACCCGGCTCGGCTTCGAGATCGATGTCGAGGAAACCGACGAGAGCGCCGTCGCCGGTGTGATCCGGACCGAGCCCGACGCCGGGACGAGCCTCCCTCTCCCCGCCCGCGTCCGCCTCTTCATCAGCCAGGGGAAGGCGATCGTCTCCGTGCCCGACCTTCAGGGCCGCCACGTGGACGACCTCGAGCTTCTTCTCGAGGAGATCGATCTCCGGCTGGGTGCCGTCCGCTACCAGGTCGAGGCGCCCGAGGTGCCGGGGCGCGTCATCTTTCAGAGTCCGGCCCCCGGCTCCCCCCTCCGCGGGGAGGGATTCGTCTCCGTGATCGTGGCCGGGACGCCGCCCGACCCGGCCACGGCGGATCTCACGCGGGACGCCGTCCGCGACACGGTTTCCCCGATCCCCGGAAACGGGGAGGCGCGAGGAGAAGGCTAGATGGACTTCAAGAGCGCGTTCACGGAGAACTGGCCCTACAAGGTCGCGGCGATCGTGCTGTCCGTGCTCCTCTGGCTCAGCGTGTCCGCCGACGCCGAGATCGCCGAGCAGCCGGTCTCGACGCTCCTCGAGATCCAGGTGAGCGATTCCGCGTGGAGTCTGCGCGAGGTGCGGCCGGCCGAGATCACCACGACCTTCCGCGGCCGCCGGAACCAGGTGTTCGCCGCGCGCTTCGAGAGGCCCGTGATCCGGAAGGTGCTCGACCAGGTCGAGGACACGGTGGTCCAGGTCCCGCTCTCGGCTTCGGAGGTCATCTACAACGGCGAACTCGGACTCGATCCCGTGGGAGTCTCTCCGGGAGCGGTCACCGTGTATCTCGAGGAGCGGGTGGGGAAGCGGGTCGCGGTCTCCGGCCGCACGGACGCGCGGGCGGCGGCGGGCGTACTGGTCGTCGGCATGCAGGTCGCCCCCGACAGCGTGTGGCTCCAGGGGCCCGCGTCCTTCGTCAACCAGATCTCCGAGCTGACGACGGCCACGCTCGAGGTGGGCGCGGTCTCCACGCGCGTGACCCAGCAGCTCGAGATCGCCCTCCCGCCGGATCTCGCGGGGCTCTCGGTCGACCCCGCCACCGTGATCGCGACCGTCGATGTCGACTCGCTCCGCACCCGCCTGTTCGCGAGCGAAGTCGTCACCACGGGTCCGCGCGCCCTCATGGCCGCCGTGGACCCGCCCACGGTCACCGTGGCGATCACCGGCCCCGCCGCCGTCGTGGACGGACTCGATCCGGAGGACGTGCGCGTGACGGTCGACATCCCCAACTCCTTCGAGTCGACCGGCTCCTATCCCGTGCGCGCCCAGTTGCCCGACGCCGTGGCCGGCACGGTGACGATCGACCTCGTTCCGGAGCGGGTGAGCGCGGGTATCGCCTCCGACCCGCCCGACCGATAGACGCGCCGGCCGCCGCGGGCGCCGCCCCGCGCCCCGCCCCGCGCCCCGCTGCGCCCGCCGCCGGCTTCCAGGGCGGGCCGGTCCTCGGGATCGAGACCTCGTGCGACGAGACCTCGGCCGCCGTCGTGGACGAGAACGGGATCCGGGCTCTCGCGATCGCCTCGCAGGACGCGCACGCGGCGTTCGGGGGCGTCGTGCCGGAGATCGCCGCCCGCGAGCACATTCGCTCACTCGACGCGATGGTGCGGCACGCCATGCGCGAGGCGGAGGTCGGCCACGAGGATATCGCGGGCGTCGGCGTGACGGCCGGCCCCGGGCTCGTCGGCGCCCTGCTCGCGGGCGTGAACTGGGCCAAGGCCTACGCCTTCGCGCGCGGGCTTCCCCTCCTCGGCGTCCATCACATGGAGGGGCACCTGTTCGGCACCGCGCTCGAGCACGACGGCGCGCATCCCCCGTTCATCGGCCTCCTCGTATCGGGCGGACACACGCTCCTGCTGGAGGCGCGCGCATGGGGACGCTACCGCCTCCTGGGCCAGACGCGGGACGATGCGGCGGGCGAGGCGTTCGACAAGGTCGCGCGGCGGCTCGGACTGCCCTATCCCGGCGGCCCCCAGATCCAGCGTGCGGCGGAGAGGAGCGCGGCGGCCCGGAGCGCGGCGGCCGGCGGCGCGGCGGGACGTTTCCGGCTCCCGCGCCCGATGCTGAGCCGGCGCGACCGGCCCGGCGATCCCGCGTACTACGACATGTCCTTTTCGGGTCTGAAGACCGCCGTGGCGCGGATCGCCGAACAACTCGAAGAGGAGGGCGGCCTCGCCGGCGCCGTCGACGACCTCGCGGCGGAGTTTCAGGAGGCCGTGGTCGACGTCCTCGCCGAGAAGACCCGGCGCGCCGTGGAACAGACGGGCTGCCGGCGGGTCGTGCTGGGCGGGGGAGTGGCGCGGAACTCCCGCCTTCGTGAAGGTTTAGCCGAGCGCCTGGGCTCGTCCGGGGAGCTATACGCCCCGTCTCCCCGCCTCGCGACGGACAACGCGGCCATGATCGCCGCGGCCGCGCGGTTCCGCTTGGCGAGAGGGGAACGCAGCCCGTGGTCGCTCAACGCCGAAGCGGCGCTCGCCTTTCCCGGCCTCGCATGAGGGCCGGCGCGGGAGCCGGGACCGCCAACGAGCAGCACCGCAGCCAACGAGGAGCGTGTCAGACGTGTATCCCGAACTCTTCACACTGACGCTGCCGGTTCTCGGCGAGTTCACCATCACCTCCTTCGGAGTGCTGATGGCGCTCGCCTTCCTGTGCGGGTACATGGTGCTGCGCGCCGAGACGGCGCGCCTCGGCGCCGGGCGCGAACTCGCGGCGGACATGCTGCTGGGCGCGCTGATCGGCGGCATCGTCGGGGCGAAGATCTACTACGTGCTCCTCTACTGGGACCGGACGGCGGTCGATCCGCTGGGGATGATCTTCTCGCGCAGCGGGCTCGTCTGGTACGGCGGGTTCATCGGCGGGTTCCTCGGCGTCATGTGGGTGCTGCGCCGGCGCCCCGTGACCCCCGGCCTCGGGGTGGACGCGATCGCGCCGGCGCTCCCGCTCGCCTACGGGATCGGCCGCATCGGCTGCTTCCTCGTCGGCGACGACTACGGGCGCCCGACGGAATCGTGGGTCGGCATCGCCTTCCCCAACGGCCTTCCGCCCACGACCGCCGGCAACCTGCGGGGTTTCGGGGCGGAGGTGGACCCCGCGATCCCCGACGCGGAGGTCCTCGCCGTCCACCCCACGCAACTCTACGAGACGGGACTTTCGCTCGTCATCTTCTTCATCCTGTGGGGGCTGCGGCGGCACCCGCACGTCCAGGGGTGGCTGTTCGGCATGTGGCTCGCGATGGCCGCGGTCGAGCGCTTCGTCATCGAGATCTTCCGCGCCAAGGACGACCGCTTCTTCGGAGGCTTCACGCTCGCGCAGGTGATCTCGGTCCTGCTCTTCGCGGGGGGCATCGCGCTCGTCCTCAGGCTGCGCCGCCGGGCCGCAGAGGCGGCGGTGTGAAACGCGCGGCTCTGGCCGGGCTGGCGCTGGCCGTCACCCTCGCAGGGCCGCCTTCGTTCGTCGGGCCGTCGCCGCATCTCGGGCCGTCTCCACTCAGCGGGCAGGCGGCCGGCGAGGCGGGACCGCGCCGCGCCGAAGTCACGTCCCTTCGATTCCGCGGCAACGAGACGGTCTCCGACGGTGAGTTGCGGGCGGTGATCGTTACGCGCAGCACCGAATGCACGAGCCTCCTGCTCTCTCCCTTCTGCGTGGTCACGAACTGGGGGTTCGCGCACCGCCGTGCCTACCTGGACACGCTCGACGTCCGGGTCGACGCCGACCGGCTCCGCCTGTACTACAACTTCCGCGGCCACTTCGAGGCGGACGTCCGCCACGTCGTCCGCACGAACGGCGTCGACGCCAGCGTCTCGTTCGTCATCGACGAGGGTCCGGCGACCCTCATCGACGAGTTCTCCCTCGAAGGGCTGCCCGAAGCCCTCGGCGCCGAGGAGGCCGCCGCCCTCGTCGATATCGGCGTCGGCGATCCCTTCGACCGCGGGCGGCTTCAGGCCGGCGTGGACAGCCTCATCGGATCATTGCGCCGTCAGGGCTACGTCAACGCGATGGCGCTGGAGGACTTCGCCCGCGGGCGCGACGGGACCGCGCAGGTGGCGCTCGACGTCCGCCCCGGCGCCCGTTATCGCCTGAGGGAGATCCGCATCGAGGGCGGCGAGACGATCGGCGAGGACGTGATCCGCGACCTCTTCCCCCTGCGCGCCGGCGACTACTACAACCAGGAGGCCGAAGTGGAGGGGCAGCGGAACCTCTTCGGCCTCGAGGCCATCCGCTTCGCCTCGATCCGCCGGGAATCGGCGCCCCCCGAGGCCGCCAGCGCCGACTCGACGCTCGATCTCGTCGTTCAGGTCACGCCGGCCTCGCCGCGGGCGGCCCGATTAGGGCTCGGATGGAGTACCGACCAGTGCCTTCGGACCGAGACGCGGCTGACGCACCGCAACCTCTTCGGCGGGGGCCGGCGGCTGGAACTCACGGGCCAGCTCGGGAACATCTTCGCGGACCAACTGGACGGGTCCTTCCCCTGCTCCCAGGTGGGCGCCGACCCTGACTTCCGGACCCTGAACTACCGGCTCCAGACGGAACTGCTCCTCCCCGTCGCCCTTTCGGCCGAGAACAGCTTCAGCGCCCGGGTCTTCGTCGAACGGGAGACGATCCCCGACGTCTTCATCCAGGAGGGCTTCGGCGCCGAGATCGGCCTCACGCGCCAACTCGGGCGCCGGGCGTCCGCCACCCTCTCGTATTCGCCGGGCTACACCGGCTTCGGCGAACAGTCCGCGGACATCTTCTTCTGCATCAACTTCGGTTTCTGCGAACCCGAGGACATCGTCACCGTGACGCGGTCGCGCTGGCTGGCGCCCCTCACCCTCGCGGGACTCTACAACGAGACGGACGACGCGCTCCGCCCGACCCGCGGCTACTACCTGACGGCGGAGGGGGAGGTTGCCCACGAGATGACGGGCTCGCAGTACCGGTACGCGCGGATCGTGGCGCAGGCCGCCCTCTTCCGGGAACTCGAACCCGGTCTCGTGCTCGCGGCGCGGGCGCGGACCGGAGTCGTCCGCTTCCCCGGCACCCGCATCTTCCTGCCCGGCGCGCCCCGGACCGACCGGCTCATCCATCCGTCCCGGCGCTTCTTCGTCGGCGGCTCGCAGAGCGTTCGCGGCGTGGGGCAGAACCTGCTCGGGCCCCGCGTGCTCGTGGCCGATGAGGGGGAAGACTGTCCTGGGGGAGATTTCGAAGCGTGCGTCGAACGGCTCGCGACGCAGAACCCCGGCGCCTTCGACGAGCGGCCGCGGGGCGGCGACGCCCACCTGGAACTGAGCATCGAACTGCGCCGCTACCTCAGCGACCGGTGGAGTCTCGTCTTGTTCGGGGACGCGGGAAGCGTCTCGCAGCGACTCACGGAGCTTCGAAAGCTCCATTGGACGCCCGGCCTGGGGCTCCGCTACGCGAGCCCGATCGGTTCCATCCGGCTCGATATCGGGTACAATACAACGTTCGCGACCGAGCTACCGGCAATTGTTTCGACGGAGGACGGAACGTTGGTCCAGATGCCGCAGCCCGTCAGGTTCGACCCCTTCCGGTTCGACGATCCGCACCCCCTGCTGGAACTCTGGCGCCGCATGCAGATCCACGTGTCCATCGGAGAAGCATTTTGAGCGGGTCCGACGGGTCCGCGCCGGCGCCCGGCGGGTCGGGGTCCGCGCCAACCCCGCGCAGGCGGCGGATCGCCCTGCCATTGGCTGTCATCACGAGCCTGCTCGTGCTCGGCGTCTTCATCGGGATCACGCAGACCGCCAGGGGCCGGGACGCCGCCCTCTCGCTCCTCGAAAACGCCCTTGCCCGCAGCGTGAACGGGGAGGTGCGCATCGGCCACGCCATCTCGGGCAATCTCCTCAGCGACCTCACCGTCTCGCGCTTCGAGATCCTCGATGCGGACGGAGAACTGTTCCTGGCGCTCGACACCGTCACGATGGAACACGACCCGTTGGCGCTCCTGCGGCAGCAACTCGACGTGGGCCGTCTCCACGCCCGCGCTCTGGACCTCCGCCTGCGGCAGTACCCGGACGGCCGCTGGAACTACGACCGCATCTTCGAACCGCCCCCGCAAGCGGACCCCACGGTCGAGTCGGGAGCCGTGGCGGCGGCCTCACTTCTCCCGGGACCGCAGGTGCCCGCCGCGCCGGAGGCCGCGCTCGGCATCCTCCTGCACGACGCGACGGTTGCCTCCGGCCGCATCCGGATCCTCACGCCGTGGACGGAAACGCTGACGGGAGCGGCGAAGACGGAGGCGTTGCGCGAGGCGCGGGCGGGGGAGTCGCCCTGGGCCCTGCGGGAGCGGCCGGATGGCGAATTCGAGCGCGTGTTCGAACTGACGAACCTCCGCGGCCGGTTCCCCGTCGCCCGGGTGACGGACCCCGAGGCCCCCTTCATGATCGAGGTCGAGGAGGCGGCCGCCACGCTGCTCGCCGTGAACCAGCCGCTGGAACTCTCGAACCTGCGGATGCACCTGACGATCGGGGACACGGCCCACCTGGACATCGAGACGCTCGAGACGGACCAGTCCGCGATCCGCGGGGAAGGATGGATGGCCTCGAACGGCGTCGATTTCGAGTTCGCGCTGGAAGCGAACCCGCTCGACGTCCGGGACCTCCGCTGGCTGCCCATCGACCTGCCCGAGATCGGTGGCGGCCCCATGTCCATCGACCTCAGCGGCCGCGGCGGCGACGCCGTCGTGGACGTCGCGAACGGAGATTTCCGAACCGGCGAGACCCGGATGACCGGAGGGTTCGCCCTCGCCCTCGACCGGCGCCCCAGGTTCCAGCGAATCGGCGTTACGCTGGCGCCCTTCGATCTCGCGCACCTGGCCCCGCTCCTCGCACAGGACTCGGCGCCGGGGACGGCGCCCGCGCCGCCGCCCGGGACGATGCGCGGCACGCTGCGCGGCTCGGGCTACGTCGACGACCTGATGATCGTCGCCGATCTCACCCTGCACGATCCCGATCCGGAAACGCCGCCTTCCAGCCTGCAGGCTCGGGGCGGCGTCGGCATCGGCGAGGAGTTCCTGAGCCTCCGCCGCCTCGGCGTGGAAGTGGCCGCCTTCGAGTCGCGCTGGACCCGTCTCATCGGCATGGACCTGGGGATCGACGGGCGCTTCCAGGGGACCCTCACCCTCGACCGCGAACAGGACAGCGGCGTCGCCTTCGACGGCGTCGTCGAGCACCTCACGCCGGCCGGCGACCGCTCGCGCTTCTCGGGTTCCGGGTTCCTGAACCTCGCCCGGTCGCAGGTCGATGCCGCGATCGACGCGAACCCTCTGGCCCTCGCGCTGCTGCGCCCCTGGACCTCGGGAATCGAACTGGCGGGCGCGGTGTCCGGTCCCATTCGGGCGCGCGGGAGTCTCGAGGAGTTGGCCCTCGAGGCGGAACTCGAATCCGAACGCGGCCGGCTCACCCTGAACGGCGACTTCGATCTCGCGGCGGAGGAACTGCGCTACGACACCGAGATCGAGGGGACGGATCTCTCGCTCGACCAGTGGGTCGAGGGCGCCCCGGCGTCGCGGCTCGCCGTCCGGGGGCGCGTGCAGGGAGAAGGGCTCGATCCCGCGACGCTCGAGGCGGCGTTCGACGTCGAAATCCTCCCCTCCCAGGTGGACCAGGCCGAGATCTTCGACAGTCGCGTGCGGCTGCGGGTGGCCGATGGCGTGGCGACGATCGACAGCGCCTTCCTCGCCTCCGACGTGGGGACGCTCTCGGTGCAGGGCGACTTCGGCCTCGCGGAGGAGCGGAGCGGGCAGATCGCCTTCGACGCCCAGGCTCCCGACCTCTCCGACTGGGACCGCTGGTTCGTGGATGAGATTCCGGGCGGCGCGGCGGCCGAGGCCGGCGAGGCGCTGTTCGACACCATCGAGGAGTTGCTGGGCCGGGCCCGGCGGGACCGGCAGCCGACAGAGGGGCTGGAAGGCCGGCTCGTGACGCGGGGGACCGCCACGGGCCGCTGGGGAGACTTCACGCTCGACGCCGACATCGAGGCTTCGGAGGCGCGTTTCCGCGGCTACCGCGCCGGGGACTTCTCGGCCCGCGTCGAACTGTTCGACCCGCCGCGCCTCGGCGACCTGCGGTCCCGGTTCACGGCGACGAACGTCGAGCTGGATGGGCGGCGGGTGGATTCGCTCTCCGTGCGGCTCGCCCGCTCGGACGCCGGCGAGCCCGGTGCCGACGCGCTGGACGCCGAATTCTACGCGCAGCGCGACTCCAGCCTCGAGGTCTCGGGCCGGGGCGTCGTGGTCGGGGGCGACCTCTGGAGCGCCGGCCTGACGGATCTCCGCCTCCGTCTCGGCAAGCTCGAGTCCACGCTCCAGACGCCCGCCAGGGTCGTCTACTCCGACTCGGCGCTGCTCGTCGACGGCCTCTTTCTGAACGGCCAGCTCGGCCGGCTCCGCGCCGACGGCCGCATCCCCGCCTCGGGCGAAGGATCGCTCGACGTGGAGATCCTGGGCGTGCGCGTGGACCAGTTCGGCTACCTGCTCTCGGAGCAACCGATCCTCGGAGGCACGCTCGGAGGACGCGTGGAAGCGACGGGCACGCTGGCGGAACCCCTCGTCACGGCGGAATTCGAGGTCCTCGATCCATCGCTTCAGCACCAGGGCTACGACGCGCTCAACGCTCGGGTCGACTACGCCGCTCGCGAACTCGCGGGAGAGATCGATCTCGTCGATGACGGCGCCCTCCTGGGACGGCTCGGCGGTTCCGTGGCGACGGATCTCGCGATCCTGCCCGTGGAACGCCGCCTCCTTGACGACCCCTTCGACCTCGACCTGACCGGCGACCGCCTCCCGCTGGCGCTCGTAGAACTCGTGCTGCCGACCTTCGAGGAGGTGACGGGCATTGCCGAGAGCGACCTCTCGATTCGCGGCGCCCCCGGCGCCCTCCGCTACGACGGCGCCCTGCGCCTCGTGAACGGCAGGGGCTGGGTGCCGGACCTGGGCGTCTGGCTCACCGAGGTCGGCGCCCGGATTGCATTCCGGGGCTCGTCGATCGCCCTGGTCGATTCGGCCCACGTGGGGTCGGATCTCGGCGGGTCGCTGCGGACTCGGGGCACCGTGGACATCGCCCGGATCACCAATCCGGTCTTCGCCCTCGACTTCGACGCGGACGAGTTCCACGGCATCGTGCGCAACGACATGGAGTTCGCCGTGAGCGGCCGCGCGCGGCTCGACAGCGCTTACGCGAGGCCGTGGGTGACCGCCGACGTCGTCCTCTCCGACGGATACTTCGAGCAGGACGAGTTCCTCCGCGGACTCGAGGTCTTCAATCCCGGCGAGGTGGAGGTGTTCGACTTCCTCGACGCGTCCACGGGAGACGTTCTGGCGCAGTTCCGGAACCCGTTCCTCGACAACCTCGTCCTCGACGCGAACGTCGATCTCGGCTCCGACCTCTCCCTGCGCTCGGGGCGGCTCAATGCGGAGGTCGTGGGGGAGGGGATTTCCGTCTACCTGGACCGCCGCCTCGATGTCCTCGACATCAGCGGAAGCGCCGAGATGCCCCGGGGCACCTACATCTTCGACCGCGTGCCACCCTATGTCCGGCCGCTCCGGATCACCGCGGGAAGCATGCAGTTCGTCGGGGATGTCGGCTTCAATCCCATCATCGACATCACCGCCGAATACCGGGACCGGACCATCGACGGCCCCGTGTTCGTCGAGGCCCGGATCACCGGTACCGCCATCGAGCCGGAAGTCCTCCTGACAAGCAACCCGCCCATGAGCGACACCGACCAGTACTGCCTGCTCGCGGTCGGTACGCCGTGCTACCGCTCCGCCGACCCGCAACTGGCCCAGAGGGTCGGGCAGCAGCTCGTCTTCGGTCCGCTGAGTTCCGGACTCACGTCCGCCCTCGGAGCGACCGGCATCTCCTACTTCAACCTGACGTCGGTCGCTGCCGGGCGCGGGGCCGGAGGCGTCGCGAACCGGAGCCTGTTCGAGCGCACGGCGCTGGAAGTCGGGGGGTACGTGAGCAACGCGCTCTTCCTCTCCTACTGGCAGCCGCTGGGCGGCGGGCCTCCGAGGGCGGCCCTGGATTGGGCGTTCCTCCCCGGCTGGTCCGTCGAAGCCGGCACCGCGAGCCGGTTCGACGAGCGGCTGTTCGGGCTCAGCCTGGGCACGAATGTCGCCAACGACCGCACCTACAGCCTCTTCCTCTTCCGCGAGTGGGAGTTCGGTGAAGGCACCGGCTCCGGGGACCCCGACGAGAACTCCGACGAGAACTCCGATGGGAACCCCCGCCCCGGCAGCGGTTCCCGGACACGACGCTAGTTATTGTCCATGTCCGGTGCGCACCTCTACCCCGATTCGGAGCGATTCCTCGTGCTCCTCAACCCCGGCGCGGGCGGCGGAACCGCCGAGCCCGAGACGCTGCGCCGGCGGCTGGGAGGCGCCTTCGCCGCGAGGGGCGTCCCCTTCGACATCTTCGAGGCCGCGAATTCCGAAGAAGGCCTGGAGGTCGCCCGCCAGGCCGCGGAGCGCGGATACCGGGCCATCGTCGCCGCGGGAGGCGACGGCACCGTGAGCGGAGCGCTGCGCGGCGTCGCCGGAACGTCCGTGCCCGTGGCGATCGTCCCCTTCGGCACCGCCAATCAGCTCGCCCTCAACTTCGACATTCCCACGTCGCTGGAGGACAGCGTGCGGGTCGCGGTCGAGGGAAAAGTGACGAGCATCGATCTCGCGGAGGCGAACGGAGAGACGTTCGCGCTCATGGCCGGCGCGGGCCTCGACGCGCAGGTCATGGCCGACGCCACCGCCGAACTCAAGAGCCGCCTGGGCTTCGGCGCCTACATCTACAGCGGACTCAAGAACGTCATCAACCGCCCCGGCGCCGACTTCCGGATCACCGCCGACGACCAGGAAGTGAAGGTGAAGGCGTCGATGGTGCTCGTCGCGAACGCCGGCCAGCTCGGGGCCGGCCCCCTGCCCGTGGAGTTCCGCATGGCGCCCGGGGCCTCGTTCCAGGACGGCCTCATCGACGTGTGCATCTACGCCCCCAGCAACCTCCCCGAGGTCGCCCGCATCATCTGGCGCGTCACGCGAAACCGGTTCTCGGGGGACGACAAGATCATCTACTTCCAGGCCCGCAGCGTCCGGATCGAGGCCGACCCGCCCGTCGCCATCGAGATCGACGGCGATCCGCGGGGCGAAACCCCGATGGAGGCGAAGGTGTCGCCGCAGGCCGCCCGGATCATCGTCCCCAGGTAGGGGTCCCTCCGGCGGTCAACGGGGGTAGAGCAGGTACGGGCGGCGGAGCGCCTCGAAGGCGGCGACGTCGGCCGCCCATTCCGAGGTGATTTCATCGAGCGGGGCGCCGCGGTCGATAGCGAGGCGGAGGCGGTCCGAGCCCGCGAGACGGTCGAAGTGGCGCACCCTCCACTCCCACGCGTCCCCCGAGAGCCGGCGCGCGGCGAGCAGCGCGGCCACCGCCGTCTGCACCGGGTCGTAGGCCGACCGGTCCGTCACGGTGAGGCGGATCCCGGAGATCTCCTCCCCTCCGAACCTGCCGTCGCTCGGCGACTCCGGCGTGAAGGCGACCGCCCGGATCTCCACTCCCGGCAGCCGCAGGGCGCCCGCCGCCTCCGCCACGCCCGCGGCGCCCGCCACGGCCCCGATCTCCGCCACCCAGGCTTCCCCGTCCAGCCACGGGGCGCCCAGCACCTGAAACGCGGTCGGCGTCCCGCGGCCGACGGAGAGGTTGGTGCCCTCGAACAGACAGGTGCCGGGATAGTGCGAGGCGCTCTCCAGCGAAGGCATGTTGAGCGACGGCGCGATCCAGGGAAGGTCCGTGTCGTCGAACCAGCGGTCCGCGGACCAGCCCGCGGCCGGGACGACGTGCAACGCCACCTCCACGCCGAACGCCCCCCGGTACAGGCGCGCGAGTTCGCCCGCCGTGAGTCCGTGCCGCACGGGCACCGGGTACAGGCCGACGAAGGTCGCGAAGGCGGGGTCCAGCACGGGACCCTGCGTGAGGCCTCCGATGGGATTCGGGCGATCGAGGACGATCATGGGGATTCCCTCGCGCCCCGCCGCCTCCATCGCGAGCGCCATCGTCGAGACGTACGTGTAGTAGCGCGAGCCGATGTCCTGGATATCGAAGGCGAGCACGTCGACCGAAGCGAGCATCTCCGGCGTGGGCGCCCGCGTCTCGCCGTACAGCGAGTAGATCGGCAGCCCCGTCCCCTCGTCCGTCGCGTCGTCGATCGCGGAGCCCTCCGCCTCCGTGCCGCGGATCCCGTGCTCGGGGGCGAAGAGCGCCGTGAGTTCCGCGCCCGCGTAGCCGTGCAGGAGGTCGATGGCACTCGTCCCGTCGCGCCCCACGCCGCTCCGATTCGTGATCAGCCCCACGCGCCGCCCGTCGATGAGATGGGAGGAATCGGCGAGCAGCACATCGATCCCGGGACGCACCGTCGCTGCGGCCGCGTCCCCTCCCGCCGATTCCGCCGCCGGCCCCCCGCAGGCCGCGAGCGCGAGAAGAGGAAGAAGGGACCGGAAACCGGCGAGCGGATTCATCTCGCGCTGCGTAGGTTCGGGGCAGCGAGCGCGAGACGCGGGGCGGGCGGAGGTCGACATGGTGCGCAGACTAGAGACGTTGGGCGGCCCCCGAAAGCGGGACGGGCAGGGGCGGGCGATGGCGCGCGGGCGGATCGTCACGCGGCGGGCGGTCGTGCCGGGGCGGACGGTCGCCGCTCTCGGGCTGGCGACGCTCCTCGCCGTCAGCGCGTTCGCCTGCCGCTCCTCGTCCGGCGCCGCAGGCTCGGGTCCCGCCGATCCGGGCTCCGACGGTGCGGTTCCAGCCAGCGCGGGCGCCGCCGCCCCGGGCCCGGCCGCCCCTGGTGCGGCCGGCTCGGCTCCCCCCGGTGCGGACCCCGCGGGCGCCAGCGGCCTGGCCGCTTCGTCCGGCAGTTCTCCGGTCGAGCCCGTCCTTTCCGCCGAGGCGCGGACCTGGGTGGAGGAGACGCTCGCCGGTCTCACCCTGCGCGAGCGGGTGGCGCAGCTCGTGATGGTGTGGATGAGCGGCGGCTACGCCCCCCGCGACGACGAGGAGTTCACGCGCATCGAATCCCTCGTACGCGACGACCGGATCGGGGGGATCGTGATCTCGCTCGGAACCCCCCTGGGCTACGCCGCGCGGCTGAACCGGCTGCAGGCCTCCGCCGACGTGCCCCTGCTCGTCGCCGCGGACTTCGAGTCGGGCGCCGGGTTCCGCGTGAGCGGCGTGTATGCACTGCCGAACATGCTGGAGATGCCCGGCGCGACCGTCCTCCCCCCCGCGATGGCGCTCGGCGCGGCCGACGACGAGAACTACGCCTACTCGGCGGGCCGGATCACCGGCATCGAGGCGCGGGCCCTCGGCGTCCACATCGCCTTCGCGCCCGTGCTCGACGTCAACAACAACCCCGCCAATCCCATCATCAACACGCGCTCCTTCGGGGAGGACCCGCAGCGCGTGGCGGCGCTGGGCGCGGCGTTCATCCGGGGCGCGCACGAAGCCGGCCTGCTCGCCACCGCTAAGCACTTCCCCGGGCACGGCGACACCGGGACGGATTCCCACGTCGCCCTGCCGGTCATTCCTGGCGACCGCGCCCGCCTCGACAGCCTCGAACTCGTCCCCTTCCGGCGCGCGATCGCGGAGGGCGTCGACGCGGTGATGACGGCGCACGTCGCGGCGCCCGGCATCCTCGGCGCCGGCGCCCCGCCCGCCACGCTCTCGCCGTACTTCATGACGGACATGCTGCGCGACGACCTGGGGTTCGACGGCGTCCTCTTCACCGACGCCCTCGACATGGCCGCCATCGCCGACGACTACGGGGCCAGCGAAGCCGCGATCCGCTCGCTGGAAGCGGGGAGCGACGTCCTGCTCATGCCGCGCGAGCCGCTGCGGGCCATCGCCGCCGTCGTCGGCGCCGTCCGCTCCGGCCGGCTCACCGCGGGGCGCATCGAGGCCTCCGTCCGGCGCGTGCTGGAGTTGAAGGCGCGCGCCCGCCTGCACGAAGGCGCGGAGGTCGACCCCGACGCCATCCCCGGGCTCGTCGGCACGCAGTGGCACGAGTCCTTCGCCCGCGGGGTCGCCGCGCGCTCCATCACGCTCGTCCGCAACGAAGCCGGCGCCGTGCCCCTCGACCCCCGCGAGTCGCGCTCCGTGCTCTCCGTGACCTTCGCCGGGCCCAACGACCTCGCCGCCGGCCGCGTCTTCAACCGCGAACTCGGGCAGGCCGTGCGCGTCCGCCGCGCCCGGATCGGGTTCGACGCCCACCCCGGCGTCTACGACTCGCTCCTCCGGCGCGCCCGCTCCGTCGACGCCGTCATCTTCTCCGCCTACGTGCGGCCCGGCGCCGCCTCGGATTCCACCGACCTCCCCGAGGAGGTCCGGGGCTTCTTCGATCGCCTCGGCGCCGCCGGCACGACCGGCGTGCTCGTCTCGTTCGGGAGTCCCTACCTGCTCACCTCCGTGCCGGACGCGGAGACGTACCTCATCGCGTGGGGCGGGGCGGACGCCTCGCAGGAAGCCGCCGCGCTCGCCCTCCTCGGCGCGCCGGTCTCCGGCCGCCTGCCGATCTCCCTCCCGCCCCGCCACGCGCTCGGCGACGGCCTGACCAGCGGCGGAGGCCCGGAAGCGGAGCAGGGTCCGCCGCTCGCGGGCGGGCGCATGCGGCTCGCCCGGGAGGAGTGGCCCGTCAACGTCGGAATGGATGGAGATTCCCTCGCGCGCGTGGACCGGATCATCGACGCGGCGATCCGGGACGGCGCGACGCCGGGCGCGGTGCTCGCCGTGGGACGGGGGGACCGCGTCGTCCGGTTGCGCGGCTACGGGAACCTGGACTGGGCGTCCTCCGCCACGCTGCCGCCGGAAGCCGCCGCGACGGATTCGAGCCTGTACGACCTCGCGTCGCTCACGAAGGTCGTCGCCACCACGACCGGCGTGATGCAACTCATCGACCGCGGCGATCTCTCCCTCGACACCCGCATCGGCGAGCACCTGCCGGAGTGGTCCGAGGGGTGGAAGCGCGACGTCACCGTCCGCCACCTGTTGACGCACCAGGGAGGGCTGCCGCCCTTCCTTCCCTTCTGGCGCACCCTCCGGGGAGAAGAGGCCTACCGCGAGGCGATCGCCGCCCTCGAACCGGACTACGAGCCGGGGGATGACGGGGACCCGACGGTCTATTCCGACATCGGGTTCATGACGCTGGGATTTCTGATAGAAGAAATCGCCGGACAGCCGCTGGACTACTACCTGAACGAGTCCGTCTTCCGTCCGCTAGGGATGACGGAGACCTGGTTCGAGCCGCCCCGCTCGCTGTACCGCCGGACGGCTCCGACCGAGGTGGACACCGTCTACCGGCACCGGCACGTGCACGGGGAGGTCCACGACGAGAACGCCCACGCGCTGGAGGGCGTGGCGGGACACGCGGGACTCTTCTCGTCGGCCCGGGACCTCTCGAAGTTCGCCGCCTGGATCCTCGCCGCCGCGCGCGAAGGGCGAGGTCTGGCCGCCGCCGACCGTCCCCCGCCCGGACCGTACACCCGGTCGTTCTCCGCCCGTCTCGACTCGCCCTCGCCGGAGACCGTCGCGCGGTTCACGGGGCGGGCCGCCCCCGCCTCGAGCCGGGCGCTGGGCTGGGACACCCCCTCCGGGCGTTCGTCGGCGGGGGATTACTTCGGTGAAGACGCGTTCGGGCACACCGGCTTCACCGGCACGAGCTTCTGGGTGGACCCGGAGCTGGACCTCTTCGTCGTCCTGCTCACGAACCGCGTGAACCCGACCCGCGACAACCGGAAGCACGTCGCGCTGCGGCGCGCGGTGCACGACGCCGTCGCGACCTCGATCCGCGACCGGGAGGTCCGGCCCCGCGACCCGGGTGGCGACCGCTGACCTCTCTCGACCTCGCGATCCTCGTCGTCTACCTCGGCGGGATCACCGCCTGGGGCGCGTGGCTCGGCAGGGGCGCGCGGGGGGGAGAGGAGTATTTTCTGGGCCGGCGCGACCTGCCGTGGGTCGTCGTCCTCCTGTCCGTCGTGGCCACGGAGACGAGCACGCTCACCTTCCTCTCCATCCCCGGCATCGCCTACGGCGGATCGCTCGCCTTCGTGCAGATCGCGGGAGGTTACGTGCTCGGGCGGATCGCGGTCGCCGCCTGGCTGCTGCCCGCGTATCGCCAGGGACGGCTGCGGACGGCCTACGAGTTGCTCGAGGCCCGGTTCGGGACGGAGACCCGCCGGCTGACCTCCGGCATCTTCATGATCACGCGTCTGCTCGCGGATTCCGTGCGGCTGTTCGCGACGGCCATCCCGCTCACGCTCGTCACCGGGTGGCCGCTTATCGCCTCCGTGCTCGTGATCGGGGCCGTCACCTTCATCTATACCTTCATCGGCGGCATCCGCGCGGTCGTCTGGGTGGACGCCTCGCAGATGGCGCTCTACCTGGCCGGCGGGCTCATCGCGCTCGTCGTCCTCGGCGGGGCCCTGCCCGGCGGGTGGCCCGAGATCCTCGCCCGCGCCGGGGAGGCCGGGAAGCTCACCGTCATCGACCCCTCCCTCGACTTCGGGCGGCCCTACACCCTGTGGGCCGGGCTGCTCGGCGGCGCCTTCCTCTCCATGGGTTCGCACGGCGCGGACCAACTCATCGTCCAGCGCCTCCTCGCCTGCCGCGATCTCGCCGCGAGCCGCCGCGCGCTCGTCGGCAGCGGCTTCGCCGTCCTCTTCCAGTTCACCCTTTTCCTCTTCGTTGGCTTGGGCCTCTGGGCGTGGTACGACGGAACCGCCTTCGTGCGCGCCGACGAGATCTTCGCCGGGTTCATCGTTGAAGCGCTCCCGGCCGGCGTCCGCGGCCTGCTCATCGCGGGCGTGTTCGCGGCCGCCATGTCTACACTCTCCAGTTCGATCAACGCGCTCTCATCGACGGCGGCCTACGACTTCTGGGCGGCGGCCCGTCCGGAGGCGGACGAGCGGCGGATCCTGCGCGTGGGGAGGATCGCGGCGGTGGCGTGGACGGCCCTGCTCGTGGCGGCGGCGATCGGGTTCATCCCGCTGAGCGAGGAGAGCACGGCCGTGGAGGTGTCGCTCGGGATCGCGTCGCTCGTCTACGGCGGGCTGCTGGGGGCGTTCGCGCTCGCCCGCTTCTCGCGCCGGGCCACGAGCCGCTCGGCCCGCCTCGGGATCGTGTTCGGGATCGGGTCCGTCACCGCGATCTGGATCGGGGCGCGGGACGCCGTCGCCTGGCCCTGGTTCGTCCTCATCGGCACGGCGATCACCGTGGCGGTCGGCCTCCTCGCCGGTTCCCGTCGCGGTTCGCGCGCGTCGAAGTGAACTCGCGGGGATGAAGTCGCAGGGATGAAGTCGCACAGGGCGCGCGTACTGGCCGTCGCCGCCGTCGTGTGGGCGGCCGCCTGCGGCGACGGCGAGCCCGACGTCATGGGACCCGCCCCCGTGCCGAATCGCGCGCCGGAAGCGGTGGGGACGATCCCCGGGCGGACGCTGCCGGTCGGGGGCACGGAGACCGTGGACGTGTCGCCCCACTTCCGCGACCCCGACGGCGATGTCCTTTCCTACACGGCGGTGTCATCGAACGCGGGCATCGTCGGCGTTTCGGTGTCCGGCAGTGCCGTGACGGTCACCGCGGTCGCCAGGGGGGTCGGCACGATCACGGTGACCGCGCGCGATCCGCAGGGTCTCCTCGCCCAGCAGAGCTTCGAGGTCACGGTTCCGAACCGGGCGCCCGCGGCCGGGGACACGATCCCGGCCCAAACGCTGTTCGTGGGCGAGACGGCGACAGTGGACGCCTCCGCTCATTTCCGGGACCCGGACGGCGACCCCCTCAGTTTCGCGGCGACTTCGTCCGATCCCGACGTCGCGGCGGTCACGGTCTCCGGGGCCGCGGTGACGATCCGCGCGATCGCCGCCGGCGTCGCGACGGTCACGGTCGCCGCGAGCGATGCGGACGGCGCCGGGGCGGAGCAGAGCTTCCAGATCACGGTTCCGAACCGCGAGCCGGAAGCGGTCGGGACGCTTCCGCCGCGGACCCTCGCCGCAGGAGAGACGGAGTCCGTCGTCGTGTCGTCGCACTTCCGCGATCCGGACGGCGACCCGCTCACCTACACCGCGGCCTCGTCGAACGCCGCCGTCGCCGCCGTCGCCGTGTCCGGGGATTCGGTGACGGTCACGGCGCTCGCGAAGGGCTTGGCGACGATCACGGTGACGGCCACCGACGGAGAGGGCCCGACCGCCGAGCAGCGTTTCGAGGTCACGGTGCCGAACCGGGCGCCCGAGGCCGGGGACGCGATCCCGGCCCAGACGCTGTTCGAGGGCGAGACGGAGTCCGTCGTCGTGTCGTCGCACTTCCGCGATCCGGACGGCGACCCGCTCACCTACACGGCGGTCTCGTCGAACGCCGAGGTCGCCGCCGTCGCCGTTTCCGGCGACACGGTGCTGATCACCGCGCTCGCGAAGGGCTTGGCGACGATCACGGTGACGGCCCGTGACGGAGAGGGCCTGACCGCCCAGCAGACTTTCGAGGTCACGGTGCCGAACCGCGCGCCGGAGGCCGTCGACATGCTTCCCCCGCGGACGATCGCCGTGGGCGAGACGGAATCCGTCGTCGTGTCCGCGTACTTCCGGGACCCGGACGGAGACGCCCTCACCTACGCGGTGGCCTCGTCGAACCCCGACGTCGCCACCGTCGCCGTGTCCGGGGATTCGGTAACGGTCACGGCGCTCGCGAAGGGTCTGGCGACGATCACGGTGACGGCCACCGACGGAGAGGGCCCGACCGCCGAGCAGCGTTTCGAGGTCACGGTGCCGAACCGGGCGCCCGAGGCCGGGGACGCGATCCCGGCCCAGACGCTGTTCGAGGGCGAGACGGAGTCCGTCGTCGTGTCGTCGCACTTCCGCGATCCGGACGGCGACCCGCTCACCTACACGGCGGTCTCGTCGAACGCCGAGGTCGCCGCCGTCGCCGTTTCCGGCGACACGGTGCTGATCACCGCGCTCGCGAAGGGCTTGGCGACGGTCACGGTGACGGCCCGCGACGGGCAAGGCCTGACCGCCGAGCAGACCTTCGAGGTCACGGTGCCGAACCGGGCGCCCGAAGCCCGGAACGCGATCCCGGCCCGGACGCTGTTCGTCGGCGGGACGGCATCGGTGGACGTCGCCGCCCACTTCCGGGACCCGGACGGCGACCCGCTCAGCTACTCGGCGACCTCGTCCCGTCACGAGATCGCGGCGGTCACGGTCTCCGCGGCCACACTGACGATCGAGGCGGTCGCCGCCGGCGTCGCGACGGTGACGGTCACCGCGAGCGATCCCGACGGCGCCCGGGCGGAGCAGCGCTTCGAGGTCACGGTGCCGAACCGGGCGCCCGAGGCCGGGGACGCGATCCCGGCCCAGACGCTGTTCGAGGGCGAGACGGCATCCGTGGACGCCTCTACCCATTTCCGGGACCCGGACGGCGATCCGCTCGCCTACACGGCGACCTCGTCCAGTTCCGAGGTCGCGACGGTCGCGGTCTCCGACGCGATGCTGACGATCCGCGCGGTCGCCGCCGGCGTCGCGACGGTCACCGTGACCGCGACCGATCCGGAGAAAGCCGCCGTCGCCACGTCGTTCGACGTCACGGTCGTGCGTCCCGCGGACCCATTCCAGATCGAACTCGTGTTCGCGACGCCGATGACCGCGGCGCAGGAGGCCGCGTTCCGCCGGGCGGCGGAGCGTTGGATGGCGATCCTGGCGCCGACGGACCTCCGCGACGCGCGGATGAACCGGACTCTGGGTTGCGGCAGCGATCCGCTATTTCAGCGCTATGTGGAGACGATCGACGACCTGATGATCGTGGTGGCGGTGGTCGAAATCGACGGTCCGAGCGGCATCCTGGGACGCGCCGGGCCCTGCTGGCTCCGGACCGCGTCATCGTTGCCCCTATACGGTCGGATCATGATGGACGCCGCCGACCTCGGGCGGCTCGGGACCCGAGACCTGGAGGAGGTGATCCTCCATGAGATGGGTCATGTGCTCGGCATCGGCCTTGTCTGGCAGCGTCTCGACCTGCTCCGGAATCCCGCCTCGGCAACGTCGGCGCCGGACACGCACTTCACGGGCCCGCTGGCCATCGCGGCGTTCGACGAGGCGGGCGGCACGGGCTACGACGGTGCAAAGGTGCCCGTGGAGAACGAGGGCGGTCCGGGATCGCGGAACAGCCATTGGAGGGAAGCCGTCCTCGCGCTGGAACTCATGACGCCGTTCCAGCACCTCGGCGAGGCCGAACCGCTGAGCGCGATCACCATCCAGTCGCTCGCGGACCTCGGCTACGAAGTCGACCCGACGCCGGCCGAACCCTACCGGTTGCCCAGCCCGGACCTCGCGCGCGCCCTCGAGGAGGCGCCGAGAATCCCCTACGGAGACGACATCTGGAGAGGCCCCCTGATCTTCGTCGACCCCAACGGCCGCATCACCCGCGTGATCCCCAGGTAAGAAGACGACGCTGCGGGAGACGCCGCCCGGGAGGGCAGGTCAGTCCGACTCGCCGAACAAGCGTTGCAGCCAATCGAGGAAGGTCGTGACAAGCTCGCCATCGGTCTCCAGGTCGCCGGCCTCAATGGCCGCCCCCATGCGACCCGGTTGCTGCCGCGTAGCGGCCCAGGCGTAGACCTGCGCGCGCTGAGCTTTCTTGACGGTGAACTTCCGGATGTCAGCGGGGATCCCCTCTATGTAGGATTCCGACAGAGGTCACACTGGGTCGTCGTCAGGGACCATGCGCGACACGAAGTCTTCGAGTTCGCCCAAGGACCCGTTATCCGGCATCACCCAGACGCCAACGCGCGGCAGTCTGGCACTGCCTTCAATGCAGACGCCTCCCGGCTCCGGTCCGGCCGGAACGCCAGTGATGCCGGCCGCTTCAAGCCGCTTAGCGACATCAGCCCATCGATCCGAGGGGTTCTCGTCGGCATCGATAACGATACCCAAGGCTTCGCGTCCGCCCACGTTAACCTCGCCCGTAATGGAATCGAGCAACGGAGCGTCACCGCCCTTGTCGTTGATGTAGAATGTCGGCGACATCTGAGTGATGATGCACAGATGAAGCACCACATGAAGGTCGTCCGGTCCTTCAACCAACAGGACCCGAGGAGAACTGGGATCGTTGCTCACCGAACCTCGATACCCTGTTCCGCGGCGACCCGCATATCCTCTTCGGAGTACTCGACGGCCCACACCTCTCCATTCCGCCGGTTGATACGGGCGAGGGCCCCCTCGATGTTCTCGCATTCGGTTGCCGCCCGGGCGAATCCCACTACGCAATCAAGGCTGTGCGTTGTCGCCAGGACCTGCACGTTGTTCGCCTCCGCAGTCTCCAGCACCATGCGCCAGAAGCGCTGCTGCACGGAGTAGTGGATGCCGTTCTCGGCTTCGTCGATGACCAGGAACCCGTCGCGGCTGTTGGCCAGAGCCAACGCCACCCCAAACAAGCGCACGGCTCCGTCCCCCAGACTCTTCAACGGAACGGGATCGGGATCGCCCTTGAACCTTACGATCGGTCGAGTTTGGTGCCGGAAGCGACGGCGGTCCCCGACTACTGCGGCGCGACGCACTCCATTTCCTGCCACCAGCTTCAGGGCATCGACGGCTGCATCCTCGTCGTCGGTCAGTGCGATGGCGTCCCAATACTCCGCGATCTGGTCGCCTTCCAGTACGCCTGGGCCCAAAGACCGGCACCGTATCTCCGGAGGGCTCGGCTTCGACCCGGCGGCGCGTTTCAGGATTCGAGCCGCCTGAGCTTGCGTTCTTGCGTCCACGGGCGATCCATCGTCGTTCAAAACGAACGGGTGGATCTGCTCCGTGCCCTGGAAGCGACTCAGCAACGCCTGGATGGCGTCATCGGCGGGCAACTCCGGAATCAGTCCGTCAATCAGGGAGAGCTGCTCTTCGGTCAGGGCGACTTCCTCGATCGTCAACCGCCCAGCCGCGGAGACGGGGCCGATCGCAATCCGTTTTTTGGACAGGCTTCGCCCGAAAAACAGCGCGGCGAAATCGAGGGCCCGGACCTTGTCGGGGATCCTGCCCGGGATCGCGTTCGCTTCGCCCTCGGCATCTGCCGCGTATTCGTCCCGATCGTGTAGGAGGCTCGTCAGCGCCGATTGCTGGCCGCGTGCCGCGAAGACACGAACAGCTTCGAGGACGGTGGTTTTCCCCGCGCCGTTCTCGCCGGTGAGCAGCGTGACCCGGCCGAGCCGGTTGATCGTAAGCTCCCGGACACCCCTGAACCCGGCGATGGCCAGGGTCGGGAGATGAAGGCCGTTCTGTCGTGTTGCCTGGGTCATCAGGTCTCCAGCCACGCGGGTCGGCAGGGGCGAAAAAGCTACCGTGGCCACATACGGCGGCAATTCGGATTGGCCACTTCCGGCCCCATGGCAGCCGTCAGGCGGGCTCCGGCCGGCTGAACCTGTGTACCACGGTCTCGGAGAGGGCGTCGAACTGCGCGAAGATCTCCTCGCGCATCGTGTCGAATCGCCCGTCGACCTCGGCACGCACGTGCCCGGTCGCGCCTCGACCGCGTCCAGTCGCTGGTCCTCCACCCGGAATTGGCATGACGCCCCAAACATGCCGGGCGCCATCAACGGGCCATCAACCGGATGCTGCTTCCCGCTGTTCGCCATGGCCGGCGGCGGGAGCGCCCGCCGGCTCTCCCCGCCGGAGCGCGGCGACCTCCCTGGTCAACTCGTACAGATGCCTGTCGAGCCGCAAAAGTCGGTCCTGTACGTATTCATGCAGCTTGAGGACATCCCACCGCACAGAGACCACGTCGGTGCGCAGTTCGCCGTTCCTGCGTCCCCAGTCCAGGTTCATCCTTTCGAGCTTGCGGTCGAGCGCGTCGAACTTCGCTTCCAACCCCTCCGCGGCCGTCGTGCTGCTCGCCTCTTCGTGTAAATCGCTGGTGGTCAACAATCATCCCCCCATCCCCCGGGTAACGTCCGTTCCGCCCGGCGGCCTTTCGCTTCGCCGACGGTCCGCCACTCCAACGTAGCCGCTCCGGCCCTCGCGCGCGCACCGGGCTTCCAAGCTGGCGCGGGGGCGCCGGGCGCGCCTACGATGCCGGGCTATGGAAGACTCGAACGCTCTCATCGTGCGGGGGGCACGGGAGCACAACCTCCGCGACGTCGATGTCGAACTGCCGCGCGACCGGCTCATCGTCGTCACCGGACTCTCCGGCTCCGGGAAGTCCTCGCTTGCCTTCGACACCATCTACGCGGAGGGGCAGCGCCGCTACGTCGAATCCCTCTCCGCCTACGCCCGGCAGTTCCTCGGCGTCATGGAGAAGCCCGACGTCGACGTCATCGAGGGCCTCTCGCCCGCCATCGCGATCGAGCAGCGCACCGCGGGCGGCAACCCGCGCTCCACCGTCGGCACCGTCACCGAGATCTACGACTACCTCCGCCTCCTGTGGGCCCGCGCCGGCACCCCCCACTGTCCCGCGTGCGGCAGCCCCGTGCGCCCGCAGTCGCCGTCGGAGATCGCGCAGCAGATCCTCGGCTGGCCCGCCGGCGCCCGCATCGAGGTCCGCGCCCCGCTCGTCAGGGGACGGAAGGGGGAGTTCCGCGACCTGTTCGAGCGGACGCTCAGTGAAGGTTTCGTGCGCGCGCGCGTGGACGGCGAACTCGTCGACCTCTCCGACCCGCCGCTGCTGAACCGGCGCCGGAACCACGACATCTCCGTCGTCGTGGACCGGCTCGTCGTGCGCGCCTCGGACCGCGAGCGGCTGGCGGACTCCGTGGCGACGGCCCTCGGCATGGCCGACGGCGTCGTCGAGGTCGCCCTCAAGGACGAGGCGCACCTGTTCAGCGAGCGTTACGCCTGCCCGGGCTGCGGACTCGGCATGCCGGAACTCGAGCCCCGGCAGTTCTCCTTCAACTCGCCCTTCGGCGCCTGCCAGGAGTGCGACGGGCTCGGCTCCCAGCGCGTCCCCAACGCCGACCTCATCGTGGGCGGAGACCGGATCTCCATCCTTGAGGGCGTCCTCCTCCCCCTGGGGGCGCCGAGTTGGGCCGGCCGGCGCCACGCCCTCGCGCGCCTCGCCCGCAAGCTGGACTTCGACCTCAACACCGTCTGGGGCGACCTGAACCCGGACCAGCAGGAGGCGATCCTCTACGGCGACACCGACGTGGGCTGGGAAGGCGCGGTCGCCGCCACCCTGCGCCGTTACCACGAGACGACGAGCGAGCGCGTGCGCCTCTCGCTCGAGGAGTACATGACGCTCTCCACCTGCCTCGCCTGCGAGGGCGGGCGGCTGCGCCCCGAGAGCCGGGCCGTCACCCTGGAGGGACTCTCCCTCCCGGCGCTCACCGCGCAGTCCGTGGCCGAACTCCGCCCGCTCCTCGGCGGCTGGCTCGAGCGCGCCCGCGCCGCCGGCGGCCAGGCGGCCGAGATCCGCGTCCCCATCCTCAAGGAGGTCGTCGAGCGCCTCGAGTTCCTCGACCACGTGGGGCTCGGCTACCTCACCCTGGCGCGCTCCGCCGGCACGCTCTCGGGCGGCGAGGCCCAGCGCATCCGCCTCGCGACCCAGATCGGGAGCCGCCTCGTCGGCGTCCTCTACGTGCTCGACGAACCCAGCATCGGCCTCCACCCGCGCGACAACCGCAAGCTGCTCCAGACCCTCGGCGCCCTGCGCGACCTCGGGAACACCGTCCTCGTCGTCGAACACGACGAACTCACGATCCGCCGCGCCGACCACATCGTCGACATGGGGCCCGGGGCCGGCCGCGAGGGCGGGGAAGTCGTCGTCTCCGGCGACATCGACCGGCTCCTGGCCGACGAACGCTCCCTCACCGCGGCCTACCTCCGCGGAGAGCGCGAAATCCCCGTCCCCGACCGCCGCCGCGCCCCGGACCACGGCCGGCTCGTCGTGCGCGGCGCCCGCGAGCACAACCTGCGGGCGATCGACGTCGAGTTCCCGCTGGGGACCTTCATCTGCGTGACCGGCGTGTCCGGCTCCGGCAAGTCCACCCTCGTCGAGCAGATCCTCTACCGCCGCCTCGCGCGCGAGATCTACCGCTCCAAGCTCGTCCCCGGCGCGCACGACGCGATCGAGGGTCTTGAACTTTTCGACAAGGTTATCGACGTCGACCAGAGCCCCATCGGCCGCACCCCGCGCTCGAACCCGGCCACCTACACCGGCCTCTTCACCCCCATCCGCGAACTCTTCGCCCGCCTGCCCGAGTCGAACATCCGCGGCTACGCGCCGGGGCGGTTCAGCTTCAACGTCAAGGGTGGGCGCTGCGAACCCTGCCGCGGCGACGGCCTCGTGAAGATCGAGATGCACTTCCTGCCCGACGTGTACGTCCCCTGCGACATCTGCCGGGGACGCCGCTACAACCGCGAGACGCTCGAAGTCCTCTACCGGGGGCGGAGTATCGCCGACGTGCTCGCGATGAGCGTGGACGAGGCGCTCGAGTTCTTCGACGCCGTGCCGTCGGTGAAGCGCCGCCTGGGCACCCTCTCCGACGTCGGCCTCGGCTACGTGACGCTCGGCCAGCCCGCCACCACGCTCTCCGGCGGCGAGGCCCAGCGCGTGAAGCTCGCCACCGAACTGGCAAAGACGAGCACGGGCCGCACCGTCTACATCCTCGACGAGCCCACCACCGGCCTCCACTTCGAGGACGTGCGCCTCCTGCTGCGCGTCCTCCACCGGCTCGCAGACCGCGGCAACACGATCATCGTCATCGAGCACCACATGGACGTCGTGAAGACGGCCGACTGGGTCATCGACATGGGGCCGGAGGGAGGGGCGGGCGGCGGCGGCGTCGTCGCCGAGGGCCCGCCGGAACTCGTGGCCGCGACCCCCGGCAGCCACACCGGCCGGCACCTCGCCTCGCTCCTGCCCGAATCGAGCCGGGAATCGAGCCGGGAATCGAGCCGGGAGTCGAGCGGAACCCTGGCCATATGAACGGGGTAGGGGACCGTATCAGCGCGCGGTGCGGCGCAGCAGCACTTGGCGGAATACTTGACGGCAGGTGATGATCGGTGTCATACTCCAGGTTACGCGGGGGAGTGGGTGGTGGAGAGTGTGGCGGGGCCTGCCTCGAATCCCCCCGAAAAAACGTGATCCGAAGCGACGGTTTCACGGACTTGCTCGACCGAAGGAAACATCGACGAAAACAAGGCGTTTTTGCGGCTTCCGGCGCTCTTGCCACCCTGTGAGAGCGTGGGTATGTTCAGCCCGATTTGCGGGCTGGGGTGTGGTGCATCGTTCGTTGACGGTGGTATGTTGATCGATCGAGTCGGCCATACACCCGAAGGACTTCATCCTGAGGAGGAGTGAAGAATGAGAAAGGGTACCAAAAGGCTGTTGACGGTCGGGGCGGTCCTGACCATCGGCGCTTGCGGTGACACCGTAGAGGTCGTCCCGCCGGCGTTCCCGGACATTCCGCCCATCACCATTCCACCGCCGGTAATTCCGCCACCGCCACCTCCACCGCCGCCGCCGCCTCCGCCGCCGCCGCCTGTCAACCAGGCGCCGCAGGCCGTGGGCACGATTCCGGCGGCCACGGTAGCGGCCGGTGGGACAACCTCATTCGACGCGGCCGGCTACTTCAGCGACCCCGATGGTGACGCGCTCACCTTCTCCGCGGGAAGCTCCAACGAAGCCGCCGCCACCATCGCCATGGACGGCTCGAACGCGACGATCACGGGTGTCGCGGACGGTACCGCCGTTCTGACGATCACCGCGCGCGACCCGGACGGGGCCGCCGCCGCGCAGAGTCTCAGCGTGACGGTCGGCGACGGCGTAGCCGCGAACCGGCCGCCGGTCGCCGTGGGAACGATCCCGGCGCACGACGTTGACGTCGGTGGCTCAATCAGCATCAGGCTGGGCGCCTACTTCAGCGATCCGGACGGCGACGATCTGACGTACGAAGCCGAATCGTCCAATACCGCCGCGGCCACCACGTCCGTCGAGGGCGCGACCGTGTCCATCAGCGGTGTGGCCGACGGAAAGGCCGTTGTCACGATAACTGCAGCCGATCCGGACGGCGCCAGCGCGGCGCAGACGGTCAGCGTGACGGTCGGCGACGGCGACAGCTCGAACTCGCCGCCGGTCGCCGTGGGCACGATTCCGAACCACTCGGTCGGGATCGCCGGCACCGTAAACGTCGACGTGACAGGCTACTTCAGCGACGCGGACGGGGACGAGCTCACCTACATGGCTTCGAGTTCGAACGCCG
This sequence comes from Candidatus Palauibacter rhopaloidicola, assembly GCA_026914155.1. Classification (GTDB taxonomy): domain Bacteria; phylum Gemmatimonadota; class Gemmatimonadetes; order Palauibacterales; family Palauibacteraceae; genus Palauibacter; species Palauibacter rhopaloidicola. The sequence continues at coordinate 100,097 of JAPPGH010000008.1, read as the reverse complement.
ACGTCGCCACGGCCTCCATCGACGGCACGATGGTGACGATCGAGGGCGTCGGCGCCGGTTCGACCGTTGTCACGGTCACGGCGAGCGACGGCCAGGCGACGGCCGCACAGGGCTTCAACGTGACGGTCGCCGCAGCGCCGCCGAACAACCCGCCGGTCGCGGTGGGCACGATTCCGGGTTCGAGGCTCCAGATCGGCGGCACGTCGACCCTCGACGTCGCTGGCTACTTCAGCGATGCGGACGGCGACGAGCTGACCTACACGGGTGCCAGCTCGAACGAGTCCGTCGCGACCGTCGCGATGGAAGGCTCGACAGCTACGATCACCGCGATCGCGGCCGGCGACGCCGTCATCACGATCACCGCGAGCGACGGATCCGCTTCGGTCTCTCAGGGCTTCCGCATCGATGTTCCCGCGGGTCCGGAGGAGGCCACGCTCGTCATCACGAGGCTGCTGGACGAGAGCCGGAATCAGATCAGCGATCCGACGGGCATCTCGGGCACGATCTACGCGGTGCTCGATGTGCAGTCGAACGATGAGACGTGGACGGAGATCGGTCTCACGCTGAACGGCGAGACGGTCACGCCCATGTGCCGTGGCACCGGCGGCAGCTCCGCCGACGCGGCCGTGGGTCCGGGACTCGCCGCCGCAGGGCAGGTCGAGGTTGAGTGCCGCCTCCAGACCAACGCCGTCGTGGGCGAGTGCATGGGGATGCAGCTCGAGCCGAGGTACGCCAACGGCGAGTACACGCTGAGTGCCTTCCTCACGACCGATGAGGACGAGCGGCGGGACGTCGTCGCCTCTCAGCCGATCGTGCTGAGGAACCACGGCTTCGTGCAGATTGCGCACATGCCGGGCAGTGCGTCCGAGGTCGGAACTCACACGGACGGTCTCACCTTCTACGGCGGTCCGAACGCCGAGGGCAACGTCAACATGTTCCACGCGTGCCCGGTCGCGTACGACGGCACCGTGGTTGGGACGATGCAGATGAGCACGCGGCACACCGACACCGCCAGGCCGAATCCGGCAGTCGTCGATGGCGCCACCCCGTTGAGCTTCAGAGAGAGCCGGTTCGGTGCGTACTATCCGACCAAGGAATCGCCGTTCACGTGGAGGGCCGGCACGGAGTGGTGGAACCCGAACCTCGGCTTGGAGAACGTTCCGGGCGAGACGGAGACGTGGATCGTCAACGATGGCATCATCACCGATCCGAACGGTCGCGACGTGACCGCGACGTTCCGCGCGGGCGGTGCGGAGGCCAAGCTCGGACCGCTTCACTTCGACTTCAAGGCTCCGGCCGCAGCCGAAGACGCGGAAGTCGTGATCGCCAACTCGAACAACCCCGCGCATTCCAGTTGGGTGTCGACGACGGCGACGTACTACAACGACCGGGTGGGGAGCGCCTCCCGACGCTTCCGGATCAAGGGAATGACCGACATGGGCGTCGGGCACGTGTACGGCACGACCTCGGCGATCGCCGTGGGCGACTGCTCCGTGGGCGGGAACAGGGATTCTCGCGCCAGCACGGCGTTCACTGCCCTGGACGGTCTTGAGAACGTCACGCTCGTCAGCCAGCTGCCCGAAGAAGATCCCATTGCCAACGGCGTAGCGGATGGCGGCGGGGTCGACTGCTACGTGGCCGAGGTCCAGTCTCTCGCGGACCGGCTGGGGAATCCCACTGGTCTGAATAACCGGCGAATCCGTACGGCCACGACCTTCGGCGTGGACCGCACCGGGCCCGTCATCAGCCGCTTGCGGCCCTCCGAGCCGCTGGTGCTGAACGAGATGGAGCTTCGCTTCGATATCGACAATCCGCCGATCGCGACCAGCGAAGACGGCAGCCCGCTTCAGGCCAACGCCATCGTGCGGGCGGGCGCCACGGGCGGCAGTAACGTCTACTGGCACACGACGGCTGCCGTTGACGGCGAAACGGTCGCGATCAACATCGATCCGACGACCGGAACGGACGCGTGGGGCAACAACTACTTCGCGCGTGAAATCGAACACACCGTGTACGCGATCGCGCTCGACGCGGCTGGCAATAGCAGCGGGTGGGTGTCCTTCACGTTCACGCGCGACCATACGGATCCGGTCCTCTCGCTGTCGGCGGTGCCGAGCAACTTCGGCGCGACGACGGCGAAGTCGGTGAGTGTGAGCGTGGCGGGGACGCTGAGCGACGCGACCGAGATCCGGCGTGCGTTCCTGACCATCCACAAGGGTGCCTCGTGCAACGCGGACAGCGAGCCGATGGCATCGTCTCAGGTGAGCGGTCCGACGCGGCGGCTCCACAACGGCACCAACTCGATCGAGTTCTCCGAGGTGTTCACGGTCAAGCAGGGCGACGACAACGGCAATCAGAGCTACTGCTTCTACCTGAGCGCCGAGGATGACGCGCGCGATTCCGATGATCGGGCGGACGCGAACAGCTACGGCGATCAGATCGCCATGTTCAGCGTGGGCTGGCCTGCAGGACCGCCGGCACCGCCGTCGTACAACCTCGTCTTCACGGATGCCGACGACGCCGCGCTGACGATGCTGGAGGTGAACGAGGGCTCGATGGCGACGTACAAGGTCGCCCTGTCCGAGGAGCCGTCGGCGGACGTCACTGTCGCTATCAGCGTCGCTGAGGCCAACCGCATGGTGTATGCGGACCTCAGCGCGGATGAACTGACGTTCACGCCGGCCAACTACGGCACCGCGCAGGAAGTGACGGTTACCACGCTCTCGCACGACGATAACGCGATGGCGGAGATGTTCACCTTGTCACACGATGCCAGCGACGGCGGGTACGACAACGCTGACGCGGATCTCTCGGGCATGGTGAACGATGACGAGGTCGCCCTGATGGCGTCGCTGATGAGCTTGGGCGAGAATGACGACACCACGGCGGTGACGGTTTCCGTCTCCACCGGTGTGGCGAATCCAGGCGCGGGCGACGACAGCAATCCCAGGACCATCTCGGTAACGCTGGGTGGCAGCGGTGCTGGCCAGGCCACGGAGGGCACCGACTTCGGTGTGTTGGCTGCCGACAAGGAGACCGCGGTCAGCGGCGGCTCGTTCGACATCGTCCTCGGAGAGGGTGAGACGAGCAAGGACACGATGCTCTATATCGTGCCGACGGATGACGCGACCGAGGAGGACGACGAGGCCATCACCGTCGGGGGTACCATGTCAGGCGGCCTTGCGCCGACAGCCCCGGTTGCGAGCAACTTGGTGGCTGAAGACGAGATCGGTCTGATGGATGACGATCCCGACGTGACCATCGCCACCGACGTCACCTCGGTGGACGAAGATGTTGCCGACCCGGTGGAGGTCACGGTTACGGTGACCGCGCCTGACAGGCGGAACGTCGACCGGACGTTCACGGTGGCAGTTGCCACCGATCCCGCCGCCAGGGCCGCCGCTGTGACAAACTTCACGATCACCATCGGCCCCGGTGAGTTGACCGGCACAGGGACATTCGACCTGGATCCGGCCGGTAATACCGACGACGACGGTGACGCCACGGTTACGGTCAGCATCGACTCGGTGGTGCCGGCGAACAAGGCAAACGAAGTCGCCTACACGTTCGGTACCGCGGAGATCGAAATCACCGATAATGACGACAGTTGACCTGAACCAGCAGTTGTGACCGGCGTAGCCAAGCCGGCACGGCAGGACGGACGGGCCCCGCGGAATCTCTGCGGGGCCCGTTCTTTACAATCCCAGGTGGACCCGATCTCAACCCCCTCCCGAGGATCATGTCCGTGACCAACCGTCGCCTCACTCGGCTTCAGCCGCGCGGACGCGCCCTACCCGTATCGTTTCTCTGCGCGCTCCTGGCGAGTCTCGCTTCATGCGGCGGGGAGCCGACCATGCCACCGCCCCCCCCGCCCCCGCCTCCACCGGCGGTCCCGCCGACCCAGGTCGGCTCGATTCCGGCGCAGATTGTCGACGTGGACGAGTCGGCGGTGATCGACGTGGCTGCCTATTTCTTCGATCCCGACGGTGGGCCACTGAGCTACGCGGCCTCGACGTCGTCTCCGGCGGTGGTCTCCGTGTCGATGTCCGGCAGCAGCCTGACCATGGTGGGGGTGGCCGATGGCACGGCGACGGTGACGGTGATGGCGACCGATCCGCAGGGGTTGAGCGCGGCGCAGAGCGTGGGCGTCACGGTGCAGACGCCCAACCGCGCCCCGGTGCCGTCCGGCTCGATTCCCGCCCAGAGCCTCAATCCCGGGCGAGCCGTGACGCTCGACGTGGCCAGGTACTTCAGCGATCCCGACGGCGACGCGCTCACGTATGGCGCGACTACGGCGGTCCCCCGCGTGGTCTCCGTGTCGATGTCCGGCAGCCGCCTGACCATGGTCGGGGTGGCGGACGGCGCGGCGGCTGTGGTCGTGACGGCGACCGACCCGAGCGGTCTGATCGCGACGCAGAGCGTGGGGGTGAGCGTGCAGACGCCCAACCGGGCTCCGGCGCCGATCGGCTCGATTCCCGCCCAGAGCCTCAGTCCCGGGCGCACCGCGACGCTTGACGTGACCTCGTACTTCAGCGATCCGGACGGCGACGCACTCAGATATACGGCGGCGTCATCGAACGCCGACGCAGTGTCTGTCGGGGTCTCCGGCAGCAGTCTGATGCTCACGGGGGTGGCGGACGGCAGGGCGACGGTAACGGTGACGGCGACCGATCCGGGCGGTCTGGCCGCGACGCAGAGCGTCGGGGTGAGAGTGCAGACACCCAACCGCGCTCCGGCTACGTCCGGCTCGATCCCCGCCCAAAGCATCATCCCCGGGAGGACCGCGACGCTTGACGTGGTTCATTACTTCCGCGATCCGGACGGCGACGCGCTCAGATACTGGGCGACGACATCGAACGCCGCCGTGGTCTCCGTGTCGATGTCCGGCAGCCGCCTGACCATGGTCGGCGTGGCGCACGGCACGGCGACGGTGACGGTGACGGCGTCGGACCCGGACGGTCTCAGCGCGATGCAAAGGGTGGGCGTGACGGTGGAGACGCCCAACCGCGCACCGGCCCCGTCCGGCTCGATTCCGGCCCAGAGCCTCGATCCCAGGCAGACTGCGAGGCTCGATGTGGCTCGGTACTTCAGCGATCCGGACGGCGACGCGCTCAGATATGCAGCGACGACATCTAACGCCGGCGTCGTATCCGCCAGCGTCTCCGGAAGCACGGTTACGCTCACTGCGGTGTCGCCCGGCACGGCGACGGTGACGGTGACGGCGACGGACCCGGCCGGCCTGAGCGCGACGCAGAGCGTGAGCGTGACGGTGCAGCCGCCCAACCGTACCCCGGCCCCGTCGGGCTCGATTCCGGCCCAGAGCGTTGACGCGGGGCGGAGCGCGACGCTCGATGTGGCTCAGTACTTCAGCGATCCCGACGGCGACACGCTGGGATTCGCCGCGACGACATCGAACGCCGCCGTCGTGTCTGTCGACGTCTCCGGCAGCACGGTGACGTTCACCGGAGTGGCGCTCGGCACGGCGACGGTGACGGTGACGGCGACGGACCCGGACGGGCTGAGCGCGACGCAGAGCGTGAGCGTGACGGTGGAGACGCCCAACCGTGCCCCGGCGCCGTCCGGCTCGATTCCCGCCCGGACCATCGGTCCCGGCCGGGCCGAGAGGCTCGATGTGGCTCGGTACTTCAGCGATCCCGACGGCGACGCGCTCACGTTTGCGGCGACGACGTCGAACGCCGCCGTCGTGTCTGCGGACGTCTCCGGCAGCACGCTGACGCTCACCGCAGGCACGCTGGGCACGGCGACGGTGACGGTGACGGCGACGGATCCGGACGGGCTGAGCGCGACCCAGGACGTAGACGTGACAGTGACGTCCAACCGCGCCCCGGTGCCGTCCGGCTCGATTCCGGCCCAGAACCTTGGAGCGGGGCGGTCCGTGAGCTTCAACGTGGCTCGGTACTTCAGCGATCCGGACGGTGACGCACTCACCTATTCCGCGGAGACATCGAACGCCGGCGTGGTGTCGCGCTGGCTGTCCCGCAGCAACCTGACTCTGGTCGGCGTGGCCGGAGGCGAGGCGACCGTGACGGTGACGGCGACGGACCCGGGCGGCCTGACCGGAACGCAGACCATCGAGGTTTCGGTCCGTGGACGAGTAGCCGGCTTCCGCGACGACTTCGAGGCGTCCGCCAACCTCCAGGACTGGAGAGTCCAGAACGCCGACGCAACGGTTGCCGCAACGGCTACCGACAGCGCGTTGCATCTGACGAACCTTGTCACGGGCACGCCGGGGACGGCAGCCCGTTCGTCGCCGCCCAGGCTGCGGGGGTGGGAACTCTCCACGGAAATCAGTCGTGTGACGCGTGAGGCAAACCCGGGAGTCATCTGGTTTACGGGCCACGACCGGTTCAGCGCCTTCCGGCTCCTGCTGCCGACGTCCAGAACGAGGAACTACGAGTTCGCCGTCTTCGACGCGGCGGAGAACGGATGGATCGTGATGGAAGACCTGTCGGGACATTCGCGGCAACTCGCGGCGGCTCCGAATGCCTTCGATCAGATCCGGCTGGGACACGACGAGGCCGGCTACTTCGTGTTCGAGATAGGCGGGGGCGATTTCGCCAGCACGTTTTTCAGGGTGAATCCGGACACGCCGCTGGGCGGCGTTCGTCTGGGCGATGTGCTGGAACGGCTGGTGGACATCTGGCTGGTGAACCAGGGCGCCATCGATGCGACCGCGGTATTCGAATGGGTGGAGGTCTCCGGTGAGGAGGTGGCCGCGACGGCCGGCGACGCCGGCGCTCCGCCTGGGGTCGATCAGGTGAAGGCGGCCGCCGGTGCTCCCGCCGCGAATCGGGTCCGGCTTCCCGGCGGCGTGGAGGTGCTCGGCCGAAGGCCGCGCTAGACGGAGAGGCTGGGCGGTACCTGACGAGAGGCCTCACGGAAGCGGGCCCCCACAGAGTTCTGCGGGGGCCCGCTTCTTGTTTTCGTCCCCCGTTGCGACCGGCACGGGTCAACTCCAGAATCCTCCTGTGACCTCCCGCATCGTCTCAGGAATCGTCTGCCTGGAGTCGAAAATGAACCTTCGGCGCGCGCTCGTTCTCGGAGTTGTCTTCGCGGGTCTGGGCTGGCTGGCCGGCTGTGGCGATTCGACCACGGATCCGGTGCCCCCCCCTCCGCCTCCGCCTCCGCCCCCCGATCCACCGCGGGCGACGACGGTCACGGTCAGCCCGGCCTCGGCCGAGTTGACGGCGCTGGGCGCCACGGTGCAACTCGCCGCGGACGTCCGCGATCAGAACGGACAGACGATGGCGGGGGCGACCGTGACCTGGGCGACCGGCAGCCCCGAAGTGGCGACGGTCGGCGCGTCGGGCACGGTGACGGCGACGGGCAACGGGACGGCGACGATCACGGCCACGGCGGGCTCCGCATCGGGGAGCGCGACGGTAAACGTGGCCCAGGCGGCCGGCTCGGTCACGGTGTTGCCGGCGGAGGCCGAGGTCGCGCTGGGCGACACGCTGCGCCTGGCGGCCGAGGCGATGGATGCGAACGGGCACCCGGTGGAGGAAGCCGAGTTCTCGTGGGCGTCGAGCGACGAGGCGGTGGCGACCGTGGACGCGGACGGGCTCGTGACCGGCGTGGCGGCGGGCGACGCGGCGATTACTGCCACCTCCGACGGCGCGACCGGACGTGCGGCGCTGACGGTGCTGGCCCCGGTCCCGGCCGAGATCGCGGTAACGCCCGAGACGGTGGCCTTCACGGCGCTGGGGGAGACCGCGCAACTGGCGGCCGAGGTGCTCGACCAGTTCGGCCGGCCGATGGAGGCCGCTACCGTGTCGTGGACGAGCGCGGACACGGCGGTGGCCACGGTCGATGCGGACGGACTCGTGACGGCCGCGGGCAGCGGTGCGACCGTCGTGACCGCGATGGCGGGCGACGTTTCGGACGAAGCCGCGGTGAGCGTGATGCAGACGGTCGGTTCGGTCGCGGTGTTGCCGGCGGAGGCCGAGATCGCGCTGGGCGACACGCTGCGCCTGACGGCCGAGGCGCTGGATGCGAACGGCCACCCGGTGGAGAACGCCGAGTTCTCGTGGGCGTCGAGCGACGAGGCGGTGGCCACAGTGGACGCATCCGGGCTCGTGACCGGCGTGGCGGCGGGCGACGCAGCGATTACTGCCACCTCCGACGGCGCGACCGGCCGTGCGGCGCTGACGGTGCTGGCCCCGGTCCCGGCCGAGATCGCGGTAACGCCAGAGACGGTGGCCTTCATGGCGCTGGGGGAGACCGCGCAACTGGCGGCCGAGGTCCTCGACCAGTTCGGGCGCCCGATGGAAGCCGCCACCGTGTCGTGGACGAGCGCGGACACGGCGGTGGCCACGGTCGATGCGGCCGGGCTGGTGACGGCGGCGGGCAGCGGCGCGACCGTCGTGACCGCGATGGCGGGCGACGTGTCGGACGAAGCCGCGGTGAGCGTGATGCAGACGGTCGGCTCGGTCACGGTATCGCCGGCGGAGGCCGAGATCGCGCTCGGCGACACGCTGCGCCTGGCGGCCGTGGCGATGGATGCGAACGGTCACGCGGTGGAGAACGCCGAGTTCTCGTGGGCGTCGAGCGACGAGACCGTGGCAATGGTGGATGCAGCGGGCCTAGTGACGGGGATTGCCGCAGGCGCGGCGACGATGACCGCGTCATCGGGGGCCGCGTCGGCAACGGCCGAGATCACGGTGGTGGACGCGGACCGCGCGGTGCTGGTTGCGCTCTACGGAGCCACCAACGGTGACGGATGGCTCGAAAACGGGGGCTGGCTGTCGGACCGGCCGATCGGCGAGTGGCACGGCGTGACGGCCGGACCGGAGGGCCGCGTCACCGCCCTTAGGCTCTCGGCGAGCAACCTGGTCGGGTCGATTCCACCGGAACTCGGTAATCTGGCCCGACTGGAGACGCTCGATTTCGAGCGCAACGAGCTGGCGGGGCCGATCCCGCCCGAACTGGGCCGGCTGGTCAACCTCAAGAGCCTGATCCTCGGCGTAAACGACCTGACGGGTGGGATTCCGTCGGAGCTGGGCGCCCTGGGCAGCCTTGAGGTCCTTCGGCTGCGCCGGAACGCCCTCACGGGACCGGTACCGCCCGAGCTGGGCAACCTGCGCAACCTCACGAGACTGGGGCTCGAGAGAAACCAGCTCAGCGGATCGATTCCGACGGGGTTCCTGGAGCTCGACCGGTTCCAGACGCTCCATTTCGAGAGCAACGACGGGCTCTGCGTCTCCGGCTCGGCGGACTTCCGGGCCTGGCTCGCGGGCCTTGAGGTCTACGTGGGCCCCCTCTGCGATGAGCGCGACAGAGCTGTGCTCGAGTCGCTGTACGAGGCCGCCGGCGGGACGGACTGGACGCGTTCGGACGGGTGGCTTGGAGACGGCCCGCTGAGCGGCTGGCACGGCATCGACTCCGACGCGCTCGGCCGGGTGGTCGCCGTCGACCTTGCAGACAACGGGATGACCGGGCGCGTCCCCGGGCGGCTGGCGCAGCTCGGCAGCCTGATGTCGCTCAGGATCGGCGGGAACCTCGGTCTGGGGGGTCCGCTGCCCCTGTCGCTGTCCGCGCTCTCCCTGCGCGAACTTCACTACGCGGACACCGGGCTCTGCATCTCGCCGGATCAAGGGTTCGGCGAATGGCTGGGCGCGATTCCCTCGCACGAGGGCACCGGCACGGAGTGCTCCGCCCTCGCCGACCGGGACATCCTGGCGCTGCTGTACGAGGCGACCGGCGGCGCCCGCTGGACCGACAATGCAAACTGGCTGTCCGACCGGCCGCTCAACGAATGGACGGGGGTGACGCTGGACGCCGATGGCCGCGTGGTCGGGCTGTCTCTCGTCTCCAAGAACCTGACGGGGCTGGTTCCGCCGGAGTTGGCCGGCCTCTCCAGCCTGAACTTGCTGGACCTTCGCGGCAACAACCTCACGGGACCCATCCCGGCGGAGCTGGGCGGCCTCTCCGTCCTCACGACGCTGGCGCTGAGCTCCAACGACCTGACGGGGCCGATTCCGCCCGTACTGGGCAACCTCTCCCGCCTGACAGTGCTGGATCTCAGGTCCAACGACCTGGCGGGCGCGATTCCGCCCGAGCTGGGCGGCCTCTCCCGCCTGACAGTGCTGGATCTCAGGTCCAACGACCTGGCGGGCGCGATTCCGCCCGAGCTGGGCGGCCTCTCCCGCCTGAACGTGCTGAACCTCAGGTTCAACGACCTGACGGGGCCGGTTCCATCCGACCTGGGCGGCCTCTCCAGCCTCGTAACGCTGGATCTCGCGTCCAACGACTTGACGGGACCCGTCCCGGCCGAACTGGGCGGCCTCTCCGGCCTGGTCGTGCTGAGCCTCTACTCCAACGACCTGACGGGGCCGATTCCGCCCGAACTGGGCGGCCTGTCCAACCTGAGGAGCCTCTTCCTCCATGCCAACGATCTGACGGGACCGATTCCGCCCGAACTGGGCGGCCTTTCCAACCTCACGTCAATGTACCTCAACGACAACGAGCTTACGGGACCGATTCCCCCCGAACTGGGCGGCCTGTCCAACGCCTCGGCGCTGTACCTCTACAACAACGACCTGACGGGATCCATCCCGGCGGAGCTCGGCTCTCTCTCCCGTCTGCGCGTGCTGTCGGTCGTCGGGAACCGGCTGACCGGCCCGCTGCCGGAGGAACTGGGCGATCTCACCTCGCTCTCGCAGCTCCACCTGACGAACAACCCGGGACTGTCCGGGCCGCTGCCCGGGAGCCTGACGGCTCTGACCCGGCTGCGGGAACTCCTGCTGAACGGCACGGACCTCTGCGCGCTCGACGACGCCGATTTCCAGGCATGGCTGTCCCGGCTTCAGCTCGCGCAGGTGCGGCGGTGCGAGGCGGCGCGCGGCTCGGGGGCCTACCTGACGCAGGCCGTACAGTCGTCGGCGTTCCCCGTTCCCCTCGTCGCGGGCGACGCGGCACTGCTGCGCGTCTTCGTGACGGCTTCCAGCAGCACGAGCGAGGGCCTCCCGCCGATGCGGGCGACGTTCTACGTCGACGGCGTGGAGACCTACGTCGCCGACATTCCCGGCTCCGAGACCCCCATCCCCACCGACGTGGAGGACGCGGAAGGCGCGCTCGAGAAGTCGGCGAACATCGAGATCCCGGGATCCGTCATCCAGCCGGGGTTGGAGTTCGTCGTCGAGGTCGATCCCGCCAACGAACTGGACCCCGGTCTGGGAGTGGCAGCGCGGATCCCCGAGACGGGCCGTGCAGGGGTCCGCGTGGAAGCCGTGCCCACCCTCGACCTCACCGTCGTTCCCTTCGTGTGGGCCGCGGGTTCCGACCTGTCCATCGTCGACATTGCCGAGGGGATGGCGGCGGATCCGCAGGGACACGAAATGCTGTGGCATACGCGGACGCTGCTCCCGGTCCGGGACCTCGACGTGAAGGCCCACGAACCCATTCTGACGTCGACCACCGACGTCTTCACCCTCTATCGCGAAACCGCCCTGGCCTGGACGCTGGAAGGCCGAGTGGGCCGGTACATGGGCATCATGCCCGCATACGTCATCGGTGGGCAGTCGGGGATCGCCAGCCTCGGCGGCGGCTACAACTTCAGCGTGGCCGACCCCTTCGTGATCGGCCACGAAATCGGGCACAACCTGAGTCTCCGCCACGCGCCGTGCGGCGGCGCCGGCGGCCCGGATCCGGCCTTCCCGCAGCCGGATGGGACGGTCGGGGACCGGGGATACGACTTCCGCGCCGGCGGGGCCCTGGTAACGCCTCACGCGGCGGACATCATGTCCTACTGCGGTCCTCCGCGCTGGATCAGCGGTTACCAGTTCACGAAGGCCCTGAACTACCGACTCCGGACTGAGACCGACGCCAGCGCGTCCGCCAGCGTGTCCGCGGTTGCGTCCGCGAGTGCTCCCGTCCCCGCAGGGCCTCCCACGAGGACGCTACTGCTCTGGGGCGGTGCCGACGCCCTGGGGAATCCCTTCCTCGAGCCCGCCTTCGTGCTGGACGCTCCGCCCTCCGTGCCACCCTCCGCCGGCGAGTACGAACTCACCGGCCGCGCGGAGGCCGGCGACGAGTTGTTCTCGCTGAGCTTCGACATGCTGGAAACCGTAGACGGCGAAGGCGAGTCAGCCTTCGTGATCGCGATGCCCGCGCCGGCCGAGTGGGTCGGCCGCCTGGCGAGCATCACGCTGTCCGGGCCCGCGGGATCGACCACGCTGGATCGGGCCACGGACCGGCCCGTGGCCATCCTGCGCGATCCGGAGAGTGGCCAGGTGCTCGGCATCCTGCGCGGTCCGTCGTCCGGCGACCCCGCCCGGGCCGTCGCGTCGGCCGGATTGGCGGCGGCCGGAGCGGACCTCGAGGTCCTCGTGAGCCGCGGCATCCCGGCCGGGCCCCCGCGGTAGCGGCAGGAGGTCCGTACAAGCTCGAGTTACTGCCGACCGGCGCTAGTCGGTGCCGGTATCCGTGAGGGGCACGCCGAACACACGCCCTTCGAGTCTGGCCACGCGGTCGCCCATGGCTACGCGCATCGCGACCACTTCGGCGTGGACGGCGTCGATCCGGTCGCGCAGACCGACGATGTCGGCTTTCACCTCGTCACGCAGACCGGAGATCTCGCCCTTCAGCTCGTCACGCAGACCGGAGATCTCGCCCTTCAGCTCGCTGCGCAGACCGGCGATCTCGCCCTTCAGCTCGCCGCGCAGACCGACGATGTCGGATCTCCCTTCGTTGCGCAGACCGACGAGCTCAGCTTTCAGCTCGTCGCGAAGTTCCTTGTGCGCGCTCTCCAACTGGTCGGAGAGCTTATCGGTCCGCTTTGTGAGATCGTCCTTGAGGTTCCCGATGCCGCGGAGCGCGAGGCCGCCCATGGTCACGCCCACGCCCAGGATCGCCAGCATCACGCTCAGGATTCCGATCACGTCCAACCCCATCGTTTCCCCGCCTTCCACAGGAGGTTCGAAGTGCGATGCGCGCCGTGCGGCCGCGTTCACCCGTCTGCACCGAACCTCGCGGCGACGATCAATGTCGTATCAACGGAACCCGGCCTCAAGTGCGATGGAGGGTCCTTGTTGATGGTCTCTGGCGACGAGATCGAGGTCCATCGTCCGGCGAGCCCGCCGGGCCGTTGCGGCGGCCGGGCCTCGCGCGGGCGGCCAAAGCGGTCGGATCGGAGCCGGAGGTCCTCGTGAGTGGCTGCAACCCCGCGGAGGCCGAAAGCGGGCGGTAGAGGCTCCGACGATTTTCCGATGTCTGTCACGCCGTTTTCGATGCTTGCACATCGTAACGTATGTTCATAACATGGATGAAGTTACAGCCATCACGGCTGTCGGGAGTGTGGGGACGGTCCCTCACCGTTTTGCACCACATTCTCGAATGAGGTAACGGATGTTGGAACGCATTTCCCCCCTTAATTGGGGGATTCCCCACCTCGATTAGGGGGGGTATCCCTCCATTGCCGCGGCCTCCTGCGACCTGGGGACCGCCCGCCCGGATCTTCCCGGCCACAGCCCGAATGCCCCTGACACACGCTGACAGCGAGATGTTCCGGGGCGAAGTTCGTGGCGCGACGTCGCTCCAGGGTGGGGACCGGGTCGAGTTCGAGGCTGCTCACCGACCTGGGGGTGCGGCCCTGCGGCTTCTTAGGGGGCGTGGGACGAGGAGCTCCTGTTTGACCGAATTTCCGTCACATTTCGGCCGTCAGTTGACAGGGGAGCGCCGGATATGGACATTGGAAGTATCCCCCCAATATTGGGGGACTATACCCGCCTATATTGGTGGGTTTTCTCGTCTATGCCCCGGCCCGTCAGTTACCTCATTACTTACCACATAGTGAGGGTTGGTGGAGGCGGCGCCTGCGCGGCCGACGCGTCCCGCTTTACGGCCCGGATCCGGGGGATCCACGACTTCGATTCCGAGATCCTCGACGTCCCGAACCGTCGGGCATCGCCTCGGCTACGCCGCGCCGGACCAGGTGGTCGGCGGCTGGCTTCTCGAGCCGAGGCGTGGGGCACCTGTACCCCGCAAGAAGAACGGGCCCCGCAAGCTTCGCGGGGCCCGTTCTTTTCCTGCCGTGCCGACCTCGCTGCGTCGGCTACGATTCCGACGTTCCGTTAGGAATCGTCGTCGTTGACGAGTGTGATCTGCGCATCGCGGACGTCGATCGAGTACCCCACGGTGCTGTTCGGCTTGGTCGTGCCCGCCGGCAGCGCCGCAGTGACACCAATCGTGCGATCCGCGTTGTTCGCCGTGTCATCCGTGGGCGTCAGACGGAACGTCTCGGTTGCCATGGTCTCGCCCGGCGGAATCGTCACTATCAACTCGCCGCCGGCACTCAAACCGCTCGTCGTGTACTGGACGGCGCCATCGCCACCGGTGAACGTCACGGTGAACACCCTGTCAGCGCCGACCCGGTCGCCCGCGGCCACCGTCACCGTCACCGTCTGCTCCCCGGCATCTTCGGCGATGGACTGCTGGTCGACGGAGACGGTCACGTCGGGATCGGCATCCGTCAGTTCGACTTCCGTATGTACCACCGCCTCTATCTTGGGTGAGGCCGGTGCGGTATTGGCGGGGGAGTAGGTAATGTTCCCATCCGTAGTGAAGCCGATATCCTCCGTCGGCGACTCATCGGTACTGACCCCACCGATGAGCTCGTCGTCGATCGGCACGATGTAAAGCGTCGTGTCCTTGCTCGTCTCGCCCAGCGGTATGGAGACAACGACCGTGGCCTGCTCGGCCTTGGCGGCATCGAGCACGTTGAAGTCGCCGTCGATGGCGTCGCCACCGAGGAAGGTCACTGAGACCGACCTGGCATCATCGTCATCCGCCACACCCGTGGAGACCGTGAGCGTCACCTCGGTGGTGTCGGCGCTCTCGCTCAAGCTCATGATCGACGTCGACAGCCAGACCTCGTCGTCGTTCACCATACCCGCGACGTTCGCCGTTGCGGCGCTCTCGTACTCCGCACCGCTCGGGTCGTGCGTCAGGGTGAACGGCTCCGACGTCGTGTTCGCATCGTGGTCGAGCGTGGTAACCGTCACTTCCTGTGCGGTCATGTAGTTGGCCGACGTGAACGTCAGCTCATCCACGCTGAGGGTCGCATACACCGCCCGGTTGGCTTCCGCGACGGCGATCGCGACGGTGACGTCATCCGACGGCATCCGGTCGAGCGCGACCTTGTATGTCGTTCCACCGTCGCTCCCCGAACCCTCGTCGACCTCCACCATGGTCAGCGGATCGTCGTCGGCGTCCGTGAAGACCAGGCCGTACACCGTCGGCGGCGGCGCCGCTGCGACCGTCACGTTCCAAGACTGCTCGGCCGTCCCGGTGCCGCCGTCGCTCGCCGTAACCGTGATCGTGGCGGTACCCGCCGCTACGGCAGTGACCGTCGCCACCGCGCCCGCCATCGAGACGGTCGCCACGGCGCCGTCCGAGCTGGCCGCCATATAGGTCAAGGCGTCGCCGTTGGCGTCGCTGAAGTTGGCCGTTACGTCGCGCGTGTCCATGCCGCCGATCGCCAGGTCCATATTGCTGATCGCGCCCACGGCCACAGGCCCCACGGGCTTGGTTCCCGGCCACGTCACGCTGAACGTGCCAACGATTTCGTCGAAGTCGTTCTCGTTGGCGCCGCCATCGGCGTCGCGGGCATCGTCCTCGGCGCTGAGGAAGAAGCAGTAGTCCGTCGCGCCAAGATCGCCGGCCTTCTTGATCGTGAAGACCTCGGAGAACTCGATCTTGTTCGTGCCGTTGTGGAGCCGCCGCACGGGATTGGCCGCCTGCGACGATTCCAGCCTATCGGTGTCCGCCACGCACTCGGTGCCGTGATGGACGCTCAGGAACGCTCGCCGGATCTCCGTCGCGTCGGTCAGCGTTCCCGCCACCGTCACGCTCACCGACGCCGCCTGCGTGAGGCCGAAGTCGCTCGGCACCTCGGACAGCGAGAGGACCGGGTCCGAATGGTCTCGCGTGAACGTGAAGGACGTGAACGCGGAGTTGCCGGCAACGTCGCGCGCCCGGATGTACACGGTGTGTTCGATTTCACGCGCGAACGTACCCGAGGTCGCCGTGATATCGACCGTGGCCGATCCGGTGCTCATGTCGACGTTGTCGCTCCAGTAGTGGTTCCCGGTGACCCAGTAACGGGAGTCGCCGGCGTAGGCGAAGGCCTCGGCCCTCTGCCCGCTGCCGTCCTCGCCGCTCTCGAACCGCGGGTCCTCGATCTCGAAGGACAGCTCATTGCCGTTCAGCACCAATGCATCGGAGGGGCGCTCGCGGCTGATGACCGGCGGCGTGCGGTCGACACCGAAGGTGGTCGCCGTACGAATCCGCGGCACTCGGGACAGATTGACCGCGTTGCCCAGCCGGTCCGCCAGAGACTGGACCTCGGCCACGTAGCAGTCGATCCCGCCGCCATCGTTGACGGCATCTCTGTCCGGATCTTCCTCGGGCAACTGGCTAATGTGCGTCACGTTGTCGAACTCATCCAGCGGCGTGAACGCCGTGCTGCCGCGAGTGTCGTCGTTGCCGCGCACGGAGCAGTCGCCCACGGCGATCGCCGAGGTCGAGCCGTACACGTGCCCGACGCCCATGTCGGACATTTCCGTGATCCGGAAGCGGAAGGCAGCACCGTTAGGA
This sequence comes from Candidatus Palauibacter rhopaloidicola, assembly GCA_026914155.1. Lineage (GTDB taxonomy): Bacteria > Gemmatimonadota > Gemmatimonadetes > Palauibacterales > Palauibacteraceae > Palauibacter > Palauibacter rhopaloidicola. The sequence goes on along the minus strand of JAPPGH010000008.1, from coordinate 83,483 downwards.
GCAGCGTCCGGGTAGTACGACGGCGACGTGGGACCCCAACTCGTTGGATTGCCCGAACTGCTGATCGCGATCTGCGAGCTGTTGGTGCGCGCAGGCGCCTTGAAATCGAAGTACAACGGGCCGCGCTTCCCCTGCGTGAACTTGGAAGTCACGTCGAGGCCGTTGGGATCGATGATGCTGCCACTGAGAATCCAGTGCTCGTTGTCGCCAGCGGTGTTCTCGACCGCGTAGTTGAGGCCCGAGCTGACTTCCCAGGTGAACGGAGCCTCATCGTCGGCCAATGGGCGACCGTTCTGAGGCGTGTTGCCACGCGCGTAGAAGGCCAGCGCGGGAGGCGCAGAGGAGAGCGGCGCCGCTTCCGGACCCGTCACCATCCCCCTGGATCGCGACCGAACCGGCGGTCGTGCCGTCATACGCGACCGGACACGCGTGGAACGTGTTGACATTGCCTTCGGTAGCGGATGAACCGCCGTAGAAGGTGAGGCCCCCGGTGTGGGGTCCGAGTTCGAACTCGCTGCCCGGAACGTGCACGATCTGCACGAAACCGGAGTTGTTGAGCGCGATCGGCTGAGAGGCGACCTCGTCGCGAGTCTCGCCCGTATCGGTCGTGAGGAAGGCGCCCAACTCGTAGTTGCCGTTGGCGTACCTCGGATCGAGCTGCATCCCCACGCACTCGCCCACGACATCGTCGGTCTGCAGGCGGCACTCGATCTCGACCTGCCCCGCGGCGGCGAGTCCCGGGCCCACGGCCACGTCGGCGGAACTGCTGCCGGTGCCGCGGCACAGAGGCGTCACCGTCTCGCCGTTCAGCGTGAGACCGATCTCCGTCCACGTCTCATCGTTCGACTGCACGTCGAGCACCGCGTAGATCGTGCCCCGGATGCCCGTCGGATCGCTGATCTGATTCCGGTTCGCGTCCAGCAGCCTCGAGATCACGACCGTGGCCTCCTCCGGGCCCGCGGGAACATCGATGCGGAAGCCCTGCGAGACCGACGCGGATCCGTCGCTCGCGGTGATCGTGATGACGGCGTCGCCGGCCGCGATCGCGTCGATCGTCGCCGTCGAGCCCTCCATCGATATCGTCGCCACGGCCTCGTTCGAGCTGGCTCCCGTGTAGGTCAACTCGTCGCCGTCCGCGTCGCTGAAGTAGCCCGCGACGTCGATCCGCGACGTGCCGCCGATCTGGAGCCTCGAGCCCGGAATCGTGCCGACCGCTACGGGCGCCTGGTTCGTGACCGCCGATTCGACCGTCACGTTGAAGCCCTGCGAGACCGACGCAGATCCGTCGCTCGCGGTGACCGTGATGACGGCCGAGCCTCTGCCGACACCCTCGATCGTCACCGTCGAGCCGTCCATGCTGGCCGTGGCCACGTCGGCGTTCGAACTCGAAGCCACGTAGCTGAGTTCGTCGCCGTCCGCGTCGCTGAAGTAGCCCGCCACGTCGACGCTCACCGAGCCGCCGACCCCGACCGTGTGGTCCGGAATCGTGTTCACGGCTACCGGCGGCGTGTTCGCGCTGTTGCCGTCGCCGACCGTCAGGCTGACGGTCTGCGTCGCGCTCGCGCCATCCGGGTCGGCTGCCGTTATCGTGACAACGGCAGAATCACCATAACTTGCTGATTATGAACCTCTTATTGATTGCAGCTCTCCATCTGTTCCCTCATTCGATTCCTCATTCCGGTTCCGACTCGCGGGCCAGGTAGGCGGCCCAGTCGTTCATGAGGGTGCGCCGGCGCTCGAACAGGTCCGTGCGCCGGTAGGCGGCCTCGACCTTGTTCTGCACGACGTGCGCGAGGGCCGCCTCGACGACCTCGCGAGGATGATCCGTCTCTTCGGCCGCCCAGTCCCGGAAGCTCGACCGGAAGCCGTGCGGCACGGCCGCGATCTCCCTTTTCCTCAGGAGCCGGCGGAGCGTTTTCTCCGACAGGGGCTTCGCGCTGCCGCGGGTGAACACGAACGGACTGTGGCCGTCGAGCCTTCGCGCCCGGTCGAGGATCTCCAGGGCGCGGCGGCCGAGCGGCACGCGATGCTCCCGCTTCGCCTTCATGCGGCTCGCGGGCACCGTCCACACGCCCCGGCCGTCGTCGATCTCCTCCCACTCGGCCCACCGCACCTCGCCCCACCGCGCGGCCGTCAGCACGAGGAACTCGAACGCGAGGGGGCCGGCGGACGGCCGTCTCGATCCTCGCACCGCCTCGATCGCCGCCGAGACCTCCCGGTGCGGCAGGGCCCGCATGTGGCGTATCACCCGGTTTTGGGGGCCGAGCACCGGGCGGAGCCGGTCGCAGGGGTTGCCGCTGCGGAACTCCATCGCCATCGCCCATTCCAGCACCGAGCGGATGCGCTGCAGCACGACCCGGGCGGTGGGCGCCTTCGTGTACCAGATCGGGGAGAGGATCTCGAGCACGTCGGCGCTCGTCACCTCCGAGACCGCCACGTGCCCGATACGCGGGAAGACGTAGCGGTGGAGGCTCGACATCCAGTCCCTCCGGTGTTTCTCGCTGCGCCAGCCGGCCTGCTTCTGCGCCAGGACGCGCGCGGCCGCTTCGGCGAAGCTGGGTACGTCCCGGGAGCGCCGCCGCTCGGCGAGCGGGTCGCCCCCATCGCGGGCCAGCTTGCGGTTCCTGCGCGCCTTCTCCCGGGCCTCGGCCAGAGAGACCAGCGCGACGCTTCCGAGTCCGAGGTCGCGCCGCCGCCCGCGGATGACGAGGCGCTGGACCCAGCTCCGGGCCCCGGTGCGCTGGACGAAGAGGTACAGCGTGTTGCCGTCGCAGTACCGCCCCGGCGGCGCCGCGCGCACGAACGCCGCCGAGAGCGCCTTGTCCGGATGCCGCCCCTTCGGCTTCCCGTTCCGGCGCGAAACGGCGGAGAATGTCTCGTTTTTCATCGCCCCATAATAGCGACGCATCAAAACCGGAGGTTGACGCTGGCCCTGATGCCCTGCCTGGTGGGTGCGCGGCCTCCGGTCTGAGCACTTACGGCCTCGAAGCTGAACCTCAGCGCGCGTGCGAGGTCGTAGCCGGTGCCCAAAGTCAAGGTTCGTCCGCCGCGATGCGTTGAGAGCCGGCTGTACGTATCGAGCGATCCGCCGCCAAACGCAGCGAACCCATAGCCAGCCTCGGCGTCGAAGCGTTGTGCCGGATCCAGGCTTCCACCGCCGTGCCCAGGCGTCGCGTAGTTTCCTTCCAGAAGCCCACGCATGCCGCTCCGGTCCTGCCCGCTGGCCGGGCTCACCGCAAGCCGGAATCCCCGGCCCTTGGCGCCCGGGTCCCAGGCCAGTCTGAGCGCGACGCCCCACTCCCTGTGGCCGGATGACCCGAACGCCATCCGGCCATTCATCGCCAGATCGACCGCGCTACCGGCATAGCCCACCGACGCGCCTGTCTCTACTCCGGCGCCGGTGTCGGCGTCGCCACCGTCGTAGCGTCCGCCCGCCTCCACGCCAAGCCGGAGCCCGCTCGCCGCGTACGTGGCCTCCAGCAGCGCGCGGCCTCGGGTTGCCGCGCCCTCCGCCCCGCCGTTGCCCGCGGACATGCGCACTCCGAACACGTCGCCGGTGAGGCCGAGCCCGAACCCGCCGTTCCGTACGAGCGGCAGTCTGGCGCCGCCGGAGATCATGTTGAGCGTGGCATCCAGCGCGGGCGCCCCGGCGGTCGACTCCAACTGCCCCGTCCCGTAGCCGGCCATGGCCCACAGTCCGAGCCCGGCCGAGGGCTGGAAGAACAGGTATGGATGCACCGTGGTCATCCCGTGGTCCAGGGTCCCCTCGAGCGACCCGGTCGTATAGTCGAACTCCCCACCCGTGCGCATCACGGACACGCCCAGGCGGGCCGCGGAACCCACCTGTGCGTCGGCACCTACGGTGAGCGCCCGCATACCGCCTTCATAGGAGAGGCGGCCGGGTTCGCCCCGGAACCCCTGCGCAGAGCCCTCTCCCCAAACGCTGAACCGAGAGCTGGTTCCATCCTGCGCCAAGCCCATGTCCGCGGAAAGCGAGAGCTGCGGCAGCAGTCGCTCGACAGCTTCCTTTCCGGTCGGACGCGCGTGCCGACCAGCCGCCGCACCAGCGTCCGGCTGCGGCCCCGCCAGAGACGTGAGCGCGCGGGTCGCCCACGCCCCGGCCGATCCCGTGGCGGATCTGCGCACCGATCCACCACGCATGGCGGCCTCCATCCGGCCGCTGATCGACCGGCGTGCCTCCTCGGCCACCGAACGGCCGAGGACCGCGAGGCCGACCTGCAGCGACTCGTCCAACCGCGCCGCGTCCGCGGCCCCGTCGACGATATCGATCACGCTGGCGGCGATGGCGCCTGCCTTCACCGCCTCCGGTAGCTCGCCGAAGCCGAGTGTGTACTGCCCGACGCGCACTTCGGCGGGCGCCTCGACGGTGAACGCTTGCATGGAGTCGCCCGGCGCGAACCGAAGAGTGGCCGGAACGCCGAGGTCGGCCGTGCCGGCACTGGTACCCGCGACCGTGACGGGCACGATGACTTCGCGGTCCGCCGCAGGCGACATCCGTACGGTCACCCCGGCGCCCGGCCCGCCGGCCGACGCCGTGTAGGAGAGCTCGGCGTACTCGACCGAGAGCGCTGCCCGCCGGGACTTGTCCGACATGTCGGCCCCGATCTCGCTTACGACCACAAACGCATCCGAGGGCGCAACCGCCACGACACCGGACGGCAGCGTGCCGAACGAGAGCGTCACCGTATCGCCTGCCGCGAGGCCGACAGCACTCACCGACAGCGTCTGATCGGTGTCGCCCACCTCGAACGTCACGGTTCGGGTCGCGGCCGCCGCGCTTCCGCCGACCGCAACCGGGATCGAGAGCGCTGCTGTGGCGGCCGGCGACAGCCCGACGGCCACATCGACCGAACCTCCCGCCGTCACCGAGTACTCCTCGGCACCGAAGGACACCACCGGCGTCGTCGCGCCCACCGCCGGTACCGTAGGGCTCACCGCGCGCTTGTTCGGTCCGTGCCCGTCGGCATACGTGAAAACGGCACGCAGCCACATACCCTCGTCTGCCGCGACCGGCGTGTAGAAACGCGAGTTGGCGCCCGAGATGTTCGTCCACGGCACCCCGCCGGAGGCCGACCGCTGCCACTTCCGCTTCTTGCCTGCGTTCCGCGAACCGTCCTGATCCGTCAGCACTGCGGTCAGTTGCGAGCCGACCCGCGCCACTGCGGCGTCCAGCGTCACGACGCCCGGGTCGTCCGCATCCGTCACGGAGATCGTAACGGTCGCCGTGTCCGCCAGCGTGCCGTCGCTCGCCACCACCTGCACCGTGAACGACGTGCTCCCGCTCTCGTAGTCCAGCGTCACGCCACGCCCGACCGTGATCTGCCCCGTCGTCCCGTGGATCTCGAACGACGACGCGTCACCGCCCGCCGCGACACTGTAAGCCAGCGCGTCGTTGTTGGCGTCGCTTGCCGTCACCGGTGCTCCGACGTCGGTCCCTGCCGCCGAGTTCTCGGCCACCGCCCGCTCCACCGCCGCCGGGCTGTACACCGGCGCCACGTTCGGCCCGGTCACGTTTACCGCGTCGCTTTCCGCGAGCTTGCCCGCCCCATGGCCATCGGTGTAGCTAAACGCCGCCCGCAGCCGTGTCCCCTCGTCGCTTGAAACCGGCGTGTAGGACGTCGACGTCGCGCTCGCGATATCCGCCCAGGTCGTACCCCCGTCGGCCGAACTCTGCCAGGCGATCGTCGTGGCTTGCGCGTCCGGTACGTCCTCGTCGGCGAGAGTCGCCGTGATCGCCGTTCCGACCCGGGCCACCGATGCGTCCAGCGTCACGGCACCCGGTTCATCCTCGTTCGTCACGGAAATCGTCACCGTCGCCGTGTCGGCCAGCGTGCCGTCACTGGCCACCGCCTGCACCGTGAGCGACGTGTTCCCGCTCTCGTAGTCCAGCGCCGTTCCGCTCCCGACCGTGATCTGCCCCGTCGATTCGTCGATCTCGAAGGACGCCGCGTCGCCACCCGCCGCGAAGCTGTACGCCAGGACGTCTCCGTTGCCATCGGTCGCCGTCACCGCGGCACCCACTTCCGTCTCCGCCACCGCGTTCTCCGGCACCGACCGCGTGAGCGCGTCCGAGCTGAACGCCGGCGCCACGTTTGCTCCCGTCACCCGCACCGCCGAACTCTCCGCTTGCTTGTTCGGCCCGTGGCCATCCGTGTACGTGAACACGGCCTTCAGCCACATCCCCTCATCGCTCGCCACCGGCGTGTAGAACCGCGTGGTGGCGCCCGAGATGTCCGTCCAGCCCGTGCTGCCGTTGGCTGATCGCTGCCACTTGCGCGTCTTGCCCGCGTTCTGGGAACCGTCCTGATCGGAGAGCGCCGCCGACAGACGTACACCTACGCGCGCGACGCTCGCGTCCAGCGTCACGACCCCCGGGTCGTCCGCGTCGGTTACATTGATCGTCACCGTCGCTGTGTCGGCCAGCGTGCGATCGCTCACCACCGCCTGAACCGTCAGCGATGTGGTTCCGCTCTCGTAGTCGAGATCTGCCGAACTGCCCACCGTGATCTGCCCTGTCGTCCCGTCGATCTCGAAAGACGACGAGTCGCCGTCTACCACGAAGCTGTAGGTCAGAGTGTCGTCGTTGCCGTCGGTCGCCGTCACCGGTGCCCCCACGTCCGTCCCGGCCGCCGAGTTCTCCGGTACCGTTCGCGACAGTGCGGCCGGAAACACCGGTGCCACGTTTGGCCCCGTCACGCGGAGCGCCGCACTCTCCGCACTCTTGTTCGGTCCGTGGCCGTCCGTGTACGTGAACACGGCCTTCAGCCACTTCCCCTCATCGTCCGCCACCGGCGTGTAGAATCGCGTGGTTGCGCCCGAGATGTCCGCCCAGCCCGTGCTGCCGTCCGCCGAGCGCTGCCACTTGCGGGTCTTGCCCGCTTCCTGGGAGCCATCCTGGTCCGTGAGCGTTGCGGTCAACTGGACACCCACCCGAGCCAAGCTCGCGTCCAGCGTCACAGCCCCGGGGTCGTCCGCGTTCGTCACGCCGATGGTTACTGTCGCCGTGTCGGCCAACGTCCCATCGCTCGCCACCACCTGCACCGTGAACGACGTGTTTCCGCTCTCATAATCCAGATCCGCCGAAGTCCCGACCGTGATCTGCCCCGTCGTCCCGTTGATCTCGAACGATGACTCCTCGCCGCCGGTCGCGAAGCTGTAGGCCAGTGCGTCGTCGTCCGCATCGCTCGCCGTCACGGGCGCCCCCACGTTCGTCCCCGCGGCCGAGTTCTCCGCCACCGTCCTTTGGAGGGTGGTCGGACTAAACGCCGGAGCCCGGTTGGAGGACACCACCGTCACCGCAAACGCCTGATCCGCACTGCCTTCATGGCCGTCCGAGGCCGTCACCGTCACGTCGGCACTGCCGAGCGCGTCGCCCGTGAACTCCACGACGCTTCCGGTTACGCTGGCCGTTATGACGGACGAATCCGACCAGACTACCGCGTACGTCAGGGCATCCCCGTCGGCATCGGAGAAGTAGGCGGCCACGTTCACACTGCCGCTCCCTCCGACGGTCACGGACTGGTCCGCGATGCTGCCGACGAGTCCGGGAGTTTGATTGGGAACCGTCACGGTGAACGCCTGTTCGGCCGTCCCGCCGTGACCGTCGGAGGCCGTCACGGTCACGGTGGCGCTGCCGCGGGCGTCGCCGCTGAACTCGACCGCGCTCCCGTTGACGGTCACGGTGACCACCGTGGAATCCGTCCACTCGACCGTGTAACTCAACGGATCGGAGTCCGCATCGGTGAAGTGTCCCGACACGTCCACGCTGCCGCTGCCACCAACCGCCACCGACTGGGCCGCGATGCTACCTACGGCGGTCGGCTCCTGGTTTGCCACGGTCACCATGAACGACTGTTCAGCCGTCCCGCCGTGTCCGTCGGAGGCCGTAACGGTCACGGTGGTGCTACCGCGGGCATCGCCCTCGAACTCCACCGCATTCCCGTCCACGCTTACGGTGACCGCCGTGGAGTCCGTCCACTCGACCGCGTAGCTCAGCGCGTCGGAGTCTGCGTCCGCGAAGTGTCCCGATACGTCTACGCTGCCGCTTCCGCCCGCGGTCACCGACTGATCCGCGATGGTCCCCACGGGTGTCGGCACCTGGTTTGGCACCGTCACCGTGAACGCCTGTTCGACGGTTCCACCGTGTCCGTCGGAGGCCGTGACGGTCACTGTAACGTTGCCGCGCGCATCGCCCTCGAATGCCACCACGCTGCCCGTCACGCTCACCGTCAACGCAGACGAATCTGACCAGGCTACCGAATAGGCCAACGCATCTCCGTCCGCATCCGTGAAGTAGGGAGCCACGTTCACGTTTCCATTGCCGCCAACGGTCACCGACTGGTTGTCGATGCTGCCGACGCCCTTGGGCGGTCGGTTGGGAACGGTCACCTTGAATGTCTGCTCCGCCGTCCCGCCGTGACCATCGTTCGCCTTCACCGTCACGGTCGCACGGCCTCGCTGCTGACCCGTGAACTCGATCACGCTAGCCGTCAAACTCGCCGTAAACGCCGATGAGTCCGACCACGATGCGGTATACGTCAGCGCGTCCGAATCCACGTCCGTGAAGTGGTTCGACAGGTCCACGCTCACGCTGGCTCCCACCTCGACCGATTGATTCGTGACGCTTCCGGAAGCCTGAGGCGCACTGTTTCCCACCGTCACCGTGAAGCGCTGCGTGGCCGTCCCGCCGTACCCATCGCTCGCCGTCACCGTCAGCCTTGGGCTGCCGCGCGACCTGCCCCTGAAGCGAACCTCATTTCCCGATGTGCTGGCCGTCACCATGCCGGAATTCGATGACGCCACCGTATACGTCAGGGGATCGTCATCTGCATCCGTGAAGTTGGACGACACATCCACGCTGCCACTGCCACCTCCGGGCAGCGACTGGTTCTCGATGTCTCCCACCGATGCCGGGGCGCGGTTCACTACCGTCACCGTGAAGCTCAGAGTATCGGGCGGAGTCCCAACACCCGTACCCGTGATCGTTATTTCCGCGCTCCCGATACCCACCCCGGAGTACTCGGCCCAGCTCACATCTTCACCGAGATAATGGTCCTGAACGATGCACACGCTTACCGCCGACGAGTCCGACGAGGAAATGCTGAATTCTGTCGCCCAGAGGAAGTACTCCAGCAGGTCTACGCCGCCCCAGCCGCCCCGGAATATCTCCGCATCGGGTATTGTACCGGTAGTTCCCGGATCCGCGCTGCGGAGTGACATTTGCGGATACCGTTGCCTGGAAATGGCATGGTGCGATCCGCCCGGTGCCTGCGCGTTAGACGTACAAGACGTGGCTCCGTTTGAGAACCTGGAGATGCGGTCGTTGGCCTCTGGCTCCACATCTGCAGCCGCGGATGTCAAGGCAGGCATACCGGCCGATTCGAGCACCCGCACGGTGTGTTCTGCAGCCAAGACGGGCGTCGCATTCAGAGTCAGTACTGCTATACCGGCGATGGCTCCCAGCAAGGTGTGAGGCGGAATAAACGAGGAAGAGAATCTCGATCGCATGGATTCGTTCCAGTGGTTGGCAGGGAGGCAAACCGGACTGAGGACGGTCCGCATCGCCAGACGGGAATGGTTGGTACAGCTAGGTCTGAAGAAGAGCGGCGCGAACGTAGCGGCCACCATTTTGGGAGGCAAGCAAGTCCGTGACCCGAGCGGTCATGGCGTATCTTCTTGATGACCTGTTGATCGCTTCCACGATCCTTTGTGTGACCGTACCGACACGGCTAACGTTCACAGGGCGGAACAGGGAGAAGACACCATTGGCGACCCGCGGAAACGCACCGGAAGACAGGGCCGCGACCGTGGCCGAGTTGCGAAACGCCGTCGAGACGATCCTCAGCGGCGTGCGAGAGTCCGTCTTGGCCATGCGCGAACGCGCGGCCGACGACCGCGACCACTACGACGACATGTTCAGCGCAGTCCATCGGCGCTTCGACCGCGTCGACGCACGCCTGGACGAGATCGACCGCCGCCGCCCAACGATCGGTTTCGGCGGCGGCCCCGAGGCCGGTCAACCCACTTGAGGATGCGAGCGGCGGGCATTCGCGCCCTCGGCACGCCGCCGCCCCCGGAACCGCCCCGCACCACCCGCTGACCCTTCGTCTGCGGGTTACGTGGCGGGGGTTCCGGCGTTATCATGGGCCGCCGCCGGCGGTTCGCGCGGCCGTCCGCGGGGAAACTCCGGTGCGGGCCGCCTCGTAGATTCGTTTCACCGATGGCGGCCGGTCCCGGGTGCGTATTCGGTTGCGGCAAGGACGGCGATGAGCGTCTTCGTCTTCATCATCATCATCGTGGCGCTCGTCACGTTCGGGGAAGTGGCCCAGAAGTGGTTCGCGGCCCGCCCGTCGCCCACGCCCGTGGAACCGGGCCGGGACGACGAGGAGATCGAGCGTCTGCGCGAGCATGTCGCGCTGCTGGCGAACCAGGTGGACCAGTTGACGGAGGAGCAGCGCTTCATGACCCGCCTCCTCGAGGGCGGCGGGCTCGCGGGCGGGGCGCCATCGGATGAGTCTCGCCCGGAAGGGCGACCCGATTCACGACTGCGGGGACCGAACTGATGCTGAACAGAGAGGACATAGAGAGCTTCCTCATCCGCACCGAAGCGGACTATCAGGAACTCGACGAAGGACTGTGGATCGTCCACCCCGACGGCGCGAGCGCGGGGCGGCAGCCGAGGATCCTGGTGAACTACCAGCCGCCCGTCCTCGTGTGCCGCGCGGACATCCGCGACCTTCCGATCGACGATGAGGACCAGCTTGCGCTCTACCGGAGGCTGCTGGAGTTGAACGCGGTGGACCTCATCCACGGGGCCTACGGCCTCGAGGACGGAGAGGTCATCCTGAGCGACACGCTGGAACTGGAGAACCTCGACTTCTCCGAGTTCCGCGCCACGCTCGAGAGCCTCACCCTCGCGCTGACGTCCCACTGGGACAGCCTCACCGTCGACATTCCGAACGACTGAAGAGCAAGCACAGGAAACGAGCATACACCATGGGTGTCCTGGACCGACTTTCCCGGCTGATTCGATCGAACCTCAACGACCTCATCGCTCGGGCCGAGAACCCCGAGAAGATGCTCACCACCATCATCGAGGACATGCGCCGCCAGCTCGCCCAGGCGAAGCAGGAGGTGGCGGTCGCGATCGCCGACGAGCGCAAGCTGCGGGCGCAGTTCGAGGAGTCGCGCTCGACGGCGCAGGAGTGGGAGCGGCGGGCGCGGCTCGCGATCCGTGAGGGCCGCGACGACCTCGCGCGCCAGGCGCTCGTGCGCGGGCAGGAGCACGCCGAGCACGCGCGCGAGCTGGAGACGCAGTGGCAGAACCACCGCGCCGAGACCGAGAAGCTCAAGGACTCGCTGCGGCAGCTGAACGCGAAGATCGAGGAGGCGAAGCGCAAGAAGAACCTCCTCATCGCGAAGCAGAAGCGCGCGGAGGCCCAGAAGCGCATCCACGACACGATGCAGGGGCTCCACGACAAGAGCGCCTTCCGCGCCTTCGATCAGATGACGGAGAGGATCGAGCAGGCGGAGCGCCAGGCGCTCGCGAGCGCGGAGGTCACGGAGGAACTCACCGGCGACACGCTCCTCAGCGAGTTCAAGGCGCTGGAGGCGGGAGGCGACGCCGCCGTGGAGGACCGGCTGCTGGAGATGAAGGCCTCCATGGGCCTCCTCCCCTCCGCCGAGCCCGAGGAGGTGAAGGCGCTCGGTTCGGGCGAGGAGTCCGAGGCGGACGCGGATGCGGCAGACAAAGCCGCCGACGCGGAAGAGATTCCCGAGGCGGAACTCCTCGAGCTGCTGGGCGAGTCCGGCGAGACGGAGCGGGCCGGGAGCGAATGAGCCCGGGCCCGGGGCGGAAGCGGCTTTCCTCCTCCCGGCTCGCGATCCTCGCGGAGGGGGCCTTCGGGGTCGAGACGGCGAAGACCGCCTCGTCCGCGGTGCGCTACCAGCCGGAGCGAGTGAGTTCGGTCATCGACTCCCGCTTCGCCGGCCGTACGGTGGGGGAGGCGCTGGGCTTCGGCGGCGACATCCCCATCGTCGCGACCTTCGCCGAGGCGCTCGCGACGGAACCCCGTCCTGAAGCCCTTCTCGTGGGGATCGCGCCCCAGGGAGGGCAACTCCCCGACGCGTGGCGGGCCGTGCTCGTGGCCGCGCTCGAGGAGGGCCTCGACATCATCAGCGGCCTTCACTTCTTCCTCTGCGACGACCCCGAACTGGCGGCGCTCGCGGACCGGCACGGCTGTACGCTGTTCGACCTCCGCAAGCCGCCGCCGGACCTGCCGGTGGGCGCGGGCCGGGCCATGGCGACCGACGCGTTCCGGGTGCTGACGGTCGGCACGGACTGCAATACCGGGAAGATGACGGTCTCGCTCGAGCTGCAGCGCGCTCTGCAGGCGCGGGGCGTGCGCGCCGCCTTCGCCGCCACGGGCCAGACGGGCATCCTCATCGCCGGCACGGGCATCGCCGTGGACGCGGTGGTGTCGGACTTCATCTCCGGCGCCGCCGAACGCCTCACGCTCGAGGCGGCCCGGGGCGAAGACGGCGAGGACGGCGAGGGGGTCGACATCGTCCTCGTCGAAGGCCAGGGGTCGCTCATGCACCCCGGCTACTCCGGTGTCACGCACGGCCTCCTGCACGGCACGCTGCCGCACGCGATGATCCTCACCTGGATGCCGAGCCGCCCCCGCATCTACGGCGGCAACCACAGTTGGGTCGTGCTCCCGGAACTGGACGAGGTGATCCGCCGCTACGAGGACGCGCTCGCCTGGGCCTGCCCCGAAGTCCCCGGCCGTGTGATCGGCGTCTCCCTCGCCACCTACGACATCCCCGAAGCCGAAGCCCGCGCCGCCGTCCGCCACGCCCGCGAAGTCACCGGCCTCCCCGCCACCGACCCCATCCGCTTCGGCACCGCCCCCCTCGTAGAAGCCATCCTGAACGCCCACGAAACCCACCGAGAGGCCCCGAGTTACGGCTGACACGTCGACCGGTTACGTTCACCGGATGAACGGGATCATGATTACGCGATGGAACCTGTGCTTTTCGCTCGCCCTCGCGCTCGCGGTCGGGATGGGAGCCGTCTATCTCCTGTGGGACCGGGCGAACGCCCTTCACGCGACGCAGCTCGAACTCGTCGAGCGGGTGTCCCGCGTCGAGGCGCAGGTCACGGTCCTCCAGGAGGATGTCACAGCCCTTCGCCGGGAAGTGCGTGACGGCGTGGCGGATCTCCGCGAGGAGATTCGGGCTCTGGGCGACCTGACCCGCCCGCGAGAGACCTCGGGCGTCGGTACGCAATGACCGACCGGGCCCCTTCGGGGCCGCGTAAGCGCGTGTTCAGCGGGATCCAGCCGACGGGGCACGCGCATCTCGGGAACTATCTCGGGGTGTTCCGGCGCTGGGCGGCGATGGTCGACGAGTACGAGTGCTACTACTGCATCGTCGACCTGCACGCGATCACCCGCGAGTACGAGCGCGAGGACCTGCTGCGGCGCGTGTTCGATCTCACAGTCTCGCTCGTGGCCTCGGGGATCGACCCGGAACGCTGCACGCTCTTCGCGCAGTCGCACGTCCCCTACCACAGCGAACTCCAGTGGCTGTTCAACACGGTCACGCCGGTGGGGGACCTGGGGCGGATGACGCAGTTCAAGGAGAAGTCCCAGGGCCGGGAGTCGGTGAACGCGGGCCTCCTCAACTACCCGGTGCTGCAGGCGGCCGACATCCTCCTCTACCGGGCGCACTTCGTTCCGGTGGGAGAGGACCAGCGCCAGCACCTCGAGTTGTCGCGGGAGGTCGCGCGGCGCTGGAACGGGCGCTTCGGCGACTTCTTCCCGGAACCGGAGACGCTGGTGGGGACGGGGGCTCGCGTCCGCGGGCTCGACGGCGTGGCGAAGATGTCGAAGTCGAAGGACAACACGGTGCGGATGGTGGCGGAGCCGGACGAACTGTGGGCGCGGCTGCGCACGGCGGTCACGGACCCGGCGCGGGTGCGGAAGGACGATCCCGGCAACCCGCACGTGTGCAACGTCTTCGCCCTGCACGAGTTCTTCACCGACCCGGCGGAGCGCGAGGAGATCGAGATCCTCTGCCAGACGGCGGGGATCGGCTGCGTCGCCTGCAAGCGGCAGCTCGCGGACAACGTGGCCGAGGAACTCGCGCCGGTGCGCGAGCGCGCGGCGGAGTTGCGCGCGCACCCGGAGCGGGTGATCGAGATCCTGGCGGCGGGGGCGGAGCGCGCCCGGGCCGAGGCCGCCCGCACGATGGAGGTCGTGCGCGAGCGCATGGGCGTGGGCCCCCGCACGCTGGACGCCGACCTGCCCGGCCTGGCCGCGACGGTCCGCGAGGGCTAGCCGGGAGTCGCCTTGCGCCGCTTCGTGATCTGGATGCACGCGCCGGAGACCCCCCACTGGTCGATGCCGGAGTCGTCGTTCGAACGCATCCGCGGCGCGCTGGACCCCGAGTGGGAGATCGAGTCGATCCGCGTCGCGCTCGAGGCGACGGGCGACGGCGTGCGCGTGACGCCGCCGGAACTCCTGGACGCGGTGGCCGACGCGGAGGTCTACTGCGGGTGGGGGATCCGGCGCGACGTCTTCCTCGCCGCCCGCAAGCTGCGCTGGTTCCACTCGGGCGCGGCCGGGGCGCGGAACTCGCTCTTCGCGGAGATGCGGGAGAGCGACGTCATCTTCACGAACTCGGCGGGCATGTACGCGGACTCGCTGGCGGACCACGCCATGGCCGGCATCCTCTATTTCGTCCGCGGCCTGGACCTCGCGGTGCGGGCGCAGCGCGAGCGCGAGTGGGTCCAGTCCGCGCTGAACTCGCCCCGCAGCCCCCTGCACGCCGCGCCCGCCGCCGGCGAAGTCGCCGGGGCCTCGCTCGGCATCATCGGCTACGGCGGCATCGGCTCGGCGCTCGGCCGCCGCGCGCACGCCCTCGGCATGCGAGTTCAGGCCATTCGCCGAACCATGGGCCCAAAGCCCCCCGAGCTCACCCGCCTGCACGGCCCCGACCACCTGCCCCAACTCCTGGAGTCCTCGGACTTCGTCGCCCTCACCGCCCCCGAGACGCCGGAGACGGAGGGCCTCCTGGGCGCCGCGGAACTCGCGCGCATGAAGCCGGGCGCCGTGCTCATCAACCTCGCCCGCGGCACCCTCGTCGATGAGACCGCGCTCGTCCGGGCGCTGGAGACGGGACACCTGCGCGGTGCCATGCTGGACGTGTTCGAGACCGAGCCCCTCCCCGCCGACCACCCCCTGTGGAGGCTCGACAACGTCCTCATCACTCCGCACGTGGGCGGCACCTCGGCGCACTTCTGGGAGCGCGAGACGGACCTCATCGTCCGCAACATCTCCCGCTACCAGCGCGGCGACCCCCTCAAGAACCGGGTGGACAAGGCCCGCGGCTACTGATGCGGCTGATGCGGCTGATGCCTCGGGGCAGACTGGCCATCGGTCGCGCCGCCGTGGTTTCGCTGGTCTTCCTGGCAGCGGTCTCCTGTGGCGGGGACGATCCCGCGGGGCCATCGCCGGCGAGCAGGCTGGTGGCATCGGTCGCGGTCTCTCCAGCGACGGCGACCCTGTCCTCGCCCGGCGATACGGTGCGCCTGACGGCGCGGGCGCTCGACGGTCAGGGCCACGCGGTGGCCGGCGCCGCGTTCTCGTGGGCATCGAGCGACGGCTCGGTCGTGACGGTGGACGCCGGGGGGCTGGTGACGGCGGTGAGCGGAGGGACGGCCACCGTGACGGTCCGGGAGGGCTCCTCGGGTCTGAACGCAACCGCGATCCTCGTCGTCGCCGACGAGCCCCGCGACGTCCTGCTCCAACTCCATACCGCGATGAGGGGGCACTTCTGGATCAACAGCGAGAACTGGCGCACCGATGCTCCCCTGGATACGTGGTACGGAGTCACGACCGACGAGCAGGGCCGCGTGATCGAACTGGACCTGAGCGACAACGGGCTCGCGGGCTCGATCCCGCCTGACATCGCGCGCCTGGCCGAGCTGGTCCTGCTCGATCTGAGCGTCAGCGAAGATTCGGCCGCAAGCCAGCTCGACCGGGGCACTGGCCGGAGCGCTCGTCCGGCTCCCGGCCTGAGCCTTGATGCGGGCCTTGATGCGGGCCTCGATGTGGGCCTCGACGGGAGCCTCGATTCGGGTCGGGACGGCGATCCGGACGTGCCGGACGTCCCGGGCGGGACGGATCTCGCCGAGAAGGATGCCTCGCCCGTCAGCCGGCAGGGGCTGACAGGTCCGATTCCTCCCACGCTCGGGGCCCTCTCGCAGTTGCGTACGCTGAATCTGAGCGGCAACAGCCTGACGGGCCCGATTCCGCCTGAGTTTGGGGGCCTGGCTGCGCTCGACACGCTGGACCTCGGCCTGAACGCGCTGACGGGCCCGATTCCGCCCGAACTCGGGGCCCTCTCGCGGCTCAAAGTGCTGAGGCTGCCGGAGAACAGCCTGACGGGCCCGATTCCGCGCGAACTCGGACGCCTCGCCCAGCTCGAGGAGCTGCAACTCCGGGAAAACAGCCTGGTGGGCGCGATTCCGCCCGAACTCGGGGACCTGCTGAACCTGAGGGAGCTGTATCTCACCCGGAACGAGTTGACGGGCGACATCCCGCCGGAACTCGGGAACCTTGCGAACCTCGAGAATCTCTGGATCGGCCGGAACGACCTGACGGGAGTCATCCCGCTTGCGTTTGGAGACCTTCAGAACCTCGAGGAGCTGTATCTGTGGAGCAACGACCTGACGGGCCCGATCCCGACGGAACTCGCCGGCCTTCCGAATATCCGGGAGCTGTGGCTCAGCTACAACGAACTGGCGGGCCCCATCCCGCCCGAACTCGGGAACGCTTCGAGCCTGGAAGCCCTCGTCCTGCTGGGAAACGAGCTGACGGGTGGGATCCCGCCCGAACTGGGCAACCTCTCGAACCTCTGGGGGCTGAGCGTCAGCGACAACGATCTGACGGGCCCCATCCCGCCCGAACTGGGGAATCTCGCCAACCTCACGCAGTTGTCGGTCTCCCGTAACCGCCTGACGGGTCCGATACCGCTGGAACTCACCGGGCTGACGAAGTTCGAAAAACTCTGGCTGTACCTCAACAATCTGACGGGACCGGTCCCGCCCGAACTGGGCGGACTCGCCGATCTCGACTGGTTGTCGCTGGCCCATAACGAGCTGTCCGGTCCGATTCCGCCCAGCCTCGGCAGCCTGGCGAGGCTCGAGTACCTGAACCTGACGGCGAACGCCGGGCTGTCCGGCGCCCTGCCCACCGAGCTTGCCGGCCTCGAACTGCTCGAGACCCTTCTGACTCGCGGCACGGCGCTGTGCGCGCCCGAGGAGGCGGATTTCCTCGACTGGCTGCGGAGTCTCGAGGACTGGCAGGGGGCCGTGTGCCGGAGCATGGCGGGATCGCGGGTCTATCTGACCCAGGCCGTACAGTCCCTGGAGTACCCGGTGCCCCTCCTGGCCGGTAAGCCGGCCCTGCTGCGCGTGTTCGTGACGGCCGAGCGGGCGACGGACACGGGGATTCCTCCCGTGCGGGCGTTCTTCTACCTCGACGGGATCGAAAGGCACCGCGCCGATATCCCCGCGCAGTCGGCGAGGATTCCGACCGCGATCGACGAGGGGGCATTCGAACAGTCGGCCAACGCGTTGATCCCGGGGGAAATCATTCAACCGGGGCTGGAGATGTCCGTCTACATCGATCCGGACGCCATACTGGATCCCGAGTTGGGCGTGACCCGGCGCATTCCCGAGGAGGGTTGGACGGTTCCCGACATCCGGGAGATGCCGGTGCTCGATCTCACGGTCATCCCGTATCTGCTGCAGGGCAGTCCGGACCGTTCGATCCTGAACATCACGGACACACTGACGGCCGACGACGACATGCTATGGGAGACACGCACGCTCCTGCCGGTCGCCGATCTGGACCTGACGGTGCATGAGCCGGTAGTCACCTCTTCGGATGATTCCTCCGTCCTCCTCAGGGAGACGGCGCTGATCAGGACGATGGAGGGTGGGAGCGGGTATTACCTGGGGACCATGCCGGGGCCCTTCGGCGACGCCGTGGGCGGGCGGGCTCAGGTCGGCGGGTGGGCGAGCGTTGGGATGCCCGTGGGGGCGATCTTCGCCCATGAGCTGGGGCACAACATGAGTCTTCGCCACGCACCGTGCGGCTGGCCCGATGGAGTGGACCAGGCCTTCCCGAACACCGCCGGGATCATCGGAGCCTGGGGATACGGACTTCCTGGTCGGGGCGCTCAAGCCGCCCCGCACGCCCGACCTCATGTCGTACTGCCGGCCGAGATGGATCAGCGACTACAGCTTCACGAAGGCGCTCCGGCACCGTCTGGAGGAAGAGGCAGGTGCCAATGCAGGTGCCAATGCAGGCGCCAACGCTGACCGGCGCACCGCGCATCGGGCCGCCCCGACACGGTCGCTCCTCCTGTGGGGCGGCGTGGACGAACACGGCGTCCTCTTCCTGGAACCGGCCTTCGTGGCCGAGGCTCCGCCGCCAAGGCCGGGTCTTCCCGTGCCGCCCGCCCCCTACCGGATCCGGGGAACGGCCTCCGATGGCGAAGAGTGGTTCGCGATCGACGTCGACATGCGGCCCATCGCGGACGGGAACGGCGGTTCGGGCTTTGCGGTCGCCCTCCCGGTGGACCCCGCGTGGTCGGGCAGGTTGGCGGAGATCCGGCTCACGGGACCGGAGGGTGAGGCCGTGCTCGACGGCGACAGCGACCGGCCGATGGCCATCCTGCGCGATCCCGGGAATGGACAGGTGCGGGCCATCGTGCGCGGCCTGCCTCCGTCCGCGCCGGCCAGACAGGACCTGGCGTCGATGGTGTCCGAACCGGGACTCGAAATACTCTTCAGCCGTGGACTTCCCGAGCCGCGACCTCCCCGTTGACGTTCCCGCGGGAACGTTGGCGCCGTCCCCGGCGACGCTGAGGCACCGTCTTGAGCGCCGGTTGCTTCGGGACGGAGCCAAGCAGTGCGTCTCGTCCGGGGGCGGCATCCGCCGTGAGGATCTGGTGGTTGCGGTCCGCGCCGAACCGGAAAACGGGGCGGGAGCCCTCGCGGAGCCACTCGGAGACGAGACCGTCGGCCGCGTCACCCTCGGCGGCTGTGTTCGTCAGGCGCGTCAGGCCGGTTCCGTCCGCGTTCATCGCGTAGATCTCGAAGTTGCCGTCCCGGGCGGAAGAGAACGCGATTCGGGAGCCGTCCGGTGACCAGGATGTGTAGAAATCGTCTGCGGGATCGCTCGTGAGGCGCGTCACGCCCGTTCCATCCGCGTTCATCGCGTAGATGTCCAAGTCGTCGTCCCGGTCGGACGAAAAAGCGATTCTGGATCCGTCCGGAGACCATGCGGGCGCGGTGGCCTCCCATCCCGGGCCCCCGGTCAGGCGCGTGACCCCGCTGCCGTCCGCGTTCATCACATATACCTGATAGTTGAAGCCGTCGGCCCGGTCGGATGCGAAGGCGATTCTCGATCCGTCCGGGGACCAGGCGGGGAAGCCATCGTCCCAGTCGGAATCGCGGGTCAGGCGCGTGACCCCGCTCCCGTCCGCGTTCATCACATGGATCTGGAAGTTGTCGTAGGTGTCCGGGTCGGAATCGTAGGTGCCCCGGTCGGACTGGAAGGCGATTCTGGAGCCGTCCGGGGACCACGCGGGGGAGGCATCGTTCCATTCGGAGCCGCCGGTCAGGCGCGTGACGCCGCTCCCGTCCGCGCGCATCACGCGGATCTCCAGGCTGTCGCCCCGGGAGGACGTGAACGCGATTCTGGAGCCGTCGGGAGACCACGCGGGGATCAGACTCCAGGCCGCGTCGTTCGTCAGGCGCGTGACGCCGCTCCCATCCGCGTTCATCACATAGATGTCCACGCTGCCGTCCCGGTCGGACGTGAAGGCGATTCTGGAGCCGTCGGGGGACCACGCGGGGTAGGCCGAGTGCCTCGCGCCGACCGCGCCAACGCCGAGTTCGTAGGATCCGGTACTGTTTCCGGCCCCTCGCACCTCGACGAAGTAGATCCCCGCTTCCAGCTGTCTCTCGATCTGGAAGTTCCGGCCCGGCCCGCTGTCGTCGTCTTCGTCGATCCTCCCGCCGTATTCGTCGTACAGGACTCCGTGCGTGTCCATACTTCCGGTCGTGCCCACGCTCGTGAGGGCGGATTCGAACAGGAAGAACGCGAAGAAGTCCCCGTTCCCGGGCGCCGCGATGGACCCCGAGTTCGCGAAGGAGTCGAAGCCGCGGGCATCCCAATCCACCGTGGCACTCTCGAACGAGTCGCCGTGGTCGTCGACGTGAATCGTGTACGGGCCTGATTCGTCGGAGTCATAGCCGCCGACGCGGATGTAGTACCGCCCGGGCGACGCCGCATCGTGGGTTACGAGGAAGTTGAAGCTGGTGGAAGAAAGAACCCAATCGTCGTTCTCGTCGATCACGCCGTACGAACTGTCGTACAGGGTTCCGTAGGTGTCCGTGTCGCCGGTGGTCCATGCCGTGAGCCGGCCCGCCGGGGCCGCCGACGGCACGATGACCACGAAACAGTCCTCGTCGCCGGCGGTCAGCACGCCCGCCGCCGAACCTGCCCACGCCAGGACCGTCTCCCGCCCGCGGACGCAGCTGTGGTCGTCGCTTCCGCCTCCGCCGACCGTCACGCCGAATCTCTGTTCGGCCGTCAGGCCGTCCGGATCCCGCGCGGTCACGGTGACGGTCCCGCTCCCGTCCGCCACGCCCGCCATCGTCAGCGTGCTCCGCGACACCGACACGGAGACCACCGCCGGAGCCGACGACGCGGCCGTGTACGTCAGCGCGCCGCCTTCGGGATCGCGGAAGGAGGAGGACACGTCCAACGTCGCCGTTTGCCCTGGCGCCACCGTCTGGTCGGGAATCGTTCCAACCGCCACGGGGGCCATCGGAGGCGGTGGGGGAGGAAGCGCGGGAACGTCCATCACGTAGACGTCCGCGTTGCCGTCCCGTTCGGATTCGAAGGCGATCCGGGCACCATCGGGGGACCACGCCGCCGCCCCGTCGAACTCGGAGTGGTTCGTCAGCCGGGTCACGCCGCTCCCGCTCGCGTTCATCACGTGGACTTCGAAGTTGCCGTCCCGGTCGGACGCGAAAGAGATCCGGGTCCCGTCCGGGGACCACGCGGGCCACGCGTCGAACGCGGCGTGATTCGTCAGGCGCGTCACGCCGCTCCCGTCGGCGTTCATCACGTAGATCTCTCGGTTGCCGTCTCGACGGGACGTGAAGGCGATCCGGGCCCCGTCCGGGGACCACGTCGGGTGATAGTCATCCGCGGAGTGGTCCGTCAGCCGGGTCACGCCGCTCCCGTCCGCATTCATCGCGTAGATCTCCGCGTTGCCGTCTCGACGGGACGTGAAGGCGATCCGGGCCCCGTCCGGGGACCACGCAGGACCCACGTCACGCGCAGAGTGATTCGTCAGCCGGGTCACGCCGCTCCCATCCGCGTTCATCACGTAGATTTCGAAGTTGCCGCCGCGGTCGCCCCGGTCGGAGCCGAATGCGATCCGGGTCCCGTCCGGAGACCACGCGGCCCCTGCGTCACTTGCGGGGTGGTTCGTCAGGTTCGTTTGGCCGCTCCCGTCCGCGTTCATCGCATAGATTTCCGGGAAGTTGGCGTCGTCTCGGAAGGACGTGAAGGCGATCTGAGAGCCATCGGGGGACCACGCGGGACTCCAGTCATCGGCCGAGTGGTTCGTCAGGTTCGTCACGCGGGATCCGGACACGGTCACATCGAACTCCTGCGCGGCGGACAGGTCGTCCGGGTCGGTCGCCGTCACCGTTACGGTCGCCGTCCCGTCCGCGACGCCGCGAATCGTGATGGACGAGCCCGCCACGTCGGCCGTCGCCACATCCGTGCTGGATGAGGACGCCGCGTATGTCAGGGCGTCGCCGTCCGGATCGCGGAAGTACGAGGTCACGTCCAGCGTCACGGCCGCGCCCGCCGCCACGGTCCGCGCCGGGACCGTCCCCACGGGCTCCGGCGGGCGGCTGGGCGTCACGCTCGCGGTTAGCGTCGCGACGTCGGTCGCCTCGAGGGCCCCGCCGCCATCGGTCCTGGGGGCGGCGCTCTCGGTACCCGTCACCCGCACCCGGTCGTGTAGCGAGGTCACGCCAACGGCGCCTTGACTCACCAGCCAGACCCCGGTCGCGTGCCGCAGGAGTTCGCCGAAAAGAACGCCCTCGAAGGCGGCGCGCCCGAGGTTGACTCGAAAGAGCTCCTCCTCGCCCGCGAACGCCACAAAGTCTCCGCCCGCGCCGCGTCCGCTGTCCACGCCGAGCGTGATCTCGGTGAACTCGCCCGTGCCTTCGTTGATCGCGTCCGAGTCGCCGGAAAGGTTCGTCGCCAGAATCCATTCCTGTTCCCGGCTGTCGAATACGGCGAACTCGTAGTTGCGGGAAGCACCGGCCGTGTCGTCGAGCGTCCTCAGCACGAAACGGACGGCACTGAACCGCCCGTGGCCGGTGAGCGAGACCACGCCGGGGCTCGCGCCACGCTCCGCGCGGCCCATGCTCGCCTGCATCGTCCACTCGGTGAGTGTGGACGGAAGCGCTGTGCGCTCGGCGACACCCAGCCGGTCGGGCGTCGTGTTCGTCAGATGCAATACGCCCCCGGCCACGGACGTGGTGGTGTTGTGAGTCGTCCAGCCACCGAGGTTGGCCGCCGAGTCGAAATCGTCATCGAAGCCGGCCTGCACGGTCACGGCCACGCCCTGGGTCGCCGTGAGGCCGCCTGGATCGGCGGCCACTACGGTCGCTGCCGCCGTTCCCTCCGTCACGCCGGACAGCGTCAGCGTACTGCCGGACTGCGAGGCGGAGACCACGCCGGGGGCCGAAGACGCGGCTGTGTATGTGAGAGCGTCCCCGTCCGGATCGCGGAAGTACGAAGACACGTCCAGCGTCACGGTCGCGCCCACGGTCACCTGCTGTGCGGGAATCGTCCCCACCGCTTCCGGCGCGCGGTTCGGCGTTTCGACCGTCACCCCGAAGCTCTGCGCGGCGGTCAGGCCGTCCGGATCCCGGGCCGTCACCGTGACCGTCGCCGTCCCGTCCACGACACCCGTCAGCGTCAGCGTGCTTCCGGACAGCGACACCGAGACCACCGCGGTGGCGGAAGATTCGGCCGTGTACGTGAGCGCACCGCCATCGGGATCGCGAAAGAACGAGGACACGTCCAGGGTCGCCGTTTGCCCGGTCGCCACGGTCTGATTCGGAATCGTTCCGACCTGCACGGGGGCGACGGGCGGCGGAGGCGGGGGAGGAGGTGTCGGTGTCGGCGGCGTCGGCCCCGCGTCTCCACCGCAGGCTGCCACGCCGACAAGAACAACCACCACGGGGAGGGCGTTTGTGAGGCTTCCGGCTCTGTGCATGTCACACGCCTCCCTGCCAAGGACGTACCGGCCCCCGCTGCGACCATCAGTGGGAGGGGAAAGGGAAAGGACGGCGCTATGCCAAGTCGAGCAGGACCTGCCGCGAGCCTTGCGGTCACGCGGACGCCGCCCAATCCCTTCGGAGATGCCCACGACGCCGGGAGGTCTCCTTGCCATGCCAGACGCTGGTTAAGGAGCCACCGGACTCTTATCATAGCCGTTCGTGTGCGATCCTTGGGCGATCGGAGACTCGGTGCTGACGATATTTCGGCGATATTCGGACGTATTCCGTCCAACCGGCCCGGCGCGGCCGCGAGGGTGCGGCCGGTGAGGGAGGATCCCGAGGGGCTGCAGCAACAGATCGAAGTGCTCCAGGAGCGTGTCTCCCGTTTGAGCGCTGCCGTGCTGCGCGTCAGCGACAGCCTCGACCTGGACACCGTGCTCCGGGAGGTCGTCGACAGCGCCCGGGCTCTGACAGGGGCCCGCTATGGCATGATCGCGACGGTCGACCACACCGGAGGTGTCGCGGAGTTCGTCGCCTCCGGCTTCACCCCCGATGAAGACCGCGAGATTGCGGCGTGGCCGGACTCACCACGTCTTTTCGCACACTTCCGAGACCTTGCGGCACCGCTTCGGCTAGCGGACCTGCAGGCCTACGTACGGTCGCTCGGGCTCTCGTCGGATCTCATCTGGTCCTCGGCGATGCTGATCGCGCCGATGAAGTACCGGGGCGTGGACGTCGGCAGCTTCTTTCTTGCCGAGAAGGAGGGTGGGCAGGAGTTCACGAGCGCCGACGAAGAAGTCCTGTTGCTGTTCGCCTCCCAGGCCGCGACCGCGATCGCCAACGCCCGCGCGCACCGCGAGGAGCGCCGGGCGCGCGCCGACTTGGAAGCTTTGATCGAAACGTCCCCGGTGGGCGTAGTGGTCTTCGACGCCGCGACGGGCAAGCCCGTATCGTCCAACCGGGAGGCGCAGCGCATCGTCGAGGGCCTGAGCTCGCCCGGACGCGCCGCCGAGGAACTGCTGAAAGTGATGACGTGTCGGCGCGCCGATGGGCGGGAGGTTTCCCTGGCGGAGTTCCCGCTGGCACGGCAACTGACCGACGGCGAGACGGTCCGTGCCGAGGAGATGACGCTCTCGGTCCCCGACGGCCGGAGCGTGACGACGCTGGTCAACGTCACGCCGATCCAGACGGCCGAGAACGCTGTCGGATCGGTGGTGGTCACGATGCAGGACTTGGCGCCATTCGAGGAACTCGAACGGATACGGACGGAGTTCCTCGCCATCGTGAGTCACGAGTTGCGCGCGCCGCTCACCTCGATCAAGGGTTCGACGGCAACGGTGCTCGGCGCTTCGCCTGGCTTCGCCACGCCCGAAATGCTGCAGTTCTTCCGCATCATCGATGCCCAGGCCGATCAGATGAGCGGCCTCATCGGCGATCTTCTGGATGCCGGACGCATCGCCACGGGCACATTGTCGGTCTCGACCGAATCCTCGGACGTGGGAACGCTCGTGGACCAGGCGAGGAACACCTTCCTGCACGGCGGCGCCCGGCACACGGTTCACGTCGACCTTCCCACGGAACTGCCTCGCGTGTCGGTGGATCGGCAACGCATCGTGCAGGTGCTGAACAACCTCTTCGCCAATGCCGCCAGGCACTCTCCGGAGTCGTCGCCCATCCGGGTTTCCGCGCGTCAGGAGGACGCTCACGTCGCGGTCACGGTCTCTGACAACGGTTCGGGCATCCCGCCGGAACGCCTCCCGCACCTGTTCCGGAAGTGGGCCGGCCCGCGAGACACGAAACAGGATCTGGAAGGTGGTCTGGGCCTGGCCATCTGCAAGGGACTCGTCGAGGCTCACGGCGGACGCATCTGGGCGGAGAGTGGCGGGGAGGGCCAGGGGGCCCGGTTCACCTTCACGGTCCCGTTGGCCGAGCGTGCCGACGACAACCCTCGGGCGGCGGGATTAGCGAGGGGTCGTGCGGGCCACCCACCACGCGGGGCAGAGGTGCGCATCCTCGTCGTGGACGACGATCCGCAGGCGCTGCGCCATGTCCGCGACGCGCTCACCGCGGAGGGCTACGCCGCGGTCGTGACCGGCGACCACCGGGAACTGTCACACGTCATCCAGGCCGAGAAACCCCATCTCGTTCTGCTCGATCTCATGCTGTCCGGGACCGACGGGATCGAGTTGATGGAGGGCGTTCCCGAGCTGGCCGATCTGCCGGTGATCTTCATCTCCGCCTACGGACGCGACGAGACAATCGCCCGAGCCCTCGGCACCGGCGCCGCCGACTACATCGTCAAGCCGTTTTCTTCCACGGAGCTTACGGCGAGAGTTCGCGCCGCACTGAGAAGGCACGCCGAACCCGAACGCTTCGTGCTCGGGCAACTCGCCATCGACTATGAACGGCGCCGGGTGACCCTGGCGGGGCGTCCGGTGGAACTGACGGCCACGGAGTACGAGGTGCTGCGCGTGCTGTCGGGAAACGCGGGGCGGGTGTCCTCATACCGTTCCCTGTTCCGCAGGGCCTGGGGGCGGCCTCCGGACCACCGCGCCCCGAAGCTCGTCCACGCCGTCGCCAAGAGGCTCCGGAGAAAGCTGGGCGACGACGGAACCAACACCGAGGACACCCGCCGATGAACAGTGCGCCTACCTGGAATCCACCTGCCCCGCGAGGAGTTCGACCTCGTGCAATCCTCCGCCCCAGGAGCCGGCGACAGTCGCCGTGACTACATAGGTGCCCGGTCGGTATTCCATCCCGACCCAATCCGCCAACCCGAATTCCGGTCCGCTCGACAGTGTCAGCGTTTCGCCGGGGGGCACCGTGACGAAGAACACGACCTGCGGGCACAGGAACAGGCCGAGCAGTACTTCCGGGCTGCCGGGGTACCGGATCCACTCGTCGGCTCCCCTTGCGTACACAAGCGGCCTCACAAAACAGGGGGTGCCGGCCGTAAACTCGATCGCCCGGTCCGTTCGATTCGTGGCGCGGACGCTCACCTGGACGCGCGTTGCGGAACTCGTCTGGGTCACGTCGAGCCGCGCCCGCAGTTCGAGACCATCGATCTGCGCGAATTCGGGGACCCCGAGATCCATGACGGCGGGGGACTCGGGCTCCGTGGGATCGCTACACCCCACCGCAAGACCGCTGCCGGCCAGATGCAGCGCCAGCGTGGCCACTCCGATCCCGCGCAACGTACGCTTCACCACGGACTGATTCCTTTCAGATCGCGCCGCCAAGACCCGCCAGCTTCGCGCGGGCTTCGCGGGCGGGCTCGAACGACTCGTCCGCGGGCTCCCACGCCGCGAGCGCGCTCCGCACATGCTCTCGAGCGCCTTCGGTATCGCCGCGTGCCTCCGCGACGAGGGCCATCTCCATATGCGCGTGCGGGTCTGCCGGCGTGCGCCGCAGCGCCTCTCGCAGTTCCGACTCGGCCAGATCCAGGCGGCCCGCTCTCCTGAGGGCGCTCCCGGTCTCGCGGTGGAGGTTCCGGCCCGGGTCCAGCGCCATCGCCTCGCGGAAGTACTCGACCGCCGAGTCGTAGTCCCCTTCGAGTTCGTCGATCCGCCCGCGGTCGGCGGTCAGGAGGGGCCGCTGCACGCCGAAGTCGTTCGCCTCCATGGCATCGATGGCCGCGTCGTACGCGAGGAGTGCCGCCTCGCCGTCCCCGTCCCCGAGCGCGATGCGAATCCTCCAGCGCGGTACCTGGAAGTCGGCCAGGGCGGGCGGCAACTGCGCCTGCAGGGAGTCGAGGAGGAGGGTGGCGTGTCCGTCGCGACCCGCCTCGATGTACAGGTCGATGTCGGAGAACCGGTCCTGCGCGATCTCGACCGGCGCCAGAAACAGGGAGGCCTCGTCCAGCCACAGGTTTGCCGTCCGGATGGCCTCGCCGGTCTGTCCCCGGAATCGGTAGTACGCCTTCAGGCCTTCGAGGGCGTCGGCTCGCTGTTCCGGCGTGTCGGCGAGATCCAGCGCCTGTTCGTATCCCCTCCGCGCCTCCTCGAAGCGGCCCACGTCGAGGTCGAGCGCCGCGAGGTCCAGGGCCAGGTCGGGCAGCGTCGGCGCGATGATCATCGCACGTCCGAGGTGTTCGCGCGCCCGGTCGTGCTCCCCGCGCCGCCGGTCAATCCGGGCCATTGCCAAGTGGCCCGTGACGTCGTCGGGGAACTGCTCCACGTATCGGCCGAGCGCGCTCAACGCGAGTTCGTACTGCCCGAGTCTCCGGTGAACGTCGGCCATATCCATGAGGAGGGAGTGCTCGCCGGGGCTCAGCCGGTACAGCGTGCCGAGGGTCTCCAGAAGTCCCTCCCAGTCCCCTCTGAGGGTCTGCACGAGGCTGTAGTAGTCGAGCGCCGCGGTGTCCTCGGGATAGAGGTCGACCCACATCTCGATCACGGCCCAGGCCCGGTCCGCCTGCTGAGTGATGAAGTAGTAGTCGGACTTCACCATGAACCCGGCGCGTTCCGGCAGGCGGTAGGCGTTGTCCACCGCCATCGAGATCGGGGCGATGGCTTCCTCGGGCTCGTTGGCGGCGAGGAGCAGCAGGGCGAGTTCGTACTGCGCGAGCGCGAACGTGGGATCCAGCGTCGTCGCTACGTCGAACTGATCGATCGCGGTGTCGAGATCCAGGGTGGGGAGGAAGAGTTGTTCGGACGCGCGGCCGAAGGCTTCCCACGCGGCGTCGTTCTCCGTCAGCCGCTCGCGGACCGGGAGGTTCTCGACCTCCGGACGGTCGGGGATCCGCAGCGCCTCGGCGAGCGTCGCCGACATGTCGTCGATGAGCGCGAGGAAGTCCGGCCCCTCGTGCACGGTCTCGCTCACGGGCGATCCGCGGCTGACCTCGTGCACCGTCAGCGTCACGCGATACCCGGCCTCCGCCCGATCGACCGTGCCCGCGACCATGAACGGTGCGTGGAAGTCCTACGAGATCTGCCGCCGGAGGGCGAGCGGCACGCCCCGCAGGTCCGACAGCCCGAGTTCGAACAGGCGGTGCGCAAACTGGCTCGGCGCCACCGGCTCGAAGAAGTCATCGGCGGAGAGGTCCAGCTCGAGCGCGGTGGGCGCGGCGTACGTGAGCCACGCCTCGTCCTCGCCGAGCCCGGGGCCCGCGTCGAACGGGAAGAGCGCCGCCCGCCGCCGAAACTCCGTCTTCGGGATGACGCGCTCCACGGTCTCCCCATCCTCCGTCTCCACGGATACGGCGGTGGTTGCGGCCCCGAGATCCCGGCCGCCGAAGAGGAGGAACAGGGTGATCGCGGCCACGGCGAGGTTCGCGGGGATCCCGATCTTCTCGGTCAGCGGCACATCGTCCCGCCCCCGCCGGCCGTGGAACCACGCGAGCATGGCCACGCTCGGCACGAGGAGGAGGAGCGCGGTCATGACCACGCGCGTCCAGTGTGGAGAAAAGAGGAACTCGTCGACCAGGAAGCCGGTGAACTCGATGAGCGCCCACGATCCGCCCGCGTACAGCGCGAGCATGTGCGGCACGCGCCGTTCCATGAGCTCCCTGGCCAGACCGTTCAATCCGTCAGCCTCCGCTCGTCGATCCCGCCGCGTCAGCGACGCGGAGGCGTCACCTCGAACGCCGGCCGCTCCGGTGCGTCGCCCGGCAATTCCGCCCCAAGCGCGGCGGAACTGTCCGCGGCGGGAACTCCTACCAGGTAGATCTGAAACCACTCGTCGCGGAATGAGCTGAAGGCGATCTTGGTGCCGTCGGGAGACCATTTGGGGCCGGCATCCCGGAAGCCGGCCGTCAGTCGGGTCTCCCCACTCCCGTCCGCGTTGATCACGTAGACTCCATACCTCCCGAGCTCGTCGTCGGGGCGGTAGGAGCTGAAGGCGATGCGAGTACCGTCCGGAGACCAGCTGGCCCGGCTGTCAGAGTGGGAAGCGCTCGTCAGCCGAGTCACCCTGCTCCCATCTGCGTTCATCACAAAGATACTCTCACGGCCGCCGCGGGTGGACGTGAAAGCGATCTTGGTGCCGTCCGGGGACCAGTTGGCCCACTTCTCCTCGGCACCGTGGTTCGTCAGCCGCGTCTCCCCGCTCCCGTCCGCGTTCATCACGTAGATTTCGTGTTGGCCGTCGCGTCCGGACATGAAGGCGATCTTGGCGCCGTCCGGTGACCATACAGGCTGAAAGTCGGACGAAGCGTGCGTGAGTCGCACCGTGCTGCGCTCGTCGCGAAGCGGGTCGATCACATAGATGTTCGAGTGGCCGTCGCGGTCGGACGTAAAGGCGATCTTGGCACCATCGGGGGACCATGCGGGACTACCACCGCCGCGGCGCGTTATTTGGAACCCCGCTCCACTCCCGTCCGCGTTCTTCCACACGATCTCTGTCTCGCCGTCGGGGACGACACTGTCGCCCGCCCAAGCGACCTTGGAGCCGTCCGGGGACCACACCGGGTCATAGGCTCGGCCGCCGTCGTTGGACACCGACAGCCGCGTCACCCCGCTCCCGTCCGCGTTCATCACGTAGACGTCGATTTTGTTTGGGGTTCTCCACGGGTTCGAGCGGTTGGACAGGAAAGCGATCTTGGTGCCGTCCGGCGACCATACGGGACCAGTGTCGCCGGCGGAGTTGCTGGTCAGTCTCGTCGCGCCGTCAGTCACCTCGACGCTTATGGTCTGATCCGCCTCAAGGCCGGCGGGGTCGGTCGCTCTCACCGTGACTGCCGTAGAGCCGAGTCCCACCCCGGTGACCGTCAGATTGCTTCCCGACATGGTCGCACGGACCACGAACGCCGGCGCGACCCTCGCCCACCGGTACGTTAGCGCATCTCCGTCCGGATCTTGGAAGTAGCCGGACACGTCAATCGTCCGAGTCTGCCCCAACTTGAGACTCTGGTTCGGGATCGAGCCGACGGCCTCCGGGGCCCGATTCGGCGTCTGGACGGTCACGGCGATCGTCTGCGTCGCCGAGAGACCGTCCGGGTCGCTCGCCGTCACCGTCACGGTCGCCGAGCCATCTGCCACGCCGGTCACCGTGACGCTGCTCCCCGACACGGACGCGGTGGCCGCGCCGGTGTTGCTCGATGAAACGGCGTACGTGAGCGCGTCGCCGTCCGGATCGCGGAAGTACGAGGACACGTCGACCGTCCGTGTCTGACTCGGCTCCAGACTCTGCGCGGGAATCGAGCCGACCGGTACCGGAGCCCGGTTGCCGACCTGGACGGTCACGGCGAAGGTCTGCGTCGCCGAAAGGCCGCTCGGGTCGCTCGCCGTCACCCTCACGGTCGCCGAGCCGACAGCCACGCCGCTCACCGACACGCTGCTCCCCGACACGGCTGTGGTGGCCACGCCCGTGTTGCTCGATGAAGCCGCGTACGTGAGGGCGTCGCCGTCCGGATCGCGGAAGTACGAGGATACGTCGACCGTCCGCGTCTGACTCGGCTCCAGGCCCTGCGCGGGGATCGAGCCGACCGGTACCGGAGCCCGGTTGCCGACCTGGACGCTCACGGCGATGGTCTGCGTCGCCGTCAGGCCGCTCGGGTCGCTCGCCGTCACCGTCACGGTCGCCGAGCCGACGGCCACTCCGGTCACGGTCACGCTGCTCCCCGAGACGGCTGCGGTGGCTACGCCAGTGTTGCTCGATGAGGCCGTGTAGGTGAGGGCGTTACCGTCGGGATCGCGGAAGTACGACGACACGTCAATCGTCCGAACCTGGCGCGGGTTCAGGCTCTCCGCGGGAATCGAGCCGACCGCTACCGGAGCCCGGTTGCCGGTCTGCACGGTCACGGCGATGGTTTGCGTCGCCGTCAGCCCGGCTGGGTCGCTCGCCGTCACCGTCACGGTCGCCGAGCCGGCCGCCACTCCGGTCACCGTCACGCTGCTCCCCGACACGGACGCGGTCGCCACGCCCGTGTTGCTCGATGCGGCCGTGTAGGTGAGGGCGTTACCGTCGGGATCGCGGAAGTACGACGACACGTCAATCGTCCGAACCTGGCGCGGGTTCAGGCTCTCCGCGGGAATCGAGCCGACCGCTACCGGAGCCCGGTTGCCGGTCTGCACGGTCACGGCGATGGTCTGCGTCGCCGTCAGCCCGGCCGGGTCGCTCGCCGTCACCGTCACCGTCGCCCGGCCCGGCGCCCCGCCCGCGACCGTCACGATACTCCCCGAGATACCCACCCCGGCCACTGCGGGGATACTCGATGACACTCGGTATGCGAGCGCGTCCCCGTCCGGGTCGCGGAAGTACGCTGACACATCAATCGTCCGCGCCTGACCCGGGTTCAATCGCTGCGCCGGAATCGAGCCGACCGCCTGCGGAGCCCGGTTGGATGTCACCTCGCCGGTCGCGACGATGTCGTCGATATGGATGGTCCCGTTGACGGGGCCCTGGTTGACGAGCCAGAGGCCGTTCATCTCCCTCAGAATGTCGCCCAACGGAACGTTTTCCAGCGTGGCGGTCAGGCCGACCCGGAAGAGTGTCGCGCTCTCGCCGGTCTCGCTCCGCCGCGCGTGCGCGACGAAGTCTCCGTCGTCGAGCCCCATCTCGATGTCCGTGAACGCGTTCGCCCGCTCGTCGACGGCGTCCGAGCGACCGGACAGATTCGTGATCTGAAGCCAGCCCCGCTCGGCATCGAAGATGGCCAACTCGTAGTTCGTTCCCGTCCCGCCGCCCGACGCCGACGCGGCCACGTCCGCTGCGACCCCGCCCGGACCGGCCACCGTCAACGTCCCGGCCACATCCGCGGCGGGGCCGGCGTCACTTCCGTTATCGAGCGTTCTCAAGACAAGACGAACGGCGCTGAACCGTCTGTGGCCCGTGAGCGAAGCCACGCCCGGGCTTGCCTGGCGCGTGGCCCGGCCGACCCTCGCGCTCACCGACCACTGGTTCAGCGTGGGCGGAGAGGAACGTTCCGCCAGTCCCAGCGAACCCGCCACGCGGTTGGTCAGGTGCAATACGCCCCCGACGACCGCGGCATTCGCGTTGCGGACATCCCAGTCGTTGAGGCTGGACGGGTCGTCGAACCCATCCCCGAAGCCGCCGCCCGTGCGGGCACGCACGGTGATGCCAACGTTCTGCGTCGCCGAGAGGCCCGCCGGGTCGGCCGCCGTCACCTGCACGTTGGCGCTACCCGACCGGAGGCCGACGACCGTCAAGCGACTGTCGGACATCGAGACGGACGCCACGCCGGCGTTCGACGCCATGGCAGTGTACGTCAAGGTGTCTCCGTCCGGATCCCGGAAGTAACTGGACACGTCCAGGGTCACCCGCCCGCCCGCGTCGAGGCTCTGCGCCGGTATCGACCCGACCGCCTCCGGCGCGCGATTGGACTGTTGGACGGTCACGGCCGCGCTCTGCGCCGCGGTGAGTCCGCCGG
Organism: Candidatus Palauibacter rhopaloidicola; assembly: GCA_026914155.1. Lineage (GTDB taxonomy): Bacteria > Gemmatimonadota > Gemmatimonadetes > Palauibacterales > Palauibacteraceae > Palauibacter > Palauibacter rhopaloidicola. The sequence continues at coordinate 50,736 of JAPPGH010000008.1, read as the reverse complement.
GATCGGCAGCCGTCACCGTGACCGTCGCCCGGCCCTCCGCGACCCCGGTCACGGTAAGGCTGCTGCCCGATATCGAGACGGACGCCACACCCGCGTTGGACGTCGCCGCCGTGTACGTGAGCGCATCTCCGTCCGGATCCCGGAAGTACCCGGAAACGTCCACCGTCACCGTCCGCCCCGGGGCGAGGCTCTGGGCCGGTATCGAGCCGACCGCCTCCGGAGCCCGGTTCGGCCTCTGTACCGCCACGGCCGCGCTCTGCGTCGCGGTCAGGCCGTCCGGGTCCGTCGCCGTCACCGTCACCGTTGCACGGCCGGCCGCCACGCCGACCACCGTCAGGCTGCTGCCCGATATCGAGACGGACGCCACGCCCGCGTTGGACGTCGCAGCCGCGTACGTGAGCGCGTCTCCGTCCGGATCCCGGAAGTACCCGGACACGTCCAGCGTCACCCGCCCGCCCGCGTCGAGGCTCTGGGCCGGTATCGACCCGACCGCCTCCGGAGCCCGGTTCGGCCTCTGTACCGCCACGGCCGCGTTCTGCGTCGCGGTCAGGCCGTCCGGGTCCGTCGCCGTCACCGTCACCGTTGCACGGCCGGCCGCCACGCCGACCACCGTCAGGCTGCTGCCCGATATCGAGACGGACGCCACGCCCGCGTTGGACGTCGCCGCCGTGTACGTGAGCGCGTCTCCGTCCGGATCGCGGAAGTACCCCGCCACGTCCAGTGTCACCCGCTCGCCCGCGTCGAGGCTCTGCGCCGGGATCGAGCCGACGGCCTCCGGCGCCTGGTTCGGCCTCTGTACCGCCACGGCGGCGCTCTGCGCCGCGGTGAGCCCGCCGGGGTCGGCGGCCGTCACCGTCACCGTCGCCCGGCCCTCCGCCACGCCGACCACCGTCAGGCTGCTGCCCGATATCGAGACGGACACCACGCCCGCGGCCGACGTCGCCGCCGTATACGTGAGGGCGTCTCCGTCCGGGTCCCGGAAGTACCCGGACACTTCCAGCGTCACCGTCTCCCCGGTGTCGAGGCTCTGAGTCGGAATCGAGCCGACCGCCTCGGGTGCGCGGTTCGGCGTCACTACGGTCACAGCGATGTTCTGCGCCGCCGACAGGCCGCCCGGGTCCGTCGCCGTCACCGTCACTGTGGCCGACCCCTCCGCCACCCCGACCAGGGTGAGTACGCTCCCAAGCTGCGACACGGACACCACTCCGGGCGCCAGCGATGCGGCGATGTACGTCAGCGCCCCTCCATCCGGATCGCGGAAGTACGAGGTCACGTCGAGTCTCACCGTCTCGCCCACGTTGAGCGTCTGCGCCGGTATCGAGCCGACCGGCACGGGAGCTACGGGAGGTGGGGGAGGTGGGGGGGGTGGCGGCTCCTGAGGCGTCTCTCCCCCTCCGCAGGAAAGGACGCCGGCAAGAGCCGCGAGCAGAACGACCGTCCAACCGGTTCGAGTCATCTCCAAGTCCGGGCCGCCCCCCAATTTTAGGAGTAAGAAAGTGGCAGACTACAAGATAGGCGGCTACATGCGATCTTAGGGCGACAAATACGCGCATATTAGCGATATTATGGCGATATTAGGCCGTGACGGTTGTCGGCGACCGCGCCCCCACTGTGTTCGTGCCGATCGAAACCACGCGGGGTGCCGATGCGCACGGGACCCGACCTTGAAGCCGGTCCCCGATGACGCCACATTGGACCCTGCCCGGAACTTGGGTTCGAGACACCAACGAACCCGAGACACGAGGAGACGGTTATGACGGCAGAAGGTTGGACGATCATCGGGGCGACCATCGCGCTCGTCGGCATATTCGCGCCGGTGCTGATGGGGATCCGCCGCGACCTTACGGATTTGCGTGAACGCATGGCCAGACTCGAAGGTCTGTTCGAAGGCTTCATCCGCCGGGACGAAAAGGCGCCGAGCCACTCCGCCTGAGGCGCGAACCCCCGGAGACGTTCCCGCGGGAACGTGCCGGACCTGCCACCGACCCTAGCTTGGGAAGTCCCATGAGAGATCTTTCAGGTGTACATCCGCCCGTGGCCACGCCGTTCGGCGGGGACGGCGAGCTGGCGCTCGATGCGTACGACAACAACCTGCGCGAGTGGCTCTCGCACCCCATCGCCGGCATCGTCGTGGCCGGTTCCACGGGGGAGGCGCCGCTCCTCGACCGCCGGGAACTGTGGAAGCTGGTGGAGACGACGGTCGCGCGCATCGGAGACCGCACGCTCACGGTCGGGACGGGAGCCGAGTCCACGCGCGAGGTGATATTCGTGACCCGCAGGGTGGCGGAGCTCGGCGCGAATGCCGTCCTCGTGCGTTCTCCCTCGTACTACCTGAAGGCGATGCGGCCCGATGCCGTGCGCGATCACTTTCTCGCGGTGGCGGACGCGTCGCCCGTCCCCGTCGTCCTCTACCACATCCCCCAGTTCGTGCCCGTGCACCTGACGCCGGATCTCGTGGGCCGGCTCGTCGAACACCCCAACATCATCGGGATCAAGGATTCCTCCGGCGACCTCCGCAACCTCGGCCAACTCATCGAGGCGTGCGGCCGCAACGCGCAGGTGCTCGTAGGCTCCGGAGCGCTCCTCTACGCCGCGCTCGAGGCCGGGGCGGCCGGCGGCATTCTGGGCGTGGCCGTGATCGCGACCCGCTCCTGCTGCCAGATCTACGACGCCTGGCGTGAGGGCGACCACCGCCGCGCCGGGGCCATGCAGGAACGCGTGGCGCCGCTCCACAAGAGCCTCGTGGCGGAGGGAGGCATCGCCGCGGTGAAGGCCGCGCTCGACCGCCTCGGCCTCTACGGCGGCGTGCCCCGCAGCCCGCTGCAGCCCGCCGACGCCGCCAAGCTCGCCAAGGTAGACGCCGCCCTCGAAGCCGCCGCCCTCGGCGTCTCCGCCTGAAGCTGACGGCAGATTCTCCAGGCCGCGCGATGAATGAACTCGACGCCGCCATCGCGGAATGGCACCGGGTTCGCGAGGAGATCGCGCCCGAGGACGACGAACGTCTGTGGCAGAAGCTCCGGCTCGAGTGGAACTACAACAGCAACCACATCGAGGGGAACACGCTCACGTACGATGAGACCGTCCTCCTGCTTCTTCACGATCAGGTCGCCGGCTCCCACCCGATGCGCGACTACGAGGAGATGAAGGCGCACAACGTCGCGATCGAACTCGTCCGCCAGCTTTCGACTGCCGAGCAGCCGCTGACGGAGGCCGACATCCGGGAACTGAACCGGAAACTCCTGAAGGAGCCCTTTTGGAAGACGGCGGAAACGCCCGACGGCGGGACGACGCGCAAGTGGATCGAACCCGGGAGGTACAAGACTCAGCCGAACCACGTGAGGACGCGCACGGGGGAACTCCACCGGTTCGCGGAACCCGAGGAGACGCCCTCACGGATGGAGGAATGGGTACGCCGGTTGCGGAGCGATCTGGACCGGACGGATTACCCGCTCCCCGATTTCCTGGCCGAATCGCACTGGTCGTTCGCGAACATCCATCCCTTCGACGATGGAAACGGACGCACCGCGCGATTGATCACCAACTACATCCTGCTCCGCAAAGACCTGCTTCCCATCGTGATTAGGAGCGCCGACCGCGACCGCTACTTCGGGACCCTCCGTGAGGCAGATTCGGGAGACGGCCGACCATTCGCGGACTTCATGCTGTCTCAACTCCTGCGATCCCTCGACCTCGGCAACCGCGTAGCGGCTGGGGAGTCGATAGCGGACCTCGACGACCTCAATAAGTTCCGGCGTGCAGGACAGCGTCGAGATCCGCGCGGTGATCGGGGCGATCGACCAGCAGTCACGGCCAGAACCCGAATAGGAAGCCGGCCACATCGTGTTCAGTGACAGGGTGCGTTGCGTCGTCGTGGTGGGGGCGCAGTGGGGAGACGAGGGGAAGGGGAAGATCGTGGACGTGCTCGCGGAGCAGGCCACGATCGTGGCGCGCTATCAGGGGGGCGCGAATGCGGGGCACACGGTGCGCGTGGGCGAGGGCGCGAACGAGGAGGAGTTCATCCTCCACCTCATCCCCTCCGGGATCCTGAATCCGGAGACGCGCTGCCTCCTCGGAAACGGCGTGGTCGTGGATCCGTGGGTGCTGGCGCGGGAGATGGAGACGCTCCGGGGGCGCGGGATCGATCTCGACGGGCGCCTGGGGCTGAGCCGGCGCGCGCATCTCGTCCTCCCCTATCACCGGCTGCTCGATGCGGCGCAGGAGGACAGCCGGGGCTCGAAGAAGATCGGGACGACGGGGCGGGGAATCGGTCCCGCGTACCGCGACAAGATCTCGCGCACGGGGCTCCGCGTCGGGGATCTGCGCAACCTGGACCGCACGCGCGAGATCGTGGCCGCGGCGGCCGTGCGCGCGAACGTCACGCTGGCGGGACTCGGCGACGAGCGGCGCGTGGACGCGGACGAGGTGATGTCGCAACTCGAGACCGTCCGCCGGACCATGGTGGAGCTGCTGACGGACGCGGGGGACGAGATCCGCGGCGGGCTGGCGTCGGGGGGGCGGGTCCTCCTCGAGGGGGCGCAGGGGGCGCTCCTCGACATCGACCACGGGACGTATCCGTTCGTCACCTCCTCGACGACGACGGCGGGCGGCGCCGCTTCGGGCGTCGGGATCGGGCCCACGCTGATCGACGAGGTGATCGGCGTCGTGAAGGCTTACATCACGCGCGTAGGCGAGGGCCCGCTGCCGACGGAACTCCCGGAGGCGGAGGCCGAACGCCTGCGGCAACTCGGCGGCGAGTTCGGCGCGACCACCGGCCGCCCCCGCCGCCCCGGCTGGTTCGATGGCAGCGTGGCCCGCTATGCGGCCGGCGTGAACGGCCTCACCGGCCTCGCGGTCACGAAGCTGGACGTGCTCGACACCTTCGAGACGATCCGGCTCTCGACCGGCTACGAACTCGACGGGGCGCCGACCGCGTCGTTCCCGGACTCCGTCGCGGACCTCGCCCGCGTGCGCCCGGTCTACGAGCGCTGGGCGGGCTGGAACGCGGACACGACCGGGTGCAGGACCTTCGGCGACCTGCCGGCGGCCGCGCGCAGCTACCTCGCCAGGATCGAGGAGGTTTGCGCCGCGCCCATCCGCTTCGTGGGCGTCGGCGCGGCCCGGCGCGAGACGATCGCGCTGCCCACGGGGGCCGCGGCCTGAATTCGTTGCCCCGATTCGTTGCCTGACGTCGCGAAAATCCCTAGACTGCGCGGCTCAATACGGATCGGGTGCGGGCGGTTCGGCGCCTTCTCGAGACGCGAATGGAGACCTTCCAATCGCGTTTTTTTGATGCCTGGAACGGTCGATGTTCGAACGCCTTGGTGACCGGCTGGACGGTGCGCTGAAGAAACTGCGCCAGCGCGGCGTCATCACGGAAAAGATGCTGGACGAGGGGCTGCGCGAGGTGCGGCGCGCCCTGCTCGAGGCGGACGTCAACTTCCGGGTCGTGCGCGACTTCCTCACGAAGGTGAAGGAGCGCGCGCTCGGCGAGGATGTGCTGAAGTCGGTCCGGCCGGGCGATCAGATCGTGAAGATCGTCCACGACGAACTCGTCGCTCTGCTGGGAGAGGCGGCGCCGGAGGAGTCGGAGGCGTCGGTTCCGCCCACGGTGATCATGCTCGTCGGCCTGCAGGGGTCCGGGAAGACGACGACGGCGGCGAAGCTGGGGCGGCGTCTGGCGAAGGACGGGCGGCGGCCCGCGCTCGTGGCGTGCGATCCGTACCGTCCGGCGGCGCCCGAGCAGTTGGAGGCGCTGGCGGCGCGGATCGGGGTCCCGCTCCTGGCGCGGCCGAGCGGCGAGGACATGGCGGAACTCGCCCGCGGCGCGCTGGACGAGGCGAGGCGGGGCGGGGTCACGCATCTGCTCCTCGACATGGCCGGCCGGCTGCAGGCGGATGAGGAGTTGCTGGACGAACTCCGCCGCGTGAAGGCGGCCGTGGAGCCGCAACAGGTCCTGCTCATAGCGGACGGGATGACCGGGCAGGAAGCGGTGCGGATCGCCGAGGGATTCCACGGCGCGGTGGGACTTACGGGGATCGTCCTCACGAAGATGGACGGAGACGCCCGCGGGGGTGCGGCGCTCTCCATCTACAGCGTGCTCGGCGTGCCGATCCGATTCGTCGGAACGGGCGAGCGGCCCGAGGACCTCACGGTCTTCGACCCGGAGCGCATGGCCGGCCGGATCCTCCAGATGGGGGACATCGTCGGCCTCGTGGAGCGCGCGCAGCAGACGGTCGACCTCGGCGAGACCGAGCGGTTGCAGAAGAAGATGCTGGCGGGGAAGGGGGAGTTCGATCTGGCGGACTTCCTGACCTCGATCCAGCAGATCCAGAAGATGGGACCCCTGAAGGGGTTGCTGAAGATGATGCCGGGCGTCGACCCGCGCATGCTGGACCAGGCGGACGTCGACCCCAGGCGGGTGCGTCACCTGGAGGCGATCATCCTCTCGATGACGCCGGAAGAGCGGCGGCGGCCGGAGATCCTCAACGGGTCGCGCCGGGCGCGGATCGCGAAGGGATCGGGGCGGCCGGTGCACGAGGTGAACCGGCTCCTCAAGCAGTTCCGCGAAATGCGGAAGATGATGAAACAGATGGGCAAGCTCATGCCGGGGATGATGCCGGGAGGTCCCGGCAACCTCGGCCAACTGGGCAAAGGACTGGGCAAGGGACTGGGCAGGGGACTGGGCTAGGCCGGACCCGGGCCGGTTCCGGGCAGATCAGGGAGACAATCGGAGAACTGAATGGCGACGACAATCAGACTCAAGCGGCGTGGGGCGAAGAAGGCGGCCTCGTTCCGCATCATCGTGACGGATTCGCGGGAAGGGACGTCGGGCGCGTCGATCGAGCGCCTCGGGCTCTACAACCCGCGCACGCAGCCGTCGCTCGTGCGCATCAACGCCGCGCGCACGCTGCACTGGCTCAACGAAGGCGCGCAGCCGACGGACACGGTGCGCTCGCTCCTGCGGAAGACGGGCGTCTGGAAGCAGTTCCACGACGGCGTGGATCCGGGGTCGCTCGAGACGGCGATCGTCGAGATCGGTCCGCCGCCGGGGCAACGCGGCACGTCCCAGCGCCCGAAGCCGAGCGCCGAGGCCCCGCCGGAGCCCGAGCCCGAGCCACCCGCGGCCGAGGCGGAGGCAGCTGCGGAAACGGAGGCAGCTGCGGAAACGGAGGCAGCGCCCGAGGCCGAGGCGACTGCTCCGGCCGACGACGCTCCCGCTGACCCTCCGGCTGAGGCGGCCGACGCGACGGCCGAAGCGGCAGACGCCGGCGACGAGGCGGACAGCGCCGGTGACGAGGCGGACAGCGCCGACGACGCGGCGAAAGCCGACGCCGACTAGCCTCGCGGCGACCGTGTCCGACGCGCCCGTGATCGTGGCTCGCATCGTCCGGCCGCACGGGATCCGCGGCGGGCTGCTCCTGGAAGCCGAGACCGACCACGCCGAAGCGCTCTTCCGGGCGGGTCGCCGGCTCCAGCTCATCGACGCGCGCACGGACACGGGCGCGCCCCCGCCCCGGGCACTCACGCTGGAGACCGCGCGGCTCCACGGCGGGCGGTGGCTCGTCGAGGTCCGCGAGGTGGCGGACCGCACCGTGGCCGAGCGGCTCCGCGGCGCGCGCCTTGCGGTCCCCCGCGAAGAGCTGCCGGAGCTGCCGGACGGGGGCTATCTGCTGCACGATCTGATCGGCATGTCGGTGTGCGAAGGAGACACGACGATCGGAGTGATCCGGGAGGTGTACGATCAGCCCGGCGCGCCGCTCCTCGCGCTCGACGTCGACGGCCGCGAGCGGCTGGTCCCGTTCGAGGCGGAGCTTGTCGTGCACCTGGACTTCGAGGCCGGCGAGATCCACATGAAGCTCCCCGCCGGCCTGCTCGACATCTGACGCGAACACGGGAACGGTCCGATGCGAATCAACGTCCTCACGATCTTCCCGGAATACCTCGAGGGCCCCCTGGGCCTCTCCATCCCGGGCCGCGCCCGCGAGGCGGGGCTCGTCGACTACCGGCTCATCGACGTGCGCGCGTACGCGACGGACCGCCACCGGACGACCGATGACGAGCCGTTCGGAGGCGGGGGCGGGATGGTGATGAAGCCCGAGCCCTTCGACGCCGCGCTCACGGCGCTGGACCGCCCGGGGCGCGTGATCTCGCTTTCCCCGCGCGGACGGCCGTTCGATCACGAGACGGCGGTACGCTTCGCGCTCGAGTCCGATCTCACGCTGCTCTGCGGGCGCTACAAGGGGATCGACGAGCGCGTCGTCGACGCCTGGGTGGACGAGGAGGTCTCGATCGGCGACTACGTCCTCAGCGGGGGCGAGCCGGCCGCGCTCGTCGTCATCGACGCCGTGGTGCGCCTCCTCCCCGGGGCGCTCGGCGATCACGATTCGGCCTCCTCCGACTCGTTCTACGAGGGACGCCTCTCCGCCCCCGCCTACACGCGGCCCGCCGAGCACGGCGGCCGACCCGCGCCGGACGTGCTCCGGTCGGGTGATCACGCCCGCATCGAACGCTGGCGCGCCGCGCAGGCCGATGCGGCGACGCGACGCCGCCGTCCCGACCTCCTCGACCTCGACGCGGCCGACTGATATACTAAAGGGCTGTGGCCGTACCCATCGTCGCATCGCCGTCACACCGCCGCACCCCTCCCGTGACGCAGATGGATACGCCGCCCCGGAAACGCACATGGAGACGCAGCGAACGACGCAGCGAACAAGGATAGACGAACGATGGATCCCAGAATCGCCGGTATCGAGGAGGGATATAAGCGCACGGACCTCCCGGCCTTCGCGCCGGGGGACACGGTGCGCGTTCGCGTACGCGTGAAGGAAGGCCAGAAGGAGCGCGTGCAGCCGTTCGAAGGCGTCTGCATCGGCCGCCGCGGGGCGGGGGTCAACGCGACCTTCACGCTGCGGCGCATCTCCGGCGGCGTGGGCGTCGAGCGGATCTTCCCCCTCCACTCCCCGTGGATCGTGGGGCTCGAAGTCGTTCGGCGCGGCGATGTCCGGCGGGCCAAGCTCTACTATCTGCGCAACCGCCGCGGCAAGCGGGCCCGGGTGCCAGAGCGAAAGTGGTGGCTCGACAAGAAGCAGGAAGGCTGACACCGGCGACGCCCGCTCCAGAGGCGTCTCCGAAAGCGCCGGCCACGGCGCCGCTCGACTACGAGGAAGAGGGCTGGGCTTCCGGCCTCCGCGTCGTGGTCGGGATCGACGAGGCCGGGATGGGTCCGGTGGCGGGTCCCGTGATGGTGGGCGCCGTGGCGCTTCACCCGGGACAGCGGTTCGAGGGGTGTACGGACAGCAAGCAGGTCTCCCCCTCCCGTCGCGAGGCACTCGCCCGCCGCATCCGCGCCGAGAGTCTTGCCTGGCGCGTCGCCGCCGCCTCCACCCGCGAGATCGAACGCCTCAACGTCCGCGCCGCGACCATCGTCGCCATGCGCCGCGCACTCGATCGTCTCGCGCTTCCCGCGGAACTCGTGCTCGTGGACGGCAACCCGGTCCCGGAACTCGGCGAGCACCGCTCTATCGTCGGGGGAGACCGGGCCTCGCATTCCATCGCCTGTGCCTCGATCCTCGCGAAGGTCACGCGCGACCGCCTGATGCGGCGGCTCGACGCCCGATACCCGCTCTACGGCTGGGCGTCCAACAAGGGGTACCGGACCCGCGAGCACATGGAAGCGATCCGGCGGCACGGCCCGACCCCGCACCACCGGATCACCTTCCAGGGGGTCCTGCAGACCGAGCTGGAGTTCAATCCGGCGCCGGACCCGGTGCCGGACCCGACGTGCGATCCGCGGCTCGATCCCCAGCGAGATCCGGAAGCGTGAGCACCGGCGGCGTGCCGGGGCTCGCATCGCCTCCGTACCAGGTGGCCATGACCGTCTCCGCCGGCTTCCCCTGCGGCGAGTAGTCGGTCGCGATCCACTCCCCCGCCGGAGAGCCCGCGTACCACTTCCACGCGAAACCTCCCGCGAACCAGGGACGGTCCCACCACACGCGGAAGAGCGCTTCGTAGGCCCCGGACTGCGCCTCGTAGTTCGCCGGCACGCCCCGCGCGCGGCGTCCCTCCGGCAGCTCCCACTGGCGGCCCGCCGCTCCGTCCACGCTGCGATACCCGTACTCGGCGAACAGAATCGGCTTGCCCGTGGCGACGGCGACCTCGCGCAACTCCTCGCTCCAGGGCTCCCACGCCTCGATCAGCGTCTCCACGTCCGGCGTGGCGTCGTCGGCGAGCGGGAAGTAGGCGTCCACGCCCACGAGGTCGAGCGCGTCCCAGAACTCGATCCGCGCGTACTTGTCCCAGTTCGCCGCATAGGTGAGGCGGCCGCCGTAGATCGCCCGCACCTCCTCGATGAGCGACCGCCAGTAGTCGGGCCGCGCGAGCGCCACGAGGTCGACCTCCGTCCCCACGCTGAACATCTCCACGTCCATCGAGTCGGCGACGTGCGCGAACCGGAGGATGTACTCCCGGTATCCGGAGAGGAACATCTCCCAGTCCTCCTCCGTGTCGGGCTCGAACTCGCCCGGCCAGCCCTGTCCGCGCACCCAGAGATGCGGCTTGAGGAGTACGGAGAGCCGGCTCTCCCGGGCGTATTCGATCGTCTTCGCGATCCCCTCCGTCCTCTCCCCCCAGAACTGGCGTTCGCGGTCGAACGCGACGCGCGGCTGGGCGGGGTCCACGAAGGCGTAGGGGACGACCGCGACCCAGTTCGCTCCCGTCAGCGAGGCGCGCACAAGCGCATCCGGCGCCATCTCGCGCCGCGGGGCGGAGAAGGAGACGCCGCGAATCTTCTGTTCCGGCCCGATGTGCGCCGTTGCGGCGGCGGGCCGGCCGGACACGCCCGGATCGCTCCCCGTTCCGGCAGCGCCGCAACCGGCGACCACGGGCAATGCGGCCAACGCCGCGAACAGCACGCGGGCGGCCAATCTCTTCGTTTTCATCTATACCATCGTGCCTTTCGGCAATCTGAATCTCAACCTGTCCGCGACCCTTGCCATGCGAGCCGCGACTCTTCTCTCTACGAGTCGCGACCTCGTGTCGGGTTCACGCCCCGGGTGGCCGCGACGTCACACCTGCCCGGTCGCGTCGTCACACTTGAACGAATCCCGGGCGGGGGGTTTCTTGTGCCCATGAGTACACTCGGGAACGAGGCCCCATTCGACTTCGACGGCGCGTACGGCGGCGACTACGAGTACATCGCCCGCACCGTAATACCCGGCTACCGGAGCTCGTTCCGGCAGGCGCTCGCACTCCTCGAGGGACGCCTGGGTACGAGTCCGCGGGTGCTGGTCGTCGGGGCCGGAACCGGCATCGAGCTGGTCACCTTCAAGACGGCGCGACCCGGCTGGCGGCTGACCGGCGTCGATCCGTCGCGGCAGATGATCGAGATCGCCAGGCACCGGACGCGGGAGGCCGGCGTGGGAGACGGCGTCCGACTCGTCCACGGACACGTCTCCGACCTCGACGAGGACGGCTTCGACGCCGCGACCTGCTTCAACGTCATGCACTTCCTCCCGGACGACGGCGCGAAGCAGGCGCTCCTGCGCGACATCGCCCGCCGCCTCGCGCCCGGCGCCCCCTTCCTGCTGTTCGAACTCCACGGAGATCGGACCGGCCCCCGCTTCGACGAACTCTTCGCCGCGTGGAGCCGGTACTGGGAGATCCAGGGGATGGGGGAGGCGGAGCGGGCCGCGTTCAGGGCGAAGATCGACGAGGGAATCCACTGGGCTTCCGAGGCCCGGATCCTCGAGCTGCTGGCCGGAGCCGGATTCGAGGACGCCTGGCGCTACTACCGCGCCCTCCTCTACGGCGCCTGGATCTCGCGCCGCCCTCGGTAGGGTCGCCGCCGCGCCAGACGTTCCCGCGGGAACGCGGTTCAGTCCTCGCGTTCGAGTTCGGGGAAGTAGCTGGAGAAGAATCCACGGTCCCGGGTTAGAAAGCGGTCGGCGGCGGCCACGGCGTGGGCGCCGATCAGAAAGTCCGTGATGATGCGGTCCCGGCCCCCCCCGGATTGGCGATACCGTCCCCAGCGCCGCCCCGCATCGTGGGCCATGCCCGCATCGATCGGGGATACGACGACGTTGACCTCACGCAGCGCCCGGTCCAGTGCCTCCCGATCCGGGAACGCGGGGGCCAACTCGGCGTACACGACGTGAGAGACGATGATCGCGCCGGCGTCATACGCTTCCACCAGCCATGCCCGCGAGGTGCGGCCGTGACGGTCGTCCGGAAGGAAGATGTCGAGGAGGACGCTCGTATCCACCGCCGTGATCATCGGCCCCGAATCGCCTCGATGTAGTCGTCTGTGTTCCCGCCCGTCCCCAGGATGCCGTACACCCGGTCCACCGGGTGCCCCGCGGCCGTTCTCTTTCGAATGAGAAGGCCCCCTTCCGTTGGAACGAGTTCGACTTCGACGTTGTGATTCATGCCGAATCGGTCTCTCAGCTTCTTGGGGATCGTGATCTGCCCCCGCTCCGATATGCGCATGTTCCGCGTCCAGCCATTTGAAGTATGAAAATTGATGACAGAAAATCATATTTTAACATCCGTACCTTGGGCAAGGGTGGGGCCGGGGCGCAGGCGACGGGCCGGCCGGGGCACAGGCGACGGGCCGGCCAGCCCACAGGCGACGGGCCGGGCGAAGCGTTGCCTGACATCGAGTGTTCAGGCAGCATGATGAGGAGCGGGATCAACGAGGGATCAACGAAGGATCGACCACGTGAGCGCAGGGTCTGCACCTTTGCGGTATGCGCTGGCCCTCCTGCTTTCAGCGTGCGGCGGCAGCGTCGGAGAGCCACGTCCGGAGCCGCCGGGCGTCGCGTCGGTGGAGGTCATCCCCGGCGCCACGTTGATCGTCGGAGAGGGCGGGGAAGCCGACTTCCGGGCAGTCGCCCGAACCGGTACGGGGACGGTGGCGTCGGGCTTGTTGCGGTGGTCGGTGGAGGATCCCGCCGTCGCGACCCTTGTGTCCGAGGCGGCCGCGACGGCGGTGGTCAGGGGTGTCGCGCCGGGTGTCACGCGGGTGATCGCCACCGTCGATGGCACGCGGGGCAGCGCGACGCTGGAGGTCTTCGTTCCCGAGAACGTCACCCGCTACGAGCCGGATCGGAGCTACTTCGGGCGGAAGGGCTATGTGGAGTACGTTCCAGGGGAACTCCCTCTCATCCTGTCCGCGTCCCACGGGGGAGGGATCGCCCCGGCCGAGATCCCCGATCGCAGGGGCGGAACCCACGTGACAGACACGAACACGCGGGAACTCACGCTTGCGATGCGCGATGCGCTTGTTGAACTCACGGGTCGCGCGCCCCACGTCATCATCTCACACCTCGTTCGACCGAAGCTGGACTCGAACCGGGAAATCGTGGAAGCGGCCGAGGGGAACCCATACGCCGAGCAGGCTTGGCACGAGTTCCAGGATTGGATCGGGACGGCGCGTGCGACGGTGGCGGCGGACTTCGGGGTGGGCCTCTTCCTGGACATCCACGGCCACGGTCACGCGATCGACCGCCTTGAGCTGGGCTACCTCCTCCGCGCCGCGGATCTGAACCAGCCGGATGCGGCGCTCGACCGGGCCGAAGTGATCTCGCGTTCGAGCATCCGGGCTCTGGCGCAGGCTTCGCCCCTCCCCTTCTCGCGGCTCCTCCGCGGCGCCACCTCGCTCGGCGGCTTTCTCGAAGCGGAAGATGTTCCGTCCGTGCCCAGCCCGGAGGACCCGTCACCCGGCGACGCGCCCTATTTTCGCGGCGGATACAACACGCGCGAGCACGGCTCGCTGGCGACCGGCGAGACGGTGAGCGGCATTCAGATCGAGCACCACTACCGCGGCGTGCGGGACACGGATCGGAACCGACGCGACTACGCGGCTCGGGCCGCCCGCGCGCTTCACCGGTACATGCTGGAGCACTACGGGGAGCACTACCGGGGGATCGCGGGTAGTACCCCTCCATGAACGGATTGGAAACGCTCCTGCGGCGAGTTGCGCCACAGACCCGCTTCCTGGCGGTCGCGGCGGCGGTCGCAGCGGCGGCTCTGGTGGCGGCGCCCGTCGCGGGCCAGGTGCCGTCTCATGAGCCGCAGGAGTCGACGGTGCTCATGATCTGGGGAGGGATCCGGGTCGACGGGGAACTCGTGCTCGAGCCCGCCTTCGCCTACGAGGGCAGGGTCCGCCCTCCGGGGGGGGCTGGCGACTACCTGGTGCGGGGGCTCGACGTCGAGGGGGAGACGCTGTTCTCGATCCGCTTCACGCCGGGCGAGATCTCGGATGGGAGCAAGGGCTTTTCCTACTCGATTCCCTTCGATCCCGCGTGGACGGAGGCGCTGGATCGGCTGGAACTCAGCGGGCCGGAGGGCGTGACCACGGTGGACCGGGAGGCGGGCGCGCGGGCGATGATGGTGATCGACCGCGCCACGGGGCAGGTGCGGAGCCTCCTGCGCGATGCGGCCGCCGGGCTTCCCGCGGAGCTGGCGGCCGACAGTTCCAGCCTCCGGATCCTCCGCGGACTGCCGCGTCCCCCGGGCTGACCCCGAAAGGTGTACGGCGTTGGCGCCGGTGTTAGCTTGAGCCGCGCCGGGCGGAGGCCCCGTCGGGTCCGCCCCGCTTCCCGGCCGGGTAGCTCAGTTGGTAGAGCAACGGACTTTTAATCCGCAGGTCGTGGGTTCGACCCCCACCCCGGTCATTCTCCCCCGCGCATGGGCGCCACCCGCGCACGAGCGCCGCCCCGGGCGCTAGTTCCAGCGATAGGCGAGGCGGACGTAGTAGAAGCCGCCGTTGGAGCCGAAGGGGGAACCCGGACCGTAGCGGTTGCCGGAGAACGTGGCGCCGGGATTTTCCGCCGGATACCGGTTCAGGGCGTTCTGCCCACCTGCGCTGAGGGTGAGCGCGTCGCCGATCGACCACGAGGCCTCGAGGTCGACGAGATGGGCGCCGGGATACGAGACATCGTCCCGCGAATCGAACCAGCCGGCGTAGTAGCTCACGCGCCCCAGCAGGCTCACCCGGCCGAGCGCGTGTTTTCCCGTGAGAATCCAGCGCGTGCCCGGCAGCCCCCCCTCGAGCTGGCGGATGCGCGTGTCGTCCAGCTTGGTCGGATCGAACTCGGTGACCTTCGTCTGCGTGTGGTTGAAGGCGAGGCTCAGCGCCGTTCCGCCGGCGAGCGTCGCGGGCGCGTAGGTGGCGACGACGTCGAGACCCTGCGTGCGCGTGCTGAAGTCGTTCGTGAAGAAGCGGAACTCCTGCAGGTTGCGCGCGCTCACGATGCCCTCTTCGACGAGTCTCGTCTGTTCGTCGGGCGTGAGATTGAAGCGCTGCGTGAGCGCGATGCGGTCGGCCAGGGCGACGCGGAAGTAGTCCGCCGTGAGCAGGAAGTCGCCGCGCTCCAGCACGGCTCCGGCCGCGAAGTTGCGGGACTTCTCGGCATCGAGCGGTACCCCGCCCCTGAGCGCCGCAACTCTTGAGGTGGAGGGGATCGTCCCGCTGTTCACCAGGTCCCCAAGGTTGCGGTCGAAGATGGTGGAGACGTTGAAGGCGTTCTGCTGGCCGGGCGTGGGCGCGCGGAAGCCGGTGCTGAGGCTGCCGCGCAGGGCGAGGCCGTCCGTGAGCGCGTACCGTCCCGCGAGCTTGCCGTTCAACGTCGATCCGAAGTCCTCGAAGTCCTCGAAGCGGAGTGCCGCGCCGAGCGTCCAGCGGCTGTCGCGGTAGTCCCGCAGTTCGGCGTCCGCATAGAAAGCGGTGTTCGTGCGGTGCCAGTCGCCGGCCGCGATGGGGCTGAAGCCGGGAAAGCCGTTGGAACCCGCGCTGAACCCCTGCGGTGCGAGGGGGCCGAGCGTCCACGACTCGTCCTGGCCGAGCCCGACCGTGAAGTGCTCGTCACGCCACTCGACCCCCGCCGCCAGGTCGAGCAGGTCGCTCACGGTGTACGCCGCGTCGAGGTTCAGGTTGATGTCCACCTGCCGGTAGAGTCCCGGATCGAACTCGGTGGGCGTGGCCGGGCCCAGCGAGGCGTTGACGGTGTTGAAGATGAAGAAGTCCACTTCGTGCTGGCCGTAGTTCCCACTCACGTCCCATTGGAGGCGCCCGATCTGGCCCTCCACGCCGGCGACGAGCGAGGCGTCGCTCACGTCTCCCCCGAACTGCGGCGTGAAACCGCCCGGGAACAGCTTCTGGAAGGTGAAGCAGTTCGGATCGGCGAGGACGTGCTGCAGGGCCGCCGGGTCCGGCAGTCCATCGGTGACCCGGACGACGGGGCAACCGGCGGAACCGTCGAGGACCCCGTCCTGCGCGTCGAGCAGGTCGCCGACGAGGAGCGTCTCGCCGGCGTCCAGGCTGAACACGCCGCTCCGCGTGTTCGGGTTGCGATAGAAGAAGCCCCCCGTGACGCGCTGGCTCGCGTAGTTCGCGTGCGCGTAGGCCTTGGTGCCGCTGCCGAGGAAGTAGCCGAAGTTGCCCCACAGCTTCAGGTCATCCTCGACCTTCGGCGCGCCCCAGATCTGGGCCGGGTCGCGGACGTGCGTGTTCCCGCGGGAGACGAGGAGCGCGGCGTCCGCGCGCTGCACGCTGCGGCTGCTCGAGTTGGAGTGCCCGTACTCGGCGCTCAGGTTCGCGAAGCCCGTCGCGCCGAGGGGCAGTCCCGTGTTCCCGGATATCGTATAGCCTTCGCCGCCCCCGTCGCCGAAGCCGCCCCCGCGCACTTCGAGCGCGCCGCCCGACCGGGCGTCCTTGAGATGGAAGTTCATGACGCCCGCGATGGCGTCGGAGCCGTACTGGGCCGAGGCGCCGTCCCGCAGCACCTCCACCTGGCGGAGCGCGATGGCCGGGATGGTCGAGATATCCGGGCCCTGCGCGCCGTCGGCGACGCCGTTGCCGATCCACGTGATGACCGCCGCCCGGTGCCGCCGCTTCCCGTTCACGAGCACGAGCGTATGGTCGGGGGCGAGGCCCCGGAGGTTCGCCGGCCGGATGATCCTCGCCGCGTCTCCGACGGCCTGCGGGTTGACGTTGTAGGAGGGGATCGTCGTTCGCAGAAGATCGTCGATGTCCGTGTCCCCCTGATCGAGCAACTCCGAGGGGGCGAGCGCGTCGATGGGGACCATCGATTCCGTGGCCGTCCGCGGTCTCGACCGGCTGCCGACGGCGACGAGGCCGGCGACGGAGATCACGGTCGGAGTCAGGGGGACCTCGAGCACGACGACGGAGTTGTCCACGACAGCGGCTTCCCGCCGCGCGATCGCGTAGCCGAGAAGCCGTACTTCGACCGCGACGGGGCCGGAGGGGAGGTCCGGCATTCGGAAGTGGCCCTCGACATCCGTGATCCCGCCATAGCCGAGCCCCGGGAGCGTGACCTGCGCCCTCGGCAGACCCGCCCCCGTGTCGGCGTCCCGCACGATCACGTCGAGCCCGCCCTGTCCGAGGATCCCGGCCGGCGCCGCCAACAGCCCGAGAGCCGCAACCACGAGGATCTTCCGCATCCTACACCTCCTCGGCGCCCGTCGGAGCGGCGGAGAGCAGGTTCTGCGTCCAGGCCGCGACGTGCTCCATCTGCCGCTCGCGCTCGCCCGCCCACCGCGGCAGCCGAAGGGCATTGGCGACCAGCACGCCACCCCCGCCGAGCCCCATCAGTGTGGGGACCATCAGCCCCGCGCCCACCCTGCCGTCCGCGACCATGATGAAGGCGACGATCACCGCCATGACGCAAAACATGGCGCCGACGAAGGTGGTTTCGAGCGCGTCGCCCTTGCGCGTGCCCAGCCGGAGGCGATGACCCGCCTCGGTCTGCTCGAGGACCGCGTGAAGGTTCCCGTTGCTCCATTCGCGGATTCCGCCCTCAGCCGTGACCTCGCCCTTCGCATCGAACGTGGCCCGCAGTTCGGCGACGAGAAACTGCCACTCGCGATCCGTCAACTCGCGGGGGAGATCGACGATCCGGCCGGCGGAAATCGGAGCGCCGAGCAGCTTTCGTCGCGGTACGACTTGCGGGGACGCATCGAGTTCGGCGGCGGCGGCCGCGACGCGCTCCGGCGCGAGCCCGACCTCGAGACCCACGGCCTGCAGTTCGCCGAGCGTCAGTCCGCCGTCCACGCGAGAGGGAAGGCTGGCGCGCTCCTCCTCCTCGGCCGCCTCGGCGGCGCGCGCGAAGACCTGCCGTACTTCGTCTTCTCCGTATCTGCGTTCGTGGTTCATTGCGCGTGAATCTGTCGTTGGTCGGCAGGCGATGGAAAGATCGTGACGGCCGGGCGGATGATGGCGAAACGGCCGCGGCGGACGCAGCTTGTCGTCGTGCGCTTCGCCAACGGGCGCGCCGGGAAGGGCGGGCAGCGAGACAAGGAGCGGGATGTGAAAGCGATCCGGTGGTTTGCGGCGTTCGTGGCCGTCGCGGCTCTGCTGAATCATGGATCCGCGGCGGCGCAGACCGCGTACGGAATCAAGGGGGGCGTGACCTGGGCGGACGCCGCCTTCATCGACCAGTTCACATCGGACGCGCTCATGCGAAAGGCGGGTGGCGGTTTCGTGACCCTGCCACTGTCCGAGCGCGCGACGGTCCAACTCGAAGCGCTCTATATCGAACGGGGGTTCTCGACTTCGGGGCTGCATCAGGACGGCTCGAGGACGAGAATGTCCTACCTCGATTTTCCCATCCTCCTGAGGTTTCGGGCGACGCCGTCGCCCAGGCGCGTGCGGCCGATCCTCCTGGCGGGGGCGTATTGGGGGCACGAGGTCGGCTGCCGTCTGGAGGGCGGCGTGGCGCAGTTCGAGGAGAGCAACAGCTGCGAGGGCCGCTTCCGGCTGCGCGGCGTCGCCGACGTGGGTCTGATCGTCGGCGCGGCCATCGAAGTGGCGACGGCCGACGCCTGGTTCGTGACGCTCGAAGCCCGCTACCACTACGGCGTGCGGAACCTCTACTGGGACCCCGCGTCCGATGGCGCCATGGCGCGCAACCTGTCCGCTCTGGCCGGCTTTGGAGTTCGGGTGGGAGGGTAACCCACACCCTCGGGAGCGCGGGCTAGCCGTCGTCTCGGCGGCCGTCCTCTCGGCCCGTGGTCGGCGGGGCCGGCGGCGCCGTGACCGAAAACGCCTTGATCCCTTCCACGATGCCGCGGGCCGCCCTCTCCGGCGCCCCCAGGATGATGGTGCGGTCCCGCGCGCTGGTCATGAACCCCGTCTCGATGATCAGGGCGATCGTCATCGGATGGAGGGCGTGCTCGTACCGCCGGTAGTTGAAGGCGTAGTAGTTCCGCATGCGGCGGGTCGAGACCGGCAGGTTCCTGAGGCCGGTCGCGGCGCCGTACGTCTCGCGGAGCACGCGCGCCGCGTCCTCGGCCCGTCCCGTGGCGTCGCGCCGCGGGGCGGAAACGCGGTATCCCGATGCGGCGGGGCTGTCGCTCCCGTCCGCGTGGATCGAGATGAAGAGGTGCGCCCGATAGCCGGGGGGGACGACGGCGGGGAGGATGTCGACCTCGTAGCCCAGCGTCTCGAGTTCGGCGGCCGCCAGCCGGGCGATGACGAGGTTCGCCTCCCACTCGGCGGTGTCCTTCCACCGCGTGCCGTTGTAGCGGATACGGCGGAGTTCCTGCGGGGCTTCGGCGGCGAGCCAGTGACCGGCCTGGAGGCCGATTCGGATGGGGCCGGGAGGGGGTTCCCACTCCTCCGGCGTCGGGATGGGGCCGGGGTAGCGGTTGTAGTCCCGCCACCTGCCCCAGCGCTCGCTCGCGGCGGCGTCACGCTCCGCGGCGCGCTGCTCCTGGGCCGCGACCCCGCTCGCGACGGGTCCCGCGCACCCGGCGAAAAGCACCACGGCGGCGCTGAGTACGGTCAGCTTCAAGTCGAGACCTCCTCGCGAGCGCAGTCCCCACGCCTTCCCCCCACGCCTTCGTCCCACGCCATCAACCCCCGAACGGCTCGGCGCGTTTGACGCTAACCCGCGCGGCAACGGCGCGGCAACCGCTCGGCAGCCGCTCGGCAACGGCGGCCCGCGAGGGTCTAGCGGCAGCTCAGCCCGGGGCTCGCGGGGAGTCCCTCCGTCGCGGCGGCGGCGAGCGCGTTGAACAGGAGCTTGAACGTGTTGCGCGGCTGGCCGCGGAAGTGGGGCCGGAAGGCGAACAGCACGACCTGGCCCGCGCCGACCTCGACCTGCGCGGCTGCCGGGTAGCCGGCGAGCACCTCCTCGCCGCCCAGCGTCCAGCCGCTCACGAGGAAGTCCTGGTCCGCGTAGCACACCGGAGTCGAGACCCGGCCCACGTTGCCCGCCGCCCCACTCGTCCTCTCCAACACCTGGCTGCGGGAAAAGAGGGTCATCGCTTCCTCGTCCATCCCGTAGCCGAGCGGGTGCGAGGGGTCGACAGCGAGCCGGATCACGGATCCCGGGATGAAGAACTCCTGCGAGGAGAGCCCCCGCGCCCGGTTCCGGAAGGGGAGGCCGAAGGTCTCGATCGCGTAATCCACCGCCTGGTCGAAGGCGACGAGCCATCCCCCGGCCTCGACGAAGGCGCGGAGCGCCGCGGCGCCCGCCTCGCCGAGGCCGCCCGTGAACTCGTCCGGCATGGTGCCCGGCAGGTTCCCGCTCGCGATCCCGCCCGCGGCCTGCGAAGGGAGGAGGATGACGTCGAAGCGGGACAGGTTGCCGCTCCGCACGTCCGCGTCCCACACGTTCTCCCACTCGAAGCCGTACTCGTCCAGCACCCAGCGGGTCCAGCCCTCGGGCATCGGGGCCTGCCACGAGCGGTAGATCGCCACGCGCGGAGGCCGCGCCCCGGCGACGGCGCCGGGGGATGGCGGGGAGGAGACCCCGGTGAGCGTGAGTCCGTGGTCGGCGGCAAGCGCGCGGGCCTCATCGGCGGACAGGTCGGGCAGCCAGTACGACCCGGCCGGGATCTCGCCGTCCGGCGTCGCGAGGATCTGCACGGTGCGGAAGCGCTCCGGGGTTTCGTCCGCGCCCCCGCCTTCTCCGGGCTCGCCCGCCGCGGAAGAGAGCCCGCGGTACATCGCGTTGGCGTTGCCATGCACGGCGAAGCCGGCCGCCCCCTCGCCGCGCACCTCGCCGATGTCGGTCGCGACCTCGCCCCACTCGCCCGGCGGCATGTCGAACGGTTCGTCCACGTTCACCGCCTCCAGTCCCATCTGGAAGCGCAGTTCGTAGCCCGTCATGTCGTACGGCGGCTCCGGCGGTCCGCCGGGATACTGGCGCCGGTCGGGGTATTCCTTGGGTTCCATCAGGTCCACCACGTAGGGCCGGAAGGCCTGGGGCGGAATCACGTACGACCCCGCGGGGAAGGCGAGATCTCCCTCCGGCCCCGCGACCGAGAACGGCTCCGAGGCGCGCAGGAACTCGATCCCGGATTGCGACATCAGACCCATGAACTCGACGACCGCGCCCGGGTCGTGCGAGGCCCGGGGGTCGAGCACGTAGGCGAACGGGCCGCCCTCCGCCGCGCTGCCGCGCTCGATCTGGCGCCGGCCCATGAGGTAGTGGTTGAAGAGGTATTCCTCCTTGAGCTTCGCGCCCATGTCCGCCACGGCCTTCGCCGCCGTCATCATGTAGTCCATGGCGTCGCGCAGGTGCCAGCAGCCGCCGAGCCACGGGTTGTTGTAGTTCGTCGACGGGGTCTTCGCGGGCAGGTGCCCGGCGCGCGCGCCGAACGTGTCCGGGATCTCGTCCTCGTCGTAGCAGCGGGGCGTCGCGTAGCCCGCCCCCGCCGTCTCCGTCAGGAACCCGAGCATGTTGTGATAGTCGGGCCCGCCCCTCATGGAACCGTTCCACCACAGATCGAAGACGATGCCGCTGTTGACGCCCGGCTTCCCCTCCTCGTCGAAGCGGCGGCGCATCGAGTGTCCCATCTGGTTCAGGGAACTCACGACGAGCGGATCGAGGTGCGGGTTCACGGGGTTCTCGAAGGGCGGCATCCAGATCCGCCCGGGGAAGGGGCTCGACTGATGCTGATTATAGACGATCTGCGGAAACCAGTTGTGATACAGTTGCCGCGTCACGGCCCGCGTCTCGACCTGCGTCAGCATGTACCAGTCGCGATTGTTGTCGTGCCCGATATAGTGATGATATAGCTCCGGCACGCGCGCCATCTCGAACTCGCCGCCCACGTTCGACATGTACCAGTCGGCGACGATATTCAGACCGTCCGGGTTCATATTCGGCATGAGGAGGACGACCGCGTTCTCCCGCACGCGCCGGGTCTCCGGGGACTCATCCGTCACGAAGTGGTGCGCCATCTCGGGCATCAACTGCCCGTGCGCGACCTCGGTCGCGTGCAGCCCGCCGTCGATCCACACGACGGCCGCGCCTTCCCGCGCCAGTGCCCGCGCCTCCTCCTCGGCGAGGACCGATCCGTATCCCGCCTCCGGGTCGCGGGCATAGGCCAGCGTCCGCGTGATCTCCTTGATTCGTTCCAGGCGCCGGAGGTTGGGCGCCGAGGAGATCGCGGCGAGGTAGAGGGGCTCGCCCCGCGTGCTCTCCCCGATCTGCTCCAGCAGCATGCGGTCCGTGGACGTGGCAAGCGCCTCGAAGTACGCCTTGATCCCGTCGTAGTTCGTGAGCTTGTAGTCCTCGCCGGGCGCGAACCCGATGATCTCCGCGGGCAGCGGCACGTCGGCGGCGCCGCCGCCCCCGGCCGAGCAGCCCGCGATCAACGCGGCGCCGATCCACGATCCGACGACCGTGCGCCACCTGGCGGTCAGAGAGAGTTCCCTCGCGATCATCGGCTCCGTCCTCCGGTCTCTCGATGCGGCCGGTACTCGACTCCATCCATCCCTTCGAAATCCGCGTCCTGAGTCCATAGAACCGCGTCCTCCTGCCTGGAGGTTGCGAGAATGATGCTGTCGGCCAGCGGCAAGCCCCGCTCCGCGCTCAAAGCCGCCGCGGCGACTGCGAGGTCTCCGTCGAGATCGACCACGCGTCCCCGCTTCATGTGGGCGACGGCATAGAGTGCGGCGCCGGGGTCTCGCTGGAGGCGGATTCGCTTGAAGACCTCGAACAGAGTGATGCTCGGTACGATCAAGCGTTCGATTGCGGCGATGGGCCCGGCGAACTCCGCCGCGTTGGGACCATCCGCGAAGTACTCCAGCCAGGCCGACGAATCGACCACGTTCACGTACGGTCTCCCTCGCGAGGGACCGTCGTATCGATGCCGCGGACGAAACCTCGAGTCGCCTCGATGGGTTCGAGCGGAATCAGTTCTACCCGCCCCTTGAAGGGCAGCGCCTGTACCTTCTGGCCGGGCTTCAACCCGAGACGCTCCCGCACATCCCTGGGGATCACGACCTGATAGCGAGAAGAAATGGTGACGATGCTCATGTTGCGGTGCTCGCGGTGGAAGCGTTCATCGGGCGTGTGCAAGTCAATCTACGTATCGATGGCACTACTGCAAGACGAACGCCGTTCAGCGCGGGATGATCTCAACCACCTGGCCGTTGCGGTCGACGACCCGGATGGGGCCGCGGAGGATGTCGTCGCCGTAGGGGATTCTGCGTTCGGGCGTGGCGCGGGCGGCGCCCGGCCCGGGTATCCGGTAGATCTCGGCGAGCCCGACCTTGACCGCATACCCGAGATCCGCCAGCGACTGGACCGTGATGAGGCTCAGGAGGTCGCGTTCTCCCACCGCCTGGAAGGGCGTCATCAACTCGTGGGCCAGCACGGATTCGCGCCAGTGGGAGTCCGCCGACCCCGGCCCCGCCGTGTTTTCGACCGGCACCTTCTCGCCGTCGTCGTAGTTCGCTCCGCCCCGCTCGTCGAACGCGGCGATGGCCAGAGGTCCCGTGAAATGCGTGTCGGCCCCCGAATCGTGCACGGACGGGTTGCGGAGGAGGCCGTGGTGGACCCACACCGTCCCGATCCCCAGGACGTGGCCGATCTCGTGCAGGATCACCTCCTCGACATCCTTGAGGTTCCCCCTCTCCTCGAGCCGTGCGAGGTCCGCCGCGTCGAGTTCGAGGGCGCCCACGGAGGGCAGGCGGGACCCGGCGCGGATGACGCACGGGCCGGCCCGGGCCAGGAGGCCGTCCTCGCCGTCGATCTCCCGGACGGTCGCCACGATCGCGATGTCGTCAACGGTGCCGATGCGCTGATCGGTCGTGATGTCCCAGCACCCCGGCGCCACATCCTGGCCGAGCGGGACATCCGCCAGTTCCGTGTCCGCCAGTATGGCCGTCCAGAAACGCACGGCCTTGGCGAAAGCCTCCGCCTGCGACTCCGTCACGTCGTCGAGGAGGATGAGATCGATGTCGAAGGGCCGTGACGCCGCCTCTCTCACGATCACGGGGAAGGAAAGCTCCGCGGTCGCGCCGGGTGGGTCGGTCGCCGTCAGGGTCACGGTCGTGGCACCCGCCGCTACGGGCGTCAGCGTCACGACGCCGTCTTCGGCGGTCACCGTCGCGACGGAGGAATCGGCCGTGGCGCCCGAGACGCGCACGGCGGCGCCCTCGGGATCCCGGAAGTAGTCCGACGCCGTGAACGTGGTCGGGTGGGCGCCCGACTGCATGCGCTGGGGTGCCACTTCGCGCTCCGGCACGGGCGGCGCGTTCGTCCCCTCCCCGAAGAGGATGAGCGGGTCGCCCAGTCCGATCTCGATGCCAGTCACTTGTCGTGGGATCACGGGCGCCGGGCCCGCCACGACCTGGACCTCGTCCTGGCCGCCTTCGGTCGCGGTCACGGTGATCTCCGCGCTCCGCTCGCTCCCCGCCTCGAGGACCGCGACCTCCACCGAGAGCGTGCCGCCCCGGGCGGAGAGGGGAACTGTCATGGCGAACGGCGCCCCCTCGGCCACGGCGAGCGCGATCCGGGCAGGACCCGTGGCGGCGGGGTCCGGGTTGTCCGTGCGCTCGAGTTCGAGGGCGAGCGCGAACGGGGCGCCGGGGTTCGCCGCCAGGAGCAGCGTGTCGAGACTGGTCAGGCCGACGAACATCCGCTCCGGCAGCGCCGCCAGGCGGTTCCTGTCCAGCCGAAGCAGGCGGAGCGCGGGGAGTCCCGAGAGCAGCCCCGCGGGGAGCTCGGCGAGCCGGTTGCTGTATAAACGCAACGACTCCAGGCGCGACAGGCCCTGGAACGCATCCTCCGGGATCGCCGCCAGCGAGTTCCGGTCCAACCGTAGCTCCCGCAGGCTGCCAAGGCCCGCGAAGACGGCGGAGGGAAGCGTATCGAGCCCGCTGTCCTGGAGCAGCAGGCTCTCCAGTTCGACCAGGCCGGAGAAGACGCCCGCCTCCAGCGCTCCTATTCGGCCGTTGGCGAGATAGAGCCACTTCAGGTTGCCCAGCCCGGCGAACGTACCGGCGCCCAGGGTCGTGAAGTCGTTGGCGCCCAGGTGCAGCCGCTCGAGGCTCGCGAGTTCCGAAAAGGCGCCGGCCGGCAGTGTGGCGAGCGCGTTGGCACGCAACTCCAGGGTCTCGAGGGACGGGAGTCCGGCGAACGATGCGGCCGACAGCGTGGTCAGCACGTTATCGCCCAGATCCAGCGTCTTCAGGCGTCCGAGGCCGGCGAAGGCGTCGGCGGGCAGCGTTTCGAAACCGTTATTCCGCAGGCGCAGCGTTTCGAGGCTCGTGAGATCGGCGAATACGCCCACGGGAAAGGCGGTGAAGCCGACGCCGGAGAGATCCAGGTTTCTGAGGTTGTACAGGCCGGAAAGGTCGCCCGGCCTCAGGGTGGGTATCGCGATGCCCGCGAGGTTGAGCGTCGTGACCCCCAGGTGCTCCGTCGTCACGGACGAGCACCGGTCGGCGCGGCTACGGACAACGAGGGCGTCCCGGATCTCCGGAGTCCGGTCGCAGACGCCTTCCGCGATCGTCACCTGCGTCGAGGTGGTCGCTCCCAGTCGATATCCCGCGTCGGTCGCCGGCGCATCCAGGCTGAAGAGGAAGACTTCGCGCGCGGGCTCGATGTCGTCGTCGTCCAGGATCGCGATCCGGACGTCGGCGACGCTCGTCCCGGCGGGGACGGACACCGACCCATCGGCGCGGTAGTCCGCCGTGTCCGCGTCCGCGGTGGCCGGGTCTCCGTCCGTGCTCAGCGTGTAGCGGACGATAATGGGCGAGGCCGGCGGGGGATCGAGACGGACCGATACGACCGCGTCAAGGCCCTCGAATACGCCCCCTGCCGGGGCGCCGACCGTCGCCACCGGCGTCCGCCCGGGTTCGGGCCCCGGCCCCGGGTCGGTGCTGCCGCCGCCGCACCCGGCGACCGCCGCCGCGACGCACGCCACCTTCCACCTGCCTCGTGTCCGATCCACCATCAAGTCACCGTGAAGACGTCCCGTAACCGCCCGCCTCGTCGGCGGAGACGTAGCCGTCGAGGACATCTTCCCGTACCCGGTCGGGCGGGCGCCGTGCCGGGTCGCCGAGGCCGCCGCCCCCCGGCGTCTCGAGCACGATGCGCCGGCCGGGGGGGACGACCTCGCGGCCCTTGGGCCGGAACTCGCCCACGCCCGGCACGTGGACTCGCCCCGCGGCCCCGTCCCCGCCCCCGTCGCGTCCCCGGGCCGGGTTGCGCACCCGCTCGAACATCTTCGAGACCGCGAACGCCTCGCCGTCCGAGTGGGAGATCTCCATCACCTGGCCGAGGCCGCCCCGGAACTCGCCGGGACCGCCGGAGTCGGGGAGGTACTCCTTCCGCCAGAAGATGAGCGGCGCGACCGTTTCCGTGATCTCGATCGGCGTGCTGCGGACGCCGGAGGGGAACGCCGTCGCCGAGAGACCGTCCTTCCCGGGGCGGGCGCCCGTGCCGCCGGCGTGGAAGGGGTTCACGACGAACTCCGCGCCGCCGTACCGGTAGGCGCCGGTCAGTCCCGGCCCCGCCATGATGACCGGGTTCCAGAGGCACGACGCGCCTTCCGCGGGGACGGCTCCGGGCTCCAGCGCCTGTTCGAGGCAGCCGAGGACGACGTCCGGCAGCATCTGTCCGATCGCGTGGCGGGCGGAGACGGCGGCGGGAGGAGGCGCGTTGAGCAGCGATCCGGGCGGGGCGAAGACCTCGATCGCCGCCAGCGACCCGGCGTTGTTGGGGACGTCGGAGCCGACGATGCAGCGCACGCCGAACGAACTGTAGGCGCGCGTATAGGTCACCGGGACGTTGATGCCGCGCGAGGACATGGGCGAGGTGCCGTCCCAGTCGATCCCGATGGTCCCGTCGGGCAGGACCGTGAGGGCGCACACGAGGTCGAGGTCCTCATCGTAGCCGTCGATCCGCATCCGGTTCCGGTACGTCCCCGGGCGGAGCGCGCCGATCCGCTCCCGCATCGCCCGCCGGGAAGTCGAGATGATCGTCTCCGCCAGCGGCTCGAGGGAATCGATTCCGAACTCTGCCATCATCGCCACCAACCGCTCGCACCCCGTGCGATTGCAGGCGGCCAGCGAGTAGAGGTCGCCCTGGGCGACATCCGGGTCCCGCACGTTCGCGCGCACCAGCCGCATGAGCGTCTCGTCCACCCGTCCGCCGCGGATCAGGTATCCGATGGGAAGGCGGATCCCCTCCTCGAACACCTGGTTCGCGTCCGCCCCGAAGCCGCGGCCCCCGACATCGGCGATGTGGCTCGTGGCCGCGAACAGCGCCACCGGGCGCCCGTCCAGGAAGGTCGGCGTGACCACCGTGAAGTCGTTGAGGTGTCCCGTGCCCTCCCAGGGATCGTTCGTGATGAGGACATCGTCCTCGCGCAGCGTTTCCACGGGGAAGTCCCGGAGGAAGAACCCGACGGAAGCGGCCATCGCGTTGACGTGGCCGGGCGTGCCGGTGACGGCCTGCGCGAGCATGCGCCCGGAGAGGTCGAACACGCCGGCGGAGAGGTCGCCCGCCTCGCGCACCGGGGTCGAGAACGCCGTCCGCACGAGCGTCCGGGCCTGCTCCTCCACCACGGACAGCAGCCGGCTCCACATGATCTGTCCTTCGAGCGCCGCGATTCCCGTTTGCGCGCCTGCCGCGCCCGCGCCCGCCGCGCCCGCGCCCGCCGCTCTCTCGGCTACCCTCCGCTCCGCTGCTTTCCGCTCGACGAGGAGGTGGCCGCCGGCGACGGCCCGCGCGTCCCAGCCGTCCGGGACCACGGTCGTCGTCTGATCTTCGGCGATCAGGGCCGGGCCCTCGACGCGGGTTCCCTCCGCGAGCGCTCCTCGCGTGTGAACCGCCGCCGCCATCGACTCGCCGCCGGGCCCGTCCCACAGCTCGGTCCAGCGTTCGGGCTCCGGTTTCTCCGCGGCGGCGCGCCCCCCGAGTGACGTTACCGCGGGAACGTCCGCTTCGGCCAGTTGCCCAACTGGCTGGGTCCGTTCACGGGATGACGTTCCCGCGGGAACGTCCGCGGCCACTGCCGCAGGAGCCGACACGACGAGCGTCCAGCTCAGGATCTCGATGTCGAGTCCCGGAATCGTGCGTCCGTACACCGTCTCGTAGCTGCGGTCGAACGCGTCGCGCAGCGCCGCCGCGTCGTCGAGGTCGCCGGGGAGGTCGACGCCGATCTCGTGCCCCTGCCCGACGTAGCGCATGTAGGCGCGTGCCTTCTCACTCGTCACCACCCCCGGCGCCCCGCGCGAGACTACGGCCTCCGCCTCCGCCCTCATCTCATCGAACACCTCGCGCACGACGGCGGGATCGAACCCCGACAGGCGCATGTAGCGGCTGCGCACGACCTCGTAGGAGATGGGGGCGAGGAGGAAGCCGACGGCCGATCCCACGCCCGCGTCGGCCGGGACGAGAAAGCGGTCCACCTCCAGCTTGTCCGCCAGGCGCGCCGCGTGGATGGGGGCGGAGCCGCCGAAGGCGATGAGCGTGCGTCCCGCCACGCCCTTCCCCCACTCGATCGCGTGGGTGCGGGCCGCGTTGGACATGTTCTCGTCGACCATCTCGCTGATCCCGAGCGCGGCGGGCCTCGCGTCGAGCCCGAGTCCGTGCCCCACCCGGGATTCGATCACGGCCTCGGCCCGCCCCCGGTCGAGGGAAATCGAGCCACCGGCGAAAAGCTCCGGATCGATCCGCCCCAGGACGACGTCGGCGTCCGTCACCGTTGGCTCGTCCCCGCCCCGGCCGTACGCCGCCGGCCCCGGCTCCGACCCGGCACTCCCGGGCCCCACCTGGATCCGCTCGAGGTCGTCCACGCCGGCGATCGACCCGCCCCCGGCCCCGATCTCCACCATCTCGATCACGGGAATCCGCACCGGCAGCCCGCTCCCCTGCTTGAAGCGGTAGCTGCGGGCGACCTCGAACGTGCGCGAATGGAGCGGCCGCCCGCCGTCGATCACGCACAGCTTCGCCGTCGTCCCGCCCATGTCGAAGGAGAGGACATCGCCGAGGTCGAGGCTCCGCGCGAGGTGGCTGGCGAGGATCGCGCCCCCGGCCGGCCCGGACTCCACCAGGCGGACGGGTGCCGCGACCGCCGTCTCCAGCGTCGTGAGGCCCCCGCCCGACGTCATGAGGAGGAAGGGGCAGGCGAGCCCCGACTCGCGCAGCGAATCCGCGAGCCCCGTCAGGTAGCGGGCCATGAGCGGCTGGACGTAGGCATTCGCGCACGCCGTCGACTGCCGCTCGTACTCGCGCACCTCCGGACACACGTCCGAGGCCAGCGTCACCGGCAGCCCCGGCCGCCACGCGTCGAAGATCTCCCCGATCCGCCGCTCGTGCGCGGGGTTCGCGTACCCGTGAATGAGCCCGACCGCGACGGACTCCACCTCTTCCGCCTCGAGCGTCGGGAGGAGTGCCCGCACGGAATCCTCCTCGAGCGGGATGAGCACGCGGCCGCGGTGGTCGACCCGCTCCTCCACCGGGAGCCGGAGACGGCGGGGGACGAGCGGGGCAGGGCGGTCGACCCCGATGTCGTACTGCTCGAAGCGGTTCTCGTGCGCCATCTCCAGCGCGTCGCGGTGTCCGGAGGTGACAATGAGCGCCGTGCGCGCGCCCCGCCGCTCGATGATCGCGTTCGTGGCCAGCGTCGTGCCGTGGATGACGAGACGGACGGCGGAGGGTGGGACCTCCGCCAGCCCCAGCACCTTGTGTACGCCCTCGAGGACGCCGCGTTCGGGCGCCGAGGCGGTGGTGAGCACCTTCGTGGTGACGAGGCGCCCGCCGGTCTCCAGCGCGACGTCCGTGAAGGTGCCGCCGATGTCGATGGCGAGCCGGGCTTCGGGCATTTGTCGGCCGATCACCCGTCTTCGCGTAGCGGCACCGTGTAGTTCAGCGCGAGGCGCCCGCCGTCCGTGTAGATCGTCTCGCCGGTGAGGTACGAGGCGTAGTCACTCGCGAGGAAGACGGCCACGGTCCCGATCTCGCCCGCGTCCCCGAACCGTCCCAGCGGCGTGCGGGAGAGGATCGTGCGCCGGGCTTCCTCGTCGGCGATCACCGAGTCGAGGATGTCGGTGACGATCGTCCCCGGCCCGATCGCGTTGACCCGGATGTCGTGCGGCGCGAGCGCGAGCGCCATCACCTTCGTGAGCTGCATGACCCCGCCCTTGGAGGCCGCGTAAGCGAGCTGGTTCGGGATCGTCACCACGGCGTTCGTCGAGGACATGTGGATGATCGACCCCTTCACCCCGCGCGCCACCATGTCTCGCGCCACCAGACGGGAGACGAGGAAGGTCCCGCGCAGGTTCACGCCCAGCACCCGGTCGAAGTCCTCGACCTCGGCGTCCAGAATCGAGCCCGCCGCGATGATCCCCGCGTTGTTGAGCAGGATGTCGCAGCGGCCGAAGCGTTCCGTGCAGGCGCCGAGCAGGGCCGCGCAGTCGCGCTCCTCGCTCACGTCCGCGCGCACGGCGAGCGTCTCCCGCCCCGTCTCCTCCGCGATGCGGCGGGCCGTGTCGGCGCAACGCGCCTCCAGCACGTCCCCCAGCACGACATCCGCCCCGTGACGGGCGAAGGCGAGTGCGCACGCGGCGCCGATCCCCTTCGCCGCCCCCGTGACGATGGCGGTCTTCCCCTCAAGTGTGATCACGCTGAGCCCTTCCTGGTTCGTTGATCCCGAGTTGACCGCCGAAGCGAAGCTGGGGAGGTCGGAGCGACGGTCCCATGGTATCGACGAAAGCGACGTGTGGCATGCGGCGACAGAATCTCACCGAGGTCGGGTCACCAAGTCTACCTCTCGTGCCTCGGCCCTCGACATGGTATCTTAATGAAATATACCAGCAACACGGAGTATACCATGAAGAAAGAGAACCGGAACTCGCCGACCGATGCTCCGCCGGATCCCATGTCCGATCCGTTGCCCGACACCGAACGCGTGACGATCGACGAAGCCGGCCGGCTGGTGGTCCCCGCCCGCTTTCGCCGCGCACTGGACATTCGGGGCCGGCAGCAACTGATCATGGCCCTGGAGGGCGACACGATCCGGCTGCGCACCCCCAGCGCCGCACTCGCGCGGCTGCAGGCCATCGCGCGCCGGCACTGGAAGGGCTCCGGGAGCGTCGTCGATGAATTCATCCTGGAACGGCGAGCCGAAGCCGCCCGTGAATGAAGCGTTCGAGACCGTGCTTGACGCCTCGGCCGTCCTGGCGGCGCTGCTAAAGGAACCGGGGGCGGTTCGCGTCGAACGCGCGCTCAGGCGAGGAGCCGCGATGTCGTCGGTGAACGTGGCCGAGGTTGCGGCGCGTCTCTCGCAAGACGGCTGGTCTTCGGGGGATGTGTCGAGTGTCGTCACGGGAATGGGGATCGAAGTCATTCCCTTCGACCGCCAGGCTGCGCTGCTCAGCGGCGCCTATCGTACGGTGACACGGCGCCGGGGCCTCGGACTGGGTGACCGGGCCTGCCTGGCCACCGCAAGCAGCCTCGGCCTCCCGGTCCTCACCGCGGACCGAAGCTGGGCCGACGTCTCCATCCCAGGCGCCACCGTCGTCCTGATCCGGTAGGAGACCTGCCAAGCCCAACCTCAGGGGACCAGGGCGCGTGGCTGCCGCTCCTTCACGTGACGGCGCATCCAGTCGAACATCTCCCACACGGTGTGCAGGACCGATTCGCGGGCCCGGTAGCCGTGGCTTTCGTGCGGCAGCATCACCAGGCGGACGGTGCCTCCCAGACCCTTCACGGCGTGGTACATGCGCTCGGACTGGACGGGGAAGGTCCCGGAGTTGTTGTCGATGACGCCGTGGGTCAGGAGCAGCGGTTCGTTGATCTTCTCCGCGTGCATGAAGGCCGACATGCGGAAGTAGACCTCCGGCGCCTCCCAGAAGGTGCGGCGCTCGTACTGGAAGCCGAAGGGCGTGAGGCTCCGGTTGAAGGCGCCGCTGCGCGCGATGCCGGCGGTGAAGTCGTCGGAGTGCGCCAGCATGTTGGCGGTCATGAAGGCTCCGTAGCTGTGGCCGGCGATCCCGACCCGGTCGCGGTCGGCCACGCCCATCTCGACGAGCCTGTCCACCGCGGCCTTGCCGTTGGCCACGAGCTGCTCCACGTAGGTGTCGTTCGCCGCAAAGCCGCCCACGATCGGCATCGCGGCGTCGTTGAGCACCGCGTACCCCTGCGTGAGGAACAGGAGGTGCGAGGCGCCGGAGATGGTCGTGAAGCGGTGAGCCGAGCCCCTGACCTGACCCGCCCCGTCCTCGTCGGCGAACTCGCGCGGGTAGGCCCATACCAGGACCGGGAGACGCTGGCCGGGCTCGTAGTCGGCGGGCAGGTACAGCTCACCCGATAGCGGGATGCCGTCGTCGCGCTCGTAGTAGATCTTGCTCTTGGTGATCCCCGCGAGCTGGGGCTGGGGGTTGGGGAAGGAAGTGAGGGCCGTGCGCTCGTTGTTGGCCGTCGTGACGAGGTGGTAGTTCGGCGGCTCCTCGCTGGTCTCGCGCCGGATGACGATCCGGCCGGCGCGTGCGTCCGCCAAACCGACCACGGTCTCGTAGCTGTCCGCGCCCGAGTGGAAGAGTCGCTGCCGCTCGGCGGTCGCCAGATCCAGCCGGTCCAGGAATGGCCGGTCTCCTTGCGGAGATCCTCCCGGGCCCGCCAGGAAGATGCTCGTGCCGTCCATGTGGACGACCGGCTGGCCGGCCCCGTCCTGCTGCATGACCGGGTCGCCCGGATTGCCGTACCAGTCGTCTGTGCTGCGGTCCCAGAGGAGCGCGGGCTGGACGCCGGGAGCGCCGGGAGCGGAAGCCTGCACGGCCCAGGCGCGGGACCGCCGCGTCGGCCAGTCGAACTCGTAGACCAGGGCGGTCTCGCCGTCCTCACCCCACAGGACCGGATAGCCGAAGCCGAAGGCGCCCGAGCCCAGGCGGTGCTCGGTGCGGACGAGTTCGGTGCCCTCTCCGTCAAAGGGCGCCGCGAGGGTCAGTACCCGGTCGCGGTGAGGCACGTCGAGCGCGGGGTTGCCGCCGTCGAGGGCTTCCACGTAGGCCAGGGTGGCGGGCACGCCGGGACGCCAGGAGAACTGGCGGAGACCGGCGCGGCGAAAGCCCAGGTGCTCGGGGCCGCCCTCGTCCAGCGGGAGCGTGGCGAGCGTGCGCAGCGGCGCGCCGTCGCTGCCGAGGACTTCCACCTCCCTGGCGAAGCGGGAGTCGGGCACGAGGTACGAGTAGGGGCGAACTGTGCGGACGGACAGGTAGTAATCGCCGCTGGGTGAAGGGTCGAGGGATTCGTAGACCGCCGGGGCGCCGATGGCCTGTGCGGCTCCGGTGGCGGCGTCGACGAGGGCCGGCTGCGACGTGAGGTAGTAGTCGAAGAGCGCCTCGTCGTGGGCGTCTTCCAGCAGGTCCTGGAAGGTCCAGGAAGGCGCTGCCTCGCCGCCGGATTCCTGAGTGATGGGGCCGACGGGGATCGCCGCCGGGGTGGGCGGGATGCCGCGGCCAGCGGGGACGAAATGGCAGAGCAGCGAACGGCTGTCGGGCATCCAGGCGCAGGGTTCGCCGCGGGCGCCGTTCAGCGTTGGGCTCGTAAGGGCTCGCGCGGTGCCCGTTTCCGGGTCGGCCAGCCAGAGGGCGACGCCGTCCGAGGTCGTTCGCGTGAAGGCGAAGCCGTCGCCCGCAGGTGACCAGAGCGGTGGTCCCAGGCCGTCCTCGGCGCCGCTTACGTCGCGCGTGTCGCCGCCGTCCAGGTCGACGAGCGAGAAACGCACGAATGGCGGCGCGGCGTGCATGCCGTTGGTGACCGGACTGATCCTGCGTCCGGCCAGCCGCAGCATCGGCGCGGCCAGATCCGCGATCCCGGGCATGCTCTCGCTGTATGCGAGGATCATCCGGTCACCGGACGGACTCATCACCGCCTGCGGGAACGGGGGAGCCTCCAGGACGTCGACGACGTCCGGAGGTGGTGTACGGTAGGCTTCCTGCGCGGCCAACCGGTCGGATGGCGGCAAGAGCAGGGTGGCGAGTACGACGAGTGCGACGCGTGCAGAGATGGGGGCGGCGAAGCGACGGATCGACATGGTGCAAGCTCCCGCGCGGATGGGTCCGGTTGCGCTCATAGTAGGCCTGGCAAGCCGGGCGTGACAGCGATGGGCGTACGGCGTTTGCTCCCAGGTGCAACCCTCTGACCAGCGCGGTTGTCTGCAGGGTGTGTTGATTTTTCAGCACACATGCACCAGGTTTCGTTCTCCGAGGGGGATTTTCGGCCCCCCGAGAGGTTTGGGAGACGTCGCAGGGGAAGGGAGACGATCGCGGTGAGCCCACTTCCGGAGCTGAGCAGACGAGAGCGCGAGGTCATGGATCTCGTGTATGAACTGGGGAACCCGACGGCCGCGCGGATCCGGGAGCACATGGCGGATCCTCCGACCTATTCGGCCGTGCGCTCGATCCTGCGGGGTCTGGTGAACAAGGGACACCTCGTGAGTGAAGCGGACGGACCCCGCTACCTCTATTCGCCCACCATGCCGGCGCTGCGCGCCCGGCGCTCGGCCATGCGGCGCGTGCTCAAGACCTTCTTCGGCGACTCCGTGGAGGGGGCCGTGGCCACGCTGCTCGAGTTGCGCGAGGGCGGTCTCTCGCCGGAGGAGCACGCCCGCCTCCAGGAGATGATCGAAAAGGCGGCCGAGGAGGGACGGTGAGCCCCGTCGTGCTGGCCGCTCAGGTCACGCCCCTGCTCCTGCTGGCGCTCGCGCTGGCGTGGTTCATGCGGCGCGGATCATCGAGGACGCTTCATCTGCTGTGGACGGCGACGTTCGCTCTGGTTCTCGCGCTCCCCGTCCTCGGCCTCTTCGGTCCCTCGTGGGAGATCCCGCTCCTGCCGGCCCGTGGCGGCGAGTCGCCCGCGACCGCGATCGAGCGTGCCACTTCCGCGACGTTCGACCCCGCCCTTGGCCCCTCCGGCCTGATCGCGACGATGGAGGTCGCCGGAATGCGGGAGGCCCTCGTCCAGGCGGTGCGGGCCCGGCTGGCCGCGCGTGGGGATGCGGCGGGGAGCGCCGCGGGCGCGGCCGCGGGGCGCTCCGTCGTCCGGGTCGCGTGGATCGCGTGGCTGGTTGGCTGCGTCCTCTCCCTGGCCTCGCTCGCCTTCGCGGCGCTCCGGCTCCGGAAACTGGTGCGGACGGCCCGGCCCCTGCGCGACCCCGAATGGGTGCGCGCGGCCGCGACGCTGCAACGCCGGCTCGGCCTCCGCCGCGAGGTTCGGCTGCTGTCCGGCCCGGCGGTGGCGACGCCGATGACGGGCGGGCTGTGGCGTCCGGTGATTCTGCTCCCGGCTTCGGCCGGGACGTGGAGTCCGGAGCGGCGGGTCGTGGTCCTCACGCACGAACTCATCCACGTGCGACGGCGGGACGCCCTCCGCCAACTGATCCGCCGGGTCGTCCTCGCCCTGCATTGGTTCCATCCCCTGGTGTGGATCGCCTCGCGCCGCGCCGAGCTCGCGAGCGAGAAGGCCTGCGACGAAGAGGTGCTCGCCCTCGGTGCCCGGCCCTCGGACTACGCCCGGCACCTCCTCTTCCTGGCCGCCGGCCTCCCCCGCGGTCCGAGGGCGCTGGCGCTCCCCATGGCGCACCCCATCGTGAAACCCTCAAAGCTCGAGCAGAGGATCACGTCCATCCTCGCGCGCCGACGTCCGCGCCCCAGCCTCGCGCGCGCGGCCCTGACGCTCACGGTCCTCGGCATGGCGGGCGTATTCGTCGCCGCCGCGCGCCCGGTCCAGGTCGGCGAAGAAGCCGCCGCCATCTCGCAGGCCGCCCCCGAGGCTACCACAATCACCGCCGAGACCCGGCGCGAGGCCGCGCGCGAGCGATCCGCCCGAGAGGCTGCGTTCGCCGCCGCCCGCGCCGCCGCCGTTCGCGCCGCCACGCCCCCCGCCGCCGGCACGACTTCATCCGTCGCGCCGCACGAGGTGGAGTGCGTCGCGTCCTCCGATTCGATCCGGTCGTTCGCCTTTCAGGGTGGCGGCAGGGTGGCGCCGAACTGGAAGTGGACGGATGGGCGATTCACGATGGTGAGACGCGTCGAGGGGATGTTGCTCTGCATGCGCGGAGACGGCGATGTCGCGCTGAACGACGCGGGCACCGCGGTCCGCTCGCTGGGCGACGACAGCTGGCTCGTCATCGAATCGACGGGCGAGCGGACGCACCGCCTCGCGATCACCGGCGGGCCGGAAGGGATCGCACGTGAATGGAGCGTCGACGGCGTCCAACAACCCTTTGACGCGGAGGCCCGCCGATGGCGCGACCTGATGTTCACCGTCATGAACCACTATCAGGACGCGTGGTTCTCTACCACGGGCGGAGTCCTGCTGTACGGCCGGATCTCCGGATACCGCGACGAACTCTCGAACCTGCAGTCCGCCCTGCGCGACGCGCAGCCGGAGGAGGCGCTCCGCGAACTGGCGCAGGATCTCATGGCCTGGGAGATGGGGCTCCGCCGCATCACGGAGACGATCCGGCGCTCCGATCTCGACACCCAACTCACGGGCATCGCGGAACGGATCGCGGACATCGACTTCGGCGTGGCCGGTCTGATGACGGAGGTCGAAACGTCCGAACTCGAACGCGAACTCCTCGAGATCTCGGAACTGATCAAACGCGAGGCCGAAAGCCCGGGTCTGGAGCAGCGGCTGGAGGAGGTGGAGCGTTCGCTTCGGGATGTGCTCGACGAACTGCGGAGGGCGACGCGATGACGGCCGCTGCGCGCCGACGTCTCGGCGCCGGAGCCGCGGCGGCTCCCACAGCGGTCCTCGTGGCGGTTCTCGCCGCGGTCGGTTTCCACGCGCAGGCAGCGGTCGCGCAGGAGGTCGTGGATCTCCCCGCCGAGGATCGCCTGCTGTCTCCCGATCTCGAACTCGTGTACAGCATCGGGTCCGCCGCGGCAGAGGCCGCGTGGGCCGAGTTCTCGTCCATCCCGAGTCTGTGGTTCGATGGCTCGGGGAACCTCCACCTCATGGACCAGACGGCGCCGCTCTCGGGCCGGACACGCATCGTTGTCGTGGACCCCGCGGGCGGGCTCGCGACCGAGTTCGGACGCGATGGCGATGGTCCCGGCGAGTTCCGCGCCCCGAGGCAGATGTATGTGTGGGCCGACGGGAGCACGCTGGTCCAGGACATCATGCACATGGGGTATCACGTCTTCGCCCCGGGCGGCGAGTTCGAGCATATGCTCGGAATGGAACTGGGCAGCGACATGCGACCGGAGCGCACCGGAATCCGGAGCGCCGTCGGCGGCGCCCGGGACACGTCGACCGGCGAGGAGGGGCGGGCCATCCGGCGCTTCGACCTGTCAGCGGACGAGGTGTCGGAGCAACCGCTGGTGGAGGCCTGGGCGCCCCGCGCGTTGCAGGAGCGAGACCACGAAGCCGACGACCCGGAGGCCATGGCGTCGCGCCCCGAGTGGGGGTTCGAGCCGGGGCTGCTGTTCGACGTGCTGCCCTCGGGCGGGGTCGCGTTCTCGGATTCGTCGGCCTACGCGATCAAGCTCACCGATCCTTCCGGCGCGGTGTCGCGTATCCTGCGCCGGCCCATCCGGCCGCTGCCGGTTACGGAGTCCATGCGGCAGGAGGAGCGCGAACGCCGCCTCGAGCGGGTGCGAAATCCGATCATGACGGGTTCGAGGTCGCCCGAGGCGATGGCGGCGATGGATTTCCTCATGGGGGGGCGGAGGCAAGCGGTCGAGAACATGCGGTTCCATCCGGAGGTGCCCGTGCTCGCGGCCGTCCGCACGACGTGGGACGGTGCGCTGTGGATCCAGCGTAGCGCCGAGCCGGGCGTCGAAGAGCCGGGCCCTGTTGACGTGCTCGCGCCGGACGGCCGCTACGTCGGCACGCTCGCGCCGGATGTCCTCCGCATGCCGCGCGCGTTCGGCCCGGGCGGCCTGGTCGCCTTCGTCGAAACCGATGAGTTCGACGTCCCTGTCATCACCGTGCGGCGCCTGCCGCCCGAAATCCGCTGAGCCCGGTGATCGCCTCCCTCCTGGCCACGGCTCCGGGGGCCGTCGCGCTGACGGCACAAGTCACGTGCTTGTTTCTGCTGGCACTTGCGCTGGCGTGGCTGGGAAGGCGCGGGTCGCCGCAGACCTTGCATCTGTTGTGGACCATCACGTTCGGCGTGGTGCTTTCGCTGCCCCTGCTGGGTGTTCTGACACCGCACTGGAACGTACCGATCCTCCCGGAAGCCGACGGGGCCTTCCATCCGCCCGCCGTTGAAACTGCCGCTGTCACACCGGAGGCCGGCATCGCGGAAGGGCAGAACTCCGCCGATCCGCGCGGCGGCGCGGTTGGCGGCCTCGCGGTCGACCAGCCGATGCCGTTCTCCGCAGCCATTGCCCGCCTCCTGTTCGTTTCCTGGGTGCTGGGCTGCGCGGTGTCGCTGGCGTCATTGGCGTTCGGTGCGCTTCGCCTGCGCGCGCTGGTACGCGCGGCTCGCCCGCTTCGAGATCCAGGCTGGGTGCGTCAGGTCGACGTGATGCGCAAGGAACTGCGAATCCGCGGCCAGGTGAAGCTCCTGACGAGCGCGCGGGTGCTCACGCCGATGACGGGCGGATTGTGGAAGCCGGTGATTCTGCTTCCCGAGTTCGCCAACGAATGGGGTCCCGATCAGCGCGATATCGTCCTGACCCACGAACTCATCCACGTGCGCCGGCGGGACGCGCTGCGGCAGGTCATGCGCCGGACCGTGCTCGCCCTCTACTGGTTCCATCCCCTGAGCTGGATCGCCTCCCGCCTCGCGACCCTCGCCGGCGAGAAGGCCTGTGACGACGCGGTCCTCGCTCTCGGCATCCGACCCTCCCATTACGCGCGGCACCTTCTCGTCCTGGCCAGGGGGCTCTCCGCCGGTCCCCGCGTGCTGGCGCTGCCCATCGTCCACCCGTCGCAACTGGAGAGCAGAATCGTGTCCATTCTCGAACGCCGGCGTCCTCGTGCGAGCGCCTTCCGCATGGCCATGACCCTTGCGGTCCTTGGCGCGGCGGGCGTTTTCGTCGCGGCCGCCCGGCCCATCCCGGTCGATGACGCGATCCAGGAGTCGGTGCGGTGTTCGGGTGCCACGAATGCGGCACCATCGATGTTCCCGCTGGGCGACGGCGTGCTGTTCGAGGATTGGCGCGGCGGCGAACGCGCGATCGAGAGGTTCGTCGAGGGCATGCACCTGTGCATGCGGGAGAGCGGCGAGGTGGTCATGAGTGCGGACGGCACGACGGTCCAGGCCCTGGGGGCCGGCAGCTGGCTGGTCCTCGAGTCGAGGGCCGGGAGCGTCCACCGGCTCGTGGTCACGCGCGGCTCAGGGGGTATCGAACACGAATGGAGCATCGATGGCGTCCGCCAGACGTTCGACGCGGAAGCGCGGCGCTGGCGCGACCTGATGTTCACGGTTCTGCATGGTTCCCGGGACGCGTCGCAGATCCGGGGCGAGGATGCTCGCCTGCGCGAGCGGATCTCTGACCATCGCGGGCACGTCGCAGCCCGCCGAGGTCTGGTCGAGGCCCTCGAAGGACAGGTGGCCCGCTTGGCTCGGGGAGGACCCCTGACCGAGCGACAGGCTGAGCTTCTGCGCGGCAGGATCACGGAGGTCCGGGCGGAGATGGAGGCGTACGATCTCGATGGAAGGGTTCGTGAGGTCCGCCGCGAGATCGACACCCTCGACGCGGCTGCGCGAGTGGTCGAGGTCGAACGGGCGCTCCAGGACGAGATCGCCGAGCTTCAGCGCCTGATCGGGTGACGGCCACACGCACCCGCGGATAGGCGAAAGACGTTCCCGCGGGAACGTCGCGCTACCTCCCCAGCACTTCCGAGATGGCGCTGTGGCGGTATTCGAAGATGCGCTTGAGATCGGGGCGCACGAACCATCGGTCGATCAGCGCGCCGCCCGGCACCGCGTACGTGACGTGGTCCTCCACGCGCGTGCCCCCGTCCTCCGCCTCGAAACGATGCTCGTGGATCCACTTCCGATACGGGCCGCGGCGCTGCTCGTCGATGAAGCGGCGCGGCGGATCCCAGTGCGTGATC
Source organism: Candidatus Palauibacter rhopaloidicola (assembly GCA_026914155.1). Lineage (GTDB taxonomy): Bacteria > Gemmatimonadota > Gemmatimonadetes > Palauibacterales > Palauibacteraceae > Palauibacter > Palauibacter rhopaloidicola. Next base: position 10,450 of record JAPPGH010000008.1, on the reverse strand, counting down.
TCGCTCCGCCAGCGGAGGGGGATGCCGTGCAGCCGCAGCCGGTAGTCGATCAACGTCCCCACGCGCATCTCGATCGGTGGCGCCGTCAGGACCCGGAAGTTCACGAAAGGCGGCGTGATCCGCTCCAGGTTGTGGGCGTCGGAAAAGAAGGCGAAGGTCCGCTCCAGCGGGCTGGGCACCCACTGGAACGCCGTGAAGACGCGGTCCTTCAGTGTGATCCTCGACCGGGAGGGCGAGAGGACACTCCCTAGTCGCCCGCGCCCGCGGCCAGGAGCTTGCGGTGCATGCCGCGCACGTTGAGTTCGCGCCAGTCGTCGTAGCGGTCCCAGTGGCTGTAGTCCTCCATGAGGACGGTCGCGGCGGTCTCGTCCTCGCTCAGCCCCGCCTCGACCGCGGCCCGCACGGCCGCGTCCAGATCGCGGTAGTAGGTGAGTTGCCGCTCGACCGCGGCCCGGTCGCCCGTGGGCCCGTGCCCGAACACGATCGTCTCGAAGGGGATCTCGAGCAGGCCTTCGATCGCGTCGAACTGGTCGGGGAAGTGGAAGCTGCCGAGGTCCTGGTACCCGAACCGGTCGCGCGACACGAAGTCCACTGCGAAGGCGAGGCTGTGACCCGGCAGGAAGCCGACGGCGATGTCGTCGCTGTGGCTCCGGCCCAGGTAGTGGAGTTCGATTTCGCCGCCCGCGAGCGTCATGGTCTCGTCGAAGGTGTCCGTGGGCGGGGGAAGGTCGGGGTCCGCGGCCTCCCTGAGCGGCGCGTCCGCATTCCGGTGCGCGTAGATGGGAACGTCCGCCCCGAACGCTTCGCGCAGCACCTCGGCGCCCGTCGCGTGGTCCGCGTGGTTGTGGCTGTAGACGATGGCCGCGAGTTCGGCTCCCGGCGCGACCCGGCGGATCTCCTCCGCGTAGGTGGCGGCCGCCTCGACGGAGATCGGATCGAAGGCGAACACGCCCTCTGAAGTGACGGCGAACAGGGCGTTGTGTCCGATCCAGCGGAACTGGTAGACCCCTTCGGCGACCTCGGTCGTCTCGAACTGCGGCGGCGCGTCGGCGGCCGCGGCGTCAGCGCCCCCTGCCGGTTCGTCGGACGGCGGCTCTCCTCCTCCGCAGGCGCCCCACGAAAGCGAAGCGCCCAGCGCGACGAGCGAGAACAGGGGGATGCGAAAGGTCGGAGGGATCGACGGGCCGGGGACCAGGCCGGAAGAGCGCTTGCGAATCATATCTACTACCTCCATAGTAGCTGGCGCGGAATCGCCCGGTTGAGATGGGGCCGGGCGCCGCGCCCACACTCGAACAAATCTAAGCCGCGGCGGAGGGCTGCCAAGATGCCGCAGGGGGCTGCCAGGATGAGGCGAATGTCACGACGGAACGCCAGCCGTGGACCGCAGTTCGCGTCGGCGGTCGCGACAGGGTTGGCCGCCGGGTGGATGGCGGTGCTCGCGGCCGGGTGGATGGCGGCGCTCGCGGGCGCCGGTCTGCACGCCCAGGAGCTGGTCGACCTTCCCGGCGAGGATCGTGCCGTCTCGCCGGACCTCGAGTTGGTGTACGCGATCGGATCCGCCGCCGCGGCGGCCCAGTGGCAGGAGTTCACGTCCATCTCGGGCGTCGCCTTCGACGGCGCGAGCAACCTCTACCTCCTGGACGGGACCCGGATGGAGTCCAGCGCGCGCGTCGTCGTGGTGGATGCGGCGGGACGTTTCGTGCGCGAGTTCGGCCGCGCCGGCGACGGCCCGGGCGAGTTCCGGGCGGCGACGCAACTCGTAGTGTGGGAGGACGGGCAAGTCCTGGTCGAGGACATGCTGCACGCGGGATACCACGTGTTCAGTCCTGGCGGCGAGTTCGAGCGCATGGTGAGAGAGGGCGGTGGGGGAATGGGGTTCGCCATGGCGCGCCGCCCGAACCTCCGACCCGAGCGGACGGGCGCTCGCACGCTGATCGGCCGCAGCGGACGCACGATCCAGCGCGTCGACATGTCCCAGGAGGACGTCGAGGATCACGTGCTCGCGGAGGCCTGGGCGCCGGTCGAGGACGATGGCCCGCGGAGCGGCGACCTCGAAGACATGATCGACGAGGAATGGGGGTTCGAACCGGATCTGCTGTTCGACGCGCTGCCATCGGGCGGCGTCGCGTACTCCGACTCGTCGGCCTGGGCCGTCAAGCTCACCGATCCGTCGGGCGCAATCTCGCGCATCCTGCGCCGGCCGATCCGGCCGCTGGCCGTGACGGAGGAGATGGAACGGGAGGAGCGCGAACGGCAACTCGACGCCGAAAGCAACCGCACGATCACGCAGCGCGGGAGCGCACCGCCCGCCGCGGTCCGCGAGATGATCGACAACATGAGGTCGCTGCAGCGGGAGGCCCTCGAGAACATGCGGTTCTTCCCGGAAGTGCCGGTCATCGCGGCCCTGCGCGCGACCTGGGACGGCGCACTGTGGGTCCAGCGGAGCACGGAGCCCGGCTCGGACGACGCGGGCCCCATCGACCTGATCGCCCCGGACGGGCGCTACCTCGGCACGCTCGAGACGGGAACCGCGGCGCTGCCCGACATGCCCGATGCCTTCGGTCCGGACGGCCTCGTCGCCTTCATCGACACGGACGAGTTCGACGTCCCCGTCATCACCGTGTGGCGGCTCCCACCCGCGATCCGCCTCGAATCGGCGCGACCTCCCCTGGCTCCATGAAGGGAACCCTGGTGTTCGCGGCTGCGCTGGGCGCGGGCGGCCTATCGGCGCAGGAAGTCGTCGACTTGCCGGCGGAGGACATTCCGCTCTCAGCGGACCTCGAGTTGGAGTACCGGATCGGATCGGCCACCGCGACGGCCGAGTGGGAGCAGTTCGCAGCCATCCGAAACGTAGCTTTTGACGGCGCGGGCAACCTCTACGTGCTGGACGGGGCAGGGGTGGCGGGCGCTACGCATGTGGTTGTGGTGGATGCTGTCGGTCGATACGTGCGCGATTTCGGTCGCGGGGGCGGGGGTCCCGGCGAGTTCCGTGCCCCGACACAACTCGTCGTCTGGGAGGACGGGCGCGCGGTCGTCGAGGACATGATGCGCAGGGGATACCACATCTTCAGTCCCGACGGCGAGTTCGAAGACACGGTGCGGGAACCCGGCTCAGGGTTCGGCATCGCGAGTCGCCCGGGGCTTCGACCGGCACGAACGGATCTTCGATCGCTGATCGGCCGCAGCGAGCGTTCGATCGTACGGATCGACATGTCGTCGGATGAACTGACGGAGCAGACGCTGGTGGAGGCCTGGGCCCCGCGTCAACGGGAGGAAAGTCGCGACCGTGAAGACAGGGCGATCGCGGACGTGATCGGCGAAGTGTGGGGGTTTGAGCCGGAGGTGCTGTTCGACGTGCTGCCCTCGGGCGCGATCGCGCTTTCCGACTCGTCGGGCTACGCCCTCAAACTCACCGATCCTTCCGGCACCGTATCGCGGATCCTGCGCCGACCCCTTCAGCCGCAGCCGGTGACCGACGAGATGAAACGGTCTGAGCGCGAGCACCTGCTCGAGATACGACGAAGCCGGAGGGACACATGGTTCGGGACGCCGACGCCGGAGATGATCGCGCTCGTGAACGAAGTTAAGACGGCTTGGCTGGCGGCCGCGGAGAACATGCGGTTCTTTCCGGAAGTGCCGCTTATCGCGGCCGTGCGCGCGACCTGGGACGGTACGCTGTGGGTCCAGCGGAGCACGGAGTCGGGCTCGGACGAGCCGGGCTCGATCGACGTGATCGCGCCGAACGGGCGCTACGTGGGCACGCTCGCGCCGGGTACCGCGACGCTGCCCGACATGCCGGCCGCGTTCGGTCCGGACGGCCTCGTCGCCTTCATCGATACGGACGCGCTCGACGTCCCGGTCATCACCGTGAGACGGCTGCCGCCCGGGATCCGCTGAGAATCTCTCCCACCCCGGCGCGCGCTCCTCACCGCGAACCGAAGGTGTGCCGCACGCGGAGCGATCGCCGGAAGTAGGCCGTCCAGATCGTCGCCCACGCCAGAGACCCGACGACGATCGCCGCGAGGATCGCGATTGCGGCCACCCATTCCTCGGGGTTTCTCCTCTGCGCCGCCCCGTCGGTCTCGAGATTGAAGGGGACGGCGGCCGCGCGCAGCGTGATCACGAGGGCGACGACCCACAGCGCGACGACGTTCCACCTCGGGGCTTGTGGCGACTTCAGGGGGATGAGGACGAGCGGGAACGCGAGGAGAAGGAAGATCGCGCCCAGTAGCCAGAGGGCATAGTCAAGAAACCATCCCGACAGGCCCGCAGAATGGACGAGCAGGTAGGGGATGGAACCACAGAGATAAACCAGGAGCCAGCCTCCCACGCCGACCGGCGTGGTTCCGTCGACCGCGGTCTCCGTGTTTGGAGCTGGTCCCATCAGGGCGCCAGCCATTCCGGAGCATGGAAGGCGCCCGCGACGCGGTGCGACATCCGCCGCCGCGAGATCGCCACGGTCGTGCGGGCACGTTCCCCCGTCACGGTCGCATCGATCTCCGAAGCCGCTCGCAGGCCCGACTGGAGGGCTCCCTGCATCCACCCCCGCTCCCCCGAGGCGTGCTCGCCAGCGAAGTGAATGGGGCCCTCGGGCGATGCCAGTTCCGGGTGCTCGGCGAACGGGGGATCGTTCCGGGTGTACGCGGCCCCGATCCAGGGCTGGTGCTCCCACGCGAAGTGGGTTCCGCGCTCCGCGACCTCGCGGGAGCCGGGGAACAGGCCATCAAAGCGATCGATGAAATCGGGTACGATGGCGCCGGGCTCCATCGCCGCGACCGCGCGCGCCATGTCTCCGTACATGTAGGACATCAGGATTCCCCGAGGTCCCGGCTGATCCCAGGTCGGATGCCACATTTCCGAGAATCCCCCCAGGAACGACAGCCCCCATCCGTTCAAGCCGTCCCCCTCCCAATTCCGTTCCGCGTACTGGACGTAGACCCGAGTGACGTCCTGGTAGGAAGTGGCTTCGAAGGCCGCTCGCTTCGCTGCCGAGAGGATGGGGTCGAACACGATCCTGTCGATGACGGGGAGGGGGACGGTACAGATGAGGTGGCCGCCCCTCAGTTCCCCCGCCGCGCCGCCGGTTCCGTGGGAGGCCACGACGCCGGCCTCGTCCCGGACCACCCTCGTCACCGGCGAGCCGTACCGCACCCGGCCTCCGAGCGCTTCGGCAAAGGCGAGCGGCAAGGCGTCGGTCCCCGCCGGAATCTTGAGCCACGTGTCCCTCCCGCCACGGAGGAACACGCCCGGCGTCTCCCGGTAGCGGTCTCCCCGCTCGGGAACGATGAGGTACTCACCGTCCTGCGTATAGAAGGGGGAGGTCTCGATCCCGAAGTGATCGATGTAGCCGAGCGTTCGATCGTGGTCGGGCGGGATGCGGGCCGGGCCGGATTCGGCGATGAGTCCGTCGTCGAAGGGCTCGCGAAGTGTCTGTACCCGGCCCCCCGCCGCGTTTCCTGCTTCCAGAACCCGGACATCGTGCCCCGCCCGGACCAACTCGTATGCGGCGACCAGCCCGGACAGGCCGGCGCCGACGACGATCACGTCGACCCGATCTCCGGATGGTGGCGGCTCACTGACGACCGGACCCAGGCCGTCGCCCGAGCAGCCGGTGCCCAGGGAGAGGGAGACCAGGGCGCCACTGCCGCGGACGAGAAAGTCGCGGCGGCTGAGCGTTGTCCTGTCGGTGTTGGCCGTCATCGGTCTCGCGCCGCCGTCGCGGCGTGCATGGGTGTTCACGCTTGACAACGCTCCGGCCGGGGCGCATGATCCGCAATCCAAATAAAAACCGAACATCAAGCCCCACGGAGCATCCATGTCCTACGCCGAAGGTCTGGCCGCACAGCTTTCCATGTCCAGGAGCCTGTTCAAGAAGACGCTGGAGACGTTCACGGAGGAGGATTCGGGTTTCGGACCCAACCCGGAGGTTTTCACAGTGGCCGGCCACGTGGCGCACGCCGCCGGTACGGTCGACTGGTTCGTCGACGGCGCGTTCGGCGACGGCTGGAACATGGACTTCCAGGGACATCTCGAGGAGACGAAGGCCGTCACTTCACTGGCCGAAGCGATCGCGTGGGTCGACCGGGCCTACGGCCGGGCGATCGAGGTCATCGGGTCCGCGTCGGACGAGGATCTCCGCGCGCCGATCGAAGACCCGCAGATCATGGAGGGGCAGCCTCGAGGGGCGATCGTGAACGGCATCGTGGATCACACGGCCCACCACCGGGGCGCGCTCACGGTCTACGCGCGCCTGCTCGGCAAGGTGCCCGTGATGCCGTACGCCTAGAGCGTCGGGTGGCGGGCGCGGACGGGCGGGGGGCCTGTGAGGTCCTTCAGACCTCGCGCACGAAGAGCTGCGCGGCGGATTCGCGGCGCAGCGCGAGGAGGGTGCCCTCGACGGAGATGATCGGGTCTCCCGCGGGGGAATTGCGCACGCGGCGCAGTCGGCAGCCCGGCAGGATGCCGCGCTCCAGGAGCGGCTCGACCTCGTCGCTCGGGGCGTCGATGCGCTCGAGTTCGACTGCCGTACGCAGCGGCACGTCCATCAGCGACGTACGGGAACCGTTCGATCTTCCGTTCTTCACGCCGGGATTGTCCCTCACGTTGGTTTGACCCTCGGAGCGCAGCATACTAGCGTCTTCGTCAGTTGAGAACCAGTCTCAACTAACGATAATCGTTATCGGTAGTCTCCCATCATGCCCCCAGTCGCGACCCCAGCGCGCGCCGATCGCGGAGGCGGTACGGACGCGCCCGCTTCCGGGCCGCCCGTCGTGGCCCTCATCGGTCCGCCCAACTCGGGCAAGACGACGCTCTTCAACCGTCTGACCGGCTTGCGGCAAAGGGTCGCGAACTATCCGGGCGTCACGGTCGAGAAGCACGTTGGCCGTGCGCGCTTCGCCTCGGGTCTCGACCTGGACATCGTCGACCTCCCGGGCGTGAGCGGCTTCTCGGCCCGTTCGCCCGACGAACGCGTCACGCGCGACGTGCTGGAAGGCCGGATCGAAGGGTTGCGGGAGCCCGAGGCCATCGTGCTCATCGTCGACGCGGTCCGGCTCGAGACGCAGCTCATGCTCGTCGGCCCCGTCCTCGAACGGGAACGTCCCACGCTCCTCGTCCTCAACATGGCGGACGAACTCGAGGCGGGAGACGGCACGCTGGACGACGAGGCGCTCGCCGCCGCGTTCGGCGTGGAAGTGGTCCGGACCGACGCGCGCACCGGGCGGGGCGTCGAAGCGGTCGCCGACTTCCTGGACCGGGTGGCCGTGCGCTCGGCGACATCCGCGACCGGCGCGAAGTCGGGGTCGGGTTCCTCGGCCGGGCGCGCCGGGCTGCCGACGCTGGACGCGCTCTCCCGCCGCCGCGAAGTGGTCCAGGACGCGCTCGCCGCCGCGAAGTATCGCTCGGCCGGCCCGCCGAAGCTGACGCAGCGTCTCGACGCCCTATTCCTGCACCGGATCGCGGGCCCGGCCGTGTTCCTCGTCCTCGCCGCGCTCGTGTTCCAGGCCATCTTCACATGGGCCACGCCGATCATGGACGGGGTCGAACTCGGCATCGCCTCCTCCGGCGAGTGGCTGGCGGCGCGGCTTCCGGCGAGTTGGTTCCGGGATCTTCTCATCGACGGCGTGTGGGCGGGAGTCGGCTCCGTCCTCGTCTTTCTCCCCCAGATCCTCATCCTCTTCCTCTTCCTGGGGATCCTGGAGGACTCCGGCTACATGGCGCGGGCGGCCGTGATAGCCGACCGCACGATGCTAAAGGTCGGGCTGCAGGGACGGGCGTTCCTGCCGCTCCTCTCGGCCTACGCATGCGCGGTCCCGGCGATCCTTTCCTCGCGCACCGTGGAGGACGAGCGCGACCGGATGGCGACGATGTTCATCGCCCCGTTCATGACCTGCTCCGCGCGGCTGCCGGTCTATGCGCTCCTGATCGCGGCGTTCATCCCCGAACGTCCGCTTCTCGGGCCGTTCTTTGGGACTCAGGCGGCGACGATGCTCGGCCTCTACGCGCTGGGCCTCGTCGCGGCCATCGGCACCGCTTTCCTGCTCCGGCGCACGTTCCTGCGGGGGAAGCCCGCCGGCTTCGTGATGGAACTGCCGCCGTACCGGATTCCGGCGCTGCGGACGGTGGCCCTCCGCCTCCTGGACCGGAGCAAGATCTTCATCCGCAGGGTGGGGAAGATCATCCTCGCCGTGACCGTCGTCCTCTGGGTCCTGGCACAGTTCCCCCGGGTCGACGGTGCCCCGCCACCGGTCGATGAGAGCGCGCTCGGACAGATGGGGCAGGTGATCGAACCGGCGATCGAACCGCTCGGGTTCGACTGGAGGATCGGGGTCGGCCTCGTCTCGTCCCTCGCGGCGCGCGAGGTCATCGTCGGCACGCTCGGCACCATCTACGGAATCGAGGACAGCGACGAGACGTCGCTCGAACTGCGGGCCGCCCTGCAGCGCGACCTGGACTTCGGGGGGGCTATAGCCCTGCTCGTCTTCTTCGTGTTCGCGCTTCAATGCATGTCGACGGTCGCCATGATGCGGAGGGAGACGGCCGGCTGGAAATGGCCGCTGGCCCAGTTCGGCTACATGCTCGCCCTGGCCTACGCCGGGGCCCTGGCCGCGAACCAACTGCTCTGAAGCGGACCCGCGCCCTCCCGGCTACTCTCGCCAGGCCTCCGCGCCGGGGATCCCGCGGCTGAACAGCACTTCGAGACCCTGGGCCTCCGCCAGCCCTGCCTCTGCAGCCGCCCGCGTCGCGGCGCTCGGCTGCAGATCTCGAAGGATCCCGCGCACGCGACCGCTGCGGTGGTCACGCAGAACGGCCATCGGGACGTTGCTGTCGCTGTCCAGCGTGGCCGATCCCCGGGGCCCGGTGATGACGATGGTGGCCAGATTTCCTGCCCATCCATCTCGTACCGGCAACGCAAACACGAAGCTGGCACCGCCGTCGCCGTCCGCTACCTCGGCCATGTCGAAGGTGAACGAGAACAGTTCGACGCCGTCCGTGGCCCGTCCGGAAAGCCGGTAGTCGCCGCCAGGGCGCGGCAACCGCGGCGGTGCGTCGACCACGAACGCGGGTTCCAGAAACGGCACGCTGTCGGCGCCCGCGCCGCCCCAAAGGAGGAGCGCGCGCGTCGGCGGCCGGCGGTTCGCCGCCGCCGCGCGCTCCGTCTCGCTCAAGCGGTACCGGAGCGCCCTCGTGCGGTGGTAGTCGCTGATCGCGTCGGGCGGTCCGCAGTACGACATCAGGTCCGGCGTGGACGGCGACAGCAGCCGGCCGCCGAAATCGTACCCCCAGGCCCCGATCGATCCGTCCGGAGAGGGGAACGAGGGGTCGACATCGGTGGGATCCCCGCAGGGCGCGTGCCGAAGATTGAAGTTGTGGCCGAGTTCGTGCGCGATCACCTTCGGGGATGGCCGCGAGAAGCTCGACCAGCCGGGACGGTGCGCCAGGCCGCCCGCTCCCGTCACCGGCCACATCATCAGCCCCTGGTAGTGGCCGTCGCCTCCTTCGACGGTGCGGATCATGCTCGTCTGACTCAGCAGCGTGAAGGCGTTGTTGCTCGAACTCAGCACGGGTTCGTGCGCGGTGACGGCCAGGTCGCGGATCGGCAGCAGCGCACGTGTGATCCTGAACCGCTCGTGGTTCTGGGGATCGGCGGCCATCGCCTCGACCACGTCCACGATCGACGAGTCCCGGGTCTCCGACCAGACGAAGGGGATCAGGGTCAGGTCGAGCGGCGGCATCTCTCGAACCTCGATCGTCAGCCGACCTGTCGCCGGGATCCGCCTGGCGACCCCGAGAGCGGGGTCCAGCGTCCCCTCCGGATCGATCTCGATCATCATCTCGAGCCCCGGCAGCACCACCCAGCCCGGAATCTCTGCGTTGGCCGATGCCGCGAGACTGCTCTCATCCACCTCGACCGGGATCGGTGCCGACTGGCCCGGAATGTCCGCCACGAACACCTCCCGTCCGTCGAGGAAGAAGCGCGCCCGCGCCGGCGGAATTCCGGCGAACGTGCTTCGCTCGGCCGTCGGAAAGACACGCAGCAATGACTTCTCGCCCGCAACGAGCGGCACGGGGAACGTCAACGATTGCACCGCCTGTGTCAGATATGCCGCCGGCGGTGATTGTTCGGCGCACGGTGCGATCCGGCGGTTGCCGATGCCCCGGAGCCAGGTCCGAAAGTCGGGGTCCGAGGGGGCGCACAGGCCGGTGCCGCCGGCCATGAGCACTTCGAGCTGATCCAGGGTCGCCAGGAGGGCGGGAAGAGAGCCCTCCAGCGCGGGGTTGTTCGAGAGCCGCAACTCCTTCAAGTCCCTGAGCGCCCAGAGTTCACCAGGTACGGAGCCCGAAAAACTGTTGTTCTCGAGCCCCAGTTGCTCGAGGCTCAGCAGCCTGGCGAGTTCCGGCGGAACTACAGATGGAATTCTAAAATACTTTGTAACAATAGGTTACACCG
>JAPPGH010000056.1 GCA_026914155.1 Candidatus Palauibacter rhopaloidicola | reverse complement strand
TGAGATCGGCCAGCAGGACACAGGTCACGATGGTGACCCAGTTCAGCGACAGGTGCGCCAGGCTGAAGTTCGCGTAGATCCAGAAGTAGAGCTTCGTAACGAAGAGGATGCCGAGCGCGTACTCGATGGCCACGAAACAAACGAAGGTGATGACGTTCGCCACCGAGTCTCCGATGACGTCGAAGCTCAGGCGCTTGAGGAAGGTATAGCGAATGAGTTCGACGAAGAAGAAGGGGATGATCACATAGACCAGGCTGAGGTCGTTCAAGACATGGAACCAGCCCATGACCGCATCCCAGTTGAGTGCTCCGGTGATTGCATCCATCACGGTTCCCCGCGTTCCACCGACTCCTGGAGATCGTCGGCCGCCGGGTGAGCGGCTTCGACCCCCCGAGCCGCGCCTTCGAACTGGAATCGCGTCTGCTCAGCCGCCTCGTCGAACGCCCTGGCGTCTGCTTCGGAACTCGCCAGACGGGCCGCCCCGGCCATGGCTGCCACGATGATCGCGGTCGTCAGGATCTGTGCCGGAAACGGCAGTCGATTCGAACTATTCCGAATGGCGATCCTCCCTCGTCCCTTCGGTTGAAAGTCCGTTCGCGATGGTCTCCCAGACGAGATCCTGCGCCTGAACCACCCCAAGTTCCCCATCGCCGACGGCTCGGCACGCGGCCCATATCAAGCCATCGATGCTCGCCACCACCCACGCGATGGGGACATCGGGTCGAATGAAGCCTTCTCGCCTTGCGGCTCCAACCAGGTCCGCCAACTCGGACATCTGCCGTTGGTAGGCTTCGACGATCTCCGGCTCGTCGTAAAGCTCGGCGGCCGAGTCCAGGTAACGAAAAAACTCGCCGGCGCGGACAACCGCCTGCGTGACCAGCCTCAGAGCATCGGTAGCCGTGCGGGCATCTGCCGCGGCTAGCCGGGTCTGCCTGTCCGTCTCGGCGATGGCTCGACTGGCCAGCGCCTTGAGCAACCCAGCGCGGCTCTCGAAGTGACGAAAAACCGTCGCCCGCCCGACCCGCGCTTCCGCCGCGATCTCGTCGACCGAGGCGTTCGGATTCCGCAACAGCGTCCTGCCAGCCGCCTCAAGGATTCGTTCTCTTGTCGCCAAAGCCATTCGATACCCTATCGTCTAAAATGATATTTAAAAGTATCGTCAATGTCACTCGCGTGGTCAACCCATGGTCGTACTCGAACGGTGATCCGCCCGTCTTCCATCTTGAGGAGGACCGACGTCGCGTCCCTTACAAATCGCACGCGGACCCTTGCGTATCCGTTCACGAGGCCGGCTCCGGCGGCGGTCGTCGGGAGGCGCGCTGGCGTGGTTTGCCCCTCAACTTCTCGATCTCATAGGGAGATAGCTCCGGAGGCGGGATGAAGCCCTCGAACGCTTGGAGCCGTCCCAGTCCACGCATGATCCGCACGAGCGTGTCGGTGCCCACACTGTGCCCGGCTTCCACTCGATCGATGGTGCGGGCGCCCACGCCGGCGCGGGTGGCGAGATCTTTCACGCGCAGGTTCTGACGCAGACGCAGCGCCTTCAGCCGCGCCCCCAGTTCCCGCAACACATCCGGTGTACGACTTGTGGCGACGATCGCTCCCATCTCCGGCTCTCCTGCTCGTCTGTTCCACCCCGGTCCGCCCGCGTTCAAGATCCACGATCCGAAACATGAACGAAGACACCATGCGCCATTACGCCATATGTGGCGCGAAAACGTCCAATATAGTGCCTTACGCGCCGTACGCGGCGTAATAGGATCGAGTTGAATCTGCCTCCGATGTTCGACTCGCGCCTGAGTGGCGGTCGCTGCCTTACCCCCGCTCATGGGCGTGCGGCGGTCCCCTCGGTACGTTCACCCAAGCACGGATCATCGGCCCCGGCACGTCATCAGGAGGACCCTATGCGCCGCCCCGCTCTTCTCGCTCTCTGCTTCGTTCTATCTCTCACTGCCCTGGCTCCGGCCGTCGGATCCAAGATTCGAGCGCAGAGCCTTTCGCCCATCGACGCCCAAACGCGCTGGACGCTGTCCGCGGTGGGGGATGTGATCATGAACCGGCGCACGGCGCCGTTCGATCACCCCGGCGACCCGGGCTTCCACGACCTCGCCAACATCATCCGCGCGACGGATGCTGCCTTTCTGAACCTCGAGCAGTCCGTGTTCCGGCTGCAGGAGTTCACCGGCTGGCCGGCGGCGGAGAACGGCGGCAACTACGAGGTGGGTTCGCCCGAGACGCTGAAGGACCTCGTCGACATGGGGTTCAACCTCTACAACCGGGCGAACAACCACTCGACGGATTACGGGGTCGAGGGCATGCGCCTCACGAACCGGCTGATGGACGAGTGGGGGCTCATCCACTCGGGGACCGGCGAGAACCTGGGCTGGGCCAGCCGTCCCGGATATCTCGAGACGCCGAAGGGCCGCATCGCGCTCATCGGGATGGCGTCGACCTTCACGCCCATGTCGCGCGCCGGCAAGACCGGCCCCACCGTTCAGGGACGCCCGGGGCTGAACCCGCTGCGGCTGAGCACGCGCTACGAGGGGTCGCCGGAGACGATGGCCGCGCTCCGGGATGTGGCGCGCCGGCAGGGCGGGGACGTGTCGGACGACCCGGACGCGCCCGTCCGCGTATTCGGTTCCACCGTGTTCCCCGGAGACGAGGACCGCGCGACCGTGTCGCTCAACGACGAGGACCGCGAACGCGTCCTGCACGAGGTGCGAAACGCCACCGACCAGGCCGACTACGTCGTCGTGAACAGCCACTCGCACGAGCCGGGCAACGCGTTTGTGACAGCGCCGGCGTGGATGGAGGAGTTCGCGCGGCAGACGATCGACGAGGGGGCGGACGCGTTCATCATCCACGGGCCGCACCAGCTCCGCGGCGTGGAGATCTACAGGGGCCGGCCGATCTTCTACTCGCTGGCGAACTTCATCTTCCAGAACGAGACGATCGACCCCATGCCCTCCGACCAGCGCGACCGCTACGGGATCCCGCTCGACCGGCTCGCGTCGGAGATCTACGACACGCGCTTCCAGGTGGACGAGGACGGCAACCCCACGACGGGCTTCCCCATCGGGTCCGAGTGGTACGAGAGTGTCGTACCGGTCGCGACCTTCGAGGGCGAAGAGGTCGTCGAAATCATCTTCCACCCGATCGAACTCAGCTGGAAGGCACCGCGCGGCCGGCGAGGCACGCCGCGGATCGCACCCGAGGAACTGGGCCGCCAGATCATCGAGCACCTCGCCGAACTGTCGCGCCCCTACGGCACCGAGATCACGTACGAGAACGGCGTCGGCGTCTGGCGGCGCTAACCGCCGCTGGACAGCCCCGTCGCCTTCAATCGCCGCTGGCGGCCACGCCGAGGCCTTCGCGCTCGGCGGCGTCGCAAAGACGCTGATCGAGGCAAAGGAACAGCAGTGGGTCCGAGAGCTGCTCGTTCACCAGCAGGGCGGCGCCAAGGTGGCCGGCGTCGGCCGCCCGGAGGGGGTGCCGCGCCAGCACCGCATTCGCCCGGGCGCGGACGGAGAGCACATCGATCACTTCGTCCCAGCCGGCGGCGAAGCCACGAAGGCGGTCGAGAGCCGTCCGCCGCTCCCCCCGGGTCAGCGTCCCTTCGCGCGTGCACCTTTCGATCGCGCTCGTGATCTCCGTCCGGGTCCAGGCCCAAGTCACGACGTGATCGTCTTCGAGGAGCCACGCTCGAGCCAACCGGCTCCCGGGCTCGGAGACCATCAGCGGGACAAGGGCCGACGCATCCCAATACCTCACAGCCGGTCGGCCCGGTCCTCCGCCAAGGCTTGCGAAATGCTCGTCGACAGTTTCATGGGAGGATGGTCGAGAATCGATGCGGCCGATCCCGAGCGGGGCCGGAGAAGACCATCGGCAATCAGCCGGTCGCGCACGGCGTCGTCGCCCCCCGGCCGGGCCGCGATCAACCTGGCGACCGGCACGCCGCGGTCGAGGATCTGAATCTCGCCGCCCCGCCGGACGTGGCGAAGGTAACGCGAGAGATTGGCCTTGAGAGACGAAATCGATACTGTAGTCATAAGATCAATCTGGTCTCGGCATAAAGACCAATCAAGTCACGAACTAGCCTCCGCGTTCGGCGGCGTCGAAGAAGCGGGCCGCCTCGCCTTCCTCGATGAAACCGAGTTCCTCGATCTGTTCCTCCTGACGCTCGGACAGGTCGTCGAACAGCATGCGGTCGCGCGAGGTCGGGGCCGCATCCGATGCCTCGGCATGTTCGAGCAGCTTCGCGAACTTGTCGTCGAGACGGACCGGCCAGTTGATGAGTTCCTGCTTGGCGCGGTGCTCTCGCGAAGGCCGGAACTGGCGCAACTGATCCTCGATCTCCCACAACCGGGCGTCGAGTTCGGCCCCGGCGCGCGCGATGTCGGCCGCGCCCTCCGTCCCCGCCGCGCCCTCGATCGCCTCCACGATCCTCCGCCGCAGGTTGTGGATGCGGGACACGGCGCGGTGGTTCTCGCCGATCTTCCCCCGGATCGCCATCAGGAAGCCGAACTGCTCGTCGAACTCGGCCTGCGGCGTCGTCACGCGCGGGTCCGGTACGATCTCGAACGGGACCGTGAACGTCTCGCCGTCCACCGCCAGGCGCGCCTCGTAGCGGCCCGGCGGCGCCAGCGGCCCGTACGGGTCTCGGTGCCGGTAGAGCGTTTTCGGAACCCAGTCGACGGGCTCCGGATAGCGCATGTTCCACTCGAAGGCGTTGGCTCCGGCCTCGGCGGGGAGCCCCGGCTCTACCAGGTCCGCCGGATCGATGAGATCCGGCCCCGGCTCGGGGGCGGCGCCCCGGCTCGAGAAGGTGCGGATCTCCTCCCCCTCGGCCCCGTCGTCACCCGCCTCGTGGATCGACAGGCGGACCTCGCCCTCGGGGGCGCCGGGCAGGTAGTAGCGGAAGACCACGCCGCTCGGCGGATTCGGCATGAAGAGGCCGCCGAACGTCGCGCGTGTGACCGTCTCGCGGAAGCGGATCGTGGGCCGCGGCGTGAACAGCCGCACGCCGTCGTCCGCGTCCGATCCGCCGCCGTCGCCCCGCAGCCCTGCGCCCGCCGCCGCCAGTTGCCGCAGCGGCGAGATGTCGTCGAGGACCCAGTGCGCGCGTCCGTGCGTGGCCGCGACGATGTCGCCCTCCTTCACCTTGATGTCGCGCACCGGCGTGACCGGCAGGTTGAGGCGCAGCGAGTGCCAGTTCGCGCCGTCATCCAGGCTTACCCACACGCCGCTCCATTCGGCGCCGGCGTACAGCAGCCCGGGCTGCTCGTCGTCCTCGCGCACGACCCACACGAAGTCGTCCTCGGGAAAGTCCGCGTCGATGCGGCGCCAGGTGGCCCCATAGTCGGCCGTTGCCCACACCGACGGGGCGTCGTCGCCCATCATGTGCCGGTTGGCGGAGACGTAGGCCGCCGCCGGATCGTGCCGCGAGGGCTCGACGACGCTTACCCACGTGTCGGCCTCCATGTCGGGCGGCGTGACGTCCCCCCAGTTCCCTCCGCCGTCTGTCGAGACGTACACGAGGCCGTCGTTCGAGCCCGTCCACAGCACGCCTTCCCGCACGGGCGACTCGGCGATGCTCGCGATCGCGGCGTACCACTCGATCCCCACGTTCTCCCGCGTGAGGCCCCAGAACTCGCCGCGATCGGAGGGGGGCGTCGCTTCGAAGCGGGTCTCGTCGGCGCGCGTGAGGTCGGGGGAGATGTCCGCCCAACTCTCCCCCTCGTCCGTCGAGCGGTGGACGTACTGGGTCGCCGTGTACATGACGTCCGGGTCGTGCGGCGAGAGGAAGAGCTTGACGTCCCACACCTGGCGGTAGCGGAGCTGGTCCTCGCCTGTGCCGTAGTAGTTCTCGCCCCAGACCGAGATCCAGCGGCGTTCGCCCGTCGAGCGGTCCACGCGCGCGATCCAGTGGTGGTCGCCCCCGTAGCTCACGTCGAGCCGGTCCGGGTGGACCGCGATCCCCCCGTTCTCGGCCGCCGCCGTCGTCCAGCGCTGGTAGTCCCAGATCGCCCCCTCGTCGGAGCGGCTGGGCACGCAGATGCTGGTGTTGTCCTGCTGCGGCGCGCACACGTTGTAGGGGAAGTCGTCGTCGACCGAGGCGTTGTACATCTGGCCCGTGGGCTGGTTCTCGACCGATGACCAGGTGCGGCCCCCGTTGAGCGTCACGGTCGCGCCGCCGTCGCCCCCGCCCAGCATGCGGCGGGAGTCCGCGGGGTCGATCCAGAGCGCGTGGTGGTCGCCGTGCGGGAGCGTCGTGAGGGCGGTGAAGCTCTCGCCCCCGTCCGTCGACTTCCAGATGGAGGTGTTGAGCACGTACACGACGTCCGGATCCGTGGGGTCGGCCACGACGTGCGTGTAGTACCACGGGCGCTGGAAGAAATTCGGGTTGTCGGCCACGCGCTCCCAGCTGCGGCCGCCGTCCTCGGAGCGGTAGAGCCCGTTGCCGGAGCAGTAGTAATCGCGGCACGGGAGCCAATCGGCCTGTCCGGGCGCGTCGGCGGTGTAGAGGCCGCCCGTCCCGTCCCCCTCGGCGGTCATCAGCGCCCACACCCGATTCGGCCGCGACCGGGAGATGTCGAGCGAGATGCGCCCCTTCAAGCCGGCGGGGAGTCCGGGGGCCGCCGAGATGTCCTCCCAGGTGTCGCCCCCGTCCGTCGACTTCCAGACCCCGTTGTCGGGCCCGGCGTCCTTGATCGTCCACGGGAAGCGGCGCCCGTTCCACGTCGCGGCATAGAGCGTGCCGGGCGCGCTCCGGTCCATGACGAGGTCGATGACCCCGGTGTCGTCGTCCACGTACAGGACGCGCTCCCACGTCTCGCCGCCGTCGCGGGAGCGGTACACGCCGCGGTTTTCGTCCGGGATGAACCCGTGCCCGTGAGAGGCGGCGTAGACGAGGTCGGGATCGCGCGGGTGGACCTCGATCGCGGAGAGGTTGCGGGTGTCCGCCAGCCCCATGTTCCGCCATGTGCGACCGGCGTCGTCGGAGCGGTAGATGCCGTCGCCGCGCGAGATGTTGGTGCGGAACGAGACGTCCCCCGTGCCGACGTAGAGGATGTCGGGGTCCGACTCCGAGATCGCCAGCGAAGAGACCGTCGTCGTCCCGAAGTACCCGTCCGACAGGTTGTGCCAGCTTACGCCGGCGTCGTCCGTCTTCCAGACGCCACCCCCGTTGGTGCTCCCCATGTAGAACACGCCGGGCTCCGTCGGATGCCCGGCGCCGGCGATGGACTTGCCGCCTCGCCACGGGCCGATGGGCCGCCACTCCAGCACCTCGAGCACCGACGCGTCGACCGAACCGCCCCCCAGCCCGGCGGCCGCGTCCCGATCCGGCAGGTCGTCCGGCTCCGCACAGGCCAGGGCGGGAAGGAGGAAGATGGAGAAGAAGATCCCGAGCGACGGCGAGTGATCGTGATGGCGCATCGTCGCCTCCCAGCTTCGAGAAAAGCGTTCCCGCGGGAACGCGTGGCTGTGCTCAGTCGGTCCGGCGCAGTTCCACGGGTTGGCCGTGGGGGGTGTGGCGGTAGGCGTCCGCCCACGCCTCCTTGCAATCGTCGAGAGCCGCGGATGTGCTGAGCCGGCGGTCGACGACGAGCCGTTCGAGGGCGGCGACCCAGTGGTGGTAGTACCGGGTGCCATCGTCCGGCTCTCCGCGGGCCTCCGCCTCGGCGAGTTCGTCGGCGAGCGTCCCGGCCCACTCCTTCCAGGTGAAGTGACCCTCCTCGGAGAGCTTCACCGCAAGCGCGAAGGCCTGCGCCTGCCACGGCGCCTCGAACACCGGGCCCTCCGCGTCCGCGGGCAGCGGAGGAAGCGCCGCGAGACGTTCAGCGTCGACCCGCTCGGCCCCGCCCCCTCCGGCGCTGGTCATCACGCCGGCTCCAGGTAGTCTTCCCACAGGTCGACGTAGATCGCGTCGCCCGCGGCGGCCCGCTGGCCCCACAGTTCCTGCGCCTCGAAGCGCACCGAGTAGACGTGCTGCGGCCGGCGGTCGAGGGGACGCCGTCCGTCCTCGTCCGTGTCCTGCAGCGCGTAGACGCCGTAGTCCTCGACCACCGTCCCCTGCCGCCCGCGCACGTAGCGCGGCTGCCGCGTGTGGCCACGCGGGTGGAGGTTGCGCGCGCGCACCCGGTCGTCCGGCGCGAAGAGGGCGGGTACATCCATGTCGAGGAGCCCCGCGCCCGGCGCCCCGGTGTTCGAAGGCGGGAGCATCTCCGGCCGCGGCGCCCCCGGATCCGGATAACCCGTCTCCAGTTCGGTCTCGGAGATGAGGCCGCTCACGAGCAGCCGGGTCGTCATCATCCGGAACCAGCGCTCGTAGTAGGACATGCTGAGGTATTCGACGGGCGGGATGCTCTCGAGCGTGTAGCGGAACGAGGGCCATTCGCGCCCCCGGCCCCACGGACCGACCGCCCTGGTGAGCGCGTACACACGCCCCTCCCAGCGGTGGTGGAAGACGGGCTCGTTCTCCTCGGGCTCGATCGGACCGAAGCCGTCCATGCCGCCCATGTCGTGGATCGTGTTCACTGGTCGCCTCCCGACTGGCTTCCCGACTGGCCTCCGGAGGGCGCCTCGACCCGGGCCACGCCGATCATCGAGTCGCGGCTGACGATCCCCGCCAGTTCCTCTTCGCTCATGTCCTCCGTGCCGGCGGGCCGCTCCGGGAGCACGAGATAGCGGATCTCCGCAGTGCTGTCCCAGACGCGGATCTCGACATTCTCCGGCACGTCGAGGCCGAACTCGCTCAGCACGGCGCGCGGCTCGATCACCGCCCGCGCCCGGAAGGGGGCGGACTTGTACCACACGGGCGGGAGGCCCAGCGTCGGCCACGGATAGCACGAACAGAGCGTGCAGACGACGAGGTTGTGCACCTCCGGGGTGTTCGCCACCACCTTCATGTGCTCGCCCTGGCCGCCCAGATGGCCGAGTTCGCCGATCGCCGCGGTCCCGTCCGCGAGGAGGCGCTCGCGGTACGCGGGATCGATCCAGGCGCGCGCGACCACCTCGGCTCCGTTCCGCGGGCCGATCCGGTTCTCGTACGTGTCGACGATCTCGTCCAGCGCCGCCGAGTCCACCATCCCCTTCTCAAGGAGGACGGACTCCAGAGCCCGCACCCGGAGGGCGATGTCCGGCGGCACGTCCTGGTGGTCGTGATCGTGGTCGTGCCCGTGTCCGTGCCCGGACTCGTGGGCATGAGAGGACTCCGGCTGCTCAGCCATCAGCTTTCCCGGGGTGGCGAACGCGGCCGCACCCACCGCCGCGTCCCTGATGAACCCGCGCCGGTCGACCGGCCGCCCTTCCGATTCGTCCATACGCACTCCTTGCTGCGTCCATGGTGTTCACGGGCCGCCGCGTGGCGCAACCGGTCCGCCGTTTTGGCGCGACGGGTCGCCGCGCGCGCGGGATTGCGCGGCCCGAGCCGTCCGCGCACCGTTCGGCGCATGACCGTCTCCTACGAGAACTCGAAGGCCGTCTTCGACGGGATCAAGGCCGCCGGCATCCGCAGCATCTCCGCCCTGCCGGAGACCTGGCTCGGTCTCCTCCTGCAGCGCGCCGAGGACGATCCCGAGGTCGATCTTATCCAGGTCGCCAAGGAGGAGGAGGCGGTCGGCATCGCGGCCGGGGCGTACTTCGCCGGCGAGCCGCACATCCTGCTCATGCAGAACCACGGCTTCTTCGCGGCGATGAACGGGATCATCTCCCTCGCCCAGCTCTACTCCGTCCCGCTCTGCATGCTCATCGCGGTCCGGGGCCACTGGGGCGAGCCGTACCCGTGGCACACTCGTGGCGGGATCGTGACGGAGGGTTTGCTTCAGGCGCTCAACATCCCCTACCACCACGCGCGAGATCCGGCCCTCGTCGCGAAGGAGATTGCCGAGGCGTACACGCTGTCGCAGAGTTCGCTCTCGCCGGTCGCGCTGCTGCTGACGCGCGACCTCATGGAAGTGTGATGCGGGACGGCGGATTCAGGCGGGGGAAGGAGGCCTGATGCGGCGAGAGGACTGCCTGGAGCTGATCTATCCCGAGATCGAGGACAGGCTGGTCGTCACGATCATGGGGGCCTGCGCCCAGGAACTGTACGACCTCGGCCACCGCGAGAACTTCTTCTACCTGCAGCACGCGATGGGGCTCGCGTCGTCGATCGGTCTCGGCCTCGCGAAACATCTGCCGCACGAGAGGGTGATCGTGCTCGACGGGGACGGATCGGCGCTGATGAACCTCGGCACCTTCACCACCCTCGCGCGCTACCGGCCCCGGAACCTCCTGCACATCATCTTCGACAACGGAAGCCTCCTCTCGACGGGAGGGTTCGAGTCGCACACCACCTCGGGCGTCACGGATCTCGCCGCGATCGCGCGCGGGGCCGGGATCGAGCACGCGGTGGCCGTGGATTCGCCGATGGCCTTCGGGGAGGCGTTCGTCGAAGCGATGGAGCGGGACGACCTCGGCGTGATCGTGGCCCGCGTCGACGCCGTGGGTCCCGACAACTACGGGATGGACTTCGCCCTGCCCGAGAACGCCTTCCGCTTCAGGCGCTGCGTGCAGGAGCGCCGCGCCGCGACGGGCTGGACACCGCCACCGCAGCCGGGACACGCAAGCGGCGCGTAGAGGGACTAGCGCGCCTCCTCGGCGACCCGGGCGATGACTTCCCGCACCCGGTCGCGGAAGGTATGTGCCCGCTCCATGACCTCAGCCTCGTCGACCGTGAGTACCCGGCCGTCGCTGACGACGACGCGCCCGTTCACGAGGACCGTGGAGACGTCGCTCCCGCGAGCCGCGTACACGAGGTGGGAATAGACGTTGTAGAGGGGCGTGAGCCCCGCGCGCCGGGTGTCGAGCAGCACGATGTCGGCGCGCTTGTCGGGCTCCAGCGAGCCGATGCGGTCGTGGAGGTTGAGCACGCGGGCGCCGCCCATCGTGGCCATGCGGAAGACCGTTTCGGCCGGGAGCGCGGTGGGGTCGGCGTTCGTGAACTTGTGGAGCTTGGCGGCGGCGTCCATCTCGTCGAACAGGTCGAGGTCGTTGTTGCTCGCCGGGCCGTCGGTCCCCAGCCCGACGGAAATCCCGGCGGCGAGCAACTTCACGACCGGCGCCGCCCGCGGGATCCCGAGCTTGAGGTTGCTCTGCGGGTTGTGCGAGACCCCCGCCCCCCCGGCCGCGATGCGTTCGATGTCCTCGTCCGAGAGGTAGATGGAGTGGGCGAGCACCGTCCCCGGGCGGAGTGCGCCGATGGACTCGAGCGCTTCCACCACGCCCATCCCGGTCCGTTCCATCGCGGTCGCGAACTCGCTCGCAACTTCGGCCGTGTGGATCTGAAACGGAGCGTCGTACTCGATGGCCAACCGCAGCGCGGCGCGCACGTCGTCCAGCGAGGTCGTGTACAGCGAGTGGGCGGCCGTACCGGGGACCAGCGTGGCGTGGTCGCGATACGCCTCCATGAACTCGGCGGCGTCGGCCAGCGTCGCCGCCGGCGAGGCGAAGTCGGGGGCGGGGAAGCCGATGACATGCGGGCCCATGACGGCGCGGATGCCCGCGTCGATGACCGCACGCGCCGCGTCATCCCGGAAGTAGTACATGTCCGCGAACGTCGTCGTCCCGCTCTTCAGCATCTCGATGGACGAGAGCAGCGTGCCCCAATAGACGAACTCGGGATCGACCAGTTCGGCTTCGGCGGGGAAGATGTGCTCGTTCAGCCACGTCATCAGCGGCATGTCGTCGGCGAGTCCCCGGAGGAGCGACATGGCGGCGTGGCCGTGCGTGTTCACGAGTCCGGGGATCACGAGGTGCCCCGTCGCGTCGAGCACCGTCACGCCGGCGGGGCGGGGAGCTTCACCGTCGAGAACGGCGGAGATCCGGTCCCCCTCCACGAGCACCGCGCCTGCCTCGAGGACGGTGCCGGCGTCGTCCATGACGACGACCGTGCCCCCGTCGATCAGGAGCCGGCCGCCCTCCGAGGCTGTGTCGCCGGCATCCGGACCGGCCGAGCACGCGGACAGGAACACGCCGGCGAGGAGGAGTCCCCCGCCGGCTCGGGCAATGGTTTGTGTCGGCGCGAACCGCAACAGCTAACCGTCCTGCGGCTGCGGGACGACCCGGATGTAGGGAAGGGGCTGCTCCCAGCCCTCCGGGAACCGCTTCCGCGCCTCATCGTCGGTGACCGCCGGCGCGATGATCACGTCGTCGCCCTGCTCCCAGTTGGCCGGCGTGGCGAGCTGCTTCTCGGCCGTGAGCTGGCACGAATCCAGGAGCCGGAGGATCTCGGCGAAGTTGCGGCCCGTGCTCATCGGATACGTGAGGGTGGCCTTGATCTTCTTGTCGGGGCCGATGACGAACACCGAGCGCGCCGTGGCGTTGTCCATCGGTGTGCGTCCCTCGGACGTGTCCCCGGCGTCGGCCGGGAGCATGTCGTACGCCTTGACGATCTCGAGCCTCGGGTCGCCGATCAGCGGGTAGCCGACGGCGTGCCCCTGCGAAGCCTCGATGTCCTTCGACCAGGCTTTGTGGTCGCTCACCCCGTCGACGCTGATCCCGATGATCTTGCAGTTGCGCGCCGCGAACGCGTCCTCTAGGGCGGCCACTGCCCCGAGTTCCGTCGTACACACGGGCGTGAAGTCCTTCGGATGGGAGAAGAGGAGGACCCACCCGTCCCCGATCCAGTCGTGGAAGCGGATTCTGCCCTGCGTCGTATCCGCCGTGAAATCCGGCGCCGTGTCATTGATGCGAAGCGTCATTCGTTCCCCCGGAGTTTTCTCTGCCGTGGTCATTGTCGGGGGGCAATGATCGGCACTTTCGGCTACGGGGACAACGCCGGCAGCAGCGTATCCCGCACCCAGGCATACGAGGGTTCGATCTCCAGAGCCCGTTCGTACGCTGCGCGAGCCTCTTCGGGCATCCGCAACGCCACATAGGTCTGTCCCAGCCAGGCATAGACCTCCGCTCGCCCCCACGCCGGAAGCGGAGACTCCGGCGCGTCCTCCTCGAACAGCGCGACCGCGGCAAGAAACCGGTCGAGGGCGATGTCGTAACCGCCACCGTACATGGAGGGCGTATGAAAGGCGCTGATCCCCTCCAGCACTTTCACGCGGGGGTTTCGCGGGCCCATCTGCACGGCTCGACGCATTTCGGCGCCGGAGCGCATCGAAAGACTCATCGCGGTCTCGTCGCTGACGATCTGCCTGCCGAGGACGGAACTCATGAGCGCATGCGATTCGGGGATGGGCTCGAGTTCAATCGACCGGAGAAGGGACGACTCCGACTCGAACAGAATCGCGAGCGCCCCGTCCGGATCCGCATCGAAGCGGAGCGTCGCCATGCGGTAGAGCGCATACCCGAGATAGTGCTGGACGAGTCCGTCTTCGGGAAAAGCGGTTACCGCCCGCCGGGCCAGCGCGACCATCTCGGTCAGGCCCTCATCGTCACCGGCGATCACCGCCGCCCCGATGCCCGTTCCAAGGCGCGCCGCCACCTCGCCGGGGTTCTGCGCCTGAAAAGCGACGCTCGCGGTCGGCAGGGTCAGCAGGGCCACGCACGCCAGGACGCGCGGTCGGTCCATCACGTTCTTCCGCCACCTCATGTGGTTTTTCTCCTTCCCGCTCTAAACGGACCGTCAGAAGGGCAGCGTCGTCGTCGCGCCGAAGTAGATCGTGCGCGTGAATGGGCTTCGCAGAGGCGTGCGGTCGGCGTAGTCGCGGCTGTGCCGGTACTCGGCGACGTTCAGACGGTCGAAGACGTTCATCACGGAGACATAGAACACCGTCAGATTGTCACGCCAGAAGCTCTGAAGGAGGCTCGCGGACAGGTCGAACCGCGCGTAGTCGGGAAGCCGCTCCGACATGGGCGCCCCGTACACCGGTTCCCACACGCCGCGGTCCGAATCGAAGACCGCCCTCTCGACGGGCGTGAACGGAATCCCGGTCGCAGCTCGCCAGGCGGCGCCGACCTCGAGCCACTCGGTGAGGCCCCGCGTGAGGACGATGTTCAGCGTATGCGTGGCGTCGAAGGGGGACGGAGCCAGTTCGCCGCTGCCCGGGTCCGTGCGCTCGGAATCGATGAAGCTGTAGGCGGCTCGTCCCGTAAGCCCCAGGAATGGCACATCTCCCTTGAGGAAGACGTCGAATCCCGCCGCCTCGCCGGTCCCGCCTCCGCGAACGACGTGGTCCCGCGTCTGCGACGCCAGCGACCCGTAGCGTTTTCGATATGCCTCTACACGAACGAGGCGCTCGCCATCATCGTACGCGATACCCCCGATCAGGTGACGCGCCGACATGGCCGGCAGGCTCGGGTCACCCAGCGTGGGCTCGAAGAAAAGGGGATCCGGGATCTGATGAAACACACCCCACGCCCCGGTAACCGTGAGATTGGCGGCCGGGCGCCAGGACACCGAAACCCGCGGGTCGGCCGTCACGCGGTCCGCAAACGACGAATGGTCTGCCCGCGTGCCCACGACGAACCGAACAGCGTTCCAAGGCTGCAGCTCGATCTCCCCGAAGCCGCCCCATCGCGATCCGGTCTGGCGGCTGCGGAAGACCGTCGTCGGCGCGCCGGGCGCGTTGTCGTGCGAACCCGCCGGCACCGCGCCGGCGATGTCTGCGTTCCGGCCCTCGAATTCGGTCCCGCCGGCCAGCGCGACACCACGGACCACATGGACGTCGAGCTTCACGCGTGCCTGCGTGAGCCTGTCCTCCCGTTCGAGGCGGAACGCTCCAAAATCCTCATCCTTCCGCGACCCGCTGGTTGCCACGCTCCACGTCACGCCGAACGCCCCGAACGCGTCGAAACCGGAGACGGCAAGAAGATCCGCTCGCGCGTCCGACCGGTAGGTGCCCGAGTGCCCGGGGTCGTCGATCAGGACGCCGACGCGGTCGGTCTGATACAACCCGAACGCCTTCACGTTGCCACTGTTGCGGTAGGACCATTCCGCGCCTGCGCTCAGGTCGGTTGAAGCGGGAACCTGATCGAACTCCGACCTGCGTCCGTTGAGACGCATCAGCAGGTCGGTGTCCGAGCGTGACACCGTCACCCACCCGCCCAGAGACTCGGACGCGTCGAGGGCCGCCCGCCCCGACACTCCGGCCACGGAAGCGCCCAGATTGAGTTCGCTCCGCGTCGGCTTGCCCACGCTGCGGAGATCGGCCACGGCGGAGAGGGCGTCGCCGTATTCCACGCCGAAGCCGCCCGCCGAGAAGTGCGTGCCCTGCAGTTGAAAGGGGTCGAAGCGCCCGAACGAGACGGTCCGATCGGTATCGAGCCGGAATGGAGAGATGACCGTGGCTCCGTCCAGCATCACTCGGGTCTCGGACAGGTCGCCCCCGCGCACGAAGAGCCCCGCTCCCTCTCCGACGTTCTGGAGTCCCGGGAACGTCTGGATCGCCCGGAAAGGGTCTGCCGCCGCCCCGGGCGTGCGCACGACATCGAGGTCGCTGAGAATGACGTCGGGGAGGCTGCCCAACCGATAGGTGCCGGCTTCGACGCGGATCGGCTCCAGCGCCACCGGCGCCAGTTCCATGACGATCGGGACAGGAGCCGCGCGTGGGAGTTGTATTGTCCGTCTAACCTCCAGGTACCCGAAACGCTGCACCACCAGCGTCACCGGACCCTCCGCGGCGGATTCGAAGCTGAAGACGCCCGCGGAATCCGTGAGCGCCCCTTCCAGCGTCTCGAGCAGGAACACGTCCGCCCCGCCAATCGCTCCCCCCGCAGGCTCGCGTACACTTCCCTGCACACGGGACGACTCCTGTCCGGGGAGGCCGGCCGGTACGAGGGTAAAGATGCAGATCCAGACCGTGAGGAGAGCCGCCCCCTGCATCTTGACGGCTTCAGCCTGCCTCGCGATGGTCCGCATCCGGCGGCAGCGAATGCAGGATCCACTCCAGACGGCCGACGTAGTCCCGGAAGGCCCCGCGCCCCGTCTCGGTTGTCCGGTATCTCGTGACGGGTCTCCGGCCGACAAAGCTCTTGCTCACGCGAACGTACCCCGCGTCCTCAAGCTTGCGAAGGTGCGCTCCAAGGTTGCCGTCGGTGGTCTTGACCTGGTCCCGCAGGTACGTGAACTCCGCATCCTCGACACTGGCGAGAATGGCGAGGACCGAGAGTCGGATCCTTGAGTGAATCAACGGATCGAGATCGCGGTAGTCATATGGCGTCATGCGACAAGCTCCATCCGGGCGGGTTTCCCGGCGCGGCGGGTCAACAGAAACCCCGGTCCCGCCATGAACAGGATCAGTCCGGCCGACATCACCAGATTGTTGGCGGGGTGCGGCCAGATCAGCATCGCGCCACCCAGGGCCCACCAGGAGATGGCCAACACCCGGAACAACGCGCGATCGCACAGAGAGGACGACGCAAAGAAGGCCGTCCCGATCGGCATGGTCATCACCGCCGGAGTGATCGGGCCCGGCAGCGTTCCGGTCTGGGCCCCGCAGAGTCCGAGCAGCATCAACCCAAGGCCGCATCCGATCCAGATTGCGCCGAGAATCCTGTTGGCCAACGAGTCGACCGCGGCGTGCTTTCGGCTCCAACGGCGCAGCAGTATGGAGATCCCCCAGCCGAGTCCGAGTGCGGTGCTCCAGACAACACGGGGCGAGACGGGAAGCGCGCCGCTCTCCGCCCAGTAGTCGAAGACCTCGGCGACCGCGAGCACGCTGCCCCACAACACATAGTGCCAGCCGTTGTTCGACACCGTCTCCCGTGCGTCCTCCATCAGCCGACGGATGACCGCCAGGTCGTCTCCCATCCGCTGTCTTGCGTTCGCTTCGCTCATCGAATCCTCTCTGCAGAGCACTCTGTATTTTAGAGTATGTGAATCCGGACTTGCGCACGTCAACTGCGTGAAAACAGCGAGACAGGTGGCCGGGATACGAACGCTATGGCCGAACTCGGGCTGATCCTGTCATGTTCATCGACACGCCGGAGACCTGAAGAGTTGCCGACCGGGAGTATTGGAAATGACCGTAGGACGCCGTGTTCTGTTGACGACCGCAGCGCTGACCGTCGCCATCGTCGCGACGGCGCGGGCGCACACGATGTACCTGAAGCTCGAGAGTTTCTTCCTGGAGCCGAACTCGACGAACGTCGTTGCGCTCTTCAACGGAGACTTCGACGAGAGCGAGAACCACATCACGCGCGACCGCATGCTGGATGTGAGCATCGTGGGACCGGATGGGGTCGTACACCCACCGACCGAGGCGTGGCGCGACACGGCGATGTTCCACTGGCACGCGGACAGCGTCGACACGGCGCTGCTGACGTTTGAGACGGGCTCGGCCGGGACCTACACGATCGGCGTGTCCACGGCGGCCCGCGTGATCCCGCTCGATGCGACGGCTTTCTACGAATACCTGGCTCACGAGGGCCTGGTCGACGAGATCGCGCAGCGCGAAGCGGCAGGGAAGACGGACGACGACGCAGTCGAGCGCTACAGCAAGCACGTGAAGGCGATCGTCCAGGTGGGCGACGACCGAAGCGGCGAATGGGCGGAGGAACTCGGCTATCCGGTGGAGATCATCCCGCTGCAGAATCCGTACGATCTCGTCGTCGGCGACGAGCTCGAGGTGCGCTTCCTCCGCGCGGGCGAACCGGTCGAGAACGCGCTCCTTTACGCGAACTACGAATTCAACCCCCACTCGCACGACGAGACCGGTGCACACGACGAGGCAGTCGACGTTCGCACGAACGCGGACGGCGTCGCGACGATCCCGCTCGTCGGCGGGGGCAGGTGGTACATCCGGACGATTCACATGGTGGAGACGCCGTCGGAGCCTGACCTCGACTACGAGTCGAACTGGGCCACGCTCACGTTCCAGGTCCGCGGCGGCTAGCCGGAAGCCGCGTTAGCCGCGCTAGTAGCCGCGCTCCCGGTCGACGACGGCCAGGAGCCGCTCGCCGGCCGCGAAGCGGCGCAGGTTCTCGCGGAAGAGCGTCCACATCCGCTCCATGTGTTCATCGGAGTCGCCGCCGAGGTGCGGCGTGATGATCACGTTCGGCATCGACCAGAGGACGTGGTCCCGCGGGAGCGGCTCGGGATCCACCACGTCCAGCCCCGCGCCCGCGATCCGGCCCTCCCTCAGCGCGCGGACGAGCGCCGCCGTGTTCGTTGTGCGTCCGCGGCCGAGGGTGATGTAGAGCGCGGTGGGCCGCGTCAGCTCGAAGAAGGCCTCGTCGATGACGCCGTCCGTCTCCGGCGTGAGCGGCAGGGCGTTGACGATGACGTCCGCCTCGGGAACCAGATCCAGCAGTTCCGACGCCAGCCCGACCCGCTCCACGAAATCGGGCCCTTCGCGACTGCTGTTCCGTGTGGCGATGACCCGCATGCCGATCCCGTGCGCGATGCGGGCGGTTTCCGTTCCGATCCCGCCGAGTCCGATGACGAGCATCGTGCGGCCGCGAAGTTCGAGTAGCTGGCTGCCCTCGCCGCGGTAGGGAGACGGCCCGGTCAGCGGCCGGATGTCCCAGCGCCGCTCGCGCTGCAGGTCGAGCGCCGTGTGGAACCGTCGCGCCAGCACGAGCGCCATGCCGAGCGCGTGCTCCGCGCCGCCCGGTGCGAAGATCCGCTGGGCGTTGGTGATGACGAGGTTCTCGGCGTCGGAGAGCCCGGGCAACGCGAGGTAGCGTTCGACGCCGGCCGAGGCGAGCTGTACCCAGCGGAGCCGGTCGCCGGCGGCGAGGATGTCCGCGTTCAGCACGCCGAGGACCGCGTCGGCGTCGTGCGCCTCGGCTGCCGCGGCCTGTCCGTCTCCGACGACGACGAGGTCCACGCCCGGGGCGACCTCCGCGAGTTCGGCCGTGCGGCCGGGCCACAGATCGGCGACGACGACTTTCACGGGCGGCTCCCAGTCAGGCGAGGATCGATCGGGCGAAGGGCCCGGACGAAGGCCGAGCACCCCGGCCGGGGCGCGCTCCGCTTCGGCCGCGCTCTCCGGCGGACGATCGGCGGCGCAGCCCGCCACCGCCAGCGCGGCGACGAGCGAACGCAGGCAAGTCGGCGGGCGGGCTACGGATTCCCCCCCATCCGCTCCTGGTAGCGCGCGCCGCTCAGCACGTTGAACATGGCGTAATTGCCTTCGTGGCACGCGTACTCGTACAGCAGATGGTCGAAGCGCTTGAAGGGGACCTGTCCGCCCCACGAGCTCGTGTACACCGCGGGATCGTCGATCGTGAACTCGTAGAGGATCGTCTCCTCGTCCACGCGCGTGAAGCGCTCGACGACCTTCCGATCCTTCGATGGCGGCACCCCCCGGAACGCGTGCTCGGGGTTCAGGTTCGTCGTCTCGACGACGAGCGTTCCATCCTCCCACCAGCCGACCGAACTTCCGAACCACGGCGTGACGTGCTCCGGCTCGAGCCGGCTCTCGAGCTGCTCCTGCGGATCACGGATGGGGATGATCCGCGCGTCGTGCACCATCTCGGCCATGATCACGACGAAATCCTCGCTCTGCGCGATCGTATAGCTGTTGTTGTACCAGTAATTGGGGAGCATCGGCGGCCCGGCGCTCGATCCGAACGATACGATGCACCGTTCCGCGAGCGGCCGAAGCTCGGGGTGATCGTACTGGCCGAATCGGCTGCGGAACTCCGCCGCCTCCTCGAGCTGCCGCCGGGCCTCCGGCGTGAGATCCGGGATCCGTCCATCGGGCGGGTCCGTGACGAGGGAGCTGCGCGGCTCGCCGTTCACGATCGCCACTCGTTCGCCCGGCTCGCGGTAGAACTCGTCGTAGCACGTCGTGGCCCCATCGATGCAGACCCGGTGCTCACCGCCCGGCGGCAATGGCCGGTCCGGATCTACGGGAGCCGTCCGTTCGGCGACGGTCTGCGCCTGTCCGCCCTCTATGGCGACGACCTCGTCCGGGCTCAGCACGGGTCCCCGGCCCTCGGGCCGTTCGAAAGGAGTCAGCGTCTGGTTGGTCCAGTTCCCCTGCAGGTCAGGATGGCCGTGCGCGGTGAGCGGGGGCTCCCAGTCGCCGGCCGTGGTCTGTGTGCGGGCCGCGTCGGGCTGAATGAGGACCGCGGCGGCAGCAGCGAGTCCGAGGACGCCGATCGCGACGTAGGTGAAGGGGCGCGCGGCGGGTCGGTCCACGTTCATCGTTCCTCCTCGGTGCCGGCATCGGAATCGGCCGCAACGCCAATCTGCGCTTCGCGAGCTTCGGGCGCGAGACGTGGAACGCGAAAGGGCCCGGAAGACCGGGCCCTTTCGAAGAGCTGTCCGCTGGGTTGGAGAGCGGGACTCAGAGACCTCCGCCGCCGCGACGCCGCGCCGTCCGTCCCGTCGAGCTCCCCCCGCTCGACCGGCCCGAGGAACCGATCGACGCCGTCCCCCGCGAAGACCCGGTCGGCCGTGTTCCGACTCTGGAGGTTCCGCTGCTGTAGCCGCGTCCGTTGATCACCCGGCCGCCGCTGTTCGCGGGCTGCGTGCGGATGATCGTCGGACCGTAGCCATAGCCGTAGCCGTACCCGTATCCGTAGGGATAGCCGTAGCCGAAACCGAAGGGCGAGTAGCCGTAACCGTAACGGTAGCCGAAGCGGCCGTAGTAGGGATAACCCCAGCCGTAGAACGGGTCGTAGTATCCGCTACCCACGCCGCGCCAGGGCCGTTCGCCTCCGTCGCCGCCCGTGGACACCGCGAAGCGCTCCGGATAGCTCCGCGCGATCATCATGTCGATGACCCCTTCCGACACGCCGGCATCGGCGAGTTGGAGGAGCCGGCCGGCGTCGACCGCGAGGGGTGTCTCGTGTTCGACGATCCAGGCCTCCACGGCGTCGGGATCCACGTGAGCCTGCGCCTCGATGATGTCGTCGACCGAGTACCGTCCGGATGCCGCGAGCCGCAACGAGCGCACGGCCATGCTCCGGTCGGCCGCGATCTCGCCCAAGCCGACGGCCTCGGCCTGGCTCTGCGTGGCCAGGCGGTATCGCGTCACCCACGTCAGCTTCTCATCGCCGACCGTGACGACCCGCGCGTCGATCCAGGCGTCCGACGAGATCATCGCGAACATCCCGCTCGATGATCGGTCGACGCCACCCTCGCAGACCTGGTCCACATCCATGAACACCCGGCCCGGACGCGAGGCGAAGACTGCGCTGCGCGATCCGCTGCAGCCGTCCAGGGTTGCGTCGTTGGGCTGTCCATCCGCGCGCACGACTTCCCGGGCCGCGATCTCGCCGTCTTCGACCGCGATCATCTCGACGCCGGCCTCTTCCGCGCTCGGCCGGAAGCAGAGCAGCGATTCAGGCGCGTCCGCGGTCGTCGAAGTTCGAACGGGCTGCCAGCAACCCATCCAGGCGAGCCAGCGTTCGTCCATCTCCTGCGCTGCCGCGGTCGACAGCGGCCCGGCCGCGAGCATCATGCCGGCCGCCACGAAAAGAGCGGAGCCGATTCCAGCAGTTCGCTGTTCCATCATGTGACCAACCCTCGAGGTTTACAGCCGTACCGAGAAGCCGAACGCGGCGCGAAGTCCGTTCAGGTCGATCTTGTCGAACCCGACGAAGCCCTGACCCATGGCCGCGCTGGCCCAAGAATAACGGGCTTCGGCGGTCAAAATCCACCGCAGCCCGAGCGAGTAGTCCAATCCGGCCGTCACGTAGGCGAGCGCGGATGCATCGCTGGACGAGAAATAATCGTAGAAGATGTCCAGCGTTTCGTAGTCGACGAATTCGCCTTCCTGCGCGAATTCGTACCACATGAGACCGACGCCGCCCCCGACGAAGGGAGCGAACTTGCCCGGAATCCAGGCGAGATCGCTGATCCGCCGCCCCCGCTCCGTGAGATAGGCCTTCAGACCGATCGTGAACGGGATGCGGCGGAAATCCGTCGTCTGCAGGATCGGCAAGTCGTCCGTGCCGATGAATTCCCGCGACTCGGAGTCGATCTCGCTGTTCTCGTACCCGATGCCCAGCGCCAGGTCGATGCGGTCGGAGAGCCGGATGCCGAGGTCGGCGGCGAGCGCCACCGCGTTGAAGTCCTCCTTCTCGACCGTCAGTTCCCTGCGCGTGAAGTCGAAGATCTCGCTGTCCGCGCGGGGTATGGCGTACCCGATTCGGGCGCCGAGCGTGACGGAAGGACGCCCGAAGAGAAAGTCCTGCGCCGAGAGCGCTTCGGCCGCCCAGGCTCCCCCGATGACGGCGAGGACGGCCGCCATCGAGGACTGTCTGAATCGGTACTTCACGTTGCCTCCTTCAAGGCGCCTGAGCGAAATTTCCTTCGCTCGCGCCGACCGGGTTTTTTCGGTGTGTCACTCCTAACACGAAGCAATCCCCGGACGGGTCACATCGCCCTCGCCGATTCTAGCGGCTTCTCACCACCACCGGCGTTTCCTGCTGGACCTCGCCGCCGTCCGCGTCCCGCGCCGTGACCGTGATCGTCGTACTCCCCACCGTCACGCCGACCACCGTGAGGGTGCTGCCCGAGACCGCGCCCACCGCGACGAGCGTGTTCCCGGTCGTGACACTGAACGTCAGGTCGTCGCCCTCCGGATCGCTGAAGTACTGCGAAAGGTTCAACTGGCTTACCTGACCCGTGGTCAGGCTCAGCGCCGGGAGGGCCTGGGCCGCGACCGGCGGCTGGTTCGGCACCGTGATCAGGAAGTTCTGCACGGCCTCCCCGCCGGCCTGATCGCGAGCGAATATCAACCCGGCCGCCTGGCCGGTCCCGACCCCCACCACGGTCATCATGCTGCCCGAAACGGAGACGCCGGCCACGAGCGCGTTCGATGTCCCCGCACCGTACACCAGCGGGTCGCCGTCCGGATCCTGGAAAAAGCCCGACACGTCCACGACGACATGGTCGCCGGCCGCCACCGCCAGCGGCGGCACTACGCCGACCGCGACCGGCGCTTCGTTCGCCGGCGTGGGCTCCATCGTGTCCTCGCTCTCGATGCATGCCCCGGCGACGAGTACGGACAACGCCAGGGCGACAAAGCCGCCCGCGCGTCGGAAATTCAGATGTTCACGCAGCATTTTCTGTTTCTTCCTTAGGCTCTTGAGAAGGGTTCGGCCCGTCCGGCCCGAGTGGCCGTCAGGGCAGGGCGAGCGCCGCAAGTCCGTCGGTCAACTGAATGATCACATACTGCTTGCCTTCGTGGACCCAGCTCGACATCCCGTAGCGCGTGTTGCCGGGCAACTCCACCTGCCCCACGCGCTCGCCGGTCCGCTTGTCGATCGCGAACAGGTGCGGCGTTCCATCGCTCGTCTGTCCAGACGCAAGAAGGAGCGTCGGAGTTGCAACCATGGCGGAATGGCCGCGCCGGCCCTGGTTCGGATTCACGTCCACCCCCTGCAGCATCGGATGGTCGCGGATCACCGCCTGCTGCCGCTCGGGCGCATCGCCGTGCGGGATCATCCACAGGTGTTCGCCCGTGTTCACGTCGATTGCCGTGATCCGTCCTACCGGCCCCTTCCAGATCCGCAGCCCCTCGACCGTCGCCTGGTCCGCCGTGCTCTCCGTCACGACGCCGATCGCGCGGGAGAATTCGGAGTGGGTGACGCCCGTCTGCTCCGGCCCGTCGAGCTCGGATTCGATCCCCGGCGCCACCATGACCGGCGAGCACCCGCTGGTCGACGTCACGAACACCACACCCTCCACGGGATCGGCCGCCGGCGGACCCGTGATGTTGGCCCCGCCCCCCCCGCCGGGGCAGATGAGCGCCGCGCCCTCGCCGTCGGGGTTCCCGACGTGCGTGGGCGGGTTGAAGAGCGGCACGAAGAGGTCGTTATCGCGCGCGTACTCGAGCGCCATCTCGCGCAGTTCGGGCGTGTAGTCGATGAGGTCCTGCTCGGTGCGGCCCTGCAGGTCGTAGGGCAGGGGCCACGTCGGGTGCGGCTGCGTTTCGGCGAGCTTCTCGCCCGGCACCTTCGACTGCGGGACCGGCCGCTCCTCGATGGGCCAGATCGGCTCGCCCGTCTCGCGGTCGAGCGCGTACAGCCACGACTGCTTCGTCGCCTGGAAGACGCCCTTGATCGGCCGGCCGTCCACGACGACGTCCATGAGGAGCGGCGCGGTCGGCGTGTCGTAGTTCCAGATGTCGTGGTGCACGAACTGGAAGTGCCAGCGGCGCTCGCCCGTCTCCACGTCCAGCGCGACGATGCTCGTGCCGAAGAGGTTGTCGCCGGGGTGGAAACCGCCGTAATAGTCGATCGTGGCGCCGTTCGTGACGAGATAGACGAGTCCGAGTTCGGGGTCCGCCGAGAGCGGCGCCCAGGGGGACACGTCACCCGTCCACTGCCAGGCGTCGTTCTCCCACGTCTCGTGCCCGAACTCGCCCGGCCGCGGGATGATGTGGAACTTCCACTTGAACTCGCCGGTGCGGGCGTCATAAGCCAGGATGTCGCCCGGGACCATCTCCTTCCGGGTCTGGTTGTAGCCCTGCTCCGCGGAGTTGCCGACGACGACCACGTCGTTGACGACGATCGGAGGGGACGACGCCGTGATGTAGCCGATCTCGAGCGGCATCCCCTGATCCGGGTCGTACTCCTGGTTCAGGCTCTCCCACGGTCCCCAGCCCTCGATGAGATCCGCCACCAGGTCCACCGTCCCCGAGGATGGGAACCCCGGCAGCGGCACCGCCTCGCCCCAGTTCTCGAGCGGCCGTCCGGTGTCGGCGTCGAGCGCGTAGAGGAAGAACCCGGGACTGATGATGTAGACGACGCCCCGTCCATCGACCTCGGTGTAGGCGACGCCCTTCCCGTACGCCTTTCGCATCGAGTACTCGTGCCGCCAGGTCATGGGTTCGGCGAAGCTCCACAGGAGCCTTCCCGTGGTGGGGTCGAGGGCGATGACATGCCGGTTCTCGCCCGTCACCGTGATCATCTTCCCGTCGATGTAGGACGGTGTGGCCCGCGCCGTGCTCGGCCCGAAGCTCGAAGCGTCCCAGCGCCACGCGACCTCGAGGCTCTCGAAATTGGAAGCATCGATCTGCGTCGCCGGCGTGTAGCGGGTGTGCCAGGCGTCGCCCCCGTAGTAGGTCCACGCGGCTCCCTCCACGCCCGGGCCCTGCGCCGCGGCGGGGGCTCCCGCAATGACTCCGAACAGAAGGGGAAGAAGAAGGGTGCTGCTCGGCCGCCAGCTCCGGTGGTTCTTCATCATCCGTCCGCTCTCGCTGTTCTCTCTTCCGCAGTTCGCCGTACGGGGTACGGCAAGGATAACACTCCATCGTGGACGCGCGTTTCCCGGGACGCAACGTCTCCTTGCACGCAGACCACGTTTCTTCGCACTGTATCAGGGCATTAAAGATGAGTCGCCGGACGCGGCAGCGGAGCAGTTCCAGCTGGAGGAGGATGTCTCATGCGTGGATCGCATCGTCACTCGAGCCATGCCTGGTCGCATGCAACGGCCCTTGTCGTGTTCATGGTGCCCCTGGCTCTGGGTCTCACGTTCCGGGATCTCGCCGGACAGGGGCCGGCGGCGAACGGAGCGGAGGGGGCCGGGGCAGAGGTCGACGTCACGTTCTCGAAGGACGTCGCCCCCATCCTCCAGGCGAACTGCCAGAACTGCCACAGGCCGGGATCCGTGGGTCCGATGCCGCTCCTCGACTACCGGGACACGCGCCGCTGGGCCTCTCGCATGAAGGAGCTGGTCTCGAAGCGGCTCATGCCGCCATTCCACCTCGACACGGGCGTCGGCATCCAGGACATCAAGGATGACTGGCGGCTGAGCGAGGAGGACATCGGGACGATCGTCGCATGGGCCGACGCCGGGGCGCCCGAAGGGAATCCGGCGGACATGCCGCCCCCGATCGAGTGGCCGGACGAGCAGAAGTGGCAGCTCGAGGATATCCTCGGCCCGCCCGATCACGTGATCAAGTCGAAGCCGTTCGACGTGCCGGCCGAGGGCGGCGACACCTGGTGGCGGCCGCGGGTGCCGACGGGGCTCGACGAGGATCGCTGGGTGATGGCCTTCGAGACGCGTCCCTCCTTCCCCGCCGGGCGGCAGGTCGTGCACCACGCGATCCCGCGCCTGCTCAGGCTGAACGAGGAAGGGGAGTACCGGCGCATCCAGAGCCTCTCCGAATACGCGATGGGCAAGGTCGGGGAGATCGTGCCCGCGGACGCGGGGCGGATGCTGAAGGCGAACGACATGATCGAGTGGGACGCGCACTACTATCCCATGGGATACGAGGTGACCGGCGACCAGGTCGAACTCGGGATCTGGTTCCACGAGGAGGGCTATGAGCCCGAGTTCCAGCAGGACCTGCGTCTCTACCCTCTCAGGGGGGACATCGCGCTGGCGCCGGGAGGGACCGCGATGACGCAGGGGTTCTACCGCTGGGACCACCCGGTGAGGCTCGACAGCTACCAGCCGCACGGGCATGTGCACCTGCACGCGATGTCGATCCAGGCGCTCTACCCCGACGGCAGGCTCGAACTCATCAGCATGGTCACGGACTTCGACGCCCGCTGGCACCACAGCTACATCTACGAGGATGACGTGGCGCCGCTCCTCCCGCCCGGGACGGTGCTCGTCATGACCGGATGGTACGACAACACGGCGGAGAACGAACTGACCCCCGATCCGGAGATCTGGTACGCGCGCGGCGCGCGCACGGGGGATGAGATGTCGCACGCGTGGCTTGCCGTGACGCACCTCACGGAGGAAGGCTTCCAGCGGCTCGTCGAAGAGCGGGAAAAGAAACTCGCGACCGACGACGACGCCGGCGACAGCAGCAACGACAACGACTGAGCCGAGGCATGCGCAGCGTACATATCGCGGCCGTCCTGGTCGCCGCCCAGGTGGCGCCGGTCGCCCTCGTCGGGGGGCCGGAGCCCGTTCACGCCCAGCAGGTGCAGCGGCTTCCTCTCGCGCCCATCCCGCCGAAGGGCGAGCCGGTGGCGCCGTTCTTCGAGGGTTGGTACCGCAACGACGACGGCACCTTCACCTTCTCCTTCGGTTACTTCAACCTGAACACCCGGGAAGTCCTCGAAATCCCGCTCGGCCCGGACAACTTCATCGAGCCGGCCGAGTTCGACGGGGCGCAGCCGACGCACTTCCCGGTGCGGCCGCGCCGGGACCGTGGCGTGTTCTCCGTCACGGTGCCCGCATCGTACGGTGATGGCGAGCAGCGCGTCGTGTGGACGATCACCTCGAACGGCGTGACGTATCCCGTGCCGGCCCGCGTTTTTGCCCCGGCGCTGCAGCTCGATTACGGCCCTCGGGCCATGGGGTCGATACCGCCCCTCGTCCGCTTCGACCCCGAGGGGGAGGCGGGCCAGCACGTCCAGGGCGTGTGGGGCGAGCCGCGCACGGCTCAGGTGGGCGAACCCCTGACGCTGCGGCTGTGGACCGAGGAGGTCTCCGTCCGCGACCCCGAGGATCTCGTGAACCAGGTGGTCGACGTGGAGGTGACCTGGTTCAAGCACCAGGGGCCCGCCGCGCCGGTGGAGTTCGAGCCGTGGCAGATCACGGTCGAGGGCGGGACCGGCGAGACGACGACCGCGGCGACGTTCAGTGAGCCGGGCGAATACGTCCTGCGCGCGCGCATCGACAACTGGGACGCAAACGACAGCACCGGCGGCGACCAGTGCTGCTGGAGCAATGCCTACGTCCGGGTGACCGTCACCCCCTGACCGCCTGACAGGAGGCGCCATGGCTCTCCCGCCGCTTCGGCTGGCCGCGCTCGCCGTCTGCGTGGCGGCGTGCGAGGCGTACCCGCCCCCGCCCGAGACCGTCCGGATTCCCGTCGTCGACACCCTGCACGGTGTCGAGTTCACCGACGACTACCGGTGGCTCGAGGACCAGGAGAGCTCCGAGACCCGTGCCTGGATCGCGGAGCAGAACGCCTACGCGGAACGCATCGTCGGCGACACGCCGCTGCGGTCGGATCTCGAGGGCAGGCTGCGCGAGCTGATGGACGCGCCCGGGGCGATCTTCCCGCGGCGTGCCGGAGACTACGAGTACTTCTCGTTCCGGAAGCCGGGCCGGGAGGTCGGAGCGATCTACCGCCGGCCGGCACCGGAAGAGCCGCAGGAAGGCCCGGTGGACCCAGTGGACCCCGGAGGCGAGTTCGAGGTCGTCATCGACCCGCTCGACCTCCGGGATGACGCCACGACCAGCGTGAGCATCATCGACTTCTCGCCGGACGGCCGTCTCATGATCTACGCCATCCGGGACGGGGGCCGGGACGAGCGGGAATACCGCGTCCGCGACCTGGAGAGCGGCGAGGACCTGCCCGACCGCCTGCCGACCTACCTGTACGGAAACGTCTCCTTCGATCCGGAAGGGGACGGCTTCTACTACAGCCGCCGCTCGCGGGAGACGGGGGCGCGGATCCGCTATCACCGGCTGGGGACCGACCTCGACGAGGATGAGGAGCTGTTCGGGGAGGGGCACGGCCCCGAGCGGTTCGTGGGCTTCTCGCAGGGCGGCGACGGCCGGTGGCACGTCTACACCGTTCAGCACGGCTGGGCGCGGACGGACGTGTACCTGCACGACCTGCGCTCCGGGACGGCGCCCGCGCCGCTCATCGTCGGCGCGCCCGCCCGCTTCAGCACCCGCTTCGTCGACGATGAACTCTACCTGCTCACGAACCTGGACGCGCCCAGGAATCGGATCCTCGCGGTGAGCCTCGAAAACCCGGACCCCGATCCGGCGCGGTGGCGGGAGGTGCTGCCCGAGGGCGAGGATCTCCTCACCGGATACCGGTTCATCGGCGACGACCTGTATGCCGACTACCTGCGCGACGTGAGCAGCCGGATCGTGCGCTACGGGCCGGACGGCGCCGTGAAGGGCGAGATCCCGATTCCGGATCACCACGTGGCGACGCTGCGCTCACACGGAGATGACGGAACCGAGGCCCTCCTCACGCTGACGTCGCTCCTCACCCCCTCCACCATCCTCAAGCTCGACCTCGAGACGATGGAGACGGAGGAGTGGCGCCCGTCATCCGTCCCCTTCGACGGGTCCGAATACGAGCTGAAGCAGGTCTGGTACACCTCGGAGGACGGGACGCGGGCCCCGATGTACGTCGCCCACCGCCGGGGACTCGCGCTGGACGGGCGAAGCCCTGCCCTCCTGTACGGGTACGGCGGCTTCAACGTGAACCTGCTGCCCCGTTTCGACACGCGTGCCGCGGCGTGGCTGGAGCAGGGCGGCGTGTACGCGATGGCGACGCTGAGGGGCGGCGGCGAGTTCGGCGAGGAGTGGCACCGGGCGGGCATGCTCGAGAACAAGCCGAACGTGTTCGCCGACTTCATCGCCGCCGCTGAGTGGCTGGTCGACAACGGCTACACGAACCCCGACCGGCTCGCGATCCGCGGCGGGAGCAACGGCGGGCTGCTCGTCGCCGCCTCCCTCACGAAGCGGCCGGACCTCTTCCGCGCCGTCTACTGCGGCCTGCCCGACCTCGACATGGTCCGCTTCTACCAGTTCACCGACACGAACAACATGCCGGCGCTCCTCGAGTACGGGAACGCGGCGGTGGCCGAGGAGTTCGAGGTGCTGCGGACCTTCTCTCCCTACCAGAACGTGCGCGACGGCGTGGCCTATCCCGCGGTCATGCTCACGCAGGGCGACCTCGACACCCGCGTGCCCCCGCTCCAGGCCCGCAAGATGGCCGCGCGCCTCCAGGCCGCCTCGAGTTCCGGCCTCCCAGTGATCCTCGACTACGACTCGCGCACCGGGCACGCCGGCGGCCGCTCCTTCACCCGCAACGTGCGCAACGCCGCCATGGAGCTCGCCTTCTTCCTCCAGCAACTCGGAGTGTCCTGAGGCGAATGCCAGGTGACGTCAGACCACCGACGCCTATCGGGCGGTCGGGATGCGGCGGAAGAGGCGGAGCACGAGCACGAAGGCCGTGGCGTACATCACGGCGCCCAGCAGGAAGGGCGCGCCCGGCAACTCCACCGGGGCGGCGGGTGACGTGAAGTAGCTGAACAGGAGGCTGGTGAAGATCAGGGGGCTCAGGATGCTCGTCAGGCTCATGAGCGACTGGAGGCCTCCCTGGACTTTCCCCTGATCCTGCGGCTCCACGGCTCCCGCCACGAGGCTCTGGAGCGCGGGGCCCGCGACGCCCCCGATGGAGCCGAAGATGATGAAGGCGATGAGCATCCACCCCTGCGTGGCGAGGCCGTAGCCGAGGTACGTGATCACGGCCAGCGCGAGCCCGCCGAGGATCGCGCGGCGCTCCCCGGTGCGCTTGATCACAGGCTGAACCAGGACCCCCTGGACCAGGGCCGCCATGAGTCCGACGAGCGCCAGCGACAGGCCGTTTGCGAGTTCGTCCCAGCCGAACTTGTGGCCGGTGTAGAGCACCCACACGGTCTCGAGGCCGCGCTGCGCGAGGATCATGAACACGAAGGACACGGCGAGGCCGGCCACCAGCGGGTACGAGCGCAGCACGAAGAGGCTCCCGATCGGGTTGGCCTTCAGCCAGCTGAAGGCGTCGCGCTTCTCGAGCGGCAGCGATTCCGGGAGGACGAAGACGCCGTACAGCGCGTTCACGAGGGCGAGTGCCGCCGCGGCGAAGAAGGGGAGCCGGAGGTCGATCCCGCCCAGGAGCCCGCCGATGGCGGGGCCGAAGATGAAGCCGAGGCCGAACGCGACCCCGATGAGTCCGAAGTTCCGGGCCCGCTTGTCGGGTTCGGAGACGTCGGCGACGTAGGCGTTCGCCGTGGTGATGCTCGCGCCCATCACGCCCGCGATGAGGCGGCCCGCGAAGAGCCAGCCGATGGAGGGCGCGAGCCCCATGATGATGTAGTCGATCCCGAGACCGAACAGCGAGATCAGGATGACGGGCCGGCGCCCGACCCGGTCCGAGAGCGAGCCCAGGATGGGCGCGAAGAAGAACTGGGTGACGGCGTACGTCGCCGCGAGCACGCCGAACCAGCGCCCCGCGCGCGCCGTGCTTCCTCCCGTGAACTCCTTGATGAGTTCGGGGAGGATGGGGACGATGATCCCGATCCCCAGCACGTCGATGAAGACGGTGATGAAGATGAAGACCATCGCCGCCTCGCGGCCCCGCCCCGGTGTTTTCACCCGTCCTCCACGCGATCGTTAGCCGGAACGCCGCCAACGCGCTGGCGGGTCGCGCAAGGAAACTACTAGCTCGCGTGCCGGCGGCGGAGGGCATCGCGCCTCTGGTGGTAGTTCGCATACACCGGTTCGCCGTCACGCTCGCCGCGGCTGGCCCGGCGGTTGGAGAACCCCGTCAGGTGCACGATCGTGTCGTCCACGACGAGCGCGCCTCCGATGGCGCCTTCGGCGACGATCCCCACGTCGCGCCCGAGGCCGACCGCCGGGTGGTCGTCGCAGGAGCCCGCCCGCAAGCCGTCGAGGAAGTCTCGCGCCGCGGAGGCCGGCGCCGCCTTGTCACCCGCCGAGCGGCGCTCCAGCGCGTCGACGCCGTAGCTTCGCACGAGCCGGGGGAGGAACGCGGCGAGGGTGGCGTGACAGTCGAAGAGATCCAGTCCACAGTTGCCGCCCGTCACCGCGAAGATGGCGCCGAGCTGATCCGGAGCGGCCTCCACTTCCCGCACGTAGTCGTCCAGCGCCGTCGCGTGGCGCTCGAAGATCTCGCTCATCGCGCCGGTCTCCGATGGAGCGTCCATCGCCATGGCCTTGTCGTCGATCGAACTCCACACCCGGCCCTGGTCGGAGCGCCGCGTTCCCTCGCTGCGCATCGACGCCTGCACGCTCGCGTACCGCTCCGCGCGGCCGCTCGCGAAGTGCATCCGGTTCGTCACCTGGAACCCGGGGCTGTCGTACGACCAGCGGCCCTGTTCCACGCAGGAGACCGGGATGATCGTCGTCTTTCCGGCGGGGAGCAGCAGCGAGAGGTTGGCGACCCGGTTCTGCTTGGCGCCGACGAGTTCCTCGCCGTCCACGATGAGCAGGGGACGGTCGGCCCGGTTCTCCACCTCGAGGTCGGGGACGCTGCCCCCCATGGACACCTCCCGCACGGTGACCCGGTCCTCGCGAAGCCCGTCACCCAGCAGCAGGTAATCGAGATGCGAGGTCTCCCGGGAAAGCAGGGGGAACACGGTGAGGCCGCCGCAGAAGGTCGGTTCGCCGATCTCAAGTCCGGCGATGGCGGTCGTAATCTGGTTCATCTCTCCCCTCCTTGATATTGTCAGTGTTGATACGCTGTTGACAGTAGCGGGGAGATTCTGACAAGTCAACGGCTGTCGTCGGTAAACGACAGCATACGTCACTCACGCATTGGAACGGCGGAAACGGCATGCGCAGTTACACGGCCCGGGAGTTGGAAGAGGAGACGGGGTTCAGCCGGCGCACGATCGCCTACTACGTGCAGGTCGGACTGCTTCCGCGCGTCGGCCGGAGGGGGCCGAAGACCCGCTATCCCAAGCTCGTGCGGGACCGCCTGTTGTTCATTCGACAGGTCCGAGAGGCGGAGGGGGCGGGGAGGGTGCCCGCGACCCCGCTCCGCGAGATCGGAGCCGTGTTCGAGGGATCGTCGCCGGAACTGATCGCGGGCGTCGCGGACGGACGCATCGCCGTGACCGCCGACCTCCTGTCCGGCTCGTCCGCCGGCGGGGGTTCCTCGCTACGGACGGCGGACGCCGCGGAACGGCCGGAGGCGCCGGTCGCCTTCGCCCCCCCGCGGGCCCGGCATGCCGCCCTCGAGGAGCGGCACGCCGCCCTCGCGGACAGGCTGATGGTGCGAGAGGAGGAAGTGCACTGGCCTCGCCCGGCGGCGCCGTCTCCCGCCGACGATCCGGAGTTGGCCGCGTTGCTGGTGGCGCTCCGGGAGCTTGCGGACTGCGGCGACGATCCCCTGGGCGAGGTGGAAAGATGGGCGCGGATCGAGATTGCGCCCGGCGTCGCGCTCTCGGTGCGCGGGGTCGCGGACGAAGATGCCGCCGTCATCGAGGCCATCGGGCGCAGGCTTCGCGAACGGCTGGCGGACGACTAGGACTGGATGTCGAAGAAGCTCTCGACCGGGGGCGGGGTCGCCGGCACGGGGTTGCCTTCGAGCGCGTGACGCAT
Source organism: Candidatus Palauibacter rhopaloidicola (assembly GCA_026914155.1). Lineage (GTDB taxonomy): Bacteria > Gemmatimonadota > Gemmatimonadetes > Palauibacterales > Palauibacteraceae > Palauibacter > Palauibacter rhopaloidicola. The sequence continues at coordinate 45,586 of JAPPGH010000056.1, read as the reverse complement.
CGCGGGTGACCGGGGGACGGCGGCGACCCCGCCGAGTCCCGAGGGGTGGTCCGCCATCGCCGCCATGAGCCGGCCCGCGCGGTCGAGCCGGGTCGCGATCGCCTCCTCGATCGGTTCGAGGCTCCAGTCGCCGCGCTCCATCACATGTCCGAGCGCGATCCCGTCCGAACGCGGGAGAATCCCGATACGGCCGCCGCCCGGTGCGCTGCCTTCGAGGCTGTAGTCGATCCCGGGCTGCGGGGCGAGGAAGGTGAGCTGGCCCTTGATCGGGGTCATCGTGTCGTCGCCGAACAGGGCCCGCGAGCCGAGACCGGTGCAGTTGGCGATGAGCGGTTCGTCGAGCGACATGAGGTCGCGTGGTGCCTCGAAGCTCCGGATCCGGACGCGTCCGCCGAAGAGGAGGAACTCCTCCATCAGCCGGTCGAGAAAGATCGACGGCTCGATGCGGAGCGTCGGCCGGCGGAGGGCATAGGTGCCGGGAAAGGGATGTTCTCCCGGCTGCAGCACGGTGGGGCCCACGTCGAGGCCCGGGTCGAGGCCGCTCTCGGTCTCGTCGAGTCCGGAATCTTCCACGCGCCGACCCGAGAGGCGGTTCGTCCAGGTGTACGTCGTCAGCCACGACACGCCGCGCCCGGCTCCGGCCCAACGTTGCATCTGCTCGTAGGATGCGCGGACGGCGCGGTCGAACTGGGCGTCAAAGGCCGGGGTCCGTTCCGGGGCCGACACGAGGTTGGAGAGCGGCGAGAACCCGGCGTAGGCCATGTTCGAGGTCGTGTCGGGCGGGAGGGCGTGCGCGTAGATCGTCGCATCGAACCCGCGGCGCTGAAGCTGCCGCGCGGTGGCGAGGCCGACGGCGCCGGCTCCGATGACGGCGGCTTGCCTCGAAGGATGAGGGTCGGCCAGTTCGGAGGCGAGCAGTCCCGTCCCCCACGAAAGGGAGATCCCCGCGCCGCCGTGGCCGTAGTTGTGGATGACCGTCTTCTCGTCCAGCCGCTCTGCGGCCACGCGGAAACCGGCGGGCCTGAAGGGCCTGAGACCCACGGTGGTCCGGATGACGCGGTCCGGAGCGACGCGGAGGAGGGGGAGGCTCCAGGCGGCGGGGTCTGGCGAAAAACGGCGCCAGGCGGGGGAGCACGCGCCGAGGGTCGAGCCCAGCGCCGCGGCGCCCACGGTCCTGATCAGCGTTCGACGTTTCACGCAATAAGACTGACGCCAAGTACCGGGATCGGCCAGAGAGCCAGCCGAAACGTTCCCGCGGGAACGCGCGGAGGGGATGAATGCAGGGAAAAACGATAGAAACGCCCGACGATATCGCCGAGGGCCTCGAGGCGTTGGTGCGGATCGACGGACGGCTCGCCGCGGTCGTCGAAAAGGCGGGGCCGGTGCCGCTGCGGCGAAGGACCCCCGGTTTCGAGGGCCTCGCCCGGACCATCGTCGCGCAGATGGTCTCGAAGGCGGCGGCCGCCGCGATCTGGGAGCGACTGGTTCAGGAAGCGGGCGGTTGCGAGCCGGCGCAGGTGGCCGGGCTTTCCGACGCGCAGTGCCGCCGGATCGGGCTGTCCCGGTCCAAGGAGGCGACGCTCAAGGGCGCCGCCGAGGCGGTCCAAAGCGGTCGTCTCGATCCTCAGGCGCTCTGCCTCATGCCTGCCGAGGCGTCCATCGCGGCCATGACGACGCTCAAAGGGATCGGAGTGTGGACGGCCGAGGTCTATCTCCTGTTCTGCGCCGGCCACAGCGACGTCTTCCCGGCGGGCGACCTCGCGCTGCGAAACGCGGCGGGACACGCGCTCGGCCTCGGGCAGCGGCCCGACGAGAAAACGCTCCGCGACATCGCCCGCCGCTGGCGACCCTGGCGAAGCGTGGCGGCGCGGCTGCTCTGGGAGTACTACACGACGGAAATGCGGCGGAGAAACACGATTCCGGTGGGTTCGCGGGATCGCCGGGACACGAACCGTTAGATCGTTTCGAGGTCTCCGGCTCGTACCCAGCCGACCTTGCCGTCTTCCAGGACGATCTCGAGCCAGTCGCTCGATCTCCGGTCGATCCGGACCACCGCCCCCTCGTGAATCGTGAACAACTGCAGCGAAGGATCGTCGGAGGGCGCGCTCTGGACGGCGGCCTCCGTCTGCAGAATCACCCCGCGCTCCGCGCGCCCGACGCCGAATTCACGGATCAGGAGGTTCGTGCCGACGACGAAGGTGAGCGCGGCGGCGACGACGGCGGCGTGGCGCGTCCAGCGCGGCGGTCCGGTGGAGAGGAGCCGGTAGAGCAGGATGGACGCCAGCCCCAGGTAGCCCAGCGCAAGAGTCGCGATGAGCCACGCGCGCGGCACGAGTTGCACCGCCCACCTGACGACGCGGGGCACCCAGAATCCGGGAAGCGGCGTGATCTGGTCGGCGGTCAGGGAGCGCGCGAGTTCGAGGTTCACCCGCACGCTCTCATCGCGGGGCAGCGCGACCTTGGCGCGCTCGTAGAAGAGGATGGCCCGGCCCAGTTCGCCGAGCCTGAAGTAGGCGTTGCCGATGTTGTAGTGGAGTTCGCCGCTCTCGAACCCGTCCTCGTGCAGCCCGAGCCAGGCCTCGAGGGCCCCCTCGTGGTCTCCGGCCTGGTAGCGGCTGTTCCCCGCCTGGAACCGGTCGGCGGGCGCCGCGGCCGGCGCTTCTTGGGGGGTGGCGAGTCCCACCGCCGAGGCCGAACCGGTCGACGAGGCTGGAGCGAGCGTTGCCGCCAGAGCCAGTAGCACGGCGGGGAGCCCGATCGCCGCGAGTCCGCCCCGACGCCCTGCGGTTCGGCCGGCGGTCATCGGAGTTCTCCCGCGAGGGCGGACAGCACGGACTCGGCGCGGGCCAGGAAGGCCTTCCGTTCTTCGATCTCGGCGCCGACCGGGGCGAATCGCTGCCGGTCGCACGCTTCGAGGACGGCGAAGTACTCTTCGACGATGGGCTCGCGGGCGGCGCGGCGGAGCAGGGCGGCGCGGAGGTCGTCGCGGATCATCCCGGCCGCGGAAGTGTCGAGCTTGTCGGCGACGAACCCCTCGAGCGCCTGGGCGGTCTCGGCGTAGAAGGCCCGCGCATCGTCGCCTCCCGCGAGCCCGGCGGCCCGGGCGAGGCGCTTCTTCGCCACGCGGGCGGCCCGGCGGTCGCGGGCGTACGCCCGGTCGCCGGCGAGCCGGTCGCGGCGGCGGCGCAACCCGGCCGCGCCCGCGACCATGCCGACGGGCGCAAGCGCGACGATCCAGAACCATGCCTGGTCGAACAGCGTCTCACCCCGGCGGCGGAAGCGCGGCGTGTCGATCCGGATGAAGCGGATGTCCGAGCGCAGGGCCTCGACGGAGCCGCGCGCGCGTGCTCCCGGCAGCGCGTCCTCGACCGCCCGGCCCGTGACCCGCAGCTCGACCGGCGCCGCCGACGCGATCTCGTAACGGTCCGCCGCGGTGTCGTAGTACCCCATGTCCACGCCCGGTATCGTCAGCGTTCCGGGCGCACGGGGGATGAGGACGTACTCCCAGCTCCGCGTCCCCGAGACGCCCGCGTCGGCGGTTCGCAGGCGATCCGACACCTCGGGCGGAAAGGCCTCCACGGTCGGCGGGAAGGCGAGTTCGGGCGGCGCCAGCGCTTTCAGGTTGCCGGAACCCGACACCTCCACGCGCAACGTGACCGCCTCGTTCGCGGCCAGGCTGTCGCGGTCGACGGAACTCGCGACCGCCAGATCTCCCACGAGACCCGTGAAGACCGCGGGTCGGCCCTCGGCGGGGAGGGGGAGCACCTCGATCTCGACCGGACGGGACGCGGCGCCCGCCGTCACGACGTCTCCGAACAGGGAACTCCGGTTGAAGACTCCCCCGAACACATCATCGAACGGATCGCGCGACCGCCGCTGCACGCGGGCCTGCGCCTCGATCGCGAGCGGTTCGAGCGTCTTCGTGCCCGGCCCCGTCGGATACAGCGCCACCTTCCGGATCACCGCGGTCGCGTACGCGACCCCGTCGCGCACGATCTGCTCGACCTGCGGCTGTTGCGGGAGGTCGAACTCCTCGACCCAGAAGCCCGCCGTGCCGGGGAGTCGCGTGACCCCGTACGAACTCACGTTGACGCGCGTGAAGAGCCGGTACTCGACGATGACCGGCTCGTTCTCCCGCACGCGGCGCTTGTCCGGCTCGGCCACGATGAAGAGGTCGTCCGGGCCGATGGTTCCCGGATCGGAGGGCTGCCCCGCGGGCGCTCCCTCCGCTCCCGGCGCCGGCGGCGGAGCCGACGACACCCGTAGGCTCAGCGGCTCCGTGGTCAGCGTCTCGCCGCCCGCCTCGACCGTCACCGGCCCGATCTCGAACGTGCCCTCCTCCGTCGCCTGGTAGCGGTACTGCACGGTGAGGGAGACGGTCGTCTGGCCGTTCACGATCCGAACGGAGGTCTGGGTCCCGCTGCTCAGGAAGGCGGCGAAGGCGGCCATGTCGGGAAGGGCCGGGTCCTGATCGAAGCGCTGGACGCCCTCCAGGACGACGTTGAGCGTGAAGGTCTGTCCCACGCCGACCTCACCGCGGTCGAGGTGCGCCGAGGCCGTGACTTCCTGCCCGGCGAGCGTACCTGGACCGAGAAGACAACCCAGGAGCCAGCCGAACACGGCAACGATGGCCGGGAGCCCGCTGCGGGCCGGGAGTCGAAGGGTTCGCATCACCAGTCCCGGCGAGGCCTCGTGCCGCGCGTCGGCGTGCGCGGCTGGCGGTTCACCTCATCCTGATCTTCCCGGATCGCGTCCAGGAGCCGCTCGGCCTCCTCTCTTGTCATCTCGCCCGGCGGAGGCGTTCCCTCCTGCGGCTGCGGTTCCGATTCGTCCGGCTCCTGCTCCGGCTCCTGTTCGGGCTGATTCTGCGGGTCCTGTTCGGGATCCGGATCCTGCTCGCCGTCCTGCGGTTGCGGTTCGCCCTCGCCCTCGTCCTCGTTTTCCTCGTCGTTCTCCTCGTCGCTCTCGCCTTCGCCCTGCTGCTGTTGCTGCTGCTCCTGCATCTGTTCGAGCACGCGCTCGAGGTTGTGCTTGGCGTCGGCGTCGGACGGGTCGGCCCGCAGCGCCTGCTTGAAGGCCTCCAGGCTCTCGGGGAGCGCACCCTGCCGGTAGAGCGTGTTGCCGAGGTTGTACCAGGCGGCGCCCGCCAATGCCGGGTCTCCGCTCTCCACCGCGGCCCGGAAAGACTCCAGCGCGGACTCGTAGTTCTCGCCCCGGTAGAGCGCGTTCCCATCGTTGAACCGGATGATGGGGGAGTCGGGGGCCTCGAGGAGCGCTTCCAGGTACTTCTCGTGCGCCTCGGCGAAGCGTCCCTCCTCGTAGAGGCGGTTCCCCTCGCGCGCCTCCACCCGGCCCGCCTGCGCACGGATCTCCCCCGGAGCCACGGCCGCAGCCGCAAGCGTCGCGATAACCATGGGCAGCCACAGCCGCCCGCTGCCGCCGCGCGTCGCACTCACGAGAACCTCCCTCTCCAGACCCTCGCCGTCTTCTTGCGGTCCGTCCACAGGCCTTCCAGGAACAATAGGAGAATCGCCGCCCCGAGGAATATCTGGAACTGCTCCTCGTACTGGGTGACCTCGCGCGCGTCGATCTCCCGTCCGCCCAACTCCGACACCTCCTCGATTAGCGCGGTCAACTCGCTCGCTTCGGGGGTGCTGCGGTAGAGCTGGCCACCCGTTCGCGTCGCGATCTCCCGCAACGTCGTCTCGTCGAGCCGGGTCGTGACGACGGCCCCCGCTTCGTCGCGCTTGAACCCGGCCGGCCGGCCCGCCGCGTCGTACTCGGGAATGGGGACGCCGTCCGCCGAACCCACGCCCACCGTGTGGATCGTAACCCCGGCCTCGAGCGCGCGATCCAGGGCCGGCTCGATGCCCCCCTCGTGGTCTTCGCCATCGGTGACGACGATGATGACGCGTGCCTCCACCGGCGCGTCGGAGAAGGCGTCGAGCGCGAGTTCGAGCGCGGCCCCGAGGTCCGTCCCCTGCACGGGCACGAGGTCCGTGTCCATCGCGTTGAGGAAGAGGCGCGCGGCCCCGTAGTCCGAGGTCAGCGGGCTCTGGACGAAGGCCTGGCCGGCAAAGGCGATGAGGCCGATGCGGTCCCCATCCAGCCGCTCGATGAGGCGCTGGATTTCGAGCTTCGAGCGCTGCAGGCGGTTGGGGGCGAGGTCCTCCGCCAGCATCGAGGTGGAGAGGTCGAGGGCGATGACGATGTCCATCCCCTCGCGGCGGACGGTCTCCACGCGCGAGCCGAACTGCGGACGGGCGACGGCGACGACGGAGAGTCCGAGCACGGCGAGGAGGCCGACGGCCTTCCAGGCGCGGGCCCGCGAGTTCACGCTCCGGCTCAACTGGCGAACCAGCGCGAGATCGCCGAAGCGGGCCAGCGCCTGACGCCGCTGCGCCGCGCCGCGCCACATGAGTCCGGCGGCCAGCGGGATGAGCGCCAGTCCGAACAGCGCCGTGACGAACCCGAAGCGGAACACGATCTCGCCTCCCCCCTCGCTACGGCAGTCTTCGCAGGACCGTCTGCGCGAGCCCGATCTCAAGCAGCAGCAGTCCGAGCCCCGCCGCGAGCGGGAAGTGGAAGAGTTCGCCGTACCGCGTGAAGCTCTGCACGTCGACCTCGGTCGTCTCGAGGGCGTCGATCTCCTCGTAGATGCGCTCGAGGCTCTCGCGGTCCGTGGCCCGGAAGTAGCGGCCTCCGGTGACTTCAGCCACTTCCGTGAGCGTCGGTTCGTCGACGTCCACCGGAATCGAGACGAGGCGCCGCCCGAAGACCGGATCATCGACGGGAACCGGGGCTGTCCCCCGCGAACCGGCCCCGATCGTATAGACCCTGACCCCCAGCGCCCGGGCCATTTGTGCGGCGGTCGCCGGATCGATCTCGCCGCGGTTGTTCCGGCCGTCGGTGAGGAGCACGATGAGCCGCGACTCGGCCTGGCTGGACTCGAGTCGCTTGAGCGCGGTCGCGAGTCCGAGTCCGATCGCGGTCCCGTCCTCGACCATCCCCACCTCCAGCTCGGCCATGACCGCGGAGACGGCCGGGTGGTCGATCGTGAGCGGGGCCTGCGTGAACGCCTGGCCCGCGAACACGACGAGTCCGATGCGGTCGTTGCGCCGACGCTCGACGAAGTCCGCCGCAACCTCCTTGGCGGCCTCCAGCCGGTTGGGCGCCAGGTCCTGCGCGAGCATGGAACTGGAGATGTCGAGGGCCATCACGATGTCGACGCCCTCGGTCGACACGTCCTCGCTCGTCGAGGCGGACTGGGGACGGGCGAAGGCGACGATGAGCGCGCTGAGGGCGAGAAGTCGCAGCGCCAGCGGCACATGGCGCAGGCGGCCGGTGCGCTCGGCCCCGGCGTGGCGGAGGAGCGCGAGATCCGGGTAGCGCAGGGTGCCGGCCCTGCGCCCTCCCTTCGCCAGGTGCCGGTAGGCGAGCGCCGGGACGAGGAGAAGCAGGAGCAGGAGAAACGCGGGATCCGCGAACCGGTGGATCATGACCCCGCCGCCTCGATCCGGTCGTCCACCGTCGCTTCGGGCTCCGCGACGGGTGGCTGGGCCACGAACTGCATCCGCTCCACCAGCGAGCGCGCGTCGGCGAGAATGTTCCGGCACGCCACGTCATCCGGCCGCCATTTCGCGAACTTCACGAGGTCGCAGGCGTCCAGGAAGCGCTCGAAGGCCGTTCGAACGCCGGGGTCCACGCCGGCATGCCCCAGGCTCGAAATCACGTCCGGCGTGACCATCTCCAGCGCCCAGATCCGGTAGCGACCCTCGAGGTAGGCGCGGATGATCCGGGACACCTCGATGTGGTACGGCTTGATCTCGCCGCGCTCCAGCAGGGGGGACGCCTCGAGCCGGTCCAGGGCCTCGAACGCGATCTCGTGCGCCGGCCGGGCGGGGACCGCCGGGCGGGAGTCGATCCGGCCGGGGCGGCGCCGCCGCCGGCGCCCCCACCAGTATCCGAGGCCGGCGAGAGCCGCGGCGAGCAGGAACCACGGCCACAGGAGCAGCCAGTCCCGCGCGATCGCGCGCGGACCCGTCACGTCGCGGATGTCCCCGCCCTCGTCGAGCCCGACCGTGGTCACTCCGATGACCACCGGGTCGGTGGAGACGGTAGTCGTCCCGCCGCCTCCGTCCGTGAGTTCGAGGATAAAGGACGGGATCTCGAGTTCCCCGAGTTCGAATGCGGTCACGTGAAGCACCGCCGCAGTGCGGGCGCCGTCCGCCGAGGCCTCCGGCGGGCTCACTTCGAGCGCCAGCGCCTCGAAGGGGTCCAGCGAGAGGGAATCGGGCCAGCGCACCGCGAAGTCCGCCGGGTGCTCGACGGCGAGCCGCAACGCAAGCGGATCGCCCACATGGATCTCTGTCGTGTCGGGCTTGATCGTGACCCGCGGCGACTGTCCCCGGAGGTCTCCGCCCGCGCCGAGCGCCCCGCACGCGAACAGGAGGCCCACGATCGCGGCCCGGCGGTTCCCGCGCCCCGACCCGCGACTCATATGCGCCGTCCCCGTTCCTCGAAGAAGCGCATCAGCGGCCGCAGGTAGGGGCGTCCCGGACTGAGGTCCACGACATCGACCTTGCTGCGCCGGAAGGTGCGGTCCTGACCCGCGCGCGCCTCCTCCCCGCGGCTCGCGAACGCCGCGCGGAAGTCCCGGTTCGAGGTGTCGACGACGATCCGTTCTCCCGTCTCCGCATCCTCGAGTTCGACGAGTCCGATCGGCGGCAGTTCCGACTCCCGGCGGTCTCTCACGCGGAGGGCGACGACGTCGTGCCGCCGACCCGCGACCCCGAGCGCCTTCTCGAAGGGGTTCGAGACGAAATCGGAGACCACGAACACCACCGCCCGCCGGCGGATGATGCGGGAGAGATATTCGAGCGCCGCGCCGAGGTCCGTCGCGCGGCCCGCGGGTTCGTGGTAGAGCATCTCGCGCAGCACGCGCAGGACGTGCCGCCGGCCCTTCCGGGGCGGGACGAACTTCTCGACCCGGTCGCTGAAGATGATGAGCCCGACCTTGTCGTTGTTCTTGATCGCGCTGAAGGCGAGGAGGGAGCACACCTCCACGGCGAGGTCTCCCTTCATGCGCTCGCGGGTCCCGAAGTCTCCGGACGCGCTCACGTCGACGAGCAGCATCACCGTGAGTTCGCGCTCTTCCTCGAAGATCTTGACGTGGGGCGTCCCGGTGCGGGCGGTGACGTTCCAGTCGATCGTGCGGATATCATCGCCGTAATCGTACTCGCGCACCTCGGCGAAGTTGATGCCGCGTCCCTTGAACACGGAGTGGTATTCGCCCGAGAACACCTGGTCCACGAGCCCCCGCGTCGTGATCTCGATGCGGCGGACCTTCCGGAGGATCTCCCGCGGAATCATCTCTCGATCCCCTCCTGCCCCCGAACCCCTACGGGACCTCGACGCTGTCGAGGATGCGGTTCACTACGTCTTCGCTCGTGACTTCCTCGGCCTCGGCCTCGTAGGTGACGAGCACGCGGTGCCGCAGGACGTCGAGGGCCACGGAGCGCACATCCTCCGGCGTCACGTAGCCCCGGTGCCGCAGGAAGGCGTGTGCCCGCGCCGTGCGCGCCAGGCAGATGCTGGCTCTCGGCGACCCGCCGTAGGCGATGAGGTCCGCGAGGTCGTCGAGTCCGTGGTCGGCCGGGGCGCGCGAGGCGAAGACCAGTTCCACGATGTACCGCTCGACCTGCCGGTCCATGTAGATGAGGTCGACGGCGCCGCGCGCCCGGAGGATCTCGTCCGGCGTGACGACCGTCTGCGGCTCGGGCGCGGACCCGACGCCCATGCGCCGCATGATCTCCAGCTCCTCCTCCTTGTCCGGATATCCGATGGAGAGCTTGAGCATGAAGCGGTCCACCTGGGCCTCGGGGAGCGGGTACGTCCCTTCCTGCTCGATCGGATTCTGCGTCGCGAGAACGAGGAACGGGTCGTCCAGGGGGAAGGTCTCGTCCCCGAGCGTGACCGTCCGTTCCTGCATCGCCTCGAGAAGCGCGGACTGAACCTTCGCGGGGGACCGGTTGATCTCGTCGGCGAGGATGATGTTGGAGAAGATCGGACCCTTCCGGGTCTGGAACTCGCTCCGCTTGGGGTCGAAGATCAGCGTTCCGATGAGGTCGGCGGGGAGGAGGTCCGGCGTGAACTGGATCCTCTGGAAGCCGGTGTCGATCGCCTGCGCGAGCGTCCGCACCGTGAGGGTCTTCGCCAGTCCCGGCACTCCCTCCATGAGCACATGGCCGTCGGCGAGCAGGCCGATGAGCAGCCGCTCGACCATGGTTCGCTGCCCCACGATGACGCGCCCCACCTCGTCGACCAGCCGCTCCACGAAGGCGCTCTGCTCGCGGATCTTCTCCTGTATCGCTTCGATGTCGTGACTCACCGCGGTGCGTTCCTCTCCTCTCGAATCGTCTTGAATCGTCTCTCGAATGATCTCACGCGAAGGGCGTGGAGCCCGCGGGCGAACAGCCTCGGGCACGCGGCGCCGATAAGGATCGGCGCTTGAAAGACATTTTATCGAATTTCGGCGTTGCCCGAAGGGTTTCCGGCCGACCTGCGTTGACGCGGGCCGTGGCGGCGGGCACCGTGAACGCAGCAGGGCTTTGCCACGGGCTGCCAGTCGCGGGGTGCCAACCGGGAGCGCCGAATGTACGACACGCCGGAGCCGGGATCGGAATCGAAGGCCGTCCACCGTCGCGACCTCCTCCGCTGGCTCGCCGCCAGCCCGCTTCTGGGTGCGTTCGCGGGTTGCGACCTGGGCTTGGTGGGGCGCGCCATGGCGCAGGAGGCGCCCGCGCGGTCGCTCGACGACCTCGTCGGGTCGGCGCAGGAGGCCCTCGATGTCTTCGACCTGGAGAAGGTGGCCGCGCAGACGGTCCCGACGGCGCACTGGGGGTACATCAAGACGGGCGTCGACGGGGAGGGGACGCAGGCGAACAACCGGGCCTCGCTGGAGCGCATCTACCTCCGCGCGCGCCGGCTGGTCGACGTCTCGAACCTCGACATGCGCGTCTCGATCTTCGGGCGGGAGTGGCCGACGCCGCTGATGATCGCGCCGGCGGGGAGCCAGGTCGCCTTCCACCGCGACGGCGAACTCGCCACCGCGCGGGCGGCCGCGGCCCGCAACCACCTGCAGACGCTCTCGTCGGTGAGTTCCACGGGGGTCGAGGCGGTGAACGAGGCGCGGGGGGAGCCGGTCTGGTATCAGCTCTACGCGCCGCGCCACTGGAACGCGACGGTCGCGCTCGTGAACCGCGTTCGCGAAGCCGATTGCCCCGTCATCGTGCTCACGGTGGACCTCCTTGGCGGGAGCAACCGCCTCACGCTGGAGCGCTACCGGCGGATCGACGATCGCAACTGCGAGAGCTGCCACCGCAGCGGCGGCCGCGCGGACCCCGTCAAGCCGATGTACGAGGGGTTGCCCCAGGGTCCGCCGGACAGCGCCGGCCCCACCATGACATGGGACTACGTGCACCGCCTGCGCGACATCACCGACCAGCGGATCGTCGTGAAGGGGCTCGTCACCCGCGAGGATGCCGAACTCGCGCTGGAACACGGTGTGGATGGGATCTGGGTCTCGAACCACGGCGGCCGCGCGGAGGGCAGCGGCCGCGCCACGATCGACGCGCTCCCGGAGGTCGCTGAGGTGGCGGGCGGCGAGGTGCCGATCATCGTCGACGGAGGTTTCCGCCGCGGCACGGACATCTTCAAGGGCCTCGCGCGCGGCGCCACGGCGGTGGCGATCGGGCGCCCCTACCTGTGGGGACTCGGGGCCTTCGGCCAGGCGGGCGTCGAGCGGGTGCTGGAAATCCTGATCGAGGAACTGCGCATCACCATGGGCGCCGTCGGGACTCCGTCACTCGCCGACATCGGCCCCCACTCCATCGGCGTCGACTGACGACAGTACGTTCCCGCGGGAACGCGACGGCTCGCTCAGGCGTCCGGCGCGGAAGCGGGGCGCTTCGAGATCACTGAGACGAACCGTGCGCCGGTTATCGCCCCGTAGACGACCCCGAATCCACCGCCATCTCCAACGAGCGACCCCAGCACGCCCACGCCGAGGGGGCCGGCCGCGACGAGGCCCGCGACGCTTGCCGCCACCCACCCGCCGGCATGCGCGACCCGTCGGAGAATCAGCCATTGGACCGTGCCGAACGCGGCCAGTCCCGCGAGCGTTCCCAGGACGGCGCCCAGGGTTTCACTTCCGTTCGCGGACAGTGCGTCCAACAGGCCAAGGGCGACGGCACCTCCCACGAGTCCACCCGCGATCTTTGCCATCGCCCACCGGGCCGCCCAGGACAGGCGCCGCCGCATGATGAGCCACTGGGCTGTCGCGATGGTGCCGAGGACCCCGCCCAGCGCCACGGCCCCGAGGACGGCCTCGCCCATCGCCGTACCGATGATCCTCGCCGGGACGACGCCCGCGGCTCCGCCGACTCCGCTCGCCAGCACCCACAGGAGCCAAGGGACCCATCTCGCGGCCGTCAGAGCAGTCCGAGGAAGTTCAGGATGAACCCGATCGTGAGGGGGATGATAGGCAGCAGCGTGACGCCGACGGCGATGGTCACGCCCGCCCGGAAGAGGAGGGGACCGGCCGGAAGGAGCCGTTCGCCGAACAGCTTCTGGAGCGCGATCTCGAAGACGGGTCCCAGCGTATAGCACACGTTCGCCCACACGGCCCACCAGATCGCCCCGCGGATCAGGTCGACCGGTTGCAGTGTCGCGACCACCGCCGTGAGCGCCGCGCCGAACGTCATCGTCACAAGCCCGGTCCCGCCGACGATGAGGTTGTAGGGGAGACGGCGTTTCTCCCACCAGCCGATGATCGCCCCGACCCGGCGCTCCGCCGGCTCGGGGTAGAGGAAGTCCGCCAGAAAGGTGCCCCCGGGGACGATGCCTCGGGTCAATCCGCCTGTGGAAAGAGCGGCGTCGGTTGGGGAATCGTGCTTCATCGCAGGGTCCGCTTCGGGGATGGGACGGCCGTCGGTCAGGCTGTCATACGGTTCGGTGGGCGCCCCGGTTCCGCCTCCGGGCCCGGCCCGCGACGCGAAGCGCGCTCCGGGGTGAGGACGCGGCCCCCCGGAGCGCACCTCGAATGGCGTCGCTCAGCGCAGCGAGGCCGTCAGGTCGCGGATCGCGTCGGCCAGCAGCGCCAGGCGCCGCGCATCTCCCGGCGCGGCCGCGTTGGCGGCGAGACGCGCGTCCTCGTCGAGTTCGGCGGCGACCGCGTTCAATTCATCCAGCGTGGCGCTCCGCTCGGCGCCGGATTGGCTCTCCGCCATGTCGAGCAGCGACGCCACCCGCTCCCCGCGCTCGGCCCGGATGCCGCTGCCGCGCTGCATCTGGACCAGGTACGACCGTGCGACCGCGAAGCTCGCGGGCCAATCGAACCGCTCCTGGTTCTGCACGTTGGAATCGCCGACCATCACGGACATCGCCGCGTCGATCTCCGCCTGCGACAGATGCTCGCTGACGGCGAGCTGGAACACGTCCACGCCGCGCGCGATCTCCGCGCCGTAGATCGCACCGTTGTGCCAGTACGCCGACCAGTAGCCGCCGCTCAGCATCTCTACCGCGTCGAGAGGGCCACGGTCGAAATAGGCGATCTCGAACGGATTCTCCGGATCCGTGAAGTCGAAGATCGACAGGCCGCCCTGGTACCAGCCCTGCACCATGATGTCGCGGCCGGGCACCGGGATCATGGACCCGTTGTGGGCCACGCAGTTCTCCTGCTCCGTCTGCGGCACCGGCAGCTTGTAGTAGCCCGCCAGCTCCATCTTGCGGTCGCGGATCGTGAAGATCGCGTTGGCGCCCCACGTCTCCGGATCGGAGCCGCGGCAGCGCGGCGCTCCGCCGCCGCCCCACTCGTCCGTGAAGACGATCGCCGTCCCGTCGTTGTTGAAGGTCGCCGAATGCCAGTAGGCGAAGTTCGGATCGACGACCTGGTCGATGCGGACCGGATTCTCGGGGTCGGAGATGTCGAGCAGGATGCCGTTCCCTGAGCAGGCTCCGGCGGCGAGTCCGAGATCCGAGCGCACCGTGATGTCGTGGCACTGGTTCGTGAGACGGGACGCCTGCGTGCCTTCGCCGTGGTCGCCTCCCGCCCACAGCCCGGCGATATCCCCCGTCTCGGGGTCGGCGAAGATGCGCGGCATGTTCACGACTTCCGCATTCTCGGGCGCATCCACAGGCACTTCGATGATCTCGATCCGGAACAGCGCCGTGTTCCCGTCCTCCTCGGCCGGCAGGCCGGAGCAGCCTTCGAGTTCGCTGCCCGACCGGACACGTCCCGTACCCGACACGTAGATGTAGACGTGGGAGTCGTCGCCGGGATCGGTCACGAGCGTGTGCGTGTGGGAGCCGCGGCACGTCTGCACGGTCTTCACCTGGCGCGGATTCCCGATGTCGGAGATGTCGAAGATCCGGATCCCCTGCAGGCGCACGGTGCTGACGCTGTCCTGGACCCCCTCCGTGCCGCAGTCGAGCCGGGCCGAAGCCTGCTGGACCGACATGAAGAGAAGGTTCTCGTGCACGCTGACGTCGCCCTGCCCGCCGGGGCACACGACCGCAACGACGAGTTCGGGCTGGGCGGGATCCGAGGCGTCGAACACCTGGAAGCCCCAGTAGCTACCCTGGAAGACGAGATCTCCCTGGAACGCGATGTCCGAGTTGGTCGGCCCGCGCCCGCCGGCCTCGTCCGTGAGGAACGGATCGGGCTTCGGAAGGCTGACCAGCCGCTCCAGGTTGCCGATCGCCATGCCGGCATCGTGGAGGCCCGGCGCGAGCCCGATGCGCGGATCGTCCGGATCCCACTCCCAGACGGCCTCCGGAGGGGGTGGCGGCGGGTCCTGGGCCGCCAGGGCCTCCGCGCCGGCCAGCCAGCCGAACGCCAACACGAACAACGCCACCGCCGGGCGGCCGATCCGCCGTCCCACGGTCAAGGTCTCTCTGCGTGACATCTTGCTACCTCCTGCCTCCGTGAATCGTCGATAAGCGCTCCTGGAATCGCGTTCAACATGTCGCTCATGCGCAGGATCTCCATGTCCTGGTCCGCGTCCACATCCGCCGCGAACCGGAAGATCTCGGTCTCCTGGCCTCCGCCAGGACTGTCGAACAGTTCCGCCACCATCATGAGCGCGCCCTGATGATGCTTGATCATGCCTTCGAGGAAGAGCCGGTCGAACTCGGAGCCGCGTGCCGCGGCGAGGGCGGCCATCTCCTCGTGCGACAGCATCCCCGGCATGAGTTCGCCCTCTCCGAGTCCGTGCGCGTGTCCGGCCCCCATCATCGGAGCCGTCTCCCCGCGGCGCTCGAGCCAGCGCGTCATCCACGCGATCTCATCCCGCTGGGAGATCTCGATCCGGCGCCCGAGCAGGAGCAGCCCCTCGTGCTCCGTCCGCTCCTGGATGAGCGCGGCCATCTCCAGCGCCTGGGCGTGATGCGGGATCATCCCCTGCATGAAGCGTACGTCCGCCTCGGTGTGCGTGACGTGCTCGAGGGATGCGGCTTCCTCCACGGTCAGGACGCGCGTGGCCTCGCCGGGGGCGCCGGGCTGGACCGTCCGCGCCTCCCCCTCGCTCGCGTCGCCGCGGCACGCGGCCAGCGCCGCGAGCAGGAGCCCGGCCCCGCGCGCGAACTTCAATCGTCGTCCTCCGTCGCGAGTTGGGCCTTCGCCGCCCGCACCATCTCGCGCACGTCGGCCAGCATCCGCTTCGCGTCGTAGATGATGCCGTCCTTGATCGTGTACTTGATGCCGCCGACGCGCTCCGTCTCGCCGGTCTCGTCGTTGAGCCTCGGCGCGCCGTTTCCGTACAGGACCTTCAGGTTCTGAAGCGGGTTCTCCTCGACGACGACGAAATCGGCCTTGAGTCCGGGGCGGATCATCCCGAAGTCGGGCGGGAGCCCCTTGGGATCGTTCAACTCCTGCGCCCCGTGCAGGGTGGCCGAGCGGATGACCTCCACCGGGTGGAACCCGGCCTCGCGCAGCAGTTCGAACTCCCGGATGTAGTCGAAGCCGTACAGCTTGTAGATGAAGCCCGAGTCCGAGCCCGTCGTCACCCGGCCGCCGCGGTTCTTGAACTCGTTGAGGAACTGCATCCACACCTTGTAGAAGTTCCGCCACGCGACCTCTTCCTCCGTGCCCCAGTAGAACCAGTACGAGCCGTGCGCGGCGCGGCTCGCCTGGTAGAACTCCCACTGGCTGGGGAGCGTGTACTCCTCGTGCCAGTCCGCGTTGCGGGCGGCCATCACGTCCCGGCTCGCCTCGTAGATCGTCATCGTCGGATCGATCCCGAACCCGAGTTCGAGGAAGCGCTCCTGCAGCGCGTTCCAGCTCTCCGAGCCGGGGCCGTCGACCTGGTCCCAGAGCCGGGCGACGTTGCCGAAGCGGTGCTGCTCGTTCTGGTAGTTGTAGTCGAGCGGCCAGTCCTGGACGCTGTAGTCGGACAGCATCGACTCGAACAGGCCGTAGTAGTGGGTCATCATGTCGAGCCCGATCTCGGCCGCGTCGAGCGCGGTCATCCGCCCCACGCCCATCTGGCCGAGGTGGGCCACGGTGCCGAGCCCGTGCTGCCGCGCCTCGTCGATCAGCGCCTCCATGATCGGCGGGTCGTACGAGCCCAGCTTGAGCCCGTCGATCTTCTGTCCATCGACTTCCTGCGCCGCCGCCCAGCGCACCCATTCGCGCGCCGTCTCGGGCGAGTGCACCAGCCCCTGGCCCCAGGCCTCGCCGGGCCGCACGTAGGTGTACATGCGCGGGGCGACGATCTCGTTGCGCGCCGCCTTCGCTTTCTCCTCGAGCGACCACATCATCGGCCCGTGGCCCACGCCGCGGGAGGTCGTGATCCCGTGCGCCATCCAGAGCTTGTAGACGTACTCGGGCTGCGGCGCCTTGGGGAGGCCGCCGGTGTGCGCGTGCATGTCGACGAAGCCGGGCATGACGAAGTGCCCGGAGAGGTCGACCTCGTGCACGTTCGCGCCGGGATCGTCCTCGATTTCCACGTCGGGCCGGCGATCCTCGCTGATGTCGAGCCCCGGGAAGCCGACGGTGTTGACCGAGACGATGCGGTCGCCCTCGATGACGATGTCCACGGGGCCCTGCGGCGGCGCGCCCGTTCCATCGATGATCGTGACGCCGCGAAGAATCAGGCGGTCGTAGGGGCCGTCGCCCTCGTCGTCCCCGCGTGGAGTCGTTTCCGGGCGTCCGACCTGCGCGAGCAGCGATCCCGCGCCGAAGAGGAAGACCCCGGCCATCGTCAGGGCGATCCGGCAATACCGTTTCGTTCTCATGATCCCTCCATGATCCATGCGGCGAACCCTCATGTCACGGCCGCCGCCACTTCTGAAATGTTGCTCTCGCGGAGCAGCTTGACCCGGAACTCGGTGAACTCGCCCGGCTCGCTCTCCACCTCGAGCTCGCCGCCGTGGCCCACGACGATATCGCGTGAGATCGACAGCCCGAGCCCGGTTCCCTGCGTCCCCGACTTCGTCGTGAAGAACGGTTCGAAGATCTTCCGGACGATGGAGTCCGGAATGCCGGTGCCGTTATCCCGAATCGACACGATGACGTGGTCGTCGTAGCCCCTCGTCCTGAGCGCGACGGTGGGCGAATAGTCGGCGTCCTCCTCCGCCTCCTTGCGGGCGGCCGTCGCGTGACAGGCGTTGGTCACGATGTTCAGGAAGACCCGGCTCAAGTCGCGGGCGATGCCGGTGACCTCGCCGGCTTCGTCATCGAAATCGCGGTCCAGCGTAACGTTGAACGAGGAGTCCGTGCCGCGCAGGCCGTGGTAGGCGAGCTTCGCGTACTCGTCGACCAGTTGGTTGACGTCGATGGTCTCGGCGGCGCCGGCCTCGTCGCGCGAATGAGCCAGCATTCCCTCGACGATGCGGTCGGCCCGGCCTCCGTGCTCCCGAACCTTGGTCACGTTCATCTCGAGGTCGCCGAGGACCTCATCGATGAAATCGCGGTCCAGTTCCGCGTTCCCGTCCGCGACCTCCTTCATCTCCTCCTGCAGTTCCTCGATCAGTTCCTTCGACAGCACCGCGAAGTTGTTCACGAAGTTGAGCGGGTTGCGGATCTCGTGGGCGACCCCCGCCGTGAGCGCGCCGAGCGAGGCCAGCTTCTCCTGCGTGATGACCTGTTCCTGCGTACGCCGGAGGTCGTCGAGCGTCTGCTCCAGCGCCTCGTTCTTCGTCTGCACCTCCTGCGCCAGCTTCTCGACCAGGTTCAGCCTCTGCACCTCGAGCGCGTGCTTGCGGAAGACCTCCAGCGCCTGCGCCATGTCGGTGACTTCGTCGTTGCCCTCGACCTCCACCTTCACTTCGAGGTCGCCCTCCGACATGCGCCGCGTGGTCGCGAACAGGCTGTTCAATCGAACGATGAGCGAGCGGCCGAACGTCTTCCAGGCGACGCGGGCCGCGCCGATCGTGAACAGGATCACGGCGAGGAGGAACCAGAACCCCAACTGCACGAGAAACTCGGAGCGGCTGGCCGCATCCCGGGCGGTCTCCTCGACGCGCTCCATGAGCGCCCGGACGCCCATGTCGAGTTCCGCCGTCGTCTGCCGGTTGCGCTCGAGCAGTTCCTCGGCCAGACCGACCTCCTCCAGTTCGCGCCGCCGGGTCTGGAAGATGCCGCCGGGACCTCCGTACAGCTCGCTGGGGACGCTCACCGCGTCGGCCAGCGTCTCCCTCAGGAGCGGGCGGATCCTGGGCAACGTCGCCCGCACATCGCGAAGCGCGGTCTCCACGCGCCCCTGGTTGGCGAGCAGCAGTTCGGCATCGGTCTCGGTGAAGGCCTGCTGGATGAGCGTGATCGCCTGGTTCTGCGACGCCTTGAAGTTCAGGAGGCCATCAAGCTGCTCGATTTCGTCCTGCGCCTGGCGCTGGGCACGCGGCGCCGGCACGTCCGTCAGCTGGCGGAGCCCCGTGCGCATGAAGAAATACTGATCGTCGATCGCCTCCTCGAGCACCGACTGCAGGCGGAGTCCGGTCTCCTCGACGGTCGCCGCCATCTCGGCGAGCCGGGCAGCGTAGGTCATCCGGTTGTTGACCGACTCGTAGATCTCGTTGATGTTCGCCACCAGGCCTTCGGCCAGATCCGCGACATCCGCATCCATGCCCGCTCCGCCGCCGACCTCCCCGACCCAGTACTGGAGGCTGTCCTGCTCCAGCAGGACGGCGGCCCGGACGTCCGCCAGCGTCGCGGGGTCGGCGGCCGACAGGAGCTGCGGAGATGCGCGCAGGAGCCCCTCGCTGTGCTGGGTCACGCGGTGGCCCGCGAGGAGCGAGGGGATCTGTTCCTGCGTGACCTCGCTCTGTCCCCGCTCCACGATGGTCATCAGGAGGAGCGCGAGAAGGATGGCGCTGATCGTCAGGAGCACGCCGCCGCCCAGTCCGACGACGATCTGGCTGCCGATGCCGAACCGCCCGCCGGTCGCATCCCGCGCCCGCGTCCCCATCCGGCCCGGAAGCCGCGCGAGCGCCCACTCGAAGGCGCGGTGGATGCGCTCGTCGCTCTGTTTCGCCGGAGGCCCCGCGGTACTCACCGCGAGAGCCGGGTCACGGGGACGAACTCGCCCTCCCGAATCACGGTCAGAAACACGAGGTCCGAGCCCTGGTTGTCTTCCACCCCGTATTCGACCGTGAACCCGCCGAGGTCGATGGGGCCGGATTCCGTCAGCGTGCGGAGGAAGGACTCCCGGCTGGGCCGAACGGCCGGATCGCCGGCCGCCAGCGCCTCCACGACCAGCCGCCCGGCCAGATAGCCCTCCAGGGACACGAAGCCCGGCCGGGCGGAGGGATCGACTGCCCGCAGCGCGGCCTGATAGCGCGCCACCACGGGGACGCTGGGGTCGCGGGGGAAGGGCACGACCTGCGTCACGACGACGCCGTCGCCGGCACGGCCCAGCTCGTCGAGGAGGGCGTAGCTGCCGACGAAGGAGATGTTCACGAACAGGGCGTCGAGGCCGATCTTCCTCGCCCAACGGATGAAGTGCGCCACGGGGATATAGGCGCCGATGATGATGACGGCCTGCGGGTCGCCGGCCTGGATGTCGAGGAGCCCCCGCTTCACGGCCCGCGTGTTCCGCATGTAGGGGGCCTCGCTGACGAGAGCCATGCCACGCTCGTCCATCGCGCTGCGGACGCCCGTCAGGCCCGCCAGCCCGTAGTTGTCATCCTGGTAGAAGACCGCGATGCGCCGGAAGTCGAGGTCATCCACGAGGCGGTCCACCATCTCCCTGGTTTCCTGGCCGTAGGACGCCCGCAGGTTCACGACGTAACGCTGGTCCGGGCCCCTCAGCAGGCCGGCGCCCGTGAACGCCCCGATGTAGGGGACGCCCGCTTCGCTCGCGCCGGGTTCCGCGGCGGCGGAGGTCGGCGTGCCGACGGCGCCGATGAGGCCGAACACGCCGTGCTCGATGAGTTCCTGCGTGTTGGCGACGGCGGGTTCCGGTTCGTAGCCGTCGTCGCGGACGATGAGGCGGAGCACGCGCCCGTGGACGCCGCCTTCCCGATTGGCCTCCTCGAACGCGGCCCGGATGCCGAGGTTCATGTTGCGGCCCAGTTCGCCGGCGGGCCCTTCGAGGGCCGCGGACTGCCCGAAGACGATGGAATCGGCGTACACGCCCTCGGTCGCGGCCTCGCCCTGCTGCGACGTGGCGGGGCCGGGCAGCGCGCCGGCCGCCACGACGGCCGCGAGCGCGATCGACCGGCGCCGCATCAGGAGGGCGCCCCCAGGTACCGGAGAGTCAGGCAGGTGATGTCGTCGGACTGGTCCGCCTCTCCCGCGTGTTCCTGCACAGCCCGGATCACGTGCCGGTTGATGTCTTCCGCCGACGAGCCGTGGCATTCGCCCAGCACCTCGGCCAGCTCCTTTTCGCCGAGTTCGACGCCATCCTCGTTCATCGCTTCCGTCACGCCGTCCGTGTAGAAGAAGACGGCATCGCCCGGCTCAAGCGTGATCGACCCCTTCGGGAAATCGACCCCGGACATGATGCCGAGCACGAGTCCCGGATCGGAGACGATCTGCTCGACCTCTCCCGACGCCTTGATGAGGAACGGAAGATTGTGTCCGGCGTTCGCGAACGTGGCTTGACCGTTCACGGGATTGAACTTGGTGTAGAAGAGGGTCACGAACATCGACTCCTCGTTCTCGTTGATGAGAAGCCGGTTCACCTCATCAAGACAGATCGAGGGGTCCGCCTCGCCGATCGCCGTCCCCTTGAGCAGCGTGCGGCTCACCATCATGAAGAAGGCCGCCGGCACGCCCTTGCCCGAGACATCGGCCATGACGATCGCCATGTGGTCTTCCTCGAGGCGGAAGAAGTCGTAGAAATCCCCTCCCACCTCGCGGGCCGGCGTCATCCAGGCGTGAAGCTCGTAGCGCGGGTCGGTGGGGTAGTTCGTCGGCAGGATCGACTCCTGCATCCTCGCCGCCACGCCCAGTTCCTGGCGCAACGCCACCAGCGCGTCCCGGTCCCGGAGCGCGGCTCGCATCACCGCGAGGTGCTCGAGGGTCTTGGCGATGGTGGTTTCCAGGTCACCGAAGTCGATCGGCTTGGTGACGAAATCGAAAGCACCGCGGTTCATGGCGGTGCGGATGTTCTTCATGTCTCCGTAGGCCGTCACCATGACGGCGCGGAGGTCGCGGTCGAGTTCGCCCAGTTGCGCCAGCAGCGTGAGGCCGTCCATCTCGGGCATGTTGATGTCGGAGAGCACGACGTCGACATCGTCGTGTTTCTCCAACTTCGAGAGGGCCTCGACCCCGTTCTGGGCGAAGACCAGCGTGAATTCGCCCGAGCGGATCCGGCGCCGGAACTTCTGCCGGAGGAGCAGCTCCAGATCGGGTTCGTCGTCTACTACCAGGATCTTCGGCATCGAGGCCTCGGCTGAGGTGAATCGTCGAACATGGGTCCCCGCCCTTGTCCGAAACCGCGTCCAGTCGTCATCGTCCCTGTCGATTTCGCGCGGGGGTCCCCGCGCTGCGGTGCGGGAATCTCCACAACCGGGGACCGGCCGCGCAATATGTCAAACCTCGGCAGCGCGCGTAGTTTCGGTGCCGAGGACCCCGGAACAGCGGGTGGACAGCCAGCCAACAGGAGCGGAGCGGGAGTGCGGATCGCCGTCAAGCCGGACCCGAGCGAGCCACGTCGCGTGGTGGACGAGGTCGAGCGCTTCTGCCTCGAGCGCGGGCTTTCCAACGACATCGTCTTCCGTTTTCAGCTCTCGCTGGACGAACTCCTGACGAACGTCATCTCCTACGGATTCGAGGGAGTTAAGGGGGATCCGGTCATCACGGTGGACATTCGGCTCGAAGACGCCGACATTGAGATCACGATCCGGGACAACGGCCGACCCTTCAACCCGCTTGAGGACGCGGAGACCCCCGACATAAGCCTTGCGGCGGAAGATCGTCCCATCGGGGGGCTTGGCATCCACCTTACGAAGTCTTTTATTGACACGCTTGCGTACGAGCGGGTCGAGGGTTTCAACTGCCTTACCCTAAGGCAGCCGCTGGGGGCTGCCGGAACCGAGGAATCGCCAGATGAACATTGAGACCAGCTATTCGGGAGATACCGCCGTAGGGGTGGTCAGCGGGCGCGTAGACTCCAGCAACGCCAAGGACTTCGAGGGGGAGCTCTCCGGCATCATCGATGGGGGAGCGACCAACCTGGTCCTGGATTGCGGGAGCCTGCGCTACATCAGCAGTGCCGGGCTGCGGGCGCTGTTGATCGCCATCCGCAAGACCAACCAGGCCGGCGGTGGGCTCGCCCTGTGCCACGTCCCGGAGAATATCCTCGAAGTGCTGGAGGTCAGCGGTTTCGTCCGGCTGACCAAGGTCTTCGATACGGTCGAGGAAGCTCAGGCGAGCTTCAAGTAGAAAAAAGACCGGGAAACGAATCAGGGGGTGCGCCAGATCGCCGGCGCGCCCCCTGATCCGTTGATTCGTCGCGGCCCGTCCGGGCCCGATCAGAAGAAAGCGAACGCCTGCACCTTCCAGGACCAGTCCGACCGGCCGCCAGAGCTGTAGAAGTCCACGTTCGTGGAGATCCCGTTTCGGCCCGTGAAGTACACCATGACGCCGGGCGTGACCACCGTCCCGGTGACCTTTTCCGGGTGTTCCGCACCGGAATCGACCCAGCTTACCCGAAGCATCGGCTCGATCCCCGAGAACCCGGACTCCGGCGCGGTGGGAAGATACCAGAAGGCCATGAACTGGAAGGCGGAGAACTTCGCGTCATCGTTCAGCTTCCAGTTGCGGCCCTGCAGGACGTTGGCGATCAGGTGGGGACCGCCCATCCACGTCCCGAGTTCCACCTCGGCCCCGATCGCCGGGACGCCCATCGTCTCGCCCCGGCTGTTCAACGTCTCGTCCAGGGCGAAGTAGGCGGACACGCGCGTGTCCCCTCCGGTGGGGAAGAGCGAGAGCTGGCCCGAGGCCGACTTGCCGGTGTTCACGTCCTTGTTCCCGATTCCCTCGCCGTTGGTGAGCGTGAACCGGTAGCCGAAGAGTTCGCTCACGCGCCCCTGCGCGAGGATGCCCGGCTCGTAGTTGTCCAGGCCCAGCGCGTCGGTGAGGCGGCCGAACGTGCATACGCTCCCGACGCCGGGGCAGTGATCCACCCCCGTGACCCTGGCGTCCCGCTCAATGATCGGGAGCCATGCGTTGGGCACCAGCCAGAAGTAGGACATCCCCTTCTTGAACTGCCCGAGCTGGATCTGCAACGCTTCGCTCGGCGTGAGTTCCAGGTACGCTTCGAGCACCGATGCGCCGTCGATGTTGAACTGGGCCCTGCCTGTGACGAGATCGTTGAGCCTCCCGTCGATGGTCACCCACGCGCGGCGGATGAAGAAGGATGAAGGCGTCTCGTCGACGCTCGAAGCCTCGTATTGCGCCTGGATCCGCGCGCCCACGGTGACGGTGGAGCCGCCACGCGCCCGGATTTCCTGGGCAAGGAGGGGGTGGACGGTGGGGAGCGTCAGCCCCAGCCCAAATGCGGCGACCACTCCGATGGAGCGTTTCCACATAGTGATATGCCCTCTCGTCGAAGATTCCGGTGTAGCCCGGTCACACCCGAAGATAGCCGGCCACCGCCGTTCGGCTACCGGCGCACCGAGAACCCGTTGCGCGATGCCGAGCAGGGACGCAACCTAAACCGCGAGTCGCGAAGGGCCATGATCGGACAAGAACCTGTTGAAGAAGGAGCCGCCGTGAGCACCCATCAGGTACGCTGGTCCCGCCGGTTCGCGGCGGGAAGGAACCTCGCAGCCGCCGCGCTGCTCTCCGGCGCGGGCCTCCTCCTGGCGCCGGCCCTCCTCGCCGCGCAGGACGTCGCCGGAGACCTCGGGTTCGTCCTCAAAACGTACTCGTTCCTCGTCTGGGGCGTGCTCGTGATGTGGATGTGCGCCGGGTTCACGATGCTGGAAGCCGGGTCCGTGCGGTCCAAGAGCGCGTCCATGATCTGCATGAAGAACATCGGACTGTACGCCATCGCGGGTCTCATGTACTACGTCATCGGCTACAACCTCATGTACGTCGATGTCGGGAGCGTGATCGGATCGATCAGCTTCCTTTACGGCCCGTCCGCCGACGAGATCGCGCTCGTCGGTGGGAACGAAGGCGCGGCCGCCGCCGTGACGGAGAACGGCTACGCCGTGATGTCGGACTGGTTCTTCCAGATGGTCTTCGTCGCCACGACCGCCTCGATCGTCTCCGGCGCGCTGGCGGAACGGGTGAAGCTCTGGACCTTCTTCGTCTTCGTGGGCGGGCTCACCGCGGTCATCTACCCGATCGTCGGCGCGTGGACGTGGGGCGGCGGCTGGCTCGACCAGATGGGTTTCTCGGACTTCGCTGGTTCGACGATCGTGCACTCGACCGGCGGCTGGGCGGCGCTCGCCGGCGCGCTCGTCGTGGGTCCGCGCTGGGGCAAGTACCGCAAGGACGGCTCCATCAAGCCGACCCCCCCGTCGAACATCCCCGCGGTCACGCTGGGCGTGTTCATCCTCTGGATGGGCTGGTTCGGCTTCAACGGCGGCTCCGAACTCGCCCTTTCCGGCGTCGTCAACGCGGTATCGATGAGCAACATCCTCGTGAACACGAACCTCGCCGCCGCGGCCGGCGTCATCACGGCGCTCTGCCTGTCGCGGTCCATACTCGGCCGGGTCGACCTCTTCGCCACGCTCAACGGGGCGATCTCCGGCCTGGTGGCGATCACGGCGGGACCGAACATCACCAACTCGCTGTGGGCGATCCTGATCGGCGCCGTCGGCTCCCTCCTGTGCATGTTCGGGCTGAAGATGCTGGAGGTGCGGCGGATCGACGACGTGGTCGGGGCCGTGCCCGCGCACCTGTTCGCCGGCATCTGGGGCACGCTCGCCACCTGCATCGCGGCCGGCGGCGATTTCGTCCCGCAGTTGACCGGCGTCGCGGCCGTCGGCGCGTTCGTCTTCTCCGTTTCCTGGATCTTCTGGACGGTGCTGGACAGGACGCTGGGCGTCCGCGTGTCGCGGAGCGTCGAGAGCATCGGCCAGGACGCGGCGGAACTCGGGATCGACGCCTATCCCGAATTCGTCCTCATGGTGGATCCGGACGACGACAACGACTTCCGCGACGCGGACTGAGCGTCCGCCCACGGGTAGCGTTCAATGTCGGCGGTGAAGTTCGTCGATCACGGCTATGCCGACCCGGACCCCGCGATCTCGGCGGGGTCCGGGCCTTTCCGCCACTACGAACTCGATGCCGCGTTCCACGACGAGTTGTTTCACGAGGACGGGACTCCCAGGGCGCGGGCGCGCCGCCTCGGGACCGCCCTCTCCAGGATCCCCCCCGAAGATCTGGAGCGGCTGCAGGACGGCGTGTACCGGCGTTTCGTCCATGAGGGGATCACGTTCACGGTCCTCGGTGTCGAAGATGTCTCGGAGCAGATCATCCCCATCGACTGCGTACCGCGCCTCA
Source organism: Candidatus Palauibacter rhopaloidicola (assembly GCA_026914155.1). Classification (GTDB taxonomy): domain Bacteria; phylum Gemmatimonadota; class Gemmatimonadetes; order Palauibacterales; family Palauibacteraceae; genus Palauibacter; species Palauibacter rhopaloidicola. The sequence goes on along the minus strand of JAPPGH010000056.1, from coordinate 19,623 downwards.
TCACCGCCGAGGAGTGGGATCACATCGAGCGGGGGCTGAAGCAGCGCCTCACGGCCCTCAACCTGTTCCTGCGCGACGTCTACCACGACGGGAAGTCGCTGAGGGATGGCATCGTCCCGCTCGACCTCGTGCTCGGCTGTCCGCAGTACCGCCTCGAGATGCGGGGGATGAAGGTGCCGCACGACGTCTACGTCGCCGTGTGCGGGACGGACATCGTGCGCGCGGGCGACACCTTCGCGGTGCTGGAGGACAACCTCCGCGTCCCGTCGGGCGTTTCCTACATGCTCGCCTGCCGCACCGCGATGAAATGGGCTTTCCCCTACCTGTATCGGGCGTACGGGGTCCGCGAGGTGGCGGACTATCCGGAGCGCCTCTACTCGACGCTCGCGTCGCTCTCGCGGACCGGGGAGACACCGCGCATGGCGGTGCTGACGCCGGGCCGGTACAACTCCGCCTACTACGAGCACGCGTTTCTGGCCGGCGAGATGGGTGTCGACCTGGTCGAGGGACGGGATCTCGTCGTGCACGACGCGACGCTGTACGCCCGCACGGCCGCGGGTCTGCGGCGGATCGACGTGCTCTACCGGCGGATCGACGACGATTTTGTGGATCCGGTCGCCTTCCGGGACGACTCCGTGCTCGGGGCCGCCGGCCTCTTCCACGCCTACCGAGCCGGCAACCTGGTGCTCGCCAACGCGCCGGGCACCGGCGTGGCGGACGACAAGGCCCTGTACGCGTACGTCCCCCGCATCATCCGTTACTTCCTGGATGAAGAGCCGATCCTGGCCAACGTGGAAACCCATCTCTGCCGGGAGCCGGACGGCCTCGCCTACACGCTGGACAACCTGAAGGAGCTCGTCGTCAAGGAGGTCGGCGGGAGCGGCGGCTACGGGATGCTCGTGGGCCCGCACGCGACGAAGGCTGAGCGCAAGGCGTTCGCGGAGCACCTGCGGAACGACCCGGCGAACTACATCTCGCAGCCGGTGCTGCCCCTTTCCCGCGCGGGCTGCTTCGTGGACGGACGGCTTGAGCCCCGCCACGTGGACCTGCGTCCCTTCGTCCTCCAGGGGAGCGAAAGACAGCATGTCGTGCCCGGGGGTTTGTGCCGCGTGGCGCTGCGCAAGGGAAGCCTCGTCGTGAACTCCAGCCAGGGCGGAGGCTGCAAGGATCTCTGGATTCTCCGTGAGTAGCGGCGGATTCTTCGGGAGTAGCGGCCGGGTGAGGAGCGGCGGACGATGCTAGCCCGGATGGCGGCGAACTTCTATTGGCTCGGCCGCTATGCGGAACGGACCGAGAACACGGCCCGCCTGCTCGAATATCAGGTGACCCGGCTCGTGGATACGGACGCCGACGAACTCGCCCTCGGGTGGCGGGTTGTCTATCGGGCTCTGAGTCAGTCCCCTCCCCAGGCGCCCGCCGATGTGGATGAGGCCGAAGCCTTCCTCATCGCGGATGCCTACACGTTGACGGGCGGCCTCGTCGAGGACACGACGAACCCGGCATCGATGATCTCGTGCTGGGGGATGGCGCGGGAGAATGCCAGGGAGATCCGGCCCCGGCTGCCTCTGCGGGTGTGGGTGTGTCTGAACCAGGGGTTCCTCTGGCTTCAGGAGACGGAGTTCGCCGAGGCCTGGGGCGAAGGTCCGGCGGCCCTGGTGAGCCAGGCGATCGACCGGCTCCGGCTCCTCGCCGGGGTCGTGGACGCCAACATGGCGCGGGATGATGCTTGGCGCTTCCTCGAACTCGGCCGTTACGTGGAGCGGCTGCAGCAGCAGATCGTGCTGCTCGACGTGTGGGACCGGATCGGGCGCCCGGACGGCGACGGCCTGGCCCTCTCCTGGGCCGATCTGCTGCGCGTGTGCGGCGCCTTCGAACCCTACCGCCGGGACCGGTCGCTCACGTTGCATCGCGGTTCCGTGCTCGGCTTTCTGATGCGGAACCCGGAGGTTTCCCGTTCGCTGCACTACGCGATCGGCCGCATCGAGTCCACGCTGCGGGGAATCGACCCGGCGGGCGGACGCCCGCCGCTCGCCGCGCCGCACCGCCTGACGCTTCGCGTCTCGGCCGCACTCGAACTCGATCCGGGCGAGGCGGAAGCCGCACCCGATGCCGCCGATGCCGCATCCAATGCCGCATCCGGGGAGGTCTTCGGACCTCTGACGCGCGACAGCCGAACCCTGCACGACCTCGTGCAGGCCACGTACGTCGACTATCCGGTGACCGCGGGGCTCCCGTCATGATCGCCTGTTACACGATCGAACACGCGGTCGAGTTCGTGTACAGCGCGCCGGTTCGGGCGTCGGTCATGACGCTCTATCTGCGCCCCGTGCAGGATCGAAGACAGGTCGTGCGCGGGTTCACGATCGAGACCGATCCGTCCGGTCCCGTGTTCGAGTTCGAAGGACCGTTTCACAACCGGGGGCACTTCTTCGATCGCCCCGGGACGCATCGCCGTCTCTCGATCGTCGGACGTTCGACCGTGGAGGTGGGCCCGATACCGGAGATACCCCTGCAGGTCGGGGAAGAGGCGTGGGCTCGGCTCGGCGCGGCGGCGAGCGCTCCCGAACTCGGGCTGATGCTGCAACCCAGCCGGTTCGTCCGCTCCTCGCCGCTCCTCGCCGATTTCATCGAGAGCTGCGGCCTCGAACGCGGGGACGACCCGCTGGCGACCGCCACGACCCTGCGCAGCCGACTTCATGAGTCGTTTGATTATATTCCAGGTACGACCGCCGTGGATTCGCCGATCGAGCGCATCCTCGAGAGCCGCGAGGGTGTGTGCCAGGACTACGCTCACGTCATGGCCTCGATCCTGCGGGGCTGGGGGATCCCGACCCGTTACGTCTCCGGCTATCTGGGTCCCGACAGCGGGAACGGCGGTAGTGTAACGAGCGGCGAAAGCCACGCCTGGGTCGAGAGCTGGTTTCCCGGCCTGGGATGGGTCGGCTTCGATCCGACCAACGACACACAATGCGACGTGCGCCATGTGCGGGTCGCGGTGGGCCGCGATTATGCCGATGTTCCGCCCACTCGCGGCGTATTCCGGGGTTCGGCGGAGTCGATGCTCCGCACCCGGGTCACCATTGAGAGAGGAGAAGAATCGTGCCCGTGATCCGCGTAGATTCGTTCCGGTTCCGGGGCCTCCGGCTCGCAGCCGCGGTCGTGGCCCTCTTCGCCTTCGCCGTCCCCGTGTGGGGCCAGTCGGTCTCGATCGGGGCCGATGTCGTGAGCCGCTACGTCTGGCGCGGCGTCGACTTCGGTGAATCCATGGCCGTGCAACCGGCGATCACCTTCGGGGCCGGAGGGCTCGAGTTCGGCGCGTGGGGTTCGTACTCCATCTCCGCCCCAGGCGCCTCCGCCAACGAGAACGACCTCTGGGCGACCTACACGGTGACGGCCGAATCGGGCCTCTCCGTCGCGGTGGGAATCACGGACTACTACTTCCCTTCGCCCGACGCCAGCGCGGGCTTCGGGGCCGGTGCGGCGCACACGGTGGAGATGTCGCTCGCCTTCTCGGGGCCGGAGACGTTCCCGATCTCCCTCTTCGGAGGCATGCTCACCGAGAGCAGCGTGTTTTACGGGGAGGTGGGCGTGCCCTTCGCGATTTCCGGGGTGGATGTCGGGTTGCAGCTGCACATGGGTTTCGTGGGCGGCGAGAGCGACTTCTACGGCACCGACGAAGCCGCCGTGGTCAACCTCGGGGTTACGGCGAGCAAGGACCTCGCGATCACGGACACCTTCGCCGTGCCGGTGAGCGTCGCGTACATCCTGAATCCCGACCAGGACCGGGCGCACCTGGTGTTCGGCTTCAGCATCGCGCCCTGAGCACGCGATGGCGCGCACCGGAGTACCGCGTCTGACGAAACTGCCGGGGGCCGTCCCGCTCCTGCTGCTCTCCGCCTGTTCCCTGGCTCCGGGGCCGTCCCTTCCGGAGCCGGTGGCGGAGATGCCGGAGGACTTCTCGGCCGACCTGCAGCCGGGGACGTACGAGCCGCTGCAGTGGTGGACGACGTTCCGCGATCCGGTGCTCGACGCCGTGGTCGATTCCGTGCTTGCCTCCAACTTCGACCTCGCCGCGGGGGTAGCCCGCGTCCGGCAGGCTCGCGCGAGGGCGCGCATCGCGCGGGCCGACCTCTTCCCGAGCGTGGGGGCCAGCGGAAACGTCACCGATACCGACACGCCGACGGACGCCGGCATCGGCGCGCAGATACAGGCCCTCGGGCTGGGCGGTCCGGGGGATTCGATCGCGGGTTTCGTGTTTCCGGACAGAATCGATCTGACGACGTATTCGGTCAGCGCGGATTTTGCCTGGGAGCTGGACTTCTGGGGGCGCGCCCGCAACGACGCCCGGGCGGCGGGGTCGGAATACCTGGCCTCGGAATCGGACTTCCATGCGGCGCGGATCGGCATCCTGGCCGAGACCATCACCACGTACTTCGATATCGTCAGCCTGCGGCGGCAGACCGGATTGGCCCGCGAGACGGTGGAGGTGCTGCTCGAACGCGAGTCGCTGGCTTCGACCAGCTACGATCGCGGCCTGATCGACTCGTGGACGCTGTCCCAGGTTCGCCAGGACCTCAGGAACACGCAGGCGGGGCTGCCGCAGATCGAGACGCAGCTCACGAGCGCCGAGGCACGGCTGGCCGTTCTGTTGGGCGGCTATCGCGAGGATGTCGAGGCGATCCTGCCCGACGCCCTCGCGCCGCAACTGGCGGCGGATCCCGTGCCCGCCGGAATTCCGGCGGATCTCCTGCACCAGCGGCCCGACGTGAGGGCGGCGGGCCAGCGGCTGGACGCGGCCCGCTACAGTATCGGCGCGCGCCGGGCCCAACTCCTCCCATCGCTCTCGCTCTCCGGTTCCATCGGGCTCGCAAGCGCGGACGCCGGGGAACTCTTCGACGTGCAGCAATGGTTCACGAACCTGATCACGAACCTGACCGCGCCCATCTTCCAGGCCGGCCGGCTCCGGAACAACCTCGCGCTGGCCGAGGGCCGCTTCGATGAGGCCGCCCACATGTACGGACGGACCGTGGTGACGGCGGTGAACGAAGTCGAGACCGCCCTCGCGGGTCTGGAGAACGAGACGCGGCGGCACGCGTTCCTCGCCTCCCAGCGCGAGGAGGCACTGGCGACGATGGAGCTGCAGTCGCAGCGGTACGAGTCGGGGGTCGTGGGCTACACCGATTATCTCGACGCCCTGCGCACGCTCCTGAACGTCGAGGCGGCGCTGGCGGGGGCGACGCGAGACCTGGCGCTCGCGAGGTTGGCGGTCCATCGGGCGCTGGGTGGTGCCTGGGCTGCGCCCGAGGCGGTCCCCGAGCCGCAAATGATTCCGACATCCGGGAACCGCGAAAACCTCCTCGACCCGAACTACCTCGGCACGTACTCGATCATCGGGCGCGATCCCGCGACCGGCGAGCTGGGGATGGGCGTGCAGTCGAAGGCGTTCGGGGCCGGCAACCGCGCGATGCACGCGAAGGGCGGACTCGTGATCATCGCCCACCAGGCCGCCGCGAACCCCATGTACGGGGCGATCGGCATCGAACTCCTCCAGGCCGGCTACTCACCGGAGGAGGCCCTCGAGATGATGGTCGGGAGCGACGAGGGCCGGGACCGCCGCCAGGTCGCCATCCTCGATCAGCAGGGAAGGACGGCCGCCTGGACCGGCGCCGGCGCGAGCGACTGGAAGGGCCACAGGTGCGGCGTGGATTACTGCGCGCAGGGGAACATCCTCACCGGGCCCGAGGTGGTCGACGCGATGGCGGCGTCGTTCGAATCGTCCACGGGGCCGCTCGCGGAGCGGCTGATGGACGCGCTCGACGCGGCGCAGGCGGCCGGCGGCGACGCGCGCGGCATGCAGTCCGGCGCCATCCTCGTCGTGGCGCCGCGGGTCAACGGGGGCTACAGCGACCGCGTCGTGGACATCCGGGTGGACGACCACGATCAACCGCTCGCCGAACTGCGCCGGGTCCTCGACATGTACCGTTCGGGCCAGATGCTGCGCGAAGCCTCGCGGCTGCGGCGGGACGGCGACCTGCCGGGCGCCCTGGCGCTGGCGCGCGACGCCTCGGACAGGTCGCCGGAGAACGACAACGCGTGGGTGACGCTGGCCGCGCTCCTGCTCGACAGCGGGCGCGAGGAGGACGCCTTCAACGCCCTGGAGCGGGCGGTGGAACTCAATCCCGGACGACGGCGTACCCTGCCGAACGCGGACGACTTCGAGCGCGTGCGCGACGATCACCGCTTCCTGAGGCTCATCGGCCGCTAGCCACGCCGGCCCCCGCGCGCGGGCCGGATCCGCCGCCCCGTCAGTGGTGGTCGGACTCCTCGTAGTGGCGCGCGAGCGCGTCGCCCCCGAAGTCGTTCTGAAGATCCCGCCACACCGAGTGGACATGGTTCGCGTCGTTCTGCGTGTTGTCGTACTCGATCAGGAAGACCGGCGCGTGGACCCGGTAGTAGTGTCCCTCGCCGGGGTCGAGCGGTCCCGCCCAGGCGAAGTGGATGTCGCTCGCCGGGATCTCGTTTTCCAGCCGCGCCATCCAGTCGGCGCCCGTCGTCGCGTTCCCGGCGTACTCGTGCACGATCTCGAACAGGACCGCGCGCTGCTCGGCCGTCATGGCGTCGGCGGGAAGACCCTCGAACGCGTCGAGCCGGGCCTCGCGGTCGTTCCCGGTGAGGATGTCGCTGGGCGCCTCGGTCGCGAGGGTCGCCCGCTCGCGCTGTTCCGGCGTGAAGCTCCGCATGAGCGCCCGGGCCAGGTCCTCCTCCCGCCCCAGCGGCCGCCACCCCGCCTTCGGGCCCGATGGCACGCGGGCCGGGTTCGCCCCCATGAACGCGGGTCCGGTCACCGTGAGCACACCCGAAGGCGACGAGAAGTTGAGGGAGAGGTGATGTCCCTCGAACCGCCACGCCCACGGACCGTCTCCCGACGGGTCGCCGAAGATCGCCACGTAGTAATTCTCCGGGTCCCGGCGCTCGGGCCGTCCTTCCAGGAGTCCGAGGATGCGCTCCAGTTCGATGATCGCGCTCGCCTTCAGGAATCCCTGGCTGCTCATGGCGGCCTGGAGGAGATCGTGCGCGGCGCCTCGCTGCTCGGTCGTCATGTCGGCGAGCGGCAGTCCGTTCCGGGCCCGCGGGACGAAGTGCCAGTTGAAACGCTCCTCGTCGTCGAGCGAGAAGAGCGCCTTCTCCCGTCCCGCCTCGTCGAGCAGGGAGATGAAGGCCTGCGCGGCGGAGGCCGAATCCAGCTTCGCGCCCGGTGCTCCACCGGTCGCCAGGGCGAACGCGGCCGCGGGAACGAGCAGGCAGGTCGCCCACGTGACCCGTCCCGCCGTCCGATTCCTGATCTTCATCGTTCCTCCTCCGCTCAAGACAGCCTCGGCCGCGCGCACTCGCGGATTGGCGCCGCCGCCTTCAAGTTGGTCGACCTCAACCGGGGTCGATCACCATCCCATATTGGTCGATCACCATTCCATATTCCGAACAACAAGGCAGAATCGCCAGATGATCGCGGGTCCCAACGGCGCGGAGAGCGACCGTCACAGCCCGGCCGCGCACGTGGAGTTCGAGGGCGTGAGCAAGAGTTACGACGGCCGCACGCTGGTGGTGGACGACCTGAACCTTCGCATCGGCAAGGGCGAGTTCGTGACCCTGCTCGGTCCTTCCGGTTCGGGGAAGACGACCATCCTGATGATGCTCGCGGGCTTTCAGACCGCGACGTCCGGCGCGATCCGCATTGGAGGGCGCTCCGTCCAGGACCTTCCGCCCCGCAAGCGCGGGATCGGAATGGTGTTCCAGAACTATGCGCTCTTTCCGCACATGACGGTGGGCGCGAACCTCGCGTTTCCGCTTGAAGTGCGAGGCATCGCCGAGGAACGGCGCCGCGAGCGCGTCGAGCGTGCGCTCGACCTCGTCCGCCTCGGCGGCCTCGAGGACCGGCGGCCCGGCCAGCTTTCCGGCGGTCAGCAGCAGCGCGTGGCCATCGCGCGGGCCCTCGTGTTCGAACCCGAACTCGTGCTGATGGACGAGCCGCTCGGCGCCCTGGACCGCAGCCTCCGCGAGGAGATGCAGTACGAGATCCGCTCCATCCACCAGAGGCTCGGCGTGACCGTCGTCTACGTCACCCACGACCAGCAGGAAGCGATGGTGATGTCGGATCGGATCGCCGTCCTCAACGGCGGCCGGATCGAGCAGATCGCCGGGGCGGAGGGGCTCTACGAGGAGCCCGAACGCGCGTTCGTGGCCCGCTTCATCGGTGAGAACAACCGGCTCCACGGCCAGGTGACGCTCGTGGAGGATGACCTGTGCGATGTGGATGTGGGGGGCGAGCGGATCCGGGCCTTTCGCATCGCCCGGTGCGGGGTCGGCGATACGGTCACGCTCTCGATTCGCCCCGAACGGATCGCGATCAAGCCCGAGGAGGGCCTGTACCACAACGTGGTCGAGGCCGCCATCGAGGACATGACCTTTCTTGGCGACCACCTGCGCGTTCGGCTGGCCGCCTGCGGGGGCCGGGACGTCGTGGCCAAGATCCCGAATATCGTGGGGCACGGAGCGATGATGGTGGGCGACACCGTCCGCATCGGCTGGACCGTCAACGACTGCCGCGCGCTGGACTTCGAAGGGGACGAGCAGAGCCGCGCATGACGGCGACAGATCGGAGAAACGGATGAATACGAACAGGAAGTCTACGGTCCGCACGCCGCACAACGTGGCGCTCGCCGTACTCGCCGCCGCGGCGGCGTTCACGCTCGGGTGCGGGCCGCAGGCGCCGGAAGATCCGGCGATCACGGCCGTTTCCTGGGGAGGCTCCTACGGGCGGGCGTATCGCGGGGCCATCCAGGTCCCCTTCATGGAGGAGACCGGGATTCGCGTGGACATGGAGGATTACAACGGCGGCCTCGCTCAGATACGGGCGCAGGTCGACGTCGATGCGGTCTACTGGGATGTCGTCGACCTGGAGATGGCGGACGCGATGCGGGGCTGCGACGAAGGTCTGCTGGAGCCGATCGACATCGACATGCTGCCGCCGGCCCCGGACGGGACGCCCGCGAGGGAGGACTTCTATTCGGAGATGCAGGGGGAGTGCGGGGCCGGGATGCTCTTCTACTCCACCGTGTACGCGTATAACGCCGACCTCTTCCCGGACGAGCGGCCCGCGACGATGGCGGATTTCTTCGACCTCGGGAAGTTCCCGGGGCGCCGCGGAATGCGCCGCGTCCCGCAGGTGAACCTGGAATTCGCCCTCATCGCGGACGGAGTCGCGCTCGACGACGTGTACGCCACGCTCGGCACGCCGGAAGGGCTCGACCGCGCCTTCGACAAGCTCGATACGATCAAGGACCAGGTCGTCTGGTGGGAGGCGGGGGCACAGCCGCCGCAGATGCTGGCGGACGGTGAAGTCGTGATGAGCACGGCCTACAATGGCCGCATCTTCAATGCCCAGATCCTGGAGGAGCAGCCGTTCGTCATCGTGTGGGACGGCCAGGTTCTCGACTACGGCCAGTTGAGCATCGTGGCGGGGACGCCGCGGCTGGAGAACGCGCTCCGCTTCGTCGCGTTCGCGACGACGGGGGAATCGCTGGCGGCCGTCGCGCGCCGGATCTCCTACGGTCCGGCCCGCCGGTCCGGGGAGCCGCTCGTCACGACGCACCTGGCGACCGGCGTCGAGATGGCGCCCCATCTGCCCACGAGCCCCGAGAACATCGCGCGCGCCCTGCGGAACGACTGGGAGTTCTGGGTGGACAACCAGGACGCGCTGAACGAGCGCTTCAGCGCCTGGCTGACCCGTGCGAACTGACCCCCTCGCGCATGCCGCCGCGCGCACCCCCGTGTACGCCGCCGCTCTCGTCGCGTGTCTCGCCGGACAGGCGGCCGCCCAGTCGATCACCGCTGTCTCCTACGGTGGCTCGTACCAGAAGGCGAGCACGGAGGCGTGGTTCGAACCGTTCACCGCCGCCACCGGGATCCGGGTGGATGTCGAGGACTTCACCGGCGCTCTGGCCCAGATCCGCGCCCAGGTGGAGGTGGGCAATGTCTACTGGGACGTCGTGGACCTGAACGTGTCGGACGTCATTCTCGCCTGCGACGAGGGGCTGCTGGAGTACATCGATACGGAGGTGCTGCCCCCCGGAGCGGACGGGACGCCGGCGGCGGAGGACTTCTTGTCCGGGACCCTTTCCGACTGCGGGGCCGGGGTCGTCGTCTGGTCCACGATCTACGCGTTCGATGCGAGCCGTTTCCCGGGCGACAGACCGGAGACGATCGCCGATTTCTTCGATCTCGAGAAGTTTCCCGGACGCCGCGGGATGCGCCGTGTTCCCATGTTCAACCTCGAATCCGCCCTCATGGCGGACGGCGTGCCGGCGGATGAGGTGTACGCCCTGCTCGACACACCGGAGGGCCTGGACCGGGCGTTCCGCAAGCTCGACACGATCAAGGATCACGTCGTGTGGTGGGAAGCGGGCGCCCAGCCGCCGCAGATGCTGGCCGACGGGGAAGTCGTCATGAGCACGGCCTACAACGGGCGCATCTTCAACGCCCAGGTGCTGGAGAACCAGCCGTTCGAGATCGTCTGGGACGGGCAACTCCTGGACATCAACCAGCTGGCCATCGTCGCCGGCACGCCGCGGCTCGAGGAGGCGATGCGGCTCGTGAGCTTCGCGAGTACGGCTGAGGCGCTCGCGGCGCTCGGCCGCAGGATCTCCTACGGCCCCGCCCGGGCCTCGGCCGCGCCGCTGATCACCACCCATCTGGAGACCGGCGTGGAGATGGGGCCGCACCTGCCCACGCATCCCCCCAACATGGCGCGCGCGCTCCGGCGGGACTGGGACTGGTGGGTGGATAACCAGGACGTGCTGAACGAGCGCTTCAGCGCGTGGTTGGCGCGCTGAGCCGCGTCGGACCGCCCCCCCGCGAGCGGCTGCGGGCGATGGGGCTCGTGCTGCCGCTCCTCGTCTTCCTCGGCGTCACGTTCCTGGCCCCGCTGGCGACGATGCTGATGCGGAGCGTCCACGATCCGGTGGTCGCCGATGCGCTGCCCGCGACCCTCGCCGCGCTGCGCGAATGGGAGGGCGACGGGCTGCCTCCCGAGGCGGTATACGAGGCGGCGGCGCGGGAACTCGGATCGGCGCGCGAGGCGAGGACGCTGGGGCAGGTCGCCGGCCGCGTGAACCGGCTGCGGAGCGGGCTGCGCGGCGTGTTCACGCGCACCGCCCGGGACCTCGAGGACGTGACGGGCGGGCCCTGGCGCGAGGCGCTGGCGGGCCTGGACTCCGCGTGGGTCGACCCGGGGACCTGGCACGCCGTCCGCGCGGCGGGCGAGCGCTTCACGGCCCGCCACTACCTCAACGCCATCGACATGCAGCGCCTACCGGACGGCTCCGTCGCCCCCCAGCCCGAGGAACGGCGCATCTACCTGTCCCTCCTGTGGCGCACCCTGCTCGTGAGCCTGGCGATCACCGTGTTCTGCCTCATCCTCGGCTACCCGATCGCGCACCTCATCGCACACGCGCCGCCGCGCCGGGGCAACCTGCTGCTCGCCCTCGTCCTCGTGCCCTTCTGGACATCGCTCCTCGTCCGCACCACGTCGTGGATCGTCCTTCTCCAGACACAGGGAGTGATCAACGACGTGCTGGTGGCGATCGGGCTCGTCGGCGACGACGGCCGGCTCTCCATGGTGTACAACATGACCGGCACGCTCGTGGCCATGACGCACGTCCTGCTCCCCTTCATGGTCCTGCCCCTGTACTCGGTGATGCGTTCGATCCCGCCGCTGCACATGCGGGCCGCCGCCTCGATGGGCGCGACCCCCGCGCAGGCGTTCCGGCGGGTGTACTGGCCGCAGACGCTGCCCGGCGTGGGGGCCGGATCGCTCCTCGTCTTCATCCTCGCGATCGGCTACTACATCACCCCGGCGCTGGTGGGCGGAAGCAGCGGCCAGCTGATCTCGAACATGGTCGCCTACCACATGCAGACGTCGCTGAACTGGGGGCTGGCGGCGGCGCTCGGCGCGCTCCTGCTCGCGGGGGTGCTCGTCCTCTACCTGCTCTACGACCGGCTGGTGGGCGTCGAGCGCATGAGCCTGGGCTAGTGTAGTGTCGCAGAAATACTGCGGTCATTCGAGCGCCGCTGCATCCGTCCCCGCTGCGTTGCTCCTCCTCGAAATAGCTCTGCTATTCCTCGTCGGAGCGCCTTGCGGAAGCCGGCGCCCCGGCACTCTCGGTGACTCGCAGATTTCTGCGACACCACACTTTAGTCTGGTGCCGCAAGACCCTCGGGGGACGGAGAGACCGTGACGGGAGCCCGCATCGGCCGCTTCGCGCACCTCACGTTCTGCGTCCTCGTGTTCATCTTTCTCGTGGCGCCGATCATCGTGATCGTCCCGCTGAGCTTCAACGCGGAGCCCTACTTCACCTTCACCGAGGGGATGCTCCGGCTCGACCCCGAGGCATGGTCGCTGCGCTGGTACCGGGAGGTCCTGGAGAACGAGGCCTGGACCCGGGGCCTCGTGAACAGCCTCGTGATCGGCCTCTCCGCCACGGTGCTCGCGACCGCGCTGGGCACGCTCGCCGCCCTCGGGCTCTCGAGTCCCGCCATGCCGGCCCGCCGCTTCATCACGGGACTCCTCATCTCGCCGATGGTCACGCCCGTGATCATCTCCGCGGCCGGGATGTTCTTCTTCTATACCCAGGTCGGCCTGGCCCAGACGCACCTTGGGCTCATCCTGGCCCACGCCACGCTCGGCATGCCCTTCGTCGTCATCACGGTCGTCGCCACGCTGGCGGGCTTCGACCGCAACCTGACGCGGGCCGCGGCCAGTCTCGGCGCGGGACCGGTGCGCATCTTCCGCACCGTGCAACTGCCGCTCATCGCGCCGGGCGTGATCTCGGGGGCCCTGTTCGCCTTCGCCACGTCGTTCGACGAGGTCGTCGTCGTCCTCTTCATGGGCGGACTGGAACAGCGGACGATCCCGCGACAGATGTGGGCCGGCATCCGCGAACAGATCAGCCCGGCGATCCTCGCCGTGGCCACCTTCCTCGTCGTGTTCGCCCTCGCGCTCCTGCTGACCGTCGAGTGGCTCCGCCGCCGATCGTCCGCCTGAATCTCCGCGCCGTCAGTTGCCTTCGAGCGAGAGGTTCACGAGTTCGCGGAAGCGCTCGAGGCGGGTGCCGCGGTTGTCGCCGCGCGGCGTCTGCGTGAACACGAGACCGATGATCTCGCGGTCGGGGTCGAGCCACGCGTTGGTGCCGTCCGAGCCTCCGTGGCCGTACGTGCCGTCGGCGAGCCGCCAGCCGTACCCGTAGTAGCTCGCCTCGTCCCCCTCTCCTGCGATGTGGATCTTCGGCGAGGTCATGAGTTCGACAGATTCCGGCGCCAGGATCCGGGCGCCGTCATAGGTGCCGCCGTTCAGGAAGGTCTGGGCGAAGACCGCGTAGTCCCACGCCGACGAGATCATCCCGCCCGAGGCGCGCGCGAACGGGAAGGCCACCGGGCCTCCGGGCGTGCCGCCGGGAGTCCAGTCGCCGTCGGGGCCGCGCTGGTAATAGACGGCGCCCATGCGGTCGACCTTCCCGCCGACCGGGTGCTCGGCGTGGTGGTTGTAGCTGTCGGCCATCCCGAGCGGTCCGTACACCGTCTCCATGAGCCGGTCCTCCAGCAACTGGCCGGAGGCGATCTCAACCAGCGCGCCGAGCGTGTTGTAGCCCGGATTGTTGTAGGAGTACGTCTCGCCCGGCGTCACCTCGGCCCCGATCGCGCCGAAGCGGGCCGACTCGCTCTGCAGCGTCGGGTTCTCGCCCAGCGGCTGCAGGAAGAGCGTGGGGATCCGGAGCCCGCTGCTGTGGGACAGCAGGTGTCCGACGGTGATGAACCCCGCCCGGTAGTTGTCCCACTCGGGGATGTACTCCCGTACGAGGTCGTCGTAGGAGAGCTTGCCCTCTTCGACGAGTTGCGCGACCGCGGTGGCCACGACGGGCTTCGTGTTGGAGGCCATGCGGAACATCGAGTTCCGCTCCATCGGGAGCCCCCGCTCCTTGTCGCGCATGCCGACCGCCTCGTGGAGGACGATCTTTCCGTTGCGGGCGACCAGCAGGACGGCGCCCACGATGTCGCCCCGCTCGACGGCCTCGTGGTACAGGCCGAGGGCGCCCTCGAGGACGGCGCGGGACATCCCGACCTCCTCCGGTTCGCCGTAGGAGAGCGTGCGCGCTTCCTGCGCTGCCACCGCCGGAGCGAACCGCGTCGCGCCCGCGAGGATCGTCGAGAGCAGGATGATCGCCGGGAAGAGCCACCGAGCGGCAGGGATGCCGCGAACTCGCCGCGAAACCGTCATCGGTCCTCCGAAAGCAGAAGGAAACGGGCCGACAGCGGAACCCGCCCGCTGAGCTTGCCCGCTCAACGCTAACGCGGCGCACGAACGTGAACCAGATCGGGACCGAACTTGCCCGCCGGGGCTCGGGACGGGCATCTAGTGTCGACACTGGTGGGCCGGCCGGTGGTGCGGACCGGCCGGTGGCGCGGCGGGACCGCGGACGGTTTCCCGAGAGCGGAGGGGTTGCGGACCATCATCGTCTATCTGAACGGAGACTACCTGCCCGTCGGCGAGGCGCGGGTCTCGGTGAACGACCGGGGCTTCCTGTTCGCGGACGCGGTCTACGAGGCGATCCCGGCGTACGCCGGCCGCTGTTTCCTGCGCGAACGCCACCTGGCCCGGCTCGCATGGGGGCTCCGAACGCTCCGGATCGAGGCGGACGTGGCTCCCCTCGCCGACGTCGGTGACGAACTCATCGCGCGGAACGACCTCGTCGCGGCGGAGTTCTCCGTCTTCTACATGCAGGTGACGCGCGGCGCCGCCCCCCGCACGCACGCGTTCCCGAAGGAGGCGGTCCCGCCCACGGTCTACGCCTTCGCGAAGGAACTCGTTCGCACGACGCCGGAGCGGTGGGAGCGGGGCTTCGGCGCCATCACGCTGCCCGACCAGCGCTGGGCCCGCGCCGACATCAAGACGACCGGCCTCCTGCCCAACGTCCTCGCGCAGCAGGCCGCGGTGGAGGCGGACGTCGAGGATGCGATCTTCATCCGCGAAGGGATGGTGCAGGAGGGGACGCACAACAACGTGTTCGCGGTGCTCGGCGCAGAGGTGACGACGGCCCCGGCCACGAACCACATCCTGCACGGCGTCACCCGCGCCTTCACGCTCGAACTGTGCGCGGGGCTGGGCATCCCCGCCCGGGAACGCGCCTTCACGGCGGACGAACTCCGGGGCGCGGAAGAGATCTTCTTCACGGGGACGACGACGGAGGTGCGGCCGACCGTCGAACTGGACGGCCGGCCCGTGGGAAGCGGGCGCCCGGGCGAGGTCACCCGGGCGCTGTCGGAAGCCTACCGGCGGGCCGTGGTCCCCGAAGGGTCGGCGGCCCGCTGAGACACCGCGCTATCGCGTGGCGACCGGCTCCATGCGGAGGATAGCGGTCGCTTCGCCCCGCCGGTTGTCGATCGCGATGTAGATCAGCCCGTCCGGCCCCTGCCGGACATCGCGGATGCGCCCGAAGCCCTGCACGAGCGTCTCCTCGCGGACGACCCCCTGCCCGTCGAGCGTGAGCCGCGCGAGTTGCTCCCCGGCCAACCCGCCCGCGAGCAGGTTCCCCTTCCAGTGCGGGAACCGGTCGCCCGTGTAGAAGACAAGTCCGGAAACCGCGATCGACGGCACCCAGTAGTGCTCCGGAGGCTCCATCCCCTCCTTGTGCGTTCCCTCGTGGATCGCGGAGCCCGAGCGGTAGTTCACCCCGTAGCCGACGACGGGCCAGCCGTAGTTGAGCCCCGGCTCGATGAGGTTGAGCTCATCGCCGCCCTGCGGGCCGTGCTCCGTGGCCCAGAGCTCGCCCGTCTCGGGGTTCATGGCCATCCCCTGCTGGTTGCGGTGTCCGTAGCTCCAGATCTCGGGGCGTACGTTCGGGTCGCCGATGAACGGGTTGTCCTCCGGGATCGTGCCGTCCTCGTAGACCCGGTTCACAGTGCCGTGATGGTTCGAGAGATCCTGCGCGGGGTGCGCGGCGAGATCGCCGCGGGCCGGAGCCTGCCGCTCGCCGACGGTGATGAACAGGTGTCCCTGGCCGTCGAATACAAGGCGTGACCCGTAGTGACCTCGGCCCTCGGACACCGCGACGAAGATCTCCTCGATGTCGGTGAGCGCGCCGCTCTCGTACCGCCCGCGGATGACCGCCGTCGTTCCGCGCTCCGTCTCGTTCGGCTGCGAGAAGCTCAGGTAGAGGAGCCGGTTGCTCTCGAAGTCCGGGTGCGGCACGACGTCGAGGAGTCCGCCCTGTCCCTCCGAGATCACGGCCGGCACGCCGCTGACCGGTTCGGGCAGCAGCATCCCGTCGCGCACGACGCGCAGCGTGCCCGCCTTCTCGGTCACGAGCATCTCGCCGTCGGGCAGAAACGCGATCGACCAGGGCTGTACCAGCCCCTCGACGACGGGGACGAGCCTGTAGTCGTGGTACGCCGACTGAATAACCTCCTGGCTCAGCGCCGGAGTTGCGGTCGACAGAAGAAGCCCGGCGGCGAAGATCGCCAGTGGGGTCCGCTTGATCATCTTGTCTCCAGGGAAAATCATGACGTCCATCTCGTGGTTCATAGGTTGGCGCAGCCCGAAAAAACTGGTGCGGGCGGCCCCCGAACAGCAAGGCTCGCCGCGCGCGCCGGCGGCGTCCGCATGTGTGAACACGCACCCGCGCGGCAACGTTTCCGGGACGGGAGGACATGACCACCCGCGGGAAGGGGAGACGGATGAAGAACATCGCCATCGTCGGCGGAGGCGTCTCGGGCCTCGGGGCCGCATGGGCGCTGCATCACGATTCGGACCGGTTCGACTTCCGGCTGTTCGAGGCCCGGGAGCAACTCGGCGGGAATGCCGTGACCGCCGACATGCCCCAGGACGACGGCGGCGCGATCCCGTTCGATATTTCGGTCACCGCCTGCATCCCCTCCGTCTATCAGCACTTCGTGGTGTTGCTGGAGCAGTTCGGCATCGACCTGATCGACACAAGGTTCAGCTACAGCGTGAAGTACCGCGGGGGGACCTACGCCCACGATTTCGATTCGGACATCCGGGAGCAGCTGCAGCTCGAGATTGCGAAGTTCCAACGCATCCTGCGGCTCCTGCACCGGTTCGGCCGGCTGACCCATTCGCGGTCGAAGTTCGTGAACGGCCTCAATCCCTTCAACTACATCAGCATGGGCACGGTCCTGAACGTGGCCGGTTTCTCCGGGGACTTCAGGTACAAGGTGCTGAAGCCGATGTTCGTCAACTTCCTGATGGCGACGAATGTCTTCGATATGCCCGCCTCGCTGTTCTCCAGGTATCTCGAGTTCTTCGACATCGAAGCCGCGACGACCATGCAGACCTGGGACCAGGGAACGCGCCGGATCTACGAGAACCTCGCTGCCGATTTCCGGGAAAAAATCTACCTCAACCGGCCCGTCCGCCGGGTGGTTCGAGGGCCCACGCACGTCGTGGTCGAGGATGAGAACGGCGTGGAGGAGACGTTCGACGCGGTGATCTTCGCCTGCAACGCGAACCAGTCCGAGCAGAATACGGCCATAAAATCATGTTCTACAATCATTTACGATCTAGTGTGTCCTCTTGGGGTCACCCCGGGGATCACCCTTTGCGCGGCGGATAGCGGAATCGAAGGATCGCCCCGGTCACCGCCCGCGCTTAGAGAAAAAGTTTCATCCGATGTTCGAGGAGCGGACGATTCAAGATGCCGGTCATGTTGAGAACTTCGAGGTTGAATCGGCCATCGGGATTCCGCGACCACCATTCTTCTGCCATCCAGCCAAGGTCCTCGGCGGCGATGACGGAGATCTGGGTACCGGTGCATTGGGCTGCCAGCTGCCAGACGCTGTCCATTGCGGAGTCGTCGGGCTTCGCGACGATGACGAGGAAGCAGGCAACCGGGTCACGTGCGTCTCGGATATAGCGCTTGAACTGCCTCAGGTGCGAGGGCGGAAACGTGTAGGCGGCCTCCGTGCTTTTGTTGTCCCACATCAGCACATCTCCGTTTGCCGTGCGACGGCCGCCGAACCGGATGCATCCGTCGGGGTGCTCGCTCCCGGCCAATTCCATCAACTCAAGCCCCAGCCTTGATTCGAAGAGAAACCGCGTTGCCGCCTCGAACCCGTGCTCGATATCAAGGTCTTTCTTGATGATCTGGTTCGCTAGCAGGTTCTCCCGGTCGCGCCGGGCGAGTTCCGGCAGGTACTTGTAGAATCGCTCGCCGGGAGAGGCCTCCTCCGACACCTCCTTCGTTATCAGATTGGCGAAGTACCCGATGATTCGTCGGATTCGCTGCGCTTTGGTTCCGCTCACCGGAACGCCTGGAAGCGAGGAGCACAGTTCGTGGAGATCCCCGGTGGACAGGATGCGCAGCGCGGCGCTGGGACTCAGGCCGGAGGAGATTACCCGACTCTTGAGTTCCGACTTCGTGCCCGAAGTGGGAAGTTTCTTCTTGACCAGCGCCTGCTTCAACTGCGTAACCGTGAGGGCGTCGAGGAGCAGGCCCCAAGCGTGCAGCCCGAGTTCCATACCAAGCGCTCCCATCACGGAAGCCCGGATTTCGTCCGGAATCACGTAGGGCGAGC
The DNA here is from genome assembly GCA_026914155.1 of Candidatus Palauibacter rhopaloidicola. Taxonomy (GTDB): domain Bacteria; phylum Gemmatimonadota; class Gemmatimonadetes; order Palauibacterales; family Palauibacteraceae; genus Palauibacter; species Palauibacter rhopaloidicola. The sequence goes on along the minus strand of JAPPGH010000056.1, from coordinate 981 downwards.
CATCCGCCTTGTTGCAATGGAAGACGATGCCACCCCGTTGCAGCGCGTTGAGCACGTCGCGGCACTCACTCGGCGTGTGCAGGACGTTGCCTGGTTGGGGAAAGTGGTTTAGTTGGGCGAGCACGATGCGGAAGACGGTCTCGGACAGCCCAAGGCTGTCGCGGAGAGTACGGAGCAGGTTCAGCTCACGAAAAGTGATCAGCTTGTCGTCCAGCGCTGTTCTGAGTACGTCCTTCAAGATTTCGATGCGCTCCGGGTCCTCGTAGCGCAGACTCCCGTCCGCTGCTGCTGCGTCGAGCACATCCTGCTCCAAGCGGGTCAGGCTCTCGACGATATCCTGCTCCGATGCCGACCAGTCGGGCCGATTCACGAACGCCTCCAGCATTAGGATCTGCCGGATCTGGTCCTTGAATGGACCGTCGAACTGGAGAACGGTCGTGATTCGTTTTGCGTCGGTGAGCTCCGCGACGTTTCGCAGAATGATGTCCCGGGCTTGGTCCTCGTCGGGTTTCGGGAAGTCCTTCGTGAAGCTGTCCACGATGCGTTGCAACGGAAGCTTCGACATCCACTTGATCGCATCCGCCACCTTCATGCCGTCACTCCTTCGCCTGATTTCGTTCGATCCATCGGGAGATCAGCGCGGCAAATGAACCGATCAGTCCAAGTGAGAGAACGACCAGCCACAGGGAGACCAACATGCCGCCAGCGGTTGCGGCATGTTGGGTCGCTGAGTCCGCGCCGGACGACTTAGCTACCGCCCAAGCTAGCGCATTGTCAACGCTGTCGAAGGTGGAGAAGGAAGCCCGCAGCGGGGGTGGGGTAGGCTGGGCAATCTGTCGCTGGGAATGCTGGCGGGTCTTTGGCTGAGCGTCACACAGGGCAACCGGAGAGGGTGCCCGGATCCACAGCCAAGGACCATGTCGTGTGCTGGCTCACGACCGTTACTGGTCGGGAGCCGATGGAGTGGACGCCCCCTCCCGA
>JAPPGH010000018.1 GCA_026914155.1 Candidatus Palauibacter rhopaloidicola | reverse complement strand
CCCTCTCCCTCGCCTTCCGCCTCTCCTTCCCCTTCTCCCTCTCCCTCGCCGCCGCCCCCATTGCCGCCACCACCGCCGGGGCTGGATCCTCCTCCGCCACCACCGCCGCCCGGGCCGGGGGACACTCCGCCGCCAAACCCGTTGTTTCGGCATTGCCCGGACGAGGGCTCGTAGTCGAATCCAAACGGGCAGGTGATCTCGATCGACCAACGCGTGCAGATGATGCCGGCACTGCCGGTGTAGGCCCAGGTGGCGCACGTCTCGCCCTCTTCCTGCGCGCTCAGCGGTGCCGGGAGCAGCTGCTTCCCGAGTCCGAGGATACCGGACCACGCCAGGTGCGCGGCCTCGGCCAACGGGCCGCGCGAGGCCGATTCGTCGTCCGACGCGGTGGAGAAGTCGAGACCCTTGTTGCCCAAGTGAGCCTTCATCCAGTCCTGGTTCTCCGACTCGCCCAGTTCCGTGGCGGGTGCCTTGCAAACAGCTCGGATGTCGAGCTTGGCGGGCAGCGTCTCCGTCTCGCCGTCCTCCTCCCCTTCCTCGGTGGGTCGGGTCACGCTCACGTTGACTTCGTGGACGATGACCTGAAGACCCTCCGAACCCTTCTTCGCCGCCTCGCTGTGCGCGATCTTGAACCACTGCACCACGTACAGGTCCGATGAGATACGATAGTGAATCACGCAGCCCGGCTTCAGGATGCGGGCCGCCACCGCCTCGCCCGGCGGAAGCTCCTCGACCTCGCTCTTCAGCGCCGCGCCCGATTCAACGGCGACCGGCACCGACGCGAGGCTCGGGGATAGGGGATCGCCCGTATCCCCGCAGGACACGAGGCCGACGGCAAGAGCGATGACAGCGAATAGAGACCGTTTCATGAATCCTCTTCGAGAAATGGGATTGGAAAATCTCTGGTGAACATGCACCGGATGCGAGACCAACGCTTGCGGGGCGGGCCCGGTTGGTTCGCTGCGGACTCGAGCAAGGCCAAGGTCGCCCGCGGGAGGCCCGCGGGAGGTGGGCCGGGGCGATCAGCCTGCTCGCGGCGGATGGTGTAAGGGTGGGCCGCTCGATGCAAGCCCGAGGAAGAAACGGGTCTCAGGGTTGGTCCGCGCGCAATTGGCATGACGCGACTTGTGAGATGGCGCGGGAGAGCGATCCGGTGGCTTCGGAAGCGGCGGTCGGCGGGGGACGACGAATCGATGGCCATCGGGCGCGGTCTCGCGCCCCGACGGTGATCTTGGTGACTGCGAAGGGCTCGGAACTCACCTCAGCGGGACGACTAGGGGTGCGCGGACGGCGGCCCCGCGGGCCCTCCGTGTTCAACACGGGGTCGGTCGGCTCCCGGCCGCTAACGGTTCGAGGGCCAGCCCCCGGGCCGAGGCGACCGACGGTGGCTCCGAGGACCTTCTCGCGCTCACCTGTGCGATGCCCGTCCAGGCCTCCGAGCCTGTACGCATCCCCGATGCGTATGCGCGAAGCGTATCCATCGCGGTCGAGTTTCGCGGCGCGGCGGCGGGGTGCCGTTCCTGTTCGGCGCTAGCGGTCGTCGGCGATGCGTGGCGGCTGGTGAGCGCTCAGGTGGGTGACGCGGATTGGTGGCCGGACGATCCGGGCTAGTGGACCGACCCGGACGGCTGGTTCCGTCGAATGGCCGGTCGCTCGTCGGTTGTGTTCACGTCGGCTGCTTTATGACGCCGAATGCCTCCGGTGAGGTGCCAGCGCGGCGTTCACAGCAGGATGTGAATCCGAAAGTCCGGAGTCGACCTCCCGCGTGCGATGTTGCGACGCCCCGATCCTGGCTGGGAGTTTCGATACGGCCTCATGATTCCCGTCACCCATCGGTAAACGGTGCCATGTGCTCCCCCAACAGCAGCAAGGTCGTCTGGACTGCGACAGACGCAGCGTAGCAGGCGGTATCGTCGGGTGTGTCGGGAGAGTATTCGAATCCTGCCGGCCCGATCCTGATCGCGTCGTCGAGACGAAACTTCGGATGGGCATGCAAGGAGAGCGCGTAGTAGGAAGCGTCCCACCCCGCTGCGAGTTCAGGGTCGTCGAGCTTTTCTCGGATGAGCTTGGTCATCTGGCGTCGAGCCATTCCGGACCAATGATGCTCACCGGAGGCGAGCGTCTCCTTGAGCGCCTGACAGATCGCTTGTTCGGCACCCGGGTCGATCTCCTCAATCCTCTTGGCTTCGGCTCTAATGAACTCACGCAAGCTTGGATCCTGCTTGGTCGCGTTTCCCTCCCGCGTCGCGCGTATACGACGCAACCTGCCCTTGGCTCGCTTCCTCCCAACCATGGCCCCTACGTAGATCTTGGCCCCGACCGCCCTACGGTCGGGGCAGAGCTTGAGCAGATAGAACAGGTCATGCATTGATTCGAACGCGAACCGAGCTGTTGTCCAATTCGTTCTTGGGACGGTGCTCAGCCTTAGCAGAAGGGTAGCCTTGGCCGCTTCGAGAACTTGCAACGCCAAGTCCAGCCTTGCGACTTGGTAGAGGATGTTCTCGCTGCCGACTCTCATCTCGCGGAGGACCGAATCCAACTCTTCGATGAAACCGGCGAGGCGACTCAGAATCCTCGAAGTCCCCGTACCCGATATGTCCGGTTTGGAGTCCCGATCCATCATTGGTTCATCCCTTCCCCGGTCTTGTACGCAACGCGCGGGGGCGAGCCGTTGGGGCGCTCGCGGCTCCCGCAAAAGGCGATGCCTCAAAGCTTGGTGAAAGTGTTCTATCCGTCCGGCAGGGCGGTGCGATGATTGCCAATCGGATTCGTCAACCGTCGGCGACCTCCACGCCGGCTCGTCCGGTGACTCGCGACTCCGCAACGTAGCAGGCCCAGCGCTCCATGACCTCCCGCCGCCGCGCGAAGAGCGTGCCTCTGGCGTAGGCCGCCTCCACCTTGTCACGCACGACATGGGCCAAGGCCGCCTCGGCCACCTCCCTGGCCACGCCCGTGTCGCCGCACCAGACCCTGAACGACGTGCGGAACCCATGGGGCACGGCCGGAACGCCGTTCTCTCTCAGCAGCTTCGAGAGCGTGCTTGCCGAGAGAACGCGGTTGGTCGGCGAGGGAAAAACGAGTCCATCCCCTCCCGAATGACGGCGAGCCTCACCAAGGATGTCGATCGGCCTCGAAGTCAGCGGCACCCGGTGGGTGCGCCCGGCCTTCATCCGTTCGCCCGGCACGGTCCAAGTCTCCGCCCCGAGGTCCATTTCCTTCCACATGGCGTGGCGGACCTCGCCCGACCGCGCCGCCGTCAGCACCAGAAACTCGAACGCGAGCTTGGTCGCCGGCCACGCCCGCGAAGCGCGGATCGCCTCCAGCGCCGCTCCGACCTCCCCGTGGGGAAGTGCCCGGAAGTGTTCCCGGTTCTTCCCGTGCCGCGGGAGCGCCGAACCGATCGCGTCCCCGGCCGGATTGCTCTCGCGGTAGCCTTGGGCAACCGCCCACTTCATGATCGCGCCGATCCTCTGCCGCACTCTCCGTGCCGTCTCCGGCTTGCTCGACCAGATCGGCAGCAGGACCTCCATCACGTCCGCCGTCGTGATCTCGTCCACTCCCTTCGCGCCCAACCACGGCATCGCGTAGTCGCGAAGACTCGCCCTCCACTGGCCCTCGCTCTTTCCGCCGGGACGCCAGGACGCGCGGTGGATGGCGATCACCGTCTCGGCCGCGGCCTCGAACTTCGGCGAAGCGCGCCGGGCCAACCTCGGATCTTCGCCGGAACGGGCGGTCCTGCGGTACTCGAAGGCCTTCTGGCGGGCCTCGGCGAGTGTGACGTAGGGGTATCCGCCCAAGCCCAGATCCACCCGCTTTCCGCCAACGGTGCCGCGCCATATCCACTGCTTGCTCCCCGAGGGGAGCACCCGTAGGATCAGGCCGTGCTGGTCCCCGTACTTGTCGGCGCCGGTTCGGCCGCTGTGGACTACGTTGCGGACGAACAGGCCGGTGAGGCCGTTGGCTGATTTCGGTGTTTTCGCGGTCATTTCTTCGCTCGGAGTCGGATATGGTGTCCCACGTCATGTCCCACACTCCGTTCAAGAATACCCGGAACATCGCGGGACGTCAAGGGACAGTGTACGGATCGTAACGTTCTTTGGGGGAGGGATTTAGGAAACGTTGCGGGACTAGCCCGGATTTCACGGGAGTGGCGGGGAGGCGGACACCCCGTCCGTTAAAGCAGTTTCCCACGAGGCAGTATGAACATGCCTGCCCGGCGCGGGTTCGAACCGAGCGACCAACGGGAGCGAGCTCGGGGAGCGAAGCGACCCAATCCCACCCCGTCCGGCGCGGGAACGAGCCGGCGACCAGCGCTAGCTGTGATGAAGGCGGAGGCGGGGGTATGGGTGCGGATCTAGTTGAGAGCCCGTTCAGAGCACGAGCACAAGTTTGGACGGGTTCTGGGCCAGCCTTCGAAGGCTCTGGGAGTAAGGTTGGCCGGGCTCTGGAGCTGACTTGGCCCGTTGGAACAACCTTGAATCCCTTGGCGTACGTGCCGCAGGATGGGGTTGACGCCCATCGGATGATGGTTTAAGCATCCGTCAACGAGACTCATCGACGGCCCCTGCGCGCCGGGTCGACTCTATTCGTGGTCGGCTACCTAACGGGCGCAGGGGCCGAACTATTTGGGTCAAGGTCGCCCGGAGGATAGGGGAGCTTGAACCAACGTTTGGCGATCTTGGTCGACGGCGACTACATGAAGATTCGATTGACGACTCGGGCGAAGCGGTTCCCGAAGGTCCGAGCTTTCGTTGCCGAGTGGGACCGGATCTACGATGTCGTCAAAACAAAGGTCCCACGGCCCGAGACACTTCAGCTGTACCGCGTGTTCTACTACACTGCCGAACCTTTTTCGGGTTCGCGAAAGAACCCGCTTGATGGGCAGCTGGTTCCATTCTCCACCACGGATCCGTACAAGCGAAACAAGACGCTGATCGCCGCGCTAAAACGGCAAGACGATGTAGCTGTTCGAGAGGGCGAAATGCAGTTCCAAGGTTGGGAACTTTCGCGAGGTGTAACCAAGCGTCTGATGGACGGAACGCGCTCCGCGAGTCAGCCGATCACTGCCGCGGACATCCGACCTAGCTTTCGGCAAAAGGGTGTCGACATGCGCATCGGTCTTGATATCGCGACCCTTGCCCTAAAGCGACTCGTTACCGATGTCGCCGTCGTGACCGGCGACTTGGATATGGTACCTGCCTTGAAACTTGCGCGGCGCGAGGGACTTCGTGTGTATCTGGATACGCTGGGAGCCGGTGGACGCGTGCAGTTGCGTATCCACTCGGATCAAGTGATCGGTTGACCGAAGACAACTCCGCCCGTCCGTTGCGGCACTCCGCGGCAGCGTCGAAAGTTTGACAGCGGGAGCCCTCTCGGAGCACCTTCCCCGGCCGCGCACACCGGACGTCTGGGCAGTCCGCCAGCACCCCGGTAGCCGCACCCGGAGAGGTGGCAGAACGGCAATGCACCGGTCTCGAAAACCGGCGCCCTCACGGGCTTGGGGGTTCGAATCCCCCCCTCTCCGCTAGAAGGGGTTCGAACCGAGCGACCGCAGGGAGCGAGCTCGGCGAGCCCCGCGCAGCGGGGGGAAGCCAATCCCCCCCCTCTCCGCTAGAAGGGGTTCGAACCGTCAGTCTTCCCCGGCACGGGCGGCCGCCGCCCGTGCCGGGGAAGGAGAGAGGTTCAGCCCACCTCCGCGTGGGCGCTCCAGCGGTCGAATACCTGACCGCGGGCATCGAGCCGGACGGGCATGCTCTCGCCCGAAGCCAGATCGGTGGGAGTCGTCGGGCCCAGTTCCGTGCCGTTCGACAGGTGGATCTCGACGCGAACCCGGCGGATCACGCTGCTGGTCACGTTCTCGGCGGTACCGACGAACGCCTGCTCCGTCTCGTTCCACCGAAGGATGAGTCGCGCGCCGCCGCGCGTCTGGTCGAAGACATCGGTCTTCGTGAGCGAGGCGTTCGATTCCTCACCGGATTCGTTGTGTCCCTGCTCCCCGGCCTCCATCGGGCCGTTGTCGCAGGCGGCGCTCGCCACGATGACGAGCAGGGCGGCCAACATCATCGGAAATCGTCTCACTTCGTCCTCCCCTGGTTGGGTGTGTGAATCGGATGACTACACCGGTAGACGTCCGACGCGGACAAATGGTCACACTCCCCTCCGCCAGCGACCGGAGAGCGACCGGAGAGCGATCGGTTAGCGACCGGCCAGCGACCCGCCGCCAACCGCCGTCGGCGGTGCGCCTAGTGAAAGCCTCGCGCGTCACCTAACTTGAGGTATGACCCGGGTGCGGCAGTGAACCGATGAACCTCGTATGCGTCGCGCTCGCGTTCGCGGTGTGCTTCGGTACGCGGTGCTGGATACTGGACGGATCGCGCGTCACCGAGATCGATGAAGCCTCCGCCGACACGCTCCAGAGCTGGTTCATCGGCGATTTTGGCGCGGACACGCTATGGGTCAGCGAGAGTGGCCGGATCGTCCATGCCATGAACAGGGAAACCGGCGAACACGCGACCATCGACCGGATGCTCGTTCGGGTCACGCGTCATGGCCCAGAGGATTCGCAGACCCCCGCCCGACCCCGGAGCCGGCGCGACCCCCGCTAGCGACCCGTGCTAGCCGCGACCCCTAACGCGCCCGATACGGGGCCGGATCCCGGGCGCCCGCCGCCGCGAACCCGGCGAGCCTCAGGCGGCAGGAATCACACTCTCCACAGGCCGCGCCCGACGCATCGGGATCGTAGCAACTGCGCGTCATCCCGTAATCGACCCCCAGCGCCAGCCCGCGCCGGATGATCTCCGCCTTGCTGAGATCGATCAGAGGCGCATGGATCCGGAACGGCCGACTCCCCTCCACCCCCGCCCTGGTGCCGAGGGCGGCGAGGTGCTCGAATGCGTCGAGAAACTCGGGTCGACAGTCGGGATATCCGCTGTAATCGACCGCGTTGACGCCGATGAAGATGTCGGACGCCCCGAGAACCTCCGCCCACGCCAGCGCCATCGACAGGAAGATCGTGTTTCGCGCCGGGACATAGGTGACGGGGATGTCCTCGGAATCCGCGGGCCCGCGCCCGCTCTTGGGGACCTCCAGGTCATCGGTGAGCGCCGAGCCCCCGAACGCGCGCAGATCGACGGCGGCGATCACATGCCGGGTCACCCGCATCGCTTCCGCCACCCGACAGGCGGCGTCCACCTCGCGCTCGTGTCTCTGCCCGTAGCGGAGGGTCAGGGCACAGGGCCGATATCCCTGCTCCACCGCGATCGCCAGAGTGGTCGCCGAGTCCAGTCCACCGCTGAGGAGGACCACCGCCCTGCGGCCCATCCACACCTCCAGAAAGCGAGTTCACGACCGCGGAGTCCCGCCGCGAGGCCACTTGTAACACGATTTCGCACCGCGGGGCAATGCGTGCTAAAGTGACGCCGGAAGCGGCTCTGGTATACCCGGAAGGAGAACCGATGCGGATCCGGTCACCCGGCCGGGGCGACGCACTGCTGGTCGTCGACGTGCAGAAAGACTTCCTCCCCGGCGGCGCGCTCGCCGTCCCCGAAGGCGATGCGGTGATCCCGCCGCTGAACGAAGCGCTCCGCGCCTTCTCCGAAGCCGGTCTTCCGATCTTCGCGACGCGCGACTGGCACCCGCCGGATCACTGCTCGTTCGTCGAGCAGGGCGGTCTCTGGCCGCTTCACTGCGTCGCGGGGACGAGCGGCGCGGCGTTCCCGAACTCCCTCCGCCTTCCCGCCTCCTCCGTCTTGATCTCGAAGGCCGACGACCCGGCCGCCGAGGCCTACTCCGCGTTCTCGGGCACCGATCTCGCCGACCGCCTCTCGGATCGAGGCGTCACGCGCGTCTTCGCGGGCGGCCTCGCGACGGACTACTGCGTGCTTCGAACCGTACTCGACGCCCGCGCGCGCCGTCTGGATGTGGTCCTTCTGTTCGATGCCGTGAGAGCCGTGAACGTGGAGTCGGGCGATGGGGCCTGGGCGATCGACCGCATGCAGGCGGCAGGCGTGATATTCGCCCCCACGCGAACGGTCCTGGCAGGGGCATAGCGAACGATGGCCGCAGGCGCCCTGCTCACGGACTGGTACCAGCTCACCATGCTCAAGGCGTACTGGGAGCACGGCATGCACGAGACGGCCGTGTTCGAGTTCTTCGTCCGCCGTCTCCCCTCGAATCGCAACTTCCTGCTGGCCGCGGGGCTGGCGCACGCCCTCGACTACCTCGAAGGCCTGCGTTTCGAACCCGCCGAACTCGAGTGGCTCGGCGGGCAGCCCGGCTTCCCCCCCGCCTTCGTCGACTGGCTCGCCGATCTGCGCTTCACCGGGGACGTGGACGCCATGCCCGAGGGGTCCGTCTTCTTTCCCGAAGAACCTCTGCTGCGGGTGACGGCGCCGCTCCCGCAGGCGCAACTCGTCGAGACGCGACTCATCTCGCTGCTCAACTACGCCTCCCTCATCGCCTCGAAGGCGGTCCGCTTCAGGCTCGCGGCGCCGGCCGCACGGCTCGTGGACTTCGGACTGCGGCGGGCGCACGGCTCGGAGGCGGGGCTCCTCGCCGCCCGGGCCGCCTACATCGCCGGCTTCGATGGCACGGCCACCGCGCTCGCCGGCCAGCGCTGGGGGATCCCGACCTTCGGCACCATGGCCCACTCGTTCGTCCAGACGCACGACAACGAGGCCGACGCCTTCATTCGCTTCGCCCGCGCCCATCCCGACAACACGGTGCTGCTCATCGACACCTACGACACCGAGGCGGGGGCGTCGAAGGTCGTCGAGCTCGCCGCCGGCCTCCGCGCCGAGGGCATCGAGATCCGGGGGGTGCGGCTGGATTCCGGAGACCTCGCGGCCCACGCACGGCGCGTGCGCCGGACTCTGGACGAAGGGGGCTGCCCCGGCGTCCGGATCTTCGCGAGCAGTTCGCTGGACGAGCACGATGTGGCCCGGCTGGCCCACGCCCCGATCGATGGTTTCGGAGTGGGGGCCGCCCTCACCGTTTCCGCGGACGAGCCGACGCTCGACAGCGTCTATAAGCTCCAGGAGTACGCCGGCCGGCCGCGCCGCAAGCGCTCGGAGGGGAAGGCGACGTGGCCCGGCCGCAAGCAGGTCTTCCGCACCCGCGAAGGCGGTCGGCTCGCGGGCGATGTGCTGGGACTCGAAGACGAAGCGGTGTCCGGCGAGGCGCTGCTCCGGCCCGTGGCGCGCGCGGGAGCACGACTCCGGCCGGATCCCTCGCTGGAAGAGATCCGGGAGCGCGTGCGAGCCTCGCTGGCGACGCTCCCGGCGGAACTCCGGGCCCTCGAGTCGGCGGGCACACCGTTCCCCGTGGAACCGTCGTCCGGCGTGCGCGACCTGGCCCGGCAGGTCGACCGCCAGGCCGGCTAGCCAGGCCGGTTAGCCGGAAGAGAACTCCAGCGTCAGCGAAGGCGTCTCGCCGGCGGTGACGGAGATGCGCTCCGACACCGTCCCCAGCGTGGCGTGCCAGGCCTCGACGTCGTAGTCCCCCGGCGGCAGCGTCGGGAGCGTGAACGCGCCGTCCTCGCCCGTGATGTCGAAGAACTCGTGCTCGAGGACGTGGATGGACGCGGTCATCCAGCCGTGGATGTCGCAGCGCACCTGGATCCCGACCTCCGGGGTCTCGAACGAGCGCGTGCTCTGGATCCCCTGAATGGGCTGGCCGAGGTTGAACCCCGGGTTCGAGGCGGGCACGACCCGGACGTTGTGCAGGGTCGCGTCGCTGTTGCGGATGACGAGCGGCTGGCCCGCGCGGATGGCCACGGCCCGCGGCGTGTAGAGGCAGTCTTCCTGGTCGAGGAGGGCCTCGGTCTCGGGCGCCGCACCCGACGCACTCGCTGCGGGCGCGTTGACGATCCGCACCAGCACGTCCGCCAGGCCGCCGTCCGCACCGACGCGCACCGGACGATCCATCAGAGTCTCGTCGTGCCGGTCTCGGCAGTAGGCGTCGGCCGACATGTCGATCGCCGCGCCGGCCGGCGGGTCCCCGGCGAAGCGCACCTGTCCCCCGGCCACGACGATGCGGCCCGTGACCGCTCCCGGTTCGGCCTCCGCCGCCTCTGCCGCCTCTGCCGCCTCTGCCGCCTCCGGCGCGCTCCGCCCATCGAACGTCCAGCCCGCCCCGACCGCAACGATCGCGAGCGCACTGTAGAGAAACAGGCCCCGCCCCCGCCTACCAGCCATCGAACAACCCTCCGTCGAACCAGTCCCACAGGAAATAGACGAGGAACTGCGTGCTCCTCACATCGGCATCGGTCAGCGGCACCCGCACCCCGACGTTGAGCATCACGTGCTGCCGAGTGTTGAGCGTCACCTGCATCTGAGGCACCAGGTCCCACTGCGGCCGCGCACCCTTGGCCAGATGCGTGCTCCCCAGCACTTCGACCATGGGGGACCACGACCGCCCGAACTCCCCGCTCGTGTACGTGCGCCCGAGGACGGCATGAAAGAACGCTTCCCGCACGTCTTCGTCGTGCTCGGCCGTGCCGTGGAATTCCCGATGCCCGCGCGCTAGGAGTCCCCCGCCGGCCTGCAGATGGACGAAGGCGTCCCCCGGAAGGATCTGTCCCAGCGCAAGAAACGGTTCGATCTGGAACTCGGCGCTTCCGATACCGCGCTCCGAGTCGCCGGTGGGGAGCTTGAATTCGGTGCCGAAGCTGAAGATGGTCCGCAGGTTGTGGAGCAGCGCGCGCTTGTAGCCGATCTCGATGTCGCCGAGTCCGACCCCCCAGTCCGACGCCGGCCCCCCGTCGCTCGAGGCCGGAGTCGAGGAGTCCTCGGCGAAGCCGAAGGGAAGCGCGATCTCGACCTGGTTCCGGGAGCCGAAGCGCTTCTCGTACAGGAGTTCGTTGACGATCGCCCCGGGTCCCTCCGCGTTTGCGTTCGTCGTCCATACCCACTCGTCTTCCGGGTACGCCTTCTCCGTGAAGAGAGGCCGGGGAAGGTTGAGTTCTCCGCGCGGCCAGGTGCGGTCCGTGCAGAACGTCCGGATGTGGTCCATGACGGCCTGCAACTGGTCGTCGTCGAACGCCTCGCCGAACGCCGGCATCACGTCGCTGAAGCCGCGGACCGGTCCTCCGGCCTTCGAGACGATGATCCAGTCCGCATCCGGCTCCCGCGAGGCGAAGCTGCAATCGGTGAGGTCCGGCAGCGGGTCGTCGAACGCGATCCGGTCGGCCGACGCGCCCCGTCCGTCCGACCCGTGGCAACTCGCGCACCCCGCCTCGTACAGCGCCATCCCGTCCGGGGCCCCCTGCGCGGCCTGCGCGCCCTCGAGCGATCGGGGGGTCGAGAACGAAACTAACGCTGAAGCCGGCACGATCAGGCCCGCGGCGGCGAAGCGGGCGAGACGGGCGAGGCGGGCGAGGCGGGCGCGGAAGCCGGACGGCCTGTGGTTGGGTGCGATCAAATCTGTGGTTGCTCGCGGTCAGGGGGTCCCATCGGGCGGACGATGTCGTAATCTGCGAACGTGTCCGACGCGCCGGGATCGTGGCCGACGCGTCGGGCGCGCAGTGTCAATACCGATAATCGTTATCGGGGTCAAGGTCGTCACGGGGACACGGGCGGCCGTGCCCGAGGAGGTCGCTGGGTTTCGCCCTCGCCGCGTGCGCCGCGGCTCCCTTCGTCGCCGCTCCCTTCGTCGCCGCCGCCGAGCAGGCGTCTCAGGCCGGCGCCACCGCCTTCGTCGACGTGAACGTGATTCCGATGGACTCCGAGCGGGTCCTCGCCGGACACACCGTCGTCGTGCGCGGCGACCGGATCGTCGCCGTCGGACCGACCGCCGACGTGCAGGTGCCCGAGGGCGCCCGCCGCATCGACGGTGCCGGGAAATACCTGATGCCGGGGCTGTCGGAGATGCACGGACACACGCCGGGCGGCTTCCCCACCGACACCTTCCGCGAGCAGGTGATGTTCCTCTACGCGGCGAACGGCGTGACGACGGTGCGCGGCATGCTCGGCCTCCCCGGCGACCTCGCGTTGAAGGAGAGGACGAACACCGGCGAGATCTGGGGGCCGACCCTCTACCTCGCAGGCCCGAGCTTCAACGGCAACTCCGTCACGTCGCCGTCGCAGGCGGCCGACCGCGTGTGGGTGCAGAAGGGGGAAGGGTGGGATCACCTGAAGATCCACCCCGGACTCACCGTGCCCGAATACGACGCGCTCGCCACGGCCGCCGCGCAGGCCGGCATCCGCTTCGGAGGCCACGTCCCGGCCGATGTCGGGATCCGGCACGCCATCCTCATGGGACAGGAGACCTTCGACCACCTCGACGGCTACATGGAGGAGGCGGGAGGCATCCGCGGCCCCATGGACGCGGCGACGATGGAGGATCTGTTCGCGCTCACGATCGGCGCCCGGGCCTGGGTCGTGCCCACCATGGTCCTCTGGGAAGTGGGCGTCATCGGCCTCGGCGACCCCGACGCGCTCGCCGCCTATCCCGAGATGCGCTACTGGCCCCCGGAGGGCGTCCAGGGCTGGAAGGACCGGCTCCAGGCCATCCAGGCGCGCGGTGCTTGGGACGTGGAGCAGGCGCGCCTGCACGCGACCAACCGGACCCGGCTCCTCGGCATGATGAACGAGGCCGGCGTGGGCATCCTCATGGGCACCGATTCCCCGCAGATGTTCAGCGTGCCCGGCTTCTCGCTCCACCGCGAACTCACGGCGATGGCCGACGCGGGGATGTCGCCGTACGAGATCCTCGTCAGCGGCACCCGGAACGTCGGGGATTACTTCCAGGCCTACGACACCTTCGGGACGGTGGCCGCGGGCCGCCGCGCCGATCTCATCCTCACCAACTCCAACCCCCTCGACGACGTGGCGAACGTCGCCGACCGCGCCGGCGTCATGGTGCGCGGCGTCTGGAAGTCCGAGGAGGAGATCCAGCAGGGCCTGACCGAAATCGCCACCAGCTTCGGCAATTGAGCCACTGCCGCGCCCGGCGGATCTCAGGCATCGGCCTGGGCGAGGCAGTCCGGGCAGTGGCCGAGGAGGTGCACCATCGCGCGGCGGATGGACTCGGCCCACGGCCCATCGATCGATAACGCCGCGGTGACCTCCTCCTTCAGGCAGGCCACCCGGCCGCAGTCCTCGCACAGGAAGT
>JAPPGH010000050.1 GCA_026914155.1 Candidatus Palauibacter rhopaloidicola | reverse complement strand
GGACCCGGCCGCGGCCGCGAAGTGCAGCGGCGTCGCGCCGGTCGACGTCGCGGCGTCGGCGTCGGCTCCCGCCGCCAGCAGCGCCTCGACGAGCGGGGCCTGCGCCGCGCGGCTCGCCACGTGGAGCGGCGTGTGTCCGCCCAGCCGCGTGCCCGCCTCGAGATCCGCGCCCGCCTCGATCAGCACCCCGGCCACGTCGGGCCGGCCCTTCATCGCGGCCCAGTGGAGTGCCGTCATGCCGTCGCCCCGCGCGGCGTTCACGTCCTCGCCCGCGGCCAGCAGCGACCGTACGGCGTCCAGATCGCCGCGCATGGCCGCGTCGGCCACCGGAGCATCCGGCCCGCCCGGCCCCACCGGCGACCCGACCGGCGCGGCCGCCCCGAGCGCGAGCAGCGCCGCGGCCGCGAAGACGAGCGATCGCGCGCGCCGCATCAGTCCGCCGTCTCCGCGAACGAGAACGTCCCGGTGCTGTTCCCGAAGCTCGTCATGTCGTCCATCCCGAGCCGGTGCATGAGGCTCAGCATCACGTTCGCCATCGGCGTCCCGGGCGCAGCCCGCAGGTGAAGGTTGCCCTCCATCCGCCCCTGCGCGCCGCCCACCACGAAGAGCGGGCACCGCTTGTGGTTGTGCACGTTCGGGTCCCCCATCGGCGACCCGTAGACGATCATCGTCTTGTCGAGCAGGTGCGTGTCCCCCTCCATCGACGCCTTCAGCCGGTCGAGGAAGTACGGGACGAGCCCGACGTGGTAGCGGTTGATCTGCGCGAAGTCCGTGATGTTGTTCTCATTGTCGCCGTGGTGCGACGCCGGGTGGAAGCCCCTGTCGATCCCGCTCTCCGGATAGACCCGCCCGGACGCGTCCCGCCCCATCTTGAACGAGAACACGCGCGTCATGTCCGCCTGGAAGGCGAGCGCCTGCAGGTCGAACATCAGCTTCACGTGCTCGTCGAACGAATCGGGCACGCCCGCCGGGGCTTCCGGCAGATCCCGGTTCTCGCCGGATTCGTTGCGCGCCACCACCCGCTGGATGCGGCGCTCGATCTCGCGCACGTTCTCCAGGTAGCGGTCCATCCGCTGCCGGTCGGACGGATCGAGCCGCCCCTTGAGGCTCGCGACCTCACCGGTGAGGAAATCGAGGATGCTGGCGCTCGAGCGCTGTCTCGCCTCGCGCGCCTCCGGCGTCCCACCGGCCCCGAAGAGCTGGTCGAACGCGACCCGCGGATCCCGGATCATCGGAAGCGGCTGCGTCGGCGAAGACCAGCTGATCGTGTCCGTGTACACGCACGCGTACCCGTACGCGCAGCCCCCCGCCTGGTCCACGTTCTCGATGCAGAGCTGCATGGACGGGATCGGCGTGTCCTGCCCGAAGCGGTGCGCGTAGAGCTGGTCCAGCGACGGCCCCACGAAGACGTCCGAACTCTCCGTCTGCTTCGGGTGCGCCTGCGTGAGGAAGGTGGCGCTCGACCGGAAGTGGTCCCCGCCGATCTCCTTCGGCTGCGTGGCTTCGGCCGGCTCGACGTCGGTGTCGCTGATGATCGTGAGATAATCCCGGTACGGCTCGAGCGAACTCAGCGCGGTCGGGGACAGATCGAAACCCCGGCCCGTCGCCGCGGGGGACCAGTAGTTCTGCGCCGCCCCGAACCCGCTGCTCCCCGCCGAGCCGTGCACCATCTCGATGCAGACGAGCCGCGTCGGATCCGCGACCTCTCGCGCCCACAGCCGGCCCGCCGGCACCATCGCGTCGAGCAGCGGCAGGGCGACGGTCGCCCCCGCGCCCCGGAGGAACGTCCGGCGAGAGAGGTGTTTCCCTGTGATGAACTCCATCAGTCCTCCTGGGATCCCTGGCTTTCCGCCTCCATGTCGTCGACCACGGCCTCGGTCCCCTTCAACCGGAACGCCGGGCTGTTGACCACGCCGAGGATGAACGCGGACATGCGGTGGTCCTGTTCGGCGGCCTGCCGCGCGATGGACCGCACGGTCGGCATGTCGTAGTACTCGACCCGCCGTCCCAGCGCGTAGGCGAACAGGTTCTCCGTGAACGCGCGCACGAGCGGCACCGGCCGCGCCAGAAGCGCCGCGCGCAGATCCGCCGCGCTCGTCACCGGCGTGCCGTCGTAGAGTTCGCCCTGTGCATCGATCGGCATCCCGCTGTCCTTGATGCGCCGCGCCCCGGTGCCGTCGAAGTACTCCAGCGCCAGACCGATCGGGTCGATCACGCGGTGGCACGAACGGCAGGCCGGGCTCGCCCGGTGCATCTCCAGCCGTTCCCGCACCGTGAGCAGACGCCCCTCCTCGGCCTCCGGCGTCGCCTCCAGGTCGGAGACATCGGGCGGGGGCGGAGGCGGAGGCGTCCCCAGCAGCACCTCCATCACCCACTTCCCGCGCAGGACCGGAGAGGTCCGGCTCGCGTGCGAGGTAAGGGTGAGGATGCTGCCGTGCCCCAGCACGCCACGGCGCTCGGGTTCGGAGATCTCGACTTTCCGGAAGTCCGTCCCGGTCACGCCGGGGATGCCGTAGTGCCGCGCCAGGCGCTCGTTCACGAACGTGTAGTCGGCCGTCAGCAGTTCGAGCAGGCTCCGGTCTTCCTGCACGATCGTGTGGAAGAGCAGTTCCGTCTCGCGGTGCATCGCCTCCTTGAGCTGCTGGTCGAAGTCCGGATAGAGGCGGACGTCCGGGTTCATGCCCTCGAGGTCCTGCAGCCGGAACCACTGTCCCGCGAAACGCGTGGCCAGGGCTTCGGCGCGCGGATCGCCCAGCATCCGGCGCACCTGCGCATCCAGCACGGCCGGATCGGAGAGCCGGCCCTCGGCGGCGGTCTCCAGCAGTTCGTCGTCCGGGCCCGTGGCCCAGAGGAAGAAGGAGAGCCGCGAAGCGAGATCGTAGTCGTCCAGCGCGTACACTCCGTCCGCTTCGCGCGCGGGACGTTCCTCGAAGCGGAACACGAAGTGGGGGCTGGCGAGGATCCCCTCCAGCGCGAGCCGAACGCCCTCCTCGAACCCGCCCGCCTCCGCCCCGGCGCCGTACAGTCTCATGAGCGCGGCGAGGTTGTCGTCCGTCAGCGGCCGGCGGTAAGCCCTCGTCCCCAGCCGCGAGAGGATCGCCTCCGCGCACGAGGCCTCAGCGTCCGGCGCGGAGGGACGGCACGAGAACACCCGCTCGCGGCTCGGCGTGGACGACATCCCCGCCGGAGCGAACGGCCCCGTAACCGCGAGGTCGCGCAGGTGCGGCAGCGTCGTGAACCCGTACGCGTCGGTGATGCTGGTGCTCGCGATCGACCAGTCGTGCGGCGACATCAGGTCCTGCGACGGCCCCTCGAAGGTGCGGATGAAGGCGGCCGCGACCCGGTGCGGCCCCGCCTCGATGAAGACGGGATCGGTCCGGAGGTTCACGCCGTCGGGATCGGAGACGTGCATCCAGCGGTCGATGTCGAGGAGCGCGACGCGTTCGCCGTCGATCGAGATCTCGATCCGCTCGGGCTCATCGGTCGTGTGCAGCGCGCCCTTGCCGTTCCCGAACAGGGCGCCCGTCGTCTCGTGGTGGAAGGAGACGCGGAAGACGTACTCCCCGTCAGCCGGGAAGTTGTGGTCCACCGCGACGCCGCCCCGGCTCCCGTACGGCGTGCCCTCGACGTGCTCCGCCTGCGATGTCCAGCGCGACACCCGGAACGTCGCCTCGCTCGGCGTCACCTCCGGGTCGCCGACCGCGAGCCGGCTGATCTCGCTCGCCGCGCGCAGATACCCGTCCATCAGCGTAGGGGAGAGCAACTGGACGTCGGCGATGTTGTCGAAGTTCGCGCTCTTCGTGTCCAGCGGCAGGTAGTCGCCCGCGTCGATGTCCAGGTCGAGGAGATCGTAGATCGAGCGCGAGTACTCGGCCCGGTTCAGCCGCTGGAAGGTCCGTCGTCCCGGGTTCGGGTTTGCCTCCCACGCCGCGTCCAGGCGGGACTCGAGGACTACGGCAAGCGTCCGCAGGCTGTCAGGGCTCGGGCGGCGCACGCCGACGGGCGGCATCATGCCGGCCCGCAGCTTCCGCACCATCCGCTCCGCGATCACCGCGTTGTCGGAGGCCGACGTCACCTCGAAGGTCTCGAGCGACATGCCCCCGCTGACGCGCCGGGGGTTGTGGCAGCGCCGACAGGTCTCGGCCACGACGCCCTGCGCGACTTCGACGGAGAGCGTGTCGACCGCGGGAGCCGGTGCCGGCGCGGCTGGCGCTGCGATTGGCGGTGCGAGCGGCGGTGTGATCCGCTGCGGCCAACTGGCCGGAGGATGCTCGGCGCCCCGCGCCCCGCCGGCCTCCTGACCGACGACTGGACTCGGGAGAACACCCGCTGCGACCAGCAGCAAGAGCGATGTTCGCATGGCCGAAGCCCCTTCCGGACAACCGCGTCGCGCCCCGCGGGGCGCAAGGATACACCAACTCGAAAATGTACCATCGACGCAGATCGCCCGGCCAGCCGGTTGTGTTGGTACAACACCAGTGGTTGCTGTCGGGAAGTCCCTGCAAAGCGTTAAGCCAATTCAAAATTGGATTTTCAATTGGCATAGGCCGATGCAGGGATACCGAGACCCTACGCCACCGATTCCGCCGGTTCGCCGGCGGCCCAACTACGGCCGCGGAGCCAGAGCGCGGAGGCTGCGAAGGCGAACGACGCGGACCACAACCAGTAACCGGCCCCCGGGGTTGAGAACGCGACGGCGGCTTCCTCATACGGGAACGGTGCCGGGCTGAAGACACGAATCATCCCCAGCCCAAGGTTCAGGACGCCCATGGCGCCAAGGACCCACAGGAGCCACCGCCGCGCGGGTCGCCGCGCGCCCAGCAGCGCCGGCAGGGTCATAAGCAACGGCAGATTCGGGAGTAGCACCGCGGCCCCGATCCATACCGCCAGCGCCGCGTCCGTCATGCCCATCGTGATCAGCGTCCACAGCAACTCGTACGGGCGTTGTGATCCGACGAGGGCCACGAGATCCGGGTGGAGCGCTCCGGAATCGACCCAGGCCATCCGGAAGATCGGCAGAAAGAACGAGACCGCGAACATCGCCCAGCCGGCCGCCAGCACGGGTCGCCACCTTCGCCTTCCGGCCTTCGCGAACTCCGTCGAGAGCTCGGCCGGTTCACCCAGTTCATCGCGGACGGTGTTGAAGGCTCGGGCTGGCGGCCGCTCGGGCGTCATCTCGAGTTCTAACTCGAAGCGGGCGCGCAGGTGGTCCTCCAACTCATCGACTTCGCGCGGAGAAAGCGAAGAACTGCGCTCCACCTTCCTGCGCCACCTCGTGACTTCGGTCTCAAACTCAAACATGATCTGTTCCGGAATACGGGCCGAGCTTCGAAACCATGCCGTCCGCGTTCGTCGGCCGGACCGAAGCCCATTCGCGTCTGCGGAACCAGAGGGCGACGGCCGCGCAGACGAAAGAAGCGGACCACGCCCAATAGCCGGGACCCAGATACCCGGGTCCGCCCCCGCCATCGGCCATGATCGTCGGAGGCCATCCGAGACTGAGAACGCCGAAACCGAGCGCCCCGACGCCCACGGATCCAAGCAGCGGCCACGGCATCTTCCACCGGCGGGAGCGCCGCAGCGTCGGCAGCGTCATCAGCATGGGAAGATTGAGGAGCAGCACGAGCAGCGGCGGTCCGAGTTCGCCTTCCCGAAAGACGCGGACGAAGAACTCGTATCCGTAGGCTGTAAGATCCACGACGCCGCCCGACGGGCTGACCACTCCGGAGGTCACCAGAGTCGGAAGGAGAAACGAGGCCGCGTACAGGGCCCACGCCGCCCACAGAACGCGCCGCCACCGGGGCTGTCCCGCCCTCGCGAACTCGCTCGATATCGTCTTCGGCTCGCCCAGTCCTTCGCGAGCGATGGCCAGCGCCGCGGCCGGGGCCAAGACCGGATTCAGCTCGAGTTCGAGGCTGACGCGGGCGCGGAGATGATCTTCGAGTTCATCCAGTTCCCGAGCCGAGAGCGAGGAACTCCGTTCGACCGTCGTACGCCAGTTCCGGATTCCCCCTTCCAGTTCAAAGACTCCCCGCGCTTGAGGGTCGTTGGTATTCACAGTTGGGCGATACTCTCAGCCGACTGGACGGATGCCCAATCTCGCTTGCGACGCCAGAGGGCCGTGGCGACTACGAGGAACGATGCAGACCACAGCCAGAATCCAACATCCGGATAGAGTCCCATACCTCCGTCAACGACCCGGAGAACGCCGACACCGAATGGGAAAGCGCCTGTCGCCCCCACCAGCCACGCCCACCACAGCTTCCGCGACGGACGCGGGCGTCTTAGCGCGGGAAGGGTTAGGAGCATGATCAGATTGCTGAGCAAAAACATGACCTGCCCACCCGCGGGAAGCTGCGTCAACATTTCGTACGCATAGGTCGTCGAATCGGCATCGGGTCGGGACGGGATACCACCCGGAATCCCCCAGGCGGGGAGGAAAAACGATGCCACGTAGAGAGCCCAGCCCGTCAGAAAGAGGCGACGCCAACGGGGCCGTCCCGCCTTGGCAAATTCTCGGGAAATCGCCTTGGGCTCGCCGAGTTCGGACACAGCGGTCGTGAACGCCTTCGCGGGTGGCAGCGCGGGGTTCAGGTCCAGTTCGAGGCTGACGCGGGCGCGGAGGTGATCTTCGAGTTCATCCAGTTCGCGGGCTGACAGCGACGACCCTCGCTCAAGCCTCGTCCGCCAGTTCCGGACTTCCGTGTCCAGTTCAAACACGACTACGCCGGCCTAAGCGAGTGTCTTCTTCGGGCGGGCGGATGCCCAGCCGCGGCGGCGGCGCCACAGGGCGACGGAGGCGAGTACGAAGGAGGCGGCCCAGGCCCAATAGCCGGGACGCAACGTGCCCAGCACCTCAGGACCGTCCGAGATGATCGCGGCCGCGCCGAGTCCGAGAGCCGACGCGCCGATGACTCCCAGGATTCCCGCGAGCCACGTGCCCTTTAGTCGAGGCTTGCGCCAAATGAGAGGCAGCATCAGGAGCATCGGCAGGTTCAGGGGCAGCAACTCGATGTCGGCAAGCAACTCGTACCCGCGCGGTACCCAGGCTTCGAAGCCCCACGACGCCGGAAGCAGTTGCATGTGTAGCACGGGCAGTAGTATCGAAGCTGCGTAGAGGGCCAAGGCACCGGCCAGAAGCGGCTTCCATCGGGGCCGGCCGGCCCGGGCGAACTCCTGGGAGAGCGCCTTCGGTTCGCCGAGGTCTCGCCGGGCGATCGCGAGGGCTTCCGTCGGGGCCAGGGCGGCGTCCAACTCCAGTTCCAGGTCGACTCGGGCGCGCAGGTGATCCTCGAGTTCATCCAATTCGCGAGGCGAGAGCGACGACCTGCGATCCAGTGCGCTCCGCCAGCGTCGGACTTCATTCTCGAACTCAAACATGGCTGCCTCCCCAGGACATCTGGAGGGCTCCGTACACGGCTCGCCAACTCTCTCGATCGGTTGAGAGCTGTCGCTTCCCGCGGCCCGTCAACCGGTAGTACTTGCGACGCCGTCCCGCGTCGGTGAGTTGCCAGCGGCCCTTGATGAGTCCGTCACGCTCCAGCCGGTGCAGGACGGGGTAGAGCATCCCGTCGGACCACTCGAGTTCACCCCCGGAGAGCAACTGGACCTGCTTGAGGATCTCGTACCCGTACGTCTCGCCGCCAGACAGGATGGAGAGCACCATCGGGCGCGACGACGCCGCCACCAATTCCTTGTAAACCGGCTTCTTCATCCGGAGACCCCTGTGCCGGAGACCTGATACCATGAGACACAATGTACCTTGTACTACAAGGTGTAAGTAAGGATGGTTTCACGCAAGGGCATTTCGCGCGGGGGGTCTTGAACGGACGTTCCCGCGGGAACGTCCGGGGGAGGCCGTCAGGGCGTCGGGAGCGAGATGGACGCCACGGACGGGCGATCGAACTCGTCCCGGGACACGCCCCAGATCCGGGAGGGCGTGAAGCGAAGCGCGTCGAAGCGGTCGGGGAGTCGCACGTCGCGCGCGGCGCCATCGGGCTCGATACGCAGCCACATGGGCCCGCCGCTCAGGCCGCCCGCGTCGAGATCCATGGGACGCAGCCACATCGTCCCATCTTCGCTGCAGCGGAAGTCCACGTAACGCGGGAGGTAGCTCGCGAGTTCGCGCGGGGTCCCCTGCACCATGTCCGCCATCTGACGTACGAGCCTGAGGCTGTCCTCCGGGGTAAACCGGGTCGCGACGTCTCCCGTCATCTCGGCCTGCCTGAGCGCGAACACGGCTGCGGCGAACTGTCGCGGACTGACCTCGGTGAAGGGCACGGGCGGAAGGTCGATGGGATCCACCTCGGCGCCGGATCCGTCGAACCCGCGCAGTTGGTTCCGGACCCGGTCGTGCACGCGCACGAGGCTCTCGCCGCAGGAGGCCCACAACCGGTACCACAGGGGAAAACCGCCGTCGCTCTGGATGAAGTCTCCGGACGGATCCTCCAGGGCGTCGCCGAGCGCCACGAGGGTTCGCGCCCCGCCCGTCTCCGGATCCACGGCGACCAGGTCCGCTCCCAGGAGACCGTAACGGAACTGCAGCACGCCCCCGTCCATCGTTGCGGTCGAGTGGGGCACGACGATCTCGCGGCCGAGCCGTGCGGTCCGCACGGACGAATCCAGCATGCTCATGCCGCTCCGCACGCTGCCTCGGGGAACCGACGTCGACAGAAGGGAGAACTCCTCCCGGCCGGCGTCGGGTCGCGAGATCCGGATCAGCGCATGGTGCAGGAGGTCGAGGACCCATGCCTCGCCCGCCCATCCTCCCGCGACGAAGGCCGAGGGCATCGGAAACTCGTCAGGTCCCCCGCCGGCCGATCCGTGGGCGCCGAGGGATTCGCCATCCGCACCGAATCCCACGAAGTACGGCTCCTGCGAATTCAGCACCCACACGGAACCGTCGGCCAGAACCTCGAGGTCCCGGACCACCGCGAGGGAGTCGGACGTGCCCAGCACCTCGATGGCCGACGCCGATAGCTCAATCGCAGGGGACGACGGATCGCCCTCTGCGTTTGCGCCATCTACGTCTGCGCCGTCAGCGCATGCGACGAACGCCGTTCCGGACAGCAATGCCGCAGCGCACCGACACGCCCGGGTGATCGGCCTCAGCCGAGCCAGCTCAAACATACCGTGCTCTCCTTGTCTCCGAGCGGGTGGAGGCCCACGCGCGGCCGCGAAGCAGGAGGGCTGCCGCCACCAGAACATGCGCCGCGGACCATGCCCAGTACCCGAGGCCGAGATAGGGAAACACCGTGATCTCACCAGCGGTGGTGACGGCTGATCCGTCCAGGAGGCTGGCCACGCCGAATCCGAGGGCCGAGACGCCAAACGCGCCGATGGTCCAGGTGAGCCATCGCACTCTCGACCGCCATGAATACAGGAGGGCCGGCAAGGTCATGGCCATGGCCAGAGTGGGGATCAGAGGGAGAATCCATCCGTCCACGATCGCATGGTGCAACCACTCGTGAGCGGGGGCCGACCACGGCACTTCATTGTACGCGATTTGAAGTGCCGCGGGTCCGGCAATCGGCAGAAAAAGCGACACTCCGTACATCGCGCATCCCGCCAGCAGGAGATATCGCCACCAAGGCCGGCCGGCCCTGGTGAACTCCCTGGCGAGCGCCGCCGGCGCGCCGAGACCCTCGCGAGCGATCACCAGCGCCGGGTAGGGAGTGAGCGCCGGGTTCAGTTCCAACTCCAGGTCGGCGCGCGCACGCAGGTGGTCCTCGAGTTCGTCCAGTTCGCGGGGTGAGAGAGACGTCCTGCGTTCGAGACGCCTGCGCCAACTCGCGACCCCGGTCTCCAGCTCAAACACGGCTCTTCATTCGAACCCCGATTTCGATGACCCATACCACGAAGTACAATGTACCTTGAGATACAAGGTATAGGTATCGGAGAATCCGGCAAGGGCTGCCCTACCCGTCAGGGGCAACCGGACTTCGCCCCTGTTCAGATACCGAGGTCGATCAGGACCTTGCCGAGCGGGCCGGACTCCACCGCCTCGTGGGCGGCCACGATGTTCTCGAGCGCGAAACGCTCGGCCACCGTGTGGCGCATTTCTCCCTCGGTCAGCCACTTGGTGAGATCCTCCACGGCCTTCTGCTTCGCCTCCTCAGGCATGAGGAAGACGAGTTCGAAGCGCACGGTGAGGTTCTTGTAGAGGAGGGTGTAGAAGGGGACGGCCGGCTGGGGTTCGCCCTCCGAGGCGTAGGCGGAGATCACCCCGTTGGCTTTCAGCATCTCGATCGAGGCGTCGAGATTCCCGCCCATTTCGACCTCGACGATGCGGTCGACGCCCTCTCCTTCGGTCAGTTCCGCGACGCGGGCCGGGACATCTTCCTCACGATAGTTGATGACGACCTCCGCGCCCGCCGCCCGGGCGATCCGCACCTTCTCGTCCGCGCTCACGGTGGAGAGGACCCGGGCGCCGCCCAGCCTGGCGCACTGGACCGCATAGGCGCCGACCGCGCCCGCGCCGCCCGTCACGAGCACGGTCTGCCCCTCGACGGGACCGTCGGCGTACACGCAGCGGTGCGCGGTCAGGGCGGGGATGCCGAGACACGCGCCATCCATGAACGTCGCGTTCGCGGGGAGGTGGACGGCCCGTGATTCCGGGACGGTGGCGAACTCCGCCGCGGTACCGAGGTCGCTGCCCCACTGCGCCTCGTAGATCCAGACGCGGTTGCCGAGCCGTCCGGCATCGACGCCGTCCCCCACCTGGTCGATGACCCCGGCGCCGTCGAAGTGCGGCACCACGAGCGTGGAGTCGAGCGCGCCGCGGCCGCCGGCTCGCCGCTTCACGTCGACGGGGTTGATGCCGGAGGTGCGTACGCGGACCCGAACCTCGCCCGGGCCGGGCACCGGCATCTCCCGCTCCCCCACCTCCAGCACGTCGCCTGCCGACCCCAGTTTCGTGTACCATGCCGCTCGCATGTCGTCCTTCTCCCGCTATTCGCCGCTGGGGTCGCTGCCCGTGTCCGCGCCCGTGTCCGCGCCGGAACTCAGGCCCTCCGCGTGTCCGTCCACGGGAAGTGCCTGCCCGGATATCTTCGCACCTGCGCCGGAAGTGAGGAAGAGCACGAGCACCGCCACGTCGCTCAATCCCCGTCCCCGGTCGATTCGTAGCCGTGTTCCTCCGCCGGATAGCTTCCCGCCCGCACTTCCTCGGCGTAGCGCGCGACGGCCTCCCGCGTGGCCTTCCCCAGTTCGGCGTAGCGCTTCAGGAAGCGGGCGCTGAACCCTTCGTTCAGGCCGAGCATGTCGTGCAGCACGAGCACCTGTCCGTCGCAGTCCGGTCCGGCTCCGATCCCGACCGTCGGCACGGAGATGGCCTCCGTCACCCGACGAGCCGCAGCGGTCGGCATCAACTCGAGGACGATGGAGAAGACGCCCGCCTCCTCCAGGGCGACGGCTTCCTCCACCAGCCGGCCCGCAGCCTCTTCGTCCTTCCCCTGAATCCGGTGTCCCCCGAGCGCGTGCACCGACTGCGGCGTGAACCCGAGGTGGCCCATCACGGGAATCCCCGCCCGGACGATCGCCCGCACCGCGTCGACAACCTCGAACCCGCCCTCGAGCTTCACGGCGCCGGCTCCGGTGCGCTTGAGGATGGTCCCCGCGTTTCGCACGGCCTCCGCGGGTGAGACCTGGTAGCTGAGGAAGGGCATGTCGACGACGACGAAGGCGCGCGTCGCCCCCCGCGTCACGATCCGGCCGTGGTACGTCATCTGCTCCACCGTGGCGGAAAGCGTCGTCTCCTCTCCGCACAGGACGCTCGCCAGGGAGTCGCCCACGAGAATCAGGTCCACGCCGACCGCGTCCACGAGCGATGCGAAGAGCGCGTCGTAGGCGGTGATGGCGACGATCTTCTCGCCGCGCGCCTTCATCGCGACGAGGTCGAACGTCGTCCGCTTCCGTTCGTGGGAGCCTCCGCCCGGCACGCTCATGGTTCGCGTCATTGGATCATCCCCCTGTCACACGCCTCCCGCGCCCGGCTCCGGCGGGAACAGCGAGCGGCCGGTGTCTCCGTCCATCACACGGATCGCGCTCACGGGACAGTTCGCCGCCGCCTCGAGGACGAGCGCCTCCGGGTCGCCCGCCGCATCGACGACGGTCGACTGGCGGTTCTCGTTGTGCGCGAACACGCCCGGCGCGGTGGCCACGCACATCGCGTTGCCGACGCAGAGCCCGTGATCGACGTCGATCCTCACCATGTCACGGGCATGGATTCGATGGAGCGGAACTGGATGCTGGGCTGGTAGCGCAGTTCGTCCGTGTCGAGCGCGAACCGCTCGAAGCGGCGCGCCAGCCCGCCGAACACTTCCTGTCCCTCCATGCGCGCGAGCGCGACCCCGAGGCAGTAGTGGATCCCGGAGCCGAAGGAGAGATGCGGATTTGGCTGGCGCCCGATATCGAACCGGTCCGGGTCCTCGAACACGTCCGGGTCTCGGTTCGCCGCCGCGATGATCCAGCGGATCCGCTCTCCGGGCGACAGCGTCTTCCCGCACAGTTCGGCCTCGCGCGCGACGATGCGCTGGGTGGACTTCACCGGCGGATCGAAGCGGAGACACTCCTCGGTCGCCGTCCGCGCGAAGCGGTCAGGGTCCGCCCTCAGCCTGTCCCACTGCGCGGGATGCTCGATGAAGGCGCGGAGCCCGTTGCAGATCAGGTTCATCGTGGTCTCGTGCCCCGCGAACAGCATCAGCCCCGTATTCACGAGCACCTGGTGCCGCGTGAAGACGCCGTCGGCCTCCCCCCGGGCCAGAGCCGAAATCAGGTCGTCGCCGGGATTCCGGAGCCGCTCGTCGACGAACGGGCGGGCGTACTCCACGATCCCGCGGATCCCCTCCGTCAGGGGCCGCAGCCGGTCGGGTTCGCCGCGATTCAGGTGGAGGATGCTGTCCGCGAGCCCGCGAAGCGTGTCCATGTCCTCGCGGGGGACGCCCATCATCCGCGCGATGATCCGCACGGGGAGCGGCGCCGCGAGGTCGGTGACGACGTTCATCCGTCCCCTGGGCCACAACTCGTCGAGGAGTTCGTCGACCGCCCGGCGCACGAAGGGTCGCCAGCCCTCCATCGCCGTCGGCGTGAAGAAGGAGTGGACCGTCTTCCGCTGCTCGAGGTGTTCGGGACGGTCCTGCTCCACGAGTTGATCCGCGCGGAACGTCCTGACCTCGTCGAACAGGGGCGCGTCCTCGGGCAGCACCGGCGGATACGGCGCCCCCTCCACGCCCCGGATCACCGCCGAGGAGAAGAGTTCGTGGTGCCGGAGGATCCAGACGACGGGATCGTATCCGGTCACGACCCACAGCCCGAACTTCTCGTTCCAGTGGACGGGATCCCGCTCCCGCAACCGTGCGAAGGTCGCGTACGGGCGCGCGATCACCTCTTCCGCGAAGAGGTCGTCGAGATCCGCCGGCGGACCGGCGGCCCTGGCGGCCCGTGACGGCCTGCTAGGGGGAGAACCGGTAGAC
Organism: Candidatus Palauibacter rhopaloidicola; assembly: GCA_026914155.1. GTDB lineage: Bacteria > Gemmatimonadota > Gemmatimonadetes > Palauibacterales > Palauibacteraceae > Palauibacter > Palauibacter rhopaloidicola. The sequence continues at coordinate 238,403 of JAPPGH010000050.1, read as the reverse complement.
GACGGGCAACCGGTCGACATCCGTGACGCTCGAGTCCGTGTGGTGGTAGATGAGCTGACGTCCGGTGCCGCAGTCGCCGAAGGCGTCGCAGGAGATCGTGCCGATCAGGCCCTCGATCCCACGGGCTCCGATCCGCGCGCGCAGCGCGGCGCGGTCGATGTAGAGCCGTCCGCCCTCCTCCACCGCCACGGCGCCGATGGCGTCGAGCAGGAACGTCGTCGCATCGTAGGCGAGCGCCCAATACGGGGTCGAGGGATGCTCGCCGTACTCGGCATTGTACGCGGCGCTGACGGTCTCGGCGCTCTTCCCGGTCACTGCGTTGACGTTGCCGCGATAGTCCGACTGGGGCCCGGCGAAGTAGATCCCCTCGGACTGCGGCTCCGCCAGGAACTCCGACACCAGGAGGGCCGCGCCGGAGATGAGCGTCGCGCCCTCAAGGCCATCGAACCCACGCGCCTGCGCCGCGAACGGCGACCCCTCGGGGACGAAGAGCGGGAAGAAGATCCCGTCCGGCCCGGCGGCCGCGAACTCCGCGAGCACGGACGTCATGTCCGTCTGACCCTTCGCGATTCCGGTGGCGACGGGTACCTCTCCGCCGACCGCGCGGAAGGCGTCCCCGAAGGCGTTCGTCAGCGCCGTCGTGTAGGGATCCCCGTCGTGCAGCGTGGCGATCCGCCGGAGGCCGAGATGAGTGTAGGCGAAGTCCGCCACGGCCCGCGCCTGGTAGAGGTCGTTGTTGGCGACGCGGAAATAGCCGGGGTGGTGGTCCGGGCTCGGGGTGCCCGCCAGATCGGAGGTCAGCACCGGCGACGTGGTGCTCGGCGCGATCATCGCGAACCCCGCCCGGCTGATCACCGGGGAGGCGGCCACCGCGGCGGCCGAGCAGGAGGTGCCGATGACGCCCACGACCTGCGGATCGGCGACGATCTCGGCGGCGCCGGCCCGCCCGCCCTCGGGGGAGCACCCGGAGTCCACCGGGTCGCCGAGGTCGACGCCGCGGCCGAGGACGGTGCCTACGTCGCGGACGGCAAGCTCCACGCCGCGCCGCGCCGCGACCCCGAGCGATGGCGCCCCCGTCATCGCCAGCAGGGAGCGGATCCGCACCGACTCGCCGCGCAGGATCGTCACCGTTCCCAGCGGTCCCGGCTCGAAGCTCGACGGCCCGGTGCTTCCATCGCATGAGACCGTGAGAAATGCCGCGAGAACCACGATCCCGGCCTGTCGAACGGTTCCCCACCCTGCGCGCATAATCGTTCCCCCTCGTGACAGTTCGTATGCTCCGCCGCAAGCTACGCGCAGGTCTCGGCGCCTCCAAGACGCCCCGGCGGCGGCAAGGGTGGGGGTTCGCCGAGGGATGACCGACGTGACGTGCCCCGCTCGGAGAGGATCGCGATGACTCGAAACCGGCTTCCGCTGCTGGCCGCGCTTCTGCTCTCAGGCGCCTGCGGAGGCGCGGGCGGCCCCGGCGCTTCCGCTCCGATCCCCCTCGAAGAGCTGACCCGCGGGGCCTGGCCCCCGCCCGCCATGCTCCCCAACGACCGCTTTCTCCCCTCGTCCGAAGCGGAGCCCGCCCGGCATCCCTTCTCCGGCGTCATCACGCTCGCCGGGGCCGAGATCGAGACGGAGCCCGCGGAACTCGATCCGCGCCGCTTCATGGGGCGGGACACGAAGCGCTTCCCCGACGTGTCGCTGGGATTCGTGGCGGAGGGCGGCGACCTGATCCCGTGGAACCGCGATCTCATCGTGTCCGGCACGCGCACCGAAGCCGGGAGTTACTGGGATGTCCTGGTCGGACCCGGAACCGTCTGGGCCGAGTCGGGGGAAGCATGGTCGCGGGCGGCGTTCCCGCTGCAACTCGCGAGTTCCGTCGAGAACGAGACGTACAACGGGGTTGCGACCTTCGCCTTCAACGACCGGGAGGTGTCGGGCGTCCGCTTCCAGACCGTGACCCAGGGACGGCCCTACTTCCTCGTGCAGCGGCGGTTGATGTGGGGCCAGCTCGCGGCGGAATTCTCGCCGGGTCCGGCGCCGGCGGGGGCGATCGAGGCCTTCGCCGCCGAGGAGGCGCGGCGCTTGCCCCTGCGCCCGATCTCCGACCTGCGCCCGCGGGTGGGAGACGCCGTGTTCGACGCCATGCACGGGGACATGAATACCGCGAACATGGTCACGGCCGCCTTCCTCGTGCGGGACACGCTCTATGCCGCCGACTGCCCCACGCCGTTCGGGGAGCTTCCCTTCTGCCGGGAGCAGCGTTTCGGGATCTGGTCCGTCACCAAGTCCACCGGGAACACGGTGGCCGCGCTGCGGCTGGCGCAGCGCTACGGGCGCGAGGTCCTCGAGGCGCGCGTGGCCGACCACCTGAACGTCACGGCCGAGCACGACGGCTGGGAGGACGTCCGCTTCCGGGACGTCCTCAACATGGCCACGGGGGTGGGAGAGGGATCGACGCGAACCGAGCCCAACAACACGGGCGACGGCTACCTGATCGGCTACGACGACTGGTACACGGCGATTTCGAAGGACGAGCGGATCCGGCAGGTGTTCCGCGCTTCGAACCATCCGTGGGGGCCGGGCGAGGTCGTCCGCTACCGCGATCAGGACGCGTTCCTCATCGGCGCGGCGATGGACGCCTACCTCAAGCATCGGGCCGGTCCGGAGGCGGACCTGTGGCAGATGCTGGAGGATGAGGTGTACCGACCCATCGGCGTGCCGCACGCGCCGACCAACCGGCTCGTCGAGCCGGACGGCTCGCTCACGCTGCCGCAGATGTCGCAGGGCTACTACCCCACGTTGGACGACCTCGCGAAGATCGCACGGCTGCTCCAGCACGGGGGCATGCACGAGGGCGAACCTCTGCTGCACCCCGAGTTGACGGCCGAGGTGTTGTACCGGACGGAGGCGCGGGGGATCGCCTTCGGCCCGCCCGTCGAGATCGGGCAGCCCAGCTACTATCTGGCCATCTGGCACCAGAACTACGTCGCGGAGGGGGGCTGCGTCGTCGACCTCCCGCGCATGTCGGGCTGGGGCGGGCACCGCGTCGTCCTCTTCCCCAACGGCACCGTCGCGATCCGGATCTCGAAGGTCACGGGGAGCGAAGCCTCACCGGTGGACGGCCTGGCCGCGGTGGCCGACCGCCTGGACCCGTTCTGTCCCTGACCGGGCCGAGTCCGCGACCCTCCCGAGGCCGCGACCTGCCCGGGTCCGCGACTACGCCGGGTCCGTCTCCGGGTCGGCGGACGCGTGCGACTTCTCCTCGAGGGTCGCCGAGCCGTAGTCCTCGCTGAGGGCGCGCTTGAGGCGGTGACGTTCGTCGTTCAGACGGTACACCTGCCGCGCCGCTGCGATGAAGCGTGGGCCGAAGTCGCGGGCACGTTCCAGAGCGCGCAACTTGTCCTCGACATCCCAGATGCCCCGGTTCACGGCTTCCAGTTCCCCGAGGCGTTTCGTGACGCGGAGCGGGGCTTCCTCGAGCGGCCCGACCGTCCGTTCACAGATCTCCTGGAGGCGCTCGAGTTCGGAGTTCACGTTCGCGAGCTTCCGGCGGTCGCGGATCCGGGACTGTTTCAGTCGCAGGATCGTGATGCGGTCGATGAGTTCGCCGGCGGAGACCGGGATTTGGATATTCACGCACCGAAGATAAGGGGAGAGAGGACGCGGTGAAGATTGGGCTCGTGGGGTTCGCGGGCGCCGGCAAGACGACGGTGTTCAACGCGATGACGGGACTCGGCGTCCCGGTCGGGTTCGGCGGCGAGATGCGGCTGGGTACGGTGCGGGTTCCGGATGCGCGAATCGATGCGCTCAGCGCCCTCCTGTCCCCGCGCAGGACGACGTACGCGGAGATGCGGTTCTGCGACATTCCGGGGGAGCACGGCGCCGCGAGCAAGGGCTTGTCGCCGCGCGGGCTCCAGCAGATCCGCGACCAGGAGGCGCTCTGCCTCGTCCTGAGGGACTTCGACAATCCCGCCCTTGCCGACCCGCCGGACGCGGAGGGCGAACTCGAGGCCTTCGCCACGGAATGTCTGCTCTCCGATCTCGACATCGTCGAGCGCCGGCTGGACCGGGCGCGTCGCGAGGGAGCGGACGCCGTCGAGATCGCCGCCTTCGAAGGGGCGCTGGGGGCGCTCGAACGCGAGCAGCCGCTGCGGACCGTGCCCCGGGCGGAACTGGACCGCGCGCCGTTCCGCGGCTACGGCCTCCTGACGGACCGTCCGCTGCTCGCCGTGCTGAACCGCAGCGAGGATCGTGCCGGGGAGCCGCTGCCGCCGGCGCTCGCCGCGCGACTCGCCGCGATGGGGGCCGGCGGCCTGGCGCTGTCCGCGCCCGTCGAGGCGGAGATCGCCGACCTCGACCCGGAAGACCGGGCCGCCTTCGTGGAGGCGCTCGGCCTGCGCGAACCGGCGCTCGCCCGCTTCATCCGCTCGGCCTACGGACTCCTCGACCTCATCTCCTTCTTCACCGCCGCCCCCGCCGAAGTCCGCGCCTGGACGATCCGGCGCGGCACGCGCGCCCGGCGGGCGGCGGGTCGGGTCCACTCCGACATGGAACGCGGCTTCATCCGCGCCGAGGTCATCCCCTACGAGGTGTTCGCGAAATACGGCTCCGAACAGGCCGTGAAGGAGGCGGGCCTGCTTCAGGTCGAGGGCAGGGACTACGTCGTCGAGGACGGCGACATCCTCCACATCCGCTTCAACGTCTGACGCGTCCGGCCCGCCCGGCCCGCCCGGGGAGCTACCCTTCGAGCAGCGTCTCGATGTGGGCGGCTGTGGCGAGCGCGGTGCCGTCGAGATTGTAGCCGCCCTCCAGCAGCGAGACGACGCGCCCTTCGCAGCAGGTATCTGCGTAGTCCATCGCGGTCCGCGTCATGCGCCGGAAGGCGTCGTCCGTGAGCGCGAAGCAGCCCAGGAGGTCGTCGACCCGGCTGTCGAAGCCCGCGGAGAGGATCACGAAGTCCGGGTCGAAGGCGGCGACGGCCGGCGAGAGGGTGTCGTCCCAGCGGCCCAGCATGTCGGCGTCCGTGGCGCCGCAGTCGAGATGCACGTTGATGTTAAGGCCGCTTCCCTCGCCTTCGCCGGTGAGGGCCGGGTCGCCCGTGCGCGGATAGGCGGCCCAGTCGTGGGCGGAGAAGAAGAGCACGGAAGGATCGTCGTAGAAGGCGTTCTGCGTCGCGTTCCCGTGGTGGTAGTCCCAGTCGATGACGAGGACCCGCTCGAAGCCGTGCACCCCCTGGGCGTACTTCGCGGCCACGGCAGCGTTGCTGTAGTAGCAGAACCCTTCCTCGGCGCCGGTATTGTTCGCGTGGTGACCCGGAGGACGGATCGCGCAGAACGCGTTCCGCACCTGCCCCGCGACGACCGCGTCGATCGCGGTCAGCGCGCCGGACACGGCGAGTTCGGCGACCGGACCGGATACCTCGAGTTCGCGGATCGACGCCACGTGCTCCGGCGTGTGGAGCGCCTCGATGTGCGGCATCGCCTCGGCGGCCGGCGCGAGCGGCACCGTGGCCTCGTCCAGCCCCCGCGCGACGAGTTCCTCCCGCATGCGCACGAGGCGGTCGGGAATCTCCGGCGGGCGCCCTCCGTCCGGCCGGATGAGGACGTGGTCCAGGTAGCGGTCGTCCCAAACGAGTCCGGTCCCCGTCGCCGGGGTGGAAGCGGCGTCGCTCGAGGCGCTCTCCAACTCCCCCGCGTCGGGGGCCTCCGCGCAGGCCCAGGCCGTGGCCGGAAGCAGGCCGAAGCCGGCGACACCCAGGGCAGCCTCCTCGACGAACGTCCTTCGGGTGCGGATGAAATCGCTCGGCGTGCGCATGGCGGGACCCCCTTTCCTGAAACTAGACTAATCGAGGCTTAACGTGGGTCGCGAGAGCCGCCGCGAGAACCCGTCGCGAGCGTTCGACCGGCCCCCCTGACCTCGAGGTATCCCATGGCCGCCGGAAACACGCACAGGAACCGTCCCCTCCGCACCTTCCTCCTGCTGGGGAGCGTCACGGGAGGCATGGCCCTGTTCCACGGTTGCGGAGGAGTCCCGGGAGAGGAGGAGACGGACACCATGGCTGAGCCCGAAGAGGCCGCGGACACGCGGATCGTGGACCGGCTCGCCGCCGGGGACGCGGTCTTCGGACTCTTCTCCGGAGATCACACGCCCGAGGCCGGCGCCGCCATGGCCGCGAACCGTCCCCTCGACTTCGTGTTCTACTCGCTGGAGTCCGGCCCCTTCGACATTCCCGCGCTCGAGAGTTACGCCGCCGGAATGTCGGAAGCCTCGGGGCACATGATGCCCCACCCGATGCTGCTGCGGATCCCCCCGATCCGGGATGGGCACGACGAGGCGCGGGATCGCGCCGCGCAGGGCCTGGCGGCCGGGGTTTCGGGGATCGTCTACCCGCACGTCGAGACCGCCGAGGAGGCGGCCCTGGCCGTCGACGCGCTCGGCGACGCCGCCTGGCCCGGTAATCCCGACGGCCACCTGATCAGCTTCCTCCTCATCGAGGACCAGTTGGGGATCGACAACGTGCGGGAGATCGTCTCCACCCCCGGCGTCAGCGCCGTCTCGCCGGGTCCGGGCGATCTGCGGCGCGTCTACGACGGAGACATGGAGAAGGTGGAGGAGGCGATCCAGATCGTGCTCGCCGCCTGCCTGGAGTTCGACGTGCCGTGCGGGATCACGGCCGGAGTCGATGACATCGCCATGCGGATCGATCAGGGGTTCCGCGTGTTCATCGTCACCCAGCCGGAAGCCGTCGCCCTCGGAATGGCCGCCGCCGGCCGCCAGGAGGTAAGATGAAGTCGCTCAGCCTGATCACGCCGGTCCTCGCCCTCGGCCTGCTGCCCCTGGGCGCGCTCGCACAGGAAGGCTCCGGGGGCGGAAACGGAAACGAGCCCGAGCCTTCGCGCTGGGAATCGAACCACTCCATCGTCGTGGACGGGGAGACGGTCGAATACCGGGCCGTCGTCGGCAGCGTCATCCTCCGCGACAACGAGGAGAACGCGACGGGAGAACTCTTCTACACGGGATACTTCCGGACGAACGGGGGCGACCCCTCCACGCGCCCCATCATCTTCGCCTACAACGGGGGGCCGGGGTCCGCCTCGTTCTGGCTCCACATGGGGATCATGGGGCCGCGCCGCGTCGTGACGCCCAACGTGGGACAGCAGGCGCCGCCGCCGTACCCGCTCGTCGACAACGGCCACACGGTGCTCGACATCGCGGACGTCGTGATGGTGGACCCGATCGGGACGGGATTCAGCCGTCCCGCGGGGGATGCGGATGGGACCGATTTCTGGGGGATGGATGAGGACGCCGCCTCCCTCACGCAGTTCATCCGCCGTTTTCTGAGCGAGAACGACCGCTGGAACGCGCCGCGCTACATCCTCGGCGAGAGCTACGGCACGACGCGCTCCGTGCTGCTCGCGCGCCACCTGCAGGGCGCGAACATCGACCTCAACGGGATCGTGCTCGTCTCCGCCGTCATCGACTTCAACACGCTCCAGTTTCCGCCGGCGTCGCACATCGGGTTCATCACCAACCTCCCCTCCTATGCCGTCGTGGCGGAGTACCACGACAAGCTCCCGGGGGGACGGCCCGACGACCTCCAGGCGTTCATGAAGGAGGTCGAGGCGTGGGCGCTGACGGACTACGCGCAGACGCTGCTCGCAGGCACGACGGTGGACCCGGCGCAGCGCGCCCGCGTGCTGCGGCAGATGCACGAGTACACGGGCCTGTCGATGGACTTCCTCGAGCGGGCCGACCTGCGCGTCTCGGCGCCCGAATTCGAGAAGGAACTGCTTCGCGACGAGGGGGTCACGGTGGCCCGCCTGGACGCCCGCTTCACCGGGCCGACGGGCGACCTGCTCGAGACGACGCCGGGACACGACGCCCAGTCCTCGGCGATCAGTTCGGCCTACACGTCGCTGTTCAACACGTACGTGCGCGACGAACTCGGCTACGACGGCGACCGCGAGTACTGGCCCAGCGGGATGGCCCGCCCCTGGAACTGGGAACGGCAGGGCGGGCGCCGCGGACCCTTCGGCGGTTCGGCGCTGAACGTGGGACCCGACCTCGCCGAAGCCCTCGAGCGCAACCCGCGCCTCGAGGTCCTGCTCATCAACGGGATCTACGACCTCGCGACGCCGTACTTCCCCATCGTGTGGTCGCTCGAGCAACTCGGCCTGGCGCCGGATCTGCGCGACAACATCACGCGCGACGACTTCGCCGCCGGCCACATGATGTACGTGGAGGAGAGCCTGCTCCCGCAGTGGAGGGAAACGCTGGCGACGTTCATCACCCGCACATCCGCCGCAAACCTGGTCCCCTAACCATGCAGCTTACCGAAGTCACCTGGCGGGACGCGCAGCGGATGCCCGACGACGGCAACCGCTACGAGGCGATCGGCGGGGTCCTGCACGTGACCGCCGCTCCCAGGTGGCGACACCAGGTGGTCAGCGCGCGGCTCCTGATAAGGCTGTCCGAGTTGTTGGAGGGTCCCGGACACGGCGAGGTCGTGCCCACTCCCGGCGTAGAGTTCCCGGCCACCGGCGAGGGCGTGCAGCCGGACATCCTCTTCGTGTCCAACGAGCGGCGCCACATCGTCGAGGAGGCGGGACTCGTGGGGGCGCCCGACCTCGTCGTGAAGGTCCTCTCTCCCTCCACCGCCAAGCGCGACCGCGGCGTGAAGCGGCGGCTCTACGAGCGGCAGGGCGTGCGCGAATACTGGATCGTGGACCTCGCCGAACACCGGGTCGACGTGTACCGCTTCGGCTCGGGAACCGGGGCGGAACCCGACGTGAGCCTCAGGCCCGAGCGCTTCCGCCGGCTGCTCCCCGTCCGCCTCGGCGACACGCAGGTCGGCACGATCGATCTCTCCGCCATCTTCGCTCCCGGATTCGGCGACGACCCCCGCTGACGGACCCCCCAGGCCAGACGGCCGAGCGTCCAAATCACCCCTTGGAGATCCTGTTGCTCAACGGGGTCGCGATGAGCCGTCACCAGGTCGTTTCGTAGCGGGCGGGGGCGAGGTTCCAGGTTTCGCCGTAGACGTGCAGGCGGTGGGTCGGTCCATCGGGGCCCACGAGCGGCGCGCCGGCGTGGGTCCATGAGAGGAGGCTCCCGCGCAGGTTCAGCACGCGCCGGCCCTGCTCGTTCTGCCGTTTCGCGTACTCGGAACTCCGGTGGCCGATCGTGCAGTACGCCACGACGGTCCGGTCCGCGTACCGGTCGGGGTCCTCCTCGAACTCGTCGGAGGTGATGGAGCCGGGAATCCAGGAGACCTCGCGCTCGCGGGGCGCCCGGGCGTCGACGAGGACGACGCTTCCGGTCTCGAGCAGCCGCCCGACCTCTTCCACGGTGACGGCCTCCACCTCGGGGAAGCGACGTTCGACCTCCGCCACCATCTCTTCCACGCGCGCGAGCTTGTCGGCATCCGTCAGCGCGGCCTGACCGGTACAACCGGTGGCGGCGACGAGTACGAGGGCCGGCGCCAGAGCCAGAAGGGTTGGCGTCAGGACCGGAACTACCTTGTGTCGTTCCATCGTCTTTCTCACGGACAGATCGTCGTTCTCCCCGCCGGGCCGTTCAGGCGGCGCGGGCGGTCGCGATGCCCTCGGCGAGCGCGTTGACGAGCCGGGGAATCGAGTGCGCCGGCGTGGCGCACAGCGCGATCCGCACCGCGCCCTCCATCGGGACCACATACACCCCCGCCTCGCGCATGGTTGCGGCCGTCACCTCCGCGTCGGGCGTGAACACGGAGACGAAGAAGCCGCCCTCGTAGCGGGGGTAGGACAGCCCCGCCCGCCCCGCCAGTTCGTTGAACACCTCGACGCGCTCGTTGAGGAGACGAATCATCCCCGCGCGCTCCTCATCCGTGCGCCGGCGCAGCTCCGGATCGGTGAGGAGTTCGGTGGCGGCGAGCAGCCCGAGGTGGTTGCAGTTCGACCAGGTGGCCCGGCACGAGAACCCGAGCGCGTTCGAGATCCGCTGCCGCTCCTCCGCCTCCCGGTGGAGCGCCACGAGCGCCCCCACACGCGCGCCGTAGAGGGCGAACGACTTCGACACGGTCCAGCCCACGAGCACCGTCGCGGACTCCATCATCCGCGGGAGGTGGCCGATCCAGCCGTTGGACCCTTCGTCCCCGAACTTCGCGTACGCGTGGTCGAGGAGGAACGCGACCGGACCCCGCCGGCCGACCTCCCGCACGATCTCCGCCACGGCCTCCCACTCCGACTCGTCGAGCGAATAACCGGTGGGGTTGTTGCAGGGGAAGTTGAAGAGGACGAGCGACCGCCCCTGCCGCTCGATCTGGCCTTCGAGCCCCGCCCGGAACGCTTCGACATCGAGACGGATCCCGGCGTCGAACATGTTGAAGGTCTCGACCGCGCGTCCCGAATGGGTCGAGATCGTGTGGTACGGACCCCAGTAGTAGCTGGGCGTGAGCGCCGCCTGTCCGGGCTCGAGGAAGTTCAGGATCGCGTGGTGGATCGCGCCGGTGCTCCCGGGCGTCGCGACGGCGACCGCCTGCTCGGCCAGCCCGCCCTCCCCGAACAGGTCCGCGATCACCGCGGCGAGGTACGGAGGGTCTCCGGAGATCGGCGCATAGCCGGCGGCGCGCGCGTGCGGCACGCGCCCCAGTGCCTCGGCCGCCGCGGGCATCACCGCGAGGCTCCCGTCGTCGTCCATCAGCGCCCCGAGCGTCGAGTTCAGGATCGACTCGCCGGCCGCGGCCCGGCGCACGGCCTCGCCGTGCAGGGCGAAGATCGGGTCGTTCCCTTCGCGCGCGGCCGCTTCGGGTATGAGGCTGCCGCAAGGACCGGAAAGGGTCGTCATCGCCGTCGTCATCCTCCGCTACCGGACTTTGTTCGAGAAGTTGCCGTGCACGCTGTACCGGGCGATGGCCCCGTCTTCGCGGTGGAAGATGTACGCCTCTCCCGGCTCGCCGTCGTCCCGCATGCGCCGGAACGTATCGCCGCCCTCATGCCGCAGCTTCGTCATTCCCTCGACCGGATCATTCGAGGGCAGGCCGAGCGCCGCGAGACCATCGTCCCACCGGAGGATGACCGACTCTCCCCATGTGGACTGGTACAGTCCCTCGTATTCCGCTAGGGATGCCGGGCGCGCGGTGCCGCCGCCGGGATCGCCCTGGATCTCCTCGAAGGCCGCACCGAGCGTCGCCATCATCTTCGTCCAGACGTCGGTGGGATTGGCGAGGGCGTTCATCATCACCACGCCCGCCAGCTTCTTCCCCGGAAGGATCTGGAAGGTCGAGCGGAAGCCCGGACAGCTCCCGCCGTGGCCCACCGCGCGCTCTCCGTCGCGACGCGAGACCGCGAACCCGAGCCCCCACATCGTGTCGAAGTCGGGGTCGACCCAGTGCACGCGGTGCATCTCCCGCAGCGTGTTGACGTCAAGGATCTCCGTCCCCCCGTGTTCCAGCAGGCGGAACTGCCACGAGGCGAGGCGCGCCAGATCCTCCACGGTGGAGGCGAACCCCGCCGCGGACGCCATCCCCAGCGCCTGGAAGAAGGGGGCCTCGGCCCGCTGGCCACCCCGCTCGAGCCGCGAATATCCGGTGGCGTAGCGGCCTCCCTGGTGCTCGACGGGAATGTCGGTGTACGTGTCGGACATCCCCAGCGGCTCCAGGATCCGGCTCTGGATGTACTCGTCGTACCCCAGCCCGGAAGCCTCCTCGATCAGTTGCCCCGCCAGCGCCATCCCCAGGTTCGAGTACTGGAAGTAGCGGCGGCCGGGGTACAGCGTCTCCTGCCCGGAGAGTCCTTCGATGATCTCGTCCCGCGTCGGGAAGGGATGGTCGGGGCCCGTCCAGTAGGGGTGCGCCGATTCGCGCGGGAGCCCCGAGGAGTGGGTGAGGATCCCCTCCACGCTCACGTTCGGACCGTCGGGAAACACCTGCTCGAGGTCGTACCACGGGAGGTGCGCGGAGACGGGATCGTCGAGATCCATCTTGCCCTCGTCCCGCTGCTGCATCACGCCGATGGAGGTGAAGAGCTTCGAGATCGAGCACACCGAATACATCGTCGACGGCGTGGCCGGGACCCCGGTCTCGCGGTGCGCGTACCCGTAGCCGCGGGCCCATACGAGATCCTGATCGTGCACGAGCGCCGCCGACACGCCGGGGATCTTCTCGTACGCCATCTTCGCGTCGAGCCACGCGTCGAACAGCGCCACCGCCTGCTCGAAGCGGGGATCGTTCACGGGATCGCCGTTCCCCTGCGCGCACCCGGACACGGGGGTCGCGAGAACGACGGCGACGACGAAGGCGATGGCACGACGCCATGGACGGCCTCGGGACGGACGGATCATGAGGCGCCTCCTTGAGGGCAGGGACGGAATCGGATTTGAGCCGCTGCTCAACTCTGGCGCGAACGGGGAGGGCGCGCCACCCTTCGGCATGGCTCTTCCACCTGTCTTCCACCCGCACGAAAGGACCGAGACATGCGGAGACTTGTCCTGGCCGCTGCCCTCGCGCTGGGCCTGGCCGGAACGCTCGCCATCGGAGGCGCGGCCCCGGTGAGCGCGCAGGACTCGCAACTGCTCGCCGTGGGCGAGATGGCGCCGGACTTCGCGCTGCCGGGCGCGACGCGGTACGGGGCGCTGGAGAACCCGATCCGCCTCAGCGACTACCGGGGCGAAACGGTCGTCCTCGCCTTCTTCTTCAGAGTCAGGACGCGTGGCTGAACGGTTCAGATGAGAGCGTACCGTGATCAGTACGCAAGTCTGTTCAACGAGGGCCGGAACGTGGTCCTCGTCGGCATCTCGAACGACCCGGTCGACGAACTCGCGTCATGGCTGAAGGACGAGGACTTCCCCTTCCTGTTCGCGAGCGACGCGGGCAACGATGGGGGGACCTACGTCGACTTCGGCGGAGGCCTGAGGGACAGCAACGCGGTGGACAGCCGCGCCGTGATCGTGGTGGGGCCCGACGGGCGCGTCGCGGGAGTGATCCCGAGCTTCAACCAGGTCGACCCCGCCGCCTACGACGAACTCGCCGCCATCATCGACGAGGTGACGCCGGAGCCGGTCGACCCTTAGGAGCTAGCCCCCTCCCGCTTGCTGAGCGGAGATAACTTCGGTGACGGCCCCGACGAGATCCTGGTCGGGGCCGACGCCGGTGTAGGCCACCTTCCCTTCCGCGTCGAGGATCACGACGATCGAGGTCGTGGTCGCCGAGTAGGCGCGCACCGCGGCGCCGTCCGCATCCCACAGGTAGGGGTATTCCGCCCCGTGCGCCTCCGCGTGGCGCCGGACGCGGCGCAGCGATTGAGCCACCGCGACCGCCACGGCGACGACGTTCACCCGGTCGCCGAAATCGGCCTGCACCCGGTCGATCTCGGGTTGCAGCCCCTCGCACTGCTCGCACCACGCGGCCCAGAATTCGAACAGCGCCGGCTTGCCGTCCGCGTAGTCGAGAAGCTGGACCTCGTTGCCGTCCAGATCCTGCAGCGTGGCGTCCGGACCCTGCGTGCCGGGGGCGAGGCTCACCTGCCCCGCGCCCGCCTGCGCGTGAAGGGGCGCCGCCACGGCGAACGCGGCCAACGCCCCCAGCGCGACCCGCGCGGCGAACGCCGTGGCCGTCGCGTAACAGGGGATCCGTTCCGATTTCGTGTTCACATGAAGTATCCCGCCCTGATCAGGTAGAACTGCGCCATCCCGATCATGATGACGGCGGCGGCCCGTTTCATCCAGATCATCCACGTCCCCGACTTCGGCAGCACGGCGAGCGTCCCCGAGAACAGCCCGACCGCGATGAGCACGGCGGTCATGCCGATGGAGAAGGTGAACAGGTACACGAAACCCATGAGGCCCGCCTGTTCCGCGACGACCCAGGTCAGGACGACCGCGAAGGCGGGCGCTCCGCACGGCGCCGCTACGATCCCCGATGTCGCCCCAAGGAGGAACACCGCTCGGTAGGACCCGCCGCCCCGGCTGCCCGCCCACGCGAGGAGCCGCTTCGGCACCGGGACGGGGAAGACATCGAGCATGAACAATGAGAAGAAGAGGAGGAGGTTCCCGGTCGCGAACAGGGCCCAGAAGCTCGCCCCGATCGAGCCCAGCACGGTGCCGCTGAGCCCGGCGATGACGCCGAGCACGGAATAGAGGAGCGCCAGTCCCAGGGCGTAGGTCAGCGTCAGGCCGACGGTGCGTTTTCGCGACTGGGCTTCGCCCGCCGTGCCGGAGATGACGGAGAAGGTGATCGGGATCATCGGCCAGATGCACGGGTTCGTGCTCGTGAGGACCCCCGCCCCGAAGAGCGCGGCGAGCGCGAGAAACGGGTTGTCGGAGAGTGCCGGGAGGAGCCCGCCCGCCGGCTCGACCTGCAGCGCCGCGAGGGTGACCGCCTCCGCGGCGCCCGTGGCAACCGCGTCGATCACGGGACCAGCGGCCGGGTCCGGGGTCCGCCGAAGACGATCACGCCGTCCTTCACGACGAGATCGATGTTCCGCAGGTCGGCGATGTCGGCCAGCGGGTCGCCATCCACGAGGATGAGGTGCGCGCGGCGCCCCGGCTCCACCGTCCCGAAATCGTCCTCCTTCCCGAGCCAGCGCGCGCCGTTCGCCGTCGCGGCCCGCAGGATCGCGGCGTTCGGCACGCCGGCCTCCGCGTACGCCTCGAGTTCGTTGAACAGCCCCACGTTGTCCGTGCCCGCGAGCAGCGGGACCCCGGCCTCGACCGCGCGCCGGACGAACTCGCCCATGCGCTCGTACGCCTGCCGGGCGTTGTGGAACCCTTCGAGCGAAAAGCGCGAGCGGTCGCCGTCATCGACGTCCTGGATGTAGAGAGTCGGGTCGAGTCCCGTCTCGGTCTCGGCCATGAGTTCGAGGAGGGACATGACCTCGGGGCTCGCCGGATCGATGTCCCGCCAGTCGGCCTGCATGCGTCCGACCGGGTTCCGCCCGCCGTCGAGCGACATGTCGCGTCCGTCGACCTGGATCTCGAGCGGGAGGAAGTCGCGCCATACGCGGATGTGGTTGAACCCGCTGATGCCGGCTTCGATCGCCTCCCGCCAGCCCGTGCGCACCCCGATGTGGCCCGTGACCGGGAGCCCCTGCACGCGCGCCTCCGCCACGACGGCCGCGAGTACGTCCGGGTCGAGGAGGAAGTACGCTTTGAGCAGATCCACGCCCTGCGCCTTCAGCGCGCGGACGAGCGCCGGAGCGGCCGCGGGGTCGTCGATGCTCACGTCGACCAGCGGGTGGTAGCCGGCGGGGCCGTCGATCAGGGGGCCGGCCGTGTACACGTCGGGGCCGGCCAGGACGCCGAGACGCACCGCGTCCTTGAAGTCCATCGCGTCCTGGATCGCCGAGCCCGGGTCGCGGATCGCGGTAATTCCGGCGGCCAGCAGGTCGGCGCCGGCGAGGGGCTGCCAGTAGTGGTAGTGGTTGTCCATCAGCCCCGGGAGCAGCATGCGGCCGCCCCCGTCGATGACCGGCGTGCCCGGCGCGACCTCGGGCACCCCGCCGTCTTCCCCCGTCCTCACCTCGGCGATCCTTCCGTCCCGGACGAGGACCGCCGACCCGGGAACCGCCTCGTCGCCCGTGCCGTCGAACAGGCGGACGTTGGTGATCAGCAGATCGTCGGCCGGATCCCCGGCCACCTCGAATCGGGCCTCGAAGGGAATCGGCGTGAACTCCCCGCTCGCCAGATCGAGCCGCTGCAGCCGCCGCCCGCCGAGGACGAGCAGCCACTCGCCCGAGGGATGGAACGCGAGCTGCTTCTGGTCGAAGGCGCTCGCGAACCTGTGCCGTTCCCCGGCAACCGACACCACGATCTGGTCGAGGCCGTTGTGCGTCATCACGTGTGCGCGGCGCGTGCCGTCCGGGCTCCACGCCACCGCCATCTCACGCTCCGGCGTGTCCGTGACCCGTTCCAGCGACATCTCCTCCAAGTCGAGTTCGTACAGGTCCGTGCCGTCGAAGCGCCCCGTCTCGAGGAGGATCCGGCTCCCGTCCGGCGAGAGCGCGAACGACCACTCGTGCCAGCTCCGGGTGTGCGTCAGCTGTTCCGCCTCGCCCCCCGCGAGCGGGATCCGCCACACGTGCGCCTCGTACTGCGAGCGGTCGTCGACGAAGAAGAGCTGGCTTCCGTCCGGATGGAACTGCATGTGCCCGACCGACCCCGGGACGCCGTGCAGGAAGCGGACGCCGCCGGTGGCCATGTTGCGGACGAGGATGTCGGCCCCTTGGCGGGACCTCGCGGCGTAGGCGAGGAAGCGGCCGTCCGGCGACCAGGCGGGGCGCGTGTCCCACGAGGCCCCGTCCGTGAGCTGGCGCGCCGGGCCGCCCTCGGCGGGAAGCGTCCAGATCTTGCCCAGGATCGAGACGGCGATCATCGACCCATCCGGCGAGAAGGCGGGATCGCGGGCCCCGATGTCCACGGTCACATACGACTGTGCCTGAAGCGGCCCGGTTCCCGCCGCGATACCCGCCACGACCGAGAAACCCGCGACCGCCCCGGCGAGCCCGACCCTCCGCCTCATCCGCGCGTCGATCACGGGACCAGAAACCCCGACAGATGTCCGTTCAGTTCCAGGTACACCCGCCGGATGGCGCGCAGCTTCTGGCTGTCCCGCAGCGACCATTCCTCGATGTCGCCGAACGAGACCGCCTCCGCCGCCTCCTCGGCGCTCAGCCCCTCGCCGTGAAGCCGGGTCGCCTCCTCCACGACGGCCCGCACCGCGTCCCGGAACGACACCAGCTCCGCCTCGAGGATCGCGGGCGACTCCATCACCCCGTGCCCCGGCACGTACACGTCCACGTCCATCTCGATCGCCCGGTCCAGCATCGCGACCCACTCGGACGGGTACGCCGAGCGCATCGCCGGGAAGATGTGCTTCAGGTACGTCTCGCTCATGAACAGCACCTTCCCCTCGGGCAGGTAGACCACGAGGCCGCCGCCCGTGTGGGCGCGGCCGAGGTGCAGGAGCCGGATCTCGCGGCCGCCGAGTTCGAGCACCGTGTCGGTCCCCACGATCTCCGTCGGGACGACGACCGCCGGCGCATCCGCGGGCCGGTTCGGGTTCGCCGCGTTGGCCTCCAGGATCGCCGCCGAAGTCGGGTGCGCGAAGAAGCGCGCGCCCGCGGGGAAGGCCGAGTTCCCGCCCGTGTGGTCGCCGTGATCCGAGGCGACGATGACGTGCGTGATCGGCTGGTCGGTCATGCCCGCGACCGTGTCGACGAGCCGCCGCGTCTCCTCGGGACTCTCCTGCCCGTCCGCGACGAGTACGCCCTCCGGGGTGATGACGATGAGGCTCACGGTCGTGATGACCTCGCCCCCCGTGGGGTGGATCTGCTCGTACGCGTACACATCCTCAGCGACCTCGATCACCCTCGGATAATCCCCGTCCGTGAACCCGTGCGCGTACGGATCCGAAGTCGCCGGCCCCGCCGCGGCAGCGTCGGTTGCGCCGGAAACGGCCGCGCGCGTCGCCGTGTCCGATGAGGTGTCGCCTGGCGCCGCGCAGCCGACGAGAAGTGGAAGAGCGAGCCAGGACACCGGGAAAGAAAGCCGCCGACCCATCTTCAAACCTCCGTAAGAGCAGAGAACCCGACCTGAATCTTCTCTCCGGGAGGGAGGCGCCCGCCAGCCCTAGCGTCGCGTAGCGGCCGGCCGCAGCGCGTCCTCCAGGACCGCGTCGACATCCAGGCAGCGCTCGACGGTGTCGGCGAGGCGGTCGAGTTCGCGGTCGATCGAGCCGCCCCACCCTGCCGAATCCGGCCGGAGGCCGAGGGAACGCAGCCAGCCCGTGCGCAGGCGGTCGTTTCTGAACGCGCCGTGCAGGTAACACCCCCAGTGCGCGCCATCGGCGTGCCCGAGGTCGCGCGGCCCGTCGGCGAGCCACGGCCGGAGCCCGGGCGCGGCTCGCGTACGCCCGTGGTGGATCTCGTAGCCGGCGACGATCTCTCCTTCCTCGCCCTCCAGCCAGCCCGGCGGCGCGGCGGCGATGCGCGCGCGCGTCCGCCGGGTCTCCTTGCTCGGGGCGAGTTCGGTGCGCACGTCCAGGATGCGCAATCCCGGCTCCTCGCCTCCGCCCTCGACGCTGGCCGGGTCCGCGATGCGGCGGCCCATGATCTGGTATCCGGCGCAGAGGCCCGCCACCGGGATGCCGTCCGTCGCGAGCGCGCGGATGGCGTCCGCGAGGCCGGTGCGCTTCATCCAGCGGAGATCGTCGAGGGTGTTTCGCGAGCCCGGGAGGATGATGGCGGCCAGGCCGGGCGGGGCCGCGAGGGCGGCCAGGTCGCGCGCGCGGCGGACCCAGCGCAGGCGCACGCCCGGTTCGCGGCGCAGGGGGTCGAGGTCGTCCAGGTTGGAGGCGCGCGGGTAGGCGGCGGCCGCGATGGCAGGGGCGTTGGCGGGTCCGGCGTCGAGGGCCGGGCCGCCGTCTTCTTCCGGCAGTTTGTGGTCGATCCAGGGGACGACGCCCAGGACGGGCACGCCGGTGCGATCCCGCAGGGTCTCCGGGGCGGGCGCGAGGAGTGCCGGATCCCCGCGGAAACGGTTGAGGATGAAGCCGCGGAAGAGCGCCCGGTCGGCCGCGGAGAGGAGCGCCCAGGTGCCGTAGAGGGAGGCGAAGGCACCGCCCCGGTCGATGTCGGCGATGAGCACGACGTTGGCGGACGCGTGGCGGGCCACGGCCATGTTGACGATGTCGCTCTCGCGCAGGTTCGTCTCGGCCGGGCTGCCGGCGCCCTCGGCGATCACGAGTTCGGCGCGGTCGCGGAGGCGGGCGAGCGCCTCCGTCACCACGGGCCAGAGGCGGGGCTTGCGCTCGCGCCAGGGGAGGTCGGTCGCTCCGCGGTCCGTGCGTCCCAGTCGCACGACCTCGGAACGCGTGTCGGCGAGCGGCTTGAGGAGGACGGGGTTCATGTCGACGTGCGGGTCCAGCCCCGCGGCCCGCGCCTGCAGCGCCTGCGCCCGCCCGATCTCGCCGCCGTCGGCCGTGACCGCGGCGTTGTTGGACATGTTCTGGCCCTTGAAGGGAGCGACGGCGATCCCGCGGCGGCGGGCGAGCCGGCAGAAGGCCGCCGTGAGCAGCGACTTGCCGACGCCCGAGCCCGTGCCCTGCAGCATGAGAACGGGTGCGCTCACAGCTCCAGCCCGGGCTGCGCCCCGATGCCGCGCGTCCGATAGGGGTGCTTGACGTCCTTCATCTCGGTGACGAGATCCGCGAACTCGATGAGTTCGGGCGTGGCCATGCGTCCGGTGATGATCACGTGCGTCCCGGCCGGACGATCGCGGATCGCGGGCAGCACCTCGTCGTGGTCCAGCCAGCCGTACGCGAGGGGGTAGGTCAACTCGTCGAAGATCACGATGTCGTAGCGCCCGGAGTCGAGAACCTCCCGGCACTGCGCCCAGCACTCGCGCGCCAGCGCGCGGTCCTCCTCGATGCGCTCGCTCAGCCAGGTGAAGCCCGCGCCCATCGGCACGATCTCGACCCCGAGCTTCTCGGCCGCGATGTGCTCGCCCCGCTTCACCCCTTCGGTCTTGAGGAACTGCAGCATGCCCACGGTCATGTCCCGGCCGCGGGCGCGCAGCAGCGTGCCCAGCGCGGCCGTCGTCTTCCCCTTGCCGTCGCCGGTGTTGAGGATGACGAGGCCGGTGCGCCGCTCGCGGGGCGGGACGCGGTAGGGCCCGGGCGTCCTCTGCTTCGGCACGGGGGCCTTCGGATGCCGGTCCGCCCGGTCGCCAGTCGAGGACCTCGGGTCGGCGGTTTCCGGGGGCGCGGGACGGCAGCGCGGGCGGCGGAGGTCCGAACTCCGCTCGTCGTCCTGGGTCACGAGGGTCCTCCTGCGGTCGTGTGTGCGGCGATCCCGTCCGGGGCGGCGATCTCGTCCGGGGTAGCGATTTCGTCCGGGGTAGCAATCTCGTCGAGCGCGGCGAGGAAGCGCTCCTCCTCGGCGCGCCGCCGAACCGCGACCCGAATGTGCCCCGGAAGCCCGAAGGAGGCCGCGTGACGCACGCGGACGCCCCGGAGCCTGAGGGCGTGGGCGGTGGCGGCTGCATTGGGGACCGCCGCGAGGATGAAGCCGGTCGCGGAGGGGCCCGGACACCACCCGCGCCGGGCGAGCGCCGCGGACAGACACCGGCGCCGTGCAGCGATGCGGATGAGGCTCTCCTCGAGTCGGGCGAGGGCGCGCGGGGCAAGCGCCGCCCGGAGCGCGGCCTGGGCGACGGAGGACACGGACCAGGGCGGCGCGACGCTTGCGAGCGGGTGGAGGATCCCGGGCGCCGCGACGGCGGCGGCGAGGCGCAGCCCGGGTACGCCAAGATCCTTGGTGAAGGAGCGCAGGTGCAGGACGCGGTCCTCGTGGGGCAGGTGGGGTGGCGCGAGGCGTCCCTCCGCGAAGGAGCGGTAGGACTCGTCGATCACGAGGAGCGTCCCGGCGGGCATCCGGCCGGCGAGCTGGGCGACGCTCGCGTCGGAGAGTGCTTCGCCGGTGGGGTTGTTGGGAGTGCACAGGAAGGCGACCGGCGGACGGAGCCGCGCGACGCGGTCGCAGAACCGTTCGAGCGGCAACCTGAAGTCCGGAGCGACCCCCCGCACCTCGTGGACTTCCCCACCCTGGATCGCCACGGCGCGGCGGTACTCGCCGAAGGTGGGGCCGCACATGACCGCCGGGTCGCCGGGGCGAATCCAGCAGCGGGCGATCCGGTAGATCAGCTCGGAGGCTCCGGGCGCGAGCAGGATGCGCTCGGCGTCGAGTCCCCAGACACCGGCCACCCTCGCGCGCACCCCGCTCGACGCCGGATCGGGATAGGCGTCGAGCGGAGCGCCGGCTACGGCCCGGCGCACGGCCTCGTCCGGCAGGTACGGGTTGACGTTGGTGCTGAGGTCGGCGGTTACGGAGGGATACTCCACGTCCCGCTCGTACCCCGGCCCGCCATGGAACTCCGGCGGGGCGCCGGCGAGGCGGGGGTCGGGGCGCGGAGGACGCCAGTTCACGAGCGGCATGCTCTCGCGGCGACGACGAGCCCGATGCCCAGCCAGGCCGCGCGGCGGATCAGGGCGGCGGCCGCGTCGATGTCGTCCGCCTCGGGTCGAGCGCCCGCGGCGTTCAGCGTGTAGGCACCGGGCTTGTGGAGCCGGACCCCCAGGGCGAGCGCGGCGGCGGCCATCGGCCACCCGGCATTGGGCCCCGCCGCGCGGGACGCTTCACGCGGGAGGTGGTGGAAGACCCCGCCGGGCGCCGGGCGGCTCTCGTCACGGCGGAGCGGCTGAGATGCCGCGGCCATCACGATCAGGACGGCCGCCAGCCGGGCCGGTACGAGGTTGAGGAGGTCGTCGGCTCGCGCCGCCGGTTTCCCGTACCAGATCAGGTCGGGAGTACGGTAGCCGAACATCGCGTCGGCGGTGTTGACGACCCGGTAGACCCAGGCCCCCGGCAAGCCGGCCGCGAGGTAGGCGCAAGCGGGCGCCACCACCGAGTCGCAGAGGTTTTCGGCCAGCGACTCGATCGCCGCGGAGGCGCAGTGAGATGCGTCGAGCGCGCTCGTGTCGCGGCTGACCAGGTCCCACGCCAGGTGGCGCCTCGCTCCGTCGAGATCTTCGGCCTCCAGCGCGGCGGCCACCCGTTCCCCGGCCTCGGCGAGCGGCTCGAGGGCCAGCGCCGGATGCAGGAGCAGCGCTTCGGCCCCCGCCGCCAGGAGGGTGGCGGGCAGCGGGGATCCGGAGGACTCTGTGGAGGGGCGCCCCGGGCGCGCCATCAGGGAACGCGAGGCCGCGGCGGCGACGCCCGACACCACCGCCAGCGCCGCCGCTCCTTCGACCAGGCTTCCCAGCGGTCCCCGGCTGCGCCGCAGTCGGCGCGCGCCGCCCAGCAGCCCGCCGATCACCCGCACCGGATGAAGGCGAGGCTGGCCCAGGACCCGATCGAGGACGAGGGCGCCCACCAGGCTCAGGGCCACGGGGCGTGCGGCCCGCCGCCCCGCGTTCACGGGTCATCCCTCCTGAGCGGGATCGTCTGCGGTGCGCCGGTGTCGCTCCCGGGTCCCGGGTGCGGCACCACCCTGAGCGGCCAGTCGTAGACCGCCTCCAGCGACTCTCGCGACAGCGTTTCGTCGGGGGCGCCCCGGGCCAGCGTGCGTCCGCGGTCGAGCAGCACCAGCCGGTCGGCGAACCTGGCGGCCAGGTTGAGGTCGTGAGTGATGACCAACACACCGAGGCCGGCGGCCCGAAGGTCGCGCAGCAGGTGGAAGAGCTCCATGCGGTAGCGGAGGTCGAGTCCGGCAGTGGGCTCATCGAGGAGGAGGACTGGCGCCTCCTGGGCAAGCGCGCGAGCGATCCGCGCCCGCTGTCGCTCGCCGCCGGAGAGTTCGCCCAGGTGGCGATCCGCGAACTCCGCAACCGCGCAGCGCGCCATCGCATCTTCCACCACCGCGCGGTCCCTGTCTCCGGAGCGCTCCCACGGGCCGAGGTGCGCGTATCTTCCCATCCCCACCATCTCCCGCACCGTGACCGGGAAGGGGGAGGACTCGGACTGCGGCACCACGGCGATCGCAAGGGCCCGTTCCCGGTCGCCTAGATCGGACAGCGCGCGGTCGTCGAGGGTGACTCCACCCTCGTGAGGCGTCAGGGACCCGGAGAGGAGCTTCAACAGCGTCGTCTTGCCGGCTCCGTTCGGTCCCACGACGGCGAGGAGCCTGCCCGGGGAGACCGACAGCGAGATCCGGCGCACGGCGGCCTCGTCCGCGCGCGGATGGGTGAAACTCAGGTCCCGGCCCTCCAGCACCGGCCGCCAGTCGCGCGAGGCCGTGGTTTCCCTCACCGCCGGCCCCCCCGCAGCAGCAGCACCACGAAGAACGGGACCCCCGCGACGGCGGTGACCACCCCGGTGGGGAGTTCGGCCGGCGCCACCACGAGCCGGGCCACCGTGTCCGCGAGCAGGAGGAAGGCGGTGCCGGCCAGGAAGGATGCGGGCAGGAGCAGGCGGTGGTCGTTCCCCCACGCGAGCCGGACGGCGTGCGGAACGATCAGCCCGACGAAGCCGATCACGCCGCCGGCCGCGACTGCCGCCGCCACCATCAGCGACGCGGCCAGGTAGGCGGTGAGCTTCACCCGCTGCACGGAGGCGCCCAGATAGAACGCGACCTCCTCGCCGCGCGAGAGAAGGTTGAAGGCCCGGGCAAGCGACAACACGGCCAGCGCGCCGGGAATGAGCAGCAGGGCCAGCAGCCCGGTCGAAGCCCAGTCGGCGCCGGAGAGGTTCCCCATCATCCAGAAGATCGCCGAGCGGAACGACTCCACGTCGGCGAGCGAGAGCAGGAGCAGGATCACCGCGTTGAAGAAGGCGCCGATGATCACGCCCGACAGGATCAGGACACGCGTGTCCATCCGACCGGGCGAGGCCCGCCGCGCGACCGCCAGCACCAGCGCCATCGCGGCCAGCGCGCCGGCGAACGCGCCCAGGGGAAGCATCCAGGGAAAACGCAGCCCGATGCCGGTCACCACGACGGCCACCGCTCCTACGGCGGCTCCGCCCGAGACGCCAAGCACGTAGGGCTCGGCGAGCGGGTTGCGCAGAAGGGCCTGGAAGGTGCAACCGCAGAGGCCGAGTGCGCCTCCGACGAGCGCCGCCAGCACCGCGCGCGGCAGCCGCAACTGGAGGAGGATGGAACGGGTGGTGGGGTCGGCCTCTCCCAGGAGGAAACGCCACAGGTCCACGGGACCCAGGCCGGAGGCCCCGAAGGAGACGCTGAGCGCGATCGCCGCCAGGACGACCAGCGCGAGGAGGGCGAGCCGGCGCGGGGTGTGCGTCAACGCGGCCCGTGCAGGAAGTGGGCCATGCGACGCGCCGCCTCGGCCACGTGGGGCCCGGGGCGGTTGAAGAGGTCGCCGTCGACGAGGAGGTAGCGGCCGTTGCGGACGGCGCGCAGTTCCCGCCAGCCCGGCCCCTCGAGCCACGGCGCGCCCGGCGCGCCGGGCGCGTGGCGAGCGATGACGAGGGCGTCGGGGTCACGCCGCAGGATCGCTTCGATGGACACCCGCGGCCACGAGCGCGCGGCATCGTTGAAGATGTTGCGCCCGCCCGCGTGCTCGATGACCTGGTCGATGAAAGTTCCCGGCCCGGTCGTCTGCGGCGGGTCGTGCCAGACGGAGTAGTAGACGTCGACGCGCTCGCGGCCGCGCACCGTGGCGGCCACGCCCTCCAGTGCGAGGTCCAGCGAGTCCACCAGCGCGGCGGCCCGTTCCTCGCGGCCGAGCAGTGTACCCAGGCGGCGCAGGTGGCTGCGCACGTCGTCGATCGTCTGCACGACCGCCCTGTAGACGGGAATGCCCAGCGCGTCCACCCGTTCCCCCACCGCGCGCTGGGACGCGTCGGCCCACGTGACGACCAGATCGGGTTCGAGCCCGGCCAGTGCCTCGAGATTGGGTTGTATGGTCCCGCCCAGCGAAGGGAGATGAGCGAGTTCGGGCGCCCGATCGAAGCGGGTGCGCGCGACGAGGACGCCGGGATCGAGCGCGGTGATCGATTCGGTCAGCGAGGGGATCACCGAAAAGACGCGGCCCGCCGGCGCGGTGAGCGCGACGGTGTATCCCGCATCGTCCGTGACGGAAACTGCGGGCATGTCCGGAGGCTCGTCCGGGGCACAGGACGTGAGGAGGACCGGGGCGAGCAGGACGGTGAGCAGGGCGGCGATCCGCCGTGCGAACGGGGAACGCGGGGGCGCCGTCACGGGCGCCGTCGAGCTCGCCCTGGCCTGGTGTGCCGTGTACACCGGGTCCCCTCCCTCGAAGGATGGTGTTCAAAGGACGAGGGAACCGCGTCTCCTGACTCGAGGCGACATCGCTCGCCTTCCCGGGATCATCCAGTGGCCGCCGAGCGCGTCGTTTCGGATCCGCCGATGGGATCCGGACCTCCTACAGTGGCGGGGCCGCGTCGGCTTCGGACCGAACTTCCGGTGGCCCCCTCGCGTCAAGCTGCGACGATAGCCGCATCTCCGAAGGCGGGGCAACTCGGCAGCCGCCGCCGACTAGCTGCACGGATGCGACCGTCGCGGACGAACGCGCGGGCAGCACGGGCACCGTGACGGCCACCCCGTGGTTCAGGATGTCCGAAACCTCCTCTGGTGTCGGCGTTTCCTCCTCCGGGTAGAGAAGCCCCCACACGGTCCCCGAGTGAGCCCGCAGGATGCCGAGCGCGGTCGTCGCCCGGGCACACGCCTCCAGTCCCGGAGGGGCGGGAGGACACCCCAGGTGATGGGCTGCCGCAGCGCTCGCGGTCGCCGCCGCGCCGATCTTCCCGAGGTCGCCGTGCGCGATCCCGTCGGCGCACAACCGGAATGCGTCGCGCCAGGCTCTCAGGGCGTGTTCGGGGAGTCGTGTCGGGAGGCCCCGGTTGAACGTCACCGTGTCGACCACCCCGGGGAGTCTGATGCAGAGGATGTTCAAGGCCGGCGGCGGGCCGAGCGGCTCCCGGATCGTACCCCCCCGGTGATCGAACAGGACGAGCCCGGGGAGGAGGGAGCCGCTGGTCGGCTCGACTTGGAGGGCGGCGCCGGCGACGGCTTCACACGACCCCCGCAGGCCGAGGGCGTCCATGCCGGCGCGCAGCGCCGCGCCCAGGTCGGCGGTGCTGCTTCCGAAGCCGCTTCCCCGCGGGATCTCGTCGCCGCCGAGCGTCACGCGCACGGCGCAGTCGGGCCGGTCGCGCAGCAGGATCTCCAGGCCGCGTTTCACCTTGGCGTAGCGGCGGGAAGCGCCAGCGTCGGACCGGGCGAGCGGCACGACTTCGGCGCGGGCGGTGCGGTACAGGTCGACGGGAGCCGCGATCTGGAGCCATCGGCCGCGACCGAAGCCCTGCACGAGTTCGCCGCAGGTGGCCGGAGTTGCCCAGGTCGCGGACCCTGCATTTGCCGCGGCGGGACGCCTTACCGGGGACACCTGGGTGCCCCGCGGCCACGTCCCGAGCTCGCTTGCACGCGGTCTGCGGAACCTGTATCCATCATCGCAGTTCATAGACGGAGGGGCGCTCGGAAGTCCGGTGAAAGTCCGGCGCGGCCCCGCCACTGTAAAGGGACAGAGGGACTTCGATCCCTCGGCGTTCCGTTCACGAAGCCACTGGGCCGCGAGGCCCGGGAAGGCGAGCGGATCCGTCCCAAGCCAGGAGACCTCTCCTCCGTCTTCGGATC
This sequence comes from Candidatus Palauibacter rhopaloidicola, assembly GCA_026914155.1. Classification (GTDB taxonomy): domain Bacteria; phylum Gemmatimonadota; class Gemmatimonadetes; order Palauibacterales; family Palauibacteraceae; genus Palauibacter; species Palauibacter rhopaloidicola. Next base: position 212,270 of record JAPPGH010000050.1, on the reverse strand, counting down.
AGCACCCTCGCGGGAGGGCGTGGTCCCGCGTTCACGCCGTCGCGTGGACGTTCGACCGTGCTCTTCCCCGTCCCGGAGAAGACGGGGTCGAGTGAAGACGAAGTTCGCGATTACCATCCTGGCCGCCGGAGTGGCCGTCCCGGGCGCTTCGGCACACGCGCTCCCCACCCAGGTCGCTGCGTCCGTTCACGTGTCCGTGCGGGCGGCAAGGACTGCGCCGGGTGCGCCGGGCGAGGCTGCGGCGGACGCGGGTGCGGCAGTCGCCGTTCCGGGGGCGATGGTCGCCGTCCGGGGCGCGGGGCTCCAGGCGACGGCCGACGCGCGCGGCGTCGCCGTCCTGCGAGGCCTTTCGCCCGGACGGCACGCCCTCGTGATCTCGGCGCCCGGCTTCCTGGAGGCCGCGGTCGAGGTCGAGGCCGTGAACGGGCGTGTCACGCGAACGAGCATCGTGCTCAATCCGGCGCCTGTGCGGCTCAGGGGGCTGGTGGTGCAGGTGGCATCCCGCGAACGGGACGCCGGCGCCACCGTGTTGGAGACCGCCAGCCTTCCGCCCGGCGTGACGGATCTCCCGGCCGCGCTCGAACGCGTTCCCGGGGCAACCGTCGTGAGACAGGGCGGACCGGGGGCCCCCGCCGTGCTGCAACTGCGCGGCGCGGGCGGCGACCAGGTGCTGGTGCTGCTCGACGGAACGCCGATCAACTCTCCGCTCACCGGCATCGCCGACCTGAGCACGGTGGACCTCGAATCCGTGTCCCGCATCACCGTGATCCCGGGGGCGCAGTCCGCCCGGTACGGACCGCAGGCGCTCGGCGGCGTCGTCCTGCTGGAGAGCCGCAACCGCGACGCGACCACCGCCGCCGTCACCGCCGGGATGGGCGCCTGGTCCTCGGCGGAGACGGCGGTCACCGGCTCGAGCGGTTTCGGGAACGGCTGGTCGGTCTCCGGCGGCGCCCGCTGGCGGCGATCGAACGGCGCGTTCACCTACGACGTCCCCGCCTTCCGGGGCGGCGGCGAGACGACCCGTGAGAACTCCGCCTTTTCGCACGCCGGCGGAGACCTCCGCATCACACGGCGCGGCAGCGCGGAGGCCTCGCTGCGCGCCCACCTCAGCGACATCGAGCGCGGGAGCCCGGGGACGATCGCGCAGCCCTCCGCCACCGGCCGGCAGCGCCACCGTCGCTACGGGCTCGGCGTCACGGTCGAATCGGACGGCGCCTCTCCGGCACGCCTCGGAGGCTCGGCCCGCAGTTCGGTGCAGTGGCAGCGCGCAGACTACGCGGATCCGGAGCCCCCCTTCGGACGCGCCTACGATACCCGGACGCGAGTGCGACGGGCGGAGCTCGCCGTGGAGGGATGGTGGAGCGCAGAAACGTCGTCGTCGTCGCGCGAGTCGCTTGACCTCCGGTTCGGCCTCCAGGCGGCACGGCTCGATGTCGAGTCGAACGCGCTGACGTCGCCCGGCATCGGCCTCGACGAACTCGGGGCGTGGGCACATGCCGGGCGCGGCTGGCAGCTGCGGCGCGGGTTCCGCCTCGATCTGGGTGCTTCCCTGCGCGCCGACCGGCACGACCTCGTGGATGGCGTGACGCTGTCGCCCGCCGTCGACGCCGCGCTCACCCGGGGCGGGCTCGCCCTCGACCTCCGGTGGGGCCACGGCTTCTCCCCTCCCGGGCTCGGCGACCTCTTCTTCCAGGAAGGGGTCCTCGTCGAGCCCAACCCCGACCTCGGGCCGGAGCGCATACGGGGAGAACTCTCGGCGACGCTCGCCCAGCGGTGGTCTGTGGGCCCGGCCACCGGAGAACTGCGCGCGACCGCCTACCGCGCGGACCTCGACGACATGATCCTCTGGTTCCCCGACCACCGTTTCGTGTGGAGCCCGGACAACTACGACGTCGCGCGCCGCGGCCTCGAACTCGGCGCCACGACGGATCTGGCCGCGTTCGGACGCACGCACGGCCTCACCGCCAGCGCCGCCTGGTCCGAGGTCGAATACACGGGGGCCGTGCTGGATGGCCAGGTCGCCTACCGCCCGCGTTTCACGGCCGATGTGGCCCTGGGCATCGGGCTGCCGGCCGGGATCACCCTCACGCCGTCGGGCACACACGTCGGGGCGCGCCGCACGGTGCCGGGCTCCCCGCTGAACGCGCTCGCCGCCTACACGCTGTTCAACGCCGGCATCGCCCTGCCCTTCGAGTGGAGCCGCTTCGCCGGGCGGCTCGAGGTGGCCGTTACGAACCTCCTCGACGAACGCGCCGCGCTGCTCGTCGACTACCCCCTGCCGGGCCGCGGCTGGTCGACGCGGATCCGCATTGGAGCCGCGAGATGACCGCGCAATCCGCCTCGTTCACCGTATCCCAGTCAACCAAGGATGGATCTCTCATGACCCGTACCGCGCTTCGCTTCATCGCACCCCTCGCCCTCGTCATTCTGACCGCATGCGGCGATGACCCCCCTGTCGAACCCGTGGGCCCGATCGGGCCCGGCACGCCCAGCGTAACGATCACCTCGCCGGCCTCCGGGCTCATGGTCAGCGAAGGGACGCCGGTCCAGCTGGTCGGCTCGGCCACGGATCCGCAGGACGGCACGCTGGGGAACGCTGCGCTGGCCTGGACGAGCTCGATCGACGGGGCATTGGGCACAGGTTCGCCGCTGGAGATCGAATCGCCGTCGGTGGGCGTGCACTCGATCACGCTGAGGGCAACGGACTCGGACGGTAACACCGGCAACGCGTCGGTCTCGCTGCTGGTCGAGAGGCTGGAGTTTCTCGACGGAACGGTGGCCGACGCCCAGATCGGTATCGTGGTGAACTCGAGCGCGAACGCGCTCCGGCTCTTCCAGCTCGGCGATCCGGGCGAGAACCGCGACATCGCCCTGGGGGCGTCGAGCGCGGTGACTCCCACCGGCATCAGCATCCGCGGCGAGACGGGCGTCGTGCCCCTCGGAAACGCGGCCTCGGTCGCCGTCATCGACCTCCGTACGCGACAGATCGGCGGGTTCTTCCTCTTCGAATCCGGGAACGCGACCGGGTCGGCGTTCGTGGACGACAGGACGGTGCTGGCGGCGAACCAGCAGACGGACGAGGTGGGCAGGTTCACGATCGGACAGGCCGGCGGCGCCATCGGGGACCTGGTCCCGGTGACGCAGTTCCCGACCGGCATCGTGCCGTTCTCCAGCTCGCTCGCCTTCGTCATCTCCGCAAACCTGGACGAAAACTTCGCGCCTGCGGGCGATGGGGTGGTGACCGCGCTCGATCCGCTCACGATGACCGTCGTCGCCACCATCGAGACCGGTGGCACCAATCCGCAGTTCGGGGCCATCGGGCCCGACGGGATGTTCTACGTGATGAACACCGGCAACTACGTCGCGCCGTCGACGCTGGCGATCATCGACCCCGGTTCACTCGAGCTCGTCGAGGTCGTTGAGGGATTCCCCGCAGGCTCGGGACACGTTCACGTGTCGGAGGACGGAACGCTCTTTGCGTCGGCGTTTTTCACGGGGACGGTCGCCTGGAACACGGCCACGAAGGCGTTCGTGCGCGACGCCTCCAACCCGATCTGCGCGCCCCTCGCCGGCGGTGGTTGCCGGGGCGCCTTTGGCGCGCACACGGCGGCGGACGGCTCGCTCTATCAGACGTTTTTCGGCAGTACCCGCCAGAACCTGTCGCCCTGGATCTTCCGCTATGACCCGGAGACCTGGGCGCTGACCGACAGCATCCCCCCGGGGCAGGGGCCAGTGGGACTCAAGATCAGGAGTTTCCGGTAAACTGTTTGGCCGCCAGGAAGTCGAGGCGCCGCTCGATGGCTTGTCCCCAGGGGAGGCCGTCGGCCACTACGTCGAGGCAGTGCACGACCCCGGCGTGCGCCATCAGGAAATGGGGGCCGGCGTACAGGTCTCGCCACCACGCGGCCACCCGCTCGGTGAACCTGGCGACGGTCTCCCCACCCGGGGGGCACCGCGTCTGCCAGGCGGCCATCCATGCGTCGAGTTCGGTGCGTGGCACGGCGTCCCAGGCCCATCCCTCCCAGTCGCCGTAGGACATCTCGCGCACCCGCTCGTCGATGCGGTGCGGGACGGCTAGCCGCTCCGCGAGCAGAGCGGCGGGTTCGCGGCAGCGGGCGGCATCGGACGACCAGATGATCGCCGGGGCAAACTCGGCCACGACGGGCTCGATGCGCGCGGCCGCTTCGGCGCTGTCCAGCGTCGTGGGCACGTCCGTCTGCCCGTAGACGATGCCCTCGACGGCCACGGGTGCGTGGCGGATGGCGAGGAGCCGGATCACGCGGCGGCCTGCGCGACCTGGACCGCGAGCACGGCACCAAGGATCGCGATCTCGTTCACCTGCTCCGTCGCGCCGAGGAAGTCGCCGGTCACGCCCCCGGCCCGCGCGCGGAATCGCCAGCCGCAGAGCGCGGTGGCGAGGGCCATCGCGGCAAAGGCGGCGAGGACGCCGATCGCGCCGATCGCACCCGCCGCCACGGCCCCCGCTCCGGCCACGCCGACTGCGGTCGCCACCGCTGCCTGCGCCACCCCGGCCCGCGTGACGTGGCCGCTCTTCGCCGCCGCCGCGTTCGCGTAGGGGAGGGCGACCATCAGCCAGACCGGGCCGACCCGCGCCAGGCCGTGCGCGAGAAGCAAAGCCGCGGGCGCTGCCGCGAGCGGGGAGGCCCCTGCGGCGAGCGCGGACGCCGGTGCCGCACTCCCCAACTGCGCGAGCAGCACGAGCCGGAACGCGATGGACGTCACGAGCGCCAGCGCCCCGAACGCGCCGATCCGCGAGTCCTTCAGGATGACGAAGATCCCCTCGCGGTCCGTCGCTCCACCCAGCGCGTCGGCCGTATCGGCCAATCCATCCTCGTGGAAGGCGCCCGTCAGCAGGACCGACACGACGATCACGCTCATCGCCGCCACCCACGGCCCCAGCGGCGCCACCAGGCCCCACACGGCCGCGCACGCCCCTCCGAGCACGAGTCCGACCAGGGGGAACCACGCCGAGGCCCACCGCCACTCTTCCGCCGAGTAGGGAAAGCCGCCCAGCGGCAGACGCGTCAGGAAGACGAAGGCGGCGCGCGCCCCCCGGAGCGACGTCCTCACTTCAATCGCAGCTCCAGCCCGGAGACCATGAGAACGACACGGTCCGCGGCGGCGGCGAGACGCTGATTGGCGATGCCCAGTCCGTCCTGGTACCAGCGCCCGAGCGCGGTGGGCGGGTGCACGCTCCACCCCACCTCGTTCGTCACGACGATCAGCAAACCGGTGCGCGCCGCTCGCGCATCGAGGATCCCGTCGATCTCGGCGGCCATCGCGCCCAACGCGGCCGCCTCGGCGTCGGCGCCCGATCGTCCGATCGCCATGCCGGTCAGCACGGTCACGCAATCCAGCAGCACGGTGTCCGTGCCGGCGGCGACGATGGCTTCGCCCGCCCGCGCGGGCGCCTCGATGGTGTGCCACCCCGCGGGACGATCGCGGCGGTGGGCCGCGATCCTGTCACGCATCTCGTCGTCGACGGCCTCTGCGGTCGCGATCACGGTGACCTCTTCCCCGCCGCGCGCCAGCGCCTCGCCCTGAGCCCACCGGCTCTTGCCCGAGCGCACCCCGCCCGTCACGAGGACGAGTTCCATCATGATCCCACCCGCGACGGACCCTCGTTCGGCCCCGAGACCCCGGCCGATTCGAAGGTCGCCATCTCGCGGAGCAACGCTCCGGCCGCCCGCACGACAGGGATGGCGAGCGCACACCCGGTCCCCTCGCCAAGCCGCATGTCGAGGTCGAGAAGGGGCACGAGGCCGAGCGCATCGAGCGCCACCGCGTGGCCCGGCTCGGTGGAGCGGTGCGATGCGACCAGGTACGGCGGCAGGCCGGGGCACAGGCGGCAGGCCGCCAGCGCCGCGGCCGACGAGATGAACCCGTCCACCAGTACGAGGGCGCCCCGCGCCGCCGCGCCGATCATGGCGCCCGACATGGCCGCGATCTCGAGCCCGCCCACCTGCCGCAGGACCGCCGCAGCATCGCCCCGGGGATCCTCGTCGCGGACGACCCGCGCCACCGCGCGTTCCACCACGTCGCGCTTGCGGGCCAGCCCGCCCTCGTCGACCCCCGTCCCGCGACCGACGACCTCGCGCGCCGCCGCCCCGGCCAGGCACGCCGTTACGGCAGCCGCCGCGGTGGTGTTCCCGATGCCCATCTCGCCCACACCGACGAGGCAGGGATCGGGGGGACGCGCCGCTCCAGTGGAGCCGGCGCCACCTCCCGCCACTTCCATACCCAACGCCAGAGCCTCCTCGACCTCGCTCGCGGTCATCGCCGGCCCCGCTGAAAGATCGTCCGTGCCCGCGCGGACCTTCCGGTGCTCGATTCCCGCCAGCCCGGCGAGGTCCGCCGCAACCCCCACGTCAACGACACGCACTCCGGCGCCGCACGCCCGCGTGAGCACGTTGATCGCCGCCCCGCCACCGGAGAAGTTCGCGCACATCTGCGCCGTGACCTCGGCCGGATACGCCGACACGCCCTGCACGGCGACCCCGTGATCCGCCGCGAAGACGAACACCACCGCGTCCTCCAGTGGAGGCGGCGGGTCGCCCAGGACCACGCCGACCTGGAGCGCCAGCTTCTCGAGGCGTCCGAGGCTGCCCGGCGGCTTGGTCAGCGCGTCGAGGTGCGCCTGGACCGCCGCGGGATCTCCCCGCGGAGTTGCGACAACCGTGCGCGCGATCACGCTCTGTGGAGATGCGGCAAAGGTGTTCACGATGGGTTCAGGACAACAGCAGATATGCAGACCCCCGAATGGGACCGCCGCCAGCATAGGGTGGAGGGCAGAGGCGAGCCAGCCGCCAGCGCATACTACTGGTCGGACCCCGACGGAATATGCTAATCTCGGGGCTGGTGTCGTGCTCCCGTGCTCGCGGAAACAGAGGTGTGCCATGAGAAAGTCCCGATTCATCCTCCCCCTGCTCGCGGTGTTCGCGGTCTCCGCCTCGGCGCTGGCGGGCCAGCAGCGGAACATGTCGCCGGAAGAGCGCGCTCGGCTGGCCGCAGAGCGGGAGCGCCAGGTGCAGGAGGAACTCGTATCCGAGCGGCCCATCGAGGCGTTCGACACCGTGTGGATCGAGGAGATGACGTGGATGGAGGTCCGGGACGCGATGGCGGCCGGGAAGACCACCGCGATCATCACGACGGGCGGCATCGAGCAGAACGGACCGTACCTCGCCACCGGCAAGCACAACTACGTGCTGCAGGGCGCCTGCGAGGGCGTGGCCCGCGAACTCGGTAACGCGCTCTGTGCGCCGGTCGTCAAGCTCGTCCCCGAGGGCGACATCGACGAGCCGTCCGGACACATGCGGTATCCGGGCACGATCAGCCTCCGGCAGGAGACGTTCGAGGCCGTGCTCGATGACGTGGCGTCGAGCCTCAAGGCGCACGGCTTCGAGCACATCATCCTGTTCGGCGACAGCGGCGGAAACCAGTCCGGAATGGAGGCGGTCGCCGCCCGCCTCAACGAGCGCTGGTACGACGCGCAGGCACACTTCATCCCGGAGTTCTACCGCTACCGCGACGTCCACGACTGGATGAACACCGAACTCGGCATCTTCGAGACGGACCCGGAAGGGATCCACGACGACTTCGTCATCACCGCGATCATGATGACCGAGGACCCGACGACGGTGCGCTACGACGAGCGCGTGGCGGCGGGACGGGCCAGCATCAACGGCGTCTCCATCGCCCCCAAGGAGGAGGCGATCGCCACCGGCCGGAAACTGCTCCAATTCCGGGTGGATGCGACGGTGAAGGCGATCCGGGCCTCGATCGAGGCGAGCATGGCGGAAGCGGGACGGTGAGACCCGCGCGGGTCCTGGCAACCCGTGGCAGGAGCGACGGGAGGGGTCGCCACGGGCTGCCGGCGCTCGCCGCGCTCGCCGCGGCGCTGTGCCTCGATACGGCACCGCTTGCCGGCCAGGTCCCGCTCGGCAATCCCAGCGGGAGGGGGCAGACGGTGACGCCCGCCTTCGAGGGCTGGTACCCGAACGCGGACGGCACGCTGTCCCTCTCCTTCGGCTACTTCAACCGCAACTTCGACGAAACGATCGAAGTCCCCCTGGGGCCGGACAACACGATCGAGCCGGCGGAGTTTCAGGGCGGCCAGCCCACGTCGTTCGCCCCAAGGCGCCACTACGGCGTGTTCGTCGTCCGGGTTCCGGCGGACTTCGGCGAGGGGAAGGTCTACTGGACGCTGAGGATGCGCGGCCAGACGCTCCGCGTCCCGGGCCACCTGCACCGGGACTGGCAGATCGACGCGCTCAAGGGCGAAGCGGGAGACGGCAACACGCCCCCCGTCCTCCGCTTCGGAGCGGGCGAGGAAGGCGCGGGGCCGGCCGGGGCCTGGGGAGGCCCGCTCACGGCCCGGGTCGGGGAAGCGCTCGACGTGAGCATGCACGTCCGGGACGACGGCGTGGGTCGGAGTCATTTCGTGGCGGGGAGCCGCGACGGCTCGCCGGTCAACCTCACCTGGTTCAAGCACCGGGGGCCGGGCGAGGTGACGTTCGGCGAGCGGACGGCCCGCGTCCCGGCCAGCGGCGCCGAAGCCGCAACCCCGGTCACCTTCAGTGAGCCGGGCGACTACATCCTGCGCGTGCGCGCCAACGATGGTTCCGGTGTTTCCGCCGCCGGCCACGCGCAATGCTGCTGGACGAACGGGTTCCTCCGGGTCACGGTCCACCCGTGACCGACGGATTCGACGAGGTTCGAGGAGAACGATGATGAGACAGTTCGATCCGACTTCCCTGAAGCGAGCCGCCATCGCGTTCGGCGCGGGACTCGGCGCGCTGGGCGTCGCGGGGCCGGCAGGGGCGCAGGAGAACGGGTCCGGGGACGTGACCTTCAACCGGGACGTGATGCCGATCCTCCAGGCCAAGTGCCAGGAGTGTCACCAGGAAGGCTCGATCGCCCCGATGTCGCTCCTCACGTACCGGGACGCCTACCGCTGGGCATCGGGCATCCGCGAGAAGGTCTCGAACCGCGTCATGCCGCCCTGGCACCTCGACCCCACGGTCGGGATCCAGGAGTTCAGGAACGACCGCAGCCTGTCGGGCGCGGAGATCGAGACGATCGTCGCGTGGATCGATGGCGGCCGGGTAGAGGGCGACCCCGCGGACCTGCCGCCTCCCGTCGAGTTCCCCGATCCGAACGAATGGCGCCTCCTCCATGAGTTCGGGGAACCCGACCTCGTCATCGCGTCCGAACCCTTCACGCTCGAAGCCGAGACGATGGACAAGTGGTGGCGGCCCGTCACGCCGACCGGCATCACGGAGCCCCGCTGGGTGAAAGCCATCGAAATCAGGCCTGCGGGCAACGATGGGCGCACGATCACGCACCACGTCCTCGCCTTCCTCCAGCAGAACGAGGAGGAGAGCCCCATGAGCGCCGAAATCGTCGAGGCGAGCACGCGCGGGGGCGCGATGGGCGGCCCGGACCTCTTCATGGAGTGGGCCGTGGGCAAGGAGGGAGAGATCTTCCCCGAGGGCGCGGGCAAGGTGATGCTGCCGGGCTCGCAGATCCGCTGGGAGGTCCACCTTCACGCGATGGGCGAGCGCATCGAGGACAGCTACGTCGAACTCGGCGTCTGGTTCTATCCCAAGGGCGAGGAGCCCCGGAACCGCACGCGGCTCATGATCTACAACGCCACGGGCCGGACGGGCCTCGACATCCCGCCGGGCGAGATCGCCGTCACGCAGGACTTCCACACCCTGCGCTGGCCGGCCCGCCTGGAGAACTTCCAGCCGCACATGCACATGCGCGGCAAGGCCATGTCGCTCGAGGCGATCTACCCGGACGGTCGCAAGGAGTTGATCAACCAGGTCGACAACTTCCAGTGGAACTGGCACATCAACTACATCTACGAGGAAGACGCCGCCCCGCTCCTTCCGGCGGGGACGACGCTCGTCATCACCGCCTGGCACGACAACACGGCCGAAAACCCGAACAACCCCGACCATGAGCAGTGGGTCGGCTACGGTGATCGGACCGTGGACGAGATGGCGCACCTGTGGGTCGACGTGACCTATCTCGATCCCGCCGAGTTCGAAGCGCTGGTCGCCGCCCGCGAAGAGGCGAGGCGCGCCGCCGAAGCCGCGACGAACAACTCGAACCACTAGGCGTCAGGCGGAAGCCGGGCGCCGCAGGCCGCGCCGGAGGCCCGGATCGATGGGCGCGACAGGACAGGGCCTCACGCCCATGCTCGTCGTTCGGGACGTGGCGGCGAGTTCAGCTTGGTACGTCGAACTCTTCGGTTTCGTGAGCGGGCGCGGTGGCCATCACTTCGAGCGGCTTCTGGCACCCGATGGCAGCATCGAACTGATGCTCCACCACCGCGAGTTCAAGGCCCACCCGGGGATGACGGATCCGGCGGAGGGGACGCCCGGCCGCGGCGTCCTGCTCTACTTCTACACGGGCGACGCGCAGGCCGTGTTCGAGCGGGCCCGCGCCATGGGGGCCGACTGCCTCGACGAACCGCACGTCAACCCGAACGCCCGCTCAATCGAGTTCACCCTCCGGGACCCCGACGGCTACCCGATCTCCGTCTCCCAGCGCCTCCCGCGAGACGATTAGCAAAGCTGCGAGCCTTTCTTGTGGCCGCCTTTCGTGTCGCGACACGATGGTACTTGACATGGTACCATGCACGAGCGATTCTCGGAATCCATGCGAACCAGACACCGGAAGACCTTGGAGCGCATCCACCGGAAGCCGACGCCCTCGGATATCCGGTGGGACGAGGTCCGGGCGATGCTACAGGCGTGCAACGTTCAGGTCGTGGAACGGTCGGGGTCGCGCGTTGGACTCCGAAAGGACGATGAGAGGATCGTGATCCATCGACCCCACCCGCGGCCGGTCGTAGGCCGGGAGACGGTCCGAGACATTGCGGCCTTCCTGCGAGCGACGGGAGTAGGGCCATGATGGAATACAAGGGATACCTGGCTGCGGTGGAGTTCGACGACTCAAGCAATGTCCTTCACGGGCGGGTGATCAACAGCGGTCCGTATCCGATCGCGACGTTCGAGGCAACGGACACGACGCAGCTACGCGAGGAGTTTCGCCGCTCCATCGACGAATATCTTGCCTGGTGCGAGGAAGACGGCGTCGATCCGAAGCGGCCTTTCTCCGGCAAGCTGAACGTTCGACTCGGATCGGAGCTTCACGCCGCCGTCGCGGCGGCGGCGGCGGCGCGCGGGACGAGCATCAACTCCTGGATCGTCGACGCCGTGCGAGAACGAACCCGCGCCCCCTACCGGACCGACGACGACTGACTCGGCGGGCGCCCGGAGGCCGCCGAGGTCAGCAGCTGAGGCAGTTGTGGTTGTTCTTTGCGCCCATGCCCTCGAGGAGGGCGATCGTCTCGAAGAACGGCTGCACGCGCTGGATGGGGCCGTTCGCCATGTCGACCGTCGTCTGGCCGCTGCGGGCCACGATGAGCGGGTCGGCTCCCTTGCCGACGAGGTACTCGATCAGTTCGTTGTCGCCGCGCGCCGCGGCGTAGTGGAGCGCGCCGAACCCATCCGAGTCGCGGCCGTTGACGTCCGCACCCAGTTCCTCGACGAGATACCTCGCCGTGGCCATCCATTCGTCGGGTCGATGCCGGTGCTGGTTGCCGGTGCGTGAGCGCCCGTAGCCGTAGCCCGCGGCGGCGACGAGCGGCGGGATGCCGGGTCCGCCGACCTCGACGGGCGGCAGTCCGCTCGGATCCTCTTCCTCTTCTTCATCGGCGGGCCGACGGCGGCGGCGCTCGGGCGCCTTCCGAGTCGGCATGTGCGGGTCGGCGGCGGCGGCCACGAGCATTTCCATGGCCGGGATGTCGAGCGCCTTCGCGGCGCGCCAGAAGGGCGTCGCGCCGCTGAAGTTCACGCCCAGCAGGTCGAAGTTGTACGCCGAGTACCAGATGTGCGTGTTCACGCGCGCGTTCGGATCCGCCCCGGCGGCGAGGAGCATCTCCATCAGCTCCATGTAGTCGAGTTCCTGCTGGCGGAACGCGGTGGGCTGCGGGTACAGCGCCTTGGGGGCCCAGCGGTTGGCGATCGTCGCATAGAGCGGCGCCACCCCGTCCTCGCTGGCCAGGTTCGGGTCCGCCCCCTGTTCGAGCAGCCAGGCCGCGAGGTCATAGTGCCCGTTCACGGTGGCGACGACGAGCGGCGTGCTCAGGTCGCCCTCGGTGGGTCCATCGATATCGGCACCCGCCGCGACGAGGGCCTTCACCGTCTCGAAATGGCCTTCGCGAACCGCGTAGTGGAGCGCGGTCATACCACCCTGCTTGCCGACGATGTCGCTGTAGCTCAGCGGCCGCGGCGCGGGCTTCGGCTCCTCTTCCGCCGGTTCCTCGGCAGGGTCTTCGTCCTCGGCAGGGTCTTCGTCCTCGGTAGGGTCTTCGTCCTCGGCAGCCTCCTCGGCCTCTTCGGCTTCGGCTTCTTCTGCCTCCTCCGCGTCTTCAGCCGCCTCGGGGGCCGCTTCGTCCTCGGGCGCGGCGGCCGCGGGTTCCTGGCCCGGGGTCGTGCCGGCGCCCTGCGTCGCCGGGGCCGTGCCGGTCTGGTCCCGATTCGCTCGATCCGCCGCCTCTCGCCGCGTCGGCTCCTGGCCGGACGGCGTGTCGGTGCGGGTAATCCCGACTTCCACGGTCTCGCCGCGCTCCTCGGCCTCGGCCTTCCGAATCGCCGTGAGAACTTCCCGCCGCCGGCCCCGCGCCTCGCTATCGGTGCGCGCCTTCTCGACGAAGTCCAGGACATGGGACGCGACCGACACGTCGGCGCCGTGGGCGATCAGGGCTCGCACCGCCTCCAGACGTCCGGCGGCGGCCGAGAAGATGAGCGGCGTCTGGCCGTTGGCCCCCTCCTGCGCGTCGACCTCGGCTCCGGCCTCGAGCAGGCTCGTGAGGGACCTCACGTCCCCGCCCGCCGCCGCGAAGTGGAGCGGAGTGGCGCCTGTCGTCGTCACCGCGCTTGCATCGCTTCCGGCCTCAAGCAGAAGGGCGACCGCGTCGGCCCGGCCATCCCGGCTCGCGAGGTGGAGCGGCGTGTAGGCGCCCAGACGCGTGGTCGACGCCACGTTGGCGCCGGCGTAAACGAGCACCGACACCATCTCCGCGTCGCCCCGCAGGGCCGCCCAGTGCAGCGCGGTCATGCCATCGCCCTGGGCCGCGTTCACATCGGCCCCATCCCGGAGGAGCGTACGAACGGCCTCGAGGTCTCCGTGCGCCGCCGCCTCGGCGACGGGCGCGTCCGTCGCCACAGCCGCCCACAGCGTGGTAGCGCAGAGCGCGACGAGGACCCCCGACCGAAGTCCGGCCTTACCGACTCTCTTCAACATCGATCTGCCTCCGACCCTCCGAACGACGCTCCGCCTCAATCCTGTGCGACCGCGGAGAACGAGAAGCCGCCGGTGCTGTCGCCGAAGCTCGTCATGTCTTCCATACCGAGCTTGTGCATCAGGCTCAGCATCACGTTGGCCATCGGCGTCCCGTCCGGCGCCTTGATGTGCATGTTGCCCTCGAGTTCCCCGCCGGCCTTCCCGACCACGAACAGCGGGCAACGCTTGTGGTTGTGCAGGTTCGAGTCGCCCATCGGCGAGCCGTACAGGATCATGCTCTTATCGAGCAGGTTCCCGTCCGGCTCCTCGATGCTGGCCAGCTTCTCGAGCAGGTACGGCAACATGCTCACGTGGTAGCGGTTGATCTTCTCGTAGTCCGTCACGCGGTCCTCGCGGCCTCCGTGGTGCGAGGCCGGATGGAAGCCGGCGTCCACGCCGCTGCCCGGATACACCCGGCCCGACCCATCGCGGCCGAGCTTGAACGAGAACACGCGCGTCAGATCCGACTGGAAGGCCAGCGCCTGCAGGTCGAACATCAGGTGGACGTGCTCCGCGAAGTCATCCGGCACCCCGGGCGGGGCCTCGGGAATCTCGCGCGTCTCACCGCTCGTGTTGTGCGCCTCGATGCGCTCGATGCGGCGCTCGATCTCGCGGATGTTGTCGAGGTACTGATCCAGCCGCCGCCGATCCGTGGCTCCGAGATCACGCTTCAGACCGCTGACCTCGCCCATGATCCAGTCGAGGATGCTGCGATCGGTGCGCCGGCGCCGGGCCCGGTCCTCCGATGTCCCGCCGGCCCCGAACAACTGGTCGAACGCGGCCCGCGGATCGCGGATCATGGGCAGCGGCTCGGTCGGCGACGCCCAGCTGATCGTGTCGGTGTACACGCATGCGTAGCCGTACGCGCACCCGCCGGCCTGGTCCACGTTCTCGATGCACAGCTGCATGGAGGGAATCGGCGTGTCCTGCCCGAAGCGCTGCGCGTAGTACTGGTCCATCGAGGTGCCGACGAACACGTCGGAGCCCTCGGTCTGCTTCGCGTGGGCCTGCGTGAGGAAGGTGGCGCTGGAACGGAAGTGGTCGCCGCCGATCTCCTTCGCCGTTTTCGCCTCCGCGTTTTCGACATCCGTGTTCGAGATGATCGTCAGGTAGTCGCGCCACGGCTCGAGCGGGCTCAGGCTGCTCGGCGTGAGGTCGAAGTCGCGCCCCACCTTTTCGGGCGACCACATGAACTGCGACGCGCCCCACTCGTTGCAACCGGCGGCGCCGTGCACCATCTCGATGCCCACGAACCGTTTCACGTCCGTAAGCGACCGGGTGGAGGCCCACAGCCGGCCGGCCGGCAGCATCGCATCCAGGAACGGCAACGCCACCGTCGCCCCCAGGCCCCTCAGGGCCGTGCGGCGGGAGATGTGCTTACCCGTGATGAGTTCCATGCTCACTCCTCCTGATCTGTTTCGCCGGGCGGCTCCCTCAGTGCCCGCCTGCGTCGATATCTTCGTCGGCGACCATCTCGACGGCGCTCATCTGGAAGGGCGCGCTCTTCACGACCTCCATGATGAACGTTGTCATGCGATAGCCATCGGCCTGCGCCACGCGTGCGATCTCACGCACCGTGGACATGTCGTAGTACTCGATCCGCCGCCCCAGGGCGTAGGCCATGAGATTCTCGATGAACGTCCGCACGAGCGAGTCCTCGCGGTCGAGCAACGCCGCCCTCAGATCCGCGGCGCTCATGATCGGGGTCCCGTCGTAGAGTTCGCCCGTCGTGTCCACCGTCCGGCCCTGGTCCTTGATCCGCCACGCCCCGGTGACGTCGAAGTTCTCCAGGGCAAGTCCGATCGGGTCGATCACCCGGTGGCACGACCGGCAGGCCGGATTCGAGCGGTGCATCTCGAGCCGCTCGCGCACGGTGAGGAAGCGGCCCTCCCGAGCCTCGTCCGTCACTTCGAGGTCGGGCACGTCCGGCGGGGGCGGCGGCGGCGGAGTCCCGAGCAGGACCTCCATCACCCACTTCCCGCGCAGGACCGGCGAGGTGCGGTCCGCGTGCGAGGTCAGCGTGAGGATGCTCCCGTGGCCCAGCAGTCCGCGGCGCGCCTCGTCCGGGATCCCGACGCGGCGGAACTCCTCGCCGGTCACGTCGGGAATGCCGTAGTGCCGCGCGAGCCGCTCGTTCACGAACGTGTAATCCGCGGTGAGCAGTTCGAAGAACGACGCATCCGAACGCAGGAGGTGCTCGAAGAAGAGTTGCGTCTCCTCCAGCATCGCCTCGACGAGCCGGTGATCCCAGTACGGGTAGAGCAGCGCGTCGGGGTGGATCTTCTCGAGATCCTGAAGACGGAACCACTGGTAGGCGAAGCGCGTCGCCATGGCTTCCGCCCGCGGGTCGTCGAGCATGCGACGCGCCTGAGCCTCCAGCACCGCCCCGTCCGAAAGGCGGCCCGCGTCGGCCAGCGCCACGAGTTCGTCGTCGGGGTGCGTGCCCCACAGGAAGTAGGAGAGCCGGGTGGCGAGGTCGATGTCGCTCAGACGGTAGATGTCCCCGGGCGCCACGTCCGCCGGCATCTCCTCGAGCCGGAAGACGAAGTGCGGGCTCGCGAGAACCGCCTGGAGCGCGGTGCGGATGCCGAACTCGAACCCGCCTTCCTCGACGCCGAGGTCGAAGAACACCATGAGGTCGTCGACATCTTCCGTCTCCAGCGGCCGGCGGTATGCCGTGGCCGCCAGCGTCCTGATGATCCGCCGCGCGCAGGGACGCTCCTCGTCGGGCGCCGTGGGCCGGCAGGAGAAGATCCGTTTGCGGCTCGGTGTCTCCGAGATGCCGGTGACCGCGAACGGACCCGTGACGAGGAAGTCGCGCAGGTGCGGGAGCGTCGTCACGCCGTAGGCGCTGCCGATGTTCGAGTCGGCGAGCTTGTAGTCGATCGGCTTGATGAGGTCGTTGTCCGGACCCTCGGCGTTGAGCAGGAAGGCCGCCGTGACCCGCTGCGGACCCGCTCCCACATGGATTGGCTCGGTCTCGATCACCATCCCCTGCGGGTCGGACTCCGACATGAACGGGTCGATCTCGAGCAGCGCCACCCGAGCGCCGTCGATCGAAACCTCGATCTTCTCATCCGGAGCCGTCATCCCATACAGGAACCCCGTCGGCCCCGGGTGCATGTCCATCTTGAACACGTACTCCCCATCGGCCGGGAAGACGTGGATCACGGAGATGCCGCCCCTCGTCCCGAAGGGCGCCCCCTCGGCCCGAACGGCCTGCGACGCCGTCTTCGGCACCTTGTAGGTGACCTGGCGCGGGCCCGCATCCGGGTCGCCGACGGCCATGCGGCTGATCTCGCTCGCCGCCCGCAGATAGCCTTCCATCAGCGTCGCGGACATCATCTGGACGTCGGCGATGTTGTCGAAGTTGTCGCTGATCGTCTCGGTCGGGAGGAAGGCCTCCATGTCGACGTCGAGATCGAGCAGGTCCTGGACCGCGCGCCGATACTCCGCGCGGTTGAGGCGCTGGAAGGTCCGCGTGCCCGGGTTCGGGTTCGCGTGCGCCGCCGCGTCCATGCGCGTCTCGAGTGCCTCGACCACGGCGGTGAGCGTGGCCTCGTCCGGACGCCGGACGCCGGGCGGCGGCATCATGCCGGCGCGGAGCCTCCGGATCATCTGCTCGGCGGTCTCGGGGTCGGCCTGCGGCTCGTCGGCGTCGAATTCGAGGAAGGAGCGGTTGCCCGCCCGGCGCGAGTCGTTGTGGCAGCGGGTGCACACCGTCTGGATGACCGAGTTCGCCAGCGTGTCCGGCACGGGGGCGACCGCGAGGGCGTGGGGAGCCCCACCGAGCGGTGCATCCTCGCCCGTGAGAGCGAGATACAGCGCCGCCGTTCCCAGAGCCGCGATCGCGAACTTCTTCATTTGGTCCCTCACCGGCTGTCGCCCGATCCAACTGGGCAAACACCGCAACCCGGTGCGGCGTTTGGACGCACGATCCCCTCCCCGCATCCAGCTTGAGCAAGATAGGACTTTTCGCTGTCGGTTCGCCAGAACAGTGGGTCAGAAGCCGATGGACCTGGACACCTTGGCGGCGAAGACGCGTTCGACGGTCATGCCGGCGGCCAGGTCGCGGCGCTCGGTGTAGACGAGGAAGACGTCGCTGAGCGGCGAATACAGGTAGTTGAACCGCACGTTCGTCACGAACTGGTCCTCGGCCGCATTGTACTGCACGAAGGCGCTCGCGAAGACCTTCGTCGAGAAGCCGTAGTCGACCCGCCCGCCGAAGACATCCGCCGTGAACGCCCCGTCCAGGAGCGAGATGTCGTTGTGGTTCGCCGACAGATCGACGGAGAGGTGATGGTTCGGCCGCCACACGAGGCCGCCCGACAGCGACGTCAGCGTGCCGTCGAAGAACCCGCCGCGCTCGACCCGAACGAACCCCGTCAGCGCCCGCCCCGGTGCCGACCGGTACTGCACCGAGCCCGTGCCGAAGTCGTAGCGGCCGGTCGGAATCGTCGCGTCCCTCGAGACCCGGAAGGGTTCCCGCAGGAGTTCGAACCGGTCCGTGTAGTTCAGCGTGAGCCCGCTCCCGTTCAGGAACGAGATCCCGAACCCCGCCGTCCGCCTCCGCGTCACGAGGACGGACTCGAGATCCCGGATGTCGTCGAGCTCGACCCAGGGATTGACCTCCTGCACGCCGGGCACGGGCGGCCGCGGGTGGAGCCCCACCGTCGCGTAGCTCTGGCGGATATCGCGCCGGCGCACGAAGCCCACCGTCGGGTTGAAGTCCTCTCCCACGTGGCGCCACAGCGCGGACACGTCCCACAGCTCGTCACGCCAGCCGGCCCACATCCGGCCCGCGAGGGCGTTCCCGTCGGCATCCGGCGAGCCCGTCCAGGCGAGGAACGGCGCGAGGAGCAGCGACGGGAGCGGCCTCAGGTTCGCATCGAACCCCACGTTGCGGTTGAAGTCGGGATATCCCTCGATGTCCGAGCCCGTCGCCTCGCGGTTGATGAAGATCGCCCCCACATCCGACGTCCCGAACACGCTCCGGCGCGCCCGCATGACCGAGAAGTTCTCGGCCGGGAGGCCGCGGCCGGACCGGGTCTGGAGGTTCATGAGCCCGACCTCGAACCCGGCCGTCCGGCCCGTGAGCCGGGCCCCGCCCAGGATGGGGATCGGCTCGCCCCTCCCCGTGAGCCCGATGCGGCGCGAGTGAAACAGGGTGAGGTCGCGCAGCGAGACGCCGGTCCGGTAGCTGCGCTCCGACTGGTCGCCGAAGGCGAAGGTGCCGGAGTTCTCGACGAAGAAGTCCCGCTTCTCCGGGAAGAAG
This sequence comes from Candidatus Palauibacter rhopaloidicola, assembly GCA_026914155.1. GTDB lineage: Bacteria > Gemmatimonadota > Gemmatimonadetes > Palauibacterales > Palauibacteraceae > Palauibacter > Palauibacter rhopaloidicola. The sequence continues at coordinate 193,615 of JAPPGH010000050.1, read as the reverse complement.
AGCGGGAAGCGGGTAAGGTTGACCTGCTCCTGGTCGACCTCCACCTGGGCAAAGTCCGTGTTGTAGGTGAGGTCGAGCGTGAGCCCCGGGGTGACCCCGAACTTGACGTCGAACCCGAGGTCGGCCTGGGTGCCGGCGCGCCCTTCCTCGATGAACGTCCCCGTCTGGTCGTGCGCGAGCGCGTAGGGCTTCACCCGCAGGTTGAGTCCCGGCCCCACGCCCCGAAATCCGGTCAGCGTCCCGGCCTTCGACATCTTGTGGATCTGGTCGCGCCGGTCGAGCGGGGCCCAGAAGGTGTCCTCCGCCTTGCGCCGGATGCGGCGCAGGATCTGGAGTCCCCACGTCTGGTCCTCCTCCGAGGGATTGAAGCGGAGCGTGGAGAACGGGATCTCGATCTCCACCGTCCACCCCTCATCGTCGCGGGCCGTCTCGACGCGGATGGGGCCTTCCCACGCCTGGTTCTCGGAGCGGCTGTCGTCGAAGAGCTGGACGTCCTTGAGCGCCCCGCCGGGATTCACGAGGAACATGAACCCGTTGCGGCGGTCGAGGTACGTATCGAGCGCCACCCCGAAGACATCCGACGACCCGCTGTTGAAGTCCTGCTTCAGACTGGAGATGAAGTAGCGGTCGGGCTCCGAGTCGTGGCAGATCGCTCCGATGTAGAGGGCGCGGTCGTCGTAAGCGAAGTAGACGACGGTGTTCTCGGTGGCGGGCGCCCCGGTGTCGGGACGGGACTGGACGAACCCGGTCAGGGGTTGAGCCTCCCGCCAGACGGGATCGTCGAGGCGGCCATCCACGGTGGGCGGCGCGTCCGTGCGCAGGGCCGCAGCCGTCGGGCGCGGCGCGGACTCGACCGCGATCCGGGCCGGTCCCTCGCGACCTGCCTCCTGTGCCGCGGCGGCGGGCACCAGCGCTCCAAGCAGGAGGAGGATCGGCGCGCCGCGGCGACCGCCGTTCAGTTCCAGCTCAGCCCCCGCAACTGCTCGACGTCGAGGTTCCCGCCACTGAGGACGCAGGCGACCTTCGTCCCCGGCGGCGCGTCGATGAGACCGTGCAGGACCGCGGCGACCGGCGCCGCGGCCGCGCCCTCGGTCACGAGCTTGGCGCGCGTCATCAGCCACAGCATGGCGTCGAAGATATCCTCGTCGGGAAGCGTCACGACGCGCTCCACGAAACGGCTCACGACGGACGCCGTGTTGTCGCCGACCCTCATCACCTTGAGCCCGTCGATCGCGCAGTCCACGGTCTCGAGGGTGACCATCTCTCCGGATTCGACCGTGCGCTTCATGGCGGGCGCCCCCGAGGATTCCACGCCGAACACGCGGATATCGGGGTTCACGCTCTTCAGCACCATCGAATTGCCGGAGATGAGACCGCCCCCGCCGATCGGGATGACGACGACTTCGACCTCCGGCCAGTCCTCGAGGATCTCGAGGCCCAGCGTGCCCTGGCCCGCGATCAGCCGCGGGTGGTCGAAGGGGTGCACGTACGTGAGGCCGCGCTCCTCGACGAGTTCGAGCGCCCGCTCGTTCGCCTCGTCCCAGATCGACCCGTGAAGGACGACCTCGGCGCCGTATCCCTCGGTGGCCGCGATCTTGGCCGGGGTCGCGTTCTCGGCCATGACCACGACGGCGGGAATCCCGTACAGGCGGGCGGCGAGCGCGACGCCCTGCGCATGATTCCCCGCGGAGGAGCAGATGATACCCCGCGTCTTCTCCTCCTCGCTCATGTGGGCCAGCACGTTGAGGGGCCCGCGCACCTTGTAGGAACCGCCCCTCTGGAAGAGTTCGGCCTTGAGCCGGATGTCGAATCCCGAGGCCTCGCTCAGCGAGCGCGACGTGAGAAGCGGAGTGTGGTAGACGTGCGGCGCGACGTGCTCTCGTGCGCGCTCGAAGTCCTCGCGGGTCAGCGTGAGTCCGGGGATCTCGACATGTGCCGTCACGGGCGGCGTCTCTCTCGGCTGGTGGGGTGGCGGCCGGTTCCGGGTCGGATCCGGCGGGGCGTCGTCGATAATCCTCCGGCGGAACCCGAACGCGCAACGGTTAGAGGGCACGCGACCTTGCGGCGGGAGGCGTCCGTCGGCGACACTCACACGCGCCCGCCCGCAAGGACATCCGGTCGAGGACCCGCCACTTGAACCAGGCACACGACACTCCCCCATCCGCCCGCGAACGCTTCGGCAGCCGGGTCGGCTTCGTGCTCGCCGCCGTGGGGTCCGCGGTCGGGCTGGGGAACATGTGGCGCTTCCCCTACCAGACGGCCGAGGGGGGCGGCGCGGCCTTCCTCGTGGCCTACGTCTGCATGGCGTTCCTCATCGGGGTGCCGATGATGCTGGCGGAGTTCGCCGTGGGTCGGCGCGCGCGCCGGTCCGCGATCGGTGCTCTGCGCGCGGTCGGCGGCAGGCGCTGGGCGGCGGCGGGGCTCCTCTTCCTCGTGACGTCGACCGTGATCATGGCCTACCTGTCGGTCATCACGGGCTGGGCCCTGCGCTACGCCCTCGACGGGCTCACCACCGGATTCCACGCCGACGCCGCGGGGCGCTATGCGTCGGTCGCGTCCGGCCCCTCGGCGGTCGTCTTCCACCTGGTGTCGATCGGCGCGACGGTCGGGATCGTGGCGTTCGGCGTCCGCAAGGGGATCGAGCGGGCGAGCATGCTGCTCATGCCGCTGCTTTTCGCCCTCCTCATCGGCCTCGCGATCTGGGCGGCGACGCTGCCGGGCGCCGCGGAGGGATACCGCTTCTATCTCTCCCCGTCGCTGAGCGAACTGCTGGATCCCGTCGTGCTCCAGGGCGCGGCCGCCCACGCCTTCTATTCGCTGAGCGTGGGGATGGGGATCATGGTCACCTATTCCTCCTACCTCTCGAAGCGCACGAATCTCGGCCGCGAAAGCGCCGTCATCGCACTGTCGGATTTTTCCGTCGCCTTCGTGGCCGGACTCGTCGTGTTCCCGATCGTCTTCGGACTCGGCCTGTCGGAGGACGTGGGGGAGAGCACGCTGGGCGTCCTCTTCATTTCGCTCCCGAGCGCGTTCGCGCAGATGGAGGCGCTGGGCAGGGTCGTGGGGACGGCGTTCTTCATCGCCGTGATCGTGGCGGCGATCACCTCCGCGGTCTCCCTGCTGGAGGTGGCGGCCTCGGTCCTCATCGACGAATGGGGCTGGACGCGCCGCCGGGCGACGCTCGCCGCGGGTCTCCTCATCGCCGCGATCGGGGTCGCGCCCGCGCTTTCCCTCGGCGCACTCGGCATCATGGACCAAGTGGCGGCGGAACTCCTCACCGTGCTGGGCGTACTCGCCATCGCGGTGCTCGTGGGCTGGGTGATGAAACACCCGGAGGAGGAACTCCGGATCGGGGCCTCGCTCCGGTTCGAGCGCCTGATTCCGGCGGCTCGCTTCCTGATTCGCTACGTGGCGCCGCCTCTGCTGGCGTACGTGAGCTGGATCGCGCTGCGGCAGACGATCCGCGTGATCGCGGGCTAGAGCGGAATTCGGGAGCGGGACGTGTCGAACCTCGACGGACTCAGAGACGAACTCGCGCGCATCGACCGCGAGTTGCTCGAACTCGTGGCCCGGCGGCAGGCGGTCTCCGCGAAGATCGGGGAGCGGAAGCGCGCCTCGCAGAGGGCCACGCGCGACTACCGGCAGGAAAAGGTCGTGATCGAGCGGGCCCGCGCCGCCGCAAGAGAACTCGGACTCCCGCCGCGGCTGGCCGAGGACCTCGTCCTCTCGCTGATCCGTTCGTCGCTCGCCGTGCAGGAACGGGGCAGCGTGGCGGCGGCCGCGAGGGGAGGCGGGAAGCGCGCCCTCGTCATCGGCGGTTCCGGGAAGATGGGTGGGTGGTTCGTCCGCTTCCTCTCGTCCCAGGGGTTCGAGGTGGAGAACGCCGACCCCGACGGAGGGGATCACGCGGATTGGGGGACGACGTCGCTGGACCACGACCTGATCGTAGTGGCGACGCCCATGGCCATCGCCAACGAGATCCTCGAACGGTTGGCGGAGATCGGGCCGCCGGGCCTGGTGTTCGACATCGGTTCGTTGAAGAGCCCGCTGCGCTCCGGCCTCACGGCGCTGAGCGAGGCCGGGGTCCGCGTCACGTCCGTCCACCCCATGTTCGGGCCCGACACCGAACTCCTTTCCGGGGAACACGTGATCTTCGTGGACGTAGGCTGTCCCGGCGCGACGGAGGGGGCGGAGGCGCTCTTCGCCTCGACCATGGCCACGCGAGTGCGCATGGACCTGGAGAGCCACGACCGGGTGATGGGGTTCGTGCTGGGGCTCTCGCACGCCCTCAACATCGCCTTCTTCACGGCGCTGGCTCGCTCCGGCGAAACGACACCGCGCCTGGCGGACGTGTCGAGCACGACGTTCGAGGCCCAGTTGGACGTGGCGCGGGCGCTGGCCGGCGAGAACCCGCACATGTACTTCGAGATCCAGTCGCTGAACGAGTACGGAGATGTCGCGCTCAAGGAACTCGTGGCGGCGGCGGAGAGGGTCCGCGACGCGGTCGAAGCGGGGGACGAGGAAGCCTTCGTCGCCCTGATGTCGGCCGGTCGCGACTACCTGGAGTCCCGCGGTCAGGCGGCGATCGACGACCTGAAGGCGTTCCAGGAGACGCCCAGCCTCGGCGGCATCTCCGTTCGGGACATGATCGAGGAGGGTCGCCAGGACTGAACCTGGAGACCCGCTAGTCGTGGCGGGCGAGCCAGACGCGGAGGCGATCGGCCTCCTCGCTGGCGGACGGATCGAGTTCCGCCTGGTAGAGCCGGCTGCGGATGACGAAGACATCCATCTCGTCCGGCGGCGCGTCCCGTTCGAGGATTTCTCCCACCTTCTTCAGGAAGAACGTGCCCCAGTCGGGTCGGCGTCCGTCGAGGTCGGTGAAGCCGTACTCCTTCGCCAGCGTCCAGCTTGAGAACAGCCCGCCGCTCTTCGCGGCCACATCGGGATCGGCGGCGAGGGCGGCGATCGCGCGGCCGACGTAGCACGGCGTCTCGGACTCGGCGAAGTACTCGTCCTTCTCGATCGCGTCGCGCCAGTCGGCTTCGGTGACGCCGAAGTGGTCGAGCACCGCCTCGGAGCGCAGAAATCCGGGGGTAATCGCCAACGCCGTCACGCCGTGCGGGTGGAGGTCGGCGGCCATCGCGTAGGCCAGCCGGACGACCGCGTTCTTCGCCAGATCGTAGAACAGGTTGCCGCGGTAGCCGAACGTGTCGCCGTCGGTGACCTCGACGATGAGGCCGGCGTTGCGGTCGACCATCAGCGGGGCGCCGTGCCGGCTCGTGATGATGTGCGTGTGGACGGCGCGCTCCAGCAGCTGCTTCCCCTGCGCGACGGAGAGTTCCCAGAAGGGCTTCCCCCACTCGGTCAGCGCGTCGCCGCCCCAGATGTCGTTCACGAGGACGTCGAGTCGCCCCGTCTCGGCGCGGACGCGGGCGAAGAGCCGCTCTACCTCCGCTTCGACCGTGTGGTCGGTGCGGACGGCGATCCCCCGCCCACCCTCCGAGGTCACCAGGTCCGCCGTCTCCTCCAGCGTCTCCGGCCGTCCCGGCGTGGCGGGCCGGCCTCGGACGCTGCGGCCGGTGCAGTAGACGGTGGCGCCCGCCTCGCCGAGCATGCGGGCGATGCCGCGCCCGGCGCCGCGCGTCGCGCCGGCGACGACGGCCACCCGGCCTTTCAGCGGACGGTCCGGCATACGGTTCAGAAGCGCAGGCGGAGGAGCGGGACGTTCCAGGCGGTGTGCCGCTGGCCGTTTCGTCTCGGGTCGAGGACGGTCGTGGCGAACGGCAGCGGCAGGCCGACCTCGAGTCGTCCTCCGTCCGACCAGTTCAGGAGGGCCGGCGACACCGAACCGGACGCCGCGCGGGCCGCGCTCGACTCTCCCTCCGGCGCGCCGTCGCCCTCCGGCGTCAGCAGGACCCCCAGGCCCAGACCCGCGAGACTCGTCGCAAGCGGAATCGCGAAGGCGCCGCTGTCGCTGTCCGGTTTCGTGATGAGCGAAATGCCGACTCCGCCGAAACCACCGATCAGGCCCCCGAGGCTAATCATGTGCGCGCGACGGGAGGACAGGTCGAACCGGCTCCCGGCGAGCGCTCCGGCGATCAGGCCCGCGTTGCCCACGAGCAGCGTGCTCGCCCACATCGCATCGTCATCCAGATCCAGCGCGACCGCGCCCCCGAGGCCGAACCACGTCCCCCACAGGCTCCCCAGGTACGTCGCCGCGGCCGTGCCCTCCGAAGTCTCGCGCGCAAGGAGCGCGGCCGTGACGATGCCGGCTACTCCGCCGGCAAGCGCAGCGGCCACGGCCTCCTGCTCGCCCGGCTCGCAGTACTCGCAGCCCGGATCGGCGCCCAGATCCAGGGCGTGCGCCCAGCCCACGCCCTGCCAGGTGCCCCACGTGCCGGCCCAGCTGATCGTGCGCGATCGTCCCACCGAGAGGGACGGCGAGAACACGCGGCCAGCGAGGTAACCCACCGGCCCGCCGAGCAGCAGACCGACGCCGTGGGACTCCGAACTGGTCGCATCGGCCAGCATGGGTACGGCGACGCCCCCCAGCCACAGACCGTAGAGCGTGGACCAGACCCGGAACTCCGTATCGCCGCGCTGGTCTCGCGCTCCGCCGTCGGGCACCGCCATCCCCGCCGGCACCGCCCCTTCCGGCGCCCCCAGCCCTTCCAGCCGAGCCTGGGCCAGCGCCGCGCCCGGGGTGCCTGGGTAGCGGCGGACAACCTCCTCATACAGGGCCCGGGCGACCTCGAGTTCGCCGCGCTCCTCGAAGTCGCCCGCAGTCGCGACCAGCACGGCCGCGGAATCCGCAGGGGTCACCTGCGCGGCGACGTGCCGCGGGCCGCCGAGGACACCGGCCAGGAGAGCGATGACCGTCAGGCCCGAGAGCCGGACCCACACCTCTCCTCGCGAGGCCGCCCGTCGCGAGTTCACCGGGGCGGGCCGGTCAGCGGATGCCGACGATGCCGCGGACCGACTCGATCAGCTTCGGAGCATCCCAGCCCACGCCGCCCTTGAACACGATGCGGGTCTCGCGGATGTGGCCGTCCGCCTCGGGGTCTCCCTCGAGCACGACGAGATCCGCGACCTTGCCGACCTCGATCGTTCCCGTCTCGTCGTCGATCCCCAGCACCCTGGCGCCGTTCGCGCTCATGATCCGGATGACCTCGGCGGGCGTGAAGCCGGCCTCGAGCAGCAGTTCGTAGTTCTTCTGGTCGCCGTAGCCCGGAGGCGCCGCGCCGTACCCGGTCGGGTCGACCCCGGCCGCGAGCGTGCCCCCGGCCTGTACGAAGGCGTACTCGTACTCGAGCGCCTTCCGGTAGACGTCGGGGTGGATGCCGATCCCGGAATCGAGGGTCGCGTTCCGCCGCAGGTCCGCGATCTCCCGCACTTCCGCCGCGATTTCCGGGGAGAGGATGTCGTAGATCCGCTCGTCGATCGGGCCCCGTCCCGGCACGGATATCTCGTACACCGCGAGCGTGGAGGTCATCGCGACGTCGTTCTCGATCATCATGCGGAACGTCTCCTGCACCTCCTCGGAGTCCACATCGAGGTCGGCATAGCCGTTCCGGAACCCCGACGGGCAGTCGTCCGGTTCCTTCCCGGGGAAGTACTCGCTGTTCGCGAGGAGGCCGTGCTCCAGGTTGTCGATCCCGAGCGCCACCGCCTCCTGGTATCCGACGGAGCAGAGGTGGGCCGTCACCTTCACGCCGTGCCGGTGCGCCTCGTCGATCGCCGCGCCGAGTTCCTCGCGGCTGATCCAGGTGTACGCCTTGAACCAGGGCACCCCCTCCTCCGCCCAGTAGCGGACGAGACGCCGCGCCTGCTCCGGCCCCTCGAGCTGGGCCATCGACTGCGACCCCTCCTGCCCCGTGAGGTAGGGACCGGTCGTGAACATGTTCGGGCCGATGGTGCGCCCCTCGTCGATGGCCCGCTTGAGGTTGATCTCCTCGTATGGCGCGCGCGCCCCCGTCGTCCGGATCGTCGTCACGCCCGACGCGAGGTACAGCCGCGACCCTGAGAAGGAGAGCTGCGCCGCGCGTCCGTTCCCGCCGGTGTAGTAGCTGTGGTTGTGCAGCCCGATGAGGCCGGGGATGACGGTATGCCCGGAGAGGTCGAGCACCTGGGCGTTCCGGATCCGGTCCGCGACCTCGCCGGCGGGGCCGATGTCGGCGATGCGGCCGTCCCGGATGACGATGGTCTGCCCCTCGCGAGCCGGGCCGCCGGTCCCGTCGATGACCTTCACGTTCGTAAGCGCGACGGTGGGCGCCTGCACCGCGATGAAGTCCTCCATCGCTTCCTGGGACTGCGCTTCCGTGGACGACATTCCCCCGACGGCGAGCGCCGCGACGAGGGCCGGAAGGGAACGGCGGCGGGCGGTCATCATGAGAACTTCCTTTCTCACTGCTGGGCGTCTACAGATCCAGGATGAGCCGCAGCCCGGCTTCGACCCGACTCATTAGCTTGCGTGATATCTGGCCGCACCGACCCCCGAGATAATCTTCGTCGATGGTCACGAGTTGGGTCACGTTCGCCACGGAGTCCCTTGGCAGGCCTGTTGCCGCTGCCGGGAGGAGAACGTTGCCCGGGGCGTCCAGATAGCGCGTATTCGACGTCAGGGCTACGCCGATCACGGTCCGCAGCCTGCTTCGATTGAAGGAATCTGCCTGAACGACGAGAATCGGACGACGAAATCCCGGCTCTGATGCTCTCGGTTCGTCCAGATCCGCCCACCTTATCTCTCGTCGCGCAGCTACCATTCTTCGGCGACGGATCGAGCCTGCGCCCGACGGAGAGCATGATCCATTTCGCCAGAAAGATCGGCGTAGACGGCGTTCAGCCTCGCAGTGATGTCCTCGCTGCGGTGTTTCGCCACGTATTCGGCCACTGCGGTCGCGTAGAGTTCGCTTCGCGAGACTCTCATCCGCTTCGCGAGCGAATCGGCGGAGGCGAACAGTTCGTCGGGCACGGAGATCGCTGTCTTCATACCGTAGTAATACCGCAGTATAACCTACAGGTCAACCCCTGACCGATCGCTGGCTCGGCGTCCGATCACGGCGGGGCGTCGGCGACGTTCATCGTCATCTTCATCCCGGCTTCGAGGTGTTCCGCTATGTGGCAGTGGATCATCCAGCGGCCGGGGTTCGACAGTTCCAGCAGGATGTCCGTCGTGGATGCGGCGGGCAACAGGACCGTGTCCTTCCACACCAGGTTCGGGTTCGGCACGCCGTTCTGCGACAGGACGAGGAAGCGCTGGCCGTGGATGTGGAGCGGGTGCTGCATGGCGTGGAAGGCGCCGCGGTCGTTGACGACGCGGATCTTCACCACATCCCCGACGGCGAAGTTCCATTCGATCTCTTCGTTCTCCCGTCCGGTGGCCGTCTCCCGCAGGACCCAGCGGATCTCGCGGCCGGTCGTGGCCCAGTTCATGCGCGGCATCGTCCCGGTCCATTCCACCGGGTTGAAGTAGACCCAGTCGTAGGCCATCGAGCGTTCGATGGGGAGCGGGAGATCCTCGGTCTCGAGCGTCATCACGAGTTCGTGGTCGGGCTCGTCGTCGAAGCGGGGCCGGTAGCGGTCGATGTCCGCGATGACGTCCGCGTGCTCGCGCAGCGTCCCGAACGCGGCCCCGTGGTCGTCGGCCGCAGCCCGTGGCGCGACCGTCACGTTGCCCAGCGTCCGGAGTTCGGCCCGGAAGACGCCCAGCCGGTGGTTGATCCCCTGTACGTGGTTGACGAGCGCGTGCGTGCCGGGCCGGTCGAAGCGGACGTCGATCACGTAGCGCTCCGCAGGCGCCAGGACCACGCTTCCGGTCCACTCCTCGCGCTCGAAGCGGCCCACATCCGAGGCGACGACCTTGAGCGGAAGACGATTCGGGTCCGCCGCGCCGGGATCCGCCGCGCGCTGGTCGGGATCGGGCAGCCCGCCGCGTTCCGTGTCCACGAACGAGAGATTGAAGGTGCGCGTGTTGGAGGCGTTCGTGAGGTGGAAGCGGACGACCTCGCCGCGGTCGACCTCCAGTTCGTAGCCCGGCTCGCCGTTGACGAGGGCCCGGTTCCCGAACCGGCCCATGAGCACGTAGTTCGCCGATTCCGCGCCGAAGTCCACGAGTCCGTCGTCGTCGAGGAGGATGTCGTCGAGGATGAGGACTTCCTCGCGGTTCGCGGGCCCGTAGTAGTCCGGGTCGGCGGGGTCGACGAGGAGGTTTCCGTACAGACCGAGTTCCTGCTGGACGTCCTCGCGGTGGTGCGGGTGGTACCAGTAGATGCCCGCGTCGCGGAAGTAGATCCGGTACCGGAACGACTCGCCGGGGGCGACGGGGTCCTGCGTGAGGCCGGGGACGCCGTCGAACGCGTTGTCGAGCCGGATGCCGTGCCAGTGCACCGCCGTCGGATACGGGGTCCGGTTCGTGAAGTTCACGAAGATGGTGGACTTCTCCGGGACGCGGATGAGGGGTCCGGGGTGCTGGCCGTTGAAGGCGAGCATGGCGAGTCGGCGACCTTCGATTTCCCGCCGGACGATGGTCGCCTCGAGGTCGAGCGTGCCGCCGTCGGGGAGGTCGACGACCTGGCGTCCGGCGGCCTCGGGGAGCGTCTCCCACGGGGGCAGGTCGGCCGCGCTTCGGAGGCTCGCGGGGCGGGCGCGCGGTTCGAGGTCCATCACGCCGGGCAGCATGGCGATGCCGGGGTACGCCGGCGGCGCGTCCCAGCGACTCGGGGCCCGGTCGGCCGCCCGCCGCGTCGCCGACGGCGCGAGGGCCAGGAGGTCGTGCGCCTCCATGAGCGCGGACGGCGAGCGCCCGCGCAGCACGAGCGGCCCCTCGCGCTCCTCCACAGCGGCCGACGCCTCCGCGCTGACCATCACGAGGAACTTGTTGAACGCGACGCGCCCCAGCGTATGCTCGCCGTTTCCGACCGGGCCCAGCGGCACCACGGGAGCCAGCTCGAGCGGCGTCGCCCACGCCATGTAGACCGTGTACGGCCCGAGGGTGGAGGGGGGCGGGAGGCCCTCGATGTGCGCGGTCAACGCGCGGACATGGTGGCCGGTCGGCGTCACCGTCACGCCGAACGGCGACGGCACTCTCCCGAGTTCGACGAACCCCTGCGCGTCGCCTCCCCGCGCCGTGGAAAAGAGGCTGATGCAATGGAGGTCGGCCGCCACCCGGCCCGTCGGCGTGTCCGTGAGCGCGCCCGCCGCTCCGGCGGCGCGCGTTTCGGCGGCCCGCGCTTCGCAGGCGCCGCTGGAGCCCGGAAGCTGGCCCGCCGCGGGGGGCGCCGCGGCGAGCAGGCCGAACATCCCCGCCGTCAGCGCCCGCGCCGGGTGCCGGATCAGTCGTCCGAGTCGTCGTCCGGGATGAACCGGAGCGCGACGCCGTTGTTGCAGAAGCGCTTGCCCGTGGGCTCGGGCCCGTCGTTGAAGACGTGACCTTGGTGTCCGCCGCAGCGGGCGCAGTGGTATTCGGTCCGCGGCAGGATGAGCTTGAAGTCGCGTTTCGTCTCGAGGACGTCGGGAAGCGTCTCGAAGAAGCTCGGCCACCCCGTGCCGCTGTCGTACTTCATGTCGGTGGTGAACAGCGCCTCGCCGCACGCCGCGCACGCGAACGTGCCGGGACGTTTCTCATCGTTCAGCGGACTCGTCCCCGCGCGTTCGGTCGCTTCCTCGAACAGCACCTTGTAGGCCTGCTCCGGGAGCTTCTCCCGCCACTCCTGCTTCGCCTTCCTGTCTACCTTCCCCATCTTCCCATCTTCCCCGTCTACCGGGTCATCCGCCGGGGTTCTCCAGGAGAAAGATCTTGTCGTCCGTCTCGTCCACGCCGGTGAGATCGAGATCCCCATCCAGGTCGCGATCGTGAATGACGACGCACGAGCCGTTGGTGCTCGCCGCGTACGACCGGGGGTTCACGAGCGTTCCGTCGCCCGCGTTCTCGTGCACGGTGAAGCTGTTGCCCTCGAAATCGCTCGTCACCACGTCGAGGTCGCCGTCGCCGTCGATGTCGCCCACGTCGACCGCCAGCGGCGACTCGCCCGTCTCGTACTCGACGGGATCCGCGAAGCCGCCCGCGCCATCGCCGATGAGGACGCCCACGTTGTTCCCTTCACGGTTCGCGGACATCACGTCGACGTTCCCGTCGCCGTTCACATCGCCCGCCACGATCATCCACGGCTTGCCGCCGGCGCGCACGCGCGTGCCCAGCTCGAGGTTGCCGCGCCCGTCGCCCAGGTAGGTGAGGACCTCGTCGGTGAAGTAGGCTCCGACGAGCAGGTCGGGCAGGCCGTCGTTGTTCACGTCCGCCGTCGCGCACGTCTTCTCGCCCTGCCCCGGCGAGGCGATCTCGGAGGCGCGCCGCAGGTCGCCCGTCCCGTCCGCGTTGTTGAGCAGCATGGCCACGTTGCCGCGCGATTCCTCCGGTCCGACCGACATGTTCACCGCGGCCACGTCCGGCCACCCGTCCTGGTCGAAGTCGCCGATGCACACGCCGCGGACGTTCTGTCCGGACTCGATGTTGCTCCCCAACTCGAACCAGCCGTCCCCGTCGGCGAGGAAGACGGACACGAGATCGTTCCCCGCGTTCCCGACCACGAAGTCCGTGAGGCCGTCGCCGTTGAAGTCGGCCCCTTCGTTGGGGCTGGGCCAGCTCCCGCCCGGGATGTCGAGGACGCGGAACTCGTTGTAGTCCCCCGTGCCGTCGTTGAACATCACGCGGACGTCGGCCGAGACCTCATTGGGGATCGCGATGTCGGGATAGCCGTCGCCGTTGAAGTCGCCGGCGTAGGCGCCGTAGGGCTGGACGTGCTTTTCGCCGTCGTCGAGCACGATCCGCGAGCCCCGGTCGATCATGTCGAGCGAGCCCGCCTGCGGCCGGATCCAGAAGTTCCACGCGAATCCCGTTTCCATCGCACCGCCGGCCGCGAGCTTCTCCCCGGCGCGCAGCGAAGCCGTGACGGACTCGCCGGCGTGGAAGGACTCGCCGGGCTCGAAGCGGATGCGCCGGCCATCGTCCGAGAGCTGCACGGAGCCGGTCATCACGCCGCTCCAGCGACCGAACACGGACAGCGCCGCCGGATCGAAGTCGCCGGGATCGAGCGGCTGCGCGAGCACGAGTTCGACCGGCGACTCCGGACCGGCTTCGGTCGAGTGCGGGGCCGGCGAGACGAGCGACACGGCGACCGACGAAGACGGGACGGCAGCGGACGGCGGGGCCTCCGTCGCGGCCGCCTCGCTGCGGTCCGTGCCGACGAGAACGAGGACCGCCACTGCAGCGACGACGAGTGCACCAAGTACTCCGGAGAGGGTCTTCATCTCTCAACCTCCAACAGCTTCAAACCAACGGGGTCCGCCGCACGCGAACCCGGCGTAACATCGAACTTCTCAAGCTACCGGCGTTCACGGCCGGTGACGAGCGGGAGGTCCTCCCGCCGGCCCCAGTCGTTCCACGAGGCATCGTAGAACTTCGTGTCGTAGCCGAGATATCTCGAAATCATGTAGGTGTAGCTCGCCCGCATGCCGATGAGGCAGTAGCTGACGACGACGCCGTCCTTCTTCGCCCCCGCCTCGTTGAAGCGCGCCTCCACCTCGGCGAGGTCGATCAGCGTGGGAATGTCGTCACCCGTGAGGTCCTGCCAGTAGAGGTTGTAGGCGCCGGGGATGTGCCCGCCGCGGAGGAAGTCGCGCCCCGGACGTTCCCCGGTGTACTCGGCCTCCGGCCGTGCGTCGATGAGCGTCACATCCGGGTCGTCGAGACGGTCGTGGATCCACTCCGCCGTCACGATCATGTCTTCCCGGACGTCCGCCTCGAAGTCGCCGCGGGTGGGCGTCGCCGGCTCGGCGGCGACTTCGCCTCCCGCCGCCTTCCACGCCGCCAGCCCTCCATCGAGCACCGAGGTGCGGTCGCCGTGACCCAGGTAATCCAGCGTCATGAAGACGCGGGCCGCGTGGAGGCCGGGGTCCCCCACCACGACCACGTGGCTGTCATTGGAGACGCCCGCGGCCTGGAAGACCTCGACGAGGTCCTCGACGGGCGCGAGTTCGGTGATGAGATCGTTCCGCTCGACGGCGATGTCGTGGTACTCGAGAAAGCGCGCCCCCCGCACGTATTCCTCCAGGGGCGCCATGCGACCCATGCCGACGTGCAGCACGACGACATCAGGGTCGTCCCGGTGCTCCACGAGCCAGTCGCCGCTCACGAGGATGCCCGGATTCGCCTGCGCGGCGCCGGCTTGTACCGAACTCGCCAGCGCTGCCAGCCACATCGTGAGGACCGCCACCGGCCGCATGGGGACTCGTCGCATGGGTATACCTCCGGAACTCTGCATTGGTGGTCTCTTCCGTCGCATTCGACTCGCATTCTGCTCGGAGTGAGCATATCTCAGCCGGATGGAGTTTCGAAACCGGGAAGGGAACGAGGCGTACGCGTTCTCTCTCCCGCTCCGGAATGGTGCACCGGGGACGAGTGCCTTTGTGCGGGCGAAGGATGAGGCGTCAAAGATCGAGTACTGCCTGCGCTCGATCCTCCCGGTGTTCGACGAGATCCACGTCATCGACAACGACAGCCGGGACGACACGGCCAAGATCGTGCGGCGCCTGCGGCGATCCGGCGACGGGGGAGCGAAGATCCGCCTTCATTCCTATCCCTTTGCGCTGGGGCGGTTCGGACCGGAGCACGACGAGACCCCCGCCGACTCGCTGCATTCTCTCGTCTACTTCACGAACTGGGCTCTGTCGCGCTGCACCCGGCGCTATGCCTGCAAATGGGATGCGGACATGGTACTCGCGGGCGAGCAACGGAATGCCTTCGCGGGGCTGATCGGCGGCCTCGACGGCGGGCGGCCCGCCGCCTGGTCGCTCGCCGGACAGACGGTGTATCGGACGTCCGAGGGGTCCTTTCTGGCCCCTCGCGGAGAGGTGAACCGGGAGGTGCGGATCGCCCCCTGCGGTTACGCCGCCAGGTTCCACAAGCGAGAACACTGGGAGCAGCTCACCCGACCCCGCTGGCTTCGCACGCACCACTTCGCGCCCGTGTGTTTCCATGAGTTGAAGTTCCTGGACGAGGAGGAGTTCGATCACTGGTCGACGACGGAGTTCCCCTCGCCCCGCAAGCGACGGGAATGGGCGACGTTCCAGCGGCTGCGCGGCGGGGGAGCCGGCGACGCCGACATGGGCGCGGTCCATCGCCTGCCGGCGATCTTCCTCGATGGTCCGGCCGAAGAGCGTCCGGCCGAAGAGCGTCCGGCTGACAGGCGTCCGGCGCACAGGCACACCCTGTCGCGCTGGATGCCTCGTTTCCTGGGGATCGGCGCCACGCGCGCGGGTACGAGTTGGGTGGCGGCGCAGCTCTCGATCCATCCGCAGATTCGGATGGACCGCAAGGAGATCCACTTCTTCGACCGCAAGCTCGAAGCGCCGGCCCCGAGCGGATCCGCGCGGGATCGAATCGATCGGCTCCGCTACCTCGCCCGCTTCGTCCGCGCCAGGGGAGGCGGCCGGGGGGACGCCAGGGGAGGCGGCCGGAGTGGCGGCCGGAGTGGCGGCCGGATCCGGGGCGAGATCACGCCTGCCTACGCGATTCTCGAGCCCGAGGTCATCCGCCGCGTTGCGGATTGGATGCCCGACGCAAGACTCATCTTCATGATGCGCGACCCGATCGAGCGCGCCTGGTCGCAGGCGCGGAACGGGTTTCCGCGCTGGCGGGACAAGCCGTTGGAGTCCGTGAGCCGCGAGCAACTCATCGCCTACTTTGACAGCGACCCGGTCCGGCGGCGCAGCGACTACGCGACCTGCCTGCGCGCGTGGTTCGGGCACTTTCCGCGCGAGCATTTCTTCTTCGGCTTTCTGGACGAGATCCGGGAGCGGCCCGAAGACCTGATGCGCGATCTCCTTGGGTTCCTCGAGGCGAGGGTTGTGGTCGCGGCCGCCGAGTCGTTGAGGAAGCCCGTGAACGCGGCGGCTCCCGTCCGCATGCCGGGGTGGGTACGCGACCACCTCGAACGGGAGTACGCGTTCGACGCGGACGAAGTCTCGGACCTCATCGGGCGGACGGTCCCGTGGTCCCGGTAAACCGGCCGCCGAGGCTCGACCCGCCCCGGCTCCGGCGGCGCGCGGTCCCGGCCTTCAAGCGCTGGTTCGGTCGCGGCAAGCGCCGGGTCGGCTACTACCGGCTGCGCGACGGGCTGCGGAACCGGGCGCGGGAGCCTCGGTTTCTCCGGTCGCTGCGGCCTACCGATGTGTTCCTCGTGGGACACCCGAAATCCGGGAACACCTGGCTCGCCTACATGCTGGCGGTGCTTCTGTCCGACGATCGCGAGGGAGAGGTGAACCTCTACAACGTCGGCGACTACGTGCCGTTCGTACACGGCCGCGACCACGCGATCGCCGCCTGGGACCACCTCCCGGACCCGAGGGTGTTCCGGAACGAGTATCCCCGCCATCCCCACCGCTATCCCGGAACCCTCTATCTCGTGCGCGATCCCCGGGCGGTCCTGGTCTCCTTCTGGCACATGTTCGCGACGATGTTCGACGACCGGGCCATGACGCTCTCACGGTTCGTCGACGGCTACCTGTCGGACGGTTCTCCGTTCGATGCCTGGCACCGGCACCTGAGGCGATGGGACCGGCAGGTCGCGACCGCTCTCCAACGCGCGGAGGACGGCGAGCGGGTCTGCGTCGTCCGCTACGAGGATCTGGTCTCCGACCGCGAAGCCGCGTTGCGCCGCGTGGCGCATTTCATCGGAGCGATTCCCGCGGGGGACGTTCCCGCGGGAACGTCCGAGGGGCTTTTTCGGGCGGTGGCGCGCGGGTCGTTCGAGGCCATGCGCGACCTCGAGGGACGCCACGGGACGGAGGCCTACGCAGGGCGCGCCCGTGGCGAGGGGCGGTTCATTCGCCGGGGACGGGCGGAGGGTTGGAAGGATGAGATGGACCCCGCGGACGCGGCCCGCATCGAGGCCGCGTTCGGCCCCGTCATGGAACGCGCGGGATACGTGACGTGAAGGCGCGCGGCGGCCCCGGCATCGCGGTCATCGTCTCGACCTACGAGCGGCCCGACGCCCTCGACGCGGTCCTGCGGAGTCTCGCCAAACAGACGTACCGCGCCTTCGAGGCCGTCGTGGCGGACGACGGTTCCGGCCCGGACACGCGCGAACTCGTTGCGCGGCACGTGGAGGAATCCAACCTCGAGTTGCGGTTCGTCCGGCAGGAGGATCGGGGGTATCGGCTGGCCGCGATCCGCAACAGGGCCGCCGCCGCGACCGGACAGCCGTATCTCGTCTTTCTCGACGGCGACTGCCTCGTGCGGCCCGACTATGTGGAGAGGCACGCCCGGCTCGCCGAGCCGGGGCACTTCGTCCACGGCAGCCGAGTGCGGCTCGACCCCGGACTCTCGCGGTTCGCGATCGCGCGGAAGGCGACGGCAATCGAGCGCTGGAGCGCCGTCCGCTGGCTCAGCGAATGGCTCCGGGGACGCGTCGACCGGTTCACGCCGCTGCTGCGCGTGCCGCTGGGACCTCTGCGCCGGATGTCGCCCCGGCGGTGGCGTGGCGTAAAGGGATGCAATCTCGCCCTGTGGCGCTCGGACCTCCTGGCGGTGAACGGGTTCGACGAGGGCTTCCAGGGGTGGGGGTTCGAGGACAACGATCTCGTCGTCCGTCTCATCCGGAACGGGGTGCGACGCAAGGAGGGCCGCTATGCCGTCCCGGTTCTGCACCTCTGGCACAAGTCGCGCCCACCCGACCCCGCCAGTCGCGAACGCTTCGAACGCCGGCTCCGCTCCAACGCGGTCCGCGCCGAACACGGCATCGATCACTACATGTGAGCCGCGGGTCGCGGGCCCTTCCGGATCCCGTGCTCCGTCCAGTCGCGCCCGCACGAACCCCGGAAGATGCGGAGCGGCCGCGGCACGCCGCGGGTTTCGGCGCGCAGTCGTTCGTTCATCGCCTGCGCTTCGGGATCGAGCCAGGGCCGGTCGTGTTCCACGTGCGCGCACACCGCCCGATGTCGGGCCTGGATGGGGCGAATCCCGGCGTTGCGGAGCCGCTCGCCGAGTTCCCGGTCCTCGACCGGGTACGTCATGCGTTCGTCGAAGCCGTTCACGCGCAGGAGGTCGGTCTTCCAGGCCGACGCGTTGTGCCCGTTCCACGTCGCTCGCGTAGTGGTCAGGCGATCGAGCCACGCGGCGCGGTGCGCCGAGCGGCCGAGTTTGCTCCGATCCCGTCTCCGGCTCAGCGCTCCCGCCTCATGGAGCCACGGCCACTCGAACAGCGAACCGTCCAGAACATCGCCTCTCTCGATCCGTGTCCCGGCTGCGCTCGAAAGGCGAACTCTCCCGCCCGAAACGAAGCGCCCCGGCCTTGCGAGCCGCGCGTGGGTATCCACGAAGTCGTGCCGCGGGATACAGTCGCCGTCGCTGAGGATGAGGTAGTCGCCGCGGGCCTCGACGATCGCGCGGTTAAGGATTCGACACTTTCTGAACCCGTCGTCCTCCTGCCAGACGTGGGAGATCGCGAGACCGGTGGACGACCGCAGGTGTTCGATTCGATCGCGCGTCTCCGCCCCCGAGCCGTCGTCCGCCACGACCACCTCGAACTCCTCGCATGTCTGTACCGAGTAGCCCCGGAGCGTGCGTTCCAGTTCGTCCGGCGCGTTGTACGTGCTCAGGACGACGGAGATTGAAGGCAGGGTGGCGAGCTAGTGCCGCGTCTTGCGCGGCTTCCGGGAGTGCATCGAGCCCTCGAACAACCCCTCGAGGCGTGCCACGCGTTCGGTGAGCGTCGTCTCCAAGCGCGTCATCCGCTCCGTGAGCTTGGTCTCCAGAGCCGACATCCGCTCGGTGAGTCGGGTCTCATGCTCCGACATCCGCTTGGTGAGCCGGACTTCCAGTTGCTGCATGTCGCGCCGCACGCCGCGCATGCCCGGAACCATCACGCTGGCCAGCGCGATGGCGGCTGCGATGATCGCGATCATCTCGCCGCTCATGCGGCGCTCCTTCTTGGCAACGATGCCTCCCGGGTCGACACCTCCAACGTACGCCGCAGGGCCGCGGCGAGCGAGCAAGCCGTATTCTCCGTGCCTGCGTCAACTCGCTGTCAACACGGGGGATCCAGTCCCTTACGGCCGTTCGGGCTCCACCGTGGAGAGGGCGATCGCGTTCAAGAGGAACTTGAAGGTGCCGTGCGGCTGCGCACGCCGCGTGATCAGCGGGCCGAACAGGTACAGGTGCCCGTTGCCCACCTTCGCTTCCGCCATCGTCACGCCGCCCTGGAGGTGCTCCTGACCCCACGCCCAGCCGCTGATGAGGGGCGTGTCGGTGTCGAACCAGGCGAGCGGCGTCACCCCGCTTGCCCCGTCGTTCCTCGCCGCCAGCGCCGAGGCGCCGAACACGGGACTGTTGTTGAACGACACCGCGAGCGTCGACGGAACTCCCGTGGCGACGAGCCGCGAGTTGTCCACCGTGACCTCCAGAATCGACCCGGGCACGTAGTACTCCTCCCGGCCCAGCGGCTCTCCGTCCTTGACCAAGTGGTCCTCCAGCGGGAGCCCAAGCTCGTTCCCGAGGGCCGTCGAACCGCCGATGGTGACGATCGAGCCGCCGTCCTCGAGGAAGTCGACCAGCGCCGGCAGCGTCGCATCGGAGGTGACCCGGCCGAGCCGGTCACGGTACTCCTCGGGAATCGTCTCCGGAGCCGGCGCGCCGCCCCCTCCGAACTGGAACCGCGAACCGATGGCGCCCTGCGGGAAGATGATGACGTCGTAGTCGTCGCTCAGAGCCCCCGCGTCGAGGCGCTGCGGGAAGACGAGTTCGAAGTCCGCGTACTCGAACTGCTCGAGGATCCAGCGGATCCAGCCGGACGGCATGGAACCCCCGTACGTGTCCCAGAGCGCGACGCGGGGCGCCCGAAGGCGCAGGGCGTCCACGTCCGGATCGTTCGCCAGACCCCGGAAGTCGATCCCCAGTTCGGCGGCCAGCGACGCGACCGCGTCCGTCGTTCCGCGGCGGCTCTTCACGTAGAACGTGCCGGCCGGGTGCATGCGCCCCCCCTCCCGCAGCGGCGAGGTGAGCCAGTACACGTCGTGTCCCGAAGCCTGCAGCCGGTTGATGGCGGTGAACGCGTCGTTCGTCTCGTGGCCGAACACGAAACCGTCCGCCCCGTCGGCGTCCGCGACCGTCCCCGGCATGGGACTTGCGTTCCACTCCGCGATCTCCTCGAACGGGCCGTCGAAGCCCTCCAGGATGCGGTCGAACTCCACCCCCATCTGGACCGCGAGCGTCCACCCCGCATTGTCGTACGGCGGCGTCGGGGCTGCCCCGGGGAAGAGGAAGTCGTCCGGGTGGTCCTGCGGCTCGAACATGTCGAGGACGTGCGGCCGGAAGGCCTGCGCGGCCCGCACCACGTAGGAGCCCGAGGGATACTCCTTCCCCTCGACGGTGAAGTCGGATGTCGCCCGCTCCACGATCACGCCGCCCTCGAGCAGCGCGTTGACGAACTTCGTCGCGGTCGGGAAGTCGGCCTGGTCCGAGGGGAGGATGTACCCGCGGGGATCGCGCAGATCGGGTTCGAACAGCCGGTCGTATTCCGCGCGCGTGCCGCGGCTGCCGCCGAAACCGCCCACGTTGCGGGCGAAGTCGGTCTCCGCCGCCCCGGCCCGCATCTCCTCGCGCAGCCACTCCACGCGCCGGGGATGGATCGTCCAGCTGTCCTTGCTGCCGCGCTCGATCGAGTTCATCCCCATGCGCCAGATGCGGTAGAGGAACGTCTCGCGGTAGCGGGAGGCGACGTCGAGCACCGCCTTGTTCGCGGTGACCGAATAGTCGACCGACTGCCGGAAGTGCCACGGCTGCGGTTCGATCGGGGCGGGCAGATTGTCGTTGGGCAGCACCCGCTCGAGAATCAGCGGGATCTCCATCGGGGTCGGGTTCCCGATCGTTTCCGTGAGGAGTCCGATCATGTTCTTGAAGTAAGGTGTCGTGCGCAGGCCGCCGTTCCACCACGTCGAATAGTTGGCCCCGCGCCGCCGCGTCGCACCGGGCTTCCCCTCCTCCGTGAAACGCGAGTGCATGGCGGACCCGACGAGATCGATCCCCGTGATGACCATCGGGTCGATGTTGTAGTTGAACGGATCGCGGAACGGGGGCGCGAAGAGCACGGTCCCGGTGGGTCCCGTCTGGTGGTGGTTGTAGACGATCTGCGGATACCACGTCCGGTACATCTGCCGGTTCATGTTCTCGGATTCCGGCTGGAAGGACGTGTAGAAGTCCCGGTTGTTGTCGTGTCCCACATACTTCTGGTAGAGGACGGGAATCCCGCGCGTGGAGCGCTCCGTCTTCTCCTCGTTCCGCGTGTACCAGTTCGAGACGAGGTCCATCCCGTCGGGGTTCGCGTGGACGAAGAGGATGATGACGTCGTCGAGGATCCGCGTCGTCTCGTCGTCGGTCCCGTTCACGAACTGCCACAGCGTCTCCATGAGCTGCTGCGCGCCCAGCACCTCCGTGGCGTGGAGGCCGCCGTCGATCCACACGATGGCCTTTCCACGCCGGGCGAGTGCTCGCGCTTCCTCCTCGGTCACGCCCCTGGCGAGCGCGAGGCGGGCGGAGATCTCCCGGTATTCGTCGAGGTTCGCGTGGTTCTCGGGCGAGGTGACGATCGCCATGAACTGGTCGCGGCCCTCGGCCGTCGTCCCGATCGACTGCAGCGTCATGCGCGGGGACTCGGCCGCCAGCGTCTCCCAGTAGCGGGAGAGGTCGCCGTAGTCAGGCAACTCGTAGTCGGCACCGATCTCATGCCCGAAGAAGGCCTCCGGGGTCGTCAGCTCCTGCGCGAGGACCGGCCATGCGGCATGGAGGCCGAGGATGATCGCGGCGGCGGGCAGAAGGCCGCGGGCCGAAGCCCGGGCCGCCCGGTGGGGGGCGAAGAACGACATGTGCGGACTCTCCTTGCGCAGATCGTGTGCGGAGGTTCGGCACCCATTATGGCGACGGTGTGCCCGGGAAGACAAAGCACGTCGGCCTCGAAGCGCCGCCGCCCGCCGGCGCGCCCGATCTTCCGGGCTCGCGGCGGGCGGCTCGGACTGGAGCCGGGTCAACGCCCGACTCTTACGGTCCGTGAGCTTCGTCAGCGCATCGGCGGCGTCGGGCCCCGTACCGGATCGCCGAGGTCGGGGCCGACCCCGGCCGCCTGTACGGCCGAGAAGAGCGCCGGCATGCGGTCCTCGATGAGGACGTTCAGCCGGTCGATGGCGCCGGGCAGCGCGCCCCAGCCGCGCTCGAGCTGGTAGAGCATGTCCGCCGTCGGCGCCGTGTGGTAGCCCGACAGACCGCCGGAGACGCCGGCGCCCCCTCGGGCCGTGTCGAGCTCGTCACCGATCTCGTCCAGCTCCTCGCCGATGGCCTCGACTTCCGCCGTCAGCGACTCGGCCACGTCGTGGCCCTCGAGCTGCGCCTCGACGTCGGACAGGTGGCCGCGCAGCCGGGCCGCGGCCTGCAGCCCCTCGTTCGTCGGCTTCGCGAGCGCGTAGGCGCTCATGAGTGCCTCCTGCCGCGCCATGAGGTCGCCCTGGCTGATGTTCACGCGCGGGTCGAGCCGCACCGTGACCGCCGTCTCGAGCGTCTGTCCCGCCGCGTCCAGCCGGGCCGTGTAAGACCCCGGGAGGACCTTCGGCGCTACGCTGCCGGCCCGGAAGAAGAACCCGCCCCCGCCCGGCGGCGCCGGCGGCGGCTCGTAGCGCAGATCCCAGATGACCTCGTTCAGGCCGCGGTCGCCACCGCCCTCGAGTTCCCGGATCACGGACCCGTCGGAGTCGAGGATCGTGATCGCCGCCTTGCCCGCCATCGCGGACATGGGCGCCGGATCATCGCCGTTGGCGGACGAACCGCCGGTGACGATCCGCTCGCCGCTTTCGCCGCCTTCCTCGTCGGCCGTCGGGGCCTCCGGCAGGTCGCTGCCCAGCCAGTAGCGGATGCGGGCACCCTGCGGCGGGTTCTCCGCCTCCCACACGCCCGGCGTCCAGCCCTGCGGCGTGTAGGGGTTGTAGGCGACGGCCGACTGGGTCGAGAAGAGGTGCGCCTCGGAGGCGAGCACGGCCTGGCTCAGCTCCTCGAGCGGCGTGATGTCCTCCATGATCCAGATGCCGCGCCCGTGCGTGCCGATCACGAGGTCGTTCTCACGCTCCTGGATCTTGATGTCGTCCACCGGCGCCGGTGGCATGTTCCGCAGCAGCGGGTGCCACGAGTTGCCCGCGTCGATCGAGAAGTAGGTGCCGATCTCGTTACCGGCGAAGAGGAGGTTCGCGGCGCGGTGGTGCTGCGCCAGCGCGTTCAGCGACCATCCGTCCGGGATCCCGTCCCTCACCGCCCGCCACGACTCGCCGAAGTCGTTCGAGACGTACAGGTAGGGGGCCATGTCGTCGTTGCGGTGGTTGTCCCCCGCGACCCACACGGTCCCCGCATCGGCGTGCGACGCGACGATCCGCGTCATGTACAACTGGTCCGGCACGCCCGGCATGTTGGGCGCCACGTTCGTCCACGTCCCGCCGCCGTCCCGCGTGACCTGCAGGTTCCCGTCGTCCGTGCCCGCGTACACGACCATCGGATCGAGCGGCGACTCCTCGATGGAGATCATGTTGCCGAAGCTCGAGGTCCCGTCGTTGGCCGACATCATCGGCTCCGAGCCGAGGACGCCCATGATCTCCAGCGTCGTCCGGTCGATACCCTTCGTCAGGTCGGGCGAGATCTGCTCCCACGTCTGGCCGTAGTCGGGCGTCTTGAACACGACGTTCGACCCGTAGTAGACCGTGTTCGGGTCGCTCGGCGACACCTCGACCGGCGTGTCCCAGTTCCAGCGGAACTCGGGCAGATCCTCGTCATCCCCCTCCGGGCGCCCCAGCGGACGCATCCGCAGCCGCTCGCCCGTCTTGAGGTTCACGCGCATGGGGTTCCCGTTCTGGGACTCGGCGATCATCTCCTCGCCGTTGGGATGGAGGACGGTGAAGTAGCCGTCGCCGCTCCCCACGTTGTACCAGTCGCGGGTCCGGATCCCCTGGTTGGACCAGGTGTCCGAGGGGCCGCACCAGGAACCGTTGTCCTGGAGGCCGCCGCACACGTGATAGGGATCGCGGTTGTCGACGCCGATCTCGTAGAACTGCGCGAGGGGCAGGTTCGTCAGCTGCCGCCAGTTGTCGGAGCGGTCCCAGCTGATCGAGACGCCGCCGTCGCCGCCGAGGATCAGGTGGTCGGAGTTCGCCGGGTTGATCCACAGCGCGTGGTGGTCGGAGTGGACCTCGGAGGCCGCGTCCGGCGTGAAGTTGTACCCCCCGTCCGAGGTGCGGTACAGACTCGAACCGCCCAGATAGAGCCGCTCGGGATCGTTCGGATCGATGCGGATCTGGCTGTAGTACATGGGACGGTTGTTCGTCGTGCTCGTCTGCACCCACGTCTCGCCGCGGTCGGTCGACTTGTAGGTCCCCGTCTTGCGGTCGGCGTCTTCCTGGGCACCGAAGCCCTGTCCCGGGGCGCGCGCGTCGGCTTCGACGATCGCCCAGACGAGGTTCCCGTCGCGCCGGTAGATGTCGAGCCCGACGCGGCCCACGTCACCCTCCGGCAGGCCGCCGGCGAGCTTCGTCCAGTTGTCGCCGCCGTCCATCGTCCGGTAGATGCCGCCCCCGGGTCCGCCGCCGTTGAAGCCCCACAGCGTCCGCTGCCGCTGGTACATGGCCGCGAACAGCGTCATCGGATCGCCGGGATCCATGGCGAGGTCGATCGCGCCCGTGTGCTCGTCGACATGGAGGACGAGTTCCCACGTCTCGCCGCCGTCCATCGTCCGGTACACGCCGCGCTCCGGGTTCGCGCCCCAAAGGCGGCCCATCGCCGCCACGTAGGCCACGTCCGGATTCCGCGGATGGACCTGGATGCGCGAGATGTGGTGCGTCGCCTCGAGTCCGAGATGGGTCCAGGTCCGGCCGGCATCCGTCGAGCGGAACACGCCCATCCCCCACGGGGAGGACTGGCGGTTCTGCGGCTCGCCCGAGCCGACCCAGACCACATTCGGGTTCGACGGCGCGAGCGTGATATCCCCGACGGAGAGCATCGTCTGGTCGTCGAAGACCGACTCGAACGTGCTTCCGCCATTGATCGTCTTCCACACGCCGCCCGTCGCGACGCCGACGTAGAAGGTGGACGGATCGGCCTCGTCGACGGCGAGGTCGGCGATCCGGCCGCCCATGATCGTGGGTCCGATTTCGCGCCATTCGAGCGCCTGGACCGCCGCCTGCAGATCGGCGTCCTGGGCCAGCGCGGGAAGGGGGGCTGCGGTGAGGGCGAGCACCGCGAGGAGAGAAAGAGACACCGGGAGCCCTGAGCGCGTACGCATCTCGCTTACCTCGTTTCGGGAGGAGTTCTGCGGGGAGGGAGCGGTCCGGGCAAGGAAACCGGCACCGGCCACCCCACCCGACCCAAACAACAGCCCAAATACAATAGATGAACCCACCGGAATCTGAAACGGGGGGGGCACGAATCCGGCTTCCCGACCGCGCCTCTGCCTTGCATCCGCCCTGTCTCCGCCTCCCGCTCCGTGTCTCCGCTTGACGGTTACGACATCGCGTCGTAAACTTACGACATGTCGTCGTGAACATGGCGTTGACGAATCCGGAGCGAGAGCCGGGGAGCGAAAGGCGGATAGACACGCATGACGGACATGATTCTCCAGATCGGGGCCAGCAAGCTGGCGATCTCGATCGGTCTTGCCGGACTGGCGTGGGTCGCGGCGCGGCGCTGCGGGAAGCCGTCGCTGGCGCACGGGCTGTGGCTTCTGCCGCTCGCCGTCCTGCTCGTGCCGCCGTTCGTCTCGATTCCGGTCTGGTCGGGGGGCGTCGATCCGGTGGGCCCCGTGGCCGCGATCAGTTTTCCGGAGGCGGAGTCGGCGCCATCGGTCGGGGCCACGCTGCTCGAGTGGCTGCAGAGCCATGGCGGAGACACCCTCGTTTGGCTCTGGCTCCTGGGCACCGCTTCCGTACTCGGCTGGACGCTCGTGCGCACGCTCCGTTTCCATGGCTCGCTCCTGAGCGCTTCGGAACCCGCGCCGCCCGGGGTCCGGCGGCTCGCGCGGGAGATCGCCCGCAGGCTCGGTCTCTCCGCGGCTCCCGCCGTTTACGCGACGCGCGCGCAACTGTCGCCCATGGTGTGGTGGGCCGGCGGGAAGGTGCGCGTCCTCATCCCCGCGAAACTGCTCGCCGAGATCGAGGAGTCCGAACTGCGCTGCGTCCTGGCGCACGAACTCGCCCATGTCCGGCGCCGCGACCACGTCGTGCGCTGGCTCGAGTGGCTCGCGTGCGCAGCCTTCTGGTGGAACCCCGTGGCGTGGTGGGCCCGGCGGCGGCTGCGGGCGTCCGAGGAGTTGTGCTGCGACGCGCTCGCCGTCGCCGCGACCGAGGCCGAACCCCGCACTTACGCCGGGGCGCTGCTCCGGGTGATCGACTTCATTTCCAAGACCCCGGTCCCGGGGCCCCTGACCTTCGCGAGTACGATCGATCGCTGCGGCCGACCGTCGCGGCTGGAAAGGAGATTCCGCGTGATCATGACGAACCGAACCTCGACCCCCGCGCCGCGCTGGCTCCGCGTCGCGCTGCGCTGCGGCGCCGTCTGCCTGCTGGCCGGCGGCCTCGTCTACTGCACCGACCAGTCGAACCTCACCTCCGTCGACCCGACCTTCGTCCCGGCGAACGAGGAGGCGGTCCTGCACCTCGATGAACAGGGAGACAATCCGGCAGCCGTCACACCCCTACGGCCGCATGTGATGCGCAAGCTGATCGAGGCGATCGCCACGGAGCACGCCCTCCCGGCCGACCTCGCCAGGACCCTGCGTGCCGCCGGCGAGGCGGCCCTGTCGGGTGGGTCGGTGCGGCTACGCGGCGACGACGGTCGGGTCGAGAGGGTACGCGGCGGCACGCCCGACCTGTTCCTGGCCGTGACTCCGGACGACGGGGCTGGAGACTTCAAGACAGTCGTGTTTGACCTTGCCCGTTTTCGGTCCGCGCTTTCGGAAGGCCCACTCTCCGAAGAGGCCCTCGAAGCCCAACTCGGCCAGCACCTCCGGGTGGGCCAGAACCTGAACCTGTCATCACTCAAGGGGACGCAAGTGGAGTGTACGGGTGCCGAAGGCGCGGTGCTCTCACACGAGTCCGCTATCGCCTCGATGACAATGACGTGCGAAACAGCGCAGACCATCACGGGAACGTGATGTTTGACGTCCGGCACCGAGAACGATCAAGAAAGGGTTTCGCATGACGACGCCGCGCCTGGCCAACGCTGAACTCGCGGTCATGGAACGACTCTGGAAGGAGGGGCGCCTCACGGCCCGCCGGCTCCGCGACCTGCTCTATCCGGACACGACAAGGTCCGCGCACGGCACCATCCAGCGTCTGCTGCAGCGGCTCGAGGACAAGGGTTTCGTCCACCGTGACGCCAGCCTCGGCACGCAACTCTTCTCCGCCCGGATCAGCCGCGAGGCGTACGCGTCCGCGCGGCTCGAGGCGCTGGCCGACCGGATCACGGGCGGCTCCCTGGTCCCGATGATCACCCAGTTGATGGAAGAGCGGAAGCTCGAACCCGAGGAGATCGAGCGCCTGCGCGAGATCCTGGAGGAAGGATGACGGATCTGATCCTCCAGATCGGAGCCACCAAGCTGGCCCTCTCCGTCGCCCTGGCGGCGCTGGCCTGGGCGGTGACGCGGCGACTCGGCAGACCCGCGCTTTCCCACGCGCTATGGCTGCTGCTGCTCGCCGCGCTCCTCGCTCCTCCGCTCGTCTCGATTCCGGTGTTCGCGCCGCGAACCGAGCTGACTTTGCCGCTCGTGACCGGTCTCTCCTCGGCATCTCCACCCCCGTCGTCTCTCGCTGTTTCGCTTGCCGGCTGGCTCGCCGGCCATTGGAAGGCGGGGCTTCTTCTGCTCTGGCTCTTCGGCACCGCGACCGTGGTCTCCTGGAGCCTCTTCCGCACTCTTCGTCTCCGCCGCCACCTGATGCGCGCATCCGAGGTTGCCCCCGCGGGAGTTCAGCGGGTGGCCGGGGAGATTGCGGGGCAACTCGGCCTCCGCAACGTGCCTCCGATCTACACGACCCAGGCGCACGTATCCCCAATGGTGTGGTGGGGCGGGAACCGCCTGCGCGTCCTGATCCCCGCCAAGCTCGCCTCCGGCCTGAAATCAGGGGAACTCAGGTGCATCCTCGCGCACGAACTCGCCCACGTTCGTCGGCGAGACCATCTGGTCCGGTGGCTCGAGTGGCTGGCCTGCGCCGTCTTCTGGTGGAATCCCGTGGCGTGGCGGGCCCGACGGGAGTTGCGGAGGGCCCAGGAATACTGCTCCGATGCGCTGGCCTCATCTTCCATCTCGGCTCAGCCGCGTGTCTACGCCGGCGCCCTGCTGCGCACCGTCGAGTTCATGTCCACGGCCTCCGCGCTGCGTTGCCCCGCGTTCGTCAGCACGGCCGCGGACGGCCAGAGCGCCATCTCACTGGAAAGGAGAATCCGAATGATCTTCAGGGACAAGCCGAGGCCTCTACCGCGCTGGTTGCGCGGGACCTTCCTGTTGGCTGCGGTATGCATGCTCGCGGCGGGCCTGGTGTACTGCACGGACGACGCGGAACTGACGTCCGGCGATGCGCCGCCGACTCTTGCCGCTGGCGAAGTCCGAGGGAATCGCGCCGCGGTCGGCGAGATCCTCTCCACATGGCTGGACAGCCTGCGGAATCTGGAAGCGACGGGTCCGGAACTGGATACCCCGTGGAGTCGACACGTTTCGGCGGGGATCCATGTCCACTTGGACTCTCTGGTCGCCGAGGGACCGGCGGGTCCCAACGCGACGGCCCTGCAAGCCGGGCTCATGCATGCCTCGATAGAGGGGCCGCAACGCCCCGCCGGATCACCGCAGCGCTTTCTGATGCTCAACCGAACGGGAGAGAACGAACCGAGCGAGACGGTCATTGTGGACCTCACCCGCCTCAGCGAGGCCTCCGGCGATACCGGTTTACCACTCTCGCCGACAGATCTTGAGGCGGTGATTCGTCGCTCGGCCTCCTTGAGAGAGGCAGGGTGGCGCTTCAGCGCCGTGTTCGGCTTCTCGGGAAACGACTAGGAGTCGGCGGGCCGCCGCGCGGAACGCTTCCTCGGGGTAGCGCCCCCGGCCGGGTCGGGGGATCTTCGGCTTGCGACAGGCTGCGGGGTCCAGTGTCCCCGCCGCCTTTCCAGCGCCAGCGAGCCGGAGCGTCACCCGAATGACTGCCGAAATACGGATGGAGCGGATGACGTCGCCAGAGATCGGGGCGGCGATCGGGGCGGGGGTCACGACGGTCGTCGTCGCGGCCGGGGCGGTGGAGCAGCACGGGCCGCACCTGCCGCTGTTCGTGGACGCCGAGCACGGGGACCGGCTCGCGGTCGAGATCGCCCGGCGTCTCGGCGGGGCGCTCGTGGCGCCCACGATCCGGGTCGGCTGGTCCGCGCACCACATGGCGTTCCCCGGCACCGTCTCCCTCGAAAAGGAGACCTTCCTCGCCGTGTGCAGGGACTACGCCGTCAGCCTCGCGCACCACGGCTTCCGGCGCGTCTGCTTCGTCCCATCCCACGGAGGGAACTTCGCTCCGCTCGCCGAGGCGCGTGACGCGTTCAACGAAGCGGCGGGGCCCGACTGTTCCGTGTACGTATACGCGGACCTGGCCGAGGTCATCGGCGTCTGGCGCGATGTCGCGGAGGCGGACGCGGGGCTCGGGGGCCGCGTAGGCGGCCACGCGGACATCGCCGAGACGTCAATCATGATGGCCATGCACGACGGGATCGTCCGCGAGGAACTGGCCGAGTGCGGACGCCTTACGACGCCCGAAGAGGAACCGGAACTCATCCGGCGCGTGCTCAGCGAGGGGTTCGCGAGCGTGACGCCGAACGGGATCCTCGGCGACGCGCGCGGGGCGAGCGCCGAACTCGGCGAGAAGATGATCGCGGCGCTGGCGGATCGCATGGCCGCGCACTTTGGGGCATAGGTTCGGCTCGGAGGCTGGTACGGACCTGAAGATGGAGACGACGGGATGAGGGACGCGCGGACGGGGATCACGATCGCGATCATGCTGGCGGCGGCGACGCCGGCCGCGGCTCAGGAGCGGCGCGGTCCTCCGCCCGTGCCCCCGGACACCGCGCCGCCGATGACCGTCGAGGCGTACGACCCCCGCTCGACGCTGGTCGTGCCCGAGAACCCGGTCTCGCGCGCGGCCTTCCCCTTCGTGGATGTCCACCTGCACCTCAACGGGACGATGCCGCGCGCGCAGCTCGACCAGCTCGTGCGCGACATGGACGTGCTCAACCTCGCCGTCGGCGTCAACCTGAGCGGCGGCACCGGCCCCCGGCTCGCGCACCAGATCGAGGCCTTCGAGGCCGCGTATCCCGGCCGTTTCGTCGTGTTCGCGAACGTCGACTTCAGCGACATCGGGAACCCCGAATTCGGGGCGCTCGCCGCGGCGCGGCTGGAGGCCGATGTCGAAGCCGGCGCCCGCGGGCTCAAGATCTTCAAGAACCTCGGGCTGTGGCTCACCGATGCCGCCGACCGGCGCGTCCCGGTGGACGACCCCCGTCTCGACCCGATCTGGGCCAAGGCGGGAGAACTCGGCATCCCCGTCCTCATCCACTCGGGAGACCCCGCGTCGTTCTGGGAGCCGATGGACGAAAGCAACGAGCGCTGGCTCGAGCTTCGCCTCCGGCCCCGCCGCCGACAGACCGGCCCCCCCTCCTTCGAGCTGGTGCTGGAGGAGCAACTGAACATGTTCCGCCGACACCCGGAGACCACGTTCATCGCCGCGCACCTCGCGTGGCTCGGCCACGACCTCGGCCGCCTCGGGCAGCTCCTGGACGAGATCCCGAACATGAACGTCGGACTCGGCGCCGTGATCTACGAGCCGGGCCGGCAGCCCCGCTTCGCCCGCGAATTCTTCACCGAGTACCAGGACCGCATCCTGATGGGGAAGGACTCCTGGGCGCCGGACGAGTACCCCACCTACTTCCGGGTGCTGGAGACCGCCGACGAGTACTTCCCCTACTATCGCAGGTACCACGCTTTCTGGCGCATGTACGGCCTCGACCTGCCGGACGAGGTCCTGCGGAAGGTCTACTTCGAGAACGCGCTCCGGATCATCCCCGACATCGACCGAAGCCGGTTTCCGTAGACTTGTCCGACGGTCGAGCCCGCGCGCTATCTTCGCGGCGGCGGTCCAGTGGCAAACGGCACCGATCAGCGGCACCGATAAGCGACACCGATAAGCGACACCAATAAGGGGACGATAGATGAAGGATCCGGCGAAGAGAGCCCTCGACGCCTACCGGATGGCGATGTCGAAGGAGGAGGCGTACGACGCGTCGTACCGGGCGCTGGCCAACGCCACACTCGCGGTGAAGAGGGCGGAGGAACGGCTGGAAACGGCTCGCGAGTCGAAGACGGACGCCGCGGCCCTGGTACACCGCGCGGCCGGGGCGTTCGTCGATGCCCTCAGGAACGCCGAGGAGGCGTATGCCGCGGCCGAGCAGGCGGGGGCCGTTCCCGCTCGGGGTCC
The DNA here is from genome assembly GCA_026914155.1 of Candidatus Palauibacter rhopaloidicola. GTDB lineage: Bacteria > Gemmatimonadota > Gemmatimonadetes > Palauibacterales > Palauibacteraceae > Palauibacter > Palauibacter rhopaloidicola. Next base: position 162,046 of record JAPPGH010000050.1, on the reverse strand, counting down.
CATCGAGTTGAACGACGTCAACCGCGAATCGATCAGCCGCCAGGCGGACAAGGCGAGCGAACTGCGGAGCTGGCTGAAGCTCCTGGACTGACCGCGGCGCCGTCCCTTTCCGTCACATATCCGGATAGTCCGCCGTCGGCCCGAACATCTGGGGCACCGGCACGTCGAGGAGCCGCAGGTAGACGCCGAGTTGCGCGCGGTGGTGGATCAGGTGGTCGAGGATGAAGCTCCGCATCACGACCGCCTTGGGCATCGAGAAGCGATCCTCGCCCGCCACCTTGAGCGTCCACGAACCGGCGAAGATCTCGTCCGAGGTGGCCTCGATCGTCTCCCGCGCCGCGGCCGCGCTTTGTTCGAGCGCCGCGACGAGTTCGGCCGAGGACTTGAGTTCGGGATTCTGCGGCGGGCCATCGCCGTCCGGAGCCACGTCGAACTCGGACATGGTCAGCGTCGCCACGGTCCAGTTGGGGAGCATCGCGACGTGCGTCGCCAACTCCCCGAGCGTCCACGACTTCTCGTGCGGGCGCCAGTCGAGGCGGTCGTCCGGCACGGCTTCCAGCGTGGCGCGGCAGCCCGTCACGATGTGGTCGAACTGCATGAGGGTCTGTTGAGCAATCATGGGACACTCCGTTGTGGGTGCGCGGTCGCCGCCTTCCGGGCGGTGACGGTCCAGCGGGCGCGGTAACCTGCAATGTCCGCCTGGTGGAGGGAACCATGCGCCCGCCGCGGTACCGACGCTTCGCCCGGTTCTTCCGGAACGCCGGGCGTCTTGATCCGCATCGCGACTCGGCTAGATTCTTAGCTAGATACTTAGCTAGATACTGAGTTCCGGAGGGGAGATGTCGCACGTCGTGAACGTTCATGAAGCCAAGACACAGTTGTCTCGCCTTCTGGCACAGGTGGAAGCTGGAGAGGACATCGTCATCGCTCGCCGCGGCGAGCCGGTGGCACGGCTGGTGGCCTGCAAGCCGGCCGGCAAGCGCCAACCGGATGTTCTAAGGGACCGGATCGTGATCCCCGACAGCTTCTTCGACCCGCTGCCGGAGGAGGAACTGGCCGCCTGGGAAGGCAGATAGCGGTGCGCGTGTTGCTGGACACGCATGCGTTTCTCTGGTGGATCGCGGACAGCGGGCGGCTGTCCCGAAAGGCTCGCCGTCTTATTTCGGACGAGACGAACGACATCGCCGTCAGCGCGGCTTCCGCGTGGGAAATCGCGACGAAGCACCGGATCGGCCGACTGCCGGGTGGCGAGGCAGTGGCCCTGGATGTGGCCGGCCGCATATCCGATCAGGGGTTCAGCGAACTTGCCATCAGCGTCAGCGACGGGGAACGCGCCGGGCGCCTGCCCGGCCCCCATCGGGACCCCTTCGACCGAATGCTCGCAGCACAGGCTCTCGCGCGCGGCCTTCCGATCATCTCGATCGACGGAGTATTCGACCGCTACGGTCTGGATCGTCTCTGGTAGCTACTCGCGCTTTGCTCGAGGTTCCGGATCCCTCGCGGGCGCCGAATCGATGCGCCGCACGATGCCGTGGAGCATGCCGCGGAAGATCAGCCGGTGGATGGGGTAGAGGAGGTACCAGTACAGCAGGCCGCCGAGACCCAGCGGGTCGAAGATGGCGGTCTGCGTGATCCGGCTGCCTACCTTTAGGGGTTCGACTTCGAACTGGAGCCAGGCGCGTCCCGGGACCTTCATCTCGGCCCGCAGGCGGAGCAGGCGGCCGGGTTGGACGGCCTCTACGCGCCAGAAGTCGAGCGGGTCGCCGGGGCGCAGCTCGGTCGGATGCGGCCGCCCGCGCCGCATGCCGACCCCGCCCAGGAGGAGATCCGCGGATCCGCGCAGCACCCACAGCCAGTTGGCGTAGTACCAGCCCGTCGCACCGCCGATGCGCTCGATCGGCGCGAAGGCGCGCTCGGCACCGACTTCCACCACCGCCTGCTGCCGGTCGACGATCCGGGAACCGATGCGTTTCCCGCCCCAGAGCGGCTGCCCGCCGCCTGACGAGACGGCGTCGCTCCACCGAGTCCGGGCCATCTCGCCGTCTTCCTCACTCAGCGCCCGCTCGATCGCCTCGCGCACATCGAGAGGACGGACCGGGAAGCGTTCCAGGGCCGCGGCATCGCGCACGACCGTCTGGTTCCGCAGGCTGGTCACGAGCTTCCGGCCCACGCGCGCATACACCGGCGTGACGAGACCGAGCCACAGGCTCGACAGTCGCGGACTGAGGAGGGGGACCGGGACCATCACGCGCCGCACGCCGACCTGGCGCGCGTACTCGTGCATCAGTTCGCCGTAGGTAACGGGACTCGGCCCGCCGATCTCGAACACCGCGCTGCGTTCCAGGTCGAGATCGAACCCGTGGATCAGGTAGGCGATAACGTCGTCGATCGCGATGGGCTGGGCCGGCGTCCGGACCCAGCGCGGCGTAACCATGCACGGCAGCTTGTTGACCAGGCTCCGCAGGAGTTCGAAGGAGAGCGACCCCGATCCGATGATGATGGAGGCGCGGAACTCCAGCGTGGGCGGCCCTTCGGCGGCGAGGATGCGGCCGACTTCCCGCCGGCTCGCGAGGTGGGGCGACAGCTCGCCGTCACCGATGAGACCGCCGAGATAGATCACCCGGCGCACGCTCCGCACTCGCGCGGCCCGGGCGAAATTGCCGGCACCGAGGCGGTCCTGTTCCTCGAAGTCGGCCTTCGATCCCATCGAATGGACGAGATAGTAGGCGGTGTCCACCCCCTGAAGCGCTTCAACGAGCGAGTCGAGATCCAACACGTCGCCCGCCAGGATCTCCGTCCGGCTCGAGAACCGGTTGGCGAGGTACCGGGGGTTACGAGCGAGACAGCGGACCCGTTCTCCGCGCGCCTCGAGCGCCGGGACGAGCCGTCCACCGACGTATCCGCTCGCCCCGGTGACGAGAACGCGACGCGGCCGCCGATCCTGGCTCCGCGTTGGGGGCAATCGTGGTGCCAACCGCGGGTCAGTCGTCGCGCTTGCCGGTGTCGCCGCGGCGGATCTCGAAGTCGCGGCGGTCCCGGCAGGTCACGGCCTCGCGCCACGGGGCGCGGGCGATCAACTCCATGATGTGGGGTCTCCGCTCTTCGTCCGTCATCCGCCGCCGCCTGTGTCGATCCGGCGGAATTCCAGCGTGCCGACGCTCAGAACGGTCGTGCCGCGTTCGATGAGGCCGGTGATGCGATCGTCGGACCGGATACGACCGTCGTAGCGCTCCGAGGACTCGCCGTAGTCGAGCGTCAAGAGGACCCTCGATGGCTCGTGCACGCCGCTCACCGTGCCGGGGGACACCTGCTCGGCGGGGTGCGGGAGGCGGCGGAAATCCGTTCGGCTGACCCGGCCCGAGACGTTGCCCTGCCCGTCCTCCTGCAGCCAGAGTTGCCAGGACACGCCTCCCCCGTCGATCAGACTTACCGCGCCGAGCCAGCTCCCTTCCAGCGGCCTCTCGCCCGGATCCGTCGCAAAGCCGCACCCCTCGGCCGCCGCCCACACCCCGATCGCAACCGCCGACATCGCGGCCCCACGCTTCAACATACCCAGTGGACGGTGGATTGCAGGTCCAGCCCGAAGGGCAACTCGAAGCCAGCCACAAGCTCGGTCACGAGATCGAAATGGTCCTGCGTCTCGATCTTGTTGGCGAGGGATTCCTCTGCTTCCTCCAGGTCCCGGAACCGGTTCCAACCACGTACCCGGCCGGTCGCCCCCAGCCCCGTAGCCGGAGATCATCCCAATGGGTCACTCATCGGATGTCGCTCTGGCTCGGTTCTGCTTGATCGACTGCCCGTCCCCGTCCTTCCAGTCGTCCAGCCCGTTCGACGACCGACCGGCACACACGGTGGAGGCTTGAGAGGGAGAATTGAACTGATGATCCTCGACGAACCGGTAGCTATCCGCGTCCTTCACGAGAACGCCGTCGTCGATGAGCTGTTGTCTCTTCTTGATGTAGATCGGGAAATGGTCCTGCAGGCCACGAGTCGGTTGGGCTCGAGCAAGAGAGCCCTGCAAGACCGTGAAGCCGGTGCTGGTCTCAAAGCCGGTCGCGTCACACTCCTTCACCTTCAGGTAGTATAGGCGCCGATCCGGCGAGGCAGTCTCGGCCGGTTCGAACGCGTAGATGCCGAGCACGGGAAGCAGCGAGAGTAGCTCGGCCAAGTAACCTTCCATCTCAGCCTGATCCGCTTCGGACAGCTTGGATCGCTGCGAGCCGGTCTTGTTCTCCAACCGGCAGCGCTTGTGCTCCCGCGCCAGCTCAAGCAGCCGTGCCTCAAGGTACTTTATCTCGGCCTTGTTTCTCGGTGTACCGGTGGCGGTGAAGACGATAGCCTGCTGCCAGAAGTCCTTACTGACGTAGTGCTCGTCGAGTCGAGAGCGAACGGTTTCGGCCTCGCCGACATAGATCCGTGGTCTATCGTCATCGCCGCGTCCGACGAGTAGGTAGACGCCGCTCCGCTCGAACTCCTCCCGTTTCTTGACCCTCTCGTACGATCCCCGCGGGCAGACGATGCCCAACCCGATCCAGTTCGATTTCTCGATCAGACGTAGTCCATCCGGTCGGCCTTCCGCGACGAAGACCTGGATTCTGAAGGGGCGCGGATCAGTCACGTTGGGACATCACTCGCGGACTCATCTGGCCAGCCTTTAGCGCGGAGGACGTTGTGGGCAAGCTCGATCTGACGCCGAGAGAATGCCTTCTTTCGGTCGTTCCAAGCATACGCCTTGTCGACTATGTCATCTACGCTACCGCCGTCTTCGCGCGTAACGATCCAGTGAACCGTGGAAAGCAACTCCAGACCGAATGGCGACTCGAAGCCGGCAACAAGATCCGTCACGCGATCGAAGCGAACCTGCGTCTCGGTTCTGCTGCTCAGGAAGTTCTCCGCGTCTTCGAGGGCACCCGGAACCAGCTTCAACCGCTTGTCCGGCCGGTCACCGCCGTCAGCGTAACCGGAGATCATGTGGCCTTCGATGGCGTGTAATACATGGCGAAGATTCTCACCGTACGGCCCGTAGGGCCCCTTGACGAACCGGAGCCGTAACGGTTCTCCCGCAGCCTCAAGGAAGTACATCAGCTTGTGGGCTTCCTGAAGCGTGACGAACGGGTCCAGCAGGCCTCTCAGGTATCGATCAAGGAGTCCGACCAGCGCGGCCCGCCCCGGAGTCATGCGAGGTACGTCGCTTGAGCGGTTCGTTCTCGAGTCCTGCGGCCCGCCTCCCGGTTCGAAGACGACGACTTCGATATCGTCAAGACCCTCGAACGCCTCGACGATGCGAGTCCGTACCAGTGACCAGTCGAGTCCGCCCAGACCGCTCCCGAGCGGTGGGATGGCAACGGAGCGGATGTCACGCTTGCGGATTTCCTTGACGAGAGACCGCAACCCGGATTCGATATCCTCGATGCGGCTCTTCCCACGCCAATGACGCTTGCTGGGGAAGTTGATGATGTATCGCGGCGGGACGCCGGAGCCCGTCTCGAAGACGAAGACCCGCCCCGGCTTCATCTCTCCCCGCTTACAATGAGCGGCGTAGGCCTTGAAGTTCGAGGGGAAGGCGCGCTTGAACTGGAGTGCAATCCCGCGCCCCATCACACCGACGCAGTTGACGGTGTTGACAAGAGCCTCGGCGTCCTCCGCGAACATGTCGCCCGTCTTGAACCGGATCACATGCACCTCCGCTCGCCGCTTCAATAGTACCAATCCGGTCTCATTCCACACGAGGCACATGCTCAGCTCCCGTCAGTTCGGAGATTGCTTGACGCTGGATCGCCTTCGAATGAACGCCTACACGGGTGACGAGCTGCCACGGAAACGACGATTCCATGAGAAACTCGGCTTGCTTCCCTTCCTTCTTGCGACGCCAATCCCCGGCTCGGACAGCCGACCAGTCGATTCGGTGAAGGTCTTCCAGGTCGGACCAATCATCGAAGTAGGAGGAGCCTGCGTTGGACGCGGTGAACGCCCAGCGTCGATCCGCCCTCGTCGCCCACGTTTAGCTCGGGATGACTCGCCAGTTTCCTGCTTGCACGTCTCGCCTTGATCTCTGTCATCCCGATCGCTGTCCCAACGTCCGGCCGCTTCATCATCGCCGTGTCACAAAGAAGCGCCCCGTCGCCTACGATCGAAGCGAGACGATCGACATGAACGATGTGGTACAACTTGGGCCTTGCCGGAACCCGGTGATGAGGCATTAGGCCTTGTGACGTTAGTCAGTTGGACCAGGGGGGGACGATGCCGTTCATGCGGGCGTAGGAGACCGACTGGCCCACGTGTTCGTTCATGTGCGAAACGAGTTGCAGGAGCACGGCCCAGCCCTGCACGGTGCGGCCGTACAGCTCCGTCTCGCCGTCGAGCTCCGCCTCGGTGAGCGCGCCCACCTGCTCCATCACGTGGCGGACGGACATCTCGTGGATCTCGCGGACCTTTTCCTTGTCGCGGAGCGACTCGATGTCCGAGTAGTCGAATCCGTTCGGAGGCGCGATCCTCAGGTTCTGGTCGAGGTACATGAAGTTGTAGCGGGCGATGTGCATGTAGACTTCGCCGACCTGCATCACGCCCTCGCCGGGCGCCCACGAGAACTTGTCCGCGGGCATCACGCGCGCGAGTTCGGAGATCTTGTAGCTCGAGCGCTGGAAGTGGTCCAGCAGCTCGTCCCGGATGGTGGTCGGATCCGTGTAGACGGGGGCCAGCGTCAGTTCACCGATGACGGGAGGGTTGTCGATGGGGATCTGCGCGAACAGACTCGCGGGGGCGAGGACCCCGGCGACGGCGAGAGCGGCGATGAACCTCGGCTTCATGTGACTTCCTCCTCCCCCGGTTCGGGGGAACGTGGGTACGCATTCCCGCGACATACGCAGGTGATATGATACAGCCCGCTCGCTCGTTGTGTCTCGTGTACGGAGCGAGCCGATCCCGAACCCTCGCGAGGCGCATGCCCCACATTCATCAGGACGCCCGGCCCTTCGTCCGCGTCACGCTGCTGTCAGCGGCGGCGTTGCTGGGCGGGTGCGGGCCGGGAGCGCCGGACTGGGTCGAAGAGGACGGGTACCGCTGGGCCGAGCTTCGGGTGTCGGGCGAGGAGCAGCCGGGGTTCGAGCGACTCGACCCGGCGGAGACCGGGATCTCGTTCGAGAACGTGGTCGTGGAAGCGCAGTACATCGAGAACAGCCACTACCTGAACGGGTCCGGCGTCGCGGCGGGGGACGTGGACGGCGACGGCCGGGTCGACCTCTATTTCGCGGGGATGGACGGGCCGAACCGGCTCTACCGGAACCTCGGCGGCTGGCGCTTCGAGGACATCGCCGAGGAGGCGGGAGTCGCGGCGGCGGACCGCTTCTCGACGGGTGCCGTGTTCGCCGATGTGGACGGGGACGGAGACCTCGATCTCCTGGTCAACGCGCTCGGCGGACCGAACGCGCTCTACGTGAACGACGGCACCGGCCACTTCACGGACGGGACGGAAGAGGCGGGGCTCTCGTCGACGCTCGGGAGCATGTCGATGGCGCTCGCCGACATCGACGGGGACGGGGACCTCGACCTGTACGTGGTGAACAACAAGGTCGCGACGGTGCAGGACCTCTTCCCGCCCGAAGTTCTTCAGCCGAGCAACATCTACCGTCAGACGGAGGACGGGTTCGAGATCCTCCCCGAGTGGCGGGAACACTTCACGCTCGGCGAGGTCCGGGACGGGATGGTCCCCCGACTCGAACTCGCGGAACCCGACCGACTCTATCTCAACGACGGGACGGGACGGTTCACGCCGGTGCCCTGGACGGAGGGCGCGTTCCTCGACGAGGCAGGGCGGCCGCTGGAGGCCGAGCCGGTGGAGTGGGGGCTCGCGGCCCGTTTCCAGGACATGGACGGGGACGGGGATCCCGACCTGTACGTCTGCAACGACTTCCACAGCCCCGATCACATCTGGATCAACGACGGGGCCGGACGCTTCCGGATGCTGGCGCCGCTCGCCATGCGGAACACGAGCTTCGCCTCCATGGGCGTGGATTTTTCGGACGTGGATCGGGACGGATTCACGGATTTCTTCGTGGTGGAGATGCTGAGCCGGGAGCAGCGGCTGCGCATGAAGCAGATGGTGGGGGGCGAGCCCGACCGGCCGTTCGCGGGACGATTGGGGAACCGGCCGCAGAAGCCGCGCAACACGCTGTACGTGAGCCGGGGGGACGGGACCTTCGCGGAGACCGCGCAGTTCGCGGGTCTCGACGCATCCGGCTGGTCGTGGGGAAGCACCTTCGTGGACGTCGATCTCGACGGGTTCGAGGATCTGCTCGTGGGGACCGGGCACTTCTACGACGCGATGGACAAGGACGCGGCGCAGAGGGTGGGTTCGATGGACTGGCGACAGCGGATTCTCGGTTTTCCGCCGCTGCGCCTCTCCAACATCGCCTTCCGCAATCGCGGAGACCTGACCTTCGAGGAGGTGGGCGAGCCGTGGGGGTTCGCGGGGGACGAGGACATTACGCACGGCATGGCGGCGGCGGATCTCGACGGGGACGGGGACCTGGACATCGTGACGAACCGGCTGCTCGCGCCGGCGGGGGTGTATCGGAACGTGGGGCGGGCGCCCAGGGTGGCCGTGCGGCTCGTCGGTCGGGGGCGTAACACGAAGGGCGTCGGCGCGCAGGTCCGTCTGTCGGGGAGCGGGTTGCCGGCGCAAACGAAGGAGATCGTCGCGGGAGGCCTGTACCTCTCCGGTTCGGAGGCGATGGCCAGCTTCGCCGCGGCCGGGGGAGAGATGACGATCGAGGTCGTGTGGCGGGACGGGACGGTGAGCCGGGTGGAGGGCGTCCACGCGAACCGCATCTACGAGATCCGGGAACCGGCGGCCGGCGGCGCGGCTGCGGCTTCGGGCGCCGGTTCGGCGGGGGCGACGGCATCGGACGCGCCCTTGTTCGACGATGTGTCCGGGCTGCTCGGGCACCGTCACCGGGAGAATGCGTTCGACGATTTCGCGCAGCAGCCGCTTATTACATGGCGGCTGGGACAGGGCGGCCCGGGTGTCGCGTGGAGCGATATCGACGGTGACGGGGACACGGACGCCCTGGTCGGCGGCGGGGGCGGGGCCGGCCTCTCGGTCTTCCGCGGCGACGGCGAGGGCGGGTTCGTACCGGACCGGGGAGCGCGCGGCGGCGGAGCGACCGGGCCGGCATCATCCCCGGGCGATCAGACGGGCCTCGTCATCGTCCCCGGCCGGGCCGGCGCCACGGTGGTCATCGGTACCGCGACGTACGACGGCACCGACCGGGCGGCCCCCTCGGCCACGGTGCTGCCGGCCGCCGGCACGGCGCTCCAGGAGGGGCAGACGCTGCCGGCCGCCGAGTCGAGCACAGGCCCGCTCGCGGCGGCCGACTACGACGGGGACGGCGACGTCGACCTCTTCGCGGGAGGGCGCGTGATCCCCGGCCAGTATCCGGCTGCGGCCACCTCTCGCCTCTTCCTCAACGAGGGTGGCCGCTACGTCCTCGACGACTCGAACGCGGCGGTCCTGACCGACGTGGGCCTCGTGTCCGGCGCCGTCTTCAGCGATGTGGACTCGGATGGGGACCCGGACCTCCTGCTCGCCATCGAGTGGGGGGCCGTGCGGCTCCTCGTCAATCGCGATGGACGATTTGAGGACGCGACGGCCGCCTTCGGACTCGAGTCGCGGACCGGGTGGTGGAACGGGGTGACGGCGGGAGACCTGAACGAAGACGGGCTGCCCGACCTCATCGCCTCCAACCGGGGACTCAACTCGCAGTTCACCGCGAGTCCCGAGCATCCGGCTACGGCCTATCACGCCGACCTGGACAACGATGGCTTCCGCGATGTGATCGAGGCGCGCTACGACGAGTTCACGCGCTCGATGGTCCCGGTGCGGGGACTTCTCACGCTGGCCGGCGGCCTCCCCTTCCTTCGCGGCCGCATCCAGGGGTTCGAGCACTACGGGCAGTTGGCCGTTAACGAGATCCTGGAGCAGCCCGCGGACCTCCTGCCGACCGTCGAGGCGACGACGCTGGCGCACACCGTGTTCATCAACCGCGGCGGCTCGTTCGAGGCGTTCGACCTGCCGCGCGAAGCGCAACTGGCGCCCGCCTTTCACGCGGGGGTGGCCGACATGGACGGGGACGGGCACGAGGATGTCTTCCTGAGCCAGAACCTGTTCGCACTGCGCGGCGAGGCGGATCGGAACGACGCGGGCCGCGGCCTGTGGCTGCGGGGCGACGGGACGGGGACGCTTGCACCGGTCCCGGGACAGAGGTCGGGCATCGCGGTGTACGGCGAGCAGCGCGGGGCGGCCTTCGCGGACTACGACGGGGATGGGCGCGTAGACGTGCTCATCAGCCAGAACGCGGCCGGGACGAAACTGTACCGGAACACGGGCGCGAAGCCCGGGCTGCGTGTGCGGCTGCGCGGCGGCACCGGCAACCCGGCGGCCATCGGCGCCGCCATCCGCCTCGAGTACCGCGAGGGAGCGCTCGGTCCGCTACGAGAGGTGCGGGCCGGCGGAGGCTACTGGTCGCAGGACGATCCGGTACAGGTGATGGGACTCGCGGCGGAACCGACCGCCGTCCACGTCCGCTGGCCCGACGGCTCCGAGACGGTCACGCCGCTCGACGCGCCGACCCCGCTCGAGGTCACGATCGACGCCGGCGGCACGCTGGCCGCTCGCCGTTAGACGTCCGGAGCCTCCCACCCGGGGGCAGGGCCCCTCACCCATGCCTCGGCCGGGCGCCTCAGCCGCCCGTCAGTGCCCGTATCCGCCGGGCGACCTCGCGGGCCATCTCGTTGGGAATCGGGATCGTGAGGTTGTACTGGGCGATCTTCCAACTCCCGTCTTCCATCACGAGCACCCCGCTGCCGCGCGTCTCGCCGAGGTTGGCGTTTTCGAGGCGCTCGTCGAACCATGCGGTGCGCCCGCCGGGCGCGATCGCGACGTGGCGCTCGAGCATGTGGTAGGTCCAGCCCGTGCCCGTGTCGAAGCGGGCCCTCGTGTAGTCCATGAACTCTTCGCGCGTCCAGCGCTCGGTCGCGTCGGTGCCGAGGAAGACGGCCTCGCCGGCGTAGAGGCTGAAGTAGCGGTCGAAGTCGGCCTCCGAAGCCGCCTCGTGGAGCGCATCGAGGACCGCGGAGACTTCGGCCCGGGCGTCAGCCTGTCCGGCGAGGGGCGCGACCGGCAGAGCTGACGCGATGACGAAGGCGAGGCCGGTCGAACGAGCAAGCGACCGGCGCGAACGGCGACCGGCGTCGTTCATCACATTCAGCATGGATTCCTCGGGGTCGGGCAGCCCGTGGCTGCGGGGAGTTCGGGTGTCGGGAGATCCTACCTGAGCCGGCCGCGAGCAACTAGTCTGTGAAAAGATTCCGAGTCCACGATCCTGTTCACGCTCGAGAGGATGTCATGCCGCCACGTGCCCCCGGCTCGATGCGGGGCCGCCGAGTTCCGGTGACCCGGACGGCCGCCGTTTCCATCCTCGCGATCCCGATCCTGGGCGGGTGCGCGACGGAAGCCGGCACGGCCGGTTCGGAGCCGTACCCCGCCGGGCCGGACGCCGCCGTCGTGATCCGGGCGGACCGGATCCTCGACGGGCGCGGCGCCGTGCTCACGGCTCGGGAGCTCGTGGTGCGGGGCGGGCGGATCGAAGCCATCGCCGAGGCGGGGGCCACGGAGGGCGCCGTGGTGTACGAACTTCCGGGGGCGACCGTGCTTCCGGGACTCATCGACACGCACGTCCATCTCGGTTGGCACTTCGACGCGGCGACGGGGCGGCTGAGCAGCGCGGAATCGACGGTGACGGCGGGGGATCGCGTACTTTACGCCGCCGAGAACGCCTGGAACATGCTCGCGAGCGGCGTCACGACGGTGCAGAGCCTGGGCGGGCCGGAGGACGTGCCGGTCCGTGACGCGATCGCGCGCGGATCGCTGCCGGGACCGCGGATCCTCACGTCGATCCAGCCCATCACGCTCGGGAGCGGTGGACCGGAGGAGATCCGGGCCCGCGTGGACGAGCTGGCGGCAGCGGGCGCGGACGTGATCAAGATCTTCGCGTCCGCCAGCATCAGGGTCGGCGGCACCCCCACGCTGAGCCAGGAGCAACTCGACGCCGCCTGCGGCCAGGCGCGCGAGCGCGGTCTGCGCGCCGTGGTCCACGCTCACGGTCCCGAGAGCGCACGGCGCTCGGCCCTCGCCGGCTGCCGGCAGATCGAGCACGGCGCCCTCCTCGACCGCGAGACGCTCGAACTCCTGGCCGAACGCCAGCTCTACTACGATCCGCACACCCACCTGATCTTCGAGAACTACTTCGTGAACCAGGACCGCTACCTCGGCATCGGGAACTACACGGAAGACGGATTCCGCCAGATGCGCGCGGCGGTGCCGATCGCGCTCGCCGCCTTCCGCGAGGCCCTCGATGTCGAGGGGCTCGACATCGTGTTCGGGACCGATGCCGTTGCGGGAGCCCACGGGCGCAACTGGACGGAACTGGTGTACAGAGTGCGTGAAGGCGGCCAGGATCCGATGGATGCCATCGTCTCGGCCACGAGTCTGGCGGCGGCTTCGCTCGAGCTCGACGAGACGGTGGGCACCCTCGCGGCGGGGTTCGAGGCCGACGTGATCGCGGTGGCGGGCGATCCGATAGCCGATATCGGCGCCCTCGAGCATGTCGTGCTCGTGATGCGGGGCGGCGTGGTCTACCGGCACAGGCCGCTCGCGGGGACTCCGTAAAGCGGCGATCCTTTCGCCGGCGCCGCGACGCTTTACCGCCGCGGCGACACCCGGGGAGCGGGACTCCCGTAAGGAGGCGCATGAAACGCTCGATCGAAGATGCGCAGCAGCGACTCGCCGAGAAGCTGCTTTCGCGCAAGGACGTGTCCGCCGTGGGCATCGGGGCCGACAACGGGGATCCATGTTTGAAGGTCTACCTCTCCGGGTCCTCGTCCCGGAAGTCGATCCCCGACCGTTACGACGGGCACCCCGTGCGGGTGGTCGGCGGGGGCCCGTTCCGGGCGCAGGGGAACGGACAGGCGGACTCATCGGCGGGCAGCGCATGACGGGCGAAGAGGACAGGCGATGACGCCGCGGCGGAACCTCGTTCTCGCGATCGCCATCGCGGCCGTGACATGCCTCGGGGTCGGCATCCACTGGACGCTGACGTCCTGGCCGACGCGGCCCCCCACGCTGCCTCCGCCGCAGCTTCCCACGCGTCCCCCGCTGCGGCCCCCGGGCGCCTCCCCCCAGGAGTTGCTTGCCGCCGCCATGCAGGTGCAGAGCGACAACGAATCGATGCTCTTCGCACTGCCGGGCGTGGTCGGCGTGGGGATCGGGTTCACGGGCGCGGGGACGCCGACGATCAAGGTCTTCGTCGACCCCGCCGCCCTCCCGGGGCCCCGCGGCCTCCAGGACCTCCCGGAGGCGCTCGGGCTCTTCCCGGTCACCGTCGAGCCGGCCGGCCCGTTCCGCGTTCTGCCGCCGGAGCCCGTCGCGCCGGGTTCGGCGGACGAAGGGCCGGTGCCCACGGGGCGCTTCGACCGGCCGGTGCCCATGGGCGTGTCCACGGGGCACACCCGCTCCACGGCAGGCACGATCGGCGCCGTCGTGACGGATGGCGAGCGCCGGTACGCCCTCAGCAACTGGCACGTGTTCGTGCCGGGCGGCGAGGGACAGGTGGGCGATGTGCTCCTGCAGCCGGGACCCGTCGATGGCGGCTCGGATCCCGGGGACGCGATCGGCACGCTGACGGCGTTCGAACCGGTGGTCCTGTCGCCGTTCGCGTCGAACCGGATCGATGCGGCGATCGCGCGCACGGACGACGTGCTGCCGGAGACGCCGGTGGGGGGCTATGGGTCGCCGCGCAGCGCGACGATGGCGGCGAAGCCGGGGCTGCAGGTCCAGAAGTACGGGCGGACGACGCGCCTCACGGTCGGGGAGGTGGAGGCGGTCAACACGTCGATCAACGTGACCTACGGGTCGGCCGGGTCGCAGGTGGCCCGCTTTGTCGGTCAGATCATGGTGTGCTGCAACTTCAGCAAGGGCGGCGATTCCGGCTCCCTGATCGTGGCGCGCGATCTGGACCGCGACGGGAACGCGGGCCCGGACGACCGCAAGCCGGTCGCGCTGCTCTTCGCCGGCGACGGCCGGCTCACGATCGCCAATCCGATCGACCTCGTACTCGACCGCTTCGACGTGACGATCGTCGGCGAACAACACCGGGCGCTGACACCGGGCGCTGACGCCGACCGCTGACCCTGGGCCCAGGCCCGTGACGGGCGTCAGGCGCGGGGACTGCTGGCCGCTGGCGCCCGGGGACGGCTAGCTTGACGTCATGACACGTTTCCGGTCGCACTTCCTGCCGCGTACGCCGACGGGCCGCCGGCTCGTCATCCTCTTCCTGGTCCTGTTCGCGTTCACGCAGTGGCCGTTCGTGTACTGGATCGGCAACCGGGTCGAGCCGTGGATCGGCGGCCTGCCCTTCCTCTACGTGTACTTGCTCGTCGTCTACGTCCTCCTCATCGGCGTGCTGATCCAGGTACAGAGGCGCGGTCTCTGATGGAGGCCTGGGTCGTCGCAACCGGTCTCATCTTCGTCTATCTCGTGGCCACCATCGTGCTGGGAGCGGTCGCGAACCGGCGCATGTCGGTGGACCTGGAGGATTTCCTCCTCTACGGACGCAAGGCCGGGTTCATCGTCCTCTACCTCACCGTCGTCGCCACCTACCATTCGGCGTTCGCCTTCCTCGGTTCGGGCGGCTTCTTCTACACGCACGGGATCGGGTTCTGGGCGGCGGGCGCGTGGACGGTGCTCGTCGGCGCGATCACCTACGTGCTCGGGAGCCGGATCTGGGCACTGGGGAAGACGTTCGGCTACATCACGCCGGCCGATCTGCTGGCGGACTTCTACGAGTCGGATGCCGTCCGGGTGGTGGCGGCGATCGTCTCCGTCCTGTTCACGATCCTCTACATCCAGGTCCAGGCCGTGGGGCTGGGTTACATCCTGTCCGTGGCGTCCGGAGACCGGATCTCGTTCGAACTCGGCACGCTGATCCTTCTCATCGTCGCGGCGGGCTACCTCATCGCGGGCGGCCTGCGCGCCGTCTACTGGACGGACGTGATTCAGGGCGTGTGGATGTACGTCGCCGTGTGGGCGGGCGCGCTCGTGCTCGCCTTCGAGCTGTTCGGAGGACCGCTCGAGCTGTGGCGGCAGGTCGCGGCGGAGCGCCCCGATTTGCTGACGCTTCCCGGGCCGGAGGGGTTCTTCACGCCGGGGATGTGGTTCGGGATGATCGTCGTGCTTTCGTTCGGGATCGTCTTCCAGCCGCACCTCTTCATCCGCTACTACACCGCGGTCTCCGCCCGCACGATCAAGTTGCTGGGCGCGACGACCCCCATCTACCTGATGACGCTCTACATCCCGGCGGCGCTCGTCGGCCTGGGCGGCGCGGTGGTGATGCCGGACATCGCGATTCCGGACCGGATCTTCCCGGAAATGCTCTTTGCGTATGCCCCGGCCTGGCTCACGGGTGCGATTCTGGCGGGCGCGACGGCGGCGGCGATGTCCACGCTCGACTCGATGCTGCATGCGAACATGACGGTGCTGACGCGCGATGTGTACCAGCGCTACATCCGCACCGGCGCGAGTCAGAATCACTACATCCTCATCGGCCGGCTCATCGTCGTGGCCCTCCTCGCGGTCGGGTACTTCCTCTCCGTGAGCACCTTCGATTTCCTCGTTAAGCTCGTCGCCCTGTCCGGGTCTGGCGCGCTGCAGCTGATGCCGGCCGTCCTCGGGGTCTGCTTCCCGGGCCGACACCTGACGACGAAGACCGGGGTCATCGTGGGGATCGGGTGGGGGCTCGCGACGCTGTGCGTCACGCTCATCATCTTCCCGCATCCCCTGGGTCTGCACGGCGGCGTGTGGGGTCTCGTGGTGAACTTCCTGGTGACCTGGTTCGTGAGCCGCGTCACGCCGCCGCCGAGCGACGTGACCGTATCGCGGATCCACGGCGCTGTGGAGCGGTTCGTGTACGAGGGCGATCCCGCGTGAGCGTGGCCGGGAGCTGACGCGATGGGCAGGCTCCTGGGAGGTGTCGCTCTCCTGGCGCTGGCGCTGCTCATGGGCTGGGGGTTCCTTCGCTCGGGCGCGGATCCGCTCGCCCTGAGGACGCTCGTCGCGCTCTTCATCGCGGCCGGACTGCCCGCCGCCGGCGGCGGCCTGCTCCTGGCGCGCCACTTCGGGGTCGGACGCCGCATCGAACACCGGCGGGAGGCACTCCGCCGCGACACGCTCGAGGCCGAGATCCTGAAGATGGCGGGGCGCCACGGCGGGCGGCTGACGGCGGTCGAGGTCGCCGGGGAACTCGCGGTGCCGACGACGACGGCCGAGGAACTCCTGAATGAACTGATGGCGCGGGAGATGGCCGAAATCGAGATCACGGACTCCGGTCTCCTCGTGTACAACTTCCACGACGTGCGGCACCTGTCGGAGAAGGAATCGGCGCGCGGGCTGCTCGATCCGTGACGGGAGAGCCGCAGCCGTGAGCGAGACGCGCTGGCCGTGCCCCGTGTGTCTCGGGACCAGGATGGAGAAGACATCGCTCGGGGCCGGGGCCGCAGACGCCGCCGATCCGCTGACGCTCGACCATTGCGCCCGCTGCGGCGGCATGTGGTTCGAGTTGGGGGAGGTGCAGCGCCTCCGTTCCGAACGTCCCGAGTCGCTGTGGGCGCAGATCCCAGCGCGGGAGGAGCGGCACCGGGCCCAGTGTCACGCGTGCCGCGCGTTCGTGGACCGAGACGCGCCGAAATGCGCCGCGTGCGGGGCGAAGACCCGCCTGAACTGTCCCGCCTGCGATACCCGCATGCTGCAGGTCCGCCAATCCTCGCTCACGCTCGATGTGTGCAAGCGGTGCAAGGGCGTGTGGTTCGACCACCACGAACTCGAGGCGATCTGGGAGATGGAGAGGGATCGGCTCGTCGCGCGGCGGGGACGCGACGGGGCGGTCGCGCGCACCGCGGACACCGGCGCCGATGTCCTGTTCGAGACGCTCTTCTGGGCGCCGGATCTCGTCTTCGTGGGGGCGCACGTCGCAGGCCACGCCGCGGCGGAAGCGGCGCCGGCCGCGATCGACGCCGTCGGCGATGCCGCCGCCAGCGTGTTCGAGGCGATCCTCGAAATTGTCGGCGGTATCTTCGGCTGACACCTTCCGGATTCGCAGAGGCGCCCCATCCGCTACACTCCGGGCCCGCTCCAATCGCAGGCTGTTTCTTCCTACTGGAGAACCGACGAATGGAAATCGTGCTGGCCACGCTGGCCGACGCCGCCAACACCTCGAGCGACGGCAAGCTCAATCTCATGGGACTCTTCGACACGCTCTACGCCGGCGCCATGCCGGTGACCCACCCGTCCATGCAACTCGTGCTCAGGATCCGGGCCGAGCCTTCCGAAACCGACCGGCAGCACGAACTCGAAATCCGCTGCATGGACGAGGACGGCGAAGAACTGTTCAAGGTGACGGGCGGGTTTTCCGTGCAGGCTCCGCCCGGGAAGGCGGCCACCTTCAACCATGTCGTCGGCATTAACAACCTGACATTTCAGAAGTTCGGCGGATACACGTTTCCGATCTTCATCAACCGGGACCTGAAGCGGACGGTCGAACTCGACGTGATGAAGGCGGAGGGGCCCGCCGACCTCCCCGGGACTGAAGGCGGGAACTGAAGGGCCGCAGGTTCAGCGGCCGTCGGGGGCGGGACCGGCGGCCGACTCCGCCTCCCACAGGCGCCGCTGCTCGCTCGTGAGGTAGTGCCGGATCGCGGTCGCGTCCTCCAGCGAGAGAAGGTCGCCGAAGCCGGCCATGCCGTTCGCGGCGAGCGCGCCGCCGAGCACCACGGCGTCGAAGCTCTCCCACGCGCCGCCATCCATGCGGCGCAGGTCGGGATAGGCGGAGAGGTGTTCGTCCGAGGCCCGGTGACAGATGCCGCAGTGGACACCGAAGAGTTCCGCACCGCGCCGCACCCTGGCCGCGTCGAGCGCGAGATCCGGCGGTTCCGGCGTGGTCGGCACGATCTGCGCGGGGGGTAGCGGCACTTCCCGGCCGTCGAGCCTGAAGACGAGCAGCCGCCCCGCGCTGTCGTAGTCGTACGCCGCCGAGCCGAGCGGATAGGCGGCGCCCCTCGGCCCGCCGTAGCCCGCCATGACCGCGATGTACTGCACGCCGCCCACCTCGTACGTCATGGGCCCCGCCATGACGCCTGTGCCGAGATGGATGCTGTGGATGCGCGCGCCGGTGTCCGCCTGGTGGAAGTCGAGCGTGCCCGCCGCCGTCCCCTGGATGACGAGGTTTCCGCCCGTCACGAGCGTGCCCCCGTTCCACATGCTGCCGCGCGGGACCCGCCACAACTCGCGCCCCGCGACGGGGTCCCACGCGAGGAGAAACTCGTTCGGGCCGATGTCGGGGAGACCCTCGGCGAGGTGCGCGAACTCCTCCGGAAACGGAGGCCAGGAGGCGGCGAAGCCTTCATACGCCACCTCCGGGCGATGGTCGAACTCGTCCAGCGAACGCCACAGCATGGCCTGTTCGCGGGCGGGGATGTACGCGATGCCCGTCTCGGGGTTGAAGGACATCGGCTGCCAGTTGTGCCCGCCCGCGGAGGAGGGGAAGACGACGCGCGGTTCGTCACGATAGTCCGCGGCGGGGTTCGGGATCGGCCGCCCCGTCTCGAGATCGATCCCCTGTGCCCAGTTGACGGTCACGAAGTTCTCCGCCCCCAGCAGTTCGCCCGTGGCGCGGTCGAGCACGTAGAAGAAACCGTTCTTGGGGGCCTGCATCAGGACGTCGCGCGGGCGCCCGTCGATCGCGACCGTGCTCAGGATGAGGTTCTGCGTCGCGGTGTAGTCCCAGATCTCGCCCGGCACCGTCTGGTAGTGCCAGGCGAGGCGACCCGTCTTCGGGTCGATCGCGAGGATGGAGACGAGGTAGAGGTTGTCGCCCCCCGACGGGCTCCGGTGCCAGATCGGGTACGGGTAGGCGTTCCCCGTCCCCACGTAGAGGAGATCGAGGACGGGGTCGTACGCCATCTCCCCCCATACGGTGCCCCCGAGTCCGCCCTCCCAGGCCGAGTCCGGGTCCCACGTGGCGGCGGCCGCCTCCATCTCAGGGTGCTCGAAGCCGGCCGCCGGATCGCCGGGAACGGTGAAGAAGCGCCACGCCTCCTCGCCGGTCTCGAGGTCGTACGCCGTGATGTAACCGCGCACGCCGAAGTCGCCGCCGGCGTTGCCGAGGACGACGACGTCGCCGGCGATCTGCGGCGAGCCGGTGCTCGTGTAGGAGAGGGACCGGTCGACGAAGGTGTCGACGCGCCAGACCTCCTCGCCCGTCGCCGCGTCGAGCGCCACCAGCCAGCCGTCGAAGGTGCCGATGTAGACGCGCCCCTCCCACACCTCGAGTCCGCGGTTGACGGGGCCGCAGCAGCCCTTGCGCGTGGTGCTCGGGTCGACCTGCGGGTCGTAGCGCCACACCGGTTCCCCCGTCGCCGCGTCGAGCGCCGCGATGCTTCCCCAGGGGCCGGGCGAGTACATCACGCCGTCGACGACTACGGGAGTGGCCTCGAGCCCCCAGTGCACGGAGCCGACGTGCGACCGCCACGGGTACTCCCAGGCGAGACCCACGGCGGCCGCGTTCATGACGTGGATGCGCCCGAGCGGCGAGTACCGGGTTTCCCCAAAATCCCGGCCGGAGGTCAGCCACTCGGACGGGACCGTATCCGTCGCCAGCAGACGGTCCCGGGTGACCGCGCCGGCCGCGTCGCGCGGCGGAGACGGTTCGCAGGCCGTCAGCACGCAGGAGGCGAGAAGCGCGCCCGCCAGCGGGCGGGCGCCCGGATTTCCGCGGGCCACAAGCCGCCTAGAAACGGGGAGTTACGGTGAGGCGGAAGCTTCGGGTGGGTCCCGGACTCCGTTCCTGCACGTCAACGTAAGTCGTCTGGAACAGGTTCTCGATCTTCGCCTGCACGCGGGTCCCCAGGATCCGGCCGCGCACGCGAAGGTCGACGAGGTTGATGGCGCTGCGCTCGTCGAGCGGGAAGGCGAGCACCTGCTCCACCCGGCTCCGGTGGCGGAAGTCGATGGCGACGGCGCCCCTCCAGCCGGTGGCCGTGGCCGTGAAGTTGTGGCGCGAGCGGTAGGGGAGCGCGCGCCCGGTCCGATCGTCCCTCGTATCGAGGAAGGTGTAGTTCGCGTTGAGGTCGAGACGGGTCGGGATCACGCCGATCCGCAGGCCCGCGTCGACGCCCCGCACCATGGCTTCGGCGACGTTGCGGAACTGGAACACGAACACGTTGTTGGGCGCCGGCGACGGTTCGATGAGGTCCGTGTAGTCGCTCCAGAAGAGTCCGGCGTCCAGCCAGACGCGATCGCTCACGTGCACGGTCGCCCCGACCTCGCGGGCCCAGGCGGATTCTCCCCGCAGTTCGAGATTGGGGATGACTCGAAAGCCGAACTGGGTCGTCGAAGTGAATTGCTCGGACACGCTCGGCGCCCGGTATCCGCGGCTGAGGGACCCTCGCAGGCTCAACCGGTCGCTCGCCTCGTAGACGATCCCGAGTTTCGGATTGAGGAAGCGGTCCTCCTTCGCCGCCGAGGCGTTGTGGTAGTCGAGTCGCAGGCCCACCGAGCCGCGAACCCGGTCCGAGAACGTGATCTCATCCTGAGCGAACAGCGCGAGGTCCGTCACGTTGGGCGATGGCTCCAGGAAATTCGAGGTCACGCCGGTGAAAGCGCCTTCCGCCCCGATCGTCAGCGCGTGCGAGCGGTTGGGGAAGAGAGACCACTGGACATCGGTGCCGAGGCGCGTCGAGCGGTGGAAGTCCTCGTTGTCGTGGAAATGGTTCTGGTTCCGCGCGTGGTAGATGTGCGGGCGCACCTGCACGCGGTGTTTCGGCGTGACGATCGGATTGGCCGTCATGCCGAAGACGAGGTCGTCCGAGCGAATCCAGTCGCCGAGTTCGGCCGGGTCGACCTCCAGCGGCCGGTCGGGCGATAGCCAGGTGAAGAACTCCTCCTCTTCCTTTCGCGTCCAGTTGACGAAGATCTCCCACGGATTAGCGGATTCCGCCGGGAAGACGGTCTTGAGCCGCATGCGCCAGCGCTCCAGCGCGCCGTTCTGCCGGAACCCGTCCGATTCCTCCCGGGCCAGGTAGAGGGTGGTACCGACATCGCCGATGCGGCGCGAATGTTGGAGGGCGAGCCCTTCCCTGCTCAGGCGCTCGTCCGTGAACGAATGGCGGGCCGGCGTGTCGAAGAGTCCCACGTAGCCGCGGACGATGGTCTCGGGCTCCGGCGGCGGGCGTTTCGTGATCACGTTCACGACGCCGCCCAGCGCGTTCGTCCCCCACAAGGTGGAATGAGGGCCCTTCACGATCTCGATCTGGTCCACGTCCAGCACGGGCAGACCGCTGAAATCGATGGACGCCCCCACGCCGGAGAGCACCCGGTGGCCATCGAGGAGCATGAGCACGCGGCTGCCGACGCCCCGCGCCAGGCCGGTGGCGCCGCGGATGTCCATCTGGCCGGAATTGAAGATCACGCCCTGCGCGAAGGGGAGCGCCTCGTCGAGGGTCACGGCGTCGCGGTTGCCGAGTTCGTCGCCGCTCATCACGGCGACGCTCACCGGGGCCTCGCCGGATCGGAGGGCGGAGCGGCTCGCCGTCACGGTCAACTCGGGAACGTCGAACAGCCGGCGCTCGAGCAGGATGTTGAGTTCGCCCGACCGACCGGTCTGAAGTTCGCGTTCGGCGACGCGAAAGCCGTCCGCCACGACGATGAGGGTGAAGGTCCCGTTGGCGGGGGAGGCGATCCCGAAGCCGCCATCGGTCCGCGTCGTCGCGCTCAGCGGGGTGTCGCGGATAAGCACGGTGGCCCCGGCGAGCGGCGCGCCCGTCTCCGCGTCGAGGACGCGGCCGCGTACGATGGCGTCCTGGGCCTGGGCGGCGAGCGGTGCGCTCGCGTAGAAGGAGGCGAGCGCCGCCCGCGCGTAGAAGGAGGCGAGCACCGCGCGCATGTAGAAGAAGACGAGCGCGGCGCCTGCCGTGAGACTTCGTCGGATCCCGGCCGCTACTGCCGCTGCCAAATCGTAGTCGAGGCTGCTGCGAGCGGCTCCGTTACGATCACGGTGAGGACGTTGCCCGCCAGCGTGTACGTACCCAGAGCCTGCACTTCGGTACCGCTCTGCTGCCAGGTGCCGTCGGTACGGATGGTGAACGTGCCCTGGTCCTGAAGCATGATCCCCTGGCTGGGCACTGCGACTTCATAGGTCATCGTACCCGACGCGCTGTCGCCGGAGGACGAGGTCTGCGAGAGCGTGAAGGTTCCCGTGGCGAGCGGCGGACCGATCGTAAACCCGCCCTGGTTCAGGGATACAAGACTATACGTGCCGGAGAGGTCCGGCGGCCCCGCGGCCGGCGGCGGCTCCGGGTCCGTGGTGTCGCCGCCGCCGCAGCCCGCGACAAGGGTCGCGACGACCAGCGGCACGCACAATCTGAGCAAGCGCTTCTTCATGAAACCTCCGTCAGTTTCGGATCAGGCGTCCCTGCGAGGACGCGGCTTCTTTCAAGATAGCCGTCCGGTTCGGCGTTGCCGAGACCGATGCTCCGCTCTATCGGCCATCCTCGTCATCGGCGGGCACCGGGGCGGAGTTCGTTTCTCCTTCGGGTTCCTCGCGTTCCACGACGATCGAGCAGTTCGTGACGAGCGCGGCGATGGCGCCGATCGCCGCCCAGGCGGGAAGCATTAACGTTCCCACGACGCCGATGGAGAGCGGCACTTCGATGAGTTCCTTGCCGTCTTCGTTCCGGATCGTGATGCGGCGGACGTTCCCCTCCCGGATGATCTCCTTGATCTTCCGCACGAGGTTCTCGCCCGGCACTCGGTGTTCCTCGGTGTGTTCCTCGGTCATGTCCACCTCCCTTGCGGCGCGCCCGCGAGTCCGGCTTGATGTTGGAGTCCGGCTCGATGCCGGATCCTGGCAGTCCGCTGTACGCTCGCAGTCCGGGCCGGGTTTTGCGAGCCGCGCGGGAACCCTCTCCCGAGGAAGACGATGACACGCTATCGAATGGAATTCCGCGCCCTCGTGCTCGCGCTCGGACTCGCGGCCTGCGGGGAGGCGGCGGACGAGGCTGAAACGTCCGCCACCGGAGATGGACTGCCGGAGGGGGCGGAGGCGATCTCCCTCCTCGGCGAACCCCTGTATCCCTCCCCCGCTTCGGCGGAGCAGGCGCAAGACATCGAAGTCGCGCGCGTGGACTACGAGGCGAATCCGGACGATGCGGACGCGATCATCTGGCTCGGGCGGCGCGTCGGGTACACGGGGGCATTTCGCGACGCGATCGAGATCTTCTCGGAGGGGGTCGAGAAGCACCCGGATGACGCGCGGATGTACCGTCATCGAGGGCACCGGTGGATCAGCGTGCGCGAGTTCGACCGCGCGATCGAGGACCTGTCTCACGCGGCCGGCCTCGTGCGGGACGTGCCGGACGAGGTCGAGCCGGACGGCCAGCCCAACGCCCGCGGCATCCCGACGAGCACGCTGCAGTCGAACATCCACTACCACCTCGCCCTGGCCCGTTACCTGCAGGGCGACTTCGAGGGCGCGCTGCCGTCCTACGAGGCCTACATGGCCGTGACGACGAACCCCGACCAGCTCGTGGCCATCTCGCACTGGTGGTACATGGCGCTCCGCCGCCTGGGCCGTGACGCCGAGGCGGCGGCCGTCCTCGAACCGGTGACGGCGGATCTCGATGTCATCGAGAACACCAGCTATCACCGGCTCCTCCTCATGTACCGGGGCGAACTCGATGCCGACGAGCTGTGGGATCCCGAGAGCGGAGATCCGGCGGGCGTGGCGGTGGCCTACGGCGTCGCGACCTGGCACCTCTACAACGGCCGCGAGGCGCAGGCGGCGGAGATGTACCGCCTCATTCTCGAGGGCTCCGGCTGGGCGGGGTTCGGCTACATCGCGTCCGAGTCGGAGGTCGCCCGCCTGGAGGCCGACGCGGGCGGCTGACCCGCTGCAACTTTTTTCCCACCAGCCTCGTTCCCGGCAAGGACGCGACCGGCCGCGACGGACCGCAACCTTTCGGCGGCTCGACGCGTCCTACTTCGCAAAGTGAGTAGCCCGTGGCAGCAGGGTTCGCCGTGGGCCGCCAGGGTTCGGGCTGACTTAAGGAAGGTTTACGTTGGGGTTTTCCTCGTTCTTGATAGATGCCGCCGTCCCGGTGCGCCGGCTGGCGGCGTTCGGGTTGCTCATGGGCCTGGCCGCGCCGCTTGCGGCACAGGATTCCGCCAACGGCAGCGAGACATCCGCCCGGGGCGCCGCGGCGCCCGTGCTCCAGGCCATCCGGGCCACGGAGCCGCCGCAGGTCGACGGGCGGCTGGATGAACCCGCCTGGGGCGGGGCGCCGGTCGCGCGCGACTTCGTCCAGTTCCGGCCCGACCCGGGCCAGCCCGCCAGCGAGCGCACCGAGGTCCGGGTCCTCTATACGGACGACGCCATCTACGTCGGCGCGCGGCTGTACGACCGCGATCCCGGCGGGATTATCCGCCGGCTCGCCCGCCGCGATGAGCAGGTGACGACGGACGCCTTTCACGTCGCCTTCGACAGCTATTTCGATCACCGTACCGCGTTCTGTTTCTCCGTCAGCGTGGCGGGCGTGCAGAGCGACGGGCTGCTGTTCTCCGACACGCAGGCGGACGACGACTGGGACGCGGTGTGGGAGAGCGCGACGCGCACGGACGAGACCGGCTGGACCGCCGAACTGCGGATCCCCCTCTCGCAACTCCGGTTCGCCGGAGCTTCCGAGGACGGCGCCGGAAGCACGTGGGGCATCAATTTCCGGCGCGAGATCGCCCGACTGGAGGAGGTGAGCGTGTGGTCGCCCCTGCCCGAGGACGGCTCGCGGGTCGTCTCCGCGTTCGGCACGCTGCGCGACCTGCAGGGTCTCCGGCCGCGCCGCAATCTGGAGGTGCGGCCCTATGTCCTCTCCTCGGCGACGCGGGCGCCGGGCACCGCCGCCGATCCCTTTTACACGGCTACGGCCCTGCGCCAGACGGTGGGAGGCGATCTGAAGTACGGCATCACGGAGAACCTCACGCTCGACGTCACCGTCAACCCCGACTTCGGACAGGTGGAAGCGGATCCGTCCGTCGTGAACCTCACGGCGTTCGAGACGTTCTTCCCCGAGAAGCGGCCGTTCTTCCAGGAAGGCTCGGACATCTTCGGTTTTGCCTTCGGCCCGGGCGACGATCAGAACAACGAGTCGCTCTTCTACAGCCGCCGCGTCGGGCGCGCGCCGCAGGGATCCGTGACGAGCCCGGCCGACTACCGCGACGTGCCGGCGGCGACGAGCATTCTCGGCGCGGCGAAGCTGTCCGGAAAGACGGCCAACGGGTGGTCGATCGGCTTCCTCGACGCGCTCACCTCGAGCGAGATGGCGCAGTTCTCCACCCCGGGGGGGACGCTGGGCGAGCAGGTGGTCGAACCGGTGACGAACTACGCGGTGGGACGGATCATCCGGGACTTCCGCGACGGGGAGAGCGCGGTCGGCCTCATCGCCACGGCCACGAACCGGCGCCTGGACGCCGGCGGGGCGCTCTCCTTCCTGGCGGACCAGGCATACACGGGAGGGATCGACTTCCGGCATCGGTTCGCGAACGGCAACTACGAGCTCAGCGGCCATGTGATCGGGAGCACGGTGAGCGGGAGTCCGGAGGCGATCGAGCGCATTCAGCGTTCCTCCGTCCACTACTTCCAGAGCCCGGACTCCCGGCACGGACTGGACCCCACCCGCACGCGCCTCTCGGGCAGCACCTCGACGGTCAGTTTCTCGAAGGTCGGAGGCGGAAACTGGCGCTACGGACTGTTCGGCGAGAACCGGTCGCCCGGCTTCGAGGCGAACGATCTCGGATTCCAGCAGAACTCGGATTACCGGGTCGGCGCGGTATGGGTGAACTACGAGCAGTTCCGACCGCAGGGGCCGTTCCGGAACTGGGGAGTGAACGCCGCGACGTGGTCCGGCTGGAACTTCCGCGGCGAACGGCAGTTCACGGGCGGCAACGTGAACGGGAACTTCCAGTTCAAGAACTTCTGGCGCGGCTTCGCCGGGTTCAACCAGGAGTGGGCGGGACTCGCCACGACGGCGCTGCGCGGAGGCCCCACCCTCTACCAGCCGAGCCAGTGGAGCAGCTGGGGCGGGATGTTCACGGATTCCCGCAAGCCCGTGCGGCTCGGGGCCGTCTTCAACGCCGGAGGAGAGTACCGCACTGCGACCCGCCGCTTCGGCCTGTCGCCGAACGTCATGCTCCAGCCGTCGAGCCGTCTCCAGCTCAACATCGGCCCGAGCCTGCAGTGGAACGACCGTGCGTGGCAGTTCGTCTCGCGGCCCGACGCCGCCGACGGGACGCACTACGTGTTCGCGCGCCTGAGCCAGCAGACGGTCTCGATCACGACGCGCCTGAACTACACGTTCAGCCCGGACCTTTCGCTTCAACTCTACGCCCAGCCCTTCGTGAGCGCGGGGAGCTACGACCGTTTCATGGAAGTCGATGATCCGCGGGCGTCCGATTTCTCCGACCGCTTCCGCACATACGGCGAGAACGAGATCCGGCGGTTGGAGGCGAACGGCTTCGGGCTCTACCAGGTCGACGCCAACCGGGACGGGAGGGCGGATTTCGGTTTCGCGGACCCCGACTTCAACGTGAAGTCCTTCCGCTCCAACCTGGTCCTGCGCTGGCAGTACCGGCCCGGATCGACCGTCTTTCTCGTCTGGAGCCGCGACCAGCAGGCGTTCCGCAACGACGGTTCCTTCCGCCTCGGCGACGATCTGACGGACCTCGCGCGGATTCCCTCCACCAATATCTTCCTCGTGAAGTTCGAGCACTGGCTCGGACTCTAGTTCGGTGTGGCGGGAGCGACGCCGTTCCCGCCGCGGTCCGCGGGCGGTCCAGAGTGTCTAGCGCGGTGAGAAGCGGTGACGGGTTACATCTTCGTGGCGCTTGCGGTGCTGGTGGCGGTGGCCGGCTGGCGTGTGCGGCGGCGGCGGCGCCACGCGAGCCGGAGCGGTGTGACGGACGAGATCGTGCGGCGCATCGAGACGGTGGGCCGCGTGGACGCGGAGGACGTCGAACCGGTCGATCTCGAGCTGGCGAGGACGGAGGAGGACGAATTCTGGGCCCAGACGTGGGACGAGCCCGAAGAAAACTGGTAAGAGGACTGGCGGGATTTCGATGACGAACGCTGCATGGAACTCCGGTGCGATCCGCGTCGGGCTGGTGGCGACGGCGCTGGCTGCGGCGGGGCTGTCGGCGGCGGCGGTCCGCGTGGCGGCGGCGCAGGAGGCGCCACGGGTTTCGTTCGGGCCGGCGGCCGCGGCCTTCGCGGACGGTCTCGGCTCCATGCGGGGCGTGCGCGAACTCGAGGACGGGCGCGTACTCATCGCGGACGGCTTCGGCGCCGCCGTCATCGCGTGGACGCCCGGGGGCCGCGCGGACACGCTGACGAACACGGGCCAGGGTCCGCAGGAGTATCGGACGCCGGACGGCCTCTTCCCCCTCCCGGCTGGCGCGACGCTCCTCGTCGATCTCGGTAACGCGCGGCTCACCCGCATCGAAGCGGATCTCAGCTTCGGCGAGACGTGGCCCATCGCCCAGGGGGCGCCGAATACCGGGATGACGATGATGATT
The DNA here is from genome assembly GCA_026914155.1 of Candidatus Palauibacter rhopaloidicola. Lineage (GTDB taxonomy): Bacteria > Gemmatimonadota > Gemmatimonadetes > Palauibacterales > Palauibacteraceae > Palauibacter > Palauibacter rhopaloidicola. The sequence goes on along the minus strand of JAPPGH010000050.1, from coordinate 134,325 downwards.
CCGGTGGGGACCGACCGTGAAGGCGGGATCTACTTTCAGCGGCGACTCGACGGGATGGCGGGCACGTCGGATTCGGCCGCCGTGGCGCGCTTCGATCCGGCGACGGGCGATATCTCCGAGGTCGGACGGGTGCGGCTTGCGGCGCAGACGCGGGTCGAGTCGGGGGATGCCAACAATCGCAGCGTGAACATCCGTCCCGTGCCGTTCTCCAACCAGGACGCGTGGAACGTGGCCTGGGACGGGCGGGTGGCGGTCGCGCGCGCGGACGGATACCGGCTGGAGTGGCTGGATCGCGCGGGCGGGGTCACGCGGGGGCCCGAGATCTCCTATGAGCCGGTGCGGGTGCGGCGGGCGGATCAGGATGAGTGGCTCGAGGGGCTCGGAGGCGGTCTGCGTGTCGAGGCCACGGACGACGGGAGCGGGATGCGGATGTCCATGAGCCGTGCGCCTTCGGGCGCAAGCAATGCGGACCCCTCCGACTTCGAGTGGCCCGATGCGAAGCCGGTGATTCCGGCCGGGGCGGTCGCGGTCGATGCGGAGGGCCGGGCGTGGGTCCGGCGTCATGTACCCGCGGGGGAAGCGCACCTGTACGATGTGTTCGACGGCGGCGGACAGCGCGTCGCGCAGGTGGAACTGCCCGAGGACCGGCGGCTCGTCGCCTTTGGAGCGGAAACCGCCTACCTGGTCCGAAGCGACGAACTCGGTTTCGCCTGGGTCGAGAGGTATCCGCTGCCCGCGTTGCCCTAGGAGTCCGTGGCGACCGTCCCGCTGCGTTCGAACCGCGGGGGGCGCCGCAACTCAGTGGGGACGCCGTCTCGTCAGATCCGGATCCTGAGGCACCAGCGTCGCGTCGTCCGCCGGCACGACGTAGCCGGAGCCGGTGAGGGGAATCGGCGGGGCCCATACCTCCGTGTCCGGCTGGAACGCCGCCCAGGCGAACCAGAAGGCGTGGTACGCCTCGGGATGCGCTTCGAGCGTTTCGCCCTCCAACGGTCCATCCACGGCCTCGCCCGCGAAATTCCACACGCTCCCCGTCTGCACATCCTGCCGGCGACCATCGACGACCTCGAACGTGAGCGGCCGCCCGTTGGCTCGAGCCCGGTAGATCCTCGCGCTCTGAGCGCTGGAGTTCCAGAACGCGACGACGGGCTCGCCGCGCGCCATGGCGCTCGCGGCCCAGACGGACGTGCCCTGACCCTCCTGGTCCCGCGCCGCGACTTCTCTCAGGTCCGCGATGGCGAACGCGATGCCGCCGGTTCCCGCCGGGACGCCGATCACGCGCCCCTTCGGCGGTCGGCGTGGATCGATCGGAGCGGAGGTCGGATAGAAGAGCGAGGCGTTGTCCGGGTCCCGATAGTTCCCGTACGGGTAGAGCGTGTAGAGGAAGTCGTGCCCCGTCGCGCGGGTCGCGATCCAGGTGTCCAGGAAGATCTGGAGCCAGGCTCCGTACAGCATCAACTCGTACGGCACGCGCGTCAGGCTGCTCCCGTCCCGCGGGCCGCACGTGGCGGAGCGCGTCAACTGGGGATAGAGCGTCCCGGAGCCGTCATCCATCACGAGGTTGTTGTCGAGGACGTACTTGGATACCGCGAAGTCGGGCGTGCCGCTCGGCTCAGGATCGAAGACGCTGACCGACCCCGTGAGCGGCGAATAGGTGATCGTGAGCCGTTCTCCCGTTGCACTCGGGTCGGCCGGGTCGGACTCGGCCTGCAGGTTCAGAACTTCGTGGTACCAGAGGAGCTTCAAGGGTATGGCAAGGGGCTGGCCGTTGAACTCGAGCCCGATCACCATATCGCTGCGATTGACGTAACCGACGTGGGGGGCGATGAGCCGCGTGGCGACGTCGGGATTCGTGAGCGCCGGAATACTCGAGCGCTCGGCGCCGGCGTCCGTGAAGTTCGCGATCGGAAGCGAGCAATTCGAGAACCCGGTCAACGGGCCGAAGCTCTCTCCGGAGCATGCAGCCAGCCCCACGGCACACAGCACCCCGGCGACCCGGAGCACACGACGGCGCAAGCCGATCCGCCGGGCGACAATACACTTGACTGGACTCATCCGGCGCCCCGCACCTGTCATGCTCCGTCACCGTCGCGAGAATGCTCGACGGTGCTTCGGGCGAAAGGACCGGCGAGGCCGCCGGTCGTCCTGCTAGCAGCCCGTGCTAGATGAACAAGGCCTCGTTTTCGGAATCGACTCCCTGGATGTCCGCCTTCTGCGCCCGCACATCCTTCTGGCCGACCTGACGCTGCCCGACGACGATCATCGCGATACTCGCGACGAGCGCCAGCACGATCCTCAGCTTCTTCATGGCGTCCCCCCTCCTCCATCGTCCCTGCCCCTAACGCCGCACCGAACGCCGGATCCGGACACAGATCGCTCCCATAGTATAAGGCCTTCCTGCCGTTTAACGAACTCTTTGGGCCAATGGTGACACGCCGGACGGAAGCGTCGGCCTCGATGACCCAGCGGTTGAGGCCGTCCCGGGCCAGCGCGAGGTCGATTTCCGCCAGGACCGTGCCTTCCGCACCACGGGCCTCGAGGCGGACGAGGTCGGCGCGCAGCCGGATGTTCACCCGGACGGAATCCCGGCGCGGCACGGTATCGAGCACTACGCTCCCGGCTCCGGCCGCGGCGAAGACGTACGCGTCGATGTCGAGCGGATTGACCAGCAGGACCCGGTATTCGCGGGTCGGACCCTCGCCCGCGAGCCGGGCGGGCGGGACGGACGCGGCAGCGCCGTCGGACGGCACGGAATCGGGCGGCGTCCCGGGCGAATCCGGGGGGTCGTCGACCGGGGCGCACGCCGCCGCGAGCCATGCAAGCGCGGATGCGGACAGAGCGCGGCCGGGCCGCAAGGGCCGCCGGTTCAGCGCACCACCTTCGCGCCGGCCGCCAGTTCGCGGATCGCGCCGTCGTCCACCGCCCTGAAGGCCAGAGCCCGTTTCACTTCCTCCATCCGCCGTTCCTCCGTCCAGTTCAGCTCCGGGGCCACGACCTCGGCCACGCGGCGCGCGCCCTCCGGCGTCCCGGACCGCGTCTCGAGGCCGACCCGCATGCGCCGGAAGAGAATGTCCTCGACGTGAAGGGCCATCTCGCTCCGCACCGAATACACCGCTTCGGCCAGAAGGTGCGGCCTCTCCGCGACGACCCGTTCGCCGAGCCGCGGGTTCCGCTCGACCAGGTCGAGAACCCGGTTCGCTCTCGTCCCGTACGCCCGCGTAAGGCGGTCGGCGGAGGCACGCTTGAGCCCGTGCGCGCGGGCCCGCGCCCGGATCCGGCCGCGGAGCTCGTCCAGATCGCGGAACCGCGCGCCGGGGAGCGGGACCTTGTCCGTGTCGACCTTCCGAAGCGCCTTCACGCCCGCTGGCGCGAGGAACGCCTGCACGCGGTCGACCGTCGCCTCGGCCATGTGCCGGTGAGAGGTCAGCTTCCCTCCGCTCAGGGTGAAGACGCCCGGGGGGCGCTGGTGGACCTCGAACTCCCTCGAGACCGCACCCTCGTCGGCGCCGTCCGCGGGCGGCGCCACGAGCGGCCGCAGGCCGGCCCAGGCGCTGATCACATCTTCCGGTCCCAGCTTCGACGCGGGGAGCAGGCTACGGGTGGCCTCGAGCAGGTAGGCGATATCCCCGGGAGTGGCCGCGACCTCGTGCGCCGGGCCGTCAAAGAACTCGTCCGTGGTCCCGATGAGGGTCAGGTCCTCCCGCCACGGGAGGATGAACATCACGCGACCGTCCTGGGGCGCCTCGAAGATCAGGGCGCCGGAGTGCCCTACCCGTTCGCGCGCCACGTGGATGTGCGTCCCCCGCGAGGGACGGATGCGCACGGCGGACGCCGCGCCGTCGCCCGGGCCGGGTCCCGGGGAGCCCGCGCTGACGCGGTCGAGCATCTGCTCCGCCCACGCGCCGGTGGCGTTGACGATCGCAAGGGCGTCGACTTCCACTTCCCTTCCGCTCTCCGCGTCTCTGACCCGCGCCCGGTGGCCCGGCCAGTCGGAGGCGTCGATGCGGACGATCTCGGCCCGGTTGACCACGGTCGCGCCGGCCTCGGCGGCCGCCACGACGGTGGTGATGACGAGCCGCGCATCGTCGACCTGGGCGTCGAAATAGCGCGCGCCGCCCAGCAGCCCCTCGGCGCGCAGCCCCGGTTCGCGGGCGAGCATGGCCTCGGTGTCGAGCATCTGGTGGCGTTCGATGTTCCGGAACAGCGAGAGCGCATCGTAGAGCCACATCCCCGCGTCCAGCTTCCTCCGGCCGACGCGGCCGTCCCGGAAGATGGGAAAGTGGAACTCCAGCGGCCGGACGAGGTGGGTCGCGATCCGAAGCAGGGTCCGGCGCTCCTGGCTCGCCTCGAACACGAGGTCGAACTCGAAGTGCTCCAGGTAGCGCAGGCCGCCGTGGACGAGGCGCGAAGAACGGCTGCTCGTGCCCGACGCGAAGTCCGCCGCTTCGACGAGAGCGGTGCGAAATCCGCGGCGGGCCGCGTCGCGCGCGACGGCCGCGCCGGAGATGCCGCCTCCGATGACGAGGATGTCGAAGGCGGTTTCCGCGAGGCTCCGGAACCGCTCCGCGCGCCCCGGAGCCGGGGTCACGGCACGAGGACGAGCTTCCCGAAGACTCCGCCCGCCTCCAGCCGCTCGTGGGCCTCGCGCGCCCGGCCGAGCGGCCACACGTCATCGACGACCGGCGTGAGGGTGCCGTCCAGCACGAGTGCCATCACGGCCTCGAACTCGGCACGCGTCGCCATCGTGGTCCCCATGATCGATGTCTGGCTCCAGAACAGGCGCGCGATGTTGAGCTTGCCCTGCGGCCCGGTCGTCGCGCCGTACACGACCATCCTGCCCGCAGGCGCCAACGCGCGGACGCAGCCCTCCCACGTCGCCGCGCCCACGCTGTCGAGGACGAGGTCGACGCCGCGCTTCCCCGTCTCCATCCAGACGCGCCGCGAAAAATCCTCCTCGAGACGATCGATGACGAGGTCCGCTCCGAGCGCCTCCACGCGCCGTACGTTGTCGGGTCCGCTCGTGACCGCGAATACCCGCGCCCCGTGGTGTTTCGCGATCTGAATCGCGGCGGTGGAGACGCCGCCCGAGGCCCCGGTGACGAGGACCGTCTCTCCCGGCGCCAGCCGCCCTCGCGACAGGAGCCCGCGCCATGCCGTCTGGTATACGAGGGGCGCGACGGCCGCGGTCGCGAACGGGAAGCCGTCGGGGAGCCGGACCAGGTTGCGCACCGGAACCGCGACCTGTTCCGCGAAACCGCCCGGCACGTGCTCGCCGAGGATGCGGTAGGAGGTGCAGAGGGGGTGCTCGCCGCGGGCGCACCACTCGCAGTCGGCACCGGCGCACCAGAGGCCCGGGTTGACAGCGACCCGGTCGCCGGCCGCCCAGCCCTCCACTCCGTCCCCCGTCGCCGCGATCTCGCCCGCCACATCCGACCCTCCGATGTGCGGCATCTTCAGCGTGAGTCCCGGCAGGCCGCGCCGCGTCCACAGATCGAGGTGGTTGAGGCCCGCCGCGCGCACGCGGATCACCGCCTCTCCCGGACCCGCCGCCGGTTCGCGCAGGTCGCCGACGCGGATGACGTCGGGCCCCCCGTGTCGTTCGAAGTAGGCCGCTTTCATGGCCGCCAACCTACGGTTGCGCCGCAGTGAGTGCAGCGGGCCGCCGATGCTCGAAGCGGACGGAGACCATCGAGTCGCAAGCGCGTCGCAGTCGGGGCACATGGTTGAGAACGGGTCTCAACGAGGGTTGATAAGGGGTCGTGCGCCGCGTACTTTGTCCCGCCGATAATCGTTATCGGTTCATCTTGAATTGAACGCTGTATTTCCAGGCCGGCGCCCCTGGGTGACCGGCCTTTCGCACCAAGAGGACACGAATGTCAGAACCGCTTCTGTCGATACGCGGACTCCGGGCGAAAGTCGAAGGCGTGGAGGGGGAGATCCTCCGCGGCGTCGACCTGGACCTCCAGCGCGGCGAAGTGCACGCGCTGATGGGTCCCAACGGCTCGGGCAAGAGCACACTCGCCAAGGTCATCGCGGGCCACCCGGCGTACGAGGTGACGGCCGGCGAGATCCTGTTCGAGGGGGAGGATGTCCTCGAGCTGGAGCCCGATGAGCGGAGCCGCGCGGGGATCTTTCTCGCCTTCCAGTATCCGGCGGAGATCCCGGGCGTCTCGATCGCCAATTTTCTGCGCACCGCTGTCAACTCGCGGCTGGGCGAGGGCGAAGAAATGGACGTGTTCGGGTTCCAGCGCACGCTCACGGAGAAGATGGAGATGCTGAAGATGGATCCGGGCTTCGCCACCCGGTATGTGAACGACGGCTTCTCCGGCGGCGAGAAGAAGCGGAACGAGATCCTGCAGATGGCCGTGCTTCGGCCGGCACTCGGGGTTCTGGACGAGACGGACAGCGGACTCGACATCGACGCGCTCAAGGTCGTGGCCCGCGGAGTGAACCGCCTGTCGGAGGCCGACGAGGCGCTCGGGGTGCTGCTCATCACGCACTACAAGCGGATCCTCAACTACATCCAGCCGGACATCGTGCACGTGATGATGGCCGGCCGCATCGCGGAGAGCGGCGGCGCCTCGCTCGCCGACAAGCTGGAAGCCGAGGGATACGACTGGCTTCAGCAGGCGGCGGCGACCGTCTGATTCCGTAAGGGAAGGTGGAAGAACCATGCCTCAGAACGAGACCATCACCGGGCTAGGGCTCGACGAGTACAAGTACGGCTTCGTCACGGAGGACAAGCCCGTCTTCAAGGCCGTCCCCGGGCTCTCCAGCGACATCGTGCGCCAGATCTCGCTTCACAAGGAAGAGCCGGAATGGATGCTCGACTTCCGGCTGAAGGCGCTCGAAGTCTACTACTCCAAGCCGATGCCGAAGTGGGGCGGGGATCTCTCCAGGCTCGAGGACACGCTCGACGAGATCTACTTCTACCTCAAGCCGCAGGATCAGATGGAGCGGTCCTGGGACGATGTCCCGCAGGAGATCAAGGACACGTTCGAAAAGCTCGGGATCCCCGAGGCGGAGCGTAAGGCGCTCGCCGGGGTCGGGGCCCAGTACGAGTCCGAGATGGTCTACCACTCCCTGAAGGAACAGTGGGAGGAGCAGGGCGTGATCTTCGAGTCGATCGAGGATGGCCTCGCGAAGCACCCGGAGCTGTTCCGGCAGTATTTCTCGACCGTCGTCCCCACGCACGACAACAAGTTCGCGGCGCTCAACTCGGCCGTCTGGTCGGGCGGGTCGTTCGTCTACATCCCGAAGGGGGTGAAGGTGGAGATCCCGCTCCAGGCCTACTTCCGGGTCAACGCGGAGCGCATGGGCCAGTTCGAGCGCACCCTCATCATCTGCGAAGAGGGGGCCGAAGCCCACTACATCGAGGGCTGCACGGCGCCGGTCTACTCGACGGACTCGTTCCACTCCGGCGTCATCGAGATCGTGGTCAAGAAGGGCGCGCGCTTCCGGTACACCACGATCCAGAACTGGTCGAACAACATGTACAACCTCGTCACGCAGCGGGCGCTCGTGCACGAGGACGCGAAGATGGAGTGGCTCGACGGGAACCTGGGCTCGAAACTCACGATGAAGTACCCGTCGTGCTTCCTGGTCGGAGAGCGGGCGCACGGCGAGATCCTCTCCATCGCGTACGCGGGGGACGGCCAGCACCAGGACACGGGCGGCAAGGTGATCCACGCCGCCCCGAACACGACGTCCCAGATCACCTCGAAGTCGATCTCGAAGGGGCTCGGGCGCTCCTCGTACCGCGGATTGTGCAAGGTGTATGACGGCGCGGAGGGCGCGAAGTCCAACGTCGAGTGCGACGCGCTGCTGCTCGACGAACAGTCGCGGACCGACACCTACCCCTACATCGAGATCGACGAGAACACGGCCTCGATCGGGCACGAGGCCACGGTCTCGAAGGTCGGCGACGAGCAGCTCTTCTACCTGATGAGCCGTGGCCTCGACGAGGCGGAGGCGATGGCGATGATCGTACGCGGCTTCATCGAGCCGGTGGCCAAGGAGTTGCCGCTCGAATACGCGATCGAACTGAACCGGCTGATCGAACTGGAGATGGAAGGGTCGGTCGGATGAGCACAATGACAGCCGGGCCGGCAGAGTCGACGCTGGCCGCGGCGGATTTCGATACGCTTGCCGGTGGGCTGACGGAACCGGAAGCGGTCGCGGGGGCGCGGGCCGCCGCATGGGAACGGTTCACCGCCCTTCCCTGGCCGACGAAGAAGTCCGAGGAATGGCGGTACACGGACCTCACGAAGGTCGGTTTCGGGGCGCTGACGCCGGTGGTCCCGGCGCCCGCGACGGCGGAAGCGCTGTCGGCGGACGTGCGCGAAGTGCTCGGGCGCTCCGGCGAGCGGGCGGGCGTCGTCGTGCTGCGGGAGGGGCGCGTCGCGCATCTCGAACTCGAACCCGAGGTGGCGCGGAGCGGCGTGGTCCTGTGCTCGATCCGGGACGCGGCCGACCGGCACCCGGAGGTGTTGAGGCGCGCGCTGTTCGAGGCACAGACGGGCCCCGCCGAGGAGAAGCTCTGGGCGCTGCACCTCGCCCTCCTGGGCGGCGGCTACTTTCTCCACGTGCCGCGCGGGGTGGAGATGCCGGCGCCGATCCACGCGTTTCACATCGTCGAGCGGGCGGGCACACTCTCCTCCGCGCATTCGTTCGTGTACGGTGAGCAGGGCGCGCGGGCGTCGGTGATCGACGAGTTCCTCTCCGACGATCTCGAAGCCGAGACTGTCTCGCTGCACGGAGCGACGATCACGGGGGAAGCGGGCGCGGGTATCGAGTACGTCGCGCTCCAGCGCTTCGGCCGGGGCGTGAAGCGGTTCTCGACCCAGCACGTCGTCGCGGGCCGCGACTCGCGTATCGTGACCTTCAACGTCACGCTGGGCGGCGACCTTTCGCGGGCGGACGTTACGAGCCGTCTCGACGGGCCCGGAAGCGACAGCCAGATGCTCGCGCTCTGGTTCGGCGACTCCGACCAGCACTTCGACCACCACACGCTGCAGCATCACGCGGCGCCGCACGCGCACAGCGACCTGCTGTTCAAGGGGGCCCTGACGGACTCGGGGTCGAGCGTCTTCCGCGGGCTGATCCGGGTCGACAAGGGCGCCCAGCTCACGGACGCCTACCAGACGAACCGCAACCTGCTCCTGAGCGAGGGCTCCCATGCCTCCGCGCTTCCGAACCTCGAGATCGAGGCCGACGACGTGCGCTGCTCGCACGGGGCGACGATCGGGCAGGTGGAGGACGGACAACTCTTCTACCTGATGAGCCGCGGCCTCACGCGGCGCCAGGCCGAGCGCCTGCTCGTGTTCGGGTTCTTCGACGAGGTTCTGGGGCGCCTTCCAATGGAGGGGGTGCGGGCGCGCGTACGCGCAGCGATCGAGGAGAAGATCGGGCTATGAGCCGATTCGTCACGGTGGCCAGGGTCGACGATGTACCGGAGAACGGGACGTGCGGGGTGATGGCCGGGGACCTTGCGATCGCGCTCATCCGGAGCGGAGGCGAGGTCTACGCGCTCGAGGACTGCTGCTCCCACGAAGAGTTCCCGCTCTCGGACGGCGAGGTCGAGGCGGGCGAGATCACCTGTCTCCTCCACGGGGCGCGCTTCGATCTCGCGACCGGCGCGCCGAGGGCGCTTCCAGCCGTCATGCCGGTCCGGCGCTTCGACGTGCGAATCGACGGGGACGACATTCAGGTCGACCTCGGCTGAGCGGGATCCGGGGCCGATGGCGGAGACGGCGGAGATGACGGATACGATGCGCGCGACAAGCGTGCCGGCGTCCCGGGGTCCTTCCGCGTCGGGCGGTCGCCGCGATGCGGGTGAGGCGTCGGACGACGGCGGCTGGGATCTCGCCGCGGTCCGGGCCCAGTTCCCCATTCTGTCGAGGGAAGTCAACGGCCACCCCCTGGCCTACCTGGACAACGCGGCAAGCTCGCAGCAGCCGCTCCGCGTCCTGAACCGGGTCGAGCGCTACCTGCGCCGGGAGCACGCGAACGTGCACCGCGGCGTGCATCAGCTCAGCGCGGAGGCGACGGAGGCCTACGAGGGTGCGCGGCGTTCGGTGGCGGCGCACGCGGGCACGACGGACCCGGCGGAGATCGTCTTCACGCGCGGCACGACGGAGGCGGTGAACCTCGTCGCGTCAAGCTGGGGGGACGCGTTCATCGGCGCGGGCGACGAGATCGTGCTCACGAAGATGGAGCACCACTCGAACCTCGTGCCGTGGCAACTGCTCGCGGGCCGCACGGGGTGCAGTCTCCGCTTCGTCGACGTCACGCCCGGGGGCACGCTCGATCTGGACGACTTCGACCGGCTGCTCGGGAAGCGAACCCGGCTGGTCGCCTGTACGCACGTCTCCAACAGCCTCGGGACGGTCAATCCGATCCGGGAAATCGTGGACCGGGCGCACGCGGCCGGGGCGCTGACGCTCATCGACGGCGCGCAGGCCGCGCCCCACATGCTGACCGACGTCTCGAAGACCGGGTGCGACTTCTACGCGTTCAGCAGCCACAAGATGTGCGGTCCCACCGGGGTCGGGGCGCTGTGGGCCAGGCGCGAACTGCTGGAGGAGATGCCTCCGTACCAGGGTGGGGGCGAGATGATCTCGGACGTGAAGCTCGAAGGATCTTCGTGGGCGAAGGTCCCGCACAAGTTCGAGGCCGGAACGCCCAACATCTCGGGTGTCGTGGGCTTCGGCGAAGCCGCCCGCTTTCTCGCGGACCTCGGGTCGGAGGCGATCGCGGCGCACGAGGACGCCCTGAAGCACGCCGCTCTCGAGCGGCTCGACGAGATCGAAGGGCTTCGGCTGTACGGCCCCCGCGAGGAGCGGACCGCGGTCTTCTCCTTCACGTACGGCGACGTACATCCGCACGACCTCTCCACCATCCTCGACCAGCGGGGCATCGCGATCCGGGCGGGGCACCATTGCAACCAGCCGCTGATGGACCACTACGGGCTCAGCGCCACGGCCCGGGCGAGCTTCTACTTCTACAATTCGCCGCGGGAGATCGACGCGCTGTGCGACGGCCTCGCCCTGGCGGCCGAAGTCTTCGGCGGACTGGCCTGAGCCGATGATCGAACCCCGTTCCGGAGCGCCCGGGACCATCGACCGGGAAATCCCGTCGTCGCTCAACCAGCTGTACCAGGAAGTCATCCTCGACCACTACCGGAAACCCCGGAACAAGGGGCATCTGGACGAAGCCACGCACGCGATCACGATGAACAATCCGCTCTGCGGCGACGTGATCGAACTCATGTTGCGCGTCGAGGGGGGGAGCATCGTCGAGGCGCGCTTCCTGGGCCGCGGGTGCTCGATCAGCCTCGCGTCCGCGTCGATGCTCACGGGACGCGTGCGGGGGAAGTCGCTCGATCAGGCGCTGGAACTCTCAGGGAAGTTCACGCACCTCCTGCACGGAGACGAAGCGCTGCTGTCGGACGACGAGCTCGGCGATCTGCGCACGCTGGCGGGGGTCTCGAAGTTCCCGGTCCGCATCAAGTGCGCGCTGCTGGCGTGGAACTGTCTCGAGGAGCTGGGGGACGGGACGGACGAAGACCGCGGCTCGGCGTGACATCCGGTGGCCCCTCCGCTGCCGTCGGCCGCGTGCTGCGGATCGCGGGTGGGGTCTATCACGTGGACGATTCCACGACCGTGGTGCAGGCGTCGCTGCGCGGACGCCTGAAGCGAACGGATTCGCGCATCGTTTCGGTCGGCGACCTTGTCGAACTGGAACGCGTCGGCGATGAGATGCGGATCGTCCGGCTCCGCGCGCGAAGCGGGGCCCTCTCCCGGCACGGCGTCTCCAAGCGGCGCGAACAGGTGATCGTCGCGAACGTGGACCAGGTCGCTGTCGTCGTTTCGGTGACGGCGCCCGATCCCGATTTCCTCATGGTGGACCGACTGCTCGCGCTCGCGGCGCTGAGCGGCATTGACGCCTTCCTCGTCGTGAACAAGACGGACCTCGGGGAGCCCGCGTCCGGTGACGGCCTCGGGCAGTACGCAGCGCTCGGCGTGGAGACGCTGCCGATGAGCGCCGAGTCGGGGGCCGGACTGACGGCGCTCGCCGGCCGCCTCACCGGGCGGATCACGGTCCTCAGCGGGCAGTCGGGAGTGGGGAAGTCCAGCCTGCTGAACGCGCTCGTCCCGAAACTCGACCTGCGCGTGGGCGAGATCAGCGAGCGGCGGGGACGCGGGCGGCACACGACGGTGGCTTCGGCGCTCTATCGATACCCGGGCGGCGGCTACGTCGCGGACACGCCCGGCCTGCAGTACCTGGCGCTGTGGGGGCTGGATCCGGCGGAACTTCCGGGGGGCTTCGTAGAGATCGCCGCGGCGGGCGAGGGCTGCCGGTTCGCGGACTGCCGACATCGAGTGGAGCCGGATTGCGCGGTTCGCGCGGCCGTCGAGGATGGGGAGATCCGGCCCCGGCGGCTGGAGAGCTACCTGCGGCTCCTCGACGAAGCGGAGAAGGGTCGGTGAGCAAGGGCTGGAGCGCGGGGCGGGTCGCGCGTCGGCTGGCGGCGGCCGGCCACACCGTCGTCGAGGCCGAGGCGGCGGAGCGTCACGCGGCCGTGACGCTGGTGCTGCGTCCGCGGGGCCGGGAGCTGGAGGTGCTCTTCGTCCGGCGGGCGGAGGTCCCCGGCGACCCGTGGTCCGGCCACATGGCGCTACCCGGCGGACACCGGGACGCGGCGGACGCGGACCTCCTGGAGACCGCGCGCCGCGAGTTGCGCGAGGAAGTGGGGCTCGACCTTCCCCGTGGCGGGTTCCTCGGGCGGCTCGACGATCTGCACCCGGTGACGCGCCGGATCCCGTCCATCCTCATCTCGCCCTTCGTCGCCTGGCACGGGGAGGACGTCCGGGTCTCGACCAACGCGGAGGTGCAGTATCACGTGTGGGCCCCGCTCGGCGCGCTGCGCGACCCGTCTCTGCGCTCCGAGATCCGCTACCCGGACGGTGGCCGGGAACACGTGTGGCCTTCCATCTTGTACGAGGGCGACGCCATTTGGGGACTCACGCACCGCGTCGTCATGAATTTCCTCAACATCATCATGGAGAGAACCAGCCGATGAGTGAAGTCGTCTACCGCTCGCACGTGAGGATCGTGCGGCAGAAGGGGCCATACCGCACGGCGGAGATCCCGGCCACGGGCGGGCCGGTCGAGTTCGGCGTCCATTCCGCGATCGCCGAGTACTACGGGGTCCGCGACCAACGCGACGTCGCCACGACACTCGACTATGTGATCGCCGCGACCGGCGGCTGACTGGCCGGAACCTTCGGGGGCGCGCTGGAAGCGCGCGGCGTAAAGGCGGATGAAGGACGGTTGGTGGCGAACGTGGAGGGCGAGGTCGAGACGGACGACGGCGTGCTCGTGATCCGAAGGATCCGCGCCCGATATCGGCTCCTGGCGGACGAGGCGCACGCCGACGCGATCCAGCGCGCGTTCGAGGCCCATCCGCCGAAGTGTCCGGTCTACCGAACGCTCTCCGGCTGCATCGAGATCACGACGGAACTCGACGTCGTACCCGTCGCCTGAACCCGCGGCGGCGGCGGGGCCCTGCCACGGGCTGCTAGGTCAACGGGTCGGCGAGGCGGCCGTAGAGGTCGGCGAGGGCCGCGATCCCCTTTCGGTAGACGCCGAGATCGATCCACTCGTCCGGCGCATGCATGTTGCAGCCGGGAAGCGCGAAGCCGATGAGGAGCGCGGGAGCGCCGAACGTCTCCTCGAATTCCTGCACGATGGGGATCGAGCCGCCCTCGCGGATGTACGCGGGCTGGGCGCCGAACCCCGACTCCAGCGCTGCGGAGGCGGCGTCGAAGATGGGATGCTCGGTGTCGGCCACCCACGGGGCGCCGCCGTGCGAGCGCTTGATCTCGACCGTCACGCCCTCCGGCGCGAGTCCGCGGACGCGGGCCTCGAAGGCCTCGACCACCTGCGCCGGATCCTGATCCGGTACCAGCCGCATCGACACCTTCGCCATCGCGTGCGAGGGGAGGACGGTTTTCGACCCTTCGCCCGTGAAGCCGCTGAGCAGCCCGTTCACGTCGAGCGTGGGGCGGTACCAGAGCCGCTCCAGCGCCGAGAACCCGGCTTCCCCGCCGAGGGCCGGCGCTCCGACGCCCGTCCGCAGCGTCTCCTCATCCATGGGGAGGCGTTCGAGATCGGCGCGTTCGCGGGGGCTGATGGGTCGGACCGCATCGTAGTATCCCGGCACGGTGGCCCGGCCGTGCTCGTCCCGGAGGCCGGCGAGGATGGCGGCCAGGGCGTTGGCAGGGTTCACCACCGCGCCGCCGTAGGTGCCGGAATGAAGGTCCGACCGAGGGCCATGGACGTTGATCTCGGTGTAGACGATGCCGCGCAGCCCGGTCGTGATGCACGGCAACTCGGGGGAGAACATGCCGGTGTCGCTGACGAGGATCGCGTCGCAGGCAAGCCGCTCGGCGTGCTCGTGGAGGAACGCCGCGAGGTGGCGGCTTCCCACCTCCTCCTCGCCCTCGATCACGAACTTGAGATTGACGGGGACCTCCGCCCCGGACGCGAGGCGCGTTTCGAGCGCCTTGATGTGCATGTGGACCTGCCCCTTGTCGTCGATCGAGCCGCGGGCGTACAGGCGGCCGTCGCGGACCGCCGGTTCGAACGGCGGGCTCGTCCACAAGTCGTCGGGCTCCGAGGGCTGCACGTCGTAGTGCCCGTATACGAGGACGGTCGGTGCCTCGTCGGCGTGGATCCGTTCGCCGACGACGATGGGATGCCCCCCGGTTTCGATGACCTCGGCCTCGTGCATCCCCGCCGCGAGGAGGTGCTCGGCGACCCAGTCCGCGCAGGCGTGGACATCGCCCGCATGCTCGGGATCGGTGCTGACGCTGGGGATGCGGAGGAAGGTCTCCAGTTCGTCGTGGAACCTCGCGAGTTCGCGATCGATATGGGCAACGAAATCGGACATGTGACTCCTGGGCGGATTGAGGGCGCTCAAGGCGCCGTGGCGGCTTGCGCGCGCGATTCGGTGATCGGCCGTGATCGATCGGCGTGATCGACTATACGGAGGCGGGGGACGGCGGCAAGCGGCCGGGTGCTTAGTCGAAGCGCTGCTCGGTGACGATCGCGCCGACCCGCGCGCGGGCGTCGAGGCCGAGGAGCCGGCGCAGGCCGGGGAGGCGGGCCAGGGCGAGGAGCGCCCCTGCGCCGGCGGCGCCGGACGGGCCCGCGATGATGCGGGCGCCCAGCCGACCGGACTCGAGCGCCTCGGCGCCGGCGGCCCATACGGGCTCGGGGAGCGCAATCGCCGCGTCGAGCAGCGGCGCCAGGTAGTCCCAGGCGATCGTCGACGCGACGCCGGCGGCGAGACCGCCCATCGCGGTGTGGAACGGCGGTTCCGCGATGCTCGCCCGGCCGAGTCGCAGGCTCCGGCCGAAGCAGTCGGCCCGCCACGGCTCGACGGCGATGAAGCGCGGCCGTCCCTCGCCGCACGCCTGCGCGAAATGGCCGCACACTCCGGTCGCGAGGCCGCCGACGCCCGCCTGCACGAAGAGGTGCGTGAGGGGCGCCGCGCCGGCATCCGCGAGGTCGTCCAGCATCTCCGCGGCGAGGAGCGTGTAGCCCGCCATGATGCGGCGGGGCGTTTCCTCGTAGCCTTCGTACGCCGTGTCGGAAACCACGATCCAGCCGTTCCGCGCGGCCTCCCGGTCGGTGTGCCCGACGACGCCGTCGTACTCGCCGGGTACGCGGACCACCCTCGCCCCGTGTCCCTCGATCGCGCGGGCACGGGCGGGGATCGCGTCTTCCGGAAGGAAGATCACGCAGCGACAACCGAACTCGGCGCTCCCCCACGCCACGGATCGGCCGTGGTTCCCCGCCGAGGCGGTCGTGACCGTGATCTCCGCCGCCAGCGGATGCCCTGCCCGCAACTCCGCCGCCGTAGGCCGGGCTCCGCTCCGGCGCTCGATCTCGTCCTGGAGCGCGCGCAGGACCGCGAACGCCCCGCCGAGCGCCTTGAACGAGCCGAGCCCGAAGCGCGGCGATTCATCCTTGACCCGGACCGACTCCACCTCCAGCAACGCGGCGAGCCCCGGCAGTGTTACCATCGGCGTCGCGTCGTACCCATGCCAGTTGCGAATCACCTCCCGAGCGGCCGCGGTCTCGGACGGGTCGAGGATCCCTTCCGACGCCCCGCGCCGCAGTTGCGGTGAGCGGAGGGAAAGGCGGAGCGCCATGGCGCCCTCAACCCGGAGTGAACTCTTGGACCTCGGGCTGTTTTCGATCAGTCTCACGGTAAAGGACCTCGCCGCCTCGAAGGCGTTCTACGAGAAGCTCGGTTTCGTACAGACGGGCGGTGACGCCGAGGCAAACTACCTGATCATGAAGAACGGCGAGACGGTGATCGGCCTCTTCCACGGCATGTTCGAGAAGAACATCCTCACCTTCAATCCGGGGCTCACGCTCGAGGGCAAACCCATGGAGTCGTGGACGGACGTCCGGGAGCTCGAACGGACGCTGCGCGAACGTGGCGTGGAGATCACGCATGGAACGGAGGAGGCGGGCGATTCCGGGCCCGCACACGTCGTCCTCGAGGACCCCGACGGCAACCCGATCCTCATCGACCAGTTCTTCTAGCCACCGGACGTTCGAGTGAGAGGCCTCCCAACCCCGATCCAGCCTGAGTTGCGCGTTCCCGCGGGAACGTCGCCGTTCGTGAACCGTCTCTGGATTCTTCGCATCGGCCGCCTCGCGTTCGCGGCGGGGCTCGTATTCGCCAGCCCGGCGCCCGTCCCCCTGGCGGCGCAGGAGGTGACGCCCATCGCCAACGGCAACGGCGCGCTTCGCGTCTTCTTCGACTGTGACGGCGGCCGCGGGATGTGCGACTTCGACTTCTACCGGCGCGAGATCCCGTACGTGAACTACACGCGCGATCGCGAGGATGCGCAGGTCCACGTCCTCATGACCTCGGAAGACACCGGCAGCGGAGGCCGGCGCTTCACGCTCGACTACATCGGGCGGGAGGAGTTCGCCGAGATCACGGACCGGCTCGAAGTCGTGACGCGCCCCAACCTCGCGTTGGAGCAGCGGCTGACGGACGTGGCTCGGACGCTCGAACTGGGATTGCTGCGCTACATCGCACGCACCGAGCAGGCTTCGAGCATCGATATCCGCTACGACGGAGCCGGGGGCGGCGAGATCGCCGCCCGGCCCGAGGACGATCCGTGGAACTTCTGGACCTTCCGGCTGCGGGCGAACGCCGACCTCGAGGTGGACGAGCGCACCGAGGAGTACGAATTCGAGACCGGCTTCTCGGCCGACCGGGTTACGGATGCCCTGAAACTCGAGTTCTCCGTCGACGCGAGCTACAACCGGCGCCTGTTCGAGACCTCTGACACGACATCCGTTACCAGCGTCCGGGAGAGCTGGGAAGCCGAGGGGCTCAGCGTGTGGAGCCTGTCGGATCACTGGTCGGCGGGCGCCGCGTACGAGGTGGGGCACTCCAGCTTCGCCAATGAAGACCTGCAGCTTCGGCTGGGACCGGCGCTGGAGTACAACATCTTCCCCTATTCCGAGTCGACCCGCAGGCAGTTCAATTTCCTCTACACGATCGGCCTCCGGTACCACGACTACATCGAGCAGACCGTCTTCCTGAAGGACGAGGAGACGCTCCCGCACCACCGTTTCAGCGTACGCCTCAGCGTCCGCCAGCCGTGGGGCGAGTCGTACGGGTTCCTCACCTTCTCCCAGTTCCTGCACGATCCGTCAAAGAACCGCTTCACCGCCTTCGCCGGGGCCGATTTCCGGATCTTCCGCGGGCTGTCGCTCCGGCTCAATGCGAACTACTCGCGCATCCGCGACCAGCTCAACGTGCCATCCGGCGACGCCACGACGGAGGAGGTCCTCCTCCGCCAGCGCATCCTGCAGAGCGGCTTCGAGTACGGCGTGTCGGTGGGCTTCTCCTACACGTTCGGGTCGATCTACTCCAACGTGGTCAACCCCCGCCTGGACCGCTTCTAACAGCTCGAAGCCGCGAAGGCCGATCAGGCTCCCGATCCCGCGGGGCCCTGCGACCGGGAGTAGCGGCCCCCGGCCGGGGGAGCGGGGCGGCCGGCCTTGCCGGTCGGGTTTCGATTCCTATGCTTCAAGGCAGGGTGGCCGCGCCCGGTGAGCCCTTTGCGCGCGCCGCGCGCGTCTGCCCGCGGGGGGAAGGGACGTGTGCGGGGGGGCTTCACCACCTTCAGGCGGAGGGAACGCCATGAACACGAAGTGCCTCATCGCCTCGATCGCCGGCGCCGTCGTCCTCTTTGTGGGCGGCTACGTCCTCTACGAACTGCTCCTTGGTGGCTTCTTTGAAGCCAACATGGGCTCAGCCACCGGTGTCATCAGGGAGTCTCCCAGTTTCCTCTGGATCGCCGTCGGCCAGCTTGCCGCCGGCGGAGTGCTCGCGACCGCCCTGGGCTGGAAGGGCGCAACGGATGTCGCGGGCGGCGCCCAGGCGGGCGCCAAGCTCGGCGCGCTCATTGCGGCGGCCTTCGGGTTCGTGGCGCTGGGCGCGATGAACACCTCGACCCTCACCTCGGTCGTCGTCGACGTCGTCGTCACGGCCGTACTGTGGGGCGCCGCCGGCGCCGTGGTCGGCATGATGCTCGGACGCGGCGACTAGCGCCACGAGCCGCTGACCTGGTTTGACCCCTGCCGGTGGGGGTCCGTCGTCTGGACTGGCTCCCCCGGTCGGGTACGTCTCCGCACGCCGCGGGGCGGCCATCTGGACAGGCCGCCCCGACCTCCTCCACGTTCTCCGGCGTTCTCTCATCTCGTTCCGATCACGTCAGCCACGAGTTTTGCCATGAACTTCGCATACCGTGCCGGGTCACGCCTTCTCCTCTCGCTGGCAGCCGCAGTGCTGCTGGCCGCGCCGCTCGCCGCGCAGGAAACGGGCGAGGGCCCGGCGAACTACCGCCTCGCGGCGCGCTTCGCGCCCTACAAGATCCAGGATCTCGTCTACTCGACCTCGGTGGACCCGCAGTGGATCGAGGGCTCCGAGTCGTTCTGGTACGAATGGGAGACGTCGAACGGCTCCTTCTACACCATCGTGGATCCGGTGGCCGGGACGAAGCGGCAGATCTTCGATAACGACCGGATCGCGGCCGAGCTGACCCGCATCACGCGCGACCCGTGGGACGGCCAGCACCTCCCGATCCGCGCGATCAAGTTCATCGACGCGAACACCCTCCAGTTCGAGGTCGAATCCTCGCAGGATGAGGAGGAAGACGAGACGGAATCGGAGATGGAGGAGCTGGACGAGGAAGAGGAGGAGGGCGAGCAGCAGCGCCGGCGCGCACGGAAGAAGGTGTTCCACTTCGAGTACGATGTGAACACTCGGGTGCTGCGCGAACTCGAGGACTGGGAGGCGCCCGACAACCACCCGTCCTGGGCCAGCGTGTCGCCGGACGGACAGACGGTCATCTTCGCCCGGAACCACAACCTCCACATGATGAGCGGAGAGGACTACCAGCAGTTCCTCGAGGCGCGGCGCGGGAAGAGCGGGGACGAGGCGGACGAGGCGGAGGAGGGGATCGACGCCGAGGAGACGCAGCTCACGACGGACGGAGTGGAGCACTACAGCTACGCGGTGTTCGAGCGTGGGGACACGGACATCGAGCGGGAGGAGAACGCGGACGAGCGGAAGCGGGTGTCGGTCTCGTGGTCCCATGACTCACGCCGCTTCTCGCTGATCCGCCGCGACCGGCGCGAGGTCGGGAACCTCTGGGTCATCCACATGGTCGGCAACAAGCGGCCCGAACTCGAGTCCTACAAGTACGACATGCCGGGCGAGGAGACCGTGAGCCAGCCCGAGCTTCTCATCTACGACCTCCAGGACCGGAGCATGGTCGAGGTCGCGATGCCGGAGGAGTGGAAGGATCACCGCCTCTTCACGACGTCCGCGCGCCAGTTCCGCTATCCGGACAGCGAGGAGCCGTTCCGGTCGCTGTGGCTCTCTCCCGGCTCGGACGAACTCCACTTCGTGAGGCAGAGCCGCAATCAGCACCGCCTCGACGTGATGGTCGCGGACGCCGCGACCGGCGAGGCGCGCGTGCTGTTCGAGGAGCGGCTCAACACCTACGTGGAATTCCAGCGGCTCGAACTCCTCGAGTCGGGCGACATGCTGTGGTGGTCGGAGCGGGATGGCTGGGCGCACCTGTACCGGTTCGGGCCGGACGGGACGCTGCGCAACCGCCTCACCGAGGGTCCCTGGTCCGTGCGCCAGGTGGTCGGGATCGACGAGGCGGCCGGCGTCGTCTACTTCCAGGCCAACGCACGCGAGGCGGGCGAGGACCCCTACTACCAGCACCTGTACCGGGTGAACCTCGACGGCTCCGGACTCACGATTCTGAACCCGGGCGACTTCGATCACCGCGTCGATATGGGCGAGTCCAACCGTTTCTTCGTGAGCAACTACTCGCGCGTCAACACCACGCCGGTTGCCGCCCTCCATGCCGCGAACGGCCGCCGGATCATGGACCTCGAGACCGCCGACTTCTCGAAGCTGGAGGAGGCCGGGTACGGATTCCCCGAACCCTACACGGTGAAAGCGGACGACGGGGTCACGGACCTGTACGGCGTGATCTACAAGCCGTTCGACTTCGATCCGGAGAAGACCTATCCGATCGTTGCCTACGTGTACCCCGGGCCGCAGACGGAGGCCGTGGCGAAGGCATTCTCGACGGCGCGCTACGAGACGGCGCTGGCCCAGTTCGGGATGATCGTGATCACGGTGGGGAACCGCGGCGGCCACCCGGCCCGCTCGAAGTGGTACCACAACTACGGGTACGGGAACCTCCGCGACTACGGGCTGGCGGACAAAAAGACCGCGATCGAGCAACTCGCCGACCGGCACGATTTCATCGACATCGACCGGGTGGGAATCTACGGGCACTCCGGCGGCGGGTTCATGTCCACGGCGGCGATGCTCGTCTACCCCGATTTCTTCAAGGTCGCCGTCTCATCCTCCGGGAATCACAACAATGACGTCTACAACCAGAACTGGTCGGAGAAGCACCACGGCGTGCGTGAGGTCGTGGACGACAGCGGGAACGTGACCTTCGAGTACGAGATCGAGCGCAACTCGGACCTGGCCGCGAACCTGAAGGGACACCTGCTGCTCACGACGGGGGACATCGACAACAACGTCCACCACGCCGGCACGCACCGCATGGCGGAGGCGCTGATCCGGGCCAACAAGCGCTTCGACTACTTCGTCTTCCCCGGCCAGCGGCACGGCTACGGAGACATGAGCGACTACTGGTTCTGGCTGCGCGCGGAGTACTTCGTAACGCACTTGCTCGGCGACACGCGCTGGAGCCCGGACATCACGCAGCTGAACGTGGAGCGGGAGCAGACGGGCGGCCGCTGATACGGCCGCCCGCCGCTCCCTGCCCGGCCCGGGAGGCCGGGTGCCTTACGGCTAGGGAACGAGCTTGTTGGCGAAGTCGCCGCCCCGGATGATCGTCAGCTTCGTCAGGTCGATGTGGCGCCGCATCGCGGCCACGACGTCGCCCGCCGTCAGCGCCTCGATCGCGGCCTCCTGCTCCGCGGTGAAGAAGAGCGGACGGTCCAGGAACAGGCTGTTCGACAGCATGTTCGCGATGGCCGGATCGTTCGCGCGGGCGTTCTGCTGCTGGTCCAGGTAGCCCCGCTTGGCGGTCTCGAACTCCTCCGGCGAGAAACCGTCCGCGAGGGTGGTCTCAAGCACGTCCTCGAACGCGGCGACGACCCGATCCGCGTTCTCCGGCGCGAAGATCGCGAACGCCAGGAACTGCGCGTTGTCATCGATCGGTGGCGCGCCGTAGTTGGAACTCACGCCGTACGACAGGCCTTCCTCGCCCCGGATCCTGCTGAACAGCCGGGAGTTCATGCCGCCGCCCAGGATGTGGTTGCCGAGGAGGAGCGCCGGGTAGTCCGGGTGATCGTCGCGCATCTGAACCGCGAGGCCGGCGAACATCATGGCGTTCGCCTTGTCGGGCGTCTCGATATCGAGGGTCAGCGGCGCGATCTCGCGGTACTGCACCGGCACGCGGGCGTAGGCCTCGCTCGCGGTCCAGTCCCCGAACAGTTCCTCGATCAGCGCGCGCATCTCCGCGGCGTCGAAATCGCCGACGACGGACATGGTGCCGCCCTGCGCCCCGTAGAAGCCCTCCCAGAAGGCGCGCGCCTCGGCCACCGTCGCGGCCTCGAGGCGCTCGATCTGCTCCTCGAAGGTCGGCGAGTAGCGGGGATGATCCGCCGGGTAGTCGGCGAAGTGGCGCTGGAACGCCTGCAGCACGAGGGCCTGCGGCTCCGACATCTGCGACTCGATGCCGGCGAGACGCTCCTCGCGCAGCAACTCGAACTCGTCCGCATCGAAGGCCGGTTCCTGGAGTATCTCCGCGCCGAGCCGGAGGACGGCCGGAAGATTCTCCCGCACGGTGGTGAACGAGCCGCTGGCCACCGTGGCGCTCCCGTTGACGAACCCTTGCGCCTTCAGCCGATCGAGTTCGTCGGAGATCTCCTGGCGGGAGCGGCTCTCCGTTCCCCGCATCAGCATGGCGCCGGCGAGCGAGGCGGCCATGGCCTTCCCCGTGAGGCCGCTCTCCGTGCCGTGCCGCAGCGTGAAGCGCACGTTTACGGCGTCGCCGCGGTTTTCCTTCGCGAGAAAGGCGACCTTGAGGCCGTTGGGCAGTTCGAACCGCTCCGTCCGGGCCTCGATGTTCTCGATCGTGGGATCGAACGCCTCGCCTTCGGCCACCGCCTCGCGTCCCGCGTACGAGGCTACCAGCGCCCCGACGTCGGGGGGCGGGGGGATCTCGGCTCGAGCCGGCGTCTCATCCGCCGGGTAGAAATACCCGATGGTCCGATTCGACGGCTTGAGGTAGGCCTGTGCGACCTGGTGGACCGCTTCGGGCGTCACCCGCTCCAGGCGGTCCCGGTGCAGGAAGAAGAGGCGCCAGTCGCCCATCGACGCCCATTCGCTGAGCTGAAGGGCGATCCCCTGGGGGTTGTTGAACGAGAGTTCAATGCCCGAGAGAAAGTCTGTCTTCGCCCTGTCGACCTCCTCCGCGGTGGGAGGTTCGTCGGCGAACGCCTGGATCGTGGAGAGCATGACGTCGGCGGCTTCGTCGAGCGAGTCGCCCTCGCGCACCTCCGTGCCGGCGAACAGGATGCCCGGCTCGCGCAACTGAAAGTTGCCGGCGAAGGCGTTGGCGGCCAGGCCCGACTCGACGAGCGCCTGGTAGAGGCGCCCGGCGGGACGCGCGGAGAGGATGTGCGTCATCACGTCGACCGCGGCGAAGTGCTCGTGAGAACCGGGCGGCATGTGATAGGCCGCCATCGCGAACTGGACATCGCCGACGCGCCGCAGGGTGACCGTGCGCTCGCCGTCCTGGGCGGGCTCGGCGGTGTACGTCTCGAACAGTTGGTTCGCCCCCGTGCGATCCGGCCGCGGGAGGGGACCGAACTTCTCGGCCACGAGTTCAAGCGCCCGGTCCGGATCGAAGCGTCCGGCGACGACGAGGATGGCGTTGTCCGGCTGGTAGTACTTCCGGTAGAAGGCCTGCAGACGGTCGATGGGCACGTTCTCGATGTCGGCGCGCGCGCCGATCGTGGAGTTGCCGTAGTTGTGCCAGTCGTAGGCGGCGGAGAGGACGCGCTTCTGGAGCACGCCGCGGGGGCTGTTCTCCCCCGCCTCCCACTCGTTCCGGACGACCGTCATCTCCGAATCGAGATCCTCCTGGGCGATGAACGAGTTCACCATGCGGTCGGACTCGAGGTCGAGCGCCCACTCGAGGTTCTCGTCGGTGGCGGGGAACGTCTCGAAGTAGTTCGTGCGGTCGAACCACGTCGTGCCGTTCGGGAAGGCGCCGTGCTCGTCCAACTCTTTCGGGATGTCCGGGTGGTTCGGCGTCCCCTTGAACACCAGGTGCTCGAGGAGGTGGGCCATGCCCGTCTCGCCGTACCCCTCGTGTCTCGAGCCGACGAGGTAGGTGATGTTCACCGTGATGCGCTGGTTGCTCTGGTCGGGGAAGAGCAGGAAACGCAGCCCGTTATCGAGCCGATACTCCGTAATCCCCTCGACGCTGGCGATCTCGGTGACGCCCGCGGGAAGCTGGGCCTCGACCGTAACGGGTACGGCCAGCGTGGACACGAACCCCGCCACCGCCGCCAACCTGCCTGTCTTTCTCATCTCTTTCTCCATCGGATTGTGCCGGCCTGTCACATGTTGTCGATCATGGCCTGACCGAACTCGCCGCAACTGAGGAGCGTCGCGCCCTCCATCAGGCGCTCGAAGTCGTACGTCACACGCTTCTCGCCTATCGTGGCGCTCAGGGAGGATACGATAAAGTCGGCGGCTTCGTTCCACCCCAGGTGCCGCAGCATCATCTCCCCCGACAGGATGACGGATCCCGGGTTCACCTTGTCCTGCCCCGCGTACTTCGGCGCGGTGCCGTGCGTCGCCTCGAAGATCGCGTGGCCCGTCTCGTAGTTGATGTTCGCGCCGGGGGCGATGCCGATCCCGCCCACCTGCGCGGCGAGCGCGTCCGAGATGTAGTCCCCGTTCAGGTTCATCGTCGCGATCACGTCGTACTCCGCGGGCCGCGTGAGGATCTGCTGTAGAAACGCGTCGGCGATCACGTCCTTGACGACGATCCCGTCCGAGGTCTCGCACCAGGGGCCGCCGCCGAACTCCCGTGCGCCGAACTCGTCCTTCGCCAGTTCGTAGCCCCAGTCGCGGAAGCCGCCCTCGGTGAACTTCATGATGTTCCCCTTGTGAACCAGGGTGACGCTCCCGCATCCCCGGTCGCGGGCGTATCGGATCGCGGCGCGGACGAGCCGCTGCGTCCCTTCCCGCGAGATCGGCTTCACGCCGAAGGAGCTGGTCTCCGGAAAACGGATCGTCGAGACGCCCATCTCGTCGCGCAGGAAGGCGCGCAGGCGGCGGGCCTCCTCGGTCCCGGCTTCCCATTCGATGCCGGCGTAGATGTCCTCGGTGTTCTCGCGGAAGATCGTCATGTCGACGAGGTCCGGCTGGCGAACCGGCGACGGGACGCCCTCGAACCAGCGTACGGGCCGCACGCACGCGAACAGGTCGAGTTGCTGGCGCAGCGCCACGTTGAGCGAGCGGATCCCTCCGCCCACGGGCGTCGTGAGGGGCCCCTTGATCGCGACGCGGTGGTGCCGGATGGCTCGGAGCGTGTCAGCGGGGAGCCAGTCGCCGGTGCGATCGAACGCCTTCTGGCCCGCGAGCACTTCGAACCACGCGATCCGCCGCTCGTCGCCGTAGGCCTTTTCGACGGCCGCTTCGAACACCGCGCTCGCGGCGCGCCAGATGTCGGGGCCGATCCCATCTCCTTCGATGAAGGGAATGATCGGACGGTCGGGCACGTCGAGGCGGTCGCCGGCCATGCGGATGGTTTCCCCGCCGGAGGGCGTGCGCAGCGTGTCATATGCGGGAGACGCGTCGGACATGGGGGTTTCTCGAACGGTTTCGGGGATCTTCGCCGACCCGGGGTCGGCGGTGGTGGGAGGGGAGAGTACGCCCGCCCTCCGCCGCTGACAAACCGTGCGGAGTGTATACAATCACATGGGCTGTATACGCTCCGCACGCAGCGAACCTCAAGTGTACCCGCCCGCCAGCGCCGCACGGGAGCCGAACGCGGCGGCTCCCGTGCGGTAACGCACTGCCGATCAGTGGCTTATGGGTACGATCTGCAGACCCAGCACGAACGTCAGGTCGGTTTCGAGTTGTGGGCCTTCAAGGTCGCGAACGAGGGGCAGGAGCACCTCGCCGGCGATCCGAAAGGCCTTGGCCCGGGGGATGTAGAGGTTGAAGCTCACGCCCCCCTCGACCACGGTGCCCGCGCGGAGGTCGGTGCGGGCCGTGGGTACCATTTGCGGGTTCACGCTGGGCGCGGTGTCCCTCCCGTCGATGTTCCCGGTCCGGGTCGCGACCAGCCGCACGCCCGCCGAGACGTTGCGCCCCAGCACCCGAGCCCACCAGGCCGTGCCCTGCACCTTGTTGCCGAGCGCCCAGTCGCGGTCGTTCATGCCCGTGCGCACCACGGCGTTCCCGTGGGCGCCCCAGGACCAGTCGCCGGCCTGGCCCAGCCACGTAAGGCCGGGGCGCAGGTCGAGCGTGCCGGACCCGATCTGCATGGGGTAGGGGAGCTGGACTTCCATCCCCTGACTGATGGGCAGGACGCCCCTCTCCTCGATCGATCCGGTCGGCAGGCCGACCAACGCGTTCAGGTGCAGCGACTGGTTCGCCCAGTCGGCCAGGCCAATCATCGCGCCCACCTTGACGTCGCCCACGCCGCTCGATTCGGTCGTGAACGACCCGCCGTGGCGCGTGATGTGGTCCATGGAACTCGATACGAAGGGGAGCATCGCCATGAAGGTGATGCGATCGGACGGCGCGAACATGGCACCGAGCATGTGCATCGTCATCGGCATGCGGGTCGGCGTGATCATGAACCCCCCGCCCGGGGAAACGATATCCGCATCGGCGATGGGATCCGTGCCGATGCGGCTCCCCGCCATGGTCATCGCCATGTAGCGGTAGGAGAGCATCACCTCGCCCGCCTCGTGGCGGTGGTCGCCCATGACTCCGATGGGGGCGTGGCTGTCCGCGCGCGAGGCGTTCCACTGCGCGGCGACGGGTGCGGCAAGGACGAGCAGCGCGAATGCGCCGAGTATCGTGCTTTTCTTCAAGGTTCGACTCCTCGTTCGATAAGGGATTGCGCGACCGATCGATGCACGCGGGCGAAGGGCGCCGGGATCGATTCGGCAACGGGCACGAGCGCGCGCAGCGGCCTTTGCGGCCGACGCGGTTCGCACCCCGCACGATTTGTAGCTGCTACTGTGGAGGAGTCAGGCGGGGGGTGGTTGAGCGAACGGTCTGAGGTACGCGGTCGGGTCGGGAGCCGGCCTGGTGTCGGGTCGCTCTCCGTGCGGCGATTGGCTTTCCGACGTTGGCTGGGTGGCCCCAACGGCGGCCGCCATGTGTGCCGGACCGGTGCAGGTGAGGCAGATGCCGAGGCAGTCGCAGGGTCCGTCGGAATGTGGATGCGCCGGCGCGGCGCCCGAGCCTTCGGCGTGAGTGGAGTCCGCGTGGCGGTCCCCGTGGTGGTGCCCGTGGTGGTGCCCGTGGCCGGCCTCCGCGTGCGTCCCGTGGAGTGCGGCGGCCCGGGTCTCCGGCTCGTCGCCGTGCGCCGCCTGATGCTTGGGACAGGGCTGAAGGGCGGCGCCCGGTCCGATCCCGAGGAGGAAGGCCGCGATGACGGCATACGTATCCACTCGGACGCGTACTCGTCCTCTACCCGCGATGCGGCTCCGCTGTCCCGGACGGTTTCGAGCCATGTGAGAATCTAATGTGGCGCCGCAAAAACCCGCGAGTCGGCCTCAGCGCCGGGGCCAGACTCCGCTCATCTCTTCACCTCCCCGCACCCACACCACGCCCAGACCTCGTTCCCGTTCCGATTCGAGCGCCGCGACCAGATCTTCCAGGTCGCGTATCGGACGGTCGCCCGCTCTCACGAGGAGATCTCCCGGCCCGAGCCCGAGCCGGTCGGTGACCGTCCCCCCGGCGACCCGGAGCACGAGGAGACCGTCGAGGCCGGGCCGGTCGGAAAAGTCGCGCACGGGCTCGAACTCGGCCCCGGCGAACGTGCGGTGGAAGCGGACGGCGAGTTCCGTCTCCGCCAATGCCAACTGGGCGATACGAATCGCGCGGCGCCGGAACTCCGCCGTCGAGAGGCGGGCCCGTACCGCCCCGACGCGCTCGAGCGCGACCGTGAAGTTGCGATACGCCGATTCGGACTCCCGCCGCAGATCGCTCAGCACTTCCCGGCGGACGGCCGGCAACTCCGACGCCGGGCGGTCGCGCACCGGAAGTACGCTGAGCCGACCGTCGACGACCCGCACGGCGGAGGGCTCCACCGCGACGCCGATGTCCTCCGTATCGCGGACGGTGAGAGCGAAGCCGGGGCCGTCGCCCCCGGTCGGATCCGTCAGCCAGAGGACGAACGTGTTCCGCTGCGGAGTACCGGCCGTCGCCACCACCGTCCGGCGGCCCACCATCGGAACGGCGTCCGCGTCCGGCGGCCGAACGTCGGGCATGATTTCGAAGGTGTGGCGCTCCCCGTCTCGAGTCACTTCCAGCCGAACGGGAACGCTCGGTCGGATGGAGGCGAGCCTGTCGGGCAGGTTGGCGAGGGTGAGTTCCACGCCGTCCATCGCCGCGAGTCGGTCGCCGGCGAGGAGCCCCGCGCGCGCCGCCGGACCGCCATCCTGCATCTCGCGAATCCTCAGGATGAGCGTGCAGTTCTTCCAGTCTTCCGAAGTCTCCCAGCCGCAGTTGTAGCGTTCCTCGACCCGCACCCCGATCCAGCCGGCGGACTCGGCCGTCCCGGCCTCCTGCGCGGCGCCGGCGAGGGCGACGAACGGAAGGGCGCCCAGAGCCAGGCACGAAGCCAGCGGCGTGCGCGGCCGCGCGAGGAGCGAGGTCACCAGGTTCGCGTCCCGCTGGCGCGACCGAGATCCTCCGCGAGCCGGTCGCGCGTCTCCACGAGTTCCAGCAGATAAGCGCTGGCGAACGGATCGTCGGGACTCGTCTCGAGGCCGTCCCGCAGCGCCCGAATATATCCCTCCAGCGTCGCAAGTCTCTGCGCCATCTCCAGGGGATCCCGCTCTCCCGGCCCGCCTTCCGAAGCGGGGCCCACCCCCCCCTCTCCGACCTGTCTGAGCGGCGACCGCAGCGATTCCATCCGGCTCAGCCCATCCACGAGGGCGCGGCCATCATCGGTGGAGACGACGGCCGGGAGATCCGTGAGATCTGCGGCCGGCGAGTTCGCGGACCCCCCGCCCGTGAACTGCAGCCCGGCGATCACGCCGCCGGCGAACAACACGAGGGCGGCGGCGGCCTGGAGCGGTCCCGGAACGAAGAGACGGCCGGCGAGACCTCCTCCCAGCCCGCGGACGCCGACACGCGTCTCGTCGGCATCGAGCGCGGCTTCGATGGCGGCCCACTGTCCGGCCGGCGCCTTCTCATCCGGAAGCGCGGACAGCGCCATGCGCATCCGGCTCAATCTTTCGAACTCCGCCTGACACTCCCTGCACGTCTCGAGGTGGGCCCGGCAGTCCCGGTCCGCCCACGGCTCGTCGAGCAGTGCCGAGATGCGCTCGGCCTCCATGTGGTTCGCCATCTCTTCTATCCCTCTCAGAGGCGCGCTTCGCCCCGCGCACCGCCGTCCCCGGAATCCTCCGGAGCGATGAGCTTCCGCATGCGCGCCCGCGCCTTGTGCAACTGCGATTTCGACGTGCCGGGCGAACACCCCAGAGCCTCGGCGATGTCGTTGTGCGTCCAGCCTTCCACGTCGTGCAGCACGAGGACCCTCCGGTACCCCGGCGGCAACTGGTCCAGCGCCTTCGTCAGCACCCGCCGCGTCACGATCACATCGTCGTGCGCCCGCGCCACGCGCGGAAGCTCCGCGGCGGATTCCACCGGTCGCCGCTTCGACGACCGCCGCAGCCGGTTCAGCGCCACGTTCGTCGCCAACCGGTAGAGCCACGTGCCGAAGGCCGCGTCGCCCCGGAAGAGGTGGAGTTTCTCGAACGCGCGGATCCACGCTTCCTGGGAGAGGTCCTCCGCGAGGTGATCGTCGCCCACGAGGCGGCGGATCACGGTGTAGACGCGCCGCGCGTGGAGTTCGTACAACTCTCCCATCGCGGATCGCTCTCCCGCCTTCGCGCCGGCGATCAGGTCGCGTTCTTCCACGTCATCCCTCTGAAGGTCACCTTCCGGATCCACCGCTTTGATGCGCGGTTCAGCCCGCGGGTTGCCCGCTCTCGGCTGCCCGGGCGCCGTCGGCCGCGCCGTCGGCCGCGCGCAGTACGGCGCAGATCAGCAGCCCGAGGAGGATGCCCGCGAGGGCGTCGGCCGCATAGTGGAAGCGACCGTACACGGTCCCCGCAGTCAACGCGAGTTCCGGGATGATGAGGAGCCAGAACCAGCGCCGATCCTCGCGCCCGGCGGCCATGACCCCGGCCAGGGAGGCGGCGATGTGGGAACTGGGGAAGGCCGTGCCCTTCGACGAGCCGGCCTCCAGGATCCCGTGCACGATCCCGAACAGCGTACCCTCGCCGATCTCGCCGACGATCTGCGCGAACTCGTATCGGGGGCCGGCGACGGGGAAGAACATGAAGACGAGATAGGAGACGAAGAAGGCGGTGGCCACGGCGAGGGCGGTGCGCTGCATGGCCTCGATCCCCCGCGTCGCGAACACGCCCAGGATGGCGGCGGGGATGATGGCGTAGTAGGCGAAGTAGCCGAGATGCAACACCTCGGAGAAGGGGAGCCAGGGGAGCCACGCGCTGAGGCCGATGCTCGGCTGTCCGCCGAACATGGCGGCGTCCCACGCCTGCACCGTGGCGTCGAAGTACCGCTGGGTGAGAAAGCGGTTGAGGACAGCGAGTTCCGCATAGAGGAGGGGCGTGAGGAGCACGGCGTACGCGCCCCGCGCGATTGCGGCGAGGCCGGCGCGGGGGTGCCAGGCCGCAAGGCGCGTAATCCCGAAGACGGCGATCGCGTGGGCCGCCGCGATGCCTGCGCCGGACAGGCCGCCGAACGCCAGCGAAATGAGGCCCGTGCATCCGAAGTAGCCGATGGCGACGCGATCGACGGGCAGGAGCCCTCCGCCACGGCCGCCGCTCACAGCCAGCCCTTTCTGCGATACCACTCGGCGGTGCGCGCGAGCCCATCCTCGATGCCGAATCGCGGCCGCCATGGGTCGAGAACTCTCCGGCTCGACTCGATGTCGCAGGTCCAGGCGTACGCGGCCAGGTCCCGCGCGCGCCTCCGGTCGAAGGCGGGGGCCTTCCCCGTCAGGCGGCCCGCGAGTTCCGACATCGCACCGGCGGCGAGAAAGAGCGCGGGCGGCAGCCGCAGGACGCGGCCGGGGCGGTCCACGGCGGCCATCAGCGCGCGCGCCACCTCGCGCCAGGAATGGCGCTCCGCCGCGGCGATGGGAAGCGGGTGCGGCGCCGGTGCCGCCTCGAGGGCTGCGAGGGCCGCGGAGACGACATCGGCGACGTACACCGGCTGCAGGGGCGCGTGGCTGCGCGGAATCGCGGTCCACCCCCGCGCCGCCAGCCGGAAGAGCGGCAGCAGGTCGGAGTCGCGCGGGCCGTAGACGCCCCCCGGCCGGAGCACGGCGACTTCCATCGATCCGCGGATGGAGGCGAGCGCCGCCTCGGCTTCGGCTTTCGACCGACCGTACGGGCTCACGGGTCCGTCCGCGCCATCCGGACCGCGGGCGGCGAGGCTGCTGATGAAGACGAACCGCCGGACTCCCGCATCCGCCGCCGCTCTCGCGAGGCTCCGCGTGCCGGCCGCATTCACGGCCATGAACTCCGACTCGTCGCGCGCCCGCGTGAGGGCGCCGCAATGCACGACGGCGGCGCAACCCGCGAGAGCCGCGGCCGCTTCCGGCCCCCCCTCCGCGCCGAGGTCGAGTTCAGTCTTCCTCAACTCGAGGCGATCGAGACGACGCGTGTCGCTCGTTCTGCGCACGCTCGCGGTGACCCGGTGGCCGGCGGCGACGAGGGCCTCGGCGACATGACCGCCGAGGAACCCGCTTCCCCCGGTCAGAAAGACTGATGCCATGAGTAAAGCGACATAGTAAAGGGCCTACAGCGCCGCTTCGTACAGCCGGTAGGTCCGGTAGACCCTGCCGCCGAGACGCTCGATGGCCTGGTTCATCTTCTGGTTGTCCTCGAGGATCCAGGACTGCTCGGCGGACGTCATCCCGGCGGCGATCCCCTTCCTGAACAGCCAGAGATAGAGGAGGACATCGACGGCCTTGCCGCGCCACTCCTCGGCAAGTCCCAGGATGATCACGCGCATGCACGTGATTCTCCGCCTGTAGATGAGCGCCTTGAGAATCCCGAAGGGGAAGAGCCGGCCGTTCATCCGGCGCAGCACCTGGTTGAAGTCCGGGAGGGCAAGGGCGAAGCCGGCGGTCTCGCCCTCCGGCGTCTCCGCGAAGAGCGCGAGCTCGGGGTCGAGTATGGGTTTGAGCTCTGCCGCCATGTGATCCATCTCGGCCTCGGTCATGGGGACGAAACCCCAGTTCTTCTCCCACGCCGCGTTGTACAGGCGCTGGACGCGGCCGAGTTCTTCGTCGAAGCGCGACATGTCCAGCGTCTTGATCCGGATGCCGTACCTTCGGGTCACGACCTTTTCGGCGCGGAAGAGGTGCGGCGGCCAATCGCCCTTCTTCATGAGCCAGGCGAAGAGATCCTTGACCTTCCGCAGCCCCGCGGCCTCCATCAGCGCGGGATAGTACGGCGGGTTGTAGGCCATGAGGACGACCGGCGGCCCGGGATCTCCGTCGATGAGCAGGCCGCACGTCTCGTTGGTCGAGAAGCTCGTGGGACCCCGCATCGCGGTAAGCCCGCGTTCCCGGAGCCAGGCCCGGACCGCGTCGAGCAGCGCCCCGGCCACCTCCGGGTCGTCGACGCACTCGAACCAGCCGAAGAACCCTGTGGACTCATCGTGCACCCGCTCGTGATTCCGGTTCCGGATCGCGCAGATCCGGCCCACGGCCCGGCCGTCGCGCAACGCGAGGTAGGGCTGGACCTCCGAATGCAGGTGGAACGGGTGTTTCGCGGCATCGAAGGCGGCCCGCACGTCCCGTTTCAGCGGGGGCACCCAGTCGGGATCGCCGCGATAGATCGACCACGGCAGGTCGATGAAGCGTTTGAGATCGGCGCGGCTCTCGACGGGGACGACGCGCACGGAGGGAGCGAGACTCGTCATGGTGGGAGGCGCCGGTTCAGACGACGCCGAGCTTCTTCCCCACGCGTTCCACCTGTTCGAGCACGAAATCGAGGTCGTCGTCCGAGTGCGTGGCCATGTAGCTCGTGCGCAGGCGGCAACTCCCCTCGGGAACGGCCGGCGGCACGACCGGGTTCGTGAAGACGCCCGCCTCGAACAGGGCGCGCCAGAACACGAAGGTCTTCTCCATGGGCCCGATGAGAATGGGGACGATCGGGGTCTCGGTCGGTCCGATATCGAACCCGATCGACTTGAAGCCCTCCATCATCCTGTACGTGTTCTTCCAGAGCTGCTCCCGGCGCTCCGGTTCATCGCGGATGATCTCCAGCGCCTTGAGCACGGTGGCGGCGGATGCGGGAGGCATGCTCGCACTGAACATGAGCGCGCGGGCGTTATGCTGGAGGTAGTCGATGACGTCGGCGCGGCCCGCCACGAAACCACCGATCGAGGCGAAGGACTTGGAGAAGGTGCCCAGGATCAGGTCCACCTCGTCGGTGAGCCCCCAGTGCTCGGCGGTCCCGGCTCCGGTCTCGCCCAGCACGCCCACGGCGTGCGCGTCATCCACCAGGATGGCCGCGTCGTACTCTCGCCTCAGCTCGACCAGCGTGGGCAGATCCGCGATGTCGCCTTCCATGCTGTACACGCCGTCCACCGCGATAAGCTTGCCGCGCGAGGCCGGCTCGGCCTCGAGCATGCGGCGCAGGGTCGCGAAGTCGTTGTGGTTGAAGCGGCGCGTGCGGCCGAGCCCCAGACGCACACCGTCCTGGAGGCTGGCATGGTCGAGCTTGTCGATGTAGACGGTGTCCGCGCGACCGATCAATGCGCCCAGCGTGCCCAGATTCGTCTGGTAGCCGGTCGAGAATACGAGCGCGGCCTCCATGCCGGTGAAATCCGCGAGTTCGGCTTCGAGTTGCTCATGAAGATCGAGGTTGCCGTTGAGGAAGCGGCTGCCCGTATTGCCGCTTCCGAACTTGTTGAGGGCCTCGCGGGCCGCTTCGAGGACGCGCGGATCGTGCGTGAGTCCCATGTAATTGTTGGAGCCCACCATGATCTTGCGAGCGCCGTCGATGACGACCCACGTGTCGTGAGAGGCCTCGATGGGCATGAAGTACGGATAGAGACCGGCCTCGCGGAGGTCGTGCACGGTCGCTAGTTCACGACACTTGGCAAGGATCGAAGGCGGTTGGACGCGGCTTTTCATTGAGCCCGACCGGGACACCGCAGCTTGGGATGTAGGATTCTGCACGAAGCGAAGCTAAGCGCGAATCGGGACGCCCGGCAAGGAAAAACGGGCATGGTGGCCCGGTGAAATCGCTCACCTTCCACAGGGAGGAGCAACGTGGTTCGAGACCGGACGTTCGACATCGTCGCCATCGGCGGAGGGACCGCGGGTCTTGTCACGGCGGCCGGGGGCGCTGGGCTGGGTGCGAGCGTGGCCCTGGTCGAGCGCGACCGCCTTGGCGGCGACTGCCTGTGGACCGGCTGCGTGCCTTCCAAGGCGCTCATCGGCTCGGCCCGGGTGGCGCGGCACGTTCGCGACGCGGGCTCGTTCGGCCTCGGGATCCCGCGGCAGGACATCGAAGCCACCGACGTGCTCTCGAGCGTCCGCGATGTCCGCGCGCAGATCGAGCCGCACGACGATCCGGAGCGTTTTCGCGCCATGGGCGTCGATGTGGTCGAGGGGGCGGCGCGCTTCGTGTCGCCGCACGAAGTCGAGGTGGACGGCCGGCGCCTCCGCGCGCGCCGCTTCGTGATCGCCACCGGCTCCAGAGCCGCGGTGCCCCCGATCCCGGGGCTCGAGGCGGCGGGCTACTTCACGCATGCGGAGGCGTTCGACCGGGACACGATCCCCGCCTCGCTCGCGGTGGTCGGCGGCGGGCCGATCGGCGTCGAACTCGCCCAGGCGTATCGCCGTCTCGGGGCCGAGGTCACGGTCGTCGAACTGCTCGACCGGCTCATGGTGCGCGAGGAACCCGAACTCGCGGACCTGCTGACGAGCAGGCTGCGGGATGAGGGTATCCGTATCCGGACGGGCCGAATCGTGACGCGCGTCGACCGCGTCGGAGACCGGCGACGGGTGACGATCGCGCCCCCCGCGGTCGCGGAGGAAGGGCGGAGCGCGGAGGAGCGTGCCGAGACATTTGAAGTCGACGAGGTCCTCGTCGCCGCGGGACGTGCGCCCAACACGGAGGATCTGGGGCTGGACACGGCGGGGGTCGAGACGGCCGGAGGCTGGGTCACCGTCGACTCCAAGCTTCGCACCTCCCGCAAGCACATCTTCGCGGCCGGCGATGTGACCGGCGGGTTCCTGTTCACGCACGTCGCCGACCACGAAGCGCGCACCGTGGTCCAGAACGCGCTCTTCCCCGTGCGCGCGAACATCGACTATCGCGTGATTCCCTGGTGCACCTATACCGACCCTGAACTCGCGCACGTCGGTCTCACCGAAGCCGAGGCCCGCGACCGGCACGGGGACTCGGTCTCCGCCCACGTCTACGACATCGGGAACCTCGACCGGGCGATCGCCGAGCGCGCCGCCATGGGCCGCGTGAAGATCGTCGTCGGAAAGGGGGGCCGGATTCTGGGCGGACACATCCTGGCGCCCGGCGCGGGGACGATGATTGCGGAGATTTCGCTCGCCATGAAGGCGGGGGTGAAGCTGGGCACGCTCGCGTCGCTGGTCCATCCGTACCCGACGATGAGCGAGGGCGTGAAGCGTACCGCCGATGCCTACCGCAGGTCGACGCTGACGGGCTGGAGGAAGTCGGCCGTCGACCTCGCGCTCAGAATCGGGCGCGCGCTACCGCCCTGAGGATCCGAGCCCGGGAGACCCGCGCGTTCCCGTTGTGCCCGACCCTCGCAGGGAAGTCAGGGTCCATCCGGTTCTTCAGCCGACGCGGTGGCGCCCGGTGTAGATGTTGAATCCCGTCGGCTTCGCGAAGCCGATCAGCGTCATCGCGAACTCTTCGGCCACGTCGACGGCGAGGCTCGAGGGGGCGCCCACGGCCGCGACGATCGGGATTCCGGCGGCGAGCGCCTTCTGCATGATCTCGAAGGAAGCTCGGCCGCTCACGGCCAGCACCGTGTCGCCCAGGGGCAGAGCTTCCCGGAGGAATCGGTCGCCGATCACCTTGTCGAGCGCGTTGTGGCGTCCGATGTCTTCGCGCAGGAGGCGCAGTTCACCTGCCGTGTCGAACAGGCCGGCCGCATGCAGTCCGCCTGTCCGTTCGAACACCGGCTGGCGGCGCCGAAGCGCGCCCGGGAGGGTGCGCACGATCTCGGCCGCCACGGTCGGGCCCTCGGCCGGCACAGGGGCACAGCCGCGGATCTCGATTGCCTCGAGGGAGGCCTTTCCGCAGACCCCGCAACTCGACGTCGTATAGAAGTTCCGAGTCAGCTCCGCCGGATCGAAGCGCGCCGTCTCGCTCAGATGCGCGGTGACGATGTTGTATTCCTGCGTCTCCACGTCGACGCAGTACCGCAGGTCGGCGATATCGGCCCGCTGTCCCAGCAGCCCCTCCGAGAAGAGGAACCCGGCCGTGAGGTCGAAGTCATCCCCCGGCGTGCGCATCGTCACGGCCACCTGGTGCTCTCCTCCGCCTGCGGGCGCGATCCGGATCTCCAGCGGCTCTTCGACCGCGACGGCGTCGCGCCGCCTCCGGCTCGAAGCTTCGGACACGCGATCGATGTCGACGCGGGCGGTGTTCCTTCGGGGCGTAATCATGGACCGAAGTTACGGTGTCGACGCGCGGGTGTCGTGTCCCGGAAACGCGCGAGCTATCGGGAGTGCCGGAGCAGGCGCCACGCGCGCCGTCGTGCCGGACGCCGAACGGGCGCCCCCGAGACTGGGGGGGCGACGTCCCGCGCGGATGGAGGTCGTTTGCCGCTGTTCGCGTCTGCGGGTAACTATGACGGCATGAACACGCCCTCGGACGCGGAACTCCTCGCGAAGTGGCGGGAGGAGCCCGCTCCTCTGCTCCCCCTGCTGCACGAGTTCCACGAGAGGGACGGACACCTCTCGGAGAACGCCCTGCGCGCCATCTCCGACGACCTGCGGATCCCGATCGCGGATCTCTTCGGTACGGTAACGTTCTATCACCACTTCGCACGGGACGCCGGGGGGTACGCGCGCGCCCGGATCTGCACCGGACCCATCTGTGCCCTGCAGGGGGCGGACGAACTGCTGGCCGCGGTGCCGAACGCGCATGCGATGCCCTGCCCCGGCCGCTGCGACGAGCCGATTCCCGTCCTGGATCGGGACCGGGTCCTCTGCGGAACCACGGTCGCTGAGCTCGCCTCTCGACCCTCTCCTCTCCCTCCCGCTCCACACCCGGACATCGAGGAATGCGTATTCGCGCACATCCGAACTCCCGGACGCGCGACGCTGGCGGGCTATCGGGCGACGGGCGGGTATTCCGGTCTCGAGAACGCCCTCCGCGGGCGGCCCGGGTCGCTGCTCGATGCCATCGACGCGAGCGGCCTGGCGGGGCGGGGCGGCGCCGGCTTCCCGACCGGGCGGAAGTGGCGCGCGGTGGCGGAGGCCGCGGGCGAGCCCAAGACCATCGTCTGCAACGCGGACGAGGGGGAGCCGGGCTGCTTCAAGGACCGGGCCCTGATGGACTACGACCCGCACGCGGTGATCGAAGGGATG
This sequence comes from Candidatus Palauibacter rhopaloidicola, assembly GCA_026914155.1. Lineage (GTDB taxonomy): Bacteria > Gemmatimonadota > Gemmatimonadetes > Palauibacterales > Palauibacteraceae > Palauibacter > Palauibacter rhopaloidicola. The sequence goes on along the minus strand of JAPPGH010000050.1, from coordinate 96,817 downwards.
ATCGCCGTCGGCTTCGCGACGGGCGCCACGCGGGGGTTCATCTACCTCCGCTACGAATACCCGGATACGCTGCGCATCCTGGAGACGGCCCTGGAAGAGGCCCGCGGCGCCGGGCTGCTGGGACCGCAAGCCCTGGGGCCCGGGCGGCCGTTCGACCTCTGGGTGCGCCGTGGCGCGGGCGCCTACATCTGCGGCGAGGAGACGTCGCTCCTCAACAGCCTGGAGGGCAAGCACCCGTTCCCGCGCAACCGGCCGCCCTTCCCGGTGACGCACGGGTACGAGGACCTTCCCACGGTCGTGAACAACGTCGAGACGCTGGCTTCCGTGCCCCACATCCTCGTGCACGGCGCCGACTGGTATCGGGACCTCGGGATCGGCGACCACGCGGGCACGAAGGTGATCTCGCTCTCCGGGGACGTCACGCGCCCCGGCAACTACGAAGTACCGATGGGCTTCCCGCTGATGACGCTGATCGACGACCTGGCCGGCGGCGTGCCGGGCGGGCGGAAGATCCAGGCGGTGACGATGGCAGGGCTCTCTGGCGGCTTCCTGGCGGGCGAGGCGCTCGACGTCACACTGGACGAACCCGACATCCGCTCGAAGGGGTCTTTCCTGGGGGCGGGCGGCATCATGGTGTTCGACGACTCGCGAGACATGATCGAAGTCGCGCATTCCGCCATGGAGTTCTTCGCCGAGGAATCCTGCGGCAAGTGCTTCCCCTGCCGCATCGGCACACAGCGCCTGACGGAGCGCCTGCACGGCGACGGCCCGCCCGACATCGGCGCCTGGATCGATGAGGTGCACGATCTGGGCGACACGATGATGCAGACGAGCGCGTGCGGCCTGGGTCAGGCGGCCCCGCTCATCACGGAGAGCCTGATCCGGTACTTCCCGGATCGCGTGTCGAGGCACGTCACCGAGTCCGCCTAGGGAGAGGTTTTCGGACAGGGGGCGCCATCCGGATTTGTCGCCACGCGCGCCGCGCGTCATGTTAGTGGGCCCGGCAGTTTCCAGCGGTGCGTGGTCCTCGCGCCTCCGGAGGTGGGTTTTGAGCGACAATTCGGGCAACGGCACGGGCTTCGACTTCGAGATCACGCTCGACGGCGAGAAGGTCGGCGTTCGTCGGGGCGAGAGCCTGTACGAGGTCTCCGAGCGGCACCGCAAGGAGATCCCGACGCTGTGCTACGATCCGCGCCTGGAAGCCTTCGGCGGCTGCCGCCTCTGCATCGTGGAACTCGACGGCGCCCGCAACCCGGTCGCTTCCTGCACCATGCAGGCGGAGCCCGGGATGCGGATCACGACCCGTTCGGCGCGGCTCGACATGCACCGCCGCGTGCTCATGGAGATGGTCGCCTCCGAGAACCGCGACACGGATGTCGACCCCCTCTCCGGATACGCTTCGCAGGAGATGGCGGTCCTCCTCGACCGTTACGAGGCCCGAACGGGCCGCTTCGCCGGGGCCAGATCCGGCCGCAGCCGGCCGGACGACGACAACCCCTTCATCCTCCGCGACTACGAGAACTGCATCTCCTGCTACCGCTGCGTGCGGGTGTGCGCCGAGCAGGAGGGAGACTACGCGATCTCGGTCATGAACCGCGGGTTCGAGACGCAGATCACGACGGAGTTCGAGGGCCTGCTGGGGGACTCCGCCTGCACGTTCTGCGGGCAGTGCATCCAGACCTGCCCGACCGGGGCCCTCGCCGACATCAAGGCGCTCGCGAACGCCGACGTGCCGGGCGAGACCGAGAAGACGCGGACCGTCTGCCCCTACTGCGGCGTCGGGTGTTCCGTCGACCTGCTGTCCCGGGGCGACAAGCTGATCGGCGTCCAGCCGGCGATGGATGGACCCGCCAACGAGGGCGCGCTCTGCGTCAAGGGGCAGTTCGCGTTCGACTTCGTGCAGCACCCCGACCGGCTGGCCTATCCGATGGTGCGGGGCGAGGACGGCGAACTCCACGAGACCGACTGGGACACGGCACTCGACCGCGCGGCGGCGGGGTTCACGGCGGCGGTGGAGGATCACGGCCGGCACTCCGTGTACGGCGTCGCCTCCGGACGCGCGCCGCACGAGGCGGCCTACATGATGCAGCGGTTCATCCGAGGCGCGTTCGGTACGAACCAGATCGACAACTGCAGCCGTGCTTGACACGCTCCCACGGTCGCCGGTCTGGCGGCCTCTATCGGACGGGGGGCGATGTCGAATCCGCTCGCGGACATGGATAAGCCCGATGTGATCTTCTGCATCGGGACCAACATGACCGAGTGCCATCCCGTCGCGGCCACCCGCATCAAGCGCGCGGTGGCCCGGGGCGCCAAGCTCATCGTCGCCGATCCCAGGCGTATCGCGCTGGCCGAGATGGCCGACATTTACCTGCCGCTGAGGGTGGGGTCGGACGTCGCCCTGTTGCTCGGCATGGCGCACACGATCGCCCGCGAGGGGCTGATGGACGAGGGCTTTGTGGCCGATCGCACGACGGAAGGCCGGGACTTCGTCGAGCACGTCCTGGAGTACCCGCCGGAATGGGCCGAATCCATCACCGGGGTGGACGCGAAGCTGATCGCGGAGGCGGCGCGCTGGTATGCAAAGGCCGAACGCGGAGCGATCTACTACACGCTCGGGATCACGGAGCACATCTGCGGCGTGGACAACGTGCAGAGCCTCTGCAATCTCGCCCTCATGACCGGCAACGTCGGCCGCGAGGGCACCGGGATCAATCCGATGCGCGGCCAGAACAACATCCAGGGCGCGGGAGACTCCGGGGCGCTGCCGAACAACTACCCCGGCTTCCAGGACGTGCGCGACCCGGCGTACCAGGCGAAGTTCGCCGCCGCCTACGGCCGGGAGGTAGACCTCGAACTGGGTCCCACGAAGGTCACGGCGCTCGATATGTGCGGCGACCGGATCCGCGCCATGATCATCAATGGCGAGAACACCGTCGTGACGGATCCCGACCGGGAGCATTGCGAGCATGCGCTCAGGAGTCTCGACCATCTCGTCGTGATCGACATCTTCCTCACCGAGACGGCGCAGTTGGCCGATGTCGTGCTCCCTGCCACCGCGTGGGCGGAGACGGACGGCGTGTGCTCGAATACGGAGCGGCGGGTTCAGCGCCTCCGGAAGGCGGTGGATCCGCCGGGCGAGGCGAAACCCGACTGGTGGTGCGTGTCGCGCATCGCGCAGCGCATGGGCTTGGAGGGCTTCGAGTTCGAGTCGGCCAAGCAGGTGTTCAACGAGCTCTGCTCCCTTTCGCCGATCTACGCCGGAATCGACTGGGATCTCATCGCGGACGGCGAGTATCACTGGCCGGTGCCGGAGCGGGGTCACCCCGGCACGCCGATCCTTCACAAGGGCGAGTTCGAGAACGGCCGCGGGATCTTCCAGATGATCCGGTACCGGGATCCGGCCGAGACGATCTCGGAGGAATACCCGATCTGGCTTACGACCGGGCGCCGACTGCCGGCCTATCACACGAGAACGCAGACGGGGCGAGCCGCGGGGATCGAGTACCTGTTGTCGGAAGAGAGCCTCGAGATGCACCCGGCCGACGTGTCGAAATGGGGTCTCGAGGACGGCGGCTGGGCGATGATGTCAAGCCCGCGCGGCCAGGTGCGGATCAAGGTCGAGGCGAACGACCGATCCCCGCCAGGAACCGTGTTCGCGTCATTCAGCTTCAACGATGTGCCGGTGAACTTCCTCACCGGAGGCGGCTACGACCCGATCACGCACACGGCCGAGCTGAAGGTCTGCCCCGTGAGGGTCGAACCCGTTTAGGAGCTGGGGGTCCCGCGGCTCCACGGCGCGTCTCCGTACGCGACGATTCTTCCCTCGATCGCCGAGGCCACGCACGTCAACGGACTTGCCAGGTACACCTGCCCCGGTCCGCTGCGGCCGGGGAAGTTCCGATTGATGGAGCTGATCGTGACCTGATCCTTCGTCGTCGAGACGCCCGGCCCCGCGTTGATGCAGGCTCCGCAGCCGGGAGCGAGGACGTCGAATCCCGCATCCCGGAGCGCCCGGTCGTGGCCCCGTTCCCGGCTCCACGCCTCCACATCGATGGAGCCGTACTGGGCATAGGCGCGGACGGACGGCGGCACCCGCTTCCCCGCCGCCACCGCCTCCCGCGCCACCGCGGCATACATCTCGAAGTCCGCCCGCTTCGCTCCCGTGCAGGACCCGACGAACACGGTGTCCAGGCTCACGTCCCCTTCGAGGGCCGAGACGGGCACGCCGTTTCCGGGATCGCCCGGGGTCGCGACCATCGGTTCGATGCCGCTCGCGTCCATCTCGATCGTCGCCGCATAGTCCGCCCCCGCGTCGCTGTACAGTCCGTCGCACAGTGCCCGGACCTCGTTCACCGCCAGGCCGCGCCGTCCGGCGATCCACGCCACCGTCTCCGCGTCCGGGGCGATGATGCCGGTGAAGCCCCCGACCTCGGCCGCCATGTTCGTCAGAGTCGCGCGTTCATCGATGGACAGCGCCTCCACGGCCTCTCCCGTGAATTCGATGATGCGTCCGATGGCCTCGCCGTTCTTGAGGGTCGGGTGACGCAGCAGTTCGAGGATGAGGTCTTTCGCCACGACGCCGGCGGGCGGCTCGCCCGTGATGTTCACCCGGATCGACTCCGGCACTTCCAGCCGGACGTCGCGGGTCGCCCAGGCGTTGACGATCGCGGACGTGCCCACGCCGAAGGCCACGCATCCCAGCGCACCCGAATGCGGGGTGTGCGAATCGCTGCCGATGATGATCTGGCCGGGCAGCGCGTAGCGGTCCTGCACCACGATATGGCAGATCCCCTCGCTCCCCGTGCGGTCCGGCAGTTCGCCGTGCAGGCGCACGCCCTTGGCGGCGGCGAACTCCCGCTGGCGGTCGTGCAGGGCATGGGCCGCGTCGAGCAGGCCTGCCGCCTTCCTCTCCTCCGTGATGACCTCGTCGAGGAACGCGAGGTGGTCCCGGAAGAAGACGATGGACTCGGTATCGTTCAGTCCCGCGTCGCCCGCGAAGTCCTCCCAGAACGTCGACGCCATGGGGGTCACGTACTCGTGGGAGAAGCGAAGGTCGGCCCGGAGGAAGCCGGTGTCGCCCGGTTGCACGGCGGGAACGCCCAGCGCGCCGGAGGCCGCGTCGGCGACCCAGTGCCGGGCGATGATCTTCTCCGCGATCGTCTGCGGGCGGTCCGCCGGGGTCGTGATGCCGGGGAGCGTGACGAATCCCTTCAGCCTCGCCACGGCGTAGTCGAGCAGCCCGCCGTACTCGATGATGTCGCGCTGAATGCGCCCCGCGTCTCCAATGAACGCGTCGAGCGGGATTTCCTCCCCGCGCCGGATCTTCTCGATCAGGGAGAAATCCGTGGAGGCGAGGAGGCCGATGTTCGCGCAGTTCTCCCCGTAGATGCGCTCGATGTTCTCCCCGATGACGACGCGGAGGCCGGCGGCGCGCTCGGCATACGGCGAAGCCTCCCGGCTCGACCCCTTCCCACGCCTCTTTCCGGACACGGAGCACACGAAGCCGCCCTTCCGGATGTCGTTGCGGCCGATCGGGCGCTCGTCGCCGCACAGGAGGCCCACGTACGGGTATTCACCCAGCTTCTCGTCGAAGTGGTAGCAGACCCAGCCGGGCGTGATCTCATCGGTCGAAATGTCGTCGCGCAGAGGGATCGACGGATCCCAGTCGAGGTCCTCCCCCGCGACTTGGCGGCGGACGAGGTCCGGATCTTCGGTAAGAAAGAGGATGCGGCCCTGGAAGCGCACGGTCGGCGGACGCCTGGCCACCTCGGTCTCGAGCAGATGTTCCAGCATGTTGTACTCCCGCCCTGACCGGGCCAGAAGATCGGGGTGACATTGGTCTGGAATCCGACGACGGCTACGATGTCATCCGGGGATGTCATCCAGGGGGATGTTCAGGTGATGCGCGCCCCGGCGCCAGTCGGGAGGTGAAGTCATGCAGCGGGTCCTCGTCGCGGGTGGAACAGGCTTTCTCGGGCGTGCCTTCGTCCGGGGGCTGCACCGTCGCGGGGTGCGGGTTGCCGTGCTGACCCGAAACCCCGCCCGCGCGAAGAGCATCGGACTCCCGGCGGAATACGTCGAGGGCGATGTGCGTCGGCCCGCCGCGCTCGCACGGGCGATGGACGCCGTGGACGCGGCCATCCTCTCCGTCCAGTTCCCGGGCTATCCGGTGGAGGCGCCCGCCCGCGGCCGGACGTTCGTGGAGGTCGACGCCCGCGGCACGGCCGCGCTGGCGGAGGCCGCCGTGCAGGCGGGAGTACGCAAACTCGTCTACCTGTCCGGAGTCGGAGCCGATCCCGGCTCCGCACGCACCTGGTATCGCGCCAAGGGGCTGGCGGAGGCGTCGGTGCGGGACTCGGGACTCGAACACGTCATCGTTCGGCCCTCATGGGTCTACGGGCCCGAAGACCGGAGCCTCAACCGCTTCATCGCGCTCATTCGCGGGATTCCGTTCGTTTTTCCACAACTGGGGGACGGCGCCGGGCGGATCACTCCGATACATGTGGATGACCTGGCGGACCTCGTGTGCGAGGCGACGCTGGGTTCGGCGGGAGACGGGCTCACTCTGGAGGCGGGTGGGCCGGAGACCCTCTCGCTGGACGACGTCGTTCGGACGGCCATGACGGCGCTCGGACGGCGCCGGGCGATTCTACACATTCCGGAAGGTCTGATTAAGCTCGCCGCCGCCTGCGCGGAGCGTCTCCCCGGCCAGATCCTGTCACGCGATGCCGTAGACTTCGCGACCCAGGATGGGATCGCCGATTCCGATCTGGCCCGCCGGCGTTTTCCGGCGTTTGATCCGCGCGACCTCGCAACGGGATTGGCGGCGTACGTCTCCCGGGCCTGACCCGCGGATCTTCGCGTATTCGGGAGCCTGTTCGGCCTCCCCGGAACGAGGGTGCCGCACGCGCCGGAGCACGCGTTGTATCTCTTGCATGTCATTCGACATCGGGCTTAGCTTGCATCGGTTTTTCCGGCGACATCGGAGGCCGGGTGCCGCTGGTTGCAGTTGGACGTTCGTGCCTGGTTTGCGTGGCGAATCAGACAGTCCGCGCGTTCCTCGGCAGCCTCATAACTCGCAGGAGGTCGATATGAAGGATGTGTTCAGAAAGCTGGTGTTGGTGGTTGGCGCGATGGCTGCGTTCGCTTTTCTGCCGACCCGGGCCGAGGCCCAGAGTCCCTATTCTCCGATGTTCTGGTCGTTTGAGGGCGGAGTCGGGATGGCCGTCCCGATGGGCGAGATCGCCGATGCCGCCGAGGCGGGTCCGTCCTTCTCGGGCGCGGCGTCCTACTTCCTGCGCCCGCGTCTGGCGCTGCGGGTCGAGGGAGCTTTCGACATGCTCGGCACGAAGGGATCCGTCGACCCGAACTTTCAGATCTTCCATGTGACGGGCGGGATCGAATATCACCTGACGGATCCGATGGGAAGCACATCCGTGGCGGTCGATTTCGGCCTCGGCGCCTCGACGATCGATACGGATCCGATCCAGCTGCCTGATAGGAGGGTGGTCCTGGTGAACGGGTCGTATCTCTCGGCCAACGCGGGAATCAGGGCGGGGCTCAACTTCGCTCGCCATGCGGAGACGGGGGTCCCGATGGTCACGCTCTTCGCGCAGGCCGAACTCCGCTACTCCGATTCAGATGCTGAGGCGACGGCCGCGTACGGCGCACTCAACGGCCAGCCGGGGTTCAACTCAATCATGGAGTTCCCGCTCTCGGTTGGCCTCCGGGTCAACTTCCCATAAGCCGCAAAAAGGAGGAGTAGTCAGGATGCGCCAGAACAGGGTGTGGGTGCCGATGGTTGTGGTGACTCTAGCCTTCCTGTCTGCGGGTTGCATGCAGCTCGTGCGCCAGTGGGAACTCGATCGCGTCATGGAGCCCGTCGATGGGCAGCTTGCGGATCACGAGAGCCGCATTTCCGCGAATACGGCCGCGGTGGAAGCGCTTCAGGGCGATATAGAGGAGTTGCGGAGCGGTCTTGATCGTCTGCGCCAGGAGTTCGGAGGTCACGTCAGCGACGACGACATGCACGGGGCGGGACTCGCTGTTTCCCTGCCGGTGCACTTCGACTTCAACAGCTCCGAGGTGCGGGCCGTCGACCGCCCGATTCTCGACGCGTTCGCGGCCACAATCCTGGGATCCTTCCCTGCGGCCCGGATCACCGTGGAGGGCTCGGCAGACAGCGCCGGATCCGAGGCGTACAACATGAGTTTGTCCCTGGCACGCGCCGAGAGCGTGAGGGACTACCTCGTGCAAACCGCGGGGATGAACGCGGACAACATCGGCGTTGCGGCCATGGGTGAGTCGCGCCTCGTGAACCAGGACACCGGAGTCGAAGATCGCCAGACCGGGATCGAGAACCGTCGTGCGACGTTCGTCGTCGAGTGGGCCGGACCGGGCTCGGATTAGTGTCCTGAGTTGCGCTTGATGGCCAGGTTGGAGCCAGGCTCCCGGGTTTCGGCCCGGGAGCTTTTTTTGCCTCGGCGGGCCGTGTCGACCTGATGCCGGAGGGTTCCGGGTCCGCCGGCTATCGTGCCGTCGTCGAGCGTGTCGGACTGTTCTCGGACCTCCGGCGCGCGGTCGTCGCCGTATCGGGCGCCGGGGCGCTACGGGTCGTGAACGGCCTCGCCTCGAACGATGTGACGGATGTCCCGTCGGGGCGGGGCGTCTATTCCTTTCTTCTCGATCGCCGCGGTCGCGTCGTCGCCGATCTTCGGATTCTGCCCGCGGCGGGTTTCGAGCGCGACGCCGGAGACGCGGGAACGGAAACCGTCTGGCTCGACGCGCCGGGCGATGCCCTGCCCCCTCTGATGGATCACCTTCGGACATACGTGCCTCCGATGCTCGCCGGGCACCGCGAGACGAGTGTTTCCGTGCATACGCTCATCGGACCACGGGCCGCCGGAGCGCTCGAACACTGGGAAGCGGCTGCGGAAGTCTCGTGTGTGCGGCAGCCCGGCGAACTGGCCCCACTCGAGGCGACAACCCTACGGATCAACGGCATTCCGGCCCTCCTGGTTTGCCGGGAGGAGATCGAGGGGGCCGGGTTCGACCTGTATGTGGACCACACCGGCCGAGCGGGAGAGGGGCAACGGCTTTCGAGACAGCTGGAGGGCGCCGTCACGCGGGCGGGTGGAGCCGCCGCCACCCGGGGAGACTGGGAGATCCTGCGGTTGGAGCGGGGATTGCCGGTCTTCGGGTCCGAACTGGGCGCCGAGCGGCTGGCCCAGGAGGCGGGCCAGGATGACCGGGCGATCAGCTTTGCCAAGGGGTGCTTCACCGGCCAGGAAGTCGTCGCTCGGATCCACTACCGGGGCCATGTGAACCGCCACCTGCGCGGGCTTCGCTGGACCCCGAACACCCTCCACGAGGCACGCGACCTCGTGGGCGCCGAACTTCGAGTGCCCTCCGATACCGGTGGCGCGAAGCCGGTCGGCCTCATCACCTCCGCGGATTATTCTCCGCGTTTCGGACCCATCGGCCTCGGCTACCTTCGGCGGGAGATCGCCATCGGTGCGGTGTTGGAGTCGATCGGCCATCCGGGAATCGCGCTGCAGGTTACGGAAGTGCCCTTTACGTGTAAGTAAAGTACAACGCTCGAGGCGTTGCCGGTGCGGACGGCGCGCGGTTATTCTTGCGTCGTGGCTACCTATCTTGAGGCGATTCGACAGGCGATCCATGAGGAAATGCGTGCGGACGCCGATGTCTTCATCATGGGCGAGGATATTGGCGCCTATGGCGGGGCCTTCAGGATTACCGAGGGGTTGCTCGCGGAATTCGGCGAAGACCGCGTCATCGACACTCCGATCAGCGAAGCGGCGATCGTGGGCGCGGCGATCGGGGCGGCACAGATGGGCCTGAAGCCCGTGTGCGAGATGCAGTTCATCGACTTCATCGCGCCGGCCTTCAACGTGATCGTGAACTTCGCCGCCAAGGTTCGCTACCGAACGGGGGTGGGGGCCGGCCTGGTGATTCGGGGACCCTGCGGCGCGGGTGTGCGCGCGGGGCCCTTTCACTCGCAGAACGTCGAGTCGTATTTCGCCAACGTGCCGGGCCTCAAGCTGGTGGCTCCGGCCACGGTGAGGGATGCGAAGGGGCTGCTCAAGGCCGCGATTCGGGATCCGGACCCGGTCCTCTTCTTCGAGCACAAGTACCTGTATCGAAGACTTCGTGAAGAGCTCGAGGAAGGCGAGGAGTTCCTGACTCCACTGGGCAAGGCCCGAACGCACCGCGGAGGAACGGACCTCACGCTGGTCACGTATGGCGCCATGGTCCATACTGCGCACGACGCTGCCGAGCAGGTCGCGGTGGAGGATGGCGCGGAGATTGAGATTATCGATCTGAGGACGCTGCAACCGCTCGATAGCGCCGCGATCCTCGAGAGCGTGAAGAAGACGGGGAGGCTTCTCGTCCTGCACGAAGCGCCGCGGTTCGGCGGCTTCGGCGGCGAGGTGGCGGCTCTGGTTTGCGAGCGTGCGTTCGAGTGGCTTGACGCACCGATCCGACGGGCGGCCGCACTCGACACGCCGGTGCCGTACGCGGCCGAGCTGGAGGAGGCGCATCTACCCCAGGTGGCGGATATCGTTTCGATGGCCCGCCTGCAACTGAGTTACTGAACCCACGCGGCTGTACGCCGGGGAAGAACACCTATGTCCAAAGTGGATGTCATCATGCCGCAGATGGGAGAGTCCATCGCGGAGGGGACGCTGACGCGCTGGCTCAAGAATGTCGGGGATGCGGTCGAGCGTGACGAGGATCTGTTCGAGATATCCACGGATAAGGTGGACGCGGACATTCCGTCGCCGGCGGCGGGGGTGCTGGCGGAAGTTCTCGTGCAGGACGGGGAAACGGTCGAAATCGACACGGTCGTCGCCCGCATCGAGACGGATGCCACCGTCGCGACGCCCGCCGCACCGTCGGGACCCCCGGCCGATCCGCCGGCGGCCGATCCACCGACGGACGCGAGAGCTGTAGCGCCCGCGGGGTCACCGGCCGCGCCGGCGACAGTGCCCACGGGTCCTCAGGCGGCCGCCACGCCCGTATCTCCGGGCCCGGGGGTCGATGGGTCGCGCGCCAGTCGGGATGAGCGGCTAAGGACTCGATCGACCCCGCTCGTGCGGAAGATCGCCGCGGAACACGGTGTCGACATCCGCGAGGTGCCCGGGACAGGCACTTCCGGTCGCGTAACCCGGGATGACATTCTGGCGTTCATCGCGACCGGCGGGCCGGAGGCGGCACCCGCCCCCGTGGCGGCACCCGCCGCGGTTCCGCCGCCGGTCCCGGCCTCCGACGTGAAAGCGCCGGAGCCTGCACTCCCCGATACGGCGGCGCCCGGGCCGGCGGCGCCCGGCACTCTCCGGATCCCGATCCACGGGGCCACGCTGGATGTGCGGCTCGGCTCCGTGCCGATTCGCGAGCGTGACCGCGTCGAGGAGATGAGCAGAGTCCGCCTGCGGACGATGGAGCACATGCTCATGTCCAAGCGCGTTTCCGCGCACGTGACATCCGTGATTGAGGTGGACTTCGAGCGGATCGTTCAACTGAGGCGCTCGCTCAAGTCGCGCTTCGCCGACCAGGGCGTGAAGCTCACCTACGGCCCCTTCATCTATCGCGCCGTCATCGAGGCCCTGGGCGAATACCCGATCCTCAACTCGTCCGTCGACGGATCGCGAATCGTGTATCACGGCAACATCAATCTCGGGATCGCGGTGGCGATCAACGACGGCCGCGAACTCATCGTGCCGGTGCTCAAGGACGCAGATCAACTCAGCCTGCTTGGACTTGCGCAACGCTCGAACGAACTGGCCGAGAAGGCTCGGGGCAGGGCGCTTGACTTCGACGACATCCAGGGCGGGACGTTCACGATCACGAACGTAGGAGTCTTCGGGAACCTGTTCGGGACCCCGATCATCAACCAACCCCAGGTCGCCATCCTCGGAACCGGCGTGATCGAGAAGCGTCCCGTCGTCGTTCAGGACGGACTCGGCAATGATGTAATCGCGATCCGCAACCGGGCCTACTTCGGTCTTTCCTACGACCATCGCGTGGTCGACGGCGCCATGGCGGCATTCTTCCTGAACCGGGTCCAGGAATACCTTGAGGGTTTCCCGGACGACTCCGCTTGACAGTCATCCTCACGGCCCGGTAGGCTGGCGGCGTTCCCGCCCCTACCTCACGAAGAGTCGACGAAAGACCATGGAAAGCTCGGTCGCGGTTAGAGATCGCGGTTTCGGCAAGACCCTCCGCAGGGATCGGTGGTGGGTGCCGCCCCTGAGCGTAGCGCTGGGGCTCGGCCTCTTCGGCGGCTACGCGACCTGGGCGGTCCTGCAGGGCGGCAACTATTTCGCCGACCCGTACCTGTCTCCCCTGTACTCGCCGTGCATCGCCGCCAGCTGCCCGGAACAGATCCGCCTGTTCGGAATCGAGTGGTGGCCGTTCTCTCCGGCGATCCTGATGATGGGGGTGATCCTCGGGTTCCGGGGAACGTGCTACTACTACCGGAAGGCCTACTACCGCGCCTATTTCCTCGACCCGCCCGCCTGTGGCGTGGGCGAGTTCCGCGGCGACAGGTATGTGGGCGAGTCGCGGCTGCCGTGGGTCCTCCAGAACCTTCACCGCTACTTCCTGTACGCCTCGATCATCATCTGGCTCTTCCTGACGTACGACACGATTCACGGGTTCTTCTTCGAGGACGGCTTCGGAGTCGGAGTCGGGTCCATCGTCCTCCTGATCAACCTCGTGCTGCTCTCCGGATACTGGTTCGGCTGCCACTCGCTCCGCCATCTCATCGGCGGCGATGTCGATTGCTATTCTTGCGCGCTGGCGGGAAAGGCCCGCCACAAGGCGTGGAAGGGTGTGAGCTGGTTCAACAAGCGACACATGAGCTGGGCCTGGTTCAGCCTCGTCTTCGTGTGCATGACGGATCTGTACATCCGGCTGGTGGCGATGCGGGTGTTCGAGGATCCCCGACTCTTCTGAACCCAACAGAGCACAGCGGACTTTTCATGGAGATTTCAGAACGCCACGAGCATGACGTCCTCGTGATCGGAGCCGGAGGCGCCGGGCTCCGCGCGGCGATCGCGGCCATCGAGGCCGGCGCATCCGTGGGACTCATCGGCAAGTCGCTGCTCGGAAAGGCGCACACGGTGATGGCCGAGGGCGGGATGGCGGCCGCGCTCGGCAACAACCGTCCCGAAGACAATTGGCAGGTCCATTTCCGCGACACGATGCGGGGTGGGAAGGGGTTGTGCGACTGGCGGATGGCAAGGGCGCACGCCGCGGAGGCCCCGGATCGCGTGAGAGAGCTCGAGGCCTGGGGCGCGCTGTTCGACCGGGCGGAGGACGGACGCATGAACCAGCGTCCGTTCGGGGGACACACCTACGGAAGGCTGGCGCACGTCGGCGACCGGACGGGCCTGGAGATGATCCGGACGCTTCAGGATCATGCCGTGCACGAAGGGGCCGACGTCTTCATGGAGTGCACCGTGTTCCGGTTGATCCTCGTGGACGGGCGCGTAGCCGGAGCACTCGCGTATTGGCGTCCGACAGGCGAATTCGTGCTCTTCCGCGCCCGGACGATCATCCTCGCCACGGGGGGACTGGGCAAGGCCTGGAAGGTGACGTCCAATTCCTGGGAGTGCACCGGCGACGGGGTGGCGCTCGCCTACGACGCGGGGGCCGAACTCATGGGGATGGAGTTCGTCCAGTTCCACCCCACGGGCATGGTGTGGCCGCCCAGCGTGCGCGGCACGCTCGTCACGGAGGGCGTCCGGGGCGAAGGAGGCGTTCTCACGAACGGGGATGGCGAGCGATTCATGTTCCGATACGTCCCCGAGATGTTCGAGGGGGACTACGCGGAGAGCGAGGAGGAGGCCGACCGCTGGGTGGAAGGGGATCGCGTGGCCAACCGCCGCCCGCCGGAACTGCTCACCCGTGACGTCGTGGCAAAGGCGATCGTGGCGGAGGTGGAGGCGGGGCGGGGGAGTCCGCACGGCGGCGTCTTCCTCAATATCTCGGAGAAGCGGAGTCCCGAGTACATCAAGGCCAAGCTCCCGAGCATGTATCACCAGTTCAAGGAACTCGCGGGCGTCGACATCACGACCGACGCGATGGAGGTCGGGCCGACGACCCACTACGCGATGGGGGGAGTGAAGGTGCACCCGGAGACGGCGGCGACCTGCGTTCCGGGGCTGTACGCGGCGGGTGAGGTGGCCGCGGGCCTCCACGGAGGCAATCGCCTCGGGGGCAATTCGCTCTCCGACCTTATCGTGTTCGGGCAGCGAGCCGGCGCCGCGGCCGCCGAAGAGGCGAGAGACGTGTCCCTCGCCGAGATCCCGGCATCCGAACTGGCCGCGGCCGTCGCGGGCGCGACGGCGCCCTTCGCGCGCGAGGGGGGAAGCAATCCCTTCGGCCTGCAGGAGGAATTGCAGCAGATCATGCAGGACAAGGTCGGAATCGCCCGTACGGAGGGAGCGCTGCGCGAGGCCCTCGAGGACATCCACCGACTGCGCGGGGCGCTCGACTCGTGCGCGGTCCGCGGAGGGCGGGCCTTCAACCCCGGCTGGCACACCTGGCTCGACCTCCACGTCATGCTCACCGTGGCTGAGGCGGTCGTCCTCTCGGCGCTCGAGCGACGGGAGAGCCGCGGCGCGCATACCCGAATCGACTTTCCGGACTCCGACGCCGCGCTCGGGCGGGTCAATCTTGTCATCCGATCGTCCGATGGGCAGATGGTGACCGACACCGAACCGGTATCGGAGCCGCCAGCCGAACTGAGGCAGCTCATCGAGGAAGGGGTGTAGCGAGGTGGCGGAACGAACTTTCCAGGTCTACCGCGGGTCCGACGACGACGGACGGCTCGAATCCTACACGATCGAGATCGATGAGGGCATGGTCGTGCTGGATGCAATCCACCGGATCCAGGCGGAACACGCGCCGGATCTCGCGGTGCGCTGGAACTGCAAGGCGGGCAAGTGCGGATCCTGCAGCTGCGAGGTCAACGGGCGCCCTCGCTTGACGTGCATGACCCGCCTCTCCGACTACGAGGAGAGCGAGTCGATCACGGTCACGCCGATGAAGGCCTTTCCTGTCATCAAGGACCTCGTCGCCGACGTATCCCAGGCCTACCGGAACACCGCCTCCATCCCGCGCTTCAGGCCGCGTCCCCGCGATGCCGAGGACGGCTGGCGGATGAAGCAGTTCGAGATCGAGAGGGCACAGGAAATGCGGAAGTGCATCGAGTGCTTCCTCTGCCAGGACGTGTGTCACGTCCTCCGGTCACACCGAAAGCACGCGGAGTTCATCGGCCCCACGTACCTCGTGAGAACGGCCGGATACAGTCTGAACCCGATCGACGTGGAGGACCGCAGCGCGTTTCTCCAGGAGTCGGGGGGCATCGGCTTCTGCAACATCACGAAGTGCTGCACCGAGGTATGCCCCGAGAGCATCTCCATCACGGACAACGCGATCATCCCCCTCAAGGAGCGGGTCGTCGACCGCTTCTACGACCCCGTGAAGGCGCTCGTGAGACTCGTGCGGAGACGCCGCACCAGCGCCTAACCGAAGTCTTCGACGTTCAACACGCGCATCCCGGCAATCCTGCGGAGTCCCGAGCCGGAGGTGAGGTACACCTCGGCGCCCGACACCAGCGCCGTCGCAATCTGAAGGGCCCTCTCCGGCCGACCTCCGAGCCGCGCTCGCACTTCGGCGGCCTGGATGGCGATCTCCGCGCTGGCCGCCACGATGCCCAATCGAGGGTAGAGCCGCATGTGCCGCGCCACATCGCGCGCCAATCCCGGCTTTCCCTGCCGGTACACCTCCGCGAGGACCTGGTAGAAGGTCAGGCTCGAAGTCTGCGCCTTGATCCTGCCGCTCGCGATGCCCAAGAAGGCGACGTCCGTTTGTGCCGTCGGACCCGTGCCGGTCAGGTGAAGCGCGAATACGCGAGCATCGACGTGGATGAGACCGGCCCCGGCCAGATGCTCCTCGAGACCTGTGCGGTTCGCGTCGTCCGCCATTCAGGCGTCCTCGAGTTCGATCCAGAGATCCCCGGCGTCGGCGACATCCCGAAGCACGCCCCGTAGACGATCCTCCTCGTCCGGCGGCAGCTTTTCCATCCGGACCGTGTCACCGTCCACCGACACCGCGAGCCGGTCGCCGGGCCTGAGGCGGAGCGCCTCGCGCGCGGCCTTTGGAACCACGATCTGGTTCTTGCTGCTCATCTTTACGGAAACGACCATACGATAACCCTAGTGCTTTACCGTGTCGCTTTGCAACCGGCGGACCCAAAGGGAAGATGGCAGGATACCAGATCGGGTCGGACGGATCGAGTCGGACGATCGGGTCAGTTGAACAGCCAGACCATCACGATGTAGGCGAGATAGAGGAGCAGGAGTAGCCCACCCTCGGCCCTCTGAACTGTGCCGCGGTGCAGGGCGAGGGGGATGAGGATGACGGAGAAGGCCAGGGCCGGCAGCACATAGCCGACGACGATGGTCGGATGGAGAACGAGTGGCCGTACCAGGGCGGCCGTCCCGAGCACGAGGCCGAGGTTGAACACGTTCGAGCCGATCACGTTTCCGATCGCGATGTCTCCCATCCGCCGGAAGGCAGCCACCAGCGTAGAGGCCAATTCCGGCAGTGACGTGCCGACTGCGATCATCGTGGCGGCGATCACCGCCTCCGGAACGGCCAGCGACCGGGCGATCCCCTCGGCGCCCTCCAGCAGCCAGCGCGCCCCGTACGTAAGGCACGGCAGGCCGAGGCCGATTCGTAGGAGCGACCACCAGACCCCCGGCGCTGTGATATCGGTCCTATTCGGATCGGTCGAGGCGGCGGGAAGAGGCGCGTCCGGATCGGAAACGCGATCCGGCTTCCCGAACAGGCCCACTCGTTCCCACTTCAGGAGAAAGAACAGGTAGAGTGCCCAACCGGATACGAGCACGAGCCCGTCGAGGCGTCCGACGGCATCGTTGAGCGACAGTACCATCACGAGAGAGAGAACGATGATGACGAGCGGCGTCTCGCGCACGATGACCCGGCGGTGGACCTCGATCGGCCGAATCAGGGCGCCGACGCCCACGATCAAGCCCACGTTCGCGGCCGTGGATCCCATGATGTTGCCAACGGCGACGTCCGGTTGGCCCTCCAGCGACGCAAGTGCGCTGACGACCAATTCCGGGGCCGAGGTACCGAAGGCGACCACGGTCAAGCCGACGACCAGCGGGCTGACACCGAACCGCTGCGCGAGGCCGGCCGCACCGCGAACGAGCCAGTCCGCACCGAGCGTCAGAGGCAGGAACGCGAAGGCGAAGAGGAGGGTGTTCCTCATCCGCGGCTACGGCATTCCGTCAAGCGGATCGCCCGGCACGGCACGGCGCGACCCCCGCGGTCCGGAGGTCGGGCGGGCGGAAGCCTCGCTTCAGCTGGGCCCGGCCGCGCGCTGAGGCTTTTGAGGCTGGATCGAGGGGGACGCGCCTTTGCGCGGAGAAGAGGCAGGCTTCTCGTCCGCTGCCTTTCCCGTCATGTGGAGACGGCCCTCGATCTGGCCGCCTTCCTCGAGTTTCACGCGGCGGCTCCGGATGTCGCCCTCGATTTTGCAGGTTTCCTGCAGTTCCACGCGACTGGCTCCCACGACGGTCCCCACCACGGTGCCGGCAATCACGACATCCTGCGTGTCGATATCCCCGGTGATACGTCCGTCCTTGCCGACGACGACGGATTTCGTCGCTTTCACCGAGCCTTCGATCTTGCCTTCGACCCGGACCGTGCCATCGCACATTACGTCCCCGAGGATCGTCATCCCGGGCGCGACGACCGAAACGACGTCGCTCAGCTCACGGGTGTGCCCGCCATGTCGAGAATCTCTAGCCATTTCGCTCCAATCCTTACTCCGGTTGCCTCTCCGCCGGGGCTCCCGTGTTGTCCCGACCGCTGTGGTCCGCCACCAGCGAGAGTGGGTCCAATAGTGCGCCGTTCCGGGCCAGTTCCAAGTGCAGATGGGGGGCCGAGGATCTACCTGTATTTCCCGTGAGGGCGATGACCTCGAGTCGCTCCACTGCGTCGCCGGCCTCGGCGAATAGCCACGCGTTGTGGCCATACAATGACGTTAGCCCATCGGCGTGCGCAATCCGCAGAAATTTTCCGTAGATCGGGTCTTCGCCCGCTTCCTCGACCTTCCCCGCCTGAATCGCTCGCACGTACGACCCCGTAGGAACCGCGATGTCCAATCCCAGGTGTCCTTCGCGCGAATCGGCTGGCCGCGAGCCGAAGTGACGGGTGATGAAGCCGCGCTGGGTGAGAGGCCAGGCGAGGGTCGCCGCCTCTGCCGACATCGGCGACCTGACCTCCACGCCTCCCCTGAGGACGACGTTCACCGGCGCGGATTCGGCAGGCCTTCCGGCGGTTACGGCAGCCTGCAGGGAGCCGAAGTCTTCCTCAAGTTCGTTCAGACGCCCCGCCAACTGGTTCATCCTCTCGCGTTCGCTCTCGAGCGCCGCGAGTTGCGTCTCCAGTTCGACCACGCGATTGGATTCCGCCCGCCAAGCCGTCAGGAGGCCTCCCAGAAACCCGAGACCGAACAAGGCGATGATCGTACCCGCCACCGAGACAAGCAGCCGTCCACCGCTTAGGGGCAGGGATCGTACCTCCCGGCCATCCCGTCGGACCAACTGCAAGTTCCATCGCCGGAGAAAGGTCATTCCCGAAGCTCCGCAGCGAGTTCGTCCCCTCCCATCAGGGCAACGAGCCGCAGAAAATCATCCGTATCGTGGAAGCGCACGACGACCTCGCCCGCCCCATCCGATCGCGTCCGGATCCGCACCTGGGTTCCGAACCCTCGCTCAAGCCCCACTTCGACGCGCCTCACCACCGGATCACCCGCCTTCGCCGGCTCTTTTCCACGCGTCTTCTGCCGTCCGCGTGGTGTCGCGCGGCCACGGCGGACACGACGTTCCGTCTCCCGGACCGACCACCCCCGCTCCACCGCCTTCAGCGCGACGCGTGTTTGCTCCTCGGGTGTGGACAACGTCAGGAGGGCGCGCCCGTGACCCGCAGACAGATCTCCCTTGGCGAGCAGACCCAGCACCGCCTCCGGCAGGGCGAGCAGTCGAAGAGCGTTCGCCACGGTGGACCTGTCCCGCCCCACGTGCCGTCCTACCTCTTCCTGCGTCAGATCGAAGTCCCGCATCAGTCGACGATATCCTCTGGCTTCTTCAAGTGCTGACAGGTCATGGCGTTGCAGATTTTCAACGAGCGCGACGACCAGCATCTGTTCGTCGTCCAGCGTCCGCACCAGGGCCGGAACCGATGTCCAGCCGAGACTCTGAATCGCCCGGAATCGCCGCTCGCCGACAACGATCTCGAACGCGTCTCCCACGGGCCTGACGACCACAGGTTGCAGCAGGCCGTTCTCGCGGATGGAGTCGGCGAGTTCCGCGAGTCGGGCCGGGTCGAAGTCGCCGCGCGGCTGAAACGGATTTGCCTGGATCGCTTCAACCGGAATCTCCGCTTCCGCCGCAACGCGGTCCGTCCCGAGGTTTTCGCCCAACAGGGCGGCAAGCCCCTTCCCGAGGCGGCGTTCATTCCGAGGCAAACCTATGCGCCCCTGTGCCGATCGATCAGTTCCCGGGCCAGGCTCAGGTATCCGCGGGCTCCACTCGACAGGACATCGTACAGAGCGATCGGTTCTCCGAAACTCGGAGCTTCGGCGAGGCGGATGTTCCTCGGGATCATCGTGTCAAAAACCTTGGCCCCAAAGTACTCACGCGCCTCGGCGGCCACCTGCTTGGCGAGGTTGAGGCGCGAATCGTACATCGTCAGCAGCACTCCTTCGATCTCGAGTTCCGGGTTGATGCTGCGTTGCACCAGCCGCACCGTGTTCAGGAGCTGGCTGAGCCCCTCCAATGCATAGAACTCACACTGAATCGGGATGAGCACGGCGTCCGCAGCGGCCAGTGCGTTCAGCGTGAGTAGCCCGAGGGACGGCGGTGAGTCGATCAGGATATACTCGAAGTCGCCCCGCAGCGCTTCGATCTTCCGGCCGAGGATTCGCTGCCGGTCCGATCGATCGATCAGTTCCACCTCGGCGCCGGTCAGGTCCCGGCTCGCTGACACCACGGACAGGCACGGGAAGTGGACTTCCGGCCGCACCGCCGCCTGAAGCGGCTGTCCGTTTACCAGGCAGTCGTACACGCTGGGAACGTCTCCGTCCTTGCGCAGCCCGAACCCGGATGTCGCGTTGCCCTGCGGGTCGCAATCAATCACGAGCGTCTTGCACTCCGCGATCGCCAGCGAGGCGCCGAGGTTGATCGCCGTGGTGGTCTTGCCGACCCCGCCCTTCTGATTCGCAATCGCGATCACCCGACCCAAGTCAATCCACCCCTCGCTGACCGCCGCACGTGGCGGCATGAACCGACGAACACTGTAAGGAAATATATGGCGCCCTCGTAACCCGGGCGACCTGGTAGCCCGTGCTAAAGCTGGGCTCCCGCCCAACGCCTCACTGCTCTCGACAACGACGCCGGGTCTGGTTCCGGGCCCGGTGTTTCACGTGAAACCCTATGCTAACCGTAGTGACGGAACCCATCCGCACCCACCCGCGCGGGTGCACGAACGACAATGTTTCACGTGAAACGAAGACTCGATAACGACGGCTCGACATCAAGAGCTCGGCCCTCTTGCCGGCTCGCGCGCCGGGAAAGAGCTTCGTCCCCCACTCACCACGAGTCGGCTCCCGTTCACCGGGGCCGCCGGGCTCGCAACGGCAACAACTTCGGGAGGCGACGATCTCCACAACGATCCCCGCGACCGACCGGCTGATCCTCGCGCTGGACGTTCCAACCGCCTCGGAAGCGCGTAACATCGTCGACGCGCTGGCCGATACCGTTTCCTTCTACAAGATCGGCCTGGAACTCTTCCTCTCCGGAGGATACTTCGAGCTGGCCGACTGGCTTCGCTCCCAAGACAAGAAGGTGTTCGCCGACCTCAAACTCTTTGACGTTCCACAGACCGTCCGCTCCGCGGTCCGACAACTCCGAACCCGGGACGTGGACTTCGTCACCGTGCACGGCAACGATGCGATCCTCCGCGCGGCCTGCGACGCCGCCGCGGGTGATCTCGGGATTCTGGCCGTGACCGTTCTCACGAGTCTCGACCGTGCGGACATGGAAGACCTCGGCTTTGAAGCGGACATCGGGGACGTCGTCCTCTCGCGAGCCCGTCGGGCCGAGAGTATCGGCTGCGCCGGCGTCATCAGTTCAGGCCATGAGGCCTCTCGAGTTCGCTCCGCGGTGTCCCGGCGGTTCCGCATCGTCGTCCCGGGTATCCGCGCGGCTATGGAGGCCGGTACCGATGACCAGAAACGGACCGTCGATGTGGAGTCCGCGTTCCAGGCCGGGGCCGACTACATCGTGATGGGACGACCCATCCGAAACGCTCCGGATCCCGCGCGGGCGGCAGCGTCCGTTCAGGAGAGAATATCGGCTTGGTTCAGGCAGGCCGACTCCGACCAAGGACACGCGGGCCAACCTCGATAACTCATTATATAACATAGTGTTATGGCCGCCATTCCCGCGCGGCCCGTACGGTGTCTCGTCGCCCCTTTGACGCATCGTTGAGACCTGGCCGGGATACTCGTTCGAGTTCCTCTTCTCCACCGACCGTGAAGCACAGGGCACCTTTTGTTCGTATGGGGGTACGTCCACCTGCACCCAGTTTTGCCCACCGGAGCCGTGATGCAATGATAGAACTTCCCGATGTTGAGCGAATGATCGAGCGCATTGCCGGTTACACAACCGGCAAGACGATCTCCACGATCCGGATCGACGACCCGGATGTCGCTTCAATCGAGCGCGATATCGTCGAGAATCACCTTGAGAACCACGCCGTGGACTCCGTTGAACGCCACGGTCGCTACGTCGTCCTCCGCTTCCGTTCCGATTACAGCCTCATGTTCGACATGGGGGATGACGGCCTGTTGCGCCTCGAATCGCAGACCGCGCCTCCGACGGATCGTACTCGTATCCGGTTCCAGTTTGCGGCCGGCAGGGAACTCCGTTTCTCCTCGTCGGGGTCCGAGGGGACGGTCAGGGCCGTGGCGGGGAGCGAGTTCAACGAGAAGGGGTCGCTCCAGAGCCTCGGGGTGGACCCGCTGAGCGATGACCTGACTCTTGCGCGCTTCGAGGCGCTTGCGCAGGGGAATGTTCGTTCAAGCATCAAGGGTTTCCTCCTGAACCAGAAAGCGATCGCCGGGATCGGCAACGACTACGCGGACGAAATCTGCTTCCAGGCCGGCGTACGTCCCGACCTTCGGGTCGGCCAACTTGAGCCGGAGCAGCTCGATCGGCTTCACCGCTACCTGAAGCGGGTTCTGAGGCGGGCCACGCTTCACTGGAGCGCCGCCCATTCCGATCCGGGGTGGCTGATCAACTCACGCTCGTCGGGCGGCTCCTGCCCGCGGTGCCGACATGCGTTGACTTCCCTCCGCGTGACCGGCCGGAAGACCGTGCTCTGCCCGAGGTGTCAGCAGGCCGCTTGAAGGCCCTGCGCAGCGTGGACGGGGTCCGGGCCGTGCGTGCCCGGACGGTTCGCGGGCGCGGCCTCGTCGTCTGCTCCCTCCTGCTGGCGGTGCCCGTCACCGCGGCAGGCCCTCTCGTCGTTGTCGCGCAGGCCCGCGACGCGGCCGCAATCGGCATCCGGGACCGGAACGGTCATCCCTTCCGCACGCCCGCGGGCTCCCCGCTCGAGCCTGTACATCGTCTCGCGCTGTTGAGCGCGACGCGCGATTCCCTCCGTGACGGCATTGCCCTCGCCGACATCGGTGACCGCCTCGGGTTCTGGATCCGGCGCGATCCCGACGGGGAGGTTGAGTACGCGGGAGCGATTCACGGAGGAGCGTTTTCCCGCTTCGATCTCGGAGGTCCGGATCAAGCCCTCATCGAGGTGCACTACCGGATCGGCGTTCTTCTTCGCGCGCGTTTCGGGGCGGTTGCGGCTCGCGCCGAACTCTATCATGTGAGTTCGCATCTCGGGGACGAATTCCTCCTGGACACGGGCGCCCGTCCGATCAGCACGAGCCGCGAGGGGCTCGAACTCATGCTGCAGGGGTCTCCCGTATCGAGCCTCACCGTCTACGGAGGTCCCGGCGTGCTGCTTCGCGCTACCCCCGACTTCGAGCCCCTCTCACTCCGCGCGGGCGCCGTCTGGGAGTCCCCCCCGGGAGCGCGCGCGCGTTTCCGCGCTTCGGTCGATTACTTCGGCTGGGCGGAACTGGGGTGGGAGCCCGCCATCGCGGCGGAACTCGGGGCCGCGCTGGATCGAGGGACGCGGGTCGGAGTGCTCCTCGGCTTCGGCCCTTCCCGTGCGGAGCAGTTCTTTCGGCAGTCCGAGCGCCTGATCGGGCTCACCGTCTCCCACGTGAGGTGACGGCGCGGCGCCTCGCTACTCCTTTTTTCGGGAGGGCGGCGGCTGTGCCTTCCTGCGTTCTCGGGAGAGGTACATCTGCTGCGGCAGCGACATGACGTTGGAGGCCGTGTAGTACAGGTTGAGGCCGGCCGCGAAGTTCGCAAAGAAGAAGGTGAAGACGACCGGCAGCGCGTACGATATCATCTTCATCTGCGCGTTCGTCTGCATGCCCCGTTGCGTGATCCAGTTCAGTAGCAGCATCGATCCGCCCATCAGGACAGGTACGACGAAGATCGGATCCCTCAGAGAGAGATCCGGCAGCCACAGGAAGGGCACCCCTCGGAACTCGATCGTGTTCTGGAACACGAAAAACAGCGTGATCAGGATCGGGAGAGGCAGGAACATGGGGAGACAGCCGCCCAGCGGGTTGACCCCGTGTTCCCGAAAGAGCTTCATCTGCTCCTGCTGCAGGCGCTGCGGATCGCCCTTGTAACGCTCCTGCAGCTTCTTGATCTCCGGCTGCAGCGCCATCTGCTTCATCTGCGCGCGCCCGGAGATGTGGAACAGCGGTGACAGGATGATTCGCGACGCCACGCCGAACAGGATCAGGACCCAGCCGTACGCCAGCGAGAACGACTCGTGCATCCAGATCAGGATCGCGACGATCAGGTTCCCGAACGGCCGGGTGAACCACCGGAGCCAGCGCCAGCCGACGGGGTTCACGTTGTGGAGTTCCTGCCCCACGGCCTGCAGGCGCGCGAAGTCCTGCGGCCCGATGTACGCTGCGTACTCGAAGCCGGCGCTGCCGGCGGGTACGGGTAGCGCGACCTGCATCTCCGCCGCGTCCTCCTCGAGAACGCCCCGCAGCATCACGCCCCCGATGCCCGGGCCTTCCGGCGGCACGACGACAGCCGCCAGCCAGTACTTCGATTTCGATGCGGCCCAACTGAAAGGGCTGCCGGAGGCCGGCCTCGTCTCGCCGTCATCCACGCGGTCCAGCCGCTCGGCCGCGATCTGTCCTGAGCGGCTCCGGGTGACGAGAGCCATCGCCGCCCTGTCCTCCCGGGGCACGGCCTCGTTTCGCTCGATCCCGCGGCCGAGACCGACGAGAACGACGTGCCCCACGTCCCCCAGACCACGCAGCCCGCCGCTCACGTCGATCCGGTAATCGTCCGGGTGGAAGCGATACGAGACATCGAAGGTGACCTCGCCGATCGCGGCCTCAAAACGCACTTCCGCGGGCCCATCTCTCACGTCGAGCGTGGACGTCGACGGGGTGAAGGCGATCTCACCGAGCGAGACGGTGTCGCCACGCAGCGTCAGCGCGTACGCCAGGATCGAATCGTCGGGCCGCACCAGTTCCACGTTGCGGCCGCCATGTCCGCCCTCGGCGAAGTTCCGGTGCGCGAGCATCGTCGCGCCGATGAGTCGCGCGCCCCGCGTGTCGAACCGGTATTCGTACAGTTCCGAGCGGACCGTGACGATCGAGCTTTCGCCAAGCCCGGCGGCGGCGTCCGTCCCTTCCGTAGCCGCGGGCGTCTCCTCCGCTTCGGCCAGAACCGCCGCCACCTCCTGGGCCGCTCGTTCCTCGGCGGAAAGACGGTTCAGCTCGTCCGCAGCGGTCGCGGTCTCCGGCGTCTCCGCGCTGTCGGCCGACACCGGGGCCACGGGCCTCTCGGTCGGCGGGAAAAACACGTTCGAGAGGACCATCACACCGACCATCAGCGCGATGGCCAGAAGCAGGCGGCGTTCCATTCAGCGCTCCCGGGCGGGAACCGGATCGTAGCCGCACGACCCGAAGGGATGACAGCGAAGAAGGCGCCGAACGCACAGCCAGCCGCCCCGGGCGGCGCCGAATCGCCGCACCGCGGTCAGCGCGTACTCCGAGCAGCTCGGCTCGTACCTGCAGGCGGGAGGCAACCAGGGAGAAACGACCAGTTGATAGCCGCGAATCGCTCCGATGATCAATCTTCGCATACGGTCTCCAGCGAGTCCATCAACGCCACTCGAAGCCTCTGGTACGAGGCGTCGTAGGCGGCCGGTTTCGCTCTCACGACCAGGTCAAGTTCGAGCCGGCGGGTTTCAAGGGCGGGCAATACGTGGATGCGGGCGATCTCGGTCAGACGCCGACGCACGAGGTTTCGCTCGACCGCGCCGCGGCCGTGGCGGGGCGTCACGACTCCGATTCTGGAGCGGCCCGAGGGCGACGGCGCGAAGAACACGTCCACGATGCGGCCGCGACGGCAACGGCCGGCACGGATGGTTTGGCGAATCTCCCGCGCAGTGCGCAGCCGAGCCGCGCGAGGCCGTCGAAAGCCCTCCGGCGGAGGCCCGCTAGCGGCTTCGTCGCTTGCGACGGAACGCGTCACTGACGGTGAGCCGACGTCGACCCTTCCTTCTACGGCGCGACAGCGTGCGGCGGCCCGCCTTCGTCTTCATGCGCGCCCGGAATCCATGATCGCGAACGCGCTTCCTGTTGGTTGGCTTGCTGTATGTGGGCTTCCCCATCTCACATCACCCGAGGCTTTCCGGTCATCTCACAGGCTTTCGAGGCCAGCCCGGAAGTCTAGACGTGATGCGGGATAGTGTCAATTCGGCCCGTCGGCGTCGAACCGGGCGCCCCCCGTTTTTCGCGATCCGCGCGCCACGTCGCGAGGCGGTTCGCTTCGTTGACACTCGCCGCCGGATTCGCCTAAGATCAGGACCCCTATCCCACCGTCTTCTTCTCATGCCGGCGCGTCACGGATGGAGCTGACTGCACACGAGGCCTGGATCAAGATTCGCGCGTCAGCGAAGCTCTTGCTCCCGGAGCAGACCTATCGTACCTGGCTCGGATCGACCGAGGCCGTTTCGCTCTCCGACGATACGCTCGTCGTCTCCGCGCCCACGCGGTTCGCCGTCGAATGGGTCGAGGACAAGTACGGAACCCTCCTGCAGGACATCTCCGAGCGAGAACTCGGCGCGAGGCTTCGGCTCCGATTCGAGCACAAGGGAGCCGAGGAGCGGCTCGACTTCCCGGAAATCACAGAACCCTACCCCGGCGACCCCGGTCATGCGCTGGCTTCGCAGACGCCGAACCGCGGAGGTCTTCCGGCGGCCGCGGCGCTGAACGAACGCTACACCTTTGCGCGCTTCGTCATCGGCGGCAGCAACGAACTCGCCGCCGCGGCATCCGACCGCGTGGCCGCCGCACCCGCCACTACGTACAACCCGCTCTTCATTTGGGGGGGCACCGGTCTCGGCAAGACACACCTGATGCACGCGATCGGAAACACGATTCTCGACCGGCTGCCGGACTGCCAGGTCGCCTACGTCCCCTCGGAACAGTTCACCAACGAGATGATCGATGCGATCCGGACCGGGCAAACCGCCCTTTTCCGCGAGCGTTATCGCCGTATCGACGTTCTGCTCATCGACGATGTCCACTTCATCGCCAACAAGGAAGGGACGCAGGAGGAGTTCTTCCACACGTTCAACGCGCTCTACGACGCCAAGAAGCAGATCGTCATCACGAGCGACCGGCCGCCGCAGGACATCCCCGGACTCCAGGAGCGTCTCGTTTCCCGTTTCGAGTGGGGTCTCGTCACCGACATCCAGCCCCCCGACCTGGAGACACGTTCCGCGATCCTGCGCAAGAAGGCGGATGAGGACGGGATCGAAATCGGCGACGACGTCATCGAGTACGTGGCCCGGAGCCGGCGTACCTCCGTCCGGCAACTCGAGGGGGCGCTGATCAAACTCCTCGCATTCAGTTCGCTCACGCGACGCGAGATTTCACTTGACATGGCGCGCGACGCACTGGGGCCCGAGGGCAACGACGCCGACGAGCAGGTAATCGAGGTCTCCGCGGAGGAGGTCCGTGCCCGCATTGCCGCTTCCTGGGGCGTCTCCGTGGAAGCACTCATGTCAAAAAGGCGGAACCGGACCGTGACGGTTCCGCGACAGGTCGCGATGTACCTCATCAAGACACACCTCGACCTGCCCTACTCCGACATCGGCCACCTGTTCGGCGGCCGGAATCACTCGACCGTCATCCACTCCGTCAACAAGGTCGAGGCGGACATGGCGTCGGATCCCGCTCTTTGCGGCCGCGTCGGCCAGCTGCAGCAAGAGCTGTTTCGAACCTGATGGCGCGTTCGTCCACTACGATGTGCAAAACCGGACGAAGACCTGCTCCTCACGCACACCGGCGGGCGCGGAGTCCCCGTCGAGGTGCCACGGTTTCCCCGGAGCTTCGACAACCGTGTCGGTGTGTCGACAGCGGACGCAGCGTTCCGGGCCGCGACGGACATGGGGAATCCCGTGTTTTCGACACTTCGACAGGCTCTACTACTACTCCGTTGATACGTATATCATACGCAACCGTAGAACCCACGGTGGAAAACCCGAACCGATACCGCCGGAGTTGAAATGAGATTCTCGATCACCCGAGAGGCCCTCCAGAAGGGGCTGGCGGCGACCGCTGCCGCCGTCCCGACGCGAGCGGCGCTCCCGGTTCTCTCGAACATTCTGATCCATGCGGAGGACGATGCCGTGCGGTTGAGCGGCACGGACATGTCCATCTTCGTCTCGCTGTCCGTGCCGGCCGATATCTCCGAAGCAGGGGTCGTCGCGCTACCCGCGAGACAGCTCCTCGAAATCTCGCGCGTGCTGGACGACGCGCCGGTGAAGTTCGCCGCTGCGGGAGGAGATCGTGACGCGGCCGCATCCGGAGTGGACATCGAGTGCGGCCGGAGCAAGTTCCGCCTCTACGGACAGGCCCCGGACGAGTTCCCGGATTTCCCGGACGTCGACTTCGCCGGCGGCTGGGAGATGTCCGCCGGCGAGCTGCAGACGCTGATCGAGCGCACGAGCTTCGCCGTTTCGACGGAGGACAGCCGGCCGATTCTGAACGGAATTCTGTGGCAGTTGCGCGAGGCGGCGACCGTCATGGTCGCAACGAACGGCCACCGGCTGGCGAAGATGTCAGGCGAGCTGGATGTCAGCGGCTCGCCGGCAGAGGTGGACCTCATCATTCCGCCCAAGGCGCTGAACCAGGTGCAGAAGCTGTATCCGGCGGACACCGTCCTTCAGGTCGCCCGTTCGGAGAACCACCTGGCGTTCCGGTCCGCGGACCGGGAGGTCTTCACTTCGCTCATCGAGGGGCCGTATCCGAATTACGAGCAGGTCATCCCGAAGGACAACGACAAGGTTGCGACCGTGAATCGCGCCGCTCTCGAGACGGCGGTGCGGCGCGTCGCGGTGATGGCGGACGACTCGACGAGGCGGGTGCGCCTCTCCTTCAAGTCCGGCGACCTCGGGTTCAAGGTCCAGACGCCGGATCTCGGGGAGGCGGAGGACGCGCTGTCGCTGGACTACGAGGGAGAGGACATCCAGATCGGCTTCAATGCGACGTACCTACTCGAGGTGTTGCGGCACATGCCGGAGGAGGATGTTCGAATGACGTTCAAGGCGCCGGAACGAGCGGCGACCTTCTCTCCCGCGAGCGGCGAACCCGACTATCTCTGCCTCGTCATGCCGCTGCGCATCCTCGACTGAGTCGCGTCGCGAACCCGAAATGATGACGTACGCGACATCCGGTGAGGAGCGGACCGGTTACGGCGAGGGCACGGGAGACGTCAACCTGCCCGCATGGGAGGATCCGGCCGTATCCTTCCCGCTGAACCTGGTCGAGACGTGGCGCCGGAGCGTGTTCGAGCCCGCCGCCTTCTTCGCCGACGGGCCTTTCGATCGCGCCGCGGTGCGCCCGGTCCTCTACTATCTCGTGATCAGCGTCCTGACAGCCGCGCTCTCGCTGACCTGGGGTGCGCTGCTGCCGACGACGCAACCGGGCCTCGTCGAGACGCTCGCCGAGATCATGAACGTCGCCCTGCCGGATGGGACGGACAGCGCCGGCTCCATCGGCAGGCTGGCGGACTTCTTCCTCGCCCCCTTCTGGGCGGTGCTATACCTCATCATCGCGAGCCTGGTCCTCCATGTGTTCGTGTTGGTGCTGGTCCCCGGGCGTCGAAGCCTCACGGCAACGGTTCGCACCATCTGCTACGCCTGCGGCCCCGGCGTGTTCGCCATCGTCCCGTTCATCGGCGGCCTGGTGGCGGGTATCTGGGGAATCGTGCTGACCGTGATCGGCCTGCGGGAAGCGCACCGGACCACGACCGGAAGAGCCTTCGCGGCGTGGCTGCTTGCGGCCGCCCTGCCGATCGCCTTCGTGCTGCTGGGAGTCCTGCTCGTCATCGCCCGGGTGGCAAGCGGAGTTTGAGCGCCCGTTCAGGCGGCGCCAATCCCGGGTCGACCGCCGCGATTCCGCGGCCCGCCGCTACGGTCGTCGTCGCGACCCAGGCGCGCGCCGGGCTGGAGTTCCTCCTGCTTCAGCGCCCCGCCGACGCCCGGTTCGGCGCCGGGGCGTGGGCCTTCCCGGGCGGTGCGATCGACGCGGATGACACCCGCGCGACCTGGGCGGCCCGACTCCCGGGCGTAGGCGAAGCGGCCGCGTGTGTGGCGGCACTGCGGGAACTGTTCGAGGAGACGGGCATCATGCCGGCGCCGCCGCGCGGCATCGGATCGGACGCACTCGCCGGGGCTCGCCGATCGTTGCTCGCGGAGCGCATCTCGTTCTCGCAGGTGGCGGAGCGTCTCGAACTCGACTTTTCGTCCACGCGCATGGCGTATTTCGCACGCTGGATCACACCGCGGGGTGCGGCGCTGCGGTTCGACACCCGTTTCTTCCTCCTCTCGCTGGAGGAGCGGCCGGGTTCCGTGAGCCTCACAGCGGAACACGAGGCGGCCATCTGGACGACGCCCGCCGCGGCCCTCCGGCGCTTCTCGGCCGGCCGGCTGCCCATGATGTTTCCCACAGCGAGGACAATCGAGCGCCTCGCCGGCTTCCCGTCGGTCGAGGAGGCCATCGCGGCGCTCAGCGATCTGCAGGTGGAACCCGCGCTGGTCAGACTCGGCGTCGGTGAGGAGGGAGCCACGCCGCTCGCACCTGGAGACCCGGGATACGACGAAGTCCCGTGACCTCCGATCTCGGGTCCGGGAAACACGTCTCCCGGCACGGGCCTGGCATCACGGCGGTTCGCGCCGACAACCCGGGCCCGCTCACCCTGACCGGGACGCAGACGTATGTGATCGGGACCGGACCGCTGATCGTTCTGGACCCCGGACCGCGGGACGAAGCGCATCTCGGCCGCGTCGATGACGTGATCGCCGGAAGACCCGTGGCGGCGGTCTGTCTGACGCACGCACACGGCGACCACGCGGCGTCCGCGGCGGATGCCGCCGCCCGCTGGGGAGAGCTCCGCGCCTCCTCCGCCACCCTCGACCGCGTGGGGTCGGCGGGTCGCGCGCTGGCGGATGACGAAGCCATGGAGCCCGGAGGGGGGTTCCGACTGCGGGCGATCCCGACCCCCGGTCATTCCGCGGACCACCTCTGCTACCTCCTCGAACCCTCGCGCGCCCTCTTCACGGGGGATCTCGTGCTCGGAGAGGGGAGCACCATGATTGCTTACCCGGATGGGTCCGTCAGGGCGTACCTTGCGAGTCTGGCGCGCCTCGCGGCCCTCCGTCCCGAGCGCCTGCTCCCCGGGCACGGCCCCCCCGTCGAGGATGCGCTCGGCCGCCTCGAAGAGTGCAGCGCGCACCGGCTCCGGCGCGTGGCGTCCGTCCGGCGGGCGCTGGCGGCCGGCGCCCGGACTCCCGAACGGATCCGGGCTGCGGTCTACGGGGATCTTCCCGCTTCGCACCACGCGGCGGCGGATCTCACGATCCGCGCCTACCTCGCCTTTCTCGGGGAAACATCCTCGTCAATCAGCCGTCGGAGATAGGCGGGAAAAGCGAGATCGCCGAACCCCCCGGCGCCCACCCAGCGGTGCGGCCGCCGGTGCGCGACCTCACCGGATCGCCAATCGGCCCCGTGCACCGCGAGCCGCAGACGGAAGTGGCTGAACGTATGCCGCAGCACGCGAATCTCCTCGCCCACGCGACAGTCGAGGCCGAACCGTTCCCGGAGAGCGCTTGTGAGCGCCGCCGCGGGCGGGGTGGGCGAGGACAGCCGGACGGAGGGGAAGTCCCACAGGCCGCCCAGGAGCCCGCTCGACGGCCGCCGCAGCACGAGCACCCGTCGGCCGCGGCGGACCACGGCCGCCGCCTCGACCCGCTCGGGGGATCGAGCGCGCCTCTTCAGCGGCGGTCGTTGCCCGACCGTGCCCCGTCGCCGCGCCAGACATCCTTTCGACAGCGGGCACGCCCCGCACCGCGGACGGCGCGGCGTACAGACCGCGCTCCCGAGATCCATCAGCGCCTGGTTCACATCGCCCGGCCGGTCCGAGGCCTCGCCGAGCAGGGTTCGCGCGGCCCGGTCAAGCTCGGAGGGAGAGGCCGTCTCGAGATCGCCCAGGCGCGACAGGACGCGGCGTGCGTTCCCATCGACCGCGGGTTCCGGCAGCCCGAACGCGACGCTGGCTACGGCGCCCGCCGTATACGGGCCCACCCCCGGGAGCGTCCGCAGCTCCGACACCGCCCGCGGGATCCGGCCGCCGTAGTCCGACACCACGCGCCGCGCCGCCCGCCGCAGGTTGCGGGCCCGCGCGTAGTATCCCAATCCCTCCCAGAGGCCGAGGACTTCGTCCTCTTCCGCTTCCGCGAGCGTCCGAACGTCGGGAAAGCGATCCATGAACCGCCGATGGTACGGCGCCGCCGTCTCCACGCGCGTCTGCTGCGCCATGACCTCGGCTACGAGGAGTGCGTAGGGGTCCCGTTCTCCGCGCCACGCGACGCCGTCCCGCCGCCGCGCGTCGAACCACTCCAGCAGCGGCGCCGCCACCGCGGACACCTCCGGCTCAGGGCGCGGTTTCGGGGAAGACGCCATCGAAGATGAACACCGCCGGTCCGCTGAGCCGGATCCGCCCCGCCTCGAGGAACTCCACCGTCAACGCGGCCCCGGACCGCACGAGGAACTCGACCCGGTCCCCCGCCTCGCCCGCGGCCCGGAGCGCGAACGCCACCGCCATGCAGCCGCTGCCGCAGGCGAGCGTCTCTCCCTCCACGCCCCGTTCGAAGGTGCGGATGAGCGCAGTCCCTCCGTCACGGGCGACAAGGTGTACGTTCGCCCCGCCAGGACCGACATCCTCCCGCCACCGCAGGGGTCGGCAGAGATCGTCGAAGTCCTCCACGTCCACGGACGGTACGGGG
This sequence comes from Candidatus Palauibacter rhopaloidicola, assembly GCA_026914155.1. Lineage (GTDB taxonomy): Bacteria > Gemmatimonadota > Gemmatimonadetes > Palauibacterales > Palauibacteraceae > Palauibacter > Palauibacter rhopaloidicola. The sequence goes on along the minus strand of JAPPGH010000050.1, from coordinate 64,225 downwards.
ACCACGAGGTGTGCCGTCCCCATCCGCACCAGCCAGGCGTCCCGTTCCCGCCGCCTCTCGGCTTCGACGGGCACGCGCAACTCGCGTTCCACACGGGCATCGAGCGCGTATTCCAGCGCCACGCCGTCCTCCCGTACCCGCGCCAGGATCTCACCGTCGTCCGTCACGAGGATGTGATCGGGGGGCACGAGCCCGCGGTCCACCGCGTAGCGCGCCGCGCAGCGCGAGCCGTTCCCGCAGGTGGAAAACTCGGAGCCGTCGCGATTGAAGAACCGGAGGCGGACGACCTCCTCGCTCAGGCTGCGGACCGTGATCAACCCGTCCACGCCGACGCCCGTCGCGCGGGGGCACAGCGCGGCCGCCAGGGCCCCCGCATCCCGGAGCCCCAGTTCTTCGCCGCGCACGATCACGAAGTCGTTGCCGGCTCCGGTGTATTTGCTGAATAACGACATCTTCAGAGCAGAGGGGGATGAAAAGGAAGCCGGCCGCGAGCGTGAAACCCGCGGCCGGCTCTTGTCTCAACCGAAACCTGACTCGACGCGACGCCGGCGAGGCACCGCAGCTTTCAGGTCGGCGCATGTCTCGAGCGCCACCGGTTCAGGACCGGTTACGCTGCCTCGAGGCGATCGCTTGCCCGTGCCGAGTCAGACCCGGTTCTACATCCTGCAGACACTAGATCACCTCCTTCCAAAGGGTTCACGGACAGGGCACGAAAAACACCTGCTGTGCGCCATGATGCCGTGCGCTCGCCCGTGCGGCAAGTTTTTTTGCCTTGCTAGCCCCGCCACCTTGCGTGAGAATCAGGCCGGCCAGACGGCGAGGAGGAGATGACGGACAGCCAAGAGAAGGCGTTGTCGCCGGAGGAGCGGCAGGCGACGGTGGACCGTCTCTGCGCGCACTTCGCGCGCGACGCCATGAATACGACCGAACTGGAACGCCGCCTGGACATCGCGTACGCCGCGCGCACCCGGGCGGAGCTCGTCGCGCTCGAGCGAGACCTCCCCGCCCTCCGAAGCGAAACCCGCCCGGCGGTACCCGAGCCCTCGCCGGCCGCCTCCGTGCCGGTGGATCCGGCGCGACCCGTCCAGGAGCACGACCTCATCGTCTCGATCTGGGGGGCGACCGAGCGCAAGGGCAGTTGGGTTCCTCCGCGCCAGCTCACCGCCGTCACCGTCATGGGAGGTACGGATCTCGACTTCAGGCAGGCGGCATTCGCGACCGAGACGGTTTCGGTCCGGCTCCTCGCGCTCATGGGAGGCGTGGACATCGTCGTCCCACCGGGGGTCCGCGTCGAGTGGGGAGGCATCGCGCTCATGGGGGGCGTCAGCATGCCCGAACCCGGCACGCCGCCAGCCCCGGACGCTCCCGTCATCCGCCTCAGCGGTCTCGTCTGCATGGGAGGGGTGGACGTCGTCGAGCGACACCCGGGCGAGAGCGCGAGGGACGCGCGGAAGCGGATCAGAAAGGATCGCAAAGCCCGGCGCAGACTCGCTTCGGGCGACTAGCGGCAGAATTGCTTGACGCCCGGCTCGCGGCTCGGGTATAGTCCCCACGCCGCCACCCCAGAGACGTTCGATCCGAAGCAAAGGCAAAGGTACGCATGTCGGACATTCCGGAAGACCTCAGATACACGCCCGAGCACGAATACGTGCGGGAAACCGACGTCGACGGCGAGGTCTTGATCGGGATCACGGACTACGCTCAGGGCGAACTGGGCGATGTGGTCTACGTCGAACTCCCCGCGCCCGGCGAAGAGTTCGGGCAGATGGAGGCCTTCGGGACCGTCGAGGCCGTGAAGACCGTCTCCGAACTCTTCTGTCCGGCGGCCGGGGCGATCGTGGCGGTCAACGAAGCGCTGGAGGCCGACCCCGGCCTCGTCAACAGCGATCCCTACGGTGAAGGATGGATGATCCGGCTCGAGTTGGAAGCGCCCGAGGACTTCAACGACCTCCTTACCGCCGAACAGTACGCCGCCCTCGTCGCCGACGCGGACGAGGTCTGACGGCCCGCTCCTGAACATGCAGTTGGAGATGGAGCCGTTCGGCGAGTTCGCCGGGCGCCACATAGGATTGGCGCCCTCGGACATCGGTCCGATGCTGGAGGCGATCGGCGCGGAGAGCCTTGGCGAACTCGTCGACGAGACCGTCCCCGAGCCGATTCGCCTGGGTCGCGCCCTCGACCTTCCGGAAGCGATCACCGAGAGGAGGCTCCTCGATCGCGCGGCGGAACTCGCCAGCCTCAACCGCCCCTTCCGTTCCTATCTCGGTCTGGGGTATCACGGGACCCTGACACCCGGCGTGATCCTCCGGAACATCATGGAGAACCCCGGCTGGTATACACAGTATACGCCCTATCAGGCCGAGATCTCGCAGGGGCGCCTCGAGGCCCTGCTCAACTTCCAGACGACGGTCATCGACCTCACGGGGCTTCCGATCGCGAACGCCTCGCTCCTGGACGAGGGGACCGCCGCGGCGGAGGCGATGCTCATGCTCTGGGGCAGCCGGGGGAGCGACGAACGGAACGTCTTCCTCGTCTCCGAGGCCTGCCATCCCCAGACAGTCGCCGTCGTCCACGGCCGCGCCCGGCCGCTCGGAATCCAGGTCCGGCTCTTCCAGCACGGCGACATCGCGGCGCACGATCCGGACGACGCCTTCGGCGCGCTCCTGCAGTACCCGACCACGGAAGGCGCTGTCCCGGACTATCGAGGCCTCTGCGACGCGCTCCACGAGCACGGGGCCGGAGTCGTGGTCGCGGCGGATCTCCTCGCCCTCGCCCTTCTCGTGCCGCCGGGTGAGTTCGGCGCGGACATCGCGGTCGGCAACTCCCAGCGGTTCGGCGTACCCATGGGTTACGGCGGACCGCACGCCGCCTACCTCGCGGCCACCGACGCGTTCAGGCGCAAGCTGCCCGGGCGGATCATCGGAGTCTCCGTCGACGCGGACGGGAACCCGGCGCTCCGGATGGCCCTGCAGACGCGCGAGCAGCACATTCGGCGGGAGAAGGCGACGTCGAACATCTGCACCGCCCAGGTGCTGCTCGCGATCATGGCCGGAATGTACGCCGTGTATCACGGCCCGGAGGGCATCCGCGCCATCGCGACCCGCGTCCGCAAGTTGACGTGGACCCTCGCCCGCGGACTCGAGCGCCTCGGACACACGATCGTTCACGAACAGTTCTTCGACACCCTGCAGGTCATCCCCTCGGGCTTCACCTCCGCCGACATTCTCGCCAGGGCACGGGAACGCGGCATCAACCTGCGGGATTTCGAGGACGGGACGGTAGGGATCGCGCTCGACGAGACGGTGCGCGGCGAGGACCTCGAGGATCTGTTCGCCGTCTTCGGGGGTGAGGGCGGACGGCAACTCGGCGCCGGAGACGTCGCCGCGGACATTCCCGAGCCCGTCTATCCGGCGGGACTCGCGCGCACCTCGAACTACCTCGAGCACCCGGTCTTCAACCGGTACCATTCCGAGACCGAGATGCTGCGCTACATCCATCGGCTCGAAACCCGGGACCTGTCGCTGAACACGAGCATGATCCCGCTCGGATCCTGCACGATGAAGCTCAACGCGACGTCCGAGATGATCCCCGTCACGTGGCCGGAGTTCGGGTCACTGCACCCGTTCGCCCCCGTGGAGCAGGCCGAGGGTTATCGGCGCCTGTTCGACGACCTGGAACGGTGGCTCTGCGAGATGAGCGGACTGCCCGCCTGCTCGCTGCAGCCGAACTCCGGGGCCCAGGGCGAGTACACCGGCCTGCTCGTGATCGCGGCCCGGCACGAGGACCGTGGCGAAGGAACGCGGGACGTGTGCCTCATCCCGTCTTCCGCGCACGGGACGAACCCCGCGAGCGCGGTCATGGCCGGGATGAAGGTCGTGGTCGTCCGCTGCGACGAGAACGGGAACATCGACGTCGAGGATCTTCGGGCCAAGGCGGCGATGCATGCCGACCGGCTCGCGGCGACGATGATCACGTATCCCTCCACTCACGGCGTGTTCGAGTCGGCGATCCGGGAGGTGACGGACATCGTCCACGAGCACGGCGGACTCGTGTACCTCGACGGCGCCAACCTCAACGCCCAGGTCGGCCTCTGCCGGCCGGGCGACTACGGCGCCGACGTCATCCACATCAACCTCCACAAGACGTTCGCCATCCCCCACGGCGGCGGCGGTCCGGGGATGGGTCCGATCTGCGTCACCGACGAACTCGCGCCCTACCTGCCGGGACACCCGCTCGTCGATGTCGGCGGCGACGCCGCGATCCCGGCCGTCTCGGCGGCGCCGTGGGGAAGCGCCTCGATTCTCCTCATCTCGTGGGCGTACATCGCCATGCTCGGCCGCGACGGCGTGCGCGCGGCGACCGAGGCGGCCGTCCTGAACGCGAACTACATGGCCAGCCTCCTCAGCGAGCACTTCGACGTCCTCTACCGGGGCGAGCACGGGCGGGTCGCGCACGAGTTCATCCTCGATCTGCGTCCGCTCAGGCGGGGGACGGGCGTGACGGACGAGGATGTCGCGAAGCGGCTCATGGACTACGGATTCCACGCGCCCACGATGTCCTTCCCGGTCGCGGGCACGATCATGATCGAGCCCACGGAGAGCGAGTCGAGGCGGGAACTGGACCGGCTCGTCCACGCCCTGGTCTCGATCCGCGAGGAGATTCGGAGGATCGCGGAGGGGACGCTGGATGCGAAGGACAATCCGCTGAAGAACGCGCCCCACACCGCGGAGATGGTGACCGCCGATGCATGGGACCACGCCTACACACGGCGGGAAGCCGCCTGGCCGGCGCCTTCAACCCGGGAGTGGAAGTTCTGGCCGCCCGTGCGTCGCGTGAACAACGCGTACGGCGACCGAAACCTGGTATGCGCGTGTCCGCCGATCGAGAGCTACGAGACCGAGGCCACCGGCACATAGGAACGGAGGCCGCCGGCACACAGGAACAGGGGGAAAGCGGATGGCGCGACTCGTCTTTCACGGCCAGAGCTGCTACGAGATCGAAACGGCGGACGGCACGCGGATCCTCATCGATCCGTTTCTGACCGGGAACCCCGTGGCGGACGTCGGACCGGAGCACTTCACCGACCGCCTCGACTATCTCCTCCTCACGCACGGGCACGGCGACCACATCGCGGACGCTTGGGACATCCTCGAGGCGACGAACGCGCAGCTCATCGCCACGTATGAGATCGTGTCCTACGCCGGGGAGGTGCAGGGCCACGCGAACGCCCACCCCATGCACATCGGCGGCGCCCACGAGTTCCCGTTCGGGCGCGTCAAGCTCACCGTAGCCCTCCACGGCGGGAAGATCGACGCGCCGGGCGCGGAGGCGTACACGACGACGCCCGCCGGCATCCTCCTCACCGTGGACGGCACCCGCGTATACCACGCCGGAGATACGGGGCTCACGCGCGACATGGAGTTGCTGAACGGGGAAGTGGATGTGGCGCTGGTGCCGATCGGCGACAACTTCACGATGGGCCCGGAGGACGCCGCGCGCGCGATAGAGATGATCGAACCCCGCATCGCCGTTCCGAACCACTACGGCACGTGGGAGTTGATCGACGTCGATCCGGCCCGCTTCGTGGACGCCGTCGGCGACACGGCCGAGGTCGTGATCCTCGAGCCCGGAGAGGCTCTGGAGTTGTGACCGCGCGGCGCGCGCGTGCCCGGCCCCGGGGATCGCCGTGCGTCGTACTCCCCTACGCCGTGGCGGACGGCGCCCGCAACATGGCCGTGGACGAGGCGATGCTCGAACTCGCCGGGGGCGGTTCGACGCTGCTCCGCTTCTATGGCTGGGAGCCCTGGTGCCTGTCGCTCGGGCGGCATCAGGAGGCGCCGGACCGGCTGCTCGGGCGCTCTCCGGCTGAACTCCGTCCCGGCGTCGACGCCGTTCGGCGGCCGACGGGCGGCCGATCCGTCTTTCACGGGCCCGAGATCACCTACGCCTTCGCCTGTCCCGCGCGGGCGTGGGGCGGGCCCCGGGCCGTCCTGCAGACCGTGCACCGCGCGCTGGCCGAGGGGCTGCGCTCGGTGGGCGTTCCCCTCGACGCCGTTCCGGAAGACGCTGCGGAGGCGAGTTTCGCGGCGGCCTCCCGCATCTCCGCCGCGAGCTGCTTTCGCGATCCCGCCCCGGGAGAGCTCACCGCGCAGGGTCGCAAGCTCGTGGGCAGCGCCCAGTGCCGCCGCCACGGAGGCGTGCTTCAGCACGGGTCCATCCTCCTGGAGGACAGACAGCGCCTCGGCGACCTGGACGGACGCGATATCGGGCCGGATGAGCCCGCCGACCCCGGGGTCTCCGGGAAGGGACCCGCGATCGGCCTGAACGAGTTGCTCGACCCGGTGCCAGACCGTCGCCTCATCGTCGAGCGTCTCGCCGACAGCGTGGCCCGCGCGTTCGGTGCGCCCGCCGCTGTGCGGACGAACGCTTCCGCGGAGACGCCGACCTCCGCAGCTCTGATCCGCCTTGCGGCCCGCTACGAGCGCGTGCATCGGTCCGGCGCCTGGCTCTGGCGCCGGTAGTGGTCCCGTTCCGCCGCTTGACGGTCCCGCAGACCGCTTCTAGCTTGGTTCCGCTCGTACTCGGGCGCATCCGCGCCGGGCGTGGCGAGCCAGTCAATCGATGAACCTTACCGCTTACCGGGAGGACCACCTTGATCGCGTCCACACTCTGGTTGCAGGAGACACTGACGCTGGGTGAGGGTCAGACGCTCAATCTGGCGGAGATCTGGGAGGCCGGGGGCTGGATGATGTGGCCGCTGGGGGCCGCGCTCGCCATCGGGGTCCTCATCATCCTCTGGAAGCTCGTCGACCTGCAGTTGAAGGGCGGCAAGAACAAGACCGTTCTCCGGGAAGCCGACGAACAGATCGCCGCCGGCCACCTCGATGAGGCGCTCGAAGTTTGCACCGAGTCCGGCGCTCCGGCGGGGAACGTCCTCAGCGCGGGGCTCTCGCGCTACAACGAAGGGACCGAGCGCGCGACGCAGGCGGTGGAGAATGCCGGCGCCATCGAAGTCGCGGGGCTTGAGAAGGGTCTCGTGTGGCTGGCGACGCTGTCGAACGTCGCTCCGCTCCTCGGCTTCCTCGGGACCGTGATCGGGATGATCATGGCCTTCCAGGCCATCGAGATCGCGGGCGAAGTGGAAGCCACGCTGGTCGCCGGCGGGATCAAGGTGGCGCTCATCACGACCGCCACCGGTCTGACGATCGCGATTCCGATCAACATCTTCCACAACTACTTCGTGACGAAGATCGACCGCCTCGTCATCGACATGGAAGAGAGCGCCCAGCGCCTCATCGACGCCCTGCACGAGCGCGCGGCCGCCTAGAAGAAAGGAAGCCGGTCGCCGGGGCGTTCCCGGCGCGCACCAAGGGTTCCGACAAGCGGCCCGCCATCCCGGCGGGCCGTTTTTCGTCTGGCGGCCGGGAGCCTTCCGCTTGCATCGAGGGCACCGGGGCATCGAAGTTCGGTGACGGGCCGCCGGCCCCGGTGTGAAATGGGGTGGGGACGACGTGGAAGGAGGCCTTCCTGTGCATGTCCAGCGGCGAATCCGGCGCCTCGTGCGCATCCACCGAGTACGCGGTCCCTGGCTGGGGTCGCTACTCACGCTGGTCCTGGCGTCCGCGCTCGCCGCGCAGGCCGGGAGCCCGGCACGCCCACCCGACCAGGTCGAGGCGACGATGGCGGGCGCCGACGTGCTGGAACGGGCCAGGCGCCTTCTCGATGCCCGGATGCCGGTCTCGGCATCGGCGCTGCTGGCGCCCGCGCTGGCCACGGGCGAGCTGGAGGGCGACGAGGCCGTGCTGCTGGCGGCGCGGGCCTTCGCGGATCAGCGGGCATGGGCTTCCGTGCTGAGCCTCCTCTCGGAGCGTGAAAGCTGGCCGCCGTCCGCGCCGTCGCAGGCCACGCTCCTCCTGGCGCGGGCGTACGCGGGGCTCGACAGCCTGACCCGGTCCGCGGCGCACTACCGTGCGTATCTGAGCGGGGTCGACGGGACGCCTCCGCTCGGCGCGCGGGTCGGGTTCGCCCGCGTGTCCTACCGGCGCTACCAGTGGTACGAAGCGCGGGACCAGCTCGCGCTCGCCGAGCGCGAACACCCGGACCTCGCTCCGTGGCTACGGCTCTCGCGCCTTTACGCCGTGGCGGAGGCCGAGGACCGGGACGCCTTCGCCCTCGCCGACTCGATCGTGCGCGAGGCCCGCGTGCCGGCGGATTCCGCGCTCCTCCCGGCGGCCCGCCTGGCCTTCAAGCTCGAGGATCCCGAACGCGGGGCCGCACTCGCGAGCCGCGCCGGCAGGGGCGTCCGGAACGTCCTCGCCGCCCGGCACCTCGGACCGCACTACCTGGCGATCGGGGACTCCGCTTCGGCCGCCTCGGCCTTCGCCGATGCGATCGCGAGAGGCCTCCAGACGCCGGAGACGGGACCCGCGCTCCTCGCGCTCACGCGATCCTGGCGGACGCTGCGCGATGTCGGGCGCTCCGACACCCGCGCCGGCCGTCACTCCCGCGGCGCCGGCTACCTCTCGGAGGCGTTGGAGCTCGCACCCGCGGCCGAACGCCCGGGCATCGCCGAATCGCTCGCATCGGCGTATATGGCGCTGGGCGCTCCCGGGCGGGCGGCGGAGGCGCTGGCCACGTGGACAGGGGACCCCGCTTCCGTCACCGCGCCCCGGGCGTCGCTGTGGATGCTCGCCGCCAGCGTCTACCGCGCGCTCGGGCGCCACGGCGACGCCGACGAGGCGCACGAGACGGCCGCCCGCGGCTCCGGGGATGTCGCCGCCCGCGCCGCCTACCTCCTCGCGGACCTCGAGCACGATGCGGGCCATCCCGACATCGCCGCGGAGGGCTTCGAGCGCTCCTACCGCGCGTTCCCGGGAGCGAGCTACGGGACGCGGTCGCTGGAACGGCTCGCTCTCCTCGCGTACCACGAGGGCCGTTACGAGGAGGCGCGGGCGCTCCTGGCCGAATACCGCGAGCGCTACCCGGAGGGCGAGTGGGTCCAGGGAGCGATCTACTGGGGCGGCAAGGTCGCGGAGGCGCTGGGCGACACCCAGGGCGCGAGCGCGTTCTACGCCCGCGCCCTCAGGTACAACCCGCTCGACTACTACGCCATCCTCGCGGAGCCCCGCACCGGCACGGACCGCCTGGCCGAGGTCGGAATCGGCGACGGCGAGCCGTTGCCCGACCTCGATCCCATCCACGCGACCGCGCTCCGGCGCATGAACAAGCTGCGAGAGGTGGGGTGGCCCGAGCGCGCGCGCCGGGAATACCGCCGCGCCAGCGAGCGCGGACCGTCGACCTACGGGGCGATCCTTGCCTTTGCCCACGCCCTGAACGCAGCGGAATGGACGCGGGAGGGGATTCGCGAGGGGTGGCGCGCACAGGCGATTCGCGGCCGCTGGACCCGCCCGCTCCTCGAAGCGATCTATCCGCTGCCCTTCCGCGAGGCCCTCGTCGCTGCAGCCGAACGGAACGGACTCCCGCCGCACTTCGTCGCCGGACTCTCGCGTCGCGAGTCGATGTTCGACCCGGAGATCCGTTCCGTCGCCAATGCCATCGGTCTCATGCAACTCCTCCCGGAGACGGCCCGCAACGTCTCCTCACGCGCCGGACTCGAAGGCTATCGCCGTCACCAGCTCACGGTCCCGCAGGTCAACCTGATGCTCGGGACCCAGTACCTGGCGGAAGTCCTCGGCCGCTTCGATGGCTTCGATATCGCGGGGATGATCTCCTATAACGCCGGCCCCCATCGCTACCTACGGTGGCGCGACTTCCCCGAGTTCTCGGACGACGAAAAACTGGTCGAGCGGATCCCCTACCGGGAGACGCGCGAGTACGTCCGGGCGGTCACCGAACTGGCCGAAATCTACCGCTTCCTGTACCCGGATCTGGGCGTCTCGAACCCCTGATGCCGTCGTTCCCGATGGCGTGTTGACGGGTCCAAATCGCCCGCATAGCATAGCAACGTCTCGTGTCCGGCGGAGCGAAAAACGACGCACAACCAGCTGCGCGGAGCGCCCGCAACACCCATCACCGAGGTACGCAGGAGGCAGGATGCCATCAGGTACGGTCAAGTGGTTCAACGACTCCAAGGGGTACGGTTTCATCGAGCAGCCAGACGGCGGCGATGACGTCTTCGTCCACTATTCGTCCATCGACATGGACGGGTACAAGACGCTCGTCGAAGGGATGGCGGTGGACTACGAGTTCACTCAGGGCGACAAGGGGCTGCAGGCGACCCGCGTGGTGCGAACCGCCTGACCGGACGCCGTAGCCGAGCCGGAGCTTCACGCGCCCCGCCCCTCCCGGCGGGGCGCTTTTCTTGTCGCGGGGCTTTGCCACGGACGGCCCCCTCCACCATACATAGATGCCATGTTGACCATGCCGGACGGCCGGTGAACTCCATGTGGCGGCGCCAAGCGTCGTGAAGCCCTCGCAGGCCGCTCGTCCGTCGCTCTTCCTGCTCGACGGCTACGCGCTCATCTACCGCGCGTTCTTCGCCATGATCAACCGGCCGCTCACCACTTCGAGCGGCGAAAACACGTCCGCCCCCTACGGCATCGCCCGCTTCCTCATGCGGCTGATCGCGGATCACGCGCCCGACTATCTCGGCGTCGCGTTCGATGCCGGCGACAGCTTCCGCACCGACATCTACCCGGAGTACAAGGCCACGCGAGAGAAGATGCCCGACGAACTCCGGGCGTCCCTCCCCCGGTGCCGGGAGATCTTCGCCGCCTTCCGGGTGCCCGTCATCGAGGCGGAAGGGTGGGAGGCGGACGACGTGATCGGGACCCTCGCGCATGAGGCCGCGGGCCAGGGTTTGCGCACCGTCATCGTCTCCGGAGACAAGGACTTCCACCAACTCGTAGACGATCGCACCGCGCTGCTCAATCCGGGCCGAGGGGGACCCGCCGGAGTCGATCAGGTGTGGGTGACGCCGGACAATGCCGAGGAGCGGTTCGGCGTGCCCCCGGAGCGCGTGACCGACTTTCTGGCGCTGCTCGGCGACTCGTCCGACAACGTCCCCGGCGTGCCCGGCATCGGAAAGAAGATCGCGCCCGCGCTCATCCGGCAGTTCGGCGACCTGGAGTCCATCCTGGCACGGGCGGAGGAGATCACGGCCGCCCGGGCCCGAAACGCGATTCTCAAGCATGCGGATGACGCTCGGCGCTCGAGACAACTGGTGACGATCCGCACCGATGCCCCCGTGAGCCTCGATCTGGAGAGCCTCCGGTCACGACCGCTGGACGCCGACAGGGCCGCGTCCGTCTTCCGCGACCTGGAGTTCCACAACCTGCTGAGGGAACTGGAGGCGCCGGCGACGGAGGCCGAGCGCTTCGCCCCGGAGGTGGAGGTCGTGGCCGACACGGATCGGCTGGGCGCCGTACTGGCCGAGTGCTCCCGGGCTCCGCGCATCGGACTTTGCGTCGCGGGCAGCTCCGAAGATCCGCTCGGCGCCGATCTCGTCGGCCTGGCGCTCGCCGCCTCCGAGGACCGCGCCTTCTACCTGCCCCTCGGGCACCGGGCCCCGGAAGTCCAGCACGACGCGGCGGGAAACCCGACGCTCGCCTTCGATGCGGGCGCGCCCGTCGGCCTGCCGGGGGTGACGTCGCCCGGCATGCGAGGCCTGCACGACCTGCTGGCCTCGGAGGCGCCGAAACTCGGGCACGATCTCAAGTACGCCGCCCAGCTCCTGCGCCGGCATGGCGTCGAACTGGGGGGCCGCGACGGCGGCGTCGCGTTCGACACGCAGATCTCCTCCTACTGCCTCGATCCCGCCCGCCGCGACCGCGCCCTCTCCACCCTCGCCCCCGACCGTCTCGGCGTCGCCCTCGAGACCGGCGACGCCATCACGGGTACCGGACGGAACCGTCTTCCGCTGGCATCGATCGAGCCCGAGCGCGTCGCCGAGTGGGCCGGGCCGCGCGCCGCGCTCCTGCACCGCCTCGCGAAGGTCGACGAGGCCGACCTCGTGCGAACGGGAATGGGCCGCCTCTTCCGCGAGGTCGAGATGCCGCTTGTCACCGTCATCGCGAGCATGGAGCGGGCCGGCATCGCGATCGACCTCGACTTCTTCGGCGACCTGGGGGCCCGCCTGCGCCGCGATCTCGACGCCGTGCGCTCGGAGATCCACAAGATCGCCGGGACCGAGGTCAACCTCCGTTCCGTCCCGCAGATGCGGGAGCTGCTCTTCGACCGGCTCGCGCTGCCCGTCCTCAAGAAGACGAAGACCGGGCCCTCGACGGACGAGTCCGTGCTCGAGCAACTCGCGGCCATGGGGCACGAACTCCCGCGCCTCATCCTCGAACACCGGGAGCTCGACAAGCTGGACGGCACGTACGTGAGCGTGCTCCCGCGGCTCATCGACGACCGGGGACGCATCCACACCCGCTTCAACCAGACCGTCGCCGCGACGGGCCGACTCTCGTCCTCGGACCCGAACCTCCAGAACATCCCGATCCGGCGGGCGCTGGGGCGCGAGATCCGGAAGGGATTCATCGCCGCCCCCGGCCATCGGTTCGTGGGAGCGGACTACTCCCAGATCGAACTCCGGGTCATGGCCCATCTCTCCGGGGACGACGCGTTCGTGGAGGCGTTCCGCGCGGAGCGCGACATCCACCGCGAGACCGCGGCCCGAATCTTCGGGGTCGAGCCGGATGACGTCACGCCGACGATGCGCGAGCAGGCGAAGACGATCAACTTCGCCACCATCTACGGCCAGGGCCCGTTCGCCCTCGCCCAGCAGCTCGGGATCTCGCGGACGCAGGCGAGCGAGTTCATCGCCGGATACTTCGAGCGGTTCGCGGGCGTCGCGGCCTATCTCGAGGAGATGAAGGAAGTGGCGCGGGACCGGAACTACGTCGAGACGCTGTTCGGGCGCCGCCGCTACATCCCCGAGATCCGGTCCAGGAACCCCGGGATCCGCGGCTACGGCGAACGGACCGCGACGAACTCCCCCATCCAGGGATCCGCCGCGGACCTCATCAAGGTGTCGATGATCCGGCTGCACGAACGTCTCGCGGGGACCGGAGCCCGCATGCTGCTCCAGGTGCACGACGAGTTGCTCATCGAGGCCCCGGAGTCCGATGTTGAAACGATCGGCCGGACCGTGCGCGAGGAGATGGAGGGGGCCATCGAGTTGACGGTTCCCCTGCGCGTGGATCTCGGGATCGGCCGCAGTTGGTACGACTGCAAATTCGGGAAGGGATCGTGAACGCAGCGCGGACCGCCCTCATCGCCTGGACGTCGTGCGCTCTAGGGTGCGCGCCGCCGCCCACGCCCGACAGTTCCGTACCGGAGGGGGCCGCGGACGCATCCCCCCAGGCACTCGTCGAGTCGTCGCTGATGCCAGCCGTCACGATTCGCGGCGAGCCCGTCCAGCGGCGCTCGCTCGCCGACCGCATGGCCGAACTGGGCGTGCCCGGCGTGAGCGTCGCCGTCCTGGTCGACGGCGAGATCGCCTGGGCCCGCGGCTACGGGCTCGCCGACGTCGAATCGGGCCGGCCCGTGACCCCGAACACGCTCTTCCAGGCGGCCTCCATCTCCAAACCCGTGGCCGCGCTCGCCGCGCTGCGGCTCGTCGAATCGGGCCGCGTCGACCTCGATGGCGACGTCAACGCCTACCTCACGAGTTGGCAGGTACCCGAGAACGAGTTCACGGAGCAGGGGCCCGTCACCCTGCGGGGGCTCCTCACGCACCGGGCCGGTCTCACCGTGTGGGGCTTCCCCGGGTACGGGCCGGACGAGGAGGCGCCGGATGGGCCGGGCGTCCTCGACGGCCACGGCAACACGGACCCCGTGCGCGTCTACAAGGCGCCCGAGGAGAGCTGGCGCTACTCCGGCGGCGGCTACACCGTCATGCAGCAACTCGTGGCGGACGTCCGCGGCAAGCCGTTCGCCGAGGTCATGCGCGAGGAGGTGCTCGACCCGATCGGCATGGCGCGCTCGACGTACGAGCAGCCGATTCCCCCCGAGCGCCGGGATGACATCGCGACGGCCTACCGGGCGAACGGCGACCGGGTCCCCGGCGGGTGGCACACCTATCCGGAACAGGCGGCCGCCGGGCTGTGGACGACGCCGAGCGAACTCGCGCTGTACGCCCGGGAGATGCAGCGTGCCTGGAGGGGCGAGTCGACCCGCGTGCTGGGAGCAGCGCTCGCACGGGAGATGCTGACGCCCGACGCGGACGACTGGGGGCTGGGCCCGGCGATTTCCGAGGACGGCGAACGCTTCCGGCACGGCGGCTCGAACCAGGGTTTCCGCTGCACGTTTACGGCGTACATCGACGGCGACGACGGCGTCTTCGTGATGACGAACTCCGACTCCGGGAGCGAACTCGCGTCGGAGATCGCGATCACGGTGGCGCACGCATACGGCTGGTCCGGACCCCGCGCCGAAGAGAGGGCGCCGGGCGAGGAAGGCACAGGAGAAGGCACAGAAAGGGAGTAGATCACGATGGCGTGGAACCAGACCCGACGAGAGTTCATGAAGACGTCCGCCCGGGCCGGCGGCGCGCTCGGAGTACTCGGCGCCTTCGGCTCGGCCGCCTGCGCGGGAGGGGAGGCAGGCCCGCTCCGCATCCTCATCCTCGGCGGCACGCGCTTCATCGGTCCGCACCAGGTGAAGTACGCGCTCGACCGGGGCCACGAGGTGTCGATCTTCACGCGCGGGCAGACCGAGCCCCCGTTCTACCACGACTACTTCGAGCGCGTCGAACACCTCGTCGGGGACCGGAACGACGATCTGGCGGCGCTTGAGGGCCGGGAGTGGGACGCCGTGATCGACAACTCGGCCTCCTACCCGCGCTGGGTCGCGATGACGACCGAACTCCTCCGCGACCAGGTCGACCGCTACCTCTTCGTCTCATCGATCTCGGCGTACGCGGATTTCGCCGCGGTGGGGATCGACGAGGACTATCCCGTCGCGCAGCTCTCGGCGCCGGACATCGAGGACATGCGCGAGTACGGTGCGATGAAGGCGCAGTGCGAACAGAACACCCGCGACGCCTTCGGCGAGAACGCCATCATCGTGCGCCCGGGGCTGATCGTCGGGCCCGGCGACAACACGGACCGCTGGACGTACTGGCCGGTCCGGGTCGACCGCGGAGGGGAGGTGCTCGCCCCCAACACCCCCGCCGACCCGGTGCAGAACGTCGACGCCCGCGACCTCTCCGAGTGGATCGTGCGGCTCGTCGAGGGCCCCGGGAACGGAGGCACGTACAACGCCACGGGCGAGGTGCAGCCATTCGGCGACATGCTGGAAGAGATCCGCGGCGCGCTCGCGTCCGACGCCACGTTCACCTGGGTGTCGACCGAGTTCATGCAAGAGCACAACGTGGTGCCCTGGGGCCACATGACGAACTGGACGCCGCCCGAGGGGCCGACGGTGGGGATGAACCAGGTCTCGGTGGCGGCCGCCGTGCAGGCCGGGCTCACGTTCCGCCCGCTCGCCGACACCGCCCGCGACACCGTCGAATGGTGGAACTCGCTGCCCGAGGATCGCCGCGCCGAACCGCGAGCGGGGCTCCCCGCCGAGTTGGAAGCCGAGGTGCTTGCCGCCTGGCACGCCAGCGCCTGAGTTGCCGCCGACTCTTCGCCGGGAGCCCGGAACCTTCGGCGGAGTCGGGTGGTTAGAGTCATCATGAACCCGACATTCAACCGCCTTCTCCAGACCCGCCTCGGTCGGCTGACGCTCACGGTTGCGCTCGTCGTGCTGGCCGCATGCGGTGATTCAGGTACCGAGCCTGTGGCGATGCCCGACCCGGAGCCCGAGCCGCCGCCCCCGGTCGCGGCGACCACGGCGACGTACCGCGTGGTCTTCGAGGCGACGTGGAGCGCGTCGACGCACCCGACGAACTTTCCGGGCGGGGCCCATTTCTCGCCGCTAATCGGCGCCGTGCACAAGGCCGGCGTGACCTTCTGGGCCCGGGACGGCATAGCCACGCCGGGGGTCGAAAGCATGGCCGAGACGGGCGGCACGTCCACGCTGACCGCGGAGATCCAGGCCCAGATCCCGGGAAACGCGCTGGCGGTCGTCAACGGGTCCGGGATCCGCAGCCCCGGGAGCACGACGATTCAGGCGATCACTTTGCGGGAGGAGTTCCCGCTCGTCACCCTCGTCACGATGATCGCCCCGAGCCCGGACTGGTTCGTGGGCGTGTCGGGACTCTCGCTACGGGACGACGAGGGAAACTGGATCGAGGAACTCGAGGTCGTCCTCTACCCCTACGATGCCGGGACGGACAGCGGCCCCAACTACACCTCGGCCAACGACGACACCCAGCCGAAGGAACCGATCCACAGTCTGCGGGGCGAGAGCCCCTTCTCCGACCAGCCCATCGGCACCTTCACCTTCGCGCGCACGGACGGGTAGCGGCCGGGGGCGGCATGGTGCGCGGCCGTGGGCTCTCCGCGCGGGTCAGACGACGTCGTCGAGGAGGAAGAGGTCGGTGAGGAGCGCCCGCAGGTGGGACGAGGCGTTGAGGTTGTCGATCAACTGCGAGCTGATCGTCTCCTGGGCGAGGACGATCCGGACGGCCGCGCCGGCCCGCGCGGCGTCGGCGGACGTGACGTCGATCATCTCGCCGTAGGCGCCCGCCGGTTCCAGCCCCTCCGCCGCGACCAGGCCGCGGAGATCGTTCGCCAACCCCCGGAGCGCGGCATCCGCCCGGCTCAGGTACTCCCGCAACTGGCCGCCGACCTTCGAGGCTTCCTCACGCTCGGCGCCGAGCGCGGCGTAGGAGAGGAAGAACTCGTACGCCTTTTCGAGGACCTCGATGTGAGCCTTCAGCTCCTCGCGGCTCAAGCGGGCACGACCCCGTCGGCGTCCGCGGACGACGCGCTCCCCCCGGCCAGTTCAGCCCCGGCCGGCTCCGTCCCCAGCTTCCAGAGGTCCGGGTCGTAGTGCTCGAGGTATTCCTCGCGCGTGATCCAGCCCTTGATCATGGAGCGGGTCATCCAGCGCTTCTCCGGGCGGATGGCGAAGTAGACGTGGGCGATGACCATCGTGACGAGCCCGACGCCGCATAGCCCGTGCAGGACGAACACGAGTCCCCACGTGGAGTCGGAGAGGAAGTACGGGTTGCTCGCCCAGAACCAGGTGTCGACCCCGAACATCATGAGGATCCCCGTGACGATGACCCCGAGCGAGACGAGCGTGACCGCGTTGTGGTAGGCTCGCTGGTCGAGGGGGTACTTGCCGGACCGCTCCTCCTTGGCCGGCTGGCGGCGCACGAACTTCCCGACCGCATGGAAGGCCTGCCCGATCTCCTTCGCCCCGGTCCACACGGACCAGAAGTCCTGTTTCGTCGTCGCGTGGATGATGTGCCAGATGATGAGGAGGGTGAGGACGATCCCCGCGATCCAGTGGATGGTGACCCAGGCGAACTGGACGCCGATCACGGGGAAGAACGCCGTGACCAGCAGCGTGAACATCGTCGCCGCCATGAGCCAGTGGAACGTCCGGGACGCCTGTGAGTGGCGCTCCACCCGCTCGGGCACGTCGGGACCGGGCTCAGGCGCGGTCTTCGCAGCCTTGGGCGCCATGATCCAGACGTACAGATGGTGCCCGACCACGAACAGGAAGCCGGCGATGGCGGCGGCCCAGAGCAGATCCCAGGCGACACCGACGAGCACCTCCTGGCCCCACGGATTCGGCGCAGTACGGAGAATCTCCATCCAGGCGGTCTCCTTTCCGGGACGCTAGGCCGCGTCTCCCCGCACCGCGCGCCGGACGAGATTCCGCGCGAGCGGTACCTTGTAGTCGTTGTGGCGCAACGGCTTGAAGCCGTGCGTGGCGAGTTCGCCGGCCGCCATGCCGGTGTCGTCGTTCGCCGGCATCCCCTGGATCAGATCCTCGACGTCCGTCAGCCGCACCGGCGTCGGGGCCACACCGTTGAGCGCGATCCGGGCGCGCTCGATCGTGCCGTTCGACTCGACGACCGCCGCGGCCACGCTGGCCAGCGCCCAGTCCCACGACTTCCGGTCGCGGACCTTCTCCCAGTAGAAGCGCGCGCCCGCCCAGTCGCCGGGGATACGCACGTGCGTCAGGAGATCTCCGGGTTCCAGCACGGTCATGCGCTCGATGTCGATCTCCGGGCCGACGAAGAAATCCTCGGCCTCGTAGACGCGCTCGCCGCCCGCGCTCCGCACCAGCATCTGCGCGCCGAGCGCGACCAGCGCTCCGGCCGTGTCCGCCCCGTTCACCGCCACGCAGCGGCTCTGTCCGGTCACGGCGTGCTCGCGGTTCATGGAGCGGGGCGTCCCCGCGTAGCAGATGTTCCCGCCCGCGCGATAGCACGGCCACCCGCCCCGGTAGTACCAGCAGCGCGTGTCCTGGATGAGGTTGCCGCCCAGCGTCCCCTGGTTCCGGATCTGCGGCGTCGCGACCTGGGCGGCGGCGTCGGCGAGGAGTCCGAAGCGGGACCGCACGTCCTCGCTCGCCACCACGTCGCGCAGCGAGGTCATGGCGCCGATCTCGAGCCCGTCCCCGCTTGCGCGGATCCCGGTCAGCTCGCTCACGGAGCCCAGCTCGACGACGACGTCGGGCCGCTTGATGCGGTCCTTGAACCAGTCCATCGAGTCGAGGCCGCCGGCCAGGACCCAGGTGTTGTCATGGCGCTCGAGCACGTCCAGCGCCTCGTCCACGCTCGTCGGCTGGAAGAGCTCGAACGCGGGCATCATGTCGCGAATCACGGCCATCGTCCTATCTCCCCTAGCTGTGGATCTCGGTGAGTGCGTGCGGCTGCGCCCGGCCCTCGAGTTCGGCCAGGATCACGTCCGTCGTCAGCGGGACCCGGCACAGGCAACGCCCGTCGAGCGCGTCCGCGATCGCGGAGGTGACCGCCGCGGATCCGGCACCGACCGGAGGCTCTCCGATTCCCTTGGCGCCGATCGGCGTCTGCGGGTCCGGCTCGCCCGCCGCCGCCCAGTCCATGCTGAGCGGCACGTCGAGGATGCCGGGAGGTCTCGCGGTATAGAGCCGGTGGGCGAAGGGCACGCCCCACTTCGGATCGAACACCCACTTCTGGCTGCGCGCCTGGCCGAAGCCCTGCACGCTGCCGCCGTGGATCTGCGCCGCGAGGCTGCGCGGGTGCACGACCACCCCGCAGTCGGCGGAGCCCGTGTAGTCGACGAGTACCACGTCGCCGGTCTCAGTATCCAGTTCAACGACCGCGAAGCCCACGACCCACGACCACGTCGAGCCCTCGTGCGAGAAGTTGTCACGGGCGACGCCCATCAGCCCCTGGCCCGCCAGCTGCGCGGCTGAGGCCCGCGTGTAGTCGTTGATGTCCTCCGGCAGTTCCTGGCCGGAGTATTCGCCGCCCATCGCGATGGCGCGCTCGGCGGCCTGCGCGAAGCTCATGGAGCCTCCCGGTCCGGTCACGCGCGCGCCATCGACCCGATACCCGCTCGCCGAGCCGCCCAGCGCGGCGGCCGCGACTTCCTGCAGCTTCCGCTTCATGTCGAGCGCGGCGGCGTAGTTGGCCCGCGTGTGCGCATGGATCGTCTGGCTCCCCGCCTGCACCGAGCTGTACGGATGGTGCTGCGAGCTGTCACCCCAGATGACCGCGCAATCGTCCCACTCGAGCCCGAGTTCATCCGCCGCGGCCCGGGCCGTGTCCGCCATCGAGTGCGTCCCCAGGTTCCCGATCCCCTGGTGGATGTAGAGCTTCCCGTCCGGGCGGATGAGGAGGAGCCCGTCGAACCCCGACGAGCCGCCGACGTACGGGCTCAGGCCGACGCCGACGCCCGTCACCTTCGTCCCGTTCCGCTGTCCGCTGAGCGCCTGCTTGCCGGCCCAGTCGAACTGTTCCGCGCCCGCCTCGATCGCCTCGCGCACGAAGGCGCTCGTCGTCGTCGCACGCTGCGGCCCGAACTCCGAGTCGTGCGTGGGCGCGTTGATCTTCCGAATCTCCACCCGGTCGATGCCCAGTTCGCGCGCCGCCTTGTCCACAAGCGGCTCGAGCATGGCAACGATCTGCGCGCCGCCCGGCGCCCGCTGCGCCGAGCGCGGCGGCGTGTTCGTGTAGAGCGTGAGGCCGCGGAAGCGCATCGCGTCGGGCTGGTACATGAGGTCCGTCACGGCGCCCGCGGTGTTGTAGTCGCCCGACCGTCCGTACGGCCCGTGGTCCTGGATGATGTAGAGGTCGATCCCGGTGATCTTCCCATCGCTGCGGAAGCCCATCTTCGTCCACGCCTGGAAACCGGGGCGTGCGCGACCGATGTAGTTTTCCTCGTAGCGGTTGATCCGCATCATCACCGGACGCTGGATCTTCCTGGCCAGAAGCGCGGTGACCTGGTAGATGGGGACACCGGCGATCTTCGAGCCGAAGCCGCCCCCGCAGTACTGGCCCACGAAGACGAGCTCCTCGGGCTCCAGATCGAGTTGGGACGCCATCGCCTGGTGCGCGCGCTGCGTGCTCTGCGTGGACCCGTACAGGTAGCAGCGCCCGTCCTCCCAGTACGCCATGGAGCTTCGCGGCTCCATCGGGTGGTGGGTGAGCGACTGGTGCACGATCGTGTCCTCGAGGACGTAGTCCGCATCGGCGAACGCCGCGTCGAGGTCGCCGTGGTCCCATTCGTCCGTCGGCTCTCCCATCGGCAGCCGGCCCTCGGCCTCGGCCGCATCGAACTCCGCCTGCGGCCACTTCAGGGACACGAGTTCGCGCCCGTCCTCGCCGAAGCGCATGACGTTGCCCTCGAGCCGCGCGTCCGGGCCGCCGGGGCGCAGGCTGTCGAGCGGGTCGATCGCGAACGGGAGCGGCTCGAAGTCGATGTCGATCGCCTCGATCGCGTCCGCCGCCGTTGTCTCGTCCACCGCCGCCAGCGCGAGGATGGGCTCGCCCACGTACTTCGGCTCATCCGTGAGCGCCGCCTCGCCGGGCGCTTCGGGCTGGTTGACCTCGCTCGCCCGCAGGATCCCGAGCACGCCGGGCATGGCGAGCGCGCGGCTCGTGTCCACGCTGCGCACGCGGGCGTGCGGCATGGGGCTCAGGAGGAGCTTGGCGAAGACCATGCCTTCCGCCCTGAAGTCCTCCGCGTACTTCGCCCGTCCCGTGACTTTCGCGCGCAGATCCGGCGGCGAAATGTCCTGTCCGATTAGCGCCATGATCGTCCTCCCCTCACACCATGCGCCGCGCGTACTCGGCGGCACGCATGGCGGAGTTCAGGATTTTGTTGTAGTCCCCGCAGCGGCAGAGGTTGCCGGAGAGGGCCTCGGCCGCCTCCTCGCGGGTGGGCTCCGGGTTCTCGTTCGTCAGCGCGACCATGCTCATGATGAAGCCGGGCGCGCAGAAGGCGCACTGGAATCCGCCCTCGTCGATCACTGCCTGCTGCACCGGGTGCAGCGTGCCGTCCGCGCTCTCAAGCCCCTCGATCGACGTCACCGACCGGTCGCGCACCGCGTTCGTCAGCAGCGAGCACGCGTAGTGCGAGACCCCGTCGATGAGCACCGTACAGGCGCCGCACTCCGCGCGGTCGCAGCCGAGCTTCGTGCCCGTGAGCCCCAGCTTGTAGCGAAGCGTCATGGCCAGCGTCTCCTGCGGCATGACATCGACCGAACGCGACACCCCGTTCACGTTCAGCGAGATCATGCGGGGCATCGACGCCCGCACCGCCGCGCTCGCCGACAGGCTCCGGGCCCGGAAGAGGTGGCTGGAGGAGGAGACCACCGCTCCGGTCGCGATGACCCCCTTGATGAACGTCCTGCGGGAATGACCGGTTGGGCTCTCGGTCGTGATCTCGGCGTCACTCATGGGCGAACCTCAAGCGGGAGACCTCTTTGCACGTTTGCGCCGCGCCCACCGCGTTCCCGCGGGAGACGCAACGATCCACGGTGAATCCTTACATCGCCCGCCCCGGGAAACAAGACTGCCGGCCGCGCTCCCGGCGGGTGGTTACAGGATCCTGAGGAATCGGGGGTCAACGGAAAGGAGAACGACCCAGTTTCCTCCGCGCATGACGTCGAGGCGAAGGATGTCGTAGAAAAGTCCCAGGCCGAGGCCGGCCGAGGCACGCAGACCCTCGCTTCCGCCCACGCCGAAGCGGCGGGCGGCGCCTTCTCCGGCGCGGCCGAGCCCCGTCCCGCCGACGGCTCCGAGGGCGCGCAACCGCACCCAGGGGGAGGCGATCGCGCGCGACACCTCGGCCCGCCACAGCGCCATGCGGTCCCCGCCCCAGCCGCGAAACCCGTAGCCGGGCAGCGAACCGCGCCCCCCGAGCAGGAAGAGCCGCTGGGCCGGCAGCGTCCCGCCCGCGGCCCCGAACTCGATCCCGCTCGCCCAGTTCCACGCGCCGCCGGGACTCCCGCGGGCGCGCAGCGCGGCGGTGGCGCGCGTGTAGCCGAAGTCCCCGATGCCGCGCGCCGCCGCTTCTCCCGCGAGTTCCAGCCTCCACCGCGCCCCCGGCGCGCTCCGGAGTTCCACCGTCAGCCCCGCATCGAGCCGGGCCAGTTCCCCCTCGTCGACCGGGCGCACGGGACGGAGCGGCGCATCTCCGAATGGTTTCGTCCCGACGACCAGCGCGGCGCTCCGGTGGCGTTCGAACGAGGCGCCAACGCGCCAGCGGACGGGACCCTCGTGGCGGACGATCCCGATCCGTCCGCCGGTCGTGAGGTAGGGGTCCTCGTAGTCCTCTCCGCCGGCGAGTAGGGCGAGCGTCCGCAGCACCCCCACGCCAGCGGGCGGCCCGGCGTCGCGGTGAGCCCGCAACCAGCCGTCGAGCTCCGCCTCGACCGCCCCCAGCCGCCGGCGCAGTCCGAGGCTCACCTGGGGCCGCGCCTCCCCGATCGCATGGCCGCCCGCGAACGACACGCGCACTAGATCGTTCGGCCGGTAGGCGGCCCCCGCCCCGACGAACAGCCCCTCGGACCGCCGCGCCCGGATGGCCCCCGATGCGTTCGGAAACGCGAGCTGCCAACTTCGGCCTCCGAGCAGAGTCCGCCGCAGCAGGAGGTCGCGCGCGTCCGCGACCGCCTCGCCCAGATCGCCGTCGGTGCTTCCTTCCTCGAGAGATCCCCCGTAGAGCGGGTCTTCCCATGCATCGAAGCGGGCCAGCTCCTCATCTCGAAGGCTGTAGATGAGCACGCCCGGTCCGAGCCCGAAGAGCGCTCCCTCGTCGAAGTCGTAGTCGAGGACGCGGAGGCGGGTCCGGACGAGCGTCTCGAGCGGGAAGTCGAGCCAGGGAAGCGAGCGCACGATCTCGACCGCCTGCTCGTCGGGCAGCCAGTAGCGGCCCTCCTGCAGGGCCGAGCGCAGGTCGACGACGAGCCGCACGATCTGCGGATCCTGATAGGCGGCGGGCGTGAATGTGATCCGCATCCGCGCGATGGCCCCCGTCTCCCGCTCGACGAAGAGCGATCCCACGGCGGCCGCGTCCGCTCCGTCGCGCGGACGGACCTCCAGTTCGAAGACCCGCGCGGTTCGGTCGCGGAGCCGGATCTCGAGCGAGTCGGCGAGTCGGTATTCATACAACTCGCGCGCGCCTGCCCCCGCGGGGTGAAGTACGTCCCGGATCTCGTCGCCCTCTCCGATCCGGATCCGGTCCGGGAAGTTGTCGAGGACGAGAAAGAGGTGGTCGAGGTGGTAATCGATGGTCGTGGGCAGCCGGAGTTCATGCCGGCGCCCGACGATCGTCTGCATCGAGCGGTCCGGCCGCTGCCAGCGCACATCCACCGCGAGCTGGTCCGCGCGGATGACGTGCCGTTCCCCGAGGATGTCGCCGAGGTAGTACACGTGCCCCTGGACGTCGGCCCGAAACCGTGCGAGGGAACTGTCGGCCCAGGCGTGCCGCCGCGCCTCGATCGCGCGCTCGATGAGCAGCACCGCCACCTCGGAATTCCAGCCATCGGAGGCCCCGGCCGGCGGAACCGCGGCCGACGATGGGGGGATTTCCTGGGCGCCGGTCCCGGACGCGAAGCAGAGCGCCGCCACGGCGACCGCCGCCGCCGCGGCCACCCGTCGCCCGTCAGCCGAAGAGGTCCTCCTGCCCGTCATCGTCCGACTCCATGACGCGCCGCAGTCTGCCGGCCCAGTACTCGACGTCGAAACTCTCTTCGTTCTTCAGCATCCGCTTGAGCACCGGCGACAGGTCGCGCAGCGCGCCCACGAGATCCTCGGCGATGGAGCCGGCCTCGGCGACCCGGGCCTCGTCCGGGAGCGACGCCATGTCCCGGAGGATCGAAGCTTCGGATCGAGAGGCCGTGACGGGCTCGGACCGGCTCGCGACGAAGACCTCCGTACGTCGGCCGGGTCCCCGATCCTCCTCGATCGGGAGCAGCCCGACGATCTGGTCGGAGCGCCAGTACTTCGCGTACCCGAGGTGGACCATCCGGTCGCGTTTGATCTCCACGCCGCCTCCGTTCCGCCTGCTCGTGCTCCCGTGGGAAAGCCCCTGCCGGAGCCCTGACGGGTCCAAGCTCGCGAACGTCCCGACCGCGCCGCAACACCGCCGGCACCTCCAACTGGCCGTATGCCGCGGGCGGTGTGCCGCCGGCTCGGTTGATTGGCCGTTGAACGCTGCGCGGAGCATGTTCAGCGACGCCCATGGCCAGAATACGAACCATCCGTGATCCCCTGTGGGGGAACGTCCGCGTGGAGGGGGACGCGGCCGAGATTCTCGACGCGCCCCAGTTCCAGCGCCTGCGGCGGGTCAAGCAACTCGGCTTCGCGCACCTCGTGTATCCCGGCGGCGTTCACAACCGCTTCCTGCACGCCCTCGGCGTCTACCATCTCGTGTCGCGGGCCATCTCCCGCCTCGAGCGCGACGGACACCTCGAGGCGCTGGAGGCGGAGGACATGGACGAACTGCCGGTCGTTCGTCTCGGCGCGCTCCTCCACGACGTCGGGCACTACGCCTTCTCGCACGCGGTGGAGGAACTCGGTCCGAGCGCGATCCCGGGAGACCACGAGGAGATCGCGGCGCGCTTCATGGCGGCGGACCCCATCCGGCGCGTCCTCGAGCGGCATGGCGCGGATGCCCCGGCCCGCATCGGCGCGCTCATCCGCGGGAAGTCCGGCCACCCGCTGCAGGGGCTGATCTCGGGATCGCTGGACCTCGACAAGATCGATTATCTCCGGCGCGACTCCCTCTTCTGCGGCGTGCCGTATGGGGCCGTGGATGTCGACCGTCTCCTCCCCGCGCTCACCCTCGCCCGGGAAGGGGCCGGACATCGGCTCGAACTCGCCGTCAGCGAGAAGGGACTCAGCGCGCTGGAGACGCTGCTGTTCTCGAAGTACCAGATGTTCCGCAACGTCTACTGGCACCACGCCGTGCGCGCCGCGACGCTGACCTTCGTGCGTCTCGTGCAGACGGCGCTCGACAGCGGCCTGCTCGCGTCCGAGGACCTGGCGGGGCCCAGCGACGAGGAACTGCTCGCGCTCATCGGCCGGCGCATCGAACGGTCGTCGGCGGGCGCGGGCTACGACCGTGCGTCCGCTGTCGGCCGGGCGGCGAAGCTGCTGCGGGCGCTCGTCGACCGGCGCCTCCCGAAGCGGCTCGTGGAGTTGACCGGCGACCAGCTTCCGGACGCGCTGTCGTCGTGGCCGTCGCGGCGCCCGGACCTCGTTGCCGCGCTCGAACGGCGCATGGCGCTCGAGTGGGGGCTCTCCGAGGGCGCGGTGATGCTCGACTATCCGAGCTACCCCGGCATGCTCGAACTCAACCTGCTCCTCGTGCGGAACGACGGAGAGGTCCGCCGGCTGACCGCGCTGGGCGAGCGGGGCCTCATCGACATCCCCCGGCTCGGGCGTTCCCTGCACCACTCGGCGCGCGTACTGCGCATCTTCTCCTTCGAACCCTCCGCTCCGCGCGATCCGAAGCCGGTGCTGGCGCTGATCGAAGCCGCGGAGGGGGAAGTGGAGGCACGGCACGGCTCAGGGGTCCCGCTCCTGACCTGAAGACCGTCGCCGCCGCCTGAGGTGCATTCGTTCCTCGAAAGCGGCAGGGCCTTCGCGACGGACTGCCAGGTCGCGCGCGCCCCGGCGCTCGCGGTAGAATCAACGGCCAGACCACCCGCAAGAGGTTCATCTCATGCCCGGATCGGCGCTGCCGATCGAACCACAGCGAGACATCGCGAGAGCGCGGAAGATCCACTCGACCGCGACCGCGTCGAACGGCGCAGGACTGGCTGCGGATCCGCGCGCGGATGCGCCCCTCGTACGGCTGGACCACCTGGACACGCTCTGGTTCCAGGTCACCGGGACGATCTGCAACCTGCGCTGCGTCCACTGCTTCATCAGTTGCGCCCCGGACAACGACAGCTTCGAGTTCCTCTCGCTCGCCGAGGTCGAGGACTGGCTCCGGCGCTCGGGGAAGTGGGGCGTCAAGGAGTACTACTTCACCGGCGGCGAACCCTTCATGCACCCCGACCTCCCCGCCATGCTGGCGCGGACCCTGGAGCGGGGGCCGGCCTCCGTGCTGACGAACGGGACCCTGCTCCCCGCGCGGGCCCTGAAGCCCATCGCCCGCACCGCCCGCGCGGCGAGCTACTCGCTCGAGATGCGCGTCTCCCTCGATGGGCCGTCGCCCGAGACGAACGACCCCATCCGGGGGGACGGCACCTTCGATCGTGCCATGGACGGCGTCCGCAAGCTGCTCGAGGAGGGGTTCCTTCCCATCATCACCGCCACGCAGGTGTGGGAACCGGAACGCGACGAGGAGGTGCGGCAGGCGTTCGTCGCCCGGCTTCGGGCGCTCGGCTACGAGAACCCGCGGCTCAAGATCCTTCCGTCGCTCCGCATCGGACGCGAGGCGGACCGCATACGCCCCTACACGGATGAGGAGCGCGTGACGGAGGCGATGATGGAGGGGTACGAGGAGAACCAGTTGCTCTGCGCGTCGAGCCGGGTGGTGACGAACCGCGGCATCTACGCCTGTCCCATCCTCATCGAGACGCCGCCGGCGCGCATGGGGTCGACGCTGGAGGAAGCCTCCCGGCCGGTGCGGCTCGCCGAAGCCGCGTGCCACACGTGCTGGCTGCACGGCGCGATCTGCTCCAACTACGGGGGCATCGGGCAGGATGTCTCCTGAACCGCGCCGGATCGCCGTCTTCGGGGGTGTCTACAGCAACCACCTGGCGCTGGCGGCCGCGATCGAGGATGCCACGGCCCGGGGGGCGGAAGCGCTCTACTGCCTGGGCGACCTGGGGGCGTTCGGCCCCCACCCGGACCGGGTCTTTCCGCTCCTCATCGACCGCGACGTCCGCGTCCTGCGCGGGAACTACGACGATTCGATCGCGCGCGGCCTCGAGGATTGCCAGTGCGGCTACACCGACCCGCGCGACAACCACTTCGCACGGCTCTCGTACCGCTACACGTTCCGGAATACGCACGAGCGGTGGCGCCGCTGGATGGGCCGCCTCCCCGGAGAGATCCGCCTCGAGGTGAACGGCACGCGGGTGCTCATGTGCCACGGAAGCCCCCGGCGCATGAACGAATTCCTCTGGGAATCCGGGACTTCGACGCAGTTCCTGACCTGGCTCGCCGGCGAGTACGAGGCGGACATCGTGCTCGCGACCCATACCGGAATCCCGTGGCAGCGCTCGCTGCCCGGTGGCGGACTCTTCGCCAACGTCGGCGTGCTGGGCCGGCCCGCGAACGACGGGCGGACGGAGGTGTGGTACGCACTGCTCGATTTCGGCGCCGACACGGGGGCGCCGCCAAGTCTCGAGTTCGTGCCGGTGGGCTACGATCACGAGCGCCTCGCGGCCGAGATGCGCGACGAAGAACTGCCGGAGGAGTTCGTTGAGACGATCCTCACGGGCTGGTGGACCACCTGCCTCGAAGTCCTCCCGGCCCGCGAACGCGCCGGCGGCCGGTTCTGACGCACCGCCCCGCATCTCGCTCCAGCCATTTTGCGGGGTGGCCGATCCGCGTTTAGCTTCGTTGAAGCGTCGGATGGTCCGCGCGCGACGGAGCCGGAATCGTTGGATCGGGCCGACAGCCTGACCGGGTCGACGTCAGCAGAGAGAGGAAGTTGCGATGGATCGCGAGGGTTTGTCGCCGAACATCCTTGAACGCTACTTCGAGGAGCTGGGTCGCTATCCGCTCCTGAGCCCCAGCGAGGAACGTGAGACCGCCCGCTCGGCTCGCAGCGGCGATACCTCCGCCCTCGACCGTCTCATCCGCGCGAATCTGCGCTTCGTCATCTCCGTCGCCCGACGTTACCGCAACAAGGGGCTGAGCTTCCTCGACCTCATCCAGGAGGGGAACGTCGGCCTGGTCATCGCTGCCCGGAAGTTCGACCCGGACCACGGCGTGAAGTTCATCAGCTACGCCGTGTGGTGGATTCGCCAGGCGATCCTGTCCGCCATCGCGAAGCAGGGGAGGCCCGTCCGCGTGCCTCTCAACCGGGCGACCGAGTTGGCGCGCATGATCCGCGCGCGGGGCGAACTGCGTCAGACCCTCGACCGCGAGCCCAGCGATCAGGAGCTTGCGGACGAGACGGGGCTGACGATGCCCACGGTCGCGCTGCTGCGGAGGCTGAACGCCCGCGAGGTTCGACTCGACGCGCGGGTCGGGACCGGCGACGACAGCGATCTCGCGGAGCGGTTCCTCGCGGACGAGACGGATGTCGAGGAGGTCGTCGAACAGCGTTTGCTGAAGCGGCACATCGCCGAGGGTCTGCGCCGCCTGCGGCCCCGCGACGCGCGCGTCGTCCGGCTGTACTACGGACTGCAGGGCGAGGACCCGCACACGCTGGAGCAGATTGGCCGCCTGCTCGGCGTGACGCGCGAACGCGTCCGACAGCTCCGGGACCGGGCGCTCCGGGAGTTGCGGGAAGGTCCCGAGGGACAGAGCCTCGCGACCTTCGCGACCTAGTCCCCGCGTCCCGCAAATCCCGGCCTGAGGCGGCGGCGCTGAAGCCGGTCGGCCTGTTCCAGCATCCCGACTGCAGCCGGCACGACACGGGCTGGGGTCACCCGGAGCACCAGGGACGGCTCCGCGCCGTGATGAGCGCGCTCGAGCGGGCGCTGCCCGAACTCCACGAGGATGTCCTCCCCGTCATGCCGTCCCCGGCGGACGTTGCCGCACTCGAACGGGCCCACACGCCGGGACACGTGGAACGGGTGCGGGCGGTCTGCGACCGGTCCGTCGAGAGCGGAGGGATCGTGCGCATCGATCCCGATACTCCGGTCTCGCCGGGAAGCTGGGACGCCGCCGTTGCCGCGTCCGGGTGCGGTGTCGCGGCGGTGGACGCGGTCCTCGATGGAACCTGCCGCGCGGCTTTCTGCGCCGTGCGCCCACCGGGTCACCACGCGACGCCGGACCGGGCGATGGGCTTCTGCCTCTTCAACCACATCGCCGTGGCCGCGCGTCACGCCCTGGCGCGTCCGGAAGTTGAACGGGTGCTGATCGTGGACTGGGACGTGCACCACGGTAACGGGACCCA
The DNA here is from genome assembly GCA_026914155.1 of Candidatus Palauibacter rhopaloidicola. Lineage (GTDB taxonomy): Bacteria > Gemmatimonadota > Gemmatimonadetes > Palauibacterales > Palauibacteraceae > Palauibacter > Palauibacter rhopaloidicola. The sequence continues at coordinate 34,838 of JAPPGH010000050.1, read as the reverse complement.
GGACATCTTCTACGACGACCCCTCCGTGTTCTTCGTCTCGATGCACCAGCACCCCCTCTTCCCCGGCACCGGGTCCGCGGGCGAACGCGGACGGGGAGCGGGAGAAGGGACGACGCTGAACCTCCCCATGCCCGCGGGCCAGCCGCCCGAGCGCTACGTGGAGACCCTGCTCGACGGCGTCGATCGGGCACTGGCCCGCTTCGAGCCCGACCTCACGCTCATCTCCGCCGGGTTCGACGCGGGGGCGGAGGATCCGCTGGGGGGGTTCACCCTCGCTCCGGCGCACTTCGACACCCTCACGCACGAGGTCGTCGGACGGACGCGGGTCACGGCCCGAAACCGCGTGGTCTCCTTCCTCGAGGGCGGTTACAATCCCGACGAACTGGGACGCAACGTCGTCTCGCACCTGACGGCCCTGCGCGACGCGACGGGCTGACCGCCACGAGCTGACCGCCCCCGGAGCGCACCCCGCACAACAGGAGTCCGGCCTTGCCCGACCTCGATGCCACCTTCCTGGAGACGGCTTCCAGCGAGCTCGAACGACAGAAAATCGACGCCTGGTTGCTGTACGACTTCCGGGCCCTCAATCCGCTGGCGGCGCACCTCGTCGGCCTGCCCGAGGGCCAGAAGCGCCGGTACTTCGTCCTCATCGCGCCGGGTCGGACCCCGCACGCGCTCGTCCAGAAGATCGAGGTGTCCGGATGGGAGGGGTGGCCGCACGCGCTCACGAGCTACGTCGGCTGGGATGAAATGGAGACGGCGCTGCGCGAGATGCTGCGGGGCATGGATACGGTCGCGATGGAGGTGAGCCCCCGGGACTCGATCCCGTACGTGGACCATGTCCCCGCCGGCGTTGTGGAGCTCGTGGAGTCGCTCGGACCCCGGGTCGTCAGTTCGGTGGAGCTGATCTCCGGGACGGCGGCCCAGTGGGGCGCGCACGGACACGCCCTGCACCACGCGGCAGCCGAGATCCTGGCGCGGACCGCGCGGACGGCGTTCGAGCTGGCGGCGCGCGCGGCGGGGCTGACGCCCGAGGCGGATCCCGGGACGGCGGCCGCGTTCGACACGTCCGGCGAGCCGACTCCCGTCACGGAGCACGACCTGGCCGAATGGATCCGGGCACGGCTGCGCGCCGAGGGCCTGGCGGAGACGGACACGATCGTCGCGGTGGGCCCGAACGCCGCCAAGCCGCACTACGAACCTCCGGCCGAAGGATCGTCGGCTCTCGCAGCGGGCCAGGTGTTCATGGTCGACCTGTGGGGGCGCGTGGCGGGAGAACCCGATGCCGTCTTCGCCGACCAGACCTGGATGGGCTTCCTCGGCCCGGAGCCGCCGGCCGAGGTGACCGCCGGCTGGGACGCGGTCGTCGAGGCCCGCGACGCGGCGGTCGAAGTCATCCGGCAGGACCCGGGCGCCACCGGTGCGGACGCGGACCGCGCGGCCCGGGAGGCGCTGATCGCGCGCGGCTACGAGGACGCGATCTTCCATCGCACCGGGCACGGGATCGACCGCGAACTCCACGGTGTCGGTCCCACCCTGGACAGCATCGAGATGCGGGATGACCGGCGGCTCGTGGCGGGCGTCGGCTTCTCGGTCGAGCCCGGCGTCTACCTCGAGGGACGCTTCGGGCACCGGACGGAAATTGATGTCTATATGCGCGAGGATGGGCCGGAAGTGACTCCGTCCCGCATCCAGTACAGCCTCTGGCGGACGGCCGGCGCATGAGAATCTCGTGGGAGCCGTTCCACGTCGAGACGGCGTACCCCTTCGGCATCAGCCGCGGCGTGAAGACGGGCGACGACCTCGTGTGGGTGCGGCTGGAGCACGAGGGGATCGAGGGCTGGGGCGAGGCGGATCCGTCCGGGTACTACGGGGAGACGGTGGGCACGGTGGAGGCCGCGCTGAGAAAGCTGGCCCCCCGCATCGAGGAGGTGGAAGACCCCTTCCGGCTCGAGAACATCGAACGGGACCTCGCGAGCCTCCTCGGCCGCAACGGGTCGGCCCGCTGCGCCATCTCGTCGGCGCTCCACGACTGGGTCGGAAAACGGGCCGGGCTTCCGCTCTGGAAGCTCTGGGGTCTGGATCCGGCCGACGCGCCGCTCAGTTCGTTCACGATCGGCATCGACGCTCCGGAAGTCATGGCGCGGAAGACGCGCGAGGCCGCAGCGTGGCCCATCCTCAAGATCAAGCTCGGGAGCGACGACGACGAGGCGCGGCTGAGCGCCGTCCGCGGCGCGGCGCCCGACAAGGTCCTGCGCGTGGATGCGAACGCGGCCTGGACGCCCGCCGAAGCCATCGAGGGGATCGCGATGTGCGCCGAGTACGGGGTGGAGTTCGTGGAGCAGCCGCTCCCGCCGACGGAGAACGACGAGCTGGCCTTCGTCCGCTCGCGCGCGGTTCTCCCCATCGTCGTGGACGAGTCGAGCATCGTGGCGAGCGACATCCCGCGACTCGACGGCCTCGTCGACGGCATCAACATCAAGCTCGCCAAGTGCGGCGGTCCGAGAGAGGCGCTCCGCATGATCCACACCGCGCGCGCCTGCGGCCTCTCGGTCATGCTCGGCTGCATGCTCGAAACGAGCCTCGGGATCGCGCCCGCGGCGCACCTGGCCTCGCTCGTGGATTACGCGGACCTGGATGGCGCCGCGCTCCTCCGTTCCGATCCGTTCACGGGCCCGCATCTCGAGCAGGGTCGCATCGTCCTGTCCGAAGCTCCCGGGCTCGGCGTCGAGCGCGCAGCCACGGGGGCGCCCGCCTGAGCCAGCCGAAGCCCGCGGTCAAGATCTGCTGCATCGGGAGTCCCGAGGAAGCCGCGCTCGCCGCCCGCTGCGGGGCCATGGCGATCGGGCTCGTGTCGGCGATGCCGAGCGGGCCGGGGGTCATCGACGAGGCCACGATCCGCCGCATAGCGGCCGCGGCCCCGCGCGGCGTCGCGACCTTCCTGCTCACGTCGCGGACGGACCCCGAGGAGATCGCGGCCCAGCAGCGCCGGACCCGGGCCGACACGCTCCAGCTCGTGGACCGGATCGCGCACGCCGCGCTGCGCAGTCTGCGCCGCCGTCTGCCGGGCGTCTCGCTCGTTCAGGTCGTCCACGTCCGGGGAGAGGACTCGGTGGAGGAGGCGGTCGCGGTGGCGCCGCTGGTCGACGCGGTTCTGCTCGACTCGGGCAACCCGGACCTCCCCGTGCGGCAACTCGGGGGCACGGGTCGCGTCCACGACTGGAGCCACAGCCGCGCCATCGTCGAACGGGCCGACTGCCCCGTCTACCTCGCGGGCGGCCTCCGGCCAACCAACGTGGCCGCGGCCCTGCGCGCGGTCCGTCCCTTCGGCGTGGATGTCTGCTCGGGAGTGAGAACGGACGGACGACTCGATGAAGGGCTGCTGCGACGCTTCATGCGCGCAGCGAGAGGCAGCGGGAAAGACTAGCGCGTCGGGTTGCGCCGCTAGTCCGTGACGAGGGCGCCGCGCCGGCACGCGAGCGCGAGTTCCTCCGTCTCGGACGCCTCGCAGGCGTCGCGCCGCGCGGCTTCGTCCGCGTAGAGCGAGTACAGCGCCTCTCCCATCGCTTCGTGACACCGCGGCTTGGCCGAGTCCTCAAGGGCGCGGCAGAACGAGAACCCGGCGTCCGTCGTCGCGGTGACGTCCACGAAGTTTCTCACGGCGCCCACGTAGCACCACTCGCGGTACTCCTCCGGCGACTTCCGGCACTCGCGGCGCGCATCGTCCTCGTCCTGCAGCGTGCGGCCGCTGATGTCGCGGCCGAGACTCACGAAGCAGTGGTTTCGCCAGGCGTCGGGTGCATCCACACAGGCGGCGGCCGCGGCCGCGATGTCCCCGTCGTTGTGCCAGAGCATGGCGGACGTCTGCATCTGGTAACAGGAGGTCAGGTACTTCTCGTCCAGAATCGAGCAGGGGTAATGCGGGTCGTCGGCGCGCAGCGGCTCGAAGGGTTCGACGCCGTCCGCCATCGCCATCGCCCCGTGGACGTGCGCGCCCGCGCCGTGATCCGAGGCCTCGCCCGCCTCCCCCGGAACGCCCTCCGCGGCGGTCCCGTCGGACACCAGTTCGGCGGCCGGATGATGAGGCGCGGTCGCGTTGACCACGTTCTCCATGAACGCCCCGCCGTAGCACGAGTTCCGGTTCCAGCCGGTCGTCAGCAGGTCGCAGCCCTCGAGCGCCATCAGCAGGTGGTGGCCGTAGTACATCGTGAGACCGTGCCCGAGACCGTGCAGGCACTGGAAGAGCAGCCAGCGGTCGGCGGGGTCCGCCTCATAGGGCGCGCAGAGCCCGGCAACCATCTCCGCGTTCGGTTCGCCCATCGCGATGAAATAGGCCTGGACGACGCCGTGGTAGCACCCGGACTGGAAGAGCTCGGTGCACTCCTCGAACACGTCTGTGAAGACGTCTCCGGGTGCGTAGGCGCTGATGCCGATCGCGTGCGTGAGGACATGGGACTGCGCCCGGACATCCCTGTCCGCGGCGGCCAGCCACTCGAGCATTCCCAGCGCCGCAACGGTCCCGGTTTCGGCGAGTTCGTCGAGGAGCCGCCCTTCATAGCAGTCCTGCTTCTCCTCCCACGCCAACTCGCTGCACGCCTCGAATGCGGCCATCGCTTCGGCCGAAGCTCCGGGTGGCAGCGACGACCCCCCGCAGGCCGCCGTCGCGACCCCGATCGCCATGATCATTCCCGGCAGTCCTCGGCTCCGAACGTGACGGCGCGGGTGGCCTCCCATGGGCGCGGCGGTCCGCGACCCTGATTCGCTCATTCCCTCTCCCTCGCTTCGCGCCCACGCACAGCGCGTTGGAATCCGAGGCACAACCTGACGGAGCGCGATCCTCCCAACAAGCGAAGCGGGGAGCTCGATGGCCCCCTCACAGGAGCGCCTCGGGATCGCGGTCGATCTCGAGCCGGAGGCCCGAGCCGGGCTGGCCCCGCTGCTCGCCGAGGAAGCGCAGCACGCCGCCGAGCGTCGCGGCGCGATCCGCCTTGATCAGGAAGTGCCATCGCCATCGCTCCCGGAGTCGGTCGATCGGGCAGGGGGCCGGTCCGATGACCTCGATCCCCGCGAGCCCGCGACTTCGAATCAGCCGCCGCGTCCACTCGGACAATTCCTCCGCGACCTCGATCACCCGAGACTCGGTCTTCCCGGAGATGACGAGGTTCGCGAGCCGGCGGTGCGGCGGATAGCCGGGTTCCTCGCGGTCCCCCAGTTCGCGTTCCGCGAAGCCGACGTAGTCGTGTTCCGCGGCCGCGGCGAGCGCGTAGTGCCGCGGACGCGAGGTCTGGACGAGCACCTCCCCCGGTTCCTCGCCCCGCCCCGCCCGTCCGGCGACCTGCTCCAGGAGCTGGAAGGTGCGTTCGCTGGCGCGGAAGTCCGGGAGATGGAGACCGACATCCGCGTTGATCACTCCCACGAGCGTGACCTGCGGAAAATCGAGGCCCTTGGCGATCATCTGCGTGCCGAGCAGGATGTCGACCTCCCGCTTGCGGAACGCCTCCAGGATCTCGACGTGCGCCCACTTGGAGCCCGTGGTGTCGAGGTCCATGCGGGCGATGCCGGCTTCGGGAAAAAGCTCGCCCACGCGGCGTTCGACCTGTTCGGTGCCGATCCCGGCGTAGCGCGGCGCGGGGCCGCCGCACTCGGCGCACCCGGACGGCGGCGGGCTCGTGGCGCCGCAGTGATGACATACGAGTTGCCTGCGCCGGCGATGATACGTGAGGGTCACGGAGCAGGCGTCGCAACTCCACACGTGACCGCAGGCCACGCACTCTGCGAAGGAGGCGTATCCGCGGCGGTTGAGAAAGAGGATCGTCTGCTCGCCCCGTGCGAGACGCGCGGCGATCGCCTCCCGCAACCGCTTGGAGAAGACCCGCGGTCCGCCGCCCGGCGCGGGGGCCTCCGCCTCCCGTTCCGGGCCCTCGTCGTCATCGGCGCGCAGGTCGACGAGTTCCACGGAAGGGAGCCCGTGGCCCGTCACCCGTTCGTCGAGTTCGAGCAGGCGGTAGCGCCCGGTCCGCGCATTCTCCCAGCTCTCCAGGGCCGGCGTCGCGGACCCGAGCACGCACAGCGCCCCTTCCAGGCGCGCGCGCACGATCGCGACGGAACGGGCGTGGTAGCGCGGCACGTCGGACTGCTTGTAGCTGCTCTCGTGCTCCTCGTCGACGATGACCGCGCCCAGATTCCGGACCGGCGCGAACACCGCCGAGCGTGGCCCGATCGCGATCCGCTTCCTCCCCTCGCGCAGGCTGCGCCAGGCGTCGAACCGTTCCCCGTCCGAGAGCCCCGAGTGCAGCACGGTGACCTCGTCACCGAAGCGGGCCCGGAAGCGCTGCACCGTCTGGGGGGTGAGCGCGATCTCCGGCACGAGGACAATGCCGGAGCGGCCCAGCGCGAGTTGGCGCTCCAGCACCTCGAGGTAGACAGCCGTCTTGCCCGAGCCCGTCACACCGCGCAGGAGCGCGACGCGTCCGGGCGCGTCGAGGCGCTCGAGGTCGCCCACGACCCGCGCCTGGTCGGCTGTCAGCGTGAACCGGGCCTCCGGCTGCACCTGGCCGGCGAAGGGATCCCGCTCCACCTCGCGCTCCACGATCTCCGCGAGGCGCCGCTCCACGAGCCCGTTGAGCACGCCCCGGCCGAAGCCGAGTTGCTTCGTCAGGTGACCAACGCCCGCCTGTCCGCCCACCGACTCAAGCGTCTCGTACAGCTCGCGCTGCCGCTTCGCTCGCCCGAAGGCGCGGTCGCGTTCGCTCAGCGTTCGAAGTTCGCGCACGAGCCGCAGCACGCGCTCGGTGCGCGGTTTTCCCGGACTCCCGCGCCCGCCCGCCCGGGACCCGAGCGCGCCCGGGGGGAGGGCCGCTCTCAGCACCACGCCGAGGGGCGCGACGTAGTAGTCCGAGATCCAGCGGCAGAGATGGAGGAGGGGCGCGTCGAGCACCGGCGCTTCGTCGAGCACGGCCCGCAGCTCCCGCAAGCGCGGTTTACGTCCCCGATCCGCCCTCAACCCGAGGCGGTCCACGACGCCGACCGCCGTCCCGCCGCCGAGCGGGACGCGAACGCGCATGCCCGGCGCCACCGCGCCGACAAGCGAGGCGGGGATCGAGTACGCGAGCGTGCCGAGGAACGTCCGCGCGACGGCCACCTCGCACACGCCGGCGGAGCCCGCTTCCCGGGGCGCCTTCACGCCGGGGCCTTCGCTTGACACGTCGCAGCCGGATTGCTTGTTTTCCGCCACCGAATCCAAGGGGGGTCGCTCATGGGCTGTCTGGCCCTGAACGCTTCATACGAGCCGTTGACGATCATTCCGGTCCGGCGCGCCGTTCGCCTGATCATCGACCGGAAGGCCGATGCGCTGGAGGTGGATTCGGCGCGTCCCATCCGCTCCGAGCGCGTGCGGATGGATACGCCCGTGGTCATCCGCCTCGTCCGGTTCATCCAGATCCCCCGCCGCTTCCGCCGCCAGGTCACGAACACCTTCCTGTTCGCGCGCGACGCCTATCGCTGCCAGTACTGCGGCCGTCACCGGCGGGAGTTGGGGTATCGCGAGTCGCTGACCCGCGATCACGTGACTCCGATCTCGCGTGGCGGAGACAACGCGTGGTCGAACGTGGTCACGGCCTGCAGCAAGTGCAACCTGAAGAAGGCGGACCGCCTGCTGGAGGAGTGCGGGTTCTCGCTCGCGGCGGAGCCCCGCGAACCCAACCACGTCGAGCTGATCTGGGCCGTCCGCAGTGTCACGCCGGTGCAGGCGCGGTACATCGGCATGTTCTACGGCGAGGACGTGCTGCGCGCGCTGACGCCCCAACCTGCGGCCGGTTAGCCGAATGGACCTGGGTTTCGGGATACAGGAGTTCATCCTCATCGCGATACTCGTGCTCATCGTGTTCGGGCCGCGCCGCCTCCCCGAGATCACCCGCACCATCGGCAAGGGGATCCGCGAGTTCCGGAAGGGGATGAACGAGATCCAGCGCGAACTCGAGGCCGCCGGCCGCGAGACGCAGTGGAAGTCGCCGCCCGCGCCTCCGAAACCGGCGACCCCCAGCAGCGCGACGATCGCCGGAACCGCCACCGCCGCCGGAACCGCCGCGGCCGCCGGGGCGTCCACCGCCGACGCGGACGAGGCGGGGGACGAGACGGGAGACGAGGCGGACGCGGCCAAAGCGGCTGCGGGACCGGTCGTGGAGGAGCAGGCGCCGCCCACGCCGCGCGATGAGGTGGATCCGGCTCAGGAGTTCATCGATCCCTGGTCCACGGATTCCTCGCGTCCGACGTTCGGCCCCAAACCGTCCTCGGAGCCCGTGATCGCGCCGCCGACGACCGAGCCCGCGCTGCCGGTCGATTCGGACGAACCGACTGAACCGCCTGAACGGGAGGATCCGGCGACGGACGCTCGATGAGAGCGCGGTAACGGTCGTTATCCCCTTCCAGCGCCCGCAGCAACTCGACCGCCGAGGGCGGGCCGGTTCCGGGCGGATCCGGGAAACCCGGGCCCGCGATGCGCGCGCGTGGCGGCTCGCCCCCGGTCCCGCGGAACTCGATTTCCAGTCGGCGGCCGCGCTCGCACGGGTCGCACAGGAAGCCGTCCTCCACCGCGGATCCGTCGATGGTCCACGAGCCCTCCGCACCTCGGAGCGTGAAGCCGGCCAGGACGTCCGGAACCCGCAACCTGCCGCGCCACACGCCGTCCGTCCCGGTCTCGAGCGCCAGGTCCAGTGTGCCGTGGAGCGCTCGCAGCACAGGCGCCGCCGGCATGCGGCCCTCCCCGTCGCCATCTCCGCCGTCCCAGCGGAACTCGCCCTTCATGCCGTCCTCGCGCAGCGCGGCCTCACGGAGCTTCCGGAAGGGGAGGACGCCATCGAAGGGGACGGGCACGCCCGGCTTGAGGTCGCTGGACGCGGCGACGAACGACTCGTCCGCGAGGCGCAGCTCCGCGGAGCCCTGTCGCGGCGCCGGGGCACGGGCTTCCGGCCGGCCCAGCAGCTGCGCGACCATCCGCGCCCGCATTCCCTCCGGGTCCGTTGGACCGGTCTCATCGTCCCCCTCACCCGCCGCACCGGCCGCGCCCTGGGCGCCGCCGCTCCGGCGGGGGAGATCGAAGGGATTCCGGAATCCGAGCGGGAGACGCTGGATCCCCGGGGCGCCGGCGCCGTCCATTCCGGCCTCGAACTCGCCACCCCAACTCGCGAGTTCGTAGCGGATGGCGGCCTGCAGGTCGTCGTCATCCGGGCGCCACGCGAGCCCCGTGATGTGGGGGGTGGAGAGCGTCACGACACCGTCGGGCCAGGTCGGCCGCACGCCGGGAGGTCGGGAGGCCTGCACGGTCAACCGGTCGTCGGAGCGCTCATCGCGCTCCACCCGCACGTTCGGACCCGTGTCCGGGGAGAGCCGCGCGGAGAGCGTGCGCGCACATCCGGGTTCGCCGTCGAGCACGGCGAGGAGGGTGTTCCAACCCGCCGCCAGCCGCACTTCGTGCGCGGTGCCGGGGTCCGCGATGGACTGCGCGTTCAACCACGCCTCGAGCCGCGCGCAGGGCTCGACGCCCAGTTCGAGCCGCACGCTCGCGTCCGCGGGCGACTTCAGGTACACGTGGGCCAGCGTCGCCTGCCCGGCTTCCGAGAACTCCGAGAAATCCAGCACCGCCTGTCCGTCGCGGCGAAAGAGCGACCACGTGCCGGCGGCGGTTTCGAGGTTGCGGTCCGGGAATCGGTCGGGCCCCGCCAAGGGAAGCGGGGGGTCGCCCCCCGCGTGCTCCGCGGTCGTGACCAGCCAGCGGTCGACCGGGATTTCCTGGGCCCATGCGGCGTCGGGGGCGAGCGCGGACACTCCCGCAGCGCAGAGCAGGAGCGAAAGCAGAGTTCGTCGAACCGGGCGATGCATCGTGCGTTCCCTCATATGGCCGTCATCCGTGTCGCCGTCATCCGTGTGGCCGTCGTCTGCGGGTGGACTCTCTCCAGACGGATGAACATGGGGCTTTCGTCACACGATGCGCACCCGAACCGCCCCCGCCGCCCGGTTTCGGTTGCCGCCCGCGAGCGCCCCGAACAACTTGGTCATCATGCACAAGGTGGTGGAACTGCGGGTGAACGGAGACCGGCGCCGGGTCGGAGTACCGTCCCACTACACCCTCCTCGAGACCCTCCGCTACGGGCTCGGCCTCACCGGGTCGAAGCAGGGGTGCGACAAGGGGGACTGCGGGGCGTGCACGGTGCTCCGCGACGGCGAGGCCGTGCTCTCCTGCATCATGCCGGTGCACGAGGCCTCGGGTCACGAGATCACGACCGTCGAGGGGCTCGCGGACGCGTCCGGCCCCCACCCGCTCCAGGACGCCTTCGATCTCACGGGAGGGGCGCAATGCGGCTTCTGCACACCGGGCATACTCTGTTCGGCCCACGGGCTGCTGGCCCGCGATCCGGATCCCACCCGCGAGGACGTCGCGCGGGCGCTCTCCGGCAATCTCTGCCGCTGCACTGGCTATACGAAGATCTTCGAGGCCGTGGACATCGCGGCCGAAGCGATCCGCACCGGGGAAACCCCCGAGGCGATCGTCACCCGGCGGGGCGATCCGGCGGGGACCGCATGACGTCGCCCCCGTCGCGTTCCGGGCCCGCGCCGCGCACCGTCGTCGCCGCGCTCGCGGGACTCTTCGCCCTCCTGCCCCTGGCCGCCGGAGCCGCTGCCCAGACTCCTGAAGAGCGCCTCGCGGAACTCGGGATCGAACTCCCGGCGCCGGACGCGCCGACCGCCAACTTCGTGAAGGCCGTGACGACCGGGAATCTCGTCTTCCTGGCCGGCCACGGCCCGTGCGGCGGCCTCGACGAGACCAACACCGGCAAGGTCGGCCTCGACCACACCGTCGAGGAGGGCTACGCGATCGCGCGCTGGGTCGGCGTCTGCCTGCTGGCGTCGCTCGCCCGGGAAATCGGCGACCTCTCCCGCGTGAAGCGCATCGTACGCGTCTTCGGGATGGTGAACACGCCGCCCGACTTCACGCACCACTCGCAGGTCATCAACGGCTGCTCCGACCTGATGGAGCAGGTGTTCGGCCCCGCGATCTCGAAGCACGCCCGTGCGGCCGTGGGCATGGCCTCCCTCCCGCGCGACCAGTCGGTCGAGATCGAGATGCTGGTCGAACTCCACGATCCCTGATCGCACGGCCACCCGCATGCGTCCGTTAGCCCTCGCCGCCCTCCTTCCATGCGTCGCCGTCGCCCTGCTCGCCGGGTGCGGAGGCGCCGGAGATCCGGCTTCGTCTTCCGATCTCTCTCTCGCGATCGACGCCGTGTTCGCCGACCTGGACCGCCCGGGCTCGCCAGGCGCCGCCGTCTCGGTCATCCGCGACGGCGAGATCATTCACTCGCGCGGCTACGGCTACGCCCAGATCGAGCATGGCGTTCCCGTCACGCCGCGCACGGTCTTCCACGTCGCCTCCGTGTCGAAGCAGTTCACGGCCATGGCGGTGACCTTGCTCGCCGCGGAGGGGGCGCTCTCGCTCGACGACCGCGTGCAGGCGCACCTCGGGTTCGTCCCCGAGTTCGAGCATCCGGTTACCGTCCGCCAGATGATCCACCACACGAGCGGGATCCGGGACCAGTGGCAGCTTCTCGGGATCTCCGGCTGGCGCCTCGACGACGTGATCACGACCGAGCAGATCCTCGGCCTCATGTCGCGCCAGCGGGAACTCAACTTCGTGCCCGGCTCGGAGTACCTCTACTCCAACATGGGCTACACCCTCCTCGCCCGGACGGCGGCCGCGGTCAGCGAGATGTCCTTCCCGGAGTTCACCGCCGCGAGGATCTTTCGGCCGCTCGGAATGGATCGAACCCACTTCCACGATGACCACGAACACATCGTCGCCGACCGCGCCTATTCCTACCGGCCGGCATCCAGGGACGAAGACGAGGGAGAGGGTGAGGGGCCGGGCGCTGAGTACACCAAGGCGGTTCTCAGCTACGCGAACGCGGGGGCGACGAGCCTCTTTACGACCGCGGACGACCTCGCCCGCTGGCTCGACAACTTCCGGCACGAGACGGTCGGCGGCCCGGAGGTGATGGAGATGATGACGACGCGCGGGGTCCTGAACAGCGGAGATACGATCCCCTACGCGCACGGCCTCAGCATCGGCGACCACCGCGGCCTGCGCACGGTGGGGCACGGGGGCGCCGACGCGGGCTTCCGGACGCAGGCGACCTGGTATCCCGAGGCGAACGTCGGGGTCGTTGTCCTCACGAACGTCGCCAACGGGAATCCGGGAGGCCGGGCGCGGCAGGTGGCGGAGGTCGTCCTCGCCGAGGTCTTTCCTGAGCCCGAGCCGGAGGAGGAAGAGGATGCGCCTTCTCCGGCCGCCGATTCCGTCCCGCCACCGACGCCCGATCCCGCGACGCTGGCCGGGTACGCGGGCAGCTACTACAGCCCGGAACTCGACGCCCTGTACCACATCGAGACGACGGAAGAGGGTCTCGTCGCGCGGCACATACGGCACGGCGACATCGCCCTCGAGCCGCGCGCCCGCGACGAATTCGCCACGGACCGCTGGTTCATGCGCGAGGTGCGCTTCGAGCGGGCGCCGGACGGCTCCGTCTCGGCGATGCGCGTGGGCGGCGGCCGGGTCCGAAACCTGCTCTTCATCAAGCTCACCCGCCCGCTCCCCCGGTAGGCGACTCGTTCTTCCCGCTCGCGACCGAGTTGTGGGACACCCAAAATCATTGCCTATACTTGCTGATTAACGCACATTTTCCGCATGAAATTCGTGGAGTTGCTGGAGATCGTCGCGGACGAGCCGATGTTCGAGACCGGGTTCCTTCGCAGCGGGCGAGGCTCGGAACCGGGTCTGGAGGCGCAGCTCAGCCGTTGGTGCGCCGCCGGCAAGCTGCTGCGGCTCCGGCGCGGCTTGTTCGCGCTCGCGCCGCCGTACCGGAAGGTGATTCCGCATCCCTTCCTCGTCGCCAACCGGCTCTCGCCCGGCTCGTACGTGAGCGGACTGTCGGCGCTCGCCTTCGCGAACGCGATCCCGGAATACGTCCCGGAGGTCACCAGTTGCGGCCCCGCGCGTCCCCACGTGCGGGAGACGCCGCTGGGGCGGTTCTCCTTCCGCTACGTCAAGCCGGCACTGCGGACCGGCTATCGACTCGTGGACCTCGTCGACGGACAGAGCGCGTTCGTCGCCGGCCCCGAGAAGGCCTTCCTCGACCTCGCGCATCTGCAGCCGGGCGGCGATGCCCCGGCCTGGATCGACGAACTGCGCCTGAGTTTCGAGGAGATCTCGCCCGCGCGCCTGCGAGCCATGGCGGCCGCCACGGGGAGTCCGAAGCTGGCCCGGGCCGCGGCCCACGTCATCCGCCGCGCGAGTGATCCGGTGCCGGCATACGAACCCCTGCCCGTCACGTGAAGGAGCATCTCCGGGAACTGATCCGGGATCTCGACCCGCACGCCGGACGCAACGCGATGCGGGAATACGTGCAGGCTCGAATCCTGGAGGGTCTGCAGAGGGCCGGCGCCATGTCGCCGCTGGCGTTCCAGGGCGGGACGGCGCTGCGCTTCCTGTACAGGCTGCCGAGGTATTCCGAGGATCTCGACTTCGCCCTCGAGGGGCCCCGCGAGAGCTACGATCCGCGGCGCTGGCTGGCGTCCATCGCCGCGCAGTTCCGGCGGGAGGGCTACGACGCGACGGCTTCGCTGCGCGACGCCGGTACCGTCGACGCCGCGTGGCTGCGTCTCGAGGGCCTCCCCCACGAGTTCGGGCTGTCGAGCCATCGCGACGAAACGCTCCGGATCAAGCTCGAGGTCGACACCCGCCCGCCCGCGGGCGCCGTGACCCAGACGCGCCTCGTGCGACGCCACGTGTCGCTGCGCATCCATCACCACGACCGGGCGTCGCTGCTGGCCGGCAAACTCCACGCCGTGCTCCACCGGCCCTGGCTGAAGGGGAGGGACATCTACGATCTCGCCTGGTACCTGAGCGATCCCGCGTGGCCGCCCCCGAATCTGGATCTCCTCAACGCGGCCCGCCGCCAGACGGACCCCGCCGCGCAGGCCCTCACGGACGACACATGGCGCCCAGCGGTCGCCGCGAGAGTCGCGGGCGTGGAGTGGAAAGCGGTCGATGCCGACATCCGCCCGTTCCTGGAGAGCGGCAACGAAGTGCCCGCACGGGCCGACGTGTTGGATCTGCTGAGTTCCCGCCGCTGACCTTAGGCGGACGCGCGGGATCTGTTCGCCCCGGAAAGAACGAGGCTGCTCAGCCCGCCTCCCCCGGAGGGGGCTCGGCGGCGAGGCGGTCGATGACGAGGGGGGTGATGTCGACGCGTTCGCTGAACAGGATGATGATGGGGCTCGTCGCGTTCAGGATCAGGTCGTAGCCCAGTTCCGCCTGGATCGCTTCGATCACGGGCGCCAGTTCCGCGCGGATCCGCTCGCGGCCGTCGTTCTGCAGCGCGGTCGCTTCCTCCTGCTTGTCCTGCTGGTAGCGCTGGAAGGCCGTGAGGGCGTCCTGATACTCGCGTTCAAGCACCCGACGCTCGTCGACCGTCAGGCTGTCTGCTTCCGCCACGCGTAGCTCGACCGCGCGCACGGCTTCCTGGCGCAACTGCAGCTCGGCGGCGAGTTCCTGCTGGAAATCCGTCAGTTGCTGCGCGAGCGCCTGTCCCGCCGGCGACCCGAACGCGGCGGCGTCCAGATCGATGACGCCGATGCTGAGCGGCGCGTCTGCGGCCTGGCCCTCGGCCTGTCCCGCCAGCGTCGCGGGCGCCAGCGCCAGAAGCAGGGTGGCGAACGAAAACACAAGACGTGCGTATCTTTTCATCGTTGTCCCTCTATTGGAACCTTCCACGGCGGGTCTACCCTTCGGGGGGACCGCACCGGTTTCATCGTCACGGAACACGAAAGTAACGCGATATGTCCGAACGAACGAAATACAGCCGCCGCCGCGCGCGAACGCTTCGCCCGCTGTCGCTGCTGATCCTGGCGATCATGGGAGGCGCCGGCGCTCCGGAACGGGCCGCGGCGCAGGCGGCCATGGGCGCGGCGGAAGAGCCGGCCACGATCCTGTTCACGAACGCGACGCTCGTCGACGGGACGGGGGCGCCCGGCTACGTCGGCGACCTGCTCATCGATGGGGGGAGCATCGCGGCGCTCGGCGCCCCGGGGTCCGTCGAGGCTCCGTCCGACGCGGAACAGCGGGACCTCACGGGTCTCGTGCTCGCCCCGGGCTTCATCGACATCCACAACCACTCCACGACCCGCCTGTTCGACTTCCCGCTGGCCACGACGCAGCTCGCGCAGGGGATCACGACAATCGTGGTCGGGGCCGACGGCTCCTCGCCGTGGCCGATCTCCGACTACCTCGGGCGCATCGACGAACTCCGGCCCACTGTGGACGTCGCGACGCTTGTCGGACACGGGACCGTGCGCAGTCTCGTGATGGATGAAGATTTCCGGCGCACGGCGACCGACGCCGAGATCGCGGACATGACGGTGCGCGTCGAACGCGGGATGACGGAGGGCGCGTTCGGCCTCTCGAGCGGCCTCGAATACGACCCCGGTTTCTACTCCACGACCGGCGAACTCACCGCCCTGGCGCGGGCCGCGGCGGGCCACGGCGGCTTCTACATGACCCACATGCGCGACGAGGAAGAGGGGCTGCTCGAAGCGGTCGACGAGGCCATCCGCATCGGGCGCGAGGCGGGGCTCCCCGTGCAGATGTCGCATATCAAGGCGGGCAACGCCTCCGTGTGGGGAAGGGCGCCCGACGTGCTGGAGCGTATCCGGCAGGCCAACGAGGAGGGACTGGACGTGACGGCGGACCAGTACCCCTACCAGGCCTGGCAGTCCGGGCTCGCGATCGTGGTCCGTTCGAGGATGTTCACGAACCCCGACTCCGTGGCGAAGGGGATCGCCGCGGCGGGTGGCGGGAGCCGGCTGCAGATCGTCGCCTTCTGGTCCGAACCCGAGTTGAACGGACTGCGGCTCGACGAGATCGCCCGGCGCAGGGAGATGACGGACGTCGAGGCCTACATGTGGATCATGGAGAACGGGGGCTCCGGGCTCATCGGCCACACCATGAACGAGGGGGACGTCGATGCGTTCATGGCCTCGGAGTGGGTGATGACGGCGAGCGACGGCGGGGTGCGGAGCGCGCACCCGCGCGGGGCGGGGACGTTCCCGCGCGTGCTGGGCTACTACGTGCGGGAGCGCGGCATCCTGACGCTGGAGCGGGCGGTGCGGCGTGCGACCTCGATGCCGGCGCGGCGGCTGGGGCTGGACGACCGGGGCGTGCTGCGCGCCGGAGCCCGGGCGGACCTCGTGATCTTCGACCCGGAGCGGGTGGTGGACCGGTCGACCTTCGACAATGGGACCCGGCAGGCGGAAGGCGTGGAGAGCGTGTGGCTCGGCGGCATCGAAACCTGGTCCGCCGGGGAGCCGACCGGCGCCCGCCCCGGCCGCGCCATCCGCCGCGCGCCCTGAGCGCCCGGGCTGGTGCGCCCCCGCGCCCGCGCTCGCGGAGAGGGCGGAAGCTTCAGTCGGAGGCCGCCTCCCCGCGCTCGGCGGTCGCGACGATCTCGATGCCGCCCCGCACGTTCTGTTCCACCTCGACGCGCACCCGCCGCGGCGCCACGGCGTAGACCACGTCGTCGGCGATCCGGGCCGCGAGCGTCTCGCAGAACTCCCCCTCGTCGCGGAAGGACCACAGGTAGAACTTGAGCGCCTTCGACTCCAGGCAGCGGTCACGCGGCTCGTAGTCGATCGTCACCCGCCCGAAGTCCGGCTGTCCCGTCTTCGGGCACAGCGACGTGAACTCCAGAGCCCGCAGCCGGACGCGCTGCACGTCAGCGGCCGGGATCGCCTCCGCGCGCAGCGTCTCACGTCCCTCCTCCGGGTCGCGGGGCCGCGGCAGCGGACCCGTGGCGGGAAGCCTCGTCATCCGTCCTCCGTCCCTTCGTTCGTCTCTTCATCGTCATCGTTATCGTTCTGCGTCATCACATCGACGGTCGTGGCGGCGGCCATGTGGCCGATGACGTTCGTCGCCGAGCGGAAGACGTCCGGCACCCGGTCGATCCCGAGCAGGATCCCGAGTCCGGCCAGCGGCACGCCCACCACGTCGAGCGCGGGCACCATCGACACGATGCTCGCGCTCGGCACCGGCGCCACGGTCATGGCGGCGAGGAAGATCGCGAGAACCGCGGCGGCGATCAGCCCCGCGTCGAGCGGGACCCCGTACATGGCGGCGAGGAAGACGAGCGACGCGCTCTGGAAGAGGGCGCTCCCCGGCCGGTTGATCGAGGCCGCCAGCGGCAGGATGAGCCGGTAGCGGTCCTGCCGGAGCCCCAGCTTCTCCGCCTCCTGCAGCATCATCGGCAGCGTGCCCACCGACGTCGTCGTGGAAAAGCCCACGGTGTACGTCCCCACGGTGCCGCGGATGAAGCGCCCCGCCGGCATGCCGCCGACGAAGCGGACCATCGGCAGCAGGACGAGACCCTTGAGGATGAAGAGGCCCACGACGACCGCGAGGATGAAGACGGCGAGGTTCTGGAGCAGCGCCAGCCCCGTGCGCGCCACCACCGGCGCCGCGAGGCCGAAGACCCCCACGGGCGCCGTCCACAGGACCCAGTTCATGAGCTTGATGAGCGCGTCGCCGGTGGTCTCCGCGAATCCGGTGAGCAACTCCCGCTTCTCCCGCGGGAGCGTCGTCGTGGCCGCCGCGAGCAGGACGATGAAGATGAGGATCGAGAGCAGCGACCCGTCCGCCGCCGCCTGTACCGGGTTCCTGGGCACGAGATTCACGAGGAAGTCGATCACGCCCGGGTTCGCCGTGTTCAGTTCCGTCGTCGGAGTCGGGGGCGGCACCGGCGCCGTGAAGGTGAGCGCGAAACCCATCACGCCCATCCCGATGAGGATCGCCGGCAGCGTCGTGACCCAGAAGAAGCCGACGGAAAGGCCGCCGATCCGCCCGAGCTTGCGGAGGTTTCCGATCCGCGCCACGCCGACGAACACGACTGCGGCCACGAGTGGAATCACGACCATCTGGATCGCGCGCAGGAAGACCTGTCCGAGCGGCGCGACGGCCTCGGCCCATCGCAGGAGCGCCGGAGATCCGGTGGCGGAGGCGGCGACGCCGAGCCCCAGACCGAGTACGAGGCCAATGAGAATGGCGCGCGTGTTCACGTCCCCTCACCTCCTCCGGATGTCCCGGTCGCTCCCGCTTCACTCCGCTTCCGGAACGCGAGCCACGCGCCGATCGTGAGGACGGGCAGGACGTAGTAGACGATGAACCCCCAGGTAATCGTCCCGTATCCCTGGCGGATGAGGTCGATGAGGCCGAGAGGAGTGAGGGACAGCGCGACCCCGAGGAAGACCGCCGCGACCGCCGGCCTCGCCCAGCTCGGCATCCCGGCCCCCCGCTCGCGCCGCGTGACGGCGAGCCGCTCGTTCACCGCGTGGATCATCCCCGTCCCGGTCTCGATCAGGGTGCCGAAGAGGATGACCTGGTAGGCGATCTGGAACGTCCTCGATCCGAGCGCCTCGAGGATGAAGTTCGAGGGGACGGTCGCGTCGACGATCGCGGGGTAGTGCGGCACCATCGCGAGGTAGAAGAAGAACGCCGGCAACATCCCGATGACGCCGGCCAGCAGTCCGGCCCACACGGCCTGGTTCCGAGTCTGGATGTGGCGGACGGTGAACAGCGCCACGGCGGCTGCCGAGAGGTTGTAGCCGCCGTACTGCACCCCCTTCACGAGCCAGTCGCCGTTGAGGCTGCTGGCGGCGAAGCTCGGGCCCAGCGTGGACCCGAAGCGCACCAGCGACCATACGACGAGCGCCACGAACACGGCATAGAGGGCGAACGACCAGCCGGCGAAGAAGCGCTCGATCGCGGCGCTCCCGTAGAAGAGGAGGAGCGCGACCGCCCACAGCGCCACGATCACGCCCAGCGCGTAGGGGAGCCCGAAGGTCTCGTCCGCGATCGAGCCCGCCGCCGCCCCGATGACGGCCAGCACGAGCAGCGTCAGCAGTACGTACGTGACCTCGAACAGGACCCAGGACGGGCCGAGCAGGCGCTTGAAGAAGGTGCGGTACTCGTAGCTGCGGAACTGCCGCGCGAGTTCGAACGTGACGGCGCACACCGCGCTCCAGATCGCGGTCGAGAGCGCCATCGCCCACAGGCCGGGCGTGGGGCCGATCGAGAGGAAGAACTCGACGTTCTCCCGTCCCGTGCCGTATCCGCCCGCGATGACGGCCGACTGGAAGACGAGCCCCGGCAGCAGATAGCGGCGGAACCAGGGAGCTTTCACGCTGGCGTCCCTTTCTCTCGGCCGGCCCCTGCCCCAAGGTTTCGCCCGTCAGCGAGGGGCGAGTGCACCGGGGCGCCGGGCGCCGGCGGCCACATGCGACCCGCCAAGCTAGAGGCCGGGGATGGAACGAGACAGACGCGAGACGTTCGGCTCCCGCTTCGGGCTCGTGGCCACGATGATCGGCGTCGCCGTCGGTCTCGGGAACGTGTGGCGTTTCCCGTACATGGTCGGCGAGTTCGGCGGGGCTCCCTTCGTGGCCTTCTACGTGCTCGCCGTGGTGCTGATCGGGGTTCCCGCGCTCATGGCCGAATGGACGCTGGGCCGGCACACCCGCCGCGGCCCGGTCGGCGCGTTCGAGTCGGCCGGCCTCCCCTTCGGTCGCGCCCTCGGCTGGATCTTCTTCGTCGGCGTCACCGCCGCCACCGGCTACTACTCGAACGCGCTCGGCTGGGTGCTGTACCACGCCCTGGCCGGGCTGCTCTCCGGCGTCGGGGTCGAGATCGACGCCGCCGCGATCCTGCCCCCGGAGGAGGGGTTCTCCCTCCGCTCCTTCCTCCTGCAGTGCGTCTGCACCGGCGCGGTCCTCGTCACCTGCGCCGCGGTGCTGCGGCGCGGCCTCCGGGGCGGGATCGAGAAGGCGAGCCGCTTCATCGTGCCGGCGCTTCTCGGCGGCCTCCTCATCCTCATCGTCCGCTCGCTCACACTGCCCGGGGCGGGAGAGGGTCTGCGCTGGTATCTCGGCGCCTTCGATCCCGGCGCGCTCACGCCGCCCGTCATGCTGGGTGCGCTGGGCCAGGCGATCTTCAGCCTCTCGCTGGGCGGCACCTTCATGGTCGTGTACGGTTCCTACCTGAACCGCGGCGACCCTCTGCGCGGCAACGCCGTTTTCACCGCGGGCGGCGACCTGTGCGCCGGACTCCTGGCGGGGCTCGCCATCTTCCCCGCCGTGTTCGCGTTCGGACTCGAACCGGCGAGCGGCCCCGGCCTCCTCTTCGTCACGCTGCCCGATGTGTTCGGCCGGATCCCGGCCGGGGCCGTGTTCGGGACGCTCTTCTTCCTGGCGCTGTTCGGGGGCGCCTACCTGTCGGATGTGGCGGCGCTGGAAGTGCTGGTGGCCGGGGTCACCGACAACACCGGGATCGGCCGCTCGCGCGCCGTCACGCTGACGACCGTGGCCGTGTTCGCGTTCGCGCTGCCCCCGATGATCAACATGAACGTGTTCACGCCTTGGGACCTGACCTTCGGATCGGGCTTCCAGACGCTCGGCGCGCTGCTCTCGGTCGTCGCCGTGGGGTGGGCTCTGGACCGGTCCGAAGTCCTGCGGCAACTGGCGGCGGGTGAGGATGGGCCGCGCGGGCGGCGCGTGCCCACGCTCTGGCTCTACTACTGGCTTCGCTTCGTCATCCCCGCCGCGATCCTCGCCGTAGGCGCCTGGTGGCTGCTGCGGGACGTGCTGGGCGTGACCATCGGGCGTTCCGCACCGTAGCAGAGGTTCCCGTTCATGGCTCCCCTTCCGGGGCCCGTCCCATGGCGCGCAGGAGGTCCCAGTAGGCGATCCACCCGGCGGATCGCATGGACAGGGCGCTGAGTCGGGCGCCCCGGAAAGCGTTCGCCGCGTCGAGCAACTCCAGGAGCGACATTTCGTCTTCGCCGTAGGCCGCCATCGCGGAGGCGAGCAGCGCCTCGGCATCCGCCGACAGGCCATCGGCCGTCGCTTCGAGACGGGCGCGACTGGAGGCGTACCGGTCCGTGGCCGTCAGGAGATCGTTCTCCGCCATCCGTCTCCGGAGGTCGAGGCGATGCGCGGCCGCGGCGCTCCTCGCGTCGGCCGCTTGCCGGGTTCCCCCTCCCCGGTCGAACAGCGGCAGCGGAAGATCGAGACCCAGGCTGAGTCCCTCGAATCCGCCCTCCTGCCGTCGATATCCCAGGCTGACGGTGGGGTCGGGCATCCAGCGGGACCTCGCGACGGCGAGTTCGGCCTGCGCGGCGTCGAGGTCCCGGGCCGCGGCCTCCAGGTCCGGCCGCTCGAGCAGCGCGTCCAGCGCGGCTTCCCGAGTCACCGGGGGCGGCAGTCCGTCCAGCCCCGCGGACGGTCCGACCTCCTCGATTCCGGCCCTGGGAAAGGTTAGGGCGGCGAGGCGCCGGCGTGCGTCGCGGGCACGGAGTTCGGCCTCCGCCACATCCTGCTCGGCGCGCACCCGTTCCAGTCGCAACCGCCGCGTCTCGTAGGCGGAGATGTCCCCCGCTTCCAGGCGGATCTCTGCGTCCTCGGCCACCTCCCGGATCACCTCCGCAGCCTGCCGCGCCGTGCGTTCCGCCGCTTCCGCGAACCACGCGAGCGCCCAGGCCTCGCGAACCTCGAAGGCGAACCGGGTCGAGTCGCCGCGGAAACGGGCGCTGCTCGCTTCGATCGTGTGGGCGGCCGCCCGATAGCGTGCCGCGGTTCGTCCCGGCCACTCCAGGGGTTGGAAGAGGAGCAGGTTCTCCTCCCAGTACGCGTCGCCGTTGCGGTCGAGGTCGTCGCGCCGGACCGAGAGCGACGGGTTGAACCAGACACGGGCTTGGCGCGCCGCTCCGGCGACTTCGGCGGCCTCGGAGCGCGCGATCCTCAGCGCGAGGCTGTTCTCCGCGAACGCCTCCAGGGCCCCCGCGAGCGAGACCCGGCGTACAGCTTCCTGACCGATGGCTGCGTGCGGCAGAAGGAGAAGGGCGCAGAACGCCAGAAGCGTGCGGTAGCGGATGTTCGATTCCTCGTTGCGATGGTCCGAACCGGTCCGACAGGGTCGCGACGCGACCGGCCGCGCGGCCGGCGGCGCCGCCTGACTTCAAGGCAAACCTCACCAACCTCCGCGCCGCGTTGCAAGTGCAGCCCCGGCGTTGCAGGTGCGGCCCCGCGTGACGAGTGACCTCGCAGGACGTTTCGCCGTCAGTCTATCGTGCCGCCGCAACCGAAGCCCTTACAGAGGTCGCCATGAATCAACGGAGGGAGCGCTCCCGGAGGCCGTCCCGATGTGTCGTCGCGGCGCCGACGGGCGGCGCGACGCGGAGAACCGGCCTCCTGTTCGCCGCCCTCCAGTTCGCGGCGGGGTCCGCCGGGCTGGCGGGACAGGAGACGGAGGGCTGCGGCGCCGACATTCCCCTGGGGGTCGCGGTCGCGGACGAGTCCGGCTCGATCCCGATTCCGTTCGCGACCGTGCGCCTGACGTCGGAAGACGAGGGAGCGCTGGACGGGCCGCTGCGGGGTCAGGCGGGATCCGACGGCCGACTCGTCCTCTGCGTCCCAGTCGGCGTCGGGCGCGCCACGCTGTGGGCGGAGTTCGGGGACGCGGCGAGCGACGAGACCGAGGTCCCGCTCCAGCCCGGGGCGGTTGAGGAAGTGGTCCTCAGGCTGCGCGTCGCTTCGGTGGAGAACGGGCGTCTGCTGGGCACCGTGACGGACGCGCTCAGCGACGCTCCGGTGAGCGCGGCCGCGGTGTCCCTCAGGGGTCGTCCCCAGGAAGTTCAGACGAACCGGCAGGGCGGATTCATCCTCAGCGACGTACCGGTGGGCGTGTATGAACTGTCCGTGCGGCATCTCGGGTATGCTCCGCTGCGCCACATGGTCAACGTGGCCCGCGGCGCCACCACGGACATCCAGATCGGTCTGGTGCCCGCTCCGCTCGAGATGGAGCCGCTCGTGGCGACGGCGGTGCGCCTGCGCCGGCTGGAGATCAAGGGCTTCTACGAACGGAAGCGTTGGGGCGAACTGCTCGGACTCGGCGCATTCTACACCGAGGCCGACATCGACCGTCGCAATCCCCTGCTCATATCCGACATGATCATGGAGGAAGCGTCGATTCGACGCGGATGCGGTATGCGTTCTCGCAGTTGCAGTCTGTTCACGACGCGGCTGGCCACCGGTGCCGTCCCGCGTTGTCCCATGCTCATCTATCTCGATGGCTTCCTCATCAGCGAAAGCGGCCGGGCCGACGAGTGGGTGTCGCCCGTCGAAATCGCGGGCGTCGAGGTGTACAAGGGCCCGGCATCGCTGCCGGCCGAGTTCACCGGACCGAATTCGCGGTGCGGCGTGGTCGCGATCTGGACGAAGTAGTTCGGCGGGCGGCGTCAGCGGTCCGCAGCCTCCTCCAGCATGGCGTCCAGCGCGGTCCGGTCGAGCCATTCGCCCCGCCTCGCGACGCCGGCGATGCGGCGCGTGTTGCCGATCGCTTCCAACGGATTGCCCTCCAGCAGCACGAGATCGGCCGGGCTTCCCGCCACCACCATTCCGGCGCCCTCCTCCCGTCCGAGGAAGCGGGCCGGGTTGACCGTGGCGCTCTTCAGCGCCTCGTAGGGTGAGAGGCCGGCCGCCACGAGTTCCTCCAGTTCGCGATGGAGGGCGAAGCCGAGGGGCGGCGTGTCCGTGCCGGCCATCACGGGAGCGCCCGCGGCCACGAGGGCGCGGATGAGGGAATCCGCCACCGCGAAACCATCCAGCGCGGCCTCGAAGTCGTCCGGCGTGAAGTTGCTCATCCACGGGATCGACATGCGCTCGGTGTAGAAGCGGCGCATGGCAGCGGTCATGTGCGACGCCTCTTCCGTTGCGAGGTAGGCATCGAGAAGGCGGTTCGGCTTGTGGATCATACGGACCGAGAGCGTCGGTACGTTCCACGAGCCGGCCTCGCGGGTCCGCTCGGCGAGCGCCTCGATCCGCGACGGATCCCCGTGCGCCCAGGCGAGCGTGCGCGAGCGCAGGTCGGGGCCGGGCTGGGCCGGAGCCTCCTCGGGCACGAGGTGCCAGATGTACCCGCGCAGGTGTTCGATGCTGGCCTGACCCGCCGCGAGGACGCCATCGAGGCCCACCTCGAAGGGCACGTGCCCCGCCACCGGGATCCCGAGGCGGCGCGCCTCGGCGACGATGCCCCCGTAGGCCGCCGCGGGCACGTTGTTGTACACCTTGATGAAGTCGTATCCGGCGGCATGCTGCTCCCGCACGGTGCGGGCGCCGTCGAGGCTGTCGCGGACGATCGCGCGTCCCGCGGTGTCGATGACGGCGGCGAACTCCGGCGGCGGCAACCCCTCGATGATGGGTCCCGCGGTGAGGAGGTCCGGGCCGGCCAGTTCGCCGCTCCGGACGCGGTCGCGAAAACCAAGCGTGTGCGGTCCGCCCGACAGGATGCGCACGCCGGTGACTCCGGTGGCCAGGAACCGCCCGAGCGCCGACTCCTCGCCGAAGTGGACATGCATGTCGTTGAGGCCCGGGATGAGGAAGCGGCCGCGGGCGTCGACCCGCACGGCGCCGTCGGGGACATCCGCTTCGGCCGACGGCTGCACGGCGAGCACGCGGCCGTCGCCGATGAGCACGGTCACGCCGGTGAGCACGCGCTCGCCGTCCATCGGGATGACCGAGACGTCCTCGATGGCCAGAGTGGCCCGGGCAGCGGGCGGCTCGGCGTCGGGGGTGCAGGCCAGGAGCGACGTCAGCGCCGAAAACCCCACGGCTGGCGACACGCGGCGGCGGAGCATCATGAATCACATTAGCCGATGTTCGGAGAGGGGTCACGCCCCCGTGAGTACGCCGCACGATCGCACACGTCGGCCTTCGTCCACGGCTCATGCCCGGTCCGTGGGTTGGACGTAGATTGGGAGCATGCACCCGCACGAACTGACGCCCGCACAGCAGGCCGCCGCGGAGGATCCGGATCGGCTCCCCGGGCTCGCCGACGCCGAGTTCACGGCGCTGGGCCGCCGCGCGCGCCGGGTCGAGGGGCTGCGCAAGTCGACCGGCCGCGAGATCTACACGGACGACATCGTCCTGCCGGGGATGCTGCACGGGAAGATCCTCCGCTCCACCGAGGCGCACGCGCGGATCGTCTCCATCGACACGGCCGCAGCCGAGGCCCTCGACGGCGTGTACGGTGTCATTACCGGGCGGGACTTGCCGACGCCGTACGGGATCATCCCCTGGACCCGCGACGAGCACGCGCTCTGCGTCGACAAGGTGCGCTTCATCGGCGACGCGGTGGCCGCGGTGGCGGCGGTCGACGAGGACACGGCGAACGCGGCGCTCGAGCGCATCCACGTCGAGTACGAGCCGCTTCCCGTCTATCTCTCGCCCGAGGACTCGCTGACGCCCGAGGCCGCCGCGGAGCCCATCCACGCGCCGCGCAAGCCGGGGGCGAACGGCAACATCCTCAAGCACGTCCACCTCGAATTCGGGGACGTGGACGCGCGGATGGCGGAGGCGGACGTCACCATCGAGGGGGAGTACTTCTTCCACGGGACGACGCACACGCCGATCGAGCCCCACTGCGCGATCTCCCGCCTCAACCCGGATGGCGCCCTCGAGGTGTGGTCCTCGACGCAGGTCCCGCACTACCTGCAGCGAGAACTCGCGCGCGTGCTCGACCACGACGTGGCGAAGGTGCGGGTCGTGCAGCCGGCCGTCGGCGGGGCCTTCGGCGGCAAGTCCGAGCCGTTCGATCTCGAGTTCTGCGTGGCGCTTCTCGCGATGCGGACCGGCCGCCCGGTGAAGATCCTCTACACGCGCGAGGAACTCTTCTATTCGCACCGCGGCCGCCACCCAATGCACATGACGTACCGGCTCGGCGCCTCGCGCGACGGGAAGCTCAGGGCGCTCGACGCGCACACGACGCTGGACGGGGGCGCCTACGCCTCGTTCGGTCTCGTGACGACGTACTACTCGGGGCAGCTCCTCACCTCGCCCTGCCACATCGAGTCCTACCGCTTCGACTCGACCCGGGTCTACACGAACGTGGCCCCGTGCGGCCCCAAGCGCGGCCACGGCTCGGTGCAGCCGCGCTTCGCCTACGAGATCTCGCTCGACAAGATGTCTGAGCAGCTCGGCCTCGACCCGTTCGAACTCCGCCGCCGCAACTTCATGGGCACGGGCCGGACGGTGAACGAGTTCAAGGTGCGGTCCAACGGCTTCCTCGAATGCCTCGAGGCGGTGGAACGCGCCAGCGACTGGAGGAAGCGTCACCGGCGGCTGCCGAGGGGTCGCGGTCTCGGGATGGCGGCCTCCTCCTACATCTCCGGCACGAACTACC
Organism: Candidatus Palauibacter rhopaloidicola; assembly: GCA_026914155.1. Classification (GTDB taxonomy): domain Bacteria; phylum Gemmatimonadota; class Gemmatimonadetes; order Palauibacterales; family Palauibacteraceae; genus Palauibacter; species Palauibacter rhopaloidicola. The sequence goes on along the minus strand of JAPPGH010000050.1, from coordinate 8,512 downwards.
CGATCTATCCGAACGAGATGCCCCAGGCCGCGGTGCAGGTCCAGGTCGAGCGCTCCGGCCGGGTGGCGATCCTGCACGGGGCCTCGGAGATCGGGCAGGGGTCCGACTCCACCATGGCCTACATCGCGTGCGAGGAACTCGGCGTCCCGCTCGAATACGTGCGCGTCTTCTCCGCCGACACAGACCTCACGCCGGTGGACCTGGGCGCCTACTCCTCGCGCGAGACCGTCATGGTGGGGAACGCCTGCGTCGAAGCCTGCCGCAAGCTGCGCGCGCAGGTCGCGGAGGCCGTCGCGGAGCAGTGGGGCGTGTCGGCCGGCCAGGTGCGTCTGGCGCGCGGCTGGGCCTTCGACGCGGAGGCCCCCGACGACGGCGGCCGCCGGATCCCGATCTCCGAGGCGTTCAACTTCGCCGAGGCGAAGTTCGGCCTGCTGGGCGCCGTCGGTTCCTACGACACGCCGAAGGATGTGCACGGCGACTACCGTGGCGGCACGATCGGGTCGTCGCCCGCCTACTCCTTCACCGCGCACGTGGCCGAAGTCGAGGTAGAGGAGGACACGGGGGTCGTAGGGGTGAAGAACATCTGGGTGGCGCACGACTGCGGCCGCGCGCTCAACCCGGTGCTCGTCGAAGGCCAGATCGAGGGCTCCGCCTACATGGGCTTCGCGGAGGCGATCTTCGAGGAGCAACTCTTCCGCGAGGGGGAGGTGGAGGGCGGCCTGCACACGTCGCCATCGCTCCTCGATTACCGGATCCCCACCTCGATGGACTGCCCGGAGTTCGAGGCCCTTATCGTCGAGTCCGTGGACCCGGAAGGTCCGTACGGCGCCAAGGAGGCGGGCGAGGGGCCGCTGCACCCGTCGCTCCCGGCGATCGCGAACGCGATTTACGACGCGGTGGGCGTCCGCATCGATGCGCTCCCCTTCACGCCGCAGCGCGTGTGGAGAGCCCTGCGCGCGCACGCCGCCGGGGCCGCGCGCGAGGACGTCGCCTGACAGTCCATGGCAAAAGCCCCGCCGCGTTCGAGCGGCGAATGTCCCCCGCCGGAATGAAGCAGTTCGTCCGACAACTCGGCGTCGAGACGCGGGGAAAGGGCCTGTATGAGATCACCCGCCCGGTCCTGGAGTGGACGGCCGGGCTCGAGATCGAGACGGGGATGCTCACCGTCTACATCCGCCACACCTCGGCGTCCCTGACGATTCAGGAGAACGCGGATCCGGACGTCCTCCACGACCTCTCGAACTTCTTCGCCCGGCTCGTTCCGGAAGGTGACCGCCGCTACCGGCACACGATGGAAGGGCCCGATGACATGCCGGCGCACATCCGGTCGGCCCTGACCCAGACGCACCTGGCCATCCCGGTGCTCGACGGGGCGCCGGCCCTGGGAACCTGGCAGGGGATCTTCCTCTTCGAACACCGGAGCCGTCCCCACCGGCGAACCGTCGTGCTGCACGCCCTCGGCCAGTAGAGGGCCCTAACGAAGACGCGGCTCCAGCTGCGAGGTGGGGCCGTATCTGCCGATCGCTCCGAAGTCGAGGCCAACGACAGACTCACCCGCAGCCGCATCCCGCTCGAAGACGATGAAGCCAAGTTCCGCAAGACGCGTGAGTTCTCGAACGAAGGTCCGTGGGGTAACGACGCGATACACCGTGCGGACGAAAGGTGAATCCACCAGATCGCGGAGCAGCACTCGCCTGGAGGGGTCTTCCGAAAATGGGTCGATCGGCTCGGTTTCCTCAAGGAGAAAAACCAGCAGACCATGCTCCCGTTCGTTGATGAGACGGCGGCGTTTGCTGATGCGCTCTCCCAGCGCCCAGGTCAGGGTCGAACGGTAGACCAGGCGATTCAGCTTCGACTTGATGAAGGAGTTGATCCCCTTCAATTCGGTGTCAAAACCCTGAAGCCCAAACTCCACGAAAGGACCCACGCAGAACGGCTGCTCCCTGCGGCATTCCTGCAGACGCCTCTTGTAGAGATCTCCGTTACGGTAGAAGTAGTTCGAGAGCCCGTAGAAACCGTGGACGTTGTATCCTCCTTCAAAGAGGATGGCTGCCTCGACCAGTCTCGACACGCGCCCGTTGCCGTCTCCGAAGGGATGGATCGTTACCAGGAAGAAATGGGCCAGCAGCGCTCTGACCACCGGATGTTCTTTCCGCACGCGCCGAGAGTTGACGAAGACCACGAAGCCGTCCAGCAGACGTGAAAGGCTCTCGTGAGGCGCCCCCAGATGAACTCCTCCCAACGCCGGCGTACCGACCTGCACGCCGTGTGCTCGCAAGCGGCCGGGAACGTTGTTGACCTCATCGGAACTCCGCGTCATCAACTCGTGCATCTGGAAGATGTCCGCAACGCCCAGTGGCGGTTCACCGGGCCCGAACCTCTCGCGGACCCAGTTTTGGGCGGCGTTCGCATTCTCGATCTGCCGGGCTTCCTTCGTTGTCGGGTCGACACCGGTATCGCGTTCCAGCAGTTCACGTACCTGAGCCTCCGACAACGGGTTTCCCTCAAGAGCAGTCGTCCCGCGAATGGTTCTGATGCGGTTCAATCGATCGAGCTGGTCCTTCCAGTCCGGCGGCAGCAGAAGATTCTCTACCGCCTTCTTGCTGGCCTCGATCTCTATCAGGAGACTCTGCAAGGACCGTCCGTCAAGGCGGTATTCGAAGCTGAACTCTCGCCAATCCATGAGCCATGACATCCTATGTGACTTGTTATTTGACATCGATATTGGCATCGTAAGATACCTTATCGTAATCAGATACGATAATTTTAGCAACAACGATGACATCTTACGTGACATCTTGTACGCCAAGAGTGCGTGCACGACTGTTCGAGCACTCCTCCACCGTCCGGTTACCTTCGCTTGATGAAAGCCGTTCGATCCGGAAACCCATTCGGGCGGGATAGCGCGGGCTCTCGGCCGCGACGGGATGCTCCTGGAAGGTCCGCGTTCCCGGCGTTCGCGCTGCTCGCCGCCGCTTGGGCCGCGGCGTGCGGCGACGGGAGCATGGACCTTCCGCTGACGCGGCCGCCGATGGTCATCGGCGTCGTCGCCGACTTCGAACTGGCCGTAGGCGACACGGCGACGTTGGAAGCGTCCGGCTACTTCCGGGATCCCGACGGAGACGCTCTCTCTTTCGAGGCAAGGTCGTCTGCAGGGGAGGTTGCGGGCACCGAAGTCTCGGGAAGCACAATCCGCATCGTCGCCCTCGCGCCGGGGGCGTCGACGGTGGCGATCACGGCGCGCGATCCTGAAGGCCGGGCCGCCGCGCTACGCTTCGAGGTTACGGTGCCGAATCGGGCGCCTGTGGCCACCGGCGCGATCCCGGACCTCCAGCTCACCGCGGCGGATACGACAAGGGTGGACTTGTCGGGCTATTTCGCCGACCCGGACGGGGAGGTGCTGATCTATGGTGTCGCCTCTTCGGACAGCGGGGTGGTGACCGTCACCGCCCGGGGCGACACGATGCGCGTGGTCGGCGTCGCACCGGGGATGGCCACGGTGACGATCGCAGCGCGCGACCCCGGCGGGCTGGGCGCCGAACTGTCGTTCGCCGTGGAGGTCCGACCGGCCCACAGGTTCGACATCGAGGTCCGCTTCGACACCACGGCTGCCGAGCCGTGGCGGGCCGTGGTCCTCGAAGCGGCGGCACTCTGGATGTTGGTGCTGGCAGATACGGAACTGCCGGAAGTTGCGGTCGAGGACCGAATCGAGTGTTACGGCGCGAACACCGCGGAGCCGGTCGGCACCATCGATGATCTCATGATTCTCGTCGAGTTCCGGGACATCGACGGCCCGGGCCGCACGCTCGCCCAGGCCGGCGTGTGCCGTCTGCGCGAAGGGTCGATGCTGCCCTTCGCGAGCGTGGCGTTCTTCGATGTGGCGGACATCGACCGTCTCATCGACTCCGGCGACGCGACCGAACTCGCCGTGCACGAGATCGCGCACGCGCTCGGATTCGGCGTGCTGTGGCGCCCTCTCGGTCTCCTCCGGGATCCTGCCCTCGGCGTGGGAGCGATCGACGCGCATTTCGTCGGTCCCGAGGCCATCGCCGCCTTCGACGCGGCGGGCGGCACGGACTACGCGGGCGGGGCAAAAGTCCCCGTCGAGAACCGCGGCGGAGCCGGGAGCGCGAACCTCCATTGGCGCGGCTCCGTCCTCCGCGGGGAGCTCATGAGGCCGCTCAACAGGCTCGGAGTCCGGGAGACCCTCAGCGCGATCACGATCCGGTCGCTGGCCGACCTGGGTTACGAGGTCGACACGAGCCTGGCGGAGCCGTATACGCTCCCCGGCGTCGGCGCCGCGGACGAGAAACCCGGCCGCGTGGTCGACCTGGGCGACGATGTCCTCAGGGGTCCGGTGCAGGTCGTCGATTCCGACGGCCGCGTCGTACGCGTGCTCCGCGACCGTTCGCCGGGGTAGGTTCCGTCCCGTTGACCGAACAAACCGTAGATTCCTATGCTCAAGCCGGCGCTCCTCGACTCCATGGGATAAGGCACAATGCTGCGCAGATTGCTGTTCGGATCCAGTCTCCGGATCATCGCCGTGATCATCGTCGGTACGATTGCGGTCGCGGCACTAATGCTCTCGCTGGCCCCCGAACCGGAAAGCCAGGAACCACCCCCCCAGATCCCGTTTGCGCAAACGGCCAGTGTTGTGGCCGGATCGGGCGCGATACCCGTGTTCGGATCCGGCACCGTGCGGCCAAGCGAGGAGATCGATGTCGCACCGCAGGTGGGCGGCAAGGTCGTCTGGGTCAATCCGCGGTTCCAGAGCGGAGGGCGCGTCGAGGCGGGCCAGACGCTCTTCCGCATCGAAGAAGCCGATTACGAGTACCGCGTACAGGTAGCGGAAGCGAACGTCGCGGCAAGCCGCGTCGCCTTCCTCGAGGAACAGGAACGGGCAACGATCGCCAGTGCCCAGTATGAACTGTACGTGGAGCGGCGCGAGACGGGGCCTCCGCCGGCCGAGGCGAGTCCGCTCACGCTGCGGGAGCCTCAGATGGAAGCGGCCAGCGCCGCGCTGAGCCGGGATCGGGCGCGGCTTGACGAGGCGAGACTTGCGCTCTCCAGGACCCGGGTCACCGCGCCGTTCGATGGCTTCGTGCGCGAGGAATCCGTCGATCCGGGGCAGGTCGTGAACCCCGGGCAGCCCGTCGGACGCCTTTTCGCGTCGGCGGCGGTGGAGGTCGTCGTGCCCCTCTCCGATGCCGACGCCGCCCTGGTCCCCGGATTGTGGGGGCTCGAAGCGGGCGACGGGGCACGGGACGTAGCGGCTCGCGTGATCGCCCATTACGGGGAGGCGATGTACTCCTGGGAGGGTTACGTGGATCGGGGGGAGACTTCCGTTGACGCGCAGACACGCACCATCGACGTGATCGTGCGCGTGCCGGACCCGTTCGACCCAAGCGCGCCGGCGGGCCCGTCCGCCGCTGTCGGGAGCGATCCTCCGTTGCTGGTCGGCAAGTTCGTGGAGGTGGAGATCGAGGGACTCTCACCGGAGGACTACTTCCAGATCCCGCGAGCGGCGCTGCAACCCGGCAACGAGGTCTGGACGGCGGACCGCGACGGCGTCGTGAACATCGTTCCGGTTCAGGTGCTGCAACGCGCCAACGATGCAGTGTTCGTCACCGGCGCCCTGCGAGGCGGCCAGGCGGTAATCACCGGTGGACTTCAGTTCGCCACCGAAGGGATGCGCGTCCAGACCGAACCGGCGCGATGAATCCCGACGCGGGTCCCGAACCGGACGCCCGTCGCGAGCGGTCCGGCCCGCTCGCCTACATGGCCAGCAACGGTATCGCGGCCAATCTCCTGATGATGGGCATCGTCGCGGCCGGACTCGTGTCCCTGACCGGCCTTGAGCGGGAAGCCTGGCCTGTCACCCCCTTCTACCACATCGAAGTCTCGATGGCCTACCCCGGCGCCACGCCGGAGGAGATCGAGGAGTCGATCGTCGTCAAGATCGAGGACCAGGTCAGCGGGCTCGATGACGTGGCGGCGGTCAAGTCCCTGGCGGCACCCGGCATTGCCTCCGTGCGGATCCAGATGGATTCCGGTACGGACATGGATCGGGCCCTGGACGAAATAGAATCTGCCGTCAATCGCATCCAGTCGTTCCCGGCCGGAGCCGAACGTCCCCGTTTCCAGGAGATGGACAACCGCTTCAGCATGATGCGGCTCATCGTCCACGGCGACGTCTCCGAGCGCTCGCTGAAGGAACTGGCGCATCGGATCGAGGACGACCTTACCACGCTACCCTCCGTCTCCCAGGTCGAGGTCAGCGGGGTCCGGAACTACGAGATCTCCATCGAGGTGCCGCTTCACCGGCTCAGGGCCCTGGGACTCTCGCTTACCGACGTTGCCGGCGCGATCCGCCGCAGTTCCCTCGACTTGTCGGCCGGCAGCATCGATACGCGGGAATCCCAGGTTCGAGTGCGGACTCTCGGGCAGAACTACGACCAGCAGGACTTCGAGGAGATCGTCCTTCTCAGCGGCCGCGACGGCACGGTCGTGCGCCTCGGCGACATCGCCGAGGTCCAAGACGGGTTTCAGGAGGCAGACCTGATCGTCCGCCATCAGGACCAGCCCGCCGTATTCGTCGAGGTTTACCGGGCCGGCGGCGAGCAGGTGATGGATGTGGCCACGACGGTCCGCGAGCACCTGGCGAACGAGGTGATCCCGGCCTTGCCGGACGGCGTAGGCATCACCTTGTGGAACGACGAATCCCAGGCCTACGAGGAACGCGCCGATCTGCTTCTCAAGAACGGCATTCTGGGTTTGTTGCTGGTGTTGGTCGCGCTGAGCCTGTTCCTCCAGGTTCGGCTTGCCCTGTGGGTTGCGGTGGGCCTCGCCGTTTCGGGCGTAGGCGCCCTCGCGGTCATGATGGCATTCGACGTGGCGATCAACACGATCAGCCTCTTCTCCTTTGTCCTCGCCATTGGGATCGTCGTTGACGACGCCATCGTTGTGGCGGAGCACATCCAGCACGAACGCAATCAGGGAACCCCCGGGGTCGCGGCCGCGATCCGCGGCGTCCGGCGGATCAAGGTGCCGTTGACGTTCGCGGTCCTCACTTCGGTGGTGGCTTTCGTCCCGTTGCTGTTCATTCCGGGCGGCGTCGGTGACGTATGGCGGGCCCTGCCGATCATCATGATCGCCATGCTGATGGTTTCGCTGGTGGAATCGCTGTTCGTCCTGCCCAACCACCTGTCCCACCTGCCCGGTCCTGACTGGGTGCCGGGCAATGCCTTCGACCGGTTCTTCTCGCGACTCCAGAGTCGTGTCGACGCTCAACTGCAACGGTTCGTACAGGGGCCCCTGGACCGGGCCCTGCGGTTTGCCACGGGCCGGCCCGGCGTGACGATGACGGGGGCCGTCGGAATGCTCGTGCTGAGCATTTCCCTGTTGCCCGCGGGAATCGTCCCCACCACGCTGGCCGACGACGTGGAGGGCGATATCGTGACGGTGGTGCTGGAGATGCCCGATGGGGCCACCGCTCCGAGAACGTACGAAGTCGCGCGGGAGCTGGAGGCTGCGGGCCACCGGGTCATCGAACAACTCTCTCGCAGCCGGCCCGCGGACGCGCCGCCGCTGCTGACCGGCGTCACGCTGACCGTCGGACTGGGCTCGAGACTCGAGGGCGGACTCAACCCGCAGCCCACCGTCAATCCGCAGGCCAATATCGCCACCATCGAGTTCAAACTCCTCGGTGCGCAGCAGAGACGGATCTCCACCGGAGAAGTCGTGCAGGCGTGGCGGGAGGAGGTGGGTGTGCTGCCCTACGTCCGCGGCATCACCTTCAGCGGCGAGATCTTCACCCTGGGGAACCCGGTCGAGGTCGTACTGTCCCATCCGGACCCGGAGCGCCTCGCCGGGATCGCCAACTCGGTGGTCGATGGGCTCCGCAGCGTGAGAGGCGTCTACGACATACGGTCGGATCACGCTCCGGGCATCCCGGAAGTTCAGCTGGAGTTGCGGCCCGAAGCGCGGACCCTCGGTTTCACCGTGCAAGAGTTGGCCGGCCAGGCGAGGGCCGCGTTCTTCGGCGCGGAAGCCGTCCGGGTGCAGCGCGGCCGGGAAGAGGTACGAGCCTATGTTCGACTGCCCACGGAAGAGCGGAACTCGATTGCCGATATCGAAGGCTACCTGCTCCGTACGCCGGGCGGCGACAAGGTGCCGATCATCGGTGTGGCCTCGCTGGGCATGGGTGTGTCGCCGTCGGCGCTGCGGCGCAGGGACGGCCACCGCGTCGTCACAGTCACCGCCGACGTGGACGCCTCGGTGATCTCCGGCGACGAAGCCAACGAGATCCTGGCCGGTTCGATCCTCGCGGACCTGGCCGCGGCGGAACCGGGCCTGACATACACGTTTGGGGGCGAGCAGCAGCAGCAGCTGGAGTCGATCGACGCGCTGTACCGCGGCTTCACGGTCGCTCTGATCCTGATCTTTGCGCTCCTCGCAATCCCCCTCCGTTCATATACCAAGCCGTTCATCATCATGGCCGTCATCCCCTTCG
>JAPPGH010000062.1 GCA_026914155.1 Candidatus Palauibacter rhopaloidicola | reverse complement strand
GCCGCGAGGCAGGTCTCTACAACGAAAAACGGCTTCCGCTTGACATGGATACTACCGGCTCAGCCAGACCGCTGAGGCAGAACTCGAGGAGATCCTCCTCTACGTGGCGGAACAATCCGGCGTCGATCGCGCGCTACGCGTCCACCGGCGATTCGTGGATGCTTTCGAGCATCTGACTGAGATGCCGAACTCCGGATCGAAACGCCTCGACGCACTGACCCCGTCGAGAGTTGCCGGCGGCGCACCGGGACTGAAGGCAGACCAGCGCTTGACGAATGGACTCGACGCGAGCTATTGACGCGCTGCGAAGTCCGCGCTTCTCACGCCAGGAGATCCGCAACATGCCAGCGTCCCTCGTCCCCGCTCGCGCGGCCGCCCCGCTGCTCCTCGCCGCCGTACTTGTGGCGCGCCCCGCGGCCGCGGCCGCCCAGGAGCCCGGCCTGACCGGCTTCACCGCGGCCCGCGCCGTCACGCAGCTCGCCTGCGAGGCCCGCTTCCTGGATCTGCCCCGCTCCGAGTCGTTCCGCGAGCACTTGCGCATCATCACCGAGAACCCGCACCCGGCCGGGTCGGAGGCCCAGGTGCGGGTCGGCGAGTACCTCGCCCGGTCCATGGAGGAGGCGGGGCTCACGGTGACGCGCCACCCCTACGACGTCTACCTGCCGGAGCTGACCGACGACGTCGAGGTACACATCGTGACGCCCATCGCGATGCAGCTCTCCAACCGCGAGCCCGCGCTTGCCGAGGACCGCTTCTCCGGCCACCCCGACCTCCTCAACGGATGGAACGCCTTCTCCGGCTCGGGCGACGTCACCGGCGAGGTCGTCTACGCCAACTACGGTCGCCGCGAGGACTACCTGGCGCTGGACGAGATGGGCATCTCGCTGGCCGGAAAGGTCGTGATCGCCCGCTACGGCGGGAACTTCCGCGGCTACAAGGTGAAGTTCGCCGAGGAGCGGGGGGCGGTGGGCGTCATCATGTTCAACGACCCGGGATTCTCGGGACTCGCCTCCTACCCCGAAGGCCCCATGATGAACGGGGAGACCATCCAGCGCGGCTCCGTCCTCACCCTCCCCTGGACCGGCGACCCGCTCACGCCGTTCGAACCCGCGCTGCCCCTTGACGGTGCGCCCGGAGACGGCCGTAGCGGCGGCCGGCAGGTGGAGCGCCTCGACCCCTCCGAGGTGCCGCTGCACAACATCCCCGTCCTACCCGTCGGCTACGAGGCCGCCACCGAGATCCTGTCCCGCATGACCGGCCCCGAGGTCCCGCCCGGCTGGGCGGCGGGAATGGAGGTGGACTACCGGATCGAGGGCGGCCCCGACCTCACCGTGCGGGTGCGCGTCAACCAGCCCATGAAGCTGACCCGCGCGACCAACGTGGTGGGCACCGTGTTCGGCAGCGAGTTCCCGAACGAGTGGTTCATCCTGGGCGCGCACTACGACCCGTGGGGCTTCGGCGCCATCGACCCCAACGGCGGCACCGCGATGCTGCTGACCCTGGCCGAGGCGCTGGGCGAGCTGTCGCGGAACGAAGAGTGCCGGCCGCGCCGCTCGATCATGATCGCGCACTGGGATGCGGAGGAGTACGGCATCATCGGGTCGACCGAGTGGGTCGAGGAGTTCCGCGAGTCGCTGGAGGCGAACGCGATCGCCTACATCAACGCCGACGCCGCCGTGTCGGGCGCCAACTTCGGCAGCTCCTCCTCGCCGTCGCTCAAGGGGCAGATCATCGAGGCCACGAAGGCGGTGACGTACCCCGGCACCGGCGAACCGCTGTACGACTGGTGGCTGGAGCGCGCGGGAGAGGGGGCGATGGAACCCGGCCTCGGCAACCTCGGCGGCGGCTCCGACCATGTCGGCTTCTACACCCACGCGGGCGTGCCGTCCGGCTCGCTCTCCTCCGGCAACCCCGGCGGCGTCTACCACTCCAACTACGACAACTTCGCGTGGTACGAGCGCTTCGGGGACAGCACGTTCGCCCACGGGCCGATGATCGCCCGGGCCGACGGGATCCTCGCGCTCCGCTTCGCCAACGCCGACGTGCTCCCCTACGACGTGGTCCGCTACGCGACCGACACCCGCACCCACGTCGAGACGCTGTACGACGTCGCGGCCCAGCGCGGCCTGAACGTCGACCTGTCGCGGCTCGTCGACACCACGCGGGGGCTGGACGAGGCCGCCGCGGTGCTGGTGGCGGCGCGCGAGCGCTGGCTCGGCTCGGGAGAGGTGGACGCGGCGCAGGCCGAGGCGGTGAACCGGGCGCTGATCGGACTGGAGAAGGCGTGGCTGAACGACCGGGGACTCCAGGGCCGGCCGTGGAGCCGCTCGATCTACGTCTCGCCGGACCCGTTCAGCGGCTACGCCTCGTGGATGCTGCCGGGACTCCGCTACGAGATCGAGACCGACGACCGGGCGGATCTGCCCGGCTGGGAGCGCGTCTACATCGGCGCCGTGCGGAACCTCGCCGAGCGGATGCGCGCCGTGGCCGCGATGATGCCGTAGGAGGCGGCACGGCCACGCCCCGTTATTTCATTCCGAGCATGCGGCATGTCTTGACGTCGAAATGCTTGAGATACCAGAAGTCGGATGAAGGGTTCTGGGCCCACTCGCCGCGCACGTAGAACCCGGTGCTGTAGCAATCGCTGTCACCGAAGGTGGTGCCTGCCGCCACTGCCACGTTGTAGACGTGCACACAGCCTTCCTGCGAACCTTCCCTGAAGCTCATGATCGAGAAGGTCGCATCCCTCGTCTCGCCCGCCGCCGTGACGGTCCCATGGTGTGAAACGATGTCATCTTCCCGGTAACGGGCATCGGAACACACCGGACCCGTCGTGCCGCCGCCGCCGCCACCCGGAGTCGTCGGTGCCGCGGGCGGAGTTGGAGCGTGGCACAGTCGCGGATCGTGAGGTCGCGGAACCCAGTTGCCGGGACAGCCGTTGGACCGAAACGAACCGGCGTTCATCCAGTCGGTAAGGACCGAGTAACTGTTGCCCGAACCTGAGTAATATGAATACTGGATTTCCTTCACTTGAACCTGGTAGGTCACTGCCGGCCCAAGACCATGAATGGTGATCGTCTGGTGAGATTGATCTTTGGGCAGTGACTTTGCCTTGGTATGCGTCGTGCCGTCACGCAGTTGACCGCTGATGCGGATTCGATACTTCTTGTTGCCCGACGCCGTGATCTGAACATTGCGCCGCCGGCGTTCCTTCTCACTGGTGTTGTCCTGCGGATTGAACGTCCAGGTCGTTTGCAGCGCGATGCCCGAATCGCCGACGCGCGGTGCCTCCGCGAATGACACGGGCTCGGTCGGGGCGCTCTCCATGCATGCCGACAGGGCGACGGCCAGCAGAGCGATCGAGGCGCCTCTGAGCATTGTCCCCTCCTCGTCCGAGACCGCGCAATGCTCATGCGTACCCTTCAAACCTGCGCCGCGCCGGCACGGCCGGACAGAAGCCAACCGTATGAGGTTGGGGGCGTATCGGATGGTTGGAACACACATCCGGGAGGCTCGCGCTTCAGGCGGTGTATCGTGTTGCCGCGCGCAAGCGGACTCGCGAGGTTGACCCATGGCTACCGACAAGACCGACCCTCGGAAGCCCACTGGGCTGCGCGGAGTCTTCCTGAAACAGGAGACGCCCCCCGGACTGTGGAGCTACCTGGCGAAGACCATCGGGCTCTGGCTCCTCGGAATCGCGTTTGTTGTGTGGCTGCTCATCGGTCTCGCTGCGTTGGCGGGTGATGAGGAGCCGGGGCTGGCGCTGGGGTTGGCGATTATCTACGCCGTCCTGTTTCTAGTAGTTCGCAAGATCCCAACGCGAAAGCCGGAAGATTTCCTCCCGGAAGGGTACCTGGAAGAATACCAGGAGCGGAAGCGGGAGGACCGAGACCGCTAACTCCACTGGATGGCCATCTTGAAGTGTCGGCCGTCGCATGCGCCCGTCACGATTCTGCACGGTTCCGCAGGAATGATCGGAACCACGCCTTCCACTCCTCGAAAGCGTCCTCGTCCCCCTCGGGGACCTCCAAGTACCGCCGCCACGGCTCATGCACGTCCTCGTCAACGGACAGGCCGATCGCTTGAACGAGGAGCGGGAGTTCCTCTCCCTCGGGTACGAGACCGAGGTCTCCGTAGGCATCGGAGTCCGCCCACCGATCCCATATGCTGCTCATGCCGCCGCCAGGAGTACGCGCGTGGTATTGGCCCGCACGATGCTCAGTCCGCGCTGGGCTCGCGGACCGGCTGCGGGCCGGCCGGAGCGAGGCGGACGACGCGGGTTTCGGTGAGCGATTCGTTTTCGGGCAGCGGCGTCTCTCCCTTCTTCGCGCCGATCTCGGCGACGCTCGAGAGGTCCGCGAACTTCTCGGCGCCCGCGACGGCCGTGGCGTCCCCGTCGTAGTAGTCGAACCACGGCAGGCCGGCGTCGGCGTACTGCTTCGCCGTGGGCGGTGAGGTGGGGGGCTTCTCGCCGGTCATCGCAATCCACTGTCCGGAATTGGCGATGGTCACGAAGCAGCGGCTCGCGTGGCGCTGGTCCCACGCGTCGAGGCCGTACGGATCGTCGTAGATCTCCTGCCGCATGCGTCCGCCGGGGGCGAGTCCCATGCTCTGGGACGCGTGGACCACGGAAGGCGCCGGAGGTGCAGCCACATGGTCGGAGAACACCACCCTGCGATCGGCGAACTCCTCCTCGTATTCGGCGAGGATGGCTTCGTACCGCTCGGCCTTCATCGGGTAGGCGATGATCTGGATGCCGCCGTGTTCCGCCGCGCCGGTGATCTGCTCCTCGACGGTGTAGCCCTCTCCGAGGGGCATGGCGATGAACTGGCGGATCTCCCCCTTCTCCACGCAGTAGCCGTCGATCCAGGGTTGATCGGGGAGGACGACGTAGTCCTGCGGGTCCCGGTTTAGGTGCTCCGTCCAGTTTTCGCCGGTGACGGCGCACACCTTGCCGGTGGCGATCTTCACGGCGAACGGGTACTCGGGAGCGCTCGAATAGGGGCGGGAGCCGAAGCTGATCCACATGGCCTCCGCCTGGTGCATCGGCATGAGCACGCCGCCGCGCCGAAGCCACTCGGCCGGCAGGCGGGACTTGCAGTCGTCCACATGTCGCAGCGGGAAATTCCCCAGCCCGGGCGGCAGGTGGTGCGGCGCGCCGTCATCCGGGATGCGCAACGTACGCTGAAACGAGACCGAACATCGCGCGTTCTCGTGGACCTCGGGGAACCGGAAGTGCAGGCGGTCGTTCTCCAGGGTGATCATCTCTCGTCTCTCCTCTTGTCTCTCGTCTTCGCTACCACTCCCCGTCCCTCACCTCCCGCACGACACGGAGGATCGCGTCCTCCGGCGCCTCCTTCAGCTTCCTGATCAGCTCCGCGAACGACTCCGGATGCCGGCGGATGATCTCCTGGAGATCGCTGGAGACCTTCCCCGCCAGCGCGAGGAGCCAGTCCCGGTCGACGCCGAGTTCCTCCGCCAGCCGGCCCGTCGTCGCCTCCGAGGGCGGAGCCACGTCGCCCCGCTCGATCTTGCTCAGGTACGCGGGCTCGATCCCGACGCGCTGGGCCACCTGCCGCAGCGAGAAGCGGGGATCGTCCTGCCGAAGCCGCTCGCGGAGTTTCCGAACCTCACGGCCGAATTGTGTCATGTGTCGTAAATACGACACACCCGTTACGCTGTCAACTCCGTGGCGGATCGCCCGCGGGCGCTCCCGGCATGGAATCCGGGGTCGCTCGGCACCGACAGAAGGGTTAGGATCGGGCGCGCAACAGCCTACGGCGCGGTTCGTCACAAGGTGGCCATCGCCCCCGCGCAGGCGGGTCTCTACCTGCCGCGCTGGAACTCGTCCTGGACGAACTGGAATGCGGGGAACGGGTCAAGACTGCGGCGACAGGGGCTCCTTGTGCTGACACAGTCCTCGCCTTCAACTTGCGCTTCCCAGGGTTGGCGGCGTTCGCACGGTCGCACATGTATCGTCAACGTCATCGCCGAACGATTACCTTAGCATCGGCCCACTCAAGAGGCACCGCAGGTGCCGGCGGAACTCCGGAGCACGGTCAGAGTCGGAGCCAACTTCCGTGCCTCCACAGCCCAACGATCCCAGGAGGAAGAGTTGATGACCCACGCTCGCGCCCGCTGCGCTTGTGCCTCTCGCCGCACCTAGGATGGTGTCAGCGCAGGTTACACGCTTTGCGGAGTCTGCAGTGATCCTGACCTTCCACACCGCGCGAGCGGCGGGTCGCCTACGGTCGTGTGGCGCACGGGAGACCGGAGCGTGGTCGAGTGCGACCTCTCTTCCGCGTCGAGGATTCTCCAGCCTAGCGATTCAATGATCGAGTTGCTCGAGCTGCTCGTTCCGCTGGACCAGCCCGTTGGTCTCGTACTTAACCTCGCGATTGCGATCATAGCTGCTTGGGGTATCAAGCAGGTGATCCAAGCCTTAGTCACGGATGTAGGTCCCACGCTGAAGGACCTGGAGTACCTAGAGGGAAAGGGCCGGCAGGGTGACTCCGACGCTTTGCTGCGTCTAGCGAGTAGGCTTGAGTCCGGCGGTCCTGTCCGAGAGCGCCTAGATGTCCTTGGCAGACTCAAGGCCAACGGAGATCCTGTAGATTCCGAGATGCTCGCCGCTATCCTTGCGGAGTCCTTCCGGAATGCGGCACCGGTCGCCCGCTGGGCAACGTCGTTTCTTGTGCTTCTTGGGCTGTCAGGTACCCTCGTAGGGCTAAGCTTTGCAGTATCAGAATTATCGACGCTCCTAGGCAATGGAATGGGAACGGACGACATGGTGAATGCCATTCTAGAAACCCTAGGTAGGATGAGATTGGCATTCTCGACTACTCTGGCCGGCGTCGGCGGATCGGTCTTGGTTGGATCTTCCTTAGCCGTGCTTCGACACAAGCAGAGCCGAGCGATCCGGAAGCTCGAAGAACTCTCGTCGACCCAGTGGGTTCCCCTGTTTCGGACATCTCGGGAATCACGCCTCGGCGACGCCGTTAAGGAGCTAGAGAAGACTCGCGGAATCCTGAAGAAAGGCCTAGATCAGACGCTAGAAGAGGTTCGGTGTGGATTTCAGAAGCTCCAGGATCGCTTCAGCGAGCAGAGTACGGAACTCCTCACACAAGTGGGGTCCCTGAGAGATGCAACACTAGAAATCATCGGGGAGAGAAGCGACGACAGTTTGAGCTTGGCTCAGTACGTCGAAACGGTGAAGGCGACGACCGAGGAACTTCAAGAAGGAGTTCGGACCTCCGGCGAACTTCTTCCCCGGATTCGCGATGCGTTAGAAGAAACGATCCGCTCGACGCAGGAATCCCTTGCGCATACCCTAACCGAACATACCCTCGCCGTTCACCCTGTTCTCGAACGGCAAGAATCGGCAACAACTGCACTCGCGGAGGTTGTCTCCAGTGAGCGCGCACTGTTAACAGATCTTCAGGGTGTGCTGTTGCAGCTCAATAACTCACTCCACACCGCGAGTGGGACGTGGGAGAAAGCCGATCAAGCAATCGAGAAGATGGGGCGGGAGACGGCGCGCGCGCTCCAAGATGGCCTGAGTGCGACGTTGGCCGCCGTTGGCCGCCAGACTGCAGAGCAGTCGAAGAGTCAGCAGCAAATCACGATGACCTTGGATGACCTGCAGGCGACTCAGAAGAAGACGATGCAGTTGCTTGCCGCCCAGTCCCAGAAGGCTCTGAATCGGAGTGAAGAAATAGTTGATGAGATTCGAGCGACCCTCCGCGAGAGCCTCGACCGGGTGGGCGGACGTCTGATCGAATCGGAGCAGGCTTTCGGTAGTCGCGTGGAGATGGGCTTGAGCAGATTGGCGCGTGAACTGCGAGACCTAACTAGCGCGAACCCCTCGAGGGCAGTTCCTGAGTCGAGCCGGGCTGAGTCCTGGGAAGGCGGGCGCGATGACGCTGTTGGACCTGGCGAAGTCCCTTCACAGGAGATTCGAGATGATCTTCAGGAGCTTGAATGATGATGCCAATGCGATTGGCTCCAAGTGCGGACGACTATCGCAATGAGGGCGTGCGACGTTGGGCGACACTTAGCGACGTAGTGTTATCCATGCTCCTCGTCCTCATACTATTCGTACTTGCCCAGTTCCTGAACTACGAACAGATCTTTGTCCAGGAAGAGATCGACCGCCGCAAAGAACGAGTTGAGATGCAGATTCATGCGGAAGCTGTTGGGCGGGACGGAATCACCATCGAAGTCGTCAGTGTCGACGATCTCAGTCAGCGGATAAGAGTTACGGGAGAGCTGGTCTTCGAGGAATGTCGTGATAACCTTAGGCCGACGGGACGGGAGCTTCTCATGGCGCTTGGGACCACGCTCGGCCGCAACCAGTCGTTCTTCGAGTCAATCCAAGTGGAGGGACACACCGATCGACAGAACCCCACGGGGATCGTTTGCCGACAGGCCGGGATCGAGGACAACTGGCAACTTTCGGCCCAACGAGCGACGGAGGTTGTCCGTCTCTTTTCTTCGTCAGAGTTCTTCGACGCCGCGCAGCTCAGTTCTGTCGGGAGAGGGGAACACCATCCTCTATCTAACCCCGCTGATACAACCGTGACTGCGTTATCTAGTGACCGTCGCATAGAAATTGTCCTCCGGTATTCGCAGCAGGGGATCTTCGATGGGAATTCAGATGACTGAGTTCGATTGGCGGACTTGGACGCCGCGGCTTGCGAAATTCTACGAGGAGCTCCTCCGCTCTCAGTCTGCTTCCAGGAGTGTCCACCTTCACGATCTTCCCAATGCCTTGAGGTATGGCCTCACGGCAGACCTGGGGAGCTTTGCGCTTAGTGAGGAGACACTTCTTCAAGCACAACAACTTCGCCTCAAGCTCGCTGTCGACGCCACCTCAGATGAACCAGATGTAGAACTTGAACTGGTCGACCTCGAAGCGGCAGAGACTGAGGAATGGGATCCTGCGGCGCGGGACAGCGAACTCTTGGACGGCCCCGACCCGCGAGCTGCGGCAACACTGCGTCGTATCGTGAGAAGGCAACGAGGTGATCCGCACAACCGCGAGACTCTGCTAGGGTTTCCAATCATCGGGGTGCGGGTGGGCGGCAACCGTATCGCTGGACCGCTTCTGCTCTGGGAGATGGATGTTGTTGCTTATGATCCGAAGCGTCGTGAGGTACAGCTAACTCGAAGAAACAGTACGCCGGACCTGAACACGATTCTCCTTGGGAAGCTCGTGGATGACCCTGACGATGTCGCATTAGCGAATGAAAAGCTCCTGCCCTTACTTTACAATGAGGACTTTAATCCAGAGAAACTTCCGGAGTTGATTCAGGTGGCTACCGGGATCTACGAACGGTTGGCCTCAACGAAGGTGGTCCCACCCGACTGCTCCCTGAAGGATTTCCTGCGACGGACGACGTCGCTCAAAGACCTAGATCCGGCCCTGATCGCGAAGCTGCCGGTCCTCACAAACGGTTCCCGCTCATACGCTTTTCTACTCTCCGACCTCAGGGCAATCGCTTCACAGTCCAGCCCCGTTGGCGACAGCGTTCTTGCTCAGGTCGTTGGAGATGTTCCCAAAGAAGGGGCGCCCGACTGCGATCCGATTCACCTCCCGTTTCAGGATACCTCGGACGGTGGAGATCCGTTGTGGTTCCCGTTTCCATCAAACCGAGCTCAGCGTGAAGTTGCGCAGACGGCTGACCGAGTTGACGTCCTAACGGTTCAAGGACCTCCCGGTACCGGCAAGTCCCAGACCATCGCCAATCTAGTTTGCCATCTCGTTACGGAGGGCCACTCCGTGCTCGTGACGAGCCACCAGCGCAAGGCGATGGAGGTGCTGAGCAAAATGCTCAGAGGATTCGGCGGGTTAGTGGCGCTGTCGATGCTCTCCGGTGATAAAGCATCATTGCAGAAGCTCCGGACTCAGCTCGAGGGTGTCCAGGATCGTCCGCCCGATCGGGACACCGCCGAGTCCATCGAACGCGGGCAGGCCGCACTCTTCGAGAATGATCGACAGCTCCGGCGACTCACTCGCCGCTTCATGGAGCTACGGCGCCTTGAACATGACATGTTTCCGGAGTTCTCACGCTATCAAGATATTCGCGATTTCGATCAGCTGTCGCCCGCAGACGACCCCGTCGACGAGTCACCGCAGGAAACCGCGAGACTCCTCGTGGAGTGGGCGGAGCTTTTTGAGTCTCTTCGCCCGGCGCTGCCATCGTTCGAGGCGGTGTTTCGACCCGACGGCCCACAAACAACCCGGATCCGGGAGGCGGAGCTCGCGAGAACACTCTCCGTCCTAATCGGGAGTGCGGATTCCCTCGATACACCCGTCAGCGCGGCGGGCCGGCGGGTCGCGGCACGCTTGGAAGCTCGCGGTGACCGTCAGCCGACTGCCGTCATCTCGCGCTTGCGGAAGTGGATCGCTTCCGACGGCCCTGTGATCGAGCGAAACCTGCGAGATCTTGGCCAGCGGCCCGAGGAAACGAGCACGTTACGCGATTGGCTCGAAGCCCTGTCGTCGATACGAAGAGATCGACTCGACACCTGGCAGGCAGACTTACAAAAGCTAACGGGCTTTCTTGAAGAGCAATCAACCCTACGGGGCGCTGAGTACGATTGGGATACTCTGGAATCCAACGAACATCGGATCCGTGAGCATGCTACGCTGCTACGGCAGCGAGGTACAAACCTTTTGTGGTGGTTCCTCAGCCCGGAGGCCTATCAGTCCCGAAATCGCCTGAGAAAATGGGGTTTCCGGGCAAAACGAGATCGATTGTCGGACATCGATGATGCTCTTCGCTGGCTGAACTGCTACAGCAACGCCGAAGCGCAGTGTTCCGACCTGCTCGCGCGTGTCCCGCTAGAATCCGTGAGATCAACTCGACCAAGAAGCAGACAGCGGATTATAAGCGCGATGTCGCAAGCAAGTACTGCCGTGAAGATGCTCATTCAACTGGATACTGTTCCCCGTGATGATTTTGATAGTGTTTTCGGCGACACAGCGACACTACCCCAATGTGCCACAGCTGATTCGCGAGTTTCGCTATTGGACACTTTGAAAGAAGCACGGCGCTGGATCGACCGCCAGAGTGTCACTAGTGGCCTGCTTGACTCCCTTAGCCTTCGGGAACCGTGGCGGACACGGGCTGCGGCTGTGGCGGATGGCATTCGGGAGGGAGTCCTGTCCGCTGACGCATCGAAGGCGCTCGAACAGCTGAAGAGACTATCACGCAACTATCGCTATTTTCGGCGCCTGCTTGACTTGGAGGAGGTCGAACTGTCCCGCCTCCCCAACACGCTAACCCAACTCCGTGCATCGATTCAGCGGAACCAGAAGAAACCTGATTGGCTGAAGCATGTCGAGAAGGCGATGGATGCGCATCGTCTGTCGAGCCTGATAAGATCAAGTCTCGCGGCAGACCCGGACGACATTGAGGAGATTTCGGATGCACTTCGTTCGGGCCAAGAGAAGCGGCGAAGGATGATTTCAGAGCTGATCAGGAGGAGAAGGGAGCTGGCTGCGTATGACGCATTGCAGATTCCAGCGGTGCGGGTCCCTCTGCTGAGTCTGAGAAAACTCCTGCCTCGCAAACGGCTCAGGGATTCCCTGTTGAATCTGAGGGGTTCGATCGATTACGATGCCGTGTTGAGCGTGTTCCCTTGCTGGATATGCACGATCGACGATGCGGCGCGGTTGTTCCCTCCCAAGGCAGGGCTATTCGACTACTTGATTGTCGACGAAGCCTCTCAGTGCAGCCAAGCAACTGCCCTCCCGTTGGCGTTCAGGGCACGAAAGATGATCGTAGTAGGTGACAAGAAGCAGCTGCAGCCGGTTACATCACGGTTCCTTCCCGTAAACGCCGTGCGTCTCATCCAGGAGAAATACGGAATCCAGCGCCATCCCAAAGCTCATTTTCTTGACGGCAAGGACAGTCTTCTTGGTCTCGCTGAGGTTTGCAGTAATGCAAGTCGGTTCCTGGATGAGCATTTTCGCTGTGATCCCGCCATCATCCGGTGGTCAAATGAGAGATTCTATGACAACCGACTGCAGATTCTCACGCGTCGTAGAACTGGCCGTGCAAGATATCCGCTTGAGGTCCGCCAACTCAAGGACGCTGATGAGGATCGAGACACCAAGGTGAACCGACAGGAGGCTGAAGCGGTGGTACGAGAAATCCGCCGACTCATCAAGACAGGAGACGCCGAGGGTAAGTCGATCGGCGCCATTTCTCCGTTCCGGCCGCAAGTAGAACTGATCCAGCTACTTTTGGCTCGAGCATTCCGCCACGATCCGGAACTGCTCAATCAGCACCAAGTGATCGCTATGACGGCAGATGGGTTCCAGGGCGATGAGCGCGACATCATCCTTTACTCCTTTCGCCAAGGTCCATCGAGCCATGCGGGCTCGATCGCGACGATCCAGTCGTACGAGGAGAGACTGAACGTCGCATTCACCAGAGCCAGAGAGAGGGCAACCTGCTTCGTTTCGTTGCCAATACATCAATTCCCGGCCGGTGCTATTCGAAGCTTCCTGGAGCATGCGAAGAGCGTGCATAATCGAGGTGAAGAATGGGACGTTGAGGGCGAGTGGCCTGATCGATTCGATAGCGAGTTCGAGAAGGCGGTTTGTGATCGGTTGCGAGATCGCCAGCTAAGGGTCACGACACAGGTTCCCTGCGGTCGCTACCTGATTGATTTGGTCGTAGAGGATTCTGACGGGCGCCAGCTGGCAGTAGAGTGCGACGGGGACTGGAAGATGGACGATCTGGGGCAATTGAGGCCTGAGGATTACCAACGGCAGGATATCATAGAGCGTGCTGGCTGGCCCGTCCACCGAGTTTCTGGACGGAGGTGGCTCCTCAATCCGATACGAGAGACTGAGAGAATCCTCAAGGCGGTGCGCCGGCAGCCTGCGCGAGACACGATGCAGGCGCTGCTTGGTCCGAGGGACGAGATCGAATCGGCCGAGATCCGGGAGCCCCCGAAACCGACCCCCGCTCCGGTCGAGACTGCACCGGCAGAAGCCGAACGTGAGGTCGAGGACGCGACCGGTGTCGTTTCTCCCGCGCCATCGCCCGAGGGCATCTTGGTCCGTCGATTGTGTCGATGGGTAATCTTGCGACCCCAGGTCGAGTGGACTGTCTACGATCAACTCGAAGAACTTGACCAGCGCATTCAAGGGGGGGACGAGATGCGGCCGTCTCAGCGAGAGTTCCTAAACCGAGTCCTCGATTGGGCTAGGAATCTCGGCTTCGATCCAGACCTTGACCTTTAGGCGATTCCGAATCTCACCCTCACGTTTGTTCGGTAACGGGGCTACATCCTGCTCAAGAATCCCCGGCGTTGGCTCGGTATCGGTGTGACAGACCTATCCGAGTGGATGATGCAGTGCCGCGCACGGCTCGTTACGCGTGGCGATGGCGTGAGCGGCGCTGGCTGTTTGAGCCTTGAGGTCGCTCGGCGCTGACACGAGGGTTAGGATCGGGCGCGCACAGCCAGCGGCGGGGTTGGCAGGGAGGTCGCTTGGAGGACGGTTCGGGGACAGCTCGGGGGAACACGCGCGCGCGCTTTGAGCAGTGGGCGAAGAACCCGGCGTGCCGAGCCAATACCCTCTCCGCGGTACACAACGTCCGCATGGCCGACGTGGCGCGGCGTCTCGGATACCAACCCAGCTTCGGGCAATCCGTGTTCGCGCTCACCCGCGGGAACAACTTCGAGCGGCAGATCCTCGCCGACGAAGGGGCCCGGCTTCTCCCGGAACTCATTCGGCACGGGGTGCTCCCGGAAGGGGCGAAGGGGCTCGCCGACCTGCGCGTCCGGATGAACGGCGGGCCGCTCCCTTCCCTTCCGGCGGCCATTGACCTGACGAAGCACCTGATTCGAGCGCTGGCCGGGCTGACCGATTCCCGCTCCGGTCCGCGTCCGGCGATCATCGCGAGCCCCACGGTTCGGATCCCGAAGGGGGTCATGCTGCCCGAGGCCGTGCTCATCCTGGATGTCCTGGCGGTTCGCTACGACCGGGAACGCCCGGAACTCACAGTCGGCGAGATCAAGACGTACGCGGATCGCGGGGGACACACCGACCCGTACAAGCTGGCGACCGCCCGCGCGCAGGCGGGTCTCTACCTCCACGCGCTCGAACTCGTCCTGGCCGAACTGGGTTGCGGAGACCGCGTCACGCTGCGGCGGAAGGGGTTCCTCGTGCTTACGCAGCCGGGCTCGAACTTCCCGTCGGTGCGCGCGGGGGAGGACCTCCGCCACCAGGCGGAGCGGGCGCGGCGGGGTTTCGAACTCCTGGAGGCTGCGGCTTGCGGACTGCCGCCCTTCTCGCCGGTCGACGACGATCCCGTGGAGGCCGTGATGCGGGCCGAGACCGAGTATTCGGAGGCCTGTCTCAGGTTCTGCGACCGGGCGGACCAGTGTCACGCCTCCGGGCTGGAGGAGGGGAACCCCGCGGTGCTCGGCGACGAGGTGCGCCGTTTTCTCGGTGAGGTGGACCTCGGACGTGCGGTCGCGCTCCTGAACGGCGAGGATCCGCGAAGCGCCGGCGAGAGGGACCTGCTGCGCAGGCTTCAGCGCGCCGGAGCAGCGAGGCCGTGAGGGAGCGCGATGTCGTGCGTCGGCTCATCGCGTTCGGGGAGGGGCGGCCACTTCCGCGCGGCACGACCCGGCAACTGCATGTCGCGGAGGACGAGGATCTCCTGATCGTCGCGTTCGTGCGCATGGGGGGAGAGTCGCGTCCGTGGGGCATCGCCTTTGGGCATCCCGGTGTGGATCCCGAGGTTCTCACCGTCCCGGAGGGCCGGAACCGCGACCTGGTTGCCGGCATGTGCTCCAGCTTCGCGCCCGTGTTCCTGCGGCACCTGCGGACGCCCGGCTTCGCCGAAGTTCCGCCCGCTGAAGCGGAAGAGCTTCGGCCGCTGCGGCAGGTGTGGCTCCCGAACGGAAGTCACGCCGACATGCTCCATCACCTCGCCTATGCCTACGCGTTGACGAGTTGGGGACCCGAGGCCCGAACGACCCTGAAGCCGCTGGGACGGGTGGCGGGCTGGCTCTTCCGGGAGGCGCAGCGGCCGGGGCAGCAGCACGTGGTGACGGCCACCGACGCGCTGCGCACGTCGTACACGTTCCCCGCGCAGTCCACGAGGCTCGAACACCTGGGATTCCTCCTCGCGTGGCTCGACCCGGACCTTGCGCCCGGCGAGCGCTTCGCGGCGGCCCACGAGGCCGAGGGGCTGGCGGTCTCCACGGCGCTGGACCCCGTCTTCGAGCGAACCCGGATCGAGAAGCCGCTCGACGATTGGCATGCCGCCCGGAACGACGGGGACGCGAGCCGGGAAGACGCGAGAGCCGCCGAGATCGCCGGCGTCCTGGAGGAGGAACTGCGGCGCCGATACCGGCTCACGGTGCAGGCGATATCGCATCTGCGCGCGGACGGGCGGCGCACGAACCGGGGCGTGGCCCGGCTCCACGGAGAATCGCTGGAAGAGCAGTGGCACGGACATACCCAACCCGAGCTGGGGCATGCCGCCGGCGACGATCCCCCGCCCTACACGCCATCGCCGGAGACGGACCGGGACGCGGCGGCGGCCGGATCGCGCTACATGGCGCACCTGGCCTCGGCCTCACTCGCCGAAGCCGTACTGCTGCACGATGACGAGGAGTTACAGAAAGAGGCGATCGCGCGCGGCGACGGGTTCCGCGGGACCATCGCCGACGTGGAGGACCGCAGCACGGGGCGCTGGATGCGCACGGCGTGGATCGTGCGGGACGAGAACCGGGGACCGCTCCGGCTCAGGCAGGGAAGCTGGGTGAGCATCATCGGCTCCCCCGAGCGGCGAGGCACGATCCTCGCGGTACGGACCGAATCCGATGGCCGCCGCACGTTCGAAGTTGAAGTCAGCGGGCATGTGACGAGGCCGGTCGGCAGCGAGGTCGGGTTCGTCGAGAGTTCGAACCACCAACTCAGCCGCCGCAAGAGCCAGCTCATCTGGTCCGACGATGAGCCCGGCAGCTGGCTCACGCACGCGCGCCCGGACGACGATGAAGGATGAACCGCTGAGCAAGGCGCGGATCCAGGAGCAGTCGTCGCTCGTCGAGAGGCAACTCGCCGATGCCATCGACGGGGCCCAGGGGCTCGTCGTGGTCCGGGCGCCCCCCGGATCCGGGAAGACGTTCCTCCTCCTGCGCGGCGTGGCGCACGCGCGCGGGAAGCGGCTGCGCGTCGCCGTGGGCGCGCAGACCAACAGCCAGGCCGACGACATCTGCCGCAGACTGAGCCGCGATTATCCCCAGGTGAACGTCATCCGGTTCGCGGCGTCCGGCCGAAGCCGTGCGGAACTCGGCGACACCGTGTCCTGGACGAGCAACAAGAACGCCCTCCCGTGGGGGCCATGCGTCGTCGTCGCGACGGTCGCGAAGTGGACGCTGACGGGACTCGAGGACCCGTTCGACATCCTGTTCGTCGACGAGGCGTGGCAGATGGCGTGGGCGGACTTCATGCTCTGCGCGAAGGTGGCGCCGAGCTTCGTGCTCATCGGAGACCCTGGACAGATTCCGCCCGTCGTCCCGATCCCCGCGCAGCGGTGGGAAACGTCGCCCCGCGCGCCGCATCATCCGGCGCCAGAGGTCATCTTCGCCGACCCGGACCTCCCGCGGCTGACGCTGGAATTGCCGGCGTGCCGGCGACTCCCCCACGACTCCGTCGAACTCGTCCGTCCGTTCTACGATTTCGAGTTCGCGTCGTGGGCGGGCCCGGGCGAGCGCTACGTCCGGATCCCGCCCGCCGAAGGTTGGCACTCCCGCGTGGACCCCGCCCTCGACCTCTTCGCCTCCGGATCCATGGTGGCCGTCACGACACCGACACCGGCCGAGGGGCCCCCGCTGGAACTCGACGAAGAGATCGCGGTCCTGGCCGCCGAGACCGCCGCGCGCGTGCTGGAGCGAGGCGCCCGCGTCGTGGCTGACGACGACGGCGAGGAACGGCCGCTTCATCCCCGCGACATCGGACTGGCCGCGACGCACCGCGTGATGAACACCGCCATCGGCCAGGCTCTCCCTCCCGCTCTGCGGGACGAGGTGGTCGTCGACACGCCCGAGCGGTGGCAGGGCCTGGAGCGCAAACTCATGATCGTCGTCCACCCGCTGTCGGGCGTCACGGCGCCTTCATCGTTCGACCTCGAGACCGGCCGCCTCTGCGTCATGATCTCCCGCCACCGATCCGGACTGATCGTGGTGAGCCGCGACCACATCCGAGCCACGCTGGAGAACCACATCCCGGTGGCCGACCAACCGGTCGGGCGCCCAGACGTGACGGGGCGGGGGCATCGGGCGCATCTCCGGTTTTGGGAGAGGGTGACTGAAACGGGCCGAGTCGTCGGGGTTTCGTCCTAGGGCGGGTCGACGTCAGCCGACCGATGCTGGTTGCGCCCACGACGATGGTGATAACGTTGACACACCTCTTGCCCCTGTTCCTTCAGTAAGGCGAAACCATGGCATTCCAGACGCCGATCACGATCAAACAAGCGGTCGCCAACATCCACAACAGCCGCTACCTGCTTCCGGCCATTCAACGGGAGTTCGTGTGGAGGCCGCACCAGATCGAGCGACTCTTTGACAGCCTCATGCGCGGTTACCCGATCGGCTCCTTCCTGTTCTGGGAAGTCGAGCCCGATACCGCCAGGAACTACAACTTCTACCAGTTCATTACGCACTACGACCAGCGCACGCCTCACAATCCCGTCTTTGGAGCGCCAGCTTCCGTGCCCGGCCTGAAGGCGGTACTCGATGGACAGCAACGTCTCACGGCCCTCAATGTCGGGCTGCACGGCTCCGGGAGATGGAAGCTCCCCCGCCTGTGGTGGAACAATCCTCAGGCTTTCCCAGAACGGCGGCTCTACCTCAATCTCCTCGCCCCTCGTACGGAGGACGAGGAGGATCTCTTGTACGAATTCCGCCTTCTCCGGGAGGGTGAGGCCGAACGCCGGAACGACAAAGAACACTGGTATCGTGTGGGGGACATCCTGAACGTTGAGGATTCCTCGGACTTGATCGAAACCGTCTTTGACGAAAAGGGGCTTACGGAGACGAAGGAGCCGCTCAAGACGCTCACCAGGCTTCACCACGTCGTTCATAGCGACGGTATCATCTCGGCTTACGAAGAGCCGGACCAGAACCCGGAACGGGTTCTCAACATTTTCGTTCGCACTAACAGCGGCGGCACAACGCTCTCCCACTCAGACATGCTCCTCAGCATGGCGGTGGCCCAATGGGATAAGGTCGATGCGCGGAAGGAGATCCACGCGCTCGTTGACGAGATCTCCAACGTCGGTCAGGGCTTCTCGTTCAACCAGGACTTCGTGCTCAAGGCCTGCCTGATGCTTGGTGACAGCAGCAGCATCCGATTCAAGGTTGAGAACTTCAGAAGATCGAAGATGGGCACCCTACAGGATCAATGGGATCGCATCAGAAGCACGATTACCGCAACGGTGGAGCTAGCAGCCTCGTTCGGCTATTCGAGACAAAGTTTGACTTCGGCGAACGCCCTCCTGCCGATCGCATACTATCTCCACCACCGTCAGCCATCGCTGGGCGACGCTGATCGCACGAAGATTCGTCACTGGTTGATTCGCTCGCTGATGAAGCGCGGGACCTGGAGCAGCGGCGTGGACAACCTATTGGTGGCGATCCGCAAGGCGATCCGGAGGAGTTCCTGTCCCGATGGCTTTCCGGCCCGCGAGATTGAGGAGGCCATGCGCGCCCGCGGCAAGAGCCTGACCTTCGATGACGAAGAGCTCCAAGACTTAGCAGATACCGGCTACCATGGAAGGGCCTATAGCCTCCTCTTCCTTCTGTACGACTTCGTCGACGTGGCCACAAACCGCTTCCACGTCGACCATGTCTTCCCTCGCGCGTTGATGACGGCGGCGCACCTAAGGAAGGCCGGTGTACCCGAGGAACAGATCCTCGAATATCGGGATCGAGTAAACTGCCTGGCCAACCTCCAACTGCTCGAAGGTTCAAAAAACATGGCCAAGGGCGCCAAGCTCCCGGCCGAATGGCTGCGCGGGCATTATTCCGACGAACAGAGGCAGCGGCACTGCCACCTACACGACCTGGGGGACGTACCAACGGAAGTATCGAGCTTCCTAGCTTTCTACGAGGCGCGCCGAACGCTGATCCTGGAGAGGTTGCGTCGCCTTCTTGCTTCGGACCACAAGGATGGCCCGGACTAGCGCGACGGCGGTGTCACAAAAAGAAACCCGTATCGAGTTGGCGTAGACTTCGAGTACGCGACAACGCGGTTCCGCCAGCGGGAGACCATTCCCTCGCCGTCAGCCGTCGCTCCGGATCAACCGGCCGTCCGCTGCAATCCGCGTGAGAGGTCGAGCCAGCGTCAGATCCGACAGCCTGGGGGAAAGCTCGTAAACGACCCCTACCAACTCCTGTCGAGCAATCTTGTTCGGATTGAGCAGATGCCTCAGCACGCACATCGCCCCACCGCTCATGCCACCAAGGTTGAGGTCGGGACTCAGGGACTGGCTACCGTACGGTATGCTCGTGGACCTGTGAAGTGCCACGCTCAGATTGTTATTGGAGGTCCCGACAGAACGTCCAATGAAATGCAGGAAATCGCGGGTGGAACTGCCAGCCTGCTCAACAACTGACCCCCAAGGCCAACCCCCGACCATGACCAGATCGTCATCTTCAGATGGTTCTGGCGGCCAAGCGGGTGGTGAATGAAAGTAGGCTCCGGCAGCGTTCGCTTGGATCTCCGACAAGCGATACGTCGCCAAGTCCAGATCATCGTCGATGTCGATTAAGTGCTCGACTGGACGGAACGAATAGCCGCCGATCTGACAGCCTAATCCCGGGTCGCGCTCGAGGGCTCTCGTAAACGCCCGATGTACGTGCGCGGCCGTGAGACCCAGAAACCGAACCCCCGTTTGAACGAAGCAAACCGTCCCCCCGCCCATGGTGCGGCTTCTCGTACGCCGATCCGGATCGTACCAGAAGAAGGGGGCCGTCAACTCTTTCAGAGTCTGCTCGACCGTTGGGATGAATCCGGTGTCGACGAGGCGGCGGAGGGCCCCAAGCTGCTCTGACGTGGGCGTTGAGTCAGAAGACGTAACGGAATCCTCCTCTACCTCGGTCCTTTCGCAGTTCGACATACTTCACGCGCGATTCGCCGTTGGGGGGGCCGGGCCCCGGCTTGAATGACGACGAAGTCAGCGTGGAGCACCCTGATCGTGTTCAGATTCTCCGAATCGTGCCCGGCGGGCCACCTTTCGCTGCTGTTCGATCGCGTCGATGTATTCTCCGTAGATGGGGTCTCCCGGGTACACCTGTCCTCGTTCAGTCAGGTAGGCCACGCGGTCGCCCAACGCCCTCAGCACCTTGATCCTCTTGCCGTCGGCAAACGTGTATGTGATACCCATCTCCCTTCCTCTCTCGCCCCAGGATGCCACCGTTCGGACTCACGGTAAGGTAGGGTTCCGCCGACGAGGTGACCAGCGATGAATCAAGACGGACTCGGGCCTCAATGGCCGCCGAGAACCATCCGAATCGCTCCACACCATCGGTTTCGACGGCGCGGGCTCTTAGCTACGTATCTCGCTAGAGTTCGTTCAACGGAGTCGATCCATTCCCGTCTGCACCGCCTACCCTGGGGCATACCGTTCATCACTGGTCTGCCGTGAGCACCGCCTGCGAGCGGTCGACGATGAATAACCCATCGCTACCAGTCGCCCGGAATCTGGTTGAGCGGATGCGCGCGGTGGCCGCGATGATGCTGTAGGAGATGGTACAGCATCCGCACGAGCGCCAAACGGTTTCCTCATTCCCGAGTCGTCGTCCTTGGCCCATCTCTATCGGCAAGCCTATCTATCAACTCCGCTGCACCATTCACGATTTCCGTGGCGACACCTGCATCAACCGGCTCGGTTGTGTGTACGGCGCGGTTCCGGACGCGACGCCATTCGTCCACGCGACTCACGTACTCTGGCCCCACCAGCTCCGCAATCAACTCCCCCCGCAGCAGACTACCAAGTGATATCCGCTCCGAAAAGAGCGCACGTCGATCCGAGAGTGTTCGCCGAATTGCCGCCTCGAGCAACGTTATGGCGGAGATCACGGCGGCCCGAAACTCTCCTTGATTCAGAAGCCTCACCGGCTCTCTTGGACGGCTGGTCGCAAGGCCTACGCCGACCTCCGAGAACCAAGCAGCAAGCTCCGACACGAAACGGGAGTGATCAACGTGAACGTCCTCCGGTCTTTCCAGCCGCTTGGTTCCGGCGGTCTCGGAAGTTACCCGTTGCCCCGCAGGCAAGATCACGAGCGTACGCCGTGTCTTGCCCTGCGCCCGCGCAATGGCAAGCTCCTGTATCGTGAACCCGCTCGATGCGTCGACCACCACTGCATGCGCACGCGAGATTAGCGCTCCAATCGTCGCTGCTATGTTGTCTCCTCTCGCTACAATATCCTCTACGGTCATTGGGACGAGCCCGTGGCTCTCGGCAACTGGGAACGCGTGGGCCCGATAGAACGACTGCAAATCATGTGGGACGGAGAAGAAGCAGATCCTGCTAGGTACAGTATTGGGAAGTGTAAGCTCCTGCCGGACTTCCTCTTCTACAATGTCGTCGGGATCTAGTACATGTCGATTCCAATAGCTCGACAAGGCATGGAAAACCTCAGCCAGCGTCGGTCCGTATCCGCCGCCGTTGTCTGGGATTGCCACCACCTTCACGCCTCTGCGTTCAAACCTCGCGATCTCAGGCGGGTTGGGAGCCACCAAGATCGCGTACGCGGCACGGCGACCCTTACCGAGCCGATCCGCGATCACCTGACGCATTTGGCGCAAATCTGGGTCGTTGAGGCTATAGCCCACGAACACGGCCGTCCGCGTTATCAGTAAGCTGGACAGATATGTTGCTAACAGAGGATATCTATCAAGGAATCCATCGTAGTCTGATTCCGTGACTACAAGTCTACCGGGATGGTGAACATCTCCGTGTAACTTCAGGAGCGTGACCGCCGTCCTCCCTCGACTAACCGCAAGTTGATCTTCGTCGATTACGGGCCAGCAGTATCGACCCAGGAGCATGTACTGCCGCTCGAGCAGAAACTCCAGGTTCGTCGTGCATACGACATCGAAAGGAAGGGAGCAGAAGGCTCCGTGCGCATTCCCGGGCTGTGCATCTCTGACCTGCAAGAGTTCACCGAGACGCTCCACTAAGCGCGGCCGAGAGAATTCATGTTCGAACCCTGAGAGGGCGTCAAGGGGAGTCGAATAAGGATAGTTCCGCATCTCCTGCGCCAAGGCTTGACCTAGGTCGTCCCAGAGCGGCATTGCCCTTCCGGTTGGAACGATGGCGTTTCTCGAAAACCCGGCACCAACCACCGGCAGCCATCGTCCTCTGACGAGGTCATCGAGTAGTGGCATAGGAAACGCCGAAAGAAGTGTCACGAGCGTGTCCCTAACTCCGGCGGTTCCCCGAGAATGACCTCATCGATCAGACGGGCTAGTGTCGCGGCGTCGAGTCCTCCGCCCTCATCATCCATCGTCTCGATCAGGATCCGGTCCGAGCCTGTGTTGCTCCCCAGGGGTACGATTCCGGCTTCCACGTACTCGGCACGCTTCTCCTCCCACCGTCTCCGGTAGCCCGCGTCGTGGTACATACCGAGGTGCTCCCAGTAGAACGTCACACCGTACGCAGGATCGCTAATGGTGAAATCGGGGTAGCGGGTGCGACCATTGGGGAGGGCAACCGGTTGCTCGTAAGCGTAGTCGATGCCTCTGTGGTGTAGTTTGTCCGCGATCACTAGTTCGGACTTGGATCGCACCAAATCACCTCGTTCCGTGTGGTGGATGAGTCGGTCTTCAAGGAATTGTGACTTCCCGTCCATCTGAACTTGCCGCGGTAACGGGTCTGCAAACAGATTGGTCATTCGACGAGCAATTTCCGAATGGTTGTCTCGAGCGTACTCACGGAACTCAGCTAGTGATCCTTGATGAAGCACCACGAGTCTCTCCCGATGTCTTGTCAACGCTGTGTAAAGGAGCTCTCTTGAGAGGAGCCAGCACGGGTTGGTGAGCACGACCAAGGTCAGCCCGAACTCGCTTCCCTGCGTCTTGTGTACGGTCAGGCTGTACGCCAATTCCAGTGGATGGCTTACCTCATCTCCGAACTCGCGATGAGAGAAGCCGTATTTTTGACCTAGCTGCCCCGCCCACTCGACTTCGAGCTTCCACGGTGTATGTCGGAATCGCTTGGTCTTATACTGGCCGACGATGACTCCAATGTCTCCATTGGCGACGTAGGCCTCTCCCTCCGGCTTGGGGTAGACATCCGTCCGGCGCTGGTTGATGACGTTGATCACCTTGTCTCCGTAGAGGAGTCCTTGTGGCCCAGCAGGTTTCGGCACCTTTCGGTTCCATTTCGCTTGGGCGAGGGTATTAACCTTCTGCCGATACTGCCCTTGGATTGCGCGGTTGAGAGCATCGACGCCCGCGAGCCCAGCTCGGACAGGTGACAAGATCTGCCAAGCCTCGGCCCTCGCGGCGGCACCCGGATGCCTTTGAGATTTCGGCCAAAAGAAGGCCCGCGGAATGTCGTTGTGGCGCGATCCGCCAATCGATTCCTCAAAACCAAGCTCGTCATCGATCCCAGCAAGCTTTAATGCCGACGCGATCTCTTCGATCACCAGCTGTTGAAGCTCTTGCGGATGGGTCCACTGAACCAAACGAAGATGACTTCCTTCGGCACCGTTAGCAGCGTCGAACACTGCGTCCATGCCGGGGTCGAGTGGCTGTCCGCTGA
This sequence comes from Candidatus Palauibacter rhopaloidicola, assembly GCA_026914155.1. Classification (GTDB taxonomy): domain Bacteria; phylum Gemmatimonadota; class Gemmatimonadetes; order Palauibacterales; family Palauibacteraceae; genus Palauibacter; species Palauibacter rhopaloidicola. The sequence goes on along the minus strand of JAPPGH010000062.1, from coordinate 67,450 downwards.
AGTGGGATGCGAGGAGAACGTCAGGGCGGGCGTGGCCTAGATGTCGCCGAGGGATCATCAGTTCGGCATAACCGGGTCCGCAGCGAACATTGGATGTTCCTACGTCCTGAGGCTCTAAATCATTCACGATATCGACAAATGGGCGCCCGGATCCGATGGGAGGAAGCTGCCGTATATCGCCCACAAGCACCAAGCGTTCAACGTTCGTTACCGAATCAATCAGGGCCGCCATCTGCTCTTCGGTCAACATCGAACACTCGTCAACGATGATGGTTCGGTAGTTGCTGGATCGGGGAGCGTCTGGATTCGGAAAGTAGGCGCCGGTTTGGCCATCGTACCGGCCGAGACGATTGAGAAACTGAGCCAGAGTCCGCCCCGCACCGGGCCGCTTGGTCTGTTCCTCCATTCTCACCCGTGCTTTGCCCGTGGGTGCGAGGAGCAGTAGTCCCTGCTCAGCCACGCCCGGTAGGTCGCACAGCATGCGAAGCAGAGTAGTCTTCCCCGTTCCCGCTGAACCGATCAATACCGATACGCGCGACTCGAATATTTGCTTGAGCGCCTCCGCCTTCTCATTCCTGGCACTCTCTTCCCTTTTTCTCTCGGCGCCGCCTTCCGGCATCGGTTGACGAAGACCGTCATCTACCAGCTCTCGCCAGTTGTGGTGGCCAGCGTGCCGCCTTCCTTTATGGCGCCGGCGAATCTCCCTCCGGATAATCTGTCGGCAATTGACCAGGCGATCTACCTGGTAAGCCCGTTTGCCGTCCTGCGTCGTTGCGCGACCGATGACCTCGCCGAAGCTGTTTTCCGTCGTATTCAGCACGTTTTCGCCGAGCGGGAGTGCCGGTCGCAAGTGCCGCTCCCGTGCGCGGCGAATGACCCAATCACGCGGGAGTAGTGTATGGCCTTCTTGGGCGGCCTCTTCCAGGAGGTCCAAAACGAAGGCACGAACGCGTCGCGGATCAGCTGGATCAACGACGTGACTCGGTGCCGGCACCGGGAAGCTCTCGCGGACCGCCTCGTCGGGGAACATGCCCCTATCGACAGCCCCGAACGGAATCGACTCCTGGGATCGCCGGTCCCGTTCGAACAAGAGGTATGGATTGGCGATGACCCCCGAGTCGGGGAGCCGTATGCCCGCGCTCTCTCGCGCCGTGGAATCGTAGAAACGTAGGGCTTGTTCTTGCGAGATGGCGCACCGGCCAAGCAACTGAAGCAGGTTACGTTTTCCTGCAGAGAGCCTCTTCCAGCCTTCCCGCAGGTGGGGCGTGAGGTGCGTTGCCACGGGGCTGTCTAGCCTCGAGGGGTCTCGCATGACAGCATCGACGAGAGTCCATGGATTCGTCTTGGGTTGATGCTCACGGAGGAGTTCGACTTCGTATGCTAGCAACGTTCCGTGCCTGAATCCCCACTCGTAACCGAACGCCGACAGCGCCGAACCGAGTCCGGGAAAAGCCCCGCGCGCCTCCCATAAGCGATTCAGCTGTGTGTCAATCCAAGCAAGTGCCTCCTGCCATGGACCCTCGATTCTATCTCGGATCCGGTGTAGCGTCGCGGCGCACTCGACCAGCGATGCGACAGCACCGTCGTGGGACAGAAGCTCGGAACCGTAGGAGTAGGCTTCGAAGTGCTCGTCCGGTGCAAATGCCACGAACTCTTCCGGATTAAGCCCCTCCTCATCCGCTAGCGCCAACGCGTCCTGATAGGGGAATAGGAAGCCGTCTACGTAGCCAGGGCGAACGGAGTGGCCGATGTTTCGCTCCCAGAGCATTGAGCGGAGAGGCGGATTTGACCCGGCGTACCTGTACTCGGTTGCCGTCCCGACCGAGAGCACACGGCCCACGCCGATAATGACCCGCTTGCCCTGCTCCGAGAGCGGAGTGCGTTTCGCATAGAAGAAGCAGAGCGATTCCTCCGGGCGAAGGGCACCAAAAAACGTATCGAGAAGAGCCTTTTGATTTTCGCGCTCTTGGATCCAAGACGTCCTGAACCCGAGATCCGGCTCGCGGCTTGGCTCCCATCCAATGTGGAGCCGTTCAGCCCGCCCAATCACACCCTTGTCTGGCTCTCCTTCAACGTCCTCCCGCAACATCCAGCGGAACGGTACACACGCCGCCGAATAGGCAGGTTGGAGAAAGCGCGTGGGCAGAAAGTGCCCGTGGGTCTCCGGCGAACTCGTGACGTACGGATGTTTCATCTCCCGAGGTAAGGGGAAAGGTGCCATGAAGGAAGCTCTCTCCCTCACGCACGGCGGGAGCTGCTCAGCCGGTATCTCGTCGAGCCGTTCCCCGGCAAGGTCAACCTCCACCTGATCACGGCGCTCCTCGGCGATCCCCCGAAGGATCAGGCAGCTGGAGTTGTCGAGTGGTTGTGAGCAAACGCGCCCGGCCCAGCCGCCATCGTGCCATGGAACGCGGATCGTAATGTGGTGCGGTGGAAGCCGGCGAGCTCCCGCATGAAATCCGTTCACTTGTTGGTTCCGTCCGGTTGAGTGAAGCGTACGCCTATTCGATTGCCGTTCATGAGTACGGTTCGGGAGATGCACGGTAGCACGTCACGGTCCCATCAGGGCACCTTGGGCCGATCAGCACGCGCGTGCAGTTCCAGTGGGCGGCCTCCTACGGGGCCCCTGCTGCGTCGTAGGCCAGCCGGAATACGGTGTCGCTCAGCCAGCGCTTGAAATCGATGTTGTCCGAGTACTGCTTGAACAGCTGAGCGTCGTCCTTCAAGATCGCGGTCATCACGCTATCGAGGGCCTTGTCGTGCTCGATGCGTGTGTTTTCGCGGTCCGAGTTGCGTCGCGCATGCTGGAAGGCCTCGTCCTCCACGACGCGTTCGGGAATCGTCTCCAAGATCATCTGATGCACTCGGTCGGCGTGCTCCCATTCAATTCCGCCGAACAGGTCGTTGAACTCGTGGATGATTCGGGACAGGCGGTCGATCTCGGGCTCGGGGCGCCCGCCTTCCCCAACTCCGGGCACGGGCTCGATCTCCGCCTGCTCGTCCGGGAGGATGATCTTCTGCATCGCCTTCTTCTCGACGCGGTAGCTGTCCATGTCGATCGTCTCGAGGATGCCCTTCGAGAGGTCCTCTTCCGCCGGCGCCGGCAGCTTCGGGATCAGGAAGTTCAGGAAGATTGAGCGCTCCTCCCAGCCGGGGTTGCTGTAGGAGAGGATGGAAGACAGGAAGCCGTAGGTCCGCACGAACCCGCGGGCCTTGCTCTTGAAAGCGACCTGTTCGTCTTCGTCAAGGTCCTCGACGTACACCGCGACACACTGGTCCAGGATGGGATCGAGTCGGTCGCGGTCCGCCCCGTCCAGGTAGCCCTTCACGAAATCCGTGACCTGCTCCGGCCGGTACACGTGGGCAGCGTCCAGATCCGCCTGGAGGTCGTGGAGCTTGTTGGGGTCCGTCTCGTCGGCCAGGATCGTCGCGCGGTAGTAGTCGGCGAAGGCCTCGGTGATCGTGTCGGTGTCGTTCAGGAAGTCCAGCACGAACACGTCGTGCTTCTTGGGGTGCGACCGGTTGAGCCGCGACAGGGTCTGGACCGCCTTGATCCCCGAGAGCGTCTTGTCGACGTACATCGTGTGGAGCAGCGGCTCGTCGTAGCCGGTCTGGAACTTGTCCGCGCAGATCAGGAAGCGGTACGGATCCTCCTGGAACGTCTCGGCGATCTTGCTCGGTGGGAAACCGTTCAGCGTGGCTTCGCTCATCTTCTTCCCGCCGTACTCGTGTTCGCCCGAGAAGGCGACGATCGCTTCGTAGCGGCTCTTCCGCTCCTCCAGGTAGTCGCGGATGGCGTGGAAGTACTGGATCGCGCGCTCGATCCCGTTGGTCACGATCATCGCCCGCGCCTTGCCGTCGATCTTGTGCTGGGCCAGCACCTGCTCGTGAAAGTGGTCGACCATGATCTCGGCCTTGAGGCGGATCGCGTGGTCGTGCCCCTCGACGTAGCGACGGAGCTTCTTGCGAGCCCTCCGGACATCGAACTCCGGGTCGTCCTCCACCGTCTTGGCGAGCTTGTAATAGCTCTTGACCGGCGTGTAGTGCCGGAGCACGTCCAAGATGAAGCCCTCCTCGATCGCCTGCTTCATGCTGTAGGTGTGGAAGGCGCGGTGCCGGACCGTCCCGTCGCTGTGCGGATCCGGCTCGCCGAAGATCTCGAGCGTCTTGTTCTTGGGCGTGGCGGTGAAGGCGAAGTAGCTGGCGTTGGGGAGGAGTTTCCGCGACTCGATCAGGCGGTTGATCTGGTCTTCGTAAGTCTCCTCTTCCTCGGCTTCGCCCGCCTCGCCCAGCGCGCTCGCCATGGCCGCGCTGGTCTTCCCCCCCTGGCTCGAATGGGCCTCGTCGATGATGATTGCGAAGGTGCGCCCGCGCTGTTCGTTGCCGATCTCTTCGAGGATGTAGGGGAACTTCTGGATCGTCGAGATGATGATCTTCTTGCCCTGCTCGATGAACGTGCGCAGATCGCCGGACCTCTCGGCGTGCCCCACCGTCGAACTCACCTGCGCGTACTTCTTGATCGTGTCGCGGATCTGCCGGTCGAGGATGCGGCGGTCAGTGACGACGATGATCGAGTCGAAGACCGGCGCGCCGTCCTTCTCCAGCCGGATCATCTGGTGCGCCAGCCAGGCGATGGAGAAACTCTTGCCGCTGCCGGCCGAGTGCTGGATCAGGTAGCGGCTGCCCGCCCCGTGCTCGCCAGCGTGGGCCAACAATTGGCGTACGACGTCGAGCTGGTGGTAGCGCGGCCAGATCTGGACGCGCTGCTTCCTCCCCGTCTTCCGGTCCTTCGACTCCAGCACCTGGGCGTAGTTCTCGAGGACGTTGGTCAGGCTCTCGCGGGCCAGCACCTGGCGCCACAGGTAGTCCGTCGCGAGCCCGTGTTGTTTGGGCGGATTCCCCGCCCCGTCGTTCCAGCCGCGGTTGAACGGCAGGAACCAGGAGCCCTTCCCCTTGAGGTGGGCGCAGAAGTGGATCTCGTTTTCGTCGACCGCGAAATGCGCCACGCAGCGCCCCAGCCGGAACAGAGGTTCCCGCGGACTGCGGTCCCGCCTGTACTGGCGCATGGCGTCGCTGACCGTCTGCTTGGTGAGGCGGTTCTTGAGCTCGAACGTGAACACCGGGAGGCCGTTGATGAAGAGTCCGATATCCAGCGAGCGCTGGGTCTCGTCCCGGCTGTAGCGAAGCTGACGCGTGACCGTGAAGCGGTTCTGCTCGAAGCGCTGCTTAGCCTTGACGTTCTCCTCCGACGGGGTGCCGTAGAAGAGGTCCAACTCGTTGGGGCCGTGCTTGATCCCGTTGCGAAGGACATCGATGGTGCCGCGCTTGTTGATCTCGCCTTGCAGGCGGGCGAGGAACTTGCGGCGCGCGGGGCCGTCTTCCGTGAGCCGGAGGGCGGTCGCGACTTCGGGCTGCGTGATGTAGAGAAAGGCGCGGAGCTGAACGAAGTCGACGCAGTATTCTCGGTCGTAGTCGTGATGGTTACCCGGAGACCAACCAACACCGCCGTATCCGAGGGACGGTTCCCCCACGGTTAGTGCGGATGGCGGATCGCAGGAGTCACCCGTGAGGGTCTCACAGATCAGGCGCTCCAGCCCGCGTTCGGTTAGATCGGTGGTCATGGGTAGGACCTCCGGAGGTTCGGGTCAGGATCCGTGACAAGCTCCTCCGTATCGTTTGCAATGTTCTCGCCTGCGATACTATCTAGTTCTGGCACTGCAGTTGTCGCCTCACGAACATCCAGCTTTCCCGTAACGACATCAGCAATAAGGCGAGTACGGTATTCCCAAAGCAATTCGATCTCTCGCCTAACCGTCCCGCAGTGCTCCGCGATCCGTTCGACAGCGTCGTCGAGGAAGCGGGCTATCGCAGCTTGTTCGGGTAGGGGGGGGACGCAGACTTCGAAGGCCCCGAACCTTGTTTCGGCAATCGCCGGATAGGCGATTCCAACGGACTCAGCCGTAACCCGGTCGGTGAACACGTCGCTCTGACAGGTGTAGCTCACGAACTCGGGGACTGCGTCTTGCCGAGGCGAAAGCACCGCGAAGCCAGTCGATGCAATCAGTCCATTCCGCACAGGATCCCTAGCGTGCCACACAGCCTTTAGGTAAGTCCGGACGGTCGAAACGATCGTATCGCCTCGCCTAACGATGCGCCTTGCCCGAGAAGGAGCATTGCCGAATCGAATCCTCTCCGGATCCTTGGCGAGCCTACCGGTGGTGACGGTCCCAATGTCTAGATAGTCGAAGGCATGATCCGGGTCAGCGTCCTCAGGCAAAACGCGCCCATTGATCTCAACCCAGTGCTTCAGCCTCCGCACGTCCCAATGCTCCGGCACCTTCCCCACACCGGAGTCCTTGTAGGCCCCATACGGTTGGCCGGTTCGGACATCGATCTGGCCTGTGACGGCCTCGTGGACGACAGCTTGTCTCAGCTCCTCCAACAACCTGATCAACCTTTCCTTGGCGCGGATGTAGCGGCGGAGGCACCGGTCCGCGTGGTCGAGGAAGCGGACGATGTGAACTTGTTCGGAGCGAGAAGGGACCAGGAAAGGGATCTCGCGCATTCTCGTCGCGGACAGATCCCACTGCCCGACCCGGACGCCATCCGAAGCCGCAGTGAAGTAGGGCACGTAAGCGCGGGACCGGATCGCTGCATGGAAGAAGCTGCTATCAACTCCGGCGATCTCGTAGACGTGGTACGCGGGACTAACGATCCCGTCATGGCGTGAGACTCCATACGAACCCTGCCACGCCTTCATCTTGTTGATCGCAAACTGACCTTTCCGAACCACCTTGTAATTCGACAGGTCATCTGGGACGAAATTACGATTCTGGCTCTTGTCGGACACGTTACGAAGGATCACACCTTCCTCGCGCACGACGGACAGAAGGGGAAGCTCCGGACGGTTTCGCTCCGTGACTCCATGGAGCATCGTCCGTAGTCGCCGCACCTCCCAGTGCTCTGGCACGCGAGACAAACCGAGCGCGCCAAGATCCAAGCTGCGGCGAGAGCCCGGCGAGTGCGGAACGATCATCGGTTCATGCCCACGATCTCTTGAAGCAGGCCAGCCGTCTCTCTCTCGACCGCCAGCATGTCGGCCCGGATCTCTTCCAGCGTCCGCATCGGTTCGGGCCTGTAGAAGTACCGGCTAAAGCTAATCTCGTAACCGATCTTGACACTCTTCGGGACGTACCAAGCATCCTCGACGTACGGAAGCACCTCGTGCCGGAGGAATCCCTCGATCCCGCCCTCTTCCTGCAGCGGAATCTGCTCCGTGTCCCGGAGTTCAGAATCCGGCTCGTATTCCACGACACGCGGCTCCGACCCATCACCCGCTTGGTACAGGCCTCGAATCGGGTCGGCGACGGTACCGCGCCGATGCGTTCTCCTAATCACCGGCGCTGCCGTTTCGTCACGGTCGGTCAGCAGAGTCTGGAGCAGACGCTTCCGCTTCGCGGTCATCTTGACTCGGTGGAGCGGCATTTCTTCCTTCACCGCTTCCAGGAAGTGGTTGAAATCGAGGTGGGGGCCGTGCCCGAGCCGCGGCGTGAGCGACTCGATGACGTTCCCCAGTTGTTCCTCGCCGGCTTCAAGGCAGGCATCGAAGAACTTGTCTCTCCGTTGCTCGGACAGGTCCACCGCGAGCCGCAGCGGTCGCTCCACGGTCACCTTCCAGTAACCGAACGCCTCGTTGTCGAAGATCTTGCTCTCCTCGGTCTCCTCGAGATCGAGGAACGTCTGGCAGATCCTCTCGATGTCCTCCGGTCCGAGTTCGCAGTTCTTCTTCCCCAGGTTCTTCCGGAGGGGCCGGAACCACTTCGTGGCGTCGATCAGCTGCACCTTGCCCTTCCGGTGGTCGGGCTTGCGATTCGTGAGCACCCAGACGTAGGTGGCGATGCCCGTGTTGTAGAACATGTTGAGCGGCAGGGCGACGATGGCCTCCAGCCAGTCGCTCTCGATGATCCACCGCCGGATGTTGCTCTCGCCCTGCCCGGCCGATCCGGTGAACAGCGAGCTTCCGTTGTGGACCTCGGCGATCCGGCTGCCGAGCGGCGTGTCCCGCTTCATCTTCGATAGCTTGTTGGCCAGAAAGAGCATCTGGCCGTCGCTGGAACGCGTGACCAGCGAGTACTCGGGATCGCCCGCGTGCTCGATCACGAAGCGCGGATCGCGCATGTCCTTCTTGCCGCCCATCCGTTCGAGGTCGGTCTTCCAACTCTTCCCGTACGGCGGATTCGAGAGCATGAAGTCGAACCGCTTCATCGGAAACGCGTCGTTCGAGAGCGTCGAGTACTCGGGGCCGCCCCTGATGTTGTCGGCGGCCTCGCCCTCGCCCTTCAGCAGCAGGTCGGCCTTGCAGATCGCGTAGGTCTCGGCGTTGATCTCCTGACCCCAAAGGTGTGTGGACACCTGCTTTCCCCGCTCCTCCGCGAACCTATGCAACACGTCCTCCGCCACGGTCAGCATGCCGCCGGTCCCGCACGCCCCGTCGTAGAGCATGTAGGTGCCGGACTCGATCCGGTCGGCGATCGGCTCGAACACGAGCCTTGCCATAAGCGTCACGGCGTCGCGCGGCGTGAAGTGCTCGCCCGCCTCCTCGTTGTTCTCCTCGTTGAAGCGCCGGATCAGCTCCTCGAAGATCGTCCCCATGCCGTGGTTGTCGAGCCCGGGATGCCGGACCGTGCCGTCGGTGTCCATGACGGGCTCCGGACTCAGGTTGATCTCCGGCGAGGTGAGCTTCTCGATCAGCGTGCCCAGGGCGTCGGCCCTGGAGAGCCTCGGGATCTGATTCCGGAACTCGAAGTTCGCGAGGATGTCCTGCACGGAGGGCGAGAACCCGTCGAGGTAGTCCTCGAAGTCGGCCCTGAGCTGCTGCGGGTTGGCGCGGGCTCTGAGGTCGTGGAGGGTGAACTTCGACGTGTTGTAGAACGCCTGGCCGGCCGCCTGGCGAAGCGCCACCTTCTGGTCGGCGACCCCGATCTCGTCCAGGCTGTCCTTCATGTCCAAGACGGCCTGCTTGGTGGGCTCGAGCACGGCGTCGAGCCGCCGCAGCACGGTCATCGGCAGGATGACGTCGCGGTACTTGCCGCGCACGTAGACATCGCGGAGCACGTCGTCCGCGATCCCCCAGATGTAGTTCGTGATCCAGCCCAGATCGCCGTTCGTCATGTGTCGGGTTCTCCCTCCTTGGAATCCGAGAGCGGAGTGCCTCCATCTGGCGGCTTCCCCCATTAGCCGCCCGCTGGCAGATGCAGGTACGGCAGCGGATGCGCCGACGGCAAGAGCCCCCTAAAACCGGGGGGCGCATCGCCTCGCCGCGGACGGGCCCTGCGACCGAGGCCCCTACCACCCTTTAGGGGAGCACGGCTCACAAAGCGTAGGGCCGAAGCTAAAGCACCGCCTCTGCGAGGCTGGGTGTCAGGTGACTACCTTACTTACCCACACTGCATTCTACACGTTCACGTATCTTCCAGAACGTTATCTCCTGCCGTTTCCGCCAAAATGTTCATTGTCTTGGTCCGCGCCTCATGGAGTGCGTCGACGGCCATTCGATATCGATCAAGTAAAGACTGAAACTCCGACGGCACGTCAGTCCCGACATCAGCTTCAATGGTCTCGACGTTCTCAAGCAGCTCCGCTACCGGCTCTTCAAGGAGACAACACACGTTCGTCAGAAGCCTTCGTGTCTCGCTAATGCCTTTGTGAGTCAGTTTCGCTCGGATCCCCATCTTGCGCTCCTATCACTCGTGACAACGTTTGAAGTAGCGCGTAGCTGCAACGCGCTGCGGTCGCATTCATGACAATGACCAGATCGTTGTTGCGTAGCCGATCAGCCTTTGTATTGTTTGACGCGTCTGAACCACGCATCCACGAGGGCTAGTTCTGTCTCAAGGTCGGCGACCTCGGGAGCCACATAATTCACCAACGGACTCTTGTCGTGGCGTTTCGCCCACTGAGACACCTTACTGTAGCTAGCCTGGAACTCGGTATCGTCCGCATCGGTGAAACGCGCCATCACCCTCACCATCCGCGGGCGGACCTCGAGTCCTCCATCGGCAAGGATCTGCCCAACGATCTCCTGACTGAAGATGCGTTCCCAAGTCTCCGAAAGCTCTCCTGCCCAATTGGCCACTTCTTTCTCGTAGGTAGCCTCGTCCCACGAGCCCTCCTCTCTCTTGATTCGAGCCAACTCGGTTCGAAGCGCACCCAAACGTTGAGGAACGTCCTTCGCTTTCCACGGATGGGTATCGCTACACGCACCAGGTTTCCGGCCGCTGGCGCGGCTTCTCGTCACGGACCGTTCGGTAACCGAGACCTCTTTTCGGCCGGCCGCCTTCTTCAGATCCGCGACGAAAGCCACATCGTGCGTGAACATGATCACTTGACGATCCTCGGCGAACGCTGCTAGACGAGCGGCCACTAGTTCGCGACGAATATGGTCGAGTGAGTTGACCGGATCATCTAAGATCAGGGCCGACTGAGACCCGTCGAGAGCTGCTTCAGTGAAGAATGCCGCGAGGCCAAGTGCCGTCCGCTCCCCTTCGCTAAACACTTGTCGTAACTCCACGTTCTGACGAGCCCGTACGAGCTTGGGCTTATGGAGCAATGTCCCCCTGTCCGCTCGAGTGCGGGTGATGGTCACTCGTTCAAGCCGAAGTCGGTCGGTTTCGCGGGTGAAAGTGTCACGGACTACATCCGTAACGCTCTCCTCAGATAGCTCCGAGACCTTTCGTGTAATCGATCCCGTCGCGGCTTCAGTCTTGGCCGATTCGAGCGCTTCCCGCTCTCTTAAGCGCGTAAGTTCAGCAACGATCACCTCACGCGAAGCCTTGAGTTGTTGCAGAAGCTCGAATTCCTTCCGGTGCGTGGTGATTGTCGCGAGCCGTTGCCGAACCTGTGCCGGATCGGCGAGGCCTTCGGCGCGATCACGTGCTGCGGTTGCCGCGTCAGTCAAGCGTTTCTGTATATCGGTGGGTTCGATGCCGAACGGAGCGACCGGGCGCCCAGCCTTGAGCGTGTCGAGCGTCCGCACTTGAGCTTGCTCATACCTGCTCAACAGCGCACGGTAGTCCCCGATCAAGTCCGCGTGGGATGTACTGAGATCCTCCTGATTGTTGGTGATCACGTCAGGTGACACGACTACGCTACCGATGTGCGCGACCTGTTCAGCGTTCCAACGGCGGGCTTCGTCGAGCCGTATTTGTGTGTCGTCCCGGACGAACTTCTCGAATCTGGAGAATCGATCACGCGCCTCATCCTCTAGCGTTTGGTGACACAGGACACATCGGCTGTCCTCTTCTAGGACAGGGAACGGGCGCTCGGGATAGGCTTGCCCCTCGGAGAAGCGCCGCGCGGATTCCCAAAGAACCTTCCAAGGAGAGCTGCCAACACCGGGGATGAGTTCCTCCTCAAGGGATTGAGCGAACAGGTCGGCAGCTTCTTGGACGTTGGAGAGAGCGATGCAGCTTTCCCGAAGGGCATCCAGTTCGTCGTCGCCGAAAACATCATGGAGCCTTTTTAGGTGGCCGTTTAACGCATCCAACTTTTCGGCCTGGCGCGCAAGATTCCGCCTTTCGCTGCTCGTGTCCGCCGTGCGCAGGAAGTGTTCTTCGTTCTTGAGTTCGTCGATCAGCTCCGTCGAGTCATCAAATCTTGAAATCAATTCATCCAACACCTCTGGCGACGTGTTGGCGGAAAGCCGTTCTATGAATCCCCCTGCGTCGGTATCCCGTACCTCGTCCGTAACGACAGGTAACGGGACTGCCAGTCGGGAGTTCTCGTTGAGCCGGGTGTCGATGCGCCTTCGCACCTCCACGCACACGCTAATGAGCCTTTCCATGACGAGGAGTGCCGAGGGCCGATATGGGAAGTCCGATTCCGCGGCGACATAGGCGTCCCGACACGCGCCATCGTAGAAGCGCATGCGCTGCAGTTCCGGCCGCGTTGCCTCAGGCCACGTGATTGACTCTCGTTCGTCACCGACACGAACCTCAAGCTCGGCAGTGGGCGTATCCGTCGCCGTGTCTTCGAACACGTTCGACAGGACTTCTTCCTGATGGCGCGCCCGCGTGACGCGCTTCAGCAACCGTGCATAGCCAGACTTGCCACTCCCGTTGTCGCCGTAGACAATAGTAAGACCGTCTTGGGCAAACTCTAGGGGGTCCTCGGAGGCGAGAGCATTCACATGTTCCGTGTCGGTAATGGACTCGAGGCGAACGGGAGGGGCCTCGGCTGTAGCCTTTGGCAAGTGCTCCAAGCCGAACACTGCTGTTGGTCCCGGGACGGGAGCCACTATGCGGTCAACCAGCTCATCGTAGTCTTCCTCAGCAAACACTTCCCCGGTCGCGACCCTAAGCATGACCTCCCGCTGCCATGCCGGCCGGTCCATGCTCCAAGCGACAATCCGTTCCTCTAACGCCACGGGTTTTCACCTCCTGAATACGATGGGCCTTTGCCGTTTGTGTTTTGGCCTACTCGACCATACAGATCGCCCGACCTTTTCTGCACGGCTGCAGCGGTCGACCAAACACGCATCACACGTCGGACTACATCACTGCTCCGGCCTGCTTGATGGCTGCGGTGTCAGCTCTGGTTGTTCATCACTCCGTTGACGACCGGAGCCCTTGAGATGCGCTACCTTTCCTAGGAGGTCGAACCAGAAGGGAGCGCCGAGGCTGATGCCGCGATCGTGATCAGCCAGCCGACGCCCGATTTCAGCCATTCCGTACCGTCCGTCGGCAAACCGCCGCGCCACCCAATCGGGAGCGACTCGAGGGCTCCCGAGAAATGGGACTCCAGCTGCTCGTCCGTGGCGCCGTTCTCAACCAAGGCACTAGCCTGCTCCGTCAGAACGCTCCGGAGCGCGTCGTCCATCCAGATTTTCTCGGCAATATGTATCGTGCTGGCGTCGGTTCCAATCGTGATGACGGCCGCGACGCCAACGATCCAGAGCTTGGCCTTCCGCTTGTACCAGCCGCTCACCCGTGTCATTCCTTCGTCGAACCACGCTGAGAACGCCTGGATCGCTTCAGGATCCGTGATCTCCCCCGTTGGACAGATTGTCTTGAGGATTCGGTGAACGTCATCGGTCTCGGCTGTCTCCGACCCATCGTCTGCAGCACCATTCCCGTTGTCCTTCACCACCGTGGTCAGGACTGCACGGAGAGTCCGGTGATCGATGTAGGAAGGCGCCTTCGGAAACAGCCAGCGCCACAGGCTAACGAACTTGCCAAGCCTTCCCTCCGCCGACTGCTCTCGAACCGGCCACCTGTCCTGCTTCGCCAGTCTCCGTATCATCGGATGCTCGTAGACCTCTTGCGCATACTGAGCGCCGAGCAGCCGGCGCACACCCTGATAGAGGTTTCTGGCCCGAAGACCGAAGAGACTCGCGATCCACTCCTGAACGCTCGATGCGAGAAGGCTCAGAACCACGTAGATGAAGATCAACGCTACGGCGAGGTCGATGATGGGGCTATCCAAAAGGGTCACCTACCTTCGTTTTTCGGTTCAACGGAATCACTCGCATCATGGGTCCAATCCGTGGTCGACAACGAGCCGGCGACCGGCCGCGGTAAGCTCGTAGAGTCCCTCATCTTCAAAGAACGGATTCTCCAGCAGTTTCGACTTCTCGAGTCGGTCAAGGTGATAGCGCAAGCGGAGGGGGGGGATACGTATTGCCCTGACAAGGGCGCTCTCGTAAACGGGTTCAGGGAATCGAGCCGCAAGGATCGTGAGAATCTGCTCTTCTTCGTGGTCCAGCGTCTCGTCATCGACCGCATCATTCTTGTCCGCCTCCGAGGTAGGAGGCACCGACGCGGTCACGGGAATGCGGTCGACTTGGTCGCTGAACCAGCCCCACGTCTTGTCTAACATCCCGTCGATCCGCTTCGCATCCCGGCCGGCGGCCCCGGCAGCGGCTATCGATCGCAGCAACTTGAGCACGTCGTCCTTGTCGCACGTCGTGCACTGGAACATCGCGAGCGGGAGGTTGCTTAAGTCTTCAACCGAGAGGCCCAGGAGCAGAGGACTCACACGCGACCCTTTTACGATCTTCGAAACCGCCCCGGCCTCGAAGTTGACCCATGGCTCCCTCTCTACGCCAGGCGTCACGCAAACGATGCAATACGCCGAGTCCTCCAGGATCTCGCCCATGTCCTCGGCCCAGCGTTGGCCTTTCGCGATGTCTTCCGAGGACATCCATGGATCGACGGACGGAAGTACGCCCGGGAGCCACTCGTGGAGCACCATCGCAAGGGCGTGACTCTCCGCCCCCGACCAGCTGAGAAAGACCTTCAATTGGGGTGACTCCTTCCGTGCCATATCGTGAACCCGTGCGACCCGAACGAACGGAGGTGGTTGATCCCCGTCCCCGACAGCCGGCGACCGACTCCGATCCGGCGCAGATACATGCGTGTCTCGAGCGTCCGTGGCAATACCGCATCGGTCCACCGTGTCGCGGTCGCCGTACAACTTGGAGTCGTGCTCTTCCCCGTCTAGGAGGTGTCCCCGCTCTCACGGTGCATCGGACGCAAACGATCCGTGGTCTGAACCTTCGCTTCTGTACCTTCTTCCGGTCTCGCTTCGCCTCGCTCAGCCCCCTTAGTGCGGTAGTCCGATGGCTGGGTTTACCGATTCAGAAGGGGAGGTCCAGATCCATCTCATCTTTTCGGGCAAGCACTGAAGCGCTAAGGCGACCTTCACTGCGCAACAGGGAGAGCTTCATGTCCATGGCCGGGACGATTTTCACCAGATATCCTCGTTCCGGGTAGGCGCGCGCAATCTTGTGCGCCGTGGCGTGGAGATAACCGATGGAAATGAGAGCTGGATCGAAGTGATCACCCTCCTGAAAGCCGCTGGGCCTGTTGTTTGTCAGAAAAATGGGAGTGATTTCGCTCACGATTCCGACAAATTGAGCGAGTAGCATGGGATAGATTACTAGGGATTTCGCTTCGGCAAATGTGATGAGCTTTTCGTTTTCGACCGCGCGCCATCCTTCGGTGGGCTTACACAGGGGGACAGCGCCGCCCTTAGAAACGCCAACGTCAACGACGTAGACTCCATCATCCATTCGGTAAGAACTGAACACCGACAAGTTCGCGTGAAGTTCAACTATTTCGCTATCTCGCACGCATTCGAACCAGCTGAAGTTCCACGGATACCCTCTCGATCCGAGTTTGACCCTGAAGGAACCACGCTTCAGATTCTTCGGTAACACCTCGTAGTCAAACAGCCGGTAGTGCTCCGCGCACACCGCGAGTGATCCGATTTCAAGCAATTGACTCTTCCGAGAACCCAGACGATCAAGTTCCGTCTTGTGGCGCCGGGCGAATTTCACAAGCGCGTCACGAATCGCCGCAGTGTCCAATCCCATTAACTCCTTTCAGCTAGCCAAACCAGCACATCCGACACGTGACTCATCTCCACTGGCTCGTCCAATCCGTGCTCCGCGAGTAGCACCTGGAGTCTATGGTGGAGTCGCCGCAGCTCCTGGTTGAACTCTTCGCCTGGACCAACGAACAGGCTGCCCGCCTGTACGCGTGGAACTTCGGCTCTCCTGAAGAGTTCAGCCGAATTTGCTGCAAGCCAATGTGAACTGTTGATCGTGGACCAAAGCCGCCGTATACCGACGAGAAACAGGAAATCTTCACGGATCGCGGCAGTAAGCCTTATACCACACTCGCGCGCAATGTCGTCGGCTGCCGCGTCAACGGCATGAACGTACCCTCCGACCTCGTCGCGAAGCCGATACGGCAATTCGGCCATGACGTCGGCCAAGTAGCGTGGAGTCACCTGTCACCCTCCGTGTAGTTGTTCATCACGCACCCGGCGCCATCAAGCCGTGCGCCTTCGGGAGGAACTCCGACATCATCCTGGCGAAGTGGTGGTAGTAGTCGTCCCACGACATCCCGTCGAAGTCCCTCGGGTTCGCCTCGATGTTGCCCAGCAGCCGCCGCGCGCACAGCGCCTCGGCCACCACCTCGGCAAGCAGCACGCGGAAGTGGAGCGAGTCCTGCTCCGGATACTGCTTGGACTTCGGGCCCAGATAGCGCTTCAGCGAGGGGTGCCGGGCTCCGATCTCCAGCACGTTCTTGTTCCACCGGTAGCGTAGCGCGCCGTGATCCACGTCCTCCAGCTTGATCACGATCCCCGAGCCCGCCGCGGGCGCCGCGCGCAGTTCGGTCTCCGTCTCGTGTTCACCAAGGCGGGCGATCACCCGGGTCGGCGCGGCCTCGGCGTCCAGCACGGCCACCTTGAGCTTGCACACGGCGATTCCGAGAGTGGCGCTCAGAACCAGCTTTCTCGGGCCGGAGATGCGGAAGTCGTCCGATGACGGTTCGAGCTCGAACTCCCGTCCCGCCGCCCGGGCGAGTTCCACGGGGGCGAGCAGCCGGATGGTTCTGCGCGAGCCGCCGCGGATGCGGTAGCGCTTCCGCTCGAACCGGAGTTCGGTGACGTCCGCGTACCGTTCCGCCTCCGAAGAGAGCACCGCCACGGTCGACTCCGCCTTGATGGGACCGACGGTCGCCTCGAGCCCGGTCGCGGCCGTCTCCTCCATCCCCCTGACCGACCAGGTCGCCCGCAACGCGCCCTCCTGCGCCTCGAGGCTCTCCAGCGGCACACGGGTCGCGTCCGCCCGGATCTCGTCCGTCAGGCACCGCACCTGCACCGGCTCGCCTTCGCCGATCTCGGGAAACGCCTCCGACTTCACCGTCAGCCAGCACTTGAAGGAATGTCCCCGCACGACCTGCGCATACTGCGGTGTCAGCGAGTAGCCGCGAATCTGGAACCGGCTGCCCCGCTCCCTGCTCTTCGGGTCGCGGGCCACGTCTTCGTCGGAGAAGTCCTCCATGAACTGGTTGGCGGCCTTCTCGAGCGCGTCGAGCCGCTTGCGCGTCTTCCGGCTCTCGACGCTGCGGGCCCGCTCGCGCTCCTCCCGGGTCCGTTCCTCCTCGACCAAGGGCCTGAGCATCGCCAGCGCCTTCTTGTAGAGCGCCTCCACGAACGGATGATCGGGAGTGAGCCCGGTCTTGCGTGACGGATCGAGAATCGGGACGGGGTTCTCCGGCGGATGCGGCTCGCCGCGCGCCTGGCGCTCGTCGTACTCATTCCAGAGGTCGTCGATCGCTTCGCAGGTCAGCCGGCCGAAGAACCAATGCGCGTGGGAGTCCCACTCGAGCCCCCGGTCGAACAGGGTCGCTTCGTGGATGGCGTGCCGCGACTTGACCAGGATGCCGCCGAGCCGGAGCCGGCTCGGCTCCGCGCGGAACCGTTTTCGCGCACGGTAGACGATGAGCTTCGCCTTCGCCCCGGGATACCCAGGCACGGCGAACGTCTTCGAGATGCGCTTCTTGCCCGCGGGCCTGCGGAGGCCGACCGTGCGGTCGCCGTCTCCCTTGAGACCCCGCACGACGAGCGTCGTCTGTTCCTGCCACACGATGTCGCGGAGTCGCACCAGCCGCGCCACAGTCGGCACCAGCGTGTCGATCTTCGGAATACGGTGGCTCCGCTCGACCTCGATGGTCACCACCGTGCCGGTCCCCTGGCCGATGCCCAGCCCCTTGCGCACCTCGGCCGACACCTCGTGGGAATCTTCGGCCTCGTACTCCAGATTCGAGAAGATGCGGCAGGTGTGCAGCCGGCCATCGCCCGCGATCGACTCGAAGGTCACCGTCCCGAGCGCTGCGATGTCCTTCGCTCCGCGCGAATTCGTACCCCGGACGGATTTGCCCTCCTCCATTCCGCTCACGCGCCCGCCGATTCTCCCGAGCTTCAGGTTCATCTGCCCGGTGGTCATCCCGTCGGCGAAGTCGCGCACGCGCAGGATCGAGGGCTGCCCCTTGCCGCGGCGCCCGAGCTCGATCTCGACGCGCCCCTTCGTCCCGAGAATCTGGTAACGGTCGTCGGAGTTGGTGACGAGTTCGACGATGGCGTCGTAGACGTCCCGTATGGCCAGCTTGGCATCCTGCACGACACGCCGCGATGCAACTTCAAGCGGTCTTCGCGGGACGGCAGACATAGGCGGGCCGGTTTCCGGTTGGGATTGACAGGACTGGAGAATCTGGAACCGCTGTCGGCCGCAGGCAACATCTCATGCGGAAACCCTTATGGCTTGAGCAGTTGCTGAGTCGTTCCCGCACCGCTTATCCACCAACATCCGCTACTGAGTGACCATAGTCCCCCTATTTTGGGGGGTATTGTAATGGCGAGTCAGAACGCAAATTGGGAGGGTCGGCGCACACTTTGGCGAGCGGGTCGAGCCCGATGATCCTTCCAGGCTTGGCGCGGCATCACGCCGCAACGATGCTCAAGGCGGGGACGTAACGGGGATGTTGGAGTTACCCCGCTTTGACGGACACCTATCCATTGGGGTCAAGCAAGGAGGTGTCCCATGGCGGGCCAGAAGGGGCGGTATCCGTCCGAGTACTGGGAGCGGCTGGTGGAGTTGGCGCGGAGCGGATGTGGACGAGGGGTTCGGTAGCGACGGGCTGACGACGGAGGCGCGACGGGAGATGTCGGGCTTGAAGCGGGAGAATAAGCGGCTCCGGACGGAGCGGGACATCCCAAGAAGAGCCGCGGCCCGACCACCGCTGCGCGGCGGTGCCCCGCGAGGGAGAGCGGATCGATCCCCGGCGGGGGTACGCGTTCATGAAGGCGCACCGGACCGAGTTTCCTCTGGCGGCGATGTGCCGGGTGCTGGGTCTCTCCTCCAGCGGCTACTACGACTGGCTCAAGCGGCCTGCCTCGGACCGCGTGCGGCGGGACGCGGAGCTCGAGGCGAAGATCGGGGCGATCTGGACCGGCAGCGGCGAGACGTACGGCCGTCCGCGGATCCACGCGGCGCTCAGGGCAAGGGTGAGCGGGTGGGCCAGAAGCGCGCGGGGCGGCTGATGAGGGGGATGGAAATCGAGGGCGCAACCAAGGGGCGCTTCAAGACGGCGACGACCAAGAGGGATATCGAGGCCCGCCCCGCGCCGGACCTGGTGAAGCGTGACTTCTCGGCCTCGGGACTCGACGAGCTGTGGGTGGCCGACATCACGTACGTGCCCACGCGGGCTGGCCGACTCTATCTCGCGATCATGCTCGATGTCTGGAGCCGCCGCATCGTCGGCTGGGCCATAGCGACACACATGCGGACCGAGTTGGTCGAGGCCGCGCTGGCGATGGCGCTGGCGCGCCGCCGTCCCGAGGGGCGCGTCGTCCATCATTCGGACCAGGGCTCGCAGTACACCTCGCTGGCCTTCGGAGAGCGCTGCCGCGAGTCGGGCATCGCCCAGTCCATGGGTTCGGCGGGCGACGCCTACGACAACGCCATGTGCGAGAGCTTCTTCGCCACGCTGGAGTGCGAGCTGATCTGGAAGCGCTCGTTCCGCACGGCATCGGAAGCCCGGCGAGAGATCTTCGGCTTCATCGAAGGCTTCTACAACACGCGCCGACTTCACTCGGCCCTCGGCTACGAGTCGCCGGCCAGCTACGAGAGGGACCATGCGGCCTGAGGCGCACCCACGGCGCACGCGGACGACCTCTCTCGAGCGCCTGGGAGGGGCTGAAAGGAGTAGAACCGCGGACGATCAACCACAGAAACTAACCGTCCGTGAAAGCGGGACAGCTCCAGCACCTGCGAGCTGTCTCAACGGCCCGGCTCCATCTGGTCGGGTCGCGGGAGACACTCGACAAGACCTTTTCCTCGGTGACGCGCTACGAGAGCCTTCGAGGTATTTTCGCCGCCGCTGCTACCGTCGCCCAGCTAAGCCTCTATCTACGCCAGCGCGGGAAAGTCCAGTGAAGTTCCGGCTGATCGCCCTCGGGCTAGGTTTCCTTCTGTGGGCCTGCGGAGAGGCTCCGGTCGAGCCTCGCTGCTCAGCGATCGGCGGGACCTGCATCGACGATTCCCCGCCGCCGCCCGTCGCGCTGCCCCCGCCCCCGAACGCGGCACCCCAGGCCGTGGGAACGATCGCCGCGAGGACGGTCGAAGTAGGCGGTGCAGTTGCCGTGCCGATCAGAGGCTACTTCTCCGACCCGAACGGCGACCAACTCGCCTATACTGCATCATCCTCGGCCGACTCCGTAGCTGCAGTCGCGATCTCCGGCGGTACGCTGGAAATCACGGGTGTCTCAAACGGGACGGCCAGCGTCACGGTCACCGCCGCGGACCCGGGCGGCCTCACCGCCACGCAGAACGTTGAAGTGACCGTGCGGCTATCGGAACGAGCCGTACTTGGTCTGCTTTACGAAGCGACGGGCGGGGAGGGCTGGACGAACAACGAGGGCTGGCTCACGGACCGACCGCTCAGTGAATGGTACGGCGTTCGCACGACGAGGGACGGGAGTGTATGGGGCCTTTTCCTAGGGTCGGCACAAACGGCACAAGGTAGTGGCAACGGGCTGACGGGCAGCATCCCCCCTGAACTCGGCAACCTCTCCGGCCTTCGGCGGCTGGATCTGAGCGACAACCGCCTTGACGGCCCGATTCCGCGGGAGTTCGGCAACCTCGACAGTCTGACGAGCCTATGGCTGTTCGGGAACCGCTTAACCGGCGTAATGCCTGCTTCGATGCGCTCGCTGGTGCAACTTGAGTCGTTCTACTGGTGGGATCAGGACGGGCTTTGTGTCCCCTACGAGGAGTTCAGCGGCTGGCTCGACGGCGTGCCAAGATGGCGCGGCGAGCTGTGCGACGAGGCGCAACCGGGATTCCAGATCGAACTCGTCTTCGATGCCGACGTGCCCGCCGATCTGCGTGTAGGCACGGAGGCCGCGGCCAACTATTGGATGGCGGCGCTCATCGAGACGGAACGGCCGGACTTCGGCTTCTCAGACGGTGAGGCGACCGAGGTATTCGATGACCTGCGGATTTCCGTGTATGCGGACGCGGAGAGCGTCTGTCCAAGTGCTGCGGGTTGTGCCAGTCCCTCAGACCCGGCGGGCGGGCTCCCCTACCGTGGCGCTGTGCACCTCAACGCTAGCTTGTCGGGAGTGTACTCGGCGAGTCAGGTGGAGAACTTGGCGCGGCACGAAATCGCCCATGTACTTGGGATCGGGACCATTTGGTGGAGAGACCGCGAACCCCATGCCGTGAACCGCTCGACCGAGGAGACCGTGCAGGACACGCATTTCCCCGGCCCGCTGGCTGTTGCCGCGTTCAACGAAGCGGGCGGGAGCGAGTACGCCGAGGGGAAGGTGCCGATCTTGAACGATTCGGGATCGCCCGGCGTCGATAACAGCCACTGGCGAGGGGAAGTCTTCGGTTCCGAACTGATGTCCGTGACCCGGGACCTCACCTATGACCCCGAGGAACCGACGAGTGCCATCACCTTGGCCGCCCTCGCTGATCTCGGCTACGCGGTGGACATGAGCCTGGCCGATGACTTCACGGTCCTGCCCCTGCTACCGCCTCTACCGCCTCTCCCGCCTCTTCCACCCCGGCCGGACCCTGCCACAGAACGGGCTGCACTCGTCGCGCTCTACGAGGCGACGAGCGGCGAGGGCTGGACACGTAGCGACAATTGGCTGACGGACGTGCCCCTCTCCGAGTGGTACGGTGTGCGCGTGAGAGATGACGGAAGTGTACGATACCTCTCTCTCCAAGGTAACGGGTTGCGCGGAGAGATTCCCCCCGAGCTCGCCAACTTGGCCGTCGAAAGTGTGTGGTTGGCGAGGAACTCGCTGACCGGACCTTTCCCGCCGGAGTTGGGCAACCTCGCGCACCTGCGGCAGCTAGTTCTTGGCGAGAATGAACTGACGGGATCGATCCCGCCGAGTTTGGGCAATCTCGCTCGCCTGGAGTGGCTAGGTCTCGGCAGCAACGGCTTGACAGGTTTGATCCCGGCGGAGATTGGGAACCTCCCGCGCTTGAGATCCTTGGATCTCCAAAACAATGCGCTAACGGGCCCGATCCCGGCGGAGATTGGGAACCTCGCCCGTCTGGATTGGCTCATGCTACACAGCAACGCGCTGACCGGCGAGCTGCCCGCCTCAATGCTGTCTCTGCTGCGGCTTCAATACTTCCTTTGGGGCGAGAACGACGGGTTATGCGTCCCTGCTACAGTGGCATTCGATGCTTGGCTGGGAACGATGGAGTTCATTGGCGGTCCGCGCTGCGCCGCCGCAGCCGCGTATCTGGGCTCCGAGTCCTCCGCCTCGCGGCCAGCGTTGTTGAAGTGCGGCGGCATCGTCCGCGAGCCGAGTGTTCCCGCTGAGCGGGAACGATGGGACCCATAGGGTCCTGGGTTTGGTGATCGCGACTCAGATGGCGCGGAACAGTTCCGTGAAGCCGCGGTTGATCGCCCTCGGGTGCATTCATCGACTTGCGCCGCGATGTCCTCGATCTTCGGCCGCCACCTTCGGTCTCGTCGAGGAGAATCGAGCAAACTCCCGACCGAGACGGGACAGGCTGAAACGCCGAAGGAGTGCTCCGTGACCAAGACGGGCGAGAGCAAGGGCGCACTCCAGCACCTTCAGAAAAATGATCGTGGCGTCGGAGCCTGCGAACGAGTTTGAGACACTCTCCGAGTCAGCTTAGTCAGCCCTCCCTCCCCGTTCCGGGTTTCGGTCCATCTATAGTGCACCCGGTTTTTCTGGACACCCGTTTGGGAGGAATCGACCTTACGGGGTCTGGAGAGAGGGGGTGTGAGGATGTCGGAGAAGCCGACGGAGGCCGCGGGTCTTCCGAAGCGGTGGAGTGCGCGCCGGAAGTCGGAGGTGTTGTTGCGACTTCTGCGGGGCGAGGACATCGGCGAGGCGAGCCGTGAGATCCGGGTTCCGCCGCCGGAGTTGGAGCGCTGGGCGGCGGAAGTTCCTCGAGGGGGCCTGCGAGGGCCTGAGGGACGGACCGCGCCGGACGGGGAGCTGATGCGGACCCGCGTGAAGCTGGGGGAGATGACGCTACGGGTGGAGCTTCAGGCGGAGCTCCTCGAAAACAAGGGGGGACGGGGACGAACTGAGAAAGCTCTTGCGGCGCGCGGGCGGCGGCGCGTGCACGCCGGGCAAGCGCGGTCCGAAGACGGAGTTGGGCGACGAGGCTCTCGTCGCGGAGATCCGGACGGTGCTGTCGGAGAGTCCGTTCGCGGGAGAGGGGCACTGGAAGGTGAGGGCGCGCCTGGTGGCCAAGGGGATCGCCGCGGGCCTCGGCCTCCGGCACGACTGGGGTTCGCAGTACCGGGCCCGGCGTTCCAGGCGGAGATCAGGTGGCTCGGGATCCGCTCCACTCCGGCGTACGTGGGCGAGCCCGAGTGCAACGGCGTCGTGGAGAGGTTCATCCACACGCTGAAGAGGGCACGAAGGTTGTGATTTGGGTACTGGCCGTGCCGTTGGGGCCGACGGCGCTCATGTGCGGAATCGCGAGCTTGGTTCGCGCCAGCGGTGAGCCTGGTAGCACCGGGCAACGCGTGGCTGTGTCGCGTGCCAGCGCAAGTGAACGGTCGGATTACGTGAGGCTGCGCGAACGGAACGAGTGGCACGACGTAGCTGACGTGCAGTTGGCGGTATCAGTAGCTTAGAGAAGGCTGTCGGCGGGGCTAGATCGGCTGGAGGTTGAGAGGACGGTAGGCGACGTGGCCGAGTGGACCGAGGACATGGCCTCCCTAGTAGAGCAGATTTACATCGTAATGGTGCTTTAAGGTCGATCTTGGCGCGAGACAACGAGCGTGAATTGGCCCGATGAATGCCCCGCTCCGTCGCGCCGGGAGTTGGCCAAAACGACGGAATCGTGTGTCTGAGAGTTGACGGACGCTGGTCGGCGCCGGATTGCCGCTGCACGTTGATGAAGGAAGAATCGAGATGAGTGAGACGGATAAGAAGGGCCGGGAGTTAGTATCGGACGAGGAACCGTCCGACCTGCAGGCGGTGAACCCGCGCTACAAGGGCGCGTGGATGTCAGACGTTGCGCTGGCGCTCATGCGCCCGAAGAACCCGAAGGTAGCGGCGATCATCGGGGCTCGCCGTGACCAGATGGAGGACGTTTAGATTGATGAGCGTTTCGGAACCTAATTCTCCAACATCTATATGGGACACTACTAACCAGAGTGATCAACGAATGGCGTCGGGCGAAACGTTTTTTGAATTCGTTCAACGTCACTCTGAGATGTCTCATGTACGCCACTTTATCGATGACATCCTTGACCGACTCCCTACTACAAGAAGGCTGAATGCTGTACGGCGAATGAAGGCACCCCGTAAACGCCCCGAGTTCATTGATGTTCTTTTTGAGTTATTTATTACATCGCACATCATCGATTGCGAGTTTGTCGTTGCCGATCATGAGCGGGCGGATGTCTACGTTCCCGGTGAGTTTGCAGTTGAGGCTACGGTTTGTCACCGTCCTAAGCATAGCGCATCTGATAGCGAAACGGCACTTATTTCGGAGTTGAGAGATCGTTTTGATACAGGTGATCCGTTAGGCGCGTTGTTCACCTTTAGTTCTAAGGGTAGCCTAAAGAACAGCGACGGCATTTCTCCGAAAAACTTGGAAAAAGCGATACGTAAGCAGGCGGCGACATTCTTGGCCACTGGGGAGGAGCAACAACGTTATCTCCGACCTGACGAAGCATGGCGCAATCAATGGCATTATACCGAGCCCGTGACCGAATATATATATGAATCCGAAGATTGGAGTCTATGGATCAGTTGGATGACTAGGACGACCAAGGGGCGGGGTGGCTGGGGTGCTGGGCCGGGAATATCGTTTGTAGGTTCACAATGGCAAGATCCGTTTAGGGGCAAGCTCAAAGCGAAAGCGCGACAAGTGAGCAAGTGGGAGTTGGACGTACCAGTTTACTTGGCAGTTGGTTTTGGAGGTTTCTTCAGTGGTGGTGAGTGTAGGGCGGTTCAAGATGTATGGCAAAAGGAGTCGGGCAAACAATTTTGCGGATTATGGGTGACGGACTTCGCATTAAGCCCACTACTAGGCAGCCCGGCCCTTGAGTTGATTCCTTCGACGCAGGGAGAAGCCCCAAGGGAATCGGAACTCAAAATCCCACGCGTCGGAGTGGATATCTAGACAGATATATAAGCCCCCAAGCATGCGAGCCGAGCTACTCCGAGGAGGGAACGACCAAACGGGTCGTGCTCCACGCCCGGAATCCAATCCGCCGGGACACGATCTACCGGGCCACCGACACCTATACCGCCGGCAGCTACGCCTGCGAGACCGACATGACCGTGCTCTGCACCTCCAACGGCGGGTTCCTCTACTACTAGCGCTCCCTCGGCATCTTCCGTCAGCGGACCTCCATCACCGCCCCAGCCTCGGGGTCTCCCAGTCGCTGGCGCACATGCCGCAGCGTCTCGGCGTAAAACCGCCCAAGCTCGTCTTCCCGTGCCCGCACGTCGCTTAACATGACGCCGAGGTAGATGACCGCGCCGGGCTGGTCCGTGGCCGCGAAGAACTGCGGTTGGATGATCCCGGCCGAAACAATCCCATCGTACTCGTGGAGCGATTCCTGAAGGGCGTACGTGAGGGAGAGCGTGGAGAGAATCGGCAAATCGAAGTGCCGCACGGCTTCGGTCACGCTGGCCAACTCCCACGCCGTACTCCTCAGCGGCGTGAGGCCGAGCCCTTCCGGCAGTGCTCCGCTGATCGAGATTCTCTGGCGCTCGCCCCCTTCGGCAGCCCGCTGATTCTCGACAAGCCCCGGCAGGATCCGGTCGTGATAGGCCATGCGACGCTCGAGCGCTACGGTGTTCTCGGCGATTTCCGCGGCCAGGGCGTAAAGCGTCTCGTTGACGAGTCGGCGGTGGTCGACGTTCGTCATCCATTGATCGAAACCGAGGGCAACGAGAACGCCCACCACGATCACCACGAACTCAAGCGCAAGACGGCCGAAGGGGATGCGATGGGGCAGGCGACCTCCACCCCCTGCGTGCCGGGGGGAGACGGGCAGCTCGCCTCCGTCGCCGGTCCCGCCTGGCGTCTGCGCTTCCTTGGAACTCTCTTCCGGCATTATCTGCAAGCCTCTCGCCGTCTTAGGGTCCGTCCGCTCCCTCAGGAAGCGTCCGGGGGAGCGCCCAGCCATTCTGACCAGGCATCGGCACTTACCACCCCGCCCGATAGCGAAAATCGCCTTGCAACCGCGACGTGGGATCGGGTTGCAAGGCGATTCGCTTATCCACCCAATTGGGCGTCGACAAGCATCGCGGACACCAGTGCAAGGCCTGCCCCGACCGCGAACCCGAGCACGAGCCATGCCAGGTTGACCATCTGCTTGCCGGTCGTATCGCCGATAGCCGTCAGTCGTGACATCAAGGCGGTCTGCGACTGAGGATCTTCACCCTCCTCCGCGGACTCCGCCTCTGTGCTCATCCCGCTCGTCAGGGCCCGGCGAACGCTCCTGCTGACGCGTCCGCCCATCAAGAGGGCGAGCACAAAAAGCAGCAATGCGAGCCCACCCACCGCGTCCGACACCACGATCACGGTCATTCCTGCGATCCCGAAGAGAACGCCCATCACGAACACGAGTCGGAAACGCCCCCGGAATCCGTCCGACTCCTCGCTTTGAGCGTCCAGGTAGCTCTTCACTTCCAGCTGAGAGATCTGGCTGGCGAGGGCGCCTATCAGGAGGCCGAAGAGAATGATCCAGAGCGCCGCGGCTCCGGCGGTCGCCATGGCCATCGTGAAGAATGTGGTAAGCCCGAGGCCGGCAACCGGCAGGACCAGCGACGGGATGCGCTTCGAACGTTCGGTCATGGATCCCCCCCGGAGTACTCGCAGGATCGAACGCGATCCCCCGCCGCGTCAACCTCATCGGCGGGCCGGCGCAGCGACGTGTGCGACCCGAAGAAACATCTAGAAGCAGCAGCTAGAGAGGGTGGAACGAGTGGCCGCTGGACCGCTTCCTCCCCATACTCCGCCACGGCTTCACCGGTGGCGACAACGAGGGTGGCTACAGACGAGGGACGAGAGAATGACAACGGAACGTGAAGGATCGAAACGGACCCCCGGATCGCCGCGTGGAGGGGCGCTGTCGGCCACCGCGGCACTTGCCGCAACCCTCCTCGGCTGCGGTTCTCCCTCGGGGGGCGACGTGGCCCCGCTCCGTTTCGCCGTCGCCAGCTACCAGCACGAGACCTGCACCTTCTGCCCCGGCGGCGACACCGAAGTCGATGACTGGCTTCGCTTCAGCGAGCCGGTTTCCGGGGACGCGCTGCTCGGCGCCGGCGACTACATCGGCGGCTTCGTCCAACGGACCGGCGAGCTCGGGGACATCGAGCTCGTGCCGCTCACCTCGCCGCTCGGCGTCTTCGGGGGCTCGTCGCGCAGCTGGAACACGCGGGAGACCTTCGAGCATTTCCTCGACGCCATGCTGGCCGAACTGGAGGCGCAGCTGCCGGTCGACGGGGTCTTTCTCGCGCTGCACGGGGCGATGGCCGTGCGGGACGTCCCCCGCCCCGAAGCCGAGATCGCCCGCCGGTTCAGGGAGATCGTCGGCCCGGACGTCCCGATCGCCGCGACCTTCGACCTCCACGGCAACGAGGACGGCGAGTTCCTCGAGCACGCCGACTTCTCCTTCGTAACCAAGCGCTTCCCCCACTACGACTCGTACATCCAGGGAGAACGCGCGGCCCGCGCCCTGCGGCTCGCCGCGCGGGGCGAATACGAGCCCACGACCGCCACCCGCAAACCCGGCGTCATCACCGCCACCGTGCTGCAGTGGACCGGCCAGTCTCCCGCGATGGACATCATGGAGCGCGCGCGGCGCTGGGAGGCGCGCGAGCACGACGCCTACGTGAGCGTCTTCTTCGGCTATCCCTGGTCGGACGTGCCCGACGTGGGCGCCACCATCCAGGTCATGACCAACGGGGACCAGGCGCTCGCGGACCGGATCGCCGACGACATGGACGACTTCATGTGGCGCGTCCGCGAGGACTTCGCGCTCGGCAGCTTCCCCGGCCCCACCGAGGCCGCCCGAACCGTCGCGGGCGCCATCTCACGCGGCGAGACCCCCGTCGCGGTCGGCGACTACAGCGACCGCCCCGGCGACGCCACACACATCCTGAGCGCCTTCGAGGCGGCCGGCATCGGCAGGGTGCTCTACGGCACGATCACCTCCCCCGCCACCCTCGACGCCCTCGCGGCGACCGACGCCCGGCCCGGCGACCCGTTCGACCAGGAGATCGGCGGCTTCACCCCCTCCGGCGGCTCCCCCCATCGCGTCACCGGCACGCTGGAGTACTTCGGGGAAGGCTTCGGCTACGACCGCATCGCCGCTGTCTCCTTCGGCGACGGTAATGTCGTCTTCCTCACCCCCGCCTACGAACAGGTCCTCTACCCGGACGCATTCCGCTTCGGGACCATCGACCCGGCCGACTACGATGTCTTCGTCGTCAAGTCACGGATCCACTTCCGCCGCGGCTTCGACGAAACCGGCTACGCGCCCACCGTTCTGGTCGTGGAGGCGCCCGGGCCCTTCGTGGGCACCGTCTTCCTCGACGCGCTGCCCTACGAGCACGTGGACCTCAGCGACCTCTACCCGTTCGGAGTGCCGGAGAAGCGGCGGTGAGGAACTATGCCGGCTCGTTCCCCGGCTAAGGCGACGAACAGCCCGGCCGGCGCCTCACCGAACGCGCATCTGGAAGCAGTGCCGCCCCGCGCCGTGCGCCCACACGTCCCGAAACGCGACGTGCGCGGCCACCGGATCGTCGAGGCGGGCCGCAATGGGCGAGCCCGGGCCGTGGCAGCCCTGACAGCTCCTCTGAACGATCGAAGAGCTTCCCGTTGCCCCCCCGGAATCCGTCGCGAAGGTGGCGCACACCTCGTAGCGGCCGTCGTCGAGCGCCCGGTACTCGTACATCTCCGAGCTGGTGGGGTCGCGGGTGCTGATGTTCAGGCCGGGCTCGGCCGCCAGGTCGTCCAGCGAGGCCGGAAGCCGCCCGTGTCGCGTCCAGTAGAGATCGGCAGCCGCCGTGATTTCGTGCAGATCGGCGAGTCGCCGGTCGTCGACCCGGCGCTCGCGCTCCTCGGCGGGAGATCCCAGGAAACCGATTCCGAGCGCCACCGCCGCGGCCACGGCGGCTCCCGAGACGCCCAGCACGATGGATCGCGTCGAGCGCTTCATTCCGCCGCCTCCTCCCTGCGCACGTCGCGGAGGAAGTACCCGAACAGCGAGCCGGTGATCGTGCCGACCGTGAGGACCTTCAGGGCGAACCGGACCGTGAGTTCGCCGCCAAGAAGGTTGTAGACGATGCTCGTGACGACCCCGATGAGCGTGGCCGCGCCCACGAAGAGGGACAGGTACGTCAGCGATTGCCGAACGCGCGACAGCCGCCGGCCCGGGTCCTTCCGGACCGCGCGATCGTTCGTCCAGAAGACGAAGGCGAAGACGGGAAACGTCGCGACGAGGAAGGAGATCGACCACCGGATCTCCTCCCGCGCCATCTCGAGTGCGGCCGCGGGGGCCAGGGAAGGATCGGGAAACGCCTGGTGGATGAACGCGAACAGGAGGCTCCCGAAGCTGATCGCGCTCCCGTACAGCGTGCCGAAGAGGACGAGGTAGACGAAGGCCTCGCGAGCGGACAGGTACGGGGCGGGACGCGGGACGGGAATCGGAAACGCGACGTCGGCGAAACCGTCCAGGGCGCGTCGGACCTGGTCCCGCGGCCAGCCCGCCTCGAGAAGCACCCCCTTGAGTTGCTCACGGGGCAGGCTTCGCTCCAGGCCCGCCTTCAGGAATCCGGTAATCTCCTCGTTGCCGGCCATCTTCCCTTCCCTCCTTCGAGTCGTCGATCCGAGCTTGTTGACGCCGTCAACTTAGCGAGCCACGTTGACGCTGTCAACATTGCTGATCAACCCGAGACGGATACCTTGGCCGCATGACCCGGGAAAGCACCGCGTATCACCACGGAGACCTGCGGGCGGCACTGCTCGCCGAAGCCGCCGCGATGATCGACGAGGGGGGGACCTCGAGCGTGACGATGCGCGAGATCGGGCGGCGCCTGGGCGTATCGCGGTCCGCCGCCTATCGCCACTTCGAGGACAAGTCCGCGCTCCTGGTCGCGGTCGCCGCAGCCGGTTTCGACCGCCTTCGAGACCGCCTGGAGGCGGTGGGCGCCGGAGCTCCGGACGCCGGGATCGAGCAGCTCCCGCAGGTCGGCCGGGTGTACGTGCGGTTCGCGCTCGAAAACCCGGGCCACTACCGCCTGATGTACGGAAAGGAAGCGATCACCCGCGAAGACCACCCCGAACTCCGCGAGACCGCGAACGCCCTGTTCGACGAGCTCGTCCGCATCGTCCAGTCATACCAGGAGAGCGGCACGATCAGGCGAGAGGACCCGCACCTCCAGGCCTACGTCGCATGGGGCGCCGTACACGGCCTGGCTTCACTCCTGATCGAGGGCCAGATCCTCACCGCCGTGGACGTCGACGCCCTGATCCGCCAAACCACCTCCACCCTCCTCGACGGAATGCGCGCCAACCGCTAGAGGCCGTACACGTCTCGTGCTCAGAAGAGGCCGCTCGCCTTCAGGTAATCCAGGGTCGCCGCCGCGCTCGCCTCGGGCTGTTCCAGCTGCAGGAGGTGCGTTCCGCCGGGCAGATAGGCGTAGTCCACGGTCGGGATATGATGGAGTTCGGTGGTCGGGAAATAGGTGTGCGGGATGGCGGGGTCGGCCCCCATGACCATCGTCGGGCAGGCGAGGGCCCCGAACTCGATCAACGCCGCGTACTGTCCGCCGTACCTGTAGATCTGGGCCTCGTATTCGCGGGGACAACGGAGAATGTAGCCGTCTCCGTCCGGGGACCGGCGCAGCGTCGTCCGGGCCATGAGGCGGCAGACGCCGGGGACCACATGCTGGAAGGCGGGCATCTCACGAAGCACCTCCGCGAAGTCCGCGCGGGTCCGATACCGGTCCTGACGCGCAAGCGTCATCTTGGCCGCCCGCCTCGCCACGTCGGGACACTCCTCCCGGCCCGGCCCGAACTCGCCCAGCGGCGGATCGAACAGCACGCGGGCCGTGAACTCCCCCCCTCGCGTCGGGGACAGCAGCGAGACCAACCCCGAGAGAGAATGGAACACGCCGGCCTGCGGCTTCTTCCCGAATCCCCGCTCGATGGCATCCTGGATGCGCAGGTGGTCATCGATGAGCGTGGGCACATGATGGCTGCGCAGCGGCCCGGGAGCGTTCCAGCCGTGGTTCCTGAGGTCGTAGAGCACGAGATCGAAGGCGTCCCCGAACTGCGACCAGAACGGGTAGTAGAGGTCGATCGCGAGGCTGTTGCCGTGGCTGAGAACGATGCGCGGGCCGGAGGGATTTCCGTGACGCCGGAGCGTGATCACGGCGCCGTCGCCCAGGCGCGCGTCATGCACGGCAAGGGGCTCGGGCACCTGCCAGACCTGCGTGCGTTCCGTGTCACTCATGGCGGAGTTGGGGTGGGGTTGACGGTCGGCTCGATCACGGCGCAAGCGGCGGGGTCCGCGGGGCCGGAAGGCTCACAGGGTCGAACGCGATGCCCGGCCATGTCAACCCGCGAACGGCGAGAAGGTTGCGGGTCCGGTTGATGGATCGGAACGACCGGTCGCCATCCGTCGCAATCGGTGGCCGGGATGCGTTCTACATGAGTCCCCGGCGCGCCGCGTGCGGCGGGGTCGACGGACGCGATTCCGTGTTCCGGCTGATTCAGGCAATCAAAGAGGAGTGCAGCCATGAGGACCCGTTCCGCCCTGCTGGGCCTCCTGACGTTGGTCGTGTGCGGGTGCGTGAGCATTCCGAGCGAGGCGCCGGAGCTGTCGCAGACCCTCGGTCAACGCATCAAGGCGCTGGAGAACGCCAACGTCACGCTCCTGGAGCGGTACTTCGACCTCAAGCGTCGGGATATCGACCGCTTTCTCGCCGAGAAATGGGTGCCGCAGTTCGCCCGGAACATCTTCGGCAACCCGCAGGTGGCCGCGGAATGGCGCCGCATCGTCGAGGACGGGAGCGAGGCGGACCGCCTCCAGTTTCTGGTCGATGCCGGCCCCGCCCTTCAGGTGCAGATCAACGAGAAGCGTCTTGAGCTCGTGGCGCCGCTCGACGCGCTGGAGCGCCAGATCGGTCGGAGCATCAAGCGGGCGTATGACGAGGCGGCGGCGATCAACAACACGCTCACCAGCTTTCTCTGGTCCGCGGCCGAGGTCGCCGAGAACCGCGACCGCTTTCTCGAGGCGACGGGTGTGACGGAGGACCGGGTGTCCGGCGTGATCGATGGGGTCGACACCGCCGTGTCGCGCCTGGTGTCGGGCGCCGGCGAGGCCACCGAGTACCTGGAAAAGCTCGAAGAGATCAAGACGACGATTACGGGCAGCTGACCCGCTGACCCCACGGCACAGGAGAACGCCCCATGGGCCTGGACTGGAGCAAAATCGCCGCGGAGGCGGCGCAGGAGACCGACCGTCAGTTGGCCGGCGATATCTCGTCGCTCACCACGATGACCGACCGCGAGATCGAGGAGCTGTTCCCGACCCACGACGACAAGCAGCGGCTGGCGGAGCTGATGGAGATCGTGAACGGGGCAGGCTCGCGGAACGAGAAGATCACCCGCATCGTCGACAATATCGAGGATCTGGCCGGCACGGTCCTCACGATCGCCGGAAAGCTGGGCTAGCCTAAAATCCGGACCGGGTGAGCGTGATCTCGAGCCTCTGCAGCCCGCCGCTCCCATCCCCCGGTTGGTACTCGATCGTGCCGGCCAGTCTCGACCGCCCCGTTGCGGTGCCCGTGAAGGTTCCGACGAGGGTCCCCGCCACTGTGAGCGAGACATCCTGTGTCAGGGCCTGGTTGGGCCGCTGCGTCGCCGACCCCGCGAGCGTCCCGGAGTTCTCGAACTCTCCGGTGGTACTCGTGCGGATGGCGTAGGAGCCGGACAGCGCCCCGTCGTCGTCGGTCAGCCGGATTCTGAAGTCCCAGGCCCCCAACTTGCCCTCGTAGGCGCCGGTAATGTTGTCCCGCGGCGGAAGCGGCTCGGGCGGAGCCGGCTCGAGCGGTTCGGACGACTCGCTGCACCCCACGAGCAAGAGCACCACGGCGACATATCTCAACATCGATCTCCCCTCCATTCCGACCCCGTTTCCGCCTTGACGCCGATTCCGCAGCCGTCGCCCGAGGCGTCGGCGACCTCGGAAACAGCAGGGCGCGAGTGACGACACGTTGCTCTTCGCGGCCTCGATGAGTTCGCTCAGCGACCCGTATACCCGTGGGCGCCCCAGGAGAAGCGCACGTCGTTCCCGCCAGCCGTCTGCGGTTCCGACGTGGGCGACGCGCTCGATCTCCCCGATCGGGCGATACGATTCTGGACGCGGATCCCTCGTGTGTTTGGCCAACGGACAGGTGATCCAATCGTACAGCTTGTACTGCTCGCCATCGCCCAGCCGGCGGAACGGCACCGGATAGAGACGCACCCAGGTGCCATCCTCCCGGATGCCCGCCGTGCAGACGGTCTCTCCGTATGTCTTCGACAGCTCGGGGTAGGTCTTGACGGTCACGAGGATGCGGTCTTTGGTCACGGCGCGCCCTACAGGTGCTTCGGCCGCAGAGGCTGGGCTGCGGCCGCGATGATGGCGCCGGCGACACGGGAACGGTGACAGTCCCCGAAATCGCGTTCGTAACAGGTGATCGCCACGCGGTCTCCGGCGTCGATCCATCCGGCGATTCTGGCCACGGCGTCCTGGCACCGAGACAGGGTCGTGGCTTCGTATTGGGCGAAGAGGCGCTCGTACGCGGCGCGGTCCGTGAGGTTTGCGCGCGCTCCGGAATCGACGCCGAGCTCCCGGAACGGTTCATACCGGATGCCGAACGCGTCACAGCCTTGCTGGAGAAATCGCTTCGAGAATCCCCACT
Organism: Candidatus Palauibacter rhopaloidicola; assembly: GCA_026914155.1. Lineage (GTDB taxonomy): Bacteria > Gemmatimonadota > Gemmatimonadetes > Palauibacterales > Palauibacteraceae > Palauibacter > Palauibacter rhopaloidicola. The sequence goes on along the minus strand of JAPPGH010000062.1, from coordinate 33,649 downwards.
TGCGACTGATCGGGTTCCGGCGCACGTCGCAGAGGCGAGAGATTCCAGCCCGGAGCAGTTCGTTGAAGTAGGCTTCGTAGCTCCGCCCCTCGTAACCGATCGTGGCGAGGAGACCGCCCCTTGGCCTGCCGTTGTTGCGGGCAGCTTCGTCGCGACCGCGGACAGCCGGCGGTCGGCGCCTTCCGTCGGTTGAAGGATTGCCGCCTCGGCTCCGGAAACGAGTCGCGAAAACGGAGACATCCCCGTTCTTGAGATTGTCGGCGAGCCGACGGCCTTCCGGCGTGAGATGCCAGGCACCGGAGACAAGAAATCCACGGGCCGCGAGCTTGTCCCGGTCGGCCACGGCGGTGAAGGAACGCGGCCCGTCCTCGTCGGTAATGAAGTCATAGGGCGGCTCACTGCCGCGCTGCCGACACCGGCGGCCGTAGTCGAAGAGGAGCCACTGGACGTCGCTCTCACCCATCTTCCCTCCGACGGCACTCAGGAGAGAGAGAAGGACACGCTGACGACGAAATAGCCGTGGAATTGGCGCACCGACTTCCTCACCCATGCGACAGCTGCCGTTTCACTTCGAGGTACTCGCGCACGGCATCCGCGATGTTCGCCAAGGCTTCCTCCTCGGTCGCCCCTTGGGACGCACAACCCGGAAGGCCCGGAACCCAGACGGAGAATCCCTCCTCGGACTCTTGCAGCGCCGCCAGGTACTTCATCTCCACCTCCAGGTTTCATCCGATCGGGCTGGTTAGTAACGCACAGAGGGTCCGTTTCATGACCAAGCCTCTACCCGTTCACGTCGGAGAGGTTCGTCAAGCACAGGACCCGCGAGGCAAAAGCGTTGACGGGGAATTTATGTAGTAACATTAATTCATGCGAATCGAATTCGACAAGATACGACGCGCCGAGACGATCAGGACCCCAGGCAAAAAAATGAACGAGAACGACGGCTCTACGGCCCGAGGTCTTGATCCGGAAACGGCGCCCGACCTCTCCAGGGATGGCTGGCCGAAGAAGTTTGCCAAGGCGCCCGTGCGCCGGGGCCGGCCCCCGAAGGCGCGGCCGAAGGTGTCGACCACCATCCGGCTGTCGCAGGACGTCATCGACCACTTCCGCGCCGGAGGGCGCGGTTGGCAGACTCGGATCGACGAGGCCCTGCTTGATTGGATCAAGCGGTCCGGGAAGGGGCTTTAGGAAGCGGGCGCGTATCGTATCTTGGCGGCAGCCCGAGACCGGGGAGCGCCCCGGACGACGCGCGACGGAACCGAAACCTGGACTTTGGAGGCCCGCCACGACCTCATCGACTGCGCAGCGGCCGAACGGTGGCTGCGCTACCGGGACAACCTGGACGTCACGACGCGCAACTACGGCGAGGACTTCGCCGAAGCCACGCTGAAGCTGCTGCCTGGCTTCATCGATGACGCCCGCGCGCTCGCCGACATGATGGGACGGAAACAGGTGGTGGTCGCAGGGGGCGGCCATGCGAGCGCTTGAACGCCGCTATACGCCGAACTGCCTGAGGTGATAGTCGAGGTGTCGCCAGCAGATCGATCCCCATTCCTGCCCTGAGATAGAGCCGCACCACGGATGGCGGCCCCACGGCTCGACGGGAGGCTTGTCACTGACGCGATCCACGAGGGCATGAAGTGAAGCGATATCCTCTCGCCACTCGCCCGGAGCCGCCCTCCGCATTTCGGGAGGAGCACGAAACCTCGCTTTCGGCCACGGCAGCCGGTGAACGAAGAGGTGTCGAACCGGCTTGAACCGAAGCAGCCCCGGGTTCACCGCGATGTCCCGGCTACGGAATCTGAGCGCGAGCTTCCCCGGGTTGACCTGAGTGTCGCCCAGCGCGACGCGCAGGTGGTCAGCAACATGGCAGACCATTTGCGCCGCCGACATCGTTCCCCAACGGGGATCGCTCTCCGGCAGGAGCCGGTCGATACGCGCGTGCATCCGTGCCACCGCCCGTCGGCTGAGGAGCGTCGGATTCAACCGCGCGTCCTTCTTTGCCATCAGCGCTGGGCGGTTACCTGAGTCACGTCGAACCAGTTCACGCGGCGCTCCGGGATCACGCCGCCGACGTCACGCTGCACGAGGACCGCGAGCGTGTTCCCGAGGACATCCATCGCCACGACCTTGTCCGCTACCTGCAACGTCAGGGCATGCTGGGGGCCCTGCTCCGTGAGTCGGAACATGTCGATGTAGCTGAGGGCGGGGATCACATCGTCCACCGAATTCCAGTGCGACACGGCCCAGAATCGACGTCCATCATCCACCACCCGTGCGCCGTACCAGACCTTGGGTCTCTCACGGATCTCATCCTCGCCGGAGAACGGGCGGAATCCGCCCGCCGGCTGTGAATTCAGCCACCCCATTAGCGCCGCCACATCCTCGTCGGACGGATACCGCTCGACGTACGTCGACCGCACGATGGCCGTGGGATCTTCCGTGTCCCGGTCGGCATACCAGACGAGGAACTCGCCGAAGCAGGTGACGAAGAGAAGACCGCCGCGTCCATCGGAGTACCCTGCCCCGAGCGAAGCGCCATCCCGGCCGGGCCAGGACGTCGAGCAATCCACGACATCCGCCTCTTCGGGGAAGGTCCGTTCCCATATCATGCGGCCCGTGGCGGCATCGATTTCCGCTTGTACGAAGGAAGAGCCGACACCCGGATCGGACTTCATATAGCGGGCGGCCATCGTCCCCTCCATGGCGGACGGACTGCTGAAGCTCAGGCGGTTCGGGAGCCCCGGCCTGGAGGCCATGAACTGACCGAACCGCGAGAACACGGACAGGCGGTTCAGCCGTCTGTCCGTTACGCCGATCGTGCCCGCCGGTCCGCGCAGAATATCGACCGGGTCCGTGAACTCACCCGGCCCTTCACCTTCCTTGCCGAATCTGAACGAATCGCCGTCGGGATCGGTACAGACGACGCGGTACCAATACGTCTCGGTGACGCACGCCGTGCCGCCCTCCAGCAGGACGACCTCGTCGCGCTGGCTCGGCGGGGACACGACGGAGGCATACGGATCGAGCCGGACGTAAGGCGAATCGGAATCGCTCGGCTCCCCGCAGGCGCATGCGAGCACGGCGGCGATCGCGATCCCCCGCGTGGGCCGCATCACCCGATCGCGAATTCGAGGCCGCCCTGGAAGGCCACGTGGCCGGTCTTCTTCCCTTCGTCATCGATTTCGGTGAAGCCCCTGGAATAGATGACTTCGAACGCCAGGTCCATCGAGTCGGACAGTCTCACCTGGAACCCGCCGCCGACGGCGAGTCCGAAGTCGGTGGACTTGACCGCGCTCACGCCGCCCTCCCCGCAGGCGACTTCCGTGTCCTGCGCGCTCACCGTCCGCCCGGCGCCTCCGGCCCCTCGCGCGCCGACGCGGTTGGGAATCCCCGGCGGGACTTCGGGACGGAGGGGCCCGGGATCGACCGACGCCACCGCCACCTGGCACGAGAGGTTGAAGGCCACGTAGGGCCCGGCGAGAAGGCCGAAGCTGAGATTTCCCCCTTCGCCGGCGGTGCCCGCGCGGAGGAGCCCGGAGAACTGCACGTATTCCAACTCGGCCGTCGGCTCGGCGAGCAGGCGGCTCGCGACGATCGACGACGGCACCTCCACGGAGCCGCCCTTCTGGGCCAGGCCCATGCCGAGGCGCACGCCCAGGCCGCCGCTCAGCGGGACCCCGGCGTCCACCCCCGCCACGATCCCGCCTCTGGGTTCGTCGAACGCTCGTCCGCCTCGCGCGGCCGCGGCGTCCCCGGACAGGGTTGCGGAACCGAGGCCGACCCTCAGGCCGATGGTCGTCTGCGCCCCGAGCGGCGCGGCCGCCAGCGCGAGGACCAGGGCCGCCGCGGGGATCGCGGCGTGTGCGGAATAACGTCCTGCGGACATGGCGTCTCCCTCCATGCGAAGTGCGTAGGCCGGCAGCCGCCCCCGGAGCGAGGCGGCGACCCTTCCCCGCTCCATTCTCCGCCGTCGACCCCCGATCATCAACCGGAGCGCTGTTGAAGTGTTCTCCCGCCTTTGTATTGTATGTGACGGTCGCCGAGCTTCTCTCGACCGCATCCTTCACCCTCACACATCCCAGGTCTCCGACCCATGATCGATATCAACGAAATCGGTGCGACGGCCTTCGTCATCGCGTCCATTCGGGCGCTGGAGCCCGAGAAGCCGCGGCCGCTCTTCAACGATCCCTACGCGCCGTGGTTCTCGAACGACCGGGCGCGCACGGCCGCCCGGCAACTGGAGGCGGTGTTCCCGCCCTCGACGACGATGGTCCGCTTCCGCACCCGCTTCTTCAACCGGTTCGTGGAGCAGGGGATCGTGGACGGGGCCCGGCAGGTCGTGCTGCTCGGCGGCGGCTTCGACATGCGCGCCCACTTCTACCGCGGCACGGGCGCGACCTTCTACGAGGTGGACCAGAAGGCGGTCCTCGAGTTCAAACGCCACATCCTGACGGACAACGGGATCGAGCAGCCGCCGTCGCTCTTCGCCAACTACCTGGAGGAGGACGTGCCGGGCGGTCTGGCCGACCTCGGCTTCGACCCCGAGGCGCCCACGCTGATGGTGTGGGAGGGCAACACGATGTACCTGCCCCCCGAGAGCATCATGCCGTTCCTGAACCGGCTCGCCGACGCGATGCCGTCGTTCCGCATCGCCTTCGACTACTTCTCGGTGGACCTGCAGCGCCGCGACTTCGACTCCGACGAGGACCGCAGACGGCTCGAGGGCGTGGAGCGGGCGATGCAAGCCTCGTTCCCCACCGGCTTCCCCGACCTCACGGTGTTCGAGAAACAGGCGCCGTTCGACGTGGCCGAGTCCGGCACGTTCGCGGAACTCGCGGAGGAATACGGCTTGGGCGAGATGGTCGCCGAGTACCCCGAAGACTGGCGCGAAACGCTGAAACTCTACCGCTACTGCATCCTGGAACGGCGGTAGGCTATCTGCCTGATTCGGACCACACGATCACACTTCGACTTCTCTGAACTGGCCTTGTTGCATCGTGTGCACGGCCGAGCGGATTTCGTCGATCTTCACTGACCACCGACGCCCGCCAGCGCTTCCACTTCGTGGTCGAGGACGGACTCGACCTGCCAGCGCTCCACCCCCTGAAACCAGTCGAGAAACTGCTCGATCGAGGCACCCGCCCGCAGGTTCTCGAACAGGGCGCTCAACGGAACCCGTGTGCCCGAAAATACCCAAGCTCCGCTGACCTTCCGCGGATCACGCTCCACGGCGTCACATTCCTTCCAATTCGGCATCAGGGCACCTCGCTTCCAAGCCCAGGGGCCGGCTCCACAACACCCGATCCTTCAAAGGTAGCATCGACGCGACTAGCCGGAATCGTCAGCGTCGGGGTCGCACGGGTCGCAGGTCGTGTACCCCGCCGAGGACGATGGGGCTCATTGCCGCATCAGTCACGGGTTCCGTGGCGGTCGAAGAACTCGTCGGTGCGCGCGGGGAGGAGGAGACGGTCGGCGATGGCCGCGATCTCTTCCGCCTCCTTCCACGCCTGTTCCAGTATCCAGAGTTCGCCCTCGAGCGCGCGGCGTTCCTGCTCTTCGTGAAGGGACATTTCCAGGGCGAGGCGGGTGGGCGGGGACATGCCGCGGATGCGTCCCTTCTGGCGCAGCGCGCCGACGCGATCCCGGTTGGCCACATCGGCGAGAAAACGGCTGGGGTGGCCGCTGGATTCGATTTCTGCCACGGCCCTTTGGACGGCGGAGCGGGAACCGCCCCATCCGTTCAGGTGCGGGACGACGGCCCCCGCCACCCGGCGGGCGTCTTCGCCTGCGAACCACGCTCTCCGCATCGACCGTCTGATCTCGACGCCGAAGCCGAGGTCGCCATCGTCCGGCAACAGGCGGATGGAATTCAGATCGAGGAAGCTGAACTTCGCGACGGTGTCCGGAGTGACGGCGTCACCGTCGTTGGCCTTTCCGCCGACGCGAACCCTGGCCATCGGGCGAAGGTAGGCCCACGCCACCAGGGAGAACGAGGCGGCGGTGCCCCCTAGCCCGCCGATCGCGGCCATGACCGGGAAGGGGAGCTGCAGACCAACTAGCAACACGCCCCCCGAACTCCCAGCGGTCATGAGAACCGCACGGCGCATCCGCTTCCCGAACTGGTCGCCGTACCGCCACGCCGCGAACTCGCCCCGCGGCGGCTTCCCGATCCGCACCAGGTCCAGCCCTTCCCGGTGGCGCGCGATGCCGATGTTGTCGGTCGAGGCGCGGGTGCGCGTGTCGCGGAAGATGCGCTCGCAGGTCTCGATTGCCTCCCAGCGCTCCTCGAGCGGGGTCAGGTTCCACCGGTGGCACTTCCTGCAGACCACCCAGAGCCGCCCCTTCGCCGAGTCGAAGGCGAGCCTCCGTCCGACCGGGAACTCCTCTACCACCTCGTTGGAGTCGAGGGGCTTCTTGCAGAAGATGCAGGTCTTGTACACGCGCTCGTCCTTGTACACGCGCTCGGCGTCGGCCGTCACGCGCCAGGCTGAAGTTGCTACGAGACGTTCCCGCGGGAACGTCCGTCAAGCGTCCGCGAGATTTCGCCGAGGCGCCCAGACGCCGGCGCCGTCCCCCGAAGGCGCCGCCGACCGGCGTTCCTCTTCTTGTCACCGTCCGGTTGGATCGCCGATCATGAGACCCGACAGGGGACGGTCCCGCTCACCCTCGGCAAGGGAGCGAATTCATGGTTTCCGTGTTCAGCCTGTGGCTGCCCATCCTGGTCTCCGGCGTGCTCGTGTTTGTCGCGAGCTGCGTCATCCACATGGTCCTCAACTACCACCGGCACGACTACCGCGCGCTCCCGGACGAGGACGGCGTCATGGACGCCCTGCGGGGCTTCGACATTCCCGGCGGGACCTACTCCGTCCCGCACGCCGCATCCCGCGAGGTCCTCATGAGCGAGGCGTTCCAGGAGAAGGTGAAGCGGGGCCCGGTCGCGTTCATGACGGTGCTGCCCCGCGGCCATCCGCTCATGCGGAGCAGCCAGCTCGTGCAGTGGTTCGTCTACTGCCTCGTCGTGAGCCTGCTCGCGGCGTACGTCACCGGCCTCGGGCTCGGACCGGGCGCGGAGTACATGTCGGTCTTCAAGATCGCCTCGACCGCCGCGGTCATGGGATACGCGCTCGCCCACGCCCAGGACGCGATCTGGACCTTCCAGGGCTGGCCCGCGACGGCGCGCAGCATGTTCGACGGCGTCGTCTACGGCCTCCTGACCGGCGGCGCCTTCGGCTGGCTCTGGCCCTGACCCGGCCCTGAGACGGCGCGGACGTGGTCGCGGATCGCCTGCTCGCTAAGCGTGTTGCGGCGGCGGCACTCGCTGCTCCACTTGAAGCCGTGGACCGCGGAAACCGCGAACGCGCCCGCGATGATGGCGGAGCCGATTCGGTTCCGGTCGTAGGCCTCATCGGTGTCGAACGAGGCGCGCGACTCACCCCAGATGCCCGCGGCCTGGCCGAGGTGGCCCAGCGAGATGACGCCATCGAGGACGGGCGCCGCGACGCTGCGGGTGCAGTCGCCCTGTGCCACCGGTCCGGGGGCCCGGGGCGGTCTCGTCATGAAGAGCATCGAGCACCCGCTCGAGATCAGGGCGATGGCGAGGACCGCCGGGAGCGCGAAACGACGTTCACCCGACAACGAACACGAGCCCGCTCTGCAGGGCCAGGTGACGATTCCGAGTTCCGTCGTCGTCGATTCGGGAAAGACCCATCGCGTAGATCACGTCCAGCGCCAGGGCGACTGACTCGCCCAGCTTTACTTCGACACCCGTCCCGAAGGCCAGTCCGAAGTCGTGGGACCTGAAGTCGGTGCCCTCGTCCTTGCGGCATGACGCTTCCGTCTTCGAAAGCTGACGCCCGCTGGAGAACCGAAACTGCCCCGATCCGGCCGGAGGAAAGAGTGTCGTCAGCGCGATGTCGCACGAATGGTTCAGGGCCACGTAGGGCCCGGCGAGGACGCCGACCTTCAGAAGCCCCCGCTCGGCGTCGGCACTCGCGCGGAAGAGTGCGGAGAGCTGCAGGTAGTCCAACTCGGCGGTCGCATGGACGAACGCTCTCCCCGCGGTGACCCACGGCGGTGTGTCCGCGAGGCCACCCTTCTGGGCCAGCCCCAGCCCGACGCGGAGATCCACGATGTCGCTCAGTGGGATCCCCACGTCGATCCCCGATACGGCCCCGAACCGGGACCTCTCTACTTCCCCCCGTTCCACCCGCGGCATGCCTTGGGACAGGGTGGCGGTGCCGATGCCGCCCCTGAGGCCGATGGTCGTCTGCGCGGTGAGCGGCGCGGCCGCCAGCGACGCGAGCACGGTTACTGCGAGGGCTTTCGTCAGGGCGGACATGAAGACTCCTTCTCCGCGCACGTGATCCGGTCGAGCGGGTCCTCCCTTGTTGACGACCGATCCGTGAGCCGGGTCACTGCGGGAGGCGCTAGGAACGCAGGCGGAAGCGCTGGATCTTGCCGGTGGCGGTCTTTGGCAACTCCGCCGCGAACCGGATCCAGCGGGGGTACATGTAGCGTGGGAGAGCCTCCTGGCAATGCGCGACGAGTTCGGCCCGCAGCGCGTCGGCGGCCGATGGCGCGCCCGCCGTCTCCCGGAGCGGCTCCGACAGCACCACGTGCGCCTCCGGCTTCACCAGGCCGTGGTCGTCCTCGCGGCCCACGACCGCTGCCTCCAGCACGGAGGGATGTTCCATGAGGCGGGCCTCGATGTCGAACGGAGAGCACCAGATCCCGCCCACCTTGATCATGTCGTCGGCGCGGCCCTGGTAGTGGAACCAGCCGTCGGCGTCGCGCACGTACTGGTCGCCCGTGCGGAGCCAGCCATCGACGATCGTCCGTCCCTCGAGTTCGGGACGGTTCCAGTAACCGGGGGTCGTCGAGTCGCCGCGGATCTCGAGTTGCCCCGCCTCGCCGGGCCCCGACTCGGCGCCGTCTTCACCCACGATCCGCGCCTCGTAGCCGGGGACGACGCGGCCCGTGCTCCCGGGCTTCACGTCGCCGGGGGCGTTGGAGATGAAGATGTGGAGCGCCTCGGTGGAGCCGATCCCGTCCAGGATCTCGAGCCCCGTCGCCGCCTTCCAGCGGTGGAAGAGGTCGGGGGGCAGCGCCTCGCCCGCCGAGACGCACAGTCGGAGCGAACTCAGATCGGGAGGGGCGTGCACCGCCTCCAGCGCCTGCAGCTGGGCCGCGTACAGCGTCGGCACGCCGAAGTACGCCGTCGGGCGCAGCGTCTCGATCGTCTCGAACGTCGTCGCGGGCGTCGGCCGCCGCTCGTCGAGGATCGCGGTACCTCCCACCCACAGCGGAAAGGTCATCGCGTTCCCGAGCCCGTACGCGAAGAAGAGCTTCGCCGCGGAGTAGCAACGGTCGTCCTCTCCCAGCCCCAGGATCCCCACGGCGTAGTGCTCGCAGGTCGCCGGCATGTCGCGGTGGCGGTGCGGCACCCCCTTGGGACGGCCCGTGGTGCCCGAGGAGTAGAGCCAGAACGCCACGTCGTCGGGCCTGGTGGTCGCCGCCTCCAGCTCCGGAGGGGCCGCAGCGACGTCGTCGAGCACTCCGCCCTCCGCTTCGAGCGCGAGCCCGCGGGCGCCCGTGCGCGCCGCCGCCAGCCCCGGCACGACCTCGGCCGCGAACTCCGGCGAGTAGACGACGGCCCGGCACTCCGAGTCGGCGATGATGAACGCGAGATCCCGCGCCCGCACGAGGTAGCTCACGGGCACGGGCACGATCCCCGCCTTGATCGCCCCCCAGAAGAAAAAGAAGAACTCGGGACAGTCCTTCACGACCATGAGCACCCGGTCGCCCGCCGCGAGCCCGAGCCCGAGGAGCGCGTTCCCCGCCTGCGCCACCCGCCCGGCCAGTTCCGCGTACGTGACCGTCGCCGCAGCCTGCGCGATGGCGACCTTCTCGCCCCGCCCCTCGGCCACGTGCCGGTCGATATACCACGATGCCGCGTTGAACGTCTCCCCATACCGGAGACGCGCGGGGACCACCGAACGGTCGATTCGCATCGGCGGCTAACCGCTACGGCGGAGGAAGGACCAACCGGATTGGACGCCAAACCATAATCGTATTTTACATTTGGTCAGACCAAACGGAAAACACGGCTGCGGCGAAGGCCTCGACTTCGCGGGGGGACGCGAGGCGCACGAACCGGATGTGCGTCCAGCGTGGGTCCGACATGCACGCGAGCATGTTTCGCCGCTTGCGCCTGTGCTGCGTGATGATCCAGGCGAGGAGCGAGTCGTGCCGCCAGACCAGGAGGTGGCGCCAGAACCACTCCCGGTTCGTTCCCCAAACCAGTTCCCCGGATCGCGAGCGTCGCCACGAGCGGCGGAGGAAGCGCCCCACGAGGAGCGGCAGCGGCAGGTCGAGCCAAACGACGGTATCGAGGCGCGGCCACAGCACCCGCCGGGAGAACTTCTCGTAGGAACCCGCGACGACCCAGCGCTCCCCCCGGGTCGCCTCTCGAATTCGGCGCTCGAACCTGTCGGGGTCCGTCTGGTTCAGCCCGACCCAGCCCGGCAGCCAGTTGAGCGCGTCCAGTTCCACGAACGGCGCACCCATCGCCTCCGCCAGCCGCGCCGCGAGCGTGCTCTTCCCCGACCCGCTGTTGCCCACCACCTGGACACGGTCGCCGATCTCGGCGTCCGGCGCGATTCGACTACCATGAACTCGGCGGATCATGGTCGGCAGTCTACGGTGGAGCGCGCCGGGATGCTTGCCGGTCGGTCGGGGCGAGGGGCAGAATGGCGGTCGGAGGCCGGAGCCGAAGGCGGGTGCCCGGCATCCGATTCCGATATCCAATTCCGGGAGTCATTTCAGATGCGCGACGCAGACCGAATTGATACCTCGCGGCCACGGTGGCCGACGTTCCGCCGCGGCCGGGCGCCGCTCTCGCTGGGTGCGTTCCTTGCGGTCCTGTTGCTCGTCGGTGGGTGTCAGGCGGGCGACGCCGGGGATGGAGCCGAAGCCGGTGCCGCGAGCGGTGCGGCGAGCGCGTTCATCGAAGCGGGGGGCACCTTCCCGGACGGGTGGCCGTTCGCGGCGGAAGACGCGCCGGTGGCGGCCACCGAAGGCATGGTCGCTTCGACGGATGAATTCGCGTCGCGCGTCGGCATCGAGATCCTCGCGGCCCGGGGGAACGCGGTCGACGCGGCGGTCGCCACGGGACTGGCGCTCGCCGTCGTGAACCCGGAGGCCGGCAACCTGGGCGGGGGCGGGTTCATGATGATCCGCCTCGCCGACGGCACCGTCTTCGCGCAGGACCACCGGGAGAAGGCGCCGCTGGCCGCCACGCGCGACATGTACCTCGACGAGGACGGCAACGTGACCGACCTCTCCGTCCTGGGACACCTGGCGGCGGGCGTGCCCGGGACGGTGTCCGGGCTGTGGGAGGCACACCGGCGCTTCGGCGCGCTCGAGTGGACCGACGTGGTGCAGCCCTCCATCGACCTCGCGCGCGGGTTCGAGGTCACGACGCGGCTGGTGTCCACGCTCGACGCGGCCCAGGAGGGGATCCGCGCCTTCCCGCACAGCGCGCGCATCTTCCTCCCGGGCGACGCCGTCCCCGGCATCGGCGACACCTTCGCGCAGCCGGATCTCGCCGCGGTCCTCACGCGCCTCCGCGACCAGGGGCCCGACGACTTCTACCGCGGGGAGACCGCCGCCCTGATCGTGGCGGAGATGGAGCGCGGCGGCGGCATCATCACGCTGGAGGACCTCGACCGCTACGAAACGGTGTGGCGCGAGCCGGTCGCCTTCGACTACCGCGGCTACACGGTACATTCGATGCCGCCGCCCTCCTCGGGCGGTCTCACGATGGCGGCGATCGCCAACATCCTCGAGCGCTGGGACCTCGGCGCGATGGGGTGGAACAGCCCCGAGACGATCCACGTCATGGCCGAGTCGTTCCGGCGCGCCTACGCCGACCGCAACGAGTACCTCGCGGACCCGGACTTCGTCGAGCTTCCCGCCGGCGAGTTTCTGTCGGAGGCCTACGCGGACAGCCGCGCGGCGACGATCTCCACGGAGCGGGCGACCCCCTCCGCCGAGGTCAATCCCGGGATCGACGCCTTCCTCGACGAGAGCCACACGACCCACTACTCCGTCGTCGACGCGGAGGGGAACGCGGTCGCGGTCACGACCAGCATCAACTCGTGGTACGGCGGCAAGGTCGTCGTGGACGGGGCGGGGTTCTTCCTCAACAACACGATGGACGACTTCGCGTCCAAGCCGGGCACCCCGAACCAGTTTGGCCTCGTGCAGGGCGAGCGCAACGCGATCGGCCCCGGCAAGCGCATGCTGTCGGCCATGAGCCCCACGATCGTCGAGGACGCGGACGGCGACCTCTTCCTCATCACGGGCACTCCCGGCGGCGCCACGATCATCACCACGGTGCTGCAGTCCATCTTCAACGTCGTCGACCACGGGATGAACGTCGTGCAGGCGGTCCACGCCCCGCGGGTGCACCACCAGCACCTCCCGGACCTCGTCTTCCACGAATACGGGGGACTGGGGGCCGCCGCGGCGAGCGCGCTGGAGGCGCTGGGACACACGGTCCTCGAGCGCGACCCGGGCCCGCCCGACGCCTACTTCACCGGCGGCATGTCGGGCGACCTGCAACTGATCATGGCGATGCCGGACGGATCCTGGACGGGCTGGTCCGACCCCCGCCGCGGCGGGACGGCGCTCGGCCGCTAGGGTCCCGGCCCCCGGGGGCGCGCGGCCCCCCCGACCCGTCAGGAGCGGCTGTGCGGTCGACGGCAGGGCGGTTACGTTGCCTTTCCCATCGCTCACACCCACTCCAGGAGACGAGGCTTGACGGCGGGGCGCATCATCTCGGAGCCCATCCACCGTGCGGACCTCCTTCAGATTGCCGAGGCCCAGTTCGGCGACTGGATCAAGGCCGTGGTCGACGTCTCTCGGGAGATCATGGCTGTCGGAGGCGATTTACACGCGGATGATGAGGCGCTGCTCCTCCAGCACCACTCCCGCCAGCAGGACCTCTGGGGCATCAACCTGTATCTGGAAGACGAAGGCCCGGAGTGGATCGAGTTCGACTCCCTGATAAACATTCGGCCCGGACAGGGGAACCGCTCGCGCGGTGTGGACGACGAGCAGACGCGTGAGCGCATCCGCGCGCTGGTCGAGTCGCTCGTTCTCGCCGACTAAACGCGCGGACAAATGGCACGCCCCCTTCACAGACAGGCCGCTGCGGGCGGATGGGCCAAGCTCGATCTGGTCGAGCAGCTCGGGAACATCGGAAGCGAGGTGGAGCGCGCAATCCGTGCCCATGAGAGCGGGAAGGCGAGCCGGTTCGACGGCGCCCTCGCGCGGGCGCTGGAACTCTTTGACCTCACCGCTGCGGACCCCCGCTGGCACGGCCACCGCTGCCAGGAAGTGCTGCGGGCCCGCGAGGAGTTCTGCCGTCTCTTCTTCGACCCCGAAGTGCCGCCCGGATCGGAGGAGGGCCTGCGCAGGTACTTCTTCGGCTTCGCCTACGCCGCGCGGCTGCGCCACTACCGCCGCACCTGACGGGGTCTTGCCGGGGGGTGACGCGCGCACCGTATCATCTTCCAGCCCATCGTCACGAGAACGGAGCTGACTCCATGTCCCAGGTATCGGTGCCCCGCAGCCGTCTTTCGTTCAGCGCGCTCACCCCTCTGGCGGCGCGGCTTCTCCTGCCCGGAGCGCTGTTTCTGTCGCCGGTAGCGCTGCTTCTCCTGTCCACGGCGGCGCACGCCCAGGATCGGGAGGTGCGGGTCACGGTCTCCGAGGGGACGAACATGGCGGCGGCGGTCTCGCCAGACGGAAGCCGGATCGTGCTCGACCTGCAGGGGACGCTGTGGGTGATGGACGCCGGGGGCGGCGAGGCGCGCGCGATCACGGACATGTACTACGACGCGCGCCAGCCGCAGTGGTCGCCGGACGGGAGCCGGATCGCCTTCCAGTCGTTTCGGGACGGGCGCTGGCACATCTGGTCGATCGCGCCCGACGGGACCGGTCCGGTGCAGCACACCTTCGGTCCCTACGACGAACGGGAGCCGGCCTACTCTCCCGATGGCGGCGCGATCGTCTTCGCGTCGGATCGTTCCGGCAACTACGACATCTGGACGCTCGATGTCTCGGGCGGGCCTGGCGACGGCCGCCTCCAGCGGGTGACGGACGCGCCCACGCACGAGTTCACGCCGCAGTGGTCGCCGGATGGCGAATCCCTGGCCTACGCCTCGGACCGCGGCCTCGGGGCGATCGTCGTCCGCGAGAGCGGCGGCTCGACCCGGGTCGTGGCGCGGAACGCGGGCGCGATCTCACCGGCGTGGAGCCCGGACGGGAGCCGGATCGCGTACTCGGCCGTCGTCCAGGGCCAGACCGGCCTCTGGGTGGCCGACGCCGGCGCGGTCGGAGGCGGCGGCGCGACCACGCCGACGCGCCTCACCGAAGCGAGGGCGGACGTCTTCCCCTTCCGTCCGATGTGGATGGGAGACCGGATGGGGGACCGGATGGGGGACGGGACGGACGCCGTGGAGATCGCCTACACCGGCGACGGCCGCATCCGGCGCGTGTCGGCGGACGGCGCGCCGGGGGCGGACATCCCCTTCGAGGCCACGTTCGCGTTTACGCGGCGCGACTACGAGCGCGCGCCGCGTTCGTTCGAGGCGGGAGAACCGGAGCCCGTGCAGGGGATCGTCGCCCCGGCGGTCTCCCCGGACGGTCGCCACATCGCCTTCACCGCCCTCGGCGACCTGTGGCTACTCGACATCGCCGAGGGCGGCGCGGCGCCCCGGCGGCTCACGGACGACCCTTTCGTCGACCTGATGCCGGCGTGGTCGCGCGACGGCTCGCGGCTTGCCTACGCCTCGGACCGGGCGGGCTCGCTCGACATCTGGGTGCGCGACATGGCCACCGGCACCGAGACGCGCGTCACCGCCGCGCCGGGCGGCGAGGTGGGCCCCGTGTTCTCCCCCGCCGGGGACCGGATCGTCTTCACCTCGGTCATGGGACTGCAGGCCGCCGTGCAGGTCGTGGACCTCGCGACGGGCGAACTCGCCACGATCCGCAACGATCTCTTCGCCCCCAGCCGGCCGTCGTTCTCACCGGATGGGCGGACGATCGCGATGTCCGTCCTCTCCCAGTATTCGTCGCGCTTCCGGGAGGGGCGGAACGAGATCCTCCTGCAGCCGCTGGACGGCGGCGAGACGCGCCGGGTCACGGCGGCCGATCACGAGAACATGGGGGTGCGAGCGCTCGACGGGCCGGTGTGGTCGCCGGATGGGCGGCGCATGGCGTACGCCAGCGAGGGCGTGCTGTGGATGGTCGAGGTCGACGCGGAGGGCGCGCCCAGCGGGCCGCCGGTACGTCTCTCCAACCACCACGCGGACGCGATCTCGTGGACGGGCGACTCCCGGTCCATCGTCTATCAGTCGACGCGCGGCCTTCGCCGCTACCACCTCGACGACGGCCGCTCCGAGGAGATTCCGCTGCGGCTGGAGTGGCAACGCCCCGCGCGCGAGGGCGCCGTGGTCGTACGCGCGGCGCGGGTGTGGGACGGCGTCTCGGACGAGATCTCCCGCGACATGAACCTCATCATCGAGGGCAACCGGATCGTCTCCGTCGTCCCGCACAGCGACGCGCGGCTCGCGGCGGTCATCGACGCGGGGGGCGAGGTCGTGGACGCGAGCGACCACACCGTCCTTCCCGGCCTCGTCGACATGCACTCGCACATGGGCTACGGGATGGGCGAGGCGCTGGGCCGCGCCTTTCTCGCCTACGGGGTGACGACGATCCGCGATCCCACCTCCGACCCCTACGAGGTCGCCGAGCGCCGGGAATCCATCGACTCGGGCCGCCGCATCGGACCGCGGGAGTTCGCCACCGGCCGCACGATGGACGGCAACCGGATCTACTACTCGGGCGCCGGCTCCCTCGGCCCCAACGGGAACCTCGAGCTGGAGCTGGACCGCGCCGAGCACGTGGGCTATTCCCTCATCAAGACCTACGTCCGCATGCCGGACCTCATCCAGCGCCGCATCATCGAGTTCGCGCACGGGATCGGGATTCCGGTGGCGAGTCACGAGATCTATCCGGCCGTCGCGCACGGCCAGGACCACGTCGAACACATCTCGGGCACGAGCCGCCGCGGCTATTCGCCGAAGGTGACGGCGATGTACCGGACGTACGACGACGTGATCCAGCTCCTTACCGCCTCCGGCATGACGATTACGCCGACGATGGCCCTCATGGGCGGCTGGTGGAAGTCCGTCGGCGACGACCCGTCGTGGACGACTGACGCCCGCTTCGAGGCCGTGTTCCCCGAGGGGATGGCCGAGGCCATGACCGAACGCGCCCTCACGAGGGGCCGGGCCGGTGGCATCGACGGGCTGCTCGCCGACGCCGGCCGTACCGTGACTCGCGTCGTGCGCGGCGGAGGCAAGGTGGTGGCGGGGACGGACTCCCCCATCATCCCCTACGGCGCCGCCCTCATCGCCGAGGTCGAGAACTACGTCTGGGGCGGCCTCACCGAGGTCGAAGCCCTGCGCACGGCGACGTCGGTGGCCGCCGAGGCGCTCGCGATGGAAGGAGAGATCGGAACCCTGTCCGCCGGAGCGCTCGCCGACATCCTCATCGTCGAGGGCAACCCGCTCGAGAACATCGAGGACCTCCGCCGCGCCCGCATCGTGCTCAAGGACGGCGAGATCTTCCGCCTCGAGGACCTGCTGGAGCCTCCCCGCGCGCTCGTGCCCTGAACGCGCGGGAGAATCTCGTCAGCCTCCGAACGGGACCACGAACCCGGCCTGAAGCGCCAGGTGCCGCGTGTTGATGGTGTCCGTCGACGTGTCGTCGACGTTCGCGAGCCCCAGCGAGTAGATCAGATCGACACCGAGCCGCAGACCGCCGGAAATCGCCATTTCCACGCCCGCGCCCGCCGCGACGCCGAAGTCGGTCGATGTCGTCGTATCGTCGCACGACAGCGATTCGCTCACCGGTCCCAGTCCGCCAACGTCGTAATCCAGGCTCGCGTCGCAGGAAAGGAGAGAAGCCGCCCACGGGCCCAGCAGCAGACCGAAGGACGCTCCGCTGGCTCGAGGCGTTCCGATGCGCACGAGCGCCGATGCCTGTACCCAGTCCGCCTCGATGCTGGTCGACCCCCGGATGCCTTCCGACGGGAGGTCCACGGGCGTGGTCGTACCCTTCTGCACATAGGCTCCGCCGATCCGAAGCTCGACGGCGCTTCCGACCGGAAACGCGATGTCGAGGCCCGCGATCACACCCCGCCGCGCCTCCTGGTCCGCAACATCGTTCAGATCCGAGGAGATGGTGGCGTCGCTCAGCCCGCCACGAAATCCGAGCGTTGTTTGCCCCACCAGCGGGGCGGCGATCAGGAGCGGAAGGAGCGACGTGACGACTCTGCGCATGTGCAAACCGACCTTTCAGAAGAGACTCGTTGCGATGAACAGTATGGCGACGCCGCTCAGCGCCCAAATGCAGGAGCCCGGCACGCGCAGTTGCCTTACGCCGTCCGCTTCAGCCTCCGACCGGGATCACGACGCCGGCCTGAACCGCGAGACTCCGGTTCTTGGGGGAGTCCGGGTCGTCATCGATCCGCGAGAGTCCGAGTGAGTACACCAGGTCCAGCCCCAGGCTGAGGCCATCCGACACCGCCAGTTCCACCCCGCCCCCGGCCGCAACGCCGAAATCGATCTTCGCTCCGTCGGCCGAGCACGATCCCGACTCCCTGATCGGACCGAATTCCTCAAGATCGAAATCCACGCTCAACTGGCAGGAAACGCGATAGGCCATCCACGGACCCAACAGGACGCCGACCGATACCGGGCCGTCTCGCGCCGACCCGACTCTCGCCAGGGCCGAGAACTGAAGATAGTCCATCTCGAAACCCGTGAACCCGCTGCCGCCGGGTCCGGAAAGGCTCAGGCTGTACCCCTTCTGCGCGTACGCACCCCCGAGGCGAAGCTCCACGGCAGATGTCAGAGGGAAGGCAACATCGATCCCCGCGATCGCCCCCATGCGGGGATCCTCGCTCGTGGCGCCGCCGAGGTTCTCAAGCTCCAATAGCTCCTCCTCGACGAACGCGGAGAACGTGGCCCGGTTCAGCCCGGCCCTGATTCCCACCATCGTCTGCGCCATGAGCGGAGCGGCGACGAGCAGCGGGAGAAGTGACGCGACGAGTCTGCGCAGCATTGGAACCCCTTTCGCGGCGAAGTGATCGTCCATGTACCCGTGAATCAGGGGAATGACGGCCGGAGGCCGTGGCAGGTCACTCTCCCGGGCGTCGGCGCGATGACCCCTCGTGTCAGAAGACGCCCGTCAGGATGAACAGTACGGCGACGCCGCTGAGCACCCAAATCACGCGGTCGCTGCGCTGGAGGAGGACGTGCTTGTTGAGGATCGCCCCGATCGGGGCGGCGAAGGCGTAGGTCGCGAACAGCGTCATGTAGAAGTCCTGCACCAGGGAAAACGTGAAGCCCCCCGTGCCGCTGCTCGCCTCGATGATGTCGAAGACGGTGAAGATGATCGTGAACCAGACGCCGAACTGCAGGTAGAGCTTGGCCTCGGCGCGCCGGCGCCTGCGGAGGATGGCGAACGCGGCCAGTACCTGGCGGAAGGCGAGCGACACGGCCCCGCCGGGATCGTTCGTGTAGTAGAACAGGCGCAGCCGGTGCGCCCAGCGGTCGAACCCCCGCAGGATTGGCAGGTTGGAGAGGGCGGCCCAGCGCGTTCCCAGCAGGGTGATCGCGATGAGCGCGAGCGCCGCGACGATCGGCTCGTAGATCCCGAAGCCGCGCGCGAAGGCGCCCATCGACCCGCCCGCCAGCATCATCACGACGGAGTCGGCGACCAGGCGGACGCGCGTCCCCCGCTTGGCGGCCCAGTGCGGCTCCGGCGGGAGCGTCTCCCCCTTGGCCGGCATGAAGGCGAGCTGGCGCGGCGGGAGGCCCAGGAATCGCCGCCGCGCCTGGTCTTCGTTGAACTTCCGCACCATGCGCGGAATCAGGAGCACATCCAGCAGCCACCACAGCCCCGCACCTCCGAGCGTGAGGAGCATGAGGAGGCCGGTGCCGGGACGGTCGAGATAGAAGCGGTGGCCGCCGAAAATCCCCGTCAGGAGCCACAGCGGATAGGCGATGCCTTCGCGCTTCGGCCGGTAGCTGTACAGCTGGTCGAGCACCGCGCGGGAGAAGTCGAGGTCGCCCCTTCCGGGCACCTGGGGCGGGCCCTGATGCAGCGCGGAGAGCCCGAAAAGGGTGTCGTCGGAGGTTCCGGCGGCGGGGTCTCGTCGCTTCAGAAGGCCACAGGCTCCTTGAAGCGGCCGTACACCTTCTCCAGCACGATCCGGATCTCGCCCAGCGTCGCGTAGGCCCGCACGGCGTCGAGCAGGGGCGGCAGCAGGTTCTCGTCCTCGCGCGCGGCCCGCCCCAGCGCCTCGAGCGCCCGCTCCACCGCGCCGGAGTCGCGGCGCGCGCGGAGATCCGCCAGCCGCGCCTCCTGCTTCGCCGCGGCCTCCTCCCCTATTCTCAGAATCTCGATCGGGGGCTCCTCCGCATCCTCGAACCGGTTCACGCCCACGATGGTCTGCGTCCCCTTCTCCACCTCATCCTGAAACCGGCGCGCGGAAGCCGCGATCTGCGCCTGGAAGTAGCCGGACTCGATCCCGTACACGACCCCGCCGATGTCGTCGATCTCGCGGAAGATGTCCTCCGCCTCCGCCTCGAGTTCGTCCGTCAGCGACTCGACGTAGTAGGAACCCGCGAGGGGATCGATCGTGTTCGGGACCCCCGTCTCGTAGGCGAGGATCTGCTGCGTGCGGAGGGCGATCTTCGCCGCCTCCTCGGTGGGAAGCGCGAGCGTCTCGTCCATCGCGTTCGTGTGCAGCGACTGCGTGCCGCCGAGCGCCGCCGCCATCGCCTGGTACGCGACCCGCACGATGTTGTTGTGCGGCTGCTGGGCCGTGAGCGAGACGCCGGCCGTCTGGGCGTGCGTGCGCAGCCTCAGGCTCCGGGGATCCCGGGCGCCGTACACGTCGCGCATGTGCCGGGCCCAGATGCGGCGGCCCGCCCGGAACTTCGCGATCTCCTCGAAGAAGTCGTTGTGCACGTCCCAGAAGAAGGAGAGCCGCGGCGCGAAGCTGTCCACGTCGAGCCCGCGTTCGATGCCCCGCTCCACGTAGGTGAAGCCGTTCTTGAGCGTGTAGGCGAGTTCCTGCGCGGCGGTCGCCCCCGCCTCGCGGATGTGGTAGCCGGAGATGGAGATCGTGTTGAAGCGCGGCGCCGCGTCCGCCGACCACTCGAAGATGTCGGCGATGATCTTGAGCGCGGGCTCGGGCGGGAAGATCCACGCGTGCTGGGCCTGGTATTCCTTGAGGATGTCGTTCTGGATCGTCCCCCGGACCCGGTCGAGCGGCACCCCCTGGTTCTCCGCCGTCACCAGGAGGAAGGCGTACAGCATGAGCGCGGGCCCGTTGATCGTCATCGACACGGAGACCCTGTCGAGCGGGATCCCGTCGAAGAGCGTCTCCATGTCGGCGAGGCTCGAGATGGCGACGCCGCACTTCCCCACTTCTCCCTCGGAGCGGCGGTCGTCGGAGTCGTACCCCATGAGGGTGGGGAAGTCGAAGGCGACGGAAAGCCCGGTCTGTCCGCGCCTGAGGAGGTACTTGTAGCGCTCGTTCGTCTCGTGCGCGGTGGCGAAGCCGGAGAAGAGCCGCATCGTCCACAGCTTCGTGCGGTACATCGAATGGTACGGGCCGCGCGTGAACGGAAACTCGCCGGGCGTGCCGAGCCGGTCCAGGTATCCCGCGGGGCCGGTGTCGCCGGCGTCGAGGGGGGTGTAGAGCGGCTTGATCTCGCGCCCGGAGATGCTCCGGAAGCTGGTGTCGTCGCGCTGCGGCGCCTGGCGGAAGACCGCCTCCCACAACTCGAGTTGATCGCTCAGCGCGCCGTGCTTGCTCATGCCCCGTCCTGTATCGTCCGGCTCACGCCGCGGCCTCCCTGCCGCGCGCTACCGGCTCCCAAAGTAGGGAACGGACGTTCCCGCGGGAACGTGCCCGTGCAGACCACACCAGGCCGTGAACGCCTGAGAGAGGCAAGATCAAGATAATGCGCAGACGATGGATGGGTCGGGCTCTCGCGATCGGGTCGCTCTTCGCGATGACCGCCGGGTCCGCCTACGGGCAGCGGGGACCGCTCGTGGCGGACCGGCCGGACTTCACCGAGGCGGCGGCGACGGTGGGGCGCGGCGTGGTCCAGCTCGAGTTCGGCTACACGTACGAGTACGACCGGCCGGAGGGCGGCCGCGGCGGCGTGTGGACGCACTCGCTGGGCGAACCTCTCCTCCGGATCGGAGTGCTCGGCGAGCGACTCGAACTTCGGCTGGGCCTGAGCCCGGTGTCCGTGGGCGCCGGGGCGGACGGGCGAAGCTTCACCGAGACCGGAATGGAAGACCTTTACCTGGGCACAAAGCTGTTGTTGGCCGAACAGGAGGGGCTGCGGCCCGCGCTGGCGGTCCTTCCCCAGGTGACCGTCCCCACGGGGAGCGATGCGTTCACGAGCGACCGCACGCTGCCGGGGGTGAACCTCACCTACGGCTGGGACGTCACGGAGGATGTCTCGCTGGCGGGCAGCACGCAGGTGAACCGGGCGCTGACGGTGGCGCGCGGCGGCGAGCGGGAGTACGCCGAGTGGGCGCAGTCGGCCGTGGCCGGGTTCGCCGTGGGCGCGCGGGCCGGGGTCTACGCGGAGTGGTTCGCCTTCTTCCACGCGGAGCCGCAGGGGACCCGGGCGGAACACTACGCCAACGGCGGGTTCACCTGGAGTTTCAGCGACGATCTGCAGTGGGACATCCGCGTCGGCGTGGGGCTGAACGAGTCCGCCACGGGCTTCTTCACGGGGACGGGACTCGTCGTCAGGTTCCCCTGAGGCTTCCCCTGAGACCCTCCCTGAAGTCCTCGTACAGCCGGCGCGCGATCGCGTAGGGGGAAGCGCCGGAATCCAGCGTCTCCGGGGAGGCCGCGCGCCAGATCCGCTGCGCGTCGCGTTGGGAGCGGCGGAGGAGCGCGTCGTGCGCGCGGCGGAGGCGGGCGGCGCGGCGGTTCGCCTCGAGCCTTCCGGTCGACCGGAGCCAGTCGAAGTGCCGGTCCAGGTGCGCCGCGAACTCCTCGATCCCGCGGGCTTCGGACGCAACCGTCTGCGTGATCGGCATGCGCCAGGCTTCGGCGCCGTCGCCGGGGTCGCCCGCCGCGCCGGTCGCGGGGCGGTTCGCGAAGCGGATCGACATGATGATCGCGATCTCCTTCTCCAGCCGGTCGGCGCCGGGCCGGTCCGACTTGTTGATGACGAAGAGATCCGCCACCTCCATGAGCCCGGCCTTCATCGCCTGCACCCCATCTCCCGACTCCGGGACGAGGACGACGGCGGTCGTGTCGGCGGAAACGGCGATGTCGAGTTCCGCCTGCCCAACGCCGAGCGTCTCCAGGATCACGCGGTCGTAACCGGCGGCGTCCATGAGGTCGGCGGCTTCCCGCGTCGCGGTCGCGAGGCCGCCGAGCGATCCGCGGCTCGCCATCGAGCGGATGAAGACGCCGGGCTCGGTGGAGAGTTCGCCCATGCGGATGCGGTCGCCGAGCAGGGCCCCGCCGGTGAACGGGCTCGTCGGGTCCACGGCGACGATCCCGACCTTGAGAGACTGGTCGAGGTAATGCCGCGTAAGTGCCGCTGTCAGCGTCGATTTACCGGCGCCGGGAGGCCCTGTGATGCCGATGCGCCGCGCGCGTCCGGTGCGCCCGTCCAGCCGCTCCAGAAGCGCCTCGAATCCGTCGCTCTCGTTCTCGACGTGCGAGATCCCCCGGGCCAGCGCCAGGGGCTCGCCGCCCGCGATGCGGCCGGCGAGCCCCCCCGCATCGAACGCCGGACTCACCGCGCGCCCCCCGCCGTCACAGGAGGAACCGGGTCGCGAGCCCCAGCAGCAGCACGAACCCGATCAGGTCGGTGAACGTCGTGACGAAGACCGACGAGGCGACCGCGGGGTCCGCGCCGAACCGCTCCAGCAGGATCGGGAAGAACGCGCCCAGCGCGGAGGCCACGGCGAGGTTCGCCCACGTCGCGATCATCACGACGAGCCCGAAGATGGCCTCGGTATTCGGGAGCAGCAGCGAGACGAGCGCCACGAGCAGCCCGATCACGACCCCGTTCACCAGGCCCACGACGAGTTCCTTGACCACGGCGGACCAGCGCTCCCCCGGCAGCTCGTCGGCGAGCGCGATGCGGCGGATCGTGACTGCCAGCGCCTGCGTGCCCGCGTTCCCGCCCAGCCCCGCGATCACCGGCATCACGGCCGCGAGGATCGCCAGCTGTTCGATCGTCCCCCGGTACATCCACACCGCGACCGCGGCGACCGCCAGCGTGAGCGCGTTCACCGCGAGCCACGGCAGCCGGCTCCGGATCGCGCCGAGCGTCGTCCCGCGCAACTGCTCCTCGTCCGACACGGCGGCGAAGCGCAGGATGTCCTCCGTGACCTCCGCCTCGACGACGTCGATCACGTCATCGAAGGTGATCTGCCCCACCAGCCGGCCCTCGTCGTCGATGACCCCGATCGCGGCGAGGTTGTAGCGGGACAGGATCCTCCCCACCTCCTCCTGGTCGAGATCCACCGACACTACGGCCGGGGGCTCCTCGAGCAGGTCGGAGATCCGCGTCTCCGGCGCCGCGAGCACGAGGTCCCGCAGCGTGACGACGCCGCGCAACCGCCCCCGCTGCCCGACGACGAACACGGTGTAGAGGTCCTCGGTCTCCTCCGCCTGCGCCCGCAGCTCCTCGATCGCCGCGGCCGCCGTCGCCTCCGAGTCCACCGCGCACAGCTCGCGGGTCATGATCCCGCCCGCGGACTCCTCCGGATACTCGAGCAGTTCGCGGATTTCCCGCTCTTCCTCGTCGGGCATCGACTCGAAGACGCGGGCCCGCTCCTCCGGGTCGAGTTCGCCGATGAGGTCGGCCGCGTCGTCGTCCGCGAGTTCCTCGACGATCTCGGCGATCCGCTCCGGCTCCATGCTCGCAAGCAGCTCGCCCGGCTTCTCCTCCTCCTCCATCTCGGCGAGGGCGTCCGACGCGAGGGCGGCCGGGATGAGCTGGAGGAGGGCCAGGCGCTCCGCCTCCTCCACGTGCTCGAGCACGTCCGCCATGTCGCTCGGATGCAGCGGTTCCACGAACGCAAGGAGCGCGTCCTCGTCGCCGGCCTCGAGGCGGACGCGGACCTCCTCGATCAGGAGTTGGCGCTGCTCTTCCAGGTGCTCGTGCATGCTCGCTCGGAAGCCGGCCCGCGGAGGCGGACGGTTCGCGGATCAGGGCCTTCGGGAAGGCCCCGGAGGACGGGGAATGCTACGCGCGGCCACGAAACTCGGCCAGCAGGCGCGAGAGCAGCCGCTCCTGCAGTTCGAACATCGGCGAGGCATAGCGCGCCTCGCCCTCCGGATGGTCGTACCCGAGCAGGTGGAGGACGCCGTGGATGAGAAGGCGCAGGATTTCCTCGCGCGGATCGAGCCCCAGCTCGCCCGCCGAAGCCTCGGCGGCGTCCGGAGAGATGTAGATGTCGCCGACGAGCGGGTCTTCTCCGAGCCCGAACGCGAGCACGTCCGTGAGGTCGTCCGTGAGATCGTCGACCCCGTGGTAGTCCCGGTTCAGGGCGCGCATGGCTTCCGCCGGGAGAAAAGTGACGGAAAGCTCGGCGCCTTCGCCCGCGGCGTCGCCCACGCCCGCCTCCGGGGCCCGACCTGCGCGCCCCGCGCGAAGTGCCGCCCGCGCGGCCGCCTTCAACTCGGCCTCGGAGGGACCCCGCCAACCCCCGTCCTCGCCGGTGGGAAAGTCGATGCGGACCTCGGGCGGCACGGCTTCAGTCAATCCGTCCGCCCGCTGGCGACTCCTTCCGGCTCCGCAGCCGGCTCCGCGTCCGCATCCGGGAGCGAGTCGAGGGCGGGGATGGGGCCCGTATCGCCCTGCGCCGCCTGCTCGAGGTCGATCGGCGCCGACGCAGCCTTCTCGCCCGCGGTCGCTGCCGCCTCCTCCACGCCGCGCTTCTCCGCCTCCCCGCCGGCGACCGCCTCGCCCGGGCCGCCGGGCGTCTCGCCGGGCCCCGTCGGCTTCGGGTAGTCGATGCGGTGGTGATAGAGCCCCGTGAGCACGTGCGCGAACTCCCGCTTGACGATGCGGACGTCGCGGTACGTGAGCGGGCAGTCGTCGAGTTCGCCGGCGTCGATCCGGTCCTCCACGAGGCGGTCGATGAGCGCCCGGATGCGCTCGGGGCTCGGGTTCGAGAGCACGCGCGACGCGGCTTCCACCGCGTCCGCCAGCATCGCGACGCCCGTCTCCCGGCTCTGCGGCTTCGGGCCGGGGTAGGCGAAGTCGCTCGGATCCACTTCCGTGACGCCTTCCCGGGCGCGCGCCTTCTCGAGGAAGTAGCGGATGAACTGCGTCCCGTGGTGCTCGCGAATGAAGTCCTTCACGACCTCGGGCAGCCGAGCCTCCTCGGCCATGACGAGCCCGAGGCGCACGTGGTCGCGCAGGATCTCGGCGCTCTGCCACGGCGTGAGATGGTCGTGCGGGTTCAGCCCCCGGGGCTGGTTCTCGATGAAGTACTGTGGGCGCTCGAGCTTCCCGATGTCGTGGTAGTAGACCCCCACGCGGCCCTGGATGGCGTCGGCCCCGATCGCCTCGCACGCCGCCTCGACGAGGTTCGCCACGTTGATCGAGTGGGCGTACGTGCCGGGCGCCTCGCGCGCCAGCCGCCTCAGGAGCGGCCGGTTCATGTCGGAGAGTTCGAGCAGCGACGCCTCCGTCGTCCGCCCGGTGAAGGTCTCGAGCAGCGGGAGGCCGATGCCGACGCCGAGTCCCACGCACACGGTGGCGTTGAGGAACCCGAGCGCCGCCGTCGACCCCATCTCGCCCAGCGCGTAGTGGCCCGTGAGGACGAGCAGGAGGCCGGCCCCCACGTAGGCCGCGGTGATCAGCATGACGAGGACCCAGCTCTGCGAACGCGTGCGGATCGTGTGGACCGCGAAGGCCGCCGTGACCCCGCCCGCCACGGTCACCATGGGGGCCGCAAGCCCCGAGAAGTGCGGCTGGCCCATGAGGATCCCCGTGATCGTCGAGACGACGACGAGGCCGAGCAGGCTGTCGAACAGCGCCGCCGCGAGGAGGCCGGCCAGCGCGACCGGCACGAGCGCGGGCGACCCCTGCGTGGCGGCCACGGCGCCGGCCGCCGCCATCACGATGACGACGAGCCCGAGCAGGACGGTGAAGCTTGGGAGGTTCTCGTAGATGTCGCGGCGAAAGCGGAACGTCGCGAAGACGAGAATCCCGAGCATGCTCACGACGAGGAGGACCATGCCCATGTTGCGGAGGAAGTCCGAGGTCGTGCGCGCCCCTCCACGCTCCAGGATCTGGGCCTGGTAGGCGAGGAGCCGGCGGTATTCCTCCTCCGTCACCACCGTATTCTCGGTGATGATGCGCTCTCCCTCGAGCACGAAGCCCTCGACCTGGGGGATCGCGGCGCGGGCCTGCTCGCGCGCCTGCCGGGTCGCGTCCTGGTCGATGCGCAGCGTCGGCTGCCCCATGAGGAGGAGTTGCTGGAAGAGCGCCGCGCCCCCGGGCGGCAGCCGGTCTCCCACCCCCTCCCGGGCCGCCCGCGTGAAGTCGCCGAGCCGGAGGAGATCCCCGACGGCACGCACGCGGTCGTCGCCGGAAGATCCCTCGCGCACGACGACGTTCGCGGCGCTGATGTCCGCGAGTTCGCTCTCGCGGATCACGCCCTCGCGCAGTCCCTCGAAGACCGTCTCGAGTTCGTCGCGGAGCTGGCCGCGCGACTCCCCATCGAGGAGGTAGTCGACCTGGAGCGAGTCGATCACCCCCTCGGCCGTGAGGTCGATCCCGATCCCGCCCGCGACCTGCCGGACTTCGTCGCGGACGAACGCGGCGCCGGCCGCGGCCGGGAGTCCCTCCTCCGCGACCCGCGCCTCCGCCGCGGGGATGACCGAGTCGAGCTGTGCGACGAAGGCGTTCACGCGCTCGGCGCTGCTGTCCGCGCGCGCGGGTTCGAAGCGCAGCCTCGGCGTCACGCCGGCCTCCGCGTCGTCCTGCTGCTCCCGGAGGCGGTCCGGGTCCTTGGGCACGTCGAAGTCGAAGTCCGCGTTGATCGTCTGCCGGGCGACGCTGCCGGGGTCGATGCCGTCGAACCCGCCCGGCGTGCTCTGCGGGAACATCAGGGGGACGGCGAGGGCGATGACGGCGACCATCCCGGCCCGGAATCCGTGGTGGACCCACGCGTCCCGGCGGCCGCCGGCCGGCGGCCGGTTCACGGGGCGCAGGTAGTCTCGGACGCGGCCGAAGAAACTCAACGCTCGGACTCCCGGTACGCGCGGATGATCTCCTTCACGAGTCGGTGCCGGACGACATCCGCGTCATCCAGGTAAACGAAGTCGATCCCGACCACGTCGCGCAAGACTTCCTCGATCTCCAGGAGTCCCGAATCCTCGGGGCGCGGGAGGTCGATCTGCGTCTTGTCCCCCGTGATCACGGTCTTGGAGTTCAGCCCGAGCCGGGTGAGGAACATCTTCATCTGGGCGGTCGTCGCGTTCTGCGCCTCGTCGAGGATGAGGAACGCGTCGGAGAGCGTCCGGCCGCGCATGTACGCGAGCGGGGCGACCTCGATCACGCGGTCCTCGATCGCGCGGCGCACGCGGTCGTGAGGCATCATGTCCTCGAGCGCGTCGTAGAGGGGGCGCAGGTAGGGGTCGACCTTCTCGCGGATGTCGCCGGGCAGGAAGCCGAGCGCCTCGCCAGCCTCGACCGCGGGCCGGGTGAGGATGATGCGGCGGATCCGCTTCCGGTTGAGCGCCTCGACCGCCGCGGCGACCGCGAGATACGTCTTTCCGGTGCCGGCCGGGCCGATGCCGACGACGATGTCCCGCTCGCGCATCGCGGCCAGGTACTTGTCCTGTCCCGGGGACTTGGGCCGGATCGCGCGCTTGGCCCCCGCCAGCGCGACCTCTCCCTGGCCGGAGCCCCGGGCGCCGTCGGACTTCGTCGGACGGCCATCGCCGTCGGCGGGCGCTTCGAGAAAACGCTCGACGTCCACCGCATCGAAGGGACGCCGCAGCTGCGCGTAGCGGATCATGCGCCGCGCCGTGGGGGAGGCGCGATCCACGTCCGCCTGCGGCCCGGAAAGGATCATCTCGTCACGCCGGAGGACGACGCGGATGTCGCAGTGGCGGGCCAGCGTCGTGAGGTTCGAGTCGTTCACGCCGGCCAGCAACTGCTGGTCGGCCCCTTCGATGGAGAGGCGCCGCTCCGTCGCCACGCTCACGCGCCGTTCCCGGCTTCGCCGGTCACGGAGATCCCGAGTTCGTCGAGTTCGGCCGGCGTCACGGACGACGGCGACCGCTCGAGCAGGCCCCGGGCCGCGGCCGTCTTCGGAAACGCGATGACGTCCCGGATCGACGCGCAGCCGGCCATCTCGGCCACCACGCGGTCCATGCCGACCGCGAACCCGCCGTGCGGCGGCACGCCGTAGCGGAACGCCTCGAGCAGGAAGCCGAAGCGCGTCTCGACCTGCTCGGGCGTGAGCCCCGTCGCCTCGAGGATGGCGCGCTGAACCTCGGGCAGGTGGCAGCGGATGCTCCCGCTGGCGAACTCGATCCCGTTGTAGACGATGTCGTACGCGACCGCGTTCACGGAGAGCGGATCTTCGCGCAGGCGCTCGGGGTCCGGGTCCGCCGGCATCGTGAAGGCGTGCTGCGCCGGCACGGGAAGGCCGGTGTCGGGATCCCGCTCGTAGAGGGGGAACTCCGTGATCCAGAGCCACTCTTCCCCGCTCTCGTCCGCGGCGCCGAGTTCCCGGGCCGCCGCGCGCCGCAGCCGGTCGAGGGCGGGCGAACTCTCCGCGTCGCGGCCGGCGACGAAGAAGACGAGATCGCCCTCCGCCACCCCGAACTCCGCCTCGAGCGTACCCGCGACCTCCTCGCCGACGAGCTTCGCGGGCGGACCGGACCAGCCGTCCGCGGTGCGCTTGAGCCACAGGGCGCCCTTCGCGCCGGCCTCCTGCGCGAGCTTGTCGTAGTGGGCGATGCGCGAGCGGGAGAGCGCCGCGCCGCCCGGCAGGACGAGCCCCCGCACGCGTCCGCCGGCCCGCGCGGCGCCGTCGAAGATGCCGAACCCGATGCCGGTGAGCGCGTCCGTGAAGTCCCGCAGCTCCCAGGGGATGCGGAGGTCCGGCTTGTCCGTGCCGTAGCGCTCCTTCGCCTCGGCGTGGGGGAGGCGGCGGAAGGGCACGGGAAGATCCCGATCGAGGCCGTCCCGCCAGATGCGCGCGAACATCTTCTCCGCGGCCCGGAAAACGTCATCCTGCTCGACGAACGCCATTTCCACGTCGATCTGTGTGAACTCCGGCTGGCGGTCCGCCCGCAGGTCTTCGTCCCGGAGACACTTCGCGATCTGGAAGTAGCGGTCGAAGCCGCCGCACATGAGAAGCTGCTTGTAGAGTTGCGGCGACTGCGGGAGGGCGAAGAATCGGCCCTGGTGGACCCTGCTGGGGACGAGATAGTCCCGCGCCCCCTCCGGCGTCTGCCGCGTGAGGAGCGGGGTCTCGATCTCGACGAACCCCTGCTCGGTGAGCGAGGCGCGCACCGCGTTCGTCGCCACGTGGCGGAGCCTCAGGTTGCGCTGCATCTCGGGACGGCGCAGGTCGAGGATCCTGTGCCTGAGGCGAAGCTCCTCCGAGGGCAGTTCTTCGTCCGGGGGCTGATACACGAGGATGGGGAGCGGGTCGGAGACGGACACCCGCCGCAGACTCGACACCCGAATCTCGATCTCGCCCGTGAGCATGTCCGGGTTGGGTTCGGGACGCGGCGCGACGACGCCCGTCGCCTGCACGACATCCTCCGGGTTCAGCTCCGTCACGAGTTGGAGGCCGGCGGCGTCGGACCACTCCGGGCCGAAGGAGAGCTGGAGCAGGCCGGTCCGGTCGCGCAGGTCGACGAAGAAGAGTCCTCCGAGGTCGCGACGACGGTGTACCCACCCGATGACCCGGACTTCGCGTCCGGACCACGAGGCCTCGACCTGCCCGCAGCCGGCGTCGCGCAAGGCGGTCTCGAGGGAGGCCGGCTCACGCTGTTCGGTCGGTAGCGATAGTTTGGTCAGGAGAACTCGCGGCGCCAGGGAATCGGTTCGGAATCGGTCCCGAGAAGTGCGGAACGCTGCGAAAGATAGCCGATTTTCGGCGACGCCAGCAAGAAGCGGGGACCAGGAAGCGGGGGATGACGGAGAGCACACGAGCGGAACTGCTCGCGGAGCCGGGAGACGGCGGACGGGAGCGGCTGGCGGCGTTCTTTGCGGCGCGCGGAGAGCCGGCGTACCGGGCGCGGCAGGTCGAGGAGTGGGTCTGGGAGCGGGGCGCGCGTTCCTTCGACGAGATGACGAACCTCCCGGCCGGCCTCCGGGAGGCGCTGGACGCGGTCTTTTCGCTCACCCCGATCGAACCGGACTACGTCGCCCGCTCGAGGGACGGGACGGTGAAGCACCTGTGGCGGCTGGACGACGGCGAGAGGGTCGAGTCCGTCCTCATCCCGACGCGCAACCGCCTCACGCTCTGTCTCTCGTCGCAGGCCGGCTGCGCGCTCGCGTGCCGCTTCTGCGCCACCGGCGACTTCGGGTTCCGGCGCCAGTTGAGGGCGGCCGAGATCGTGGCGCAGTACCGCGACTCCCTGCGCGTCGCGCGCGAGGAGATGGGGCGGCCGGCGGCCGGCCCGATCTCGAACGTCGTGTATATGGGGATGGGAGAACCGCTGGCGAACCTCGACGGGGTCATCGGGTCGCTCGCGTCGCTGCACGGAGGGTTCGGTCTCGGGGCGCGGCGGATCACCGTGTCGACCGTCGGTCTCATCCCGGGGATCCTGGAACTCGCGCGGCGTCCGGAGCCGTTCGAACTCGCCGTCTCGCTGCACGCGCCGTCCCACGAACTGCGGCTGCGGCTGATGCCGATCGAGAAGCGCTACCCGCTGCCGGAGCTGTTCGACGCCCTGCGCACGTACCAGAGCTACAAGAACCGGCGCATCAGCTTCGAGTACACGCTCATCCGGGGGGTGAACGACGACCCGGCGCTGGCGGAGCCGCTGGCGAGGCTGGCGCGGGGGCTCATCTGCTTCGTGAATCTCATCCCCTTCAACCCGATTCCGTCGCGTCCGGAGTGGGGTCCGAGTTCCGCCGAGGGGATCGCGCGTTTTTCGGAGGCGCTCGCCGCGCGCGGAGTGGGCAATGCGGTGAGGAGACCGCGGGGACGGGACATCGACGCCGCCTGCGGGCAGCTGCGCCTGTCGCGGGAAAGCTAGCGGCTGCGGGGGAAAGCTGGTGCCGCTCAGTCCTTTCCGAGGTTGACGAGCAGGCCCGCCCAGTCGCTCCCCACCACCACGCTCGCATCGAGGTAGAGCTCGGGATCGATGGCGACGGCCAGCGAGTCCGTACTCAGCT
Source organism: Candidatus Palauibacter rhopaloidicola (assembly GCA_026914155.1). GTDB lineage: Bacteria > Gemmatimonadota > Gemmatimonadetes > Palauibacterales > Palauibacteraceae > Palauibacter > Palauibacter rhopaloidicola. Next base: position 2,123 of record JAPPGH010000062.1, on the reverse strand, counting down.
CGCGGGCAACGGTGAGCGCGGCGCCGAGGCGGCCCGACCGATCCAGGACGTGCGTGATTTCGTGGTCGAAGTGCTCGGCGTTACCGGTCGCGACGACGTCGAAGCCGAGGAGCCGGAGTCGGTCGGCGAACTGACGCGCGAGCCCCCTCTCGCCGGCCCCGTTGAGGACTTCGACCTTGATCCGATCCGTCAGGTCGCCCCGCGCGGGAATCTCGTCCGTCGCGGAACCCTCCTCCCCCGCGCCCGCCGCGGTCGCGGCCGGTACGGGTCCGGCGCCGGCGAGCACCGCGAGTCGCACGACTTTCCATTCCTCCCAGAAGAGACCGATGAAGGCGCCGGCGCCGATGAGGATCGCCGTCGTGATCAGTCCCCGGAACGCGGAAGCCACTCGATGGAAGGCGCCCTGTCGCCTGCGATAGCGGGCACGACCCTCGGCACCTCGTCGGGTTTCCCGCCTGGACCGCCGTCTGGACCTCGAAAGCACTTTAGTCGCCTCCCGTCGTCCTCCCGTCCGCCCGTAGACCGTGCTCGGCCGCCACCCCCCACACCATCGTGCACCATCCTGCATCCTGCCGTCCCCGGCAATCTAATCAACCATTTCGCGATTTGCGAAAAACGGGCCGTCAGCGCGGGGCGGTGATCGCCTCCCAGAACCCGGCGGTGGCGGGGGAGACGGGGATCAGCGCGTCGATGAGGACGCCGATCTTCGCGGTCGCGACGTCGACCAGGACGGCGTGCCAGTCGTCCGGCATGCGGCGGCGCAGGCCGGCGCGCTCCTCGGCCGAAGCGGGGCGCCCCGGCTCCAGGAAATCGGCCATGTAGAGGGCCTGCCCGATGGCGCCGAGATCCCGGTGTCCGGTGGTGTGGAAGGTGATGGCTCGGAGGAGCGGCTCGTCATCGACGCCGGCCGCGCGCAGCCGGTTCGCGCAGGCGGGACCGTGGAGGAGCGGGTCGGGCCACTTTTCCGTCCCGTCAACGAGAGGACGCAGGGCTTCCACGCCTGCTTCCTTGAGCGCGTCGTGAAGCAGGCCCGCCGCGCGCCAGCGGATCCGCGTCGCCGCGTCGCGTCCGAGGGCTTCGGCCCATTCGCCCATCAGCTTGCCGACCCTCCCGGCGTGGCGGATGCGCGCGGGGCTCATGACGGCCCAGTCGGGGGGGCATCCTTCGGCGCCGGCCGCGTGGATGATCGGGTGCAGGTTGTCCACGTGAGGTTCGTCTCGGTGGCGGAGTTTGTCGGGATCGCGCGGGGCCCCGAATATACCTGCAATGGCCATCCGATACGACTCCCTCCTCGCCCGTGCCCTCGCCCGCGAGATCCTCGACCGCTGGCGGGGCGTCCGTATCGCCGGCCTCCGCATGGCATCGGGGCGGCGCGCCGTGGAACTCGCCTTCGAGGACGGGTCGCGGCTCGTCGCGATGCTGCACCCGCTGCACGGGTACATCCTCGAACTCGGGGCCGATGCGCCGGCCTCGGGGGTGGAGGGGAAGGCGCTGCGGGTCGGACGCCTGTCGCTCGTGGACGCGCGGGCGCCGGCGGACGAGCGCGCCCTGCTCCTGACGTTCGGCGACCGGGCGGGGCGACCGTGGGAGATGTTGGCGATCGAACTCCCGACCCGCCAGCGGAACGCCGTGCACTGCCGACGAGCGGAGTCCGGCGACGCAGGGCCCGATCCGGCGGAATCCGACACGGCGGAGCCCGCCGCCGATTACCCCCCGGCCTGGCGCATCGAAGCGGCGCTGCTCGCGAGAGATGCGGGCGACCGCTCGCTGCGTCGCGGGGCGCCGTACGTGTCGCCGTCGTCCGCGCGGAGAGCCGTGGCCGCACCGCCATCGGAGGCGGAGTGGGCCGCCGTGCTGGCGGGAGACGAGGCCGACCGCCGCCGGGCCGTGCTGCGGACGTGGGCGTGGACGAGCGCGCTCAACGTCGACTGGATCCTGGCCGGGTCCGACCCGGCGGAGACGTACGCGCGATACCGTGCCCTCCACGCGCTCGCGGCGGCGCCTGCGGGCGGCCCGGCCGCGTCCGGTGCGCCGGGCCCGCCGCCCCGGCCGGCCTTCGTGCTCGACCGCCCGTGGGGCCCCCCCCCCCCGGCTCTTATAAAAAAAAGACGCAGCCCACGAAA
>JAPPGH010000058.1 GCA_026914155.1 Candidatus Palauibacter rhopaloidicola | reverse complement strand
CACGTGCGGCTTCGTTCGCTCGAACTTTTCCTTCGCCATCGCCCCTCGTTCTCCTGTGTCTCGGTCTCGTCTGCGGCCTGCTCGCGGACGGGCTGTTCGCCGTCTACGAGCCGTTGGCGGAGACGATCTCCGCCGTCTTGGAGCCCGGAACTTCCTCGTAGTGCGAAAACTGCATGGTGTAGACCGCGCGACCCTGGCTGATCGAGCGCAGGGAGGTCGCGTAGCCGAACATCTCCGAGAGCGGCACGGACGCCCCGACGACCTGGGCCGACGAACGCTGCGTCATGCCGCCGATCTTGCCCCTCCGGCTGGAGAGGTCTCCCATCACATCCCCGAGATAATCGTCGGGTGTCACGACTTCCACGTTCATGACGGGCTCGAGCAAGACCGGTTGCGCCTTGCGCGCACCTTCCTTGAGCGCGATCGAGCCCGCGATCTTGAAGGCCATCTCGCTGGAATCGACTTCATGGTACGAGCCGTCGATCAGGGTGGCCTTGATGTCGATGATCGGGTAGCCGGCGACGATCCCGGAATCCAGCGCCTCGCGGATCCCCTGTTCGACCGAGAGCACGTACTCGCGGGGCACGTTTCCGCCCCGGATCTCGGAGTCGAAGATGAAGCCGCCGCCCGGATCCGTGGGCTCGAGGTTGATGATCACGTGCCCGAACTGCCCGCGGCCGCCGGACTGCCGCACGAAGCGGCCTTCCACCTTGCGGACGGCCTTGCGGATCGTCTCGCGATAGGCCACCTGCGGACGGCCGACGTTCGCGTTGACCCTGAACTCGCGCTGGAGCCGGTCGACGATGATCTCGAGATGGAGTTCGCCCATCCCGCTGATGATCGTCTGCCCCGTCTCCTCGTCGGTGTAGACGCGGAACGTCGGATCCTCCTCGGCCAGCTTCGCGAGCGCCCCTGACAGCTTCTCCTGGTCCGCCTTCGTCCGGGGCTCGATCGCCACCCGGATCACGGGCTCGGGGAAGCTCATCGATTCGAGCACGATCGGATCGGTCGCCGACGAGAGCGTATCTCCGGTCCGCGTATGCTTGAGCCCGATTGCGGCCGCGATGTCGCCAGCGAAGACCTCGTCGCGCTCCTCCCGCTTGTTCGCGTGCATCTGGAGCAGTCGCCCGAAGCGCTCCTTCCGTCCCCGGGACGAATTCAGCGCCTTCGAGCCGGCCTTCGCCGTTCCGGAATAAACCCTGAAGTAGGTCAGGCGCCCCACGTACGGATCCGTCGCGATCTTGAACGCGAGGGCCGCGAACGGCGCCTCTTCGTCCGCCGCACGCTCGACCTCCGTCTCATCCTGCTGCGGGAGGTGGCCGGTGACGGGAGGGACATCGAGGGGAGAGGGGAGGAAGTCGATCACGGCGTCGAGCAGGCGCTGCACGCCCTTGTTCTTGAAGGCGGAGCCACACAGGATCGGCGTGATCCCGTTGGCCAGCGTCGCCTTCCGCACCGCACCGCGGATTTCGTCCTCGGTGAGTTCTTCCCCTTCGAGATATTTCTCGAGCATGGGTTCGTCGTATTCGACCGCGGCCTCGATGAGGGCGCTCCGCAGCTCCGCCACCTGGTCCGCCAGGGCGTCCGGCACGGGACCCTCGGTCCAGCGCGCGCCCAGGGATTCATCGTCGTAGACGACCTTGACCTCGCGAATGAGGTCGACCATGCCCGTATAGAGTTCACCCTCGCCGAGAGGGATCTGGAGCGGCTGCGCGTTCGCACCCAGGCGGTCGCGCATCATCCGGACGACATTCATGAAGTCGGCCCCGACGCGGTCCATCTTGTTGACGAACGCGATGCGCGGGACACCGTACTTGTCGGCCTGCCGCCATACCGTCTCGGACTGCGGCTCCACGCCACCGACGGCGCAGAAGAGGGCCACGGCGCCGTCGAGCACGCGGAGGCTGCGCTCCACCTCCACCGTGAAATCGACGTGCCCCGGCGTGTCGATGATGTTGATGCGGTAGGGTTCGCCCTCGTGCGTCCAGTTACAGGTGGTGGCCGCCGACGTAATCGTGATGCCGCGTTCCTGCTCCTGTTCCATCCAGTCCATCGTCGCGTCGCCATGATGCACTTCGCCCAGGCGATGCGTCCGGCCGGTATAGAACAGCACCCGTTCGGTCGTCGTCGTTTTTCCGGCATCGATGTGCGCCATGATGCCGATATTCCGAAGCCGCTCGAGCGGCGTTCTTCTCTCCATGGATCGATCTATTGGTCTCTATCTGTCGAACCTCGGGTGCCGGACGGAGCCATTACCAGCGGTAGTGCGCGAACGCCTTGTTCGCGTCCGCCATCCGGTGCACGTCCTCCTTCTTCCTCACCGCGCCGCCGTCGCCGCGAGCGGCGTCGAGCAGTTCACCGGCGAGCCGGTGCGCCATCGTCTTGCCGGAGCGGGCGCGCGAGTACTGCACGAGCCATCGGCGTGCGAGCGAGTCGCGCCGCCGGTACGACACTTCCATCGGAACCTGGTACGTCGCCCCACCCACGCGCCGGCTGCGGACTTCGAGGATGGGCTTCGCGTTCTGCAGCGCCTGCCGGAACACGTTCATCGCCGGCTGTCCCGTCTTCATCTCGATGCTCTGCATCGCATCGTAGAAGATCCGCTCGGCGAGGGACTTCTTTCCGTCGAGCATCAGCATGTTGATGAACTTCGTGACCTCCGTGCTCCCGTATCGGGAGTCCGGAGTCACTTCACGCTGTTCGGCACGGTTTCGTCGCGGCATCTCGTTTCGCCATATCCGGCTCCGGGTTCATCCGGAGACTTCGCAATAAAGCCCGGCCACGGACTCCGAGGCCGGGCCCAACGGTGTTCGGCCCGCTCGAATTTCCGAGGGATCCCGAGCTATTTTCTCTTCTTCGAACCGTACTTCGACCGGCCCTGGTTCCTGTCGTCCACGCCCGACGCGTCGAGGGTGCCGCGGATGATGTGATACCGCACACCCGGCAGGTCCTTCACCCGTCCGCCCCGGATCAGCACGATGCTGTGCTCCTGGAGGTTGTGCCCCTCGCCTCCGATATACGCGGTCACTTCGTATCCGTTCGTAAGTCGCACGCGGGCGACCTTCCGCAGGGCCGAATTCGGCTTCTTCGGCGTCGTGGTGTAGACGCGCGTGCACACACCGCGCTTCTGGGGGTTTCCCTCCAGCGCCGGCGCCTTGCTCTTCTTCCGGACCTTCCTTCGGCCCTTGCGGACCAACTGATTGATGGTCGGCATTCCCGCTCCATCGCTCCCTTCGGCCGCACCGGTGCGCCGATCACCGAACTCGGGGCCCGGCCGTTGGGGGTAAAAAAATCGGGGACGGATCCGAACCGCCCCCGCGGCGACTGCCGACCGGTCGGTCGACAGACAAGAGAGAGTAGTCCTGAGGCCTCTCCGTGTCAAGCAACTTCCGTTGCCGAGAGGGGGCGCGGAAATCCCGTAAACGCACCCCCTGCTTCGGCGTCGGACGGAGGTCAGGTCGTCACGACCGCGCCTTCCTCCTCGACCGCGGCTTCGTCTTCCTCAGCCTGGTCCCGGAGGTCCGAGAAGAGACTCCGGGGCATCTCCTCGGGCACGACCCGCCGCCGCATGGAATCGATCTGCGCCTTCAGCGCGTCGTCCACGAGGAATTCGATATCGGAGAACCGGTGCGTCCCCGTACCCGCCGGGACCAGGTGTCCGATAATGATGTTCTCCTTCAGCCCCCTGAGGCGGTCCTTGGCTCCACGCACGGCGGCGTCCGTGAGCACGCGCGTCGTCTCCTGGAAGGAGGCCGCACTGATGAAGGACTCCGTGGTGAGGCTCGACTTCGTGATTCCGAGCAGGATCGGCTCCGCCCGCGGGGGCTTGCCCCCACTCTCAAGGACCTCGCGGGTCGCATCGCGGAACTCCATCCGGTCCACGTGCTCGCCCTCGAGGAATTCCGTGCCGCCCGGATCCGTGATACGGACCTTCTGCAGCATCTGACGCACGATCACGGCGATGTGCTTGTCGTTGATCCGCACGCCCTGCAGGCGGTAAACCTCCTGGATCTCGTTGAGCAGGTACTCCTGCACCGCCCGGGGTCCTCGGACACGCAGGATGTCGTGCGGATTCACCGGACCCTCGGACAGCCGGTCGCCCGCACGCACGAGATCTCCCTCGTGCACGCGGAGGTGCTTGCCGACCGGGATCTGGTACACCATCTCCTCGCCGTCGTCCATGGTCACGACGATCTCGCGCTTCCCGCGCTTGATCCCGCCGAACGAGACGCGCCCGTCGACCTCGGTGATCGTCGCGGGATCCTTCGGCCTCCGCGCCTCGAACAGCTCGGCGACCCGCGGCAATCCACCCGTGATGTCGCGGGTCTTGTAGGCCTCGCGGCTGATCTTGGCGAGCGTCTCCCCCGCGTTGACGGCCTGTCCGTCCTGCACCAGCAGCTGGGTGCCGACCGGCACGATGAACTCGCGGAGCTTGGCGCCCTTCCCGGTCACGATGTTGATGACGGGGTGGAGCTTCTTCTCCCGGTCGTCGATGATGACCTGCTGGCGCCGTCCCGTCGCCTCGTCGAGCTCCTCGCGGACCGTCTCCTCCGGCACGATGTCCGTGAACCGGATCTTCCCCTTCTTGTCCGCAACGATGGGTTCGGAGTACGGGTCCCAGCCGAAGAGCAGATCCCCGTGCCCCACGTCAGTGTCGTCCTCCACGAAGAGCGTCGCCCCGTAGGGGATGGCGAGCCGCGAGAGGATGCGGTCGTCCGGCGTCTTCATGAGGAGTTCGCCCTCGCGGCTGGTGACGATCGTGTCGCCCGACGGACTCGTGACGGTCGTCACGCGCTCGAACGCGATCCGGCCTTCGAGCTTCGAGCGCCGCTGGGTCTGCGCCGCGATACGTGCCGCCGTCCCACCGATATGGAAGGTTCTGAGCGTGAGCTGCGTCCCCGGCTCGCCGATCGACTGGGCGGCGAGGATTCCCGCCGCCTCTCCCAGATCGACGAGTTCCATCGTGGCGAGATTGCGCCCGTAGCACTGCTGACAGATGCCCCGCCGCGACTCGCACGTGAGGACGGACTTGATGCGGACCTGCTGGACACCGCTCTCATCGATGGCTCGTGCCCGCGCCTCCGTGATCATGTCTCCGGCCTCGACGATGACTTCGTCGTCGATGGGGTCGATCACGGCTTCCGCCGCGATGTTGCCGGCGACGCGGTCCGACAGCGGCTCAATGATGTCCTCGCCCTCCTTGAGCGCCGTGACGTCGAGCCCGAGAATCGTGTTGCAGTCCTCCTCGATGATCGTGACATCCTGCGCCACATCGACGAGACGGCGCGTGAGGTAGCCGGCGTCCGCCGTCTTGAGGGCCGTGTCGGCGAGCCCCTTCCGCGCGCCGTGCGTCGAGATGAAGTACTCGAGCACGCTGAGGCCCTCCCGGAAGTTGGAACGGATCGGGCTCTCGATGATCTCGCCGATGCCGCCGGTCAACTTCTTCTGGGGCTTGGCCATCAGACCCCGCATCCCCGCGAGCTGACGGATCTGGTCGCGGGAACCCCGAGCGCCCGAGTCGAACATCATGAAGATCGGGTTGAAGCCATGTCTCGATTGCTGGAGCCCGCGGACCATCGCGTCGGCGACATCGTTGTTCGCGTGCGTCCAGGCATCGATCACCTTGTTGTACCGTTCCCCGAAGGAGATCACGCCGCGGTGGTACGCCTTCGTGAACCGGTTCACGTCCTGCTGGGCCTCGCCGAGGATCTCCTGCTTCTCGGCCGGGATCTCCATGTCATCGAGTCCGATGGATACGCCGGCCTTCGTGGCGTGGCGGAACCCGAAGTCCTTGAGTTCATCGAGGAACGCCGTCGTGTCCTCGAGTCCCGCGAGACGGAACGACCGGAAGACGAGGTCTCCCAGCGCACCCTTGCCCAGCGTCTCGTTCACGTACGGTACCCGGGAGGGCAGGATCGCGTTGAAGAGGGCGCGTCCGACGCTGGTCACGACCCACGTCCGCTCGATTTGGCCATCGTCGGCCTCTTCTTCGACGAGCAGCCGAATCGGCAGGTGGTAGTCCGGTGTCCCCGCCGCCGAGCGCAGATATCCCGCCTCGAGCGCCATTTCAACCTGACCCGCGTTCGCGAAGTGGGGGAGATCCGACCCCGCCTCATGCGCGTCGAAGTCCGGCCGGACCTTCGTCATGTAGTAGCATCCGAGGACCATGTCCTGGGACGGCGACGCGATCGGCCGGCCGTTCGCGGGCTTCAGGATGTTGTTGCTCGAAAGCATGAGGATCCGCGCCTCGAGCTGCGATTCGAACGACAGCGGCACGTGCACCGCCATCTGGTCGCCGTCGAAGTCCGCGTTGAACGCCGCGCACACGAGCGGGTGAATGCGGATGGCCTTCCCCTCCACGAGCACCGGCTCGAAGGCCTGGATCCCCAGCCGGTGGAGCGTCGGGGCCCGGTTCAGGAGGACGGGGTGATCCTTGATGATGTCTTCGAGGACCTCGTAGACCGTCGGGTCATCGAGTTCGACGAGCTTCTTCGCGCGCTTCACGGTCTCGGCGTGCAGCCGCCGCTCGAGTTCGTGGATGATGAACGGCTTGAACAGCTCGACGGCCATCTTCTTCGGCAGCCCGCACTGGTGCAGCTGGAGTTCCGGACCCACGACGATGACCGACCGGCCGGAGTAGTCGACGCGCTTTCCGAGCAGATTCTGCCGGAACCGGCCCTGCTTGCCCTTGAGCATGTCCGACAGCGACTTGAGCGGCCGCTTGCCCCTGCCGCGAATCGCCTTGCCGCGCCGCCCGTTGTCGAACAGCGCGTCCACCGCCTCCTGGAGCATGCGCTTCTCGTTGCGCAGGATCACCTCCGGCGCGCGCATTTCCAGCAGCTTCTTGAGCCGGTTGTTCCGATTGATTACGCGACGGTAGAGATCGTTGAGGTCCGATGTCGCGAATCGGCCGCCGTCCAGCGGGACGAGGGGACGCAGATCCGGTGGAATCACCGGAATCACATCCATGATCATGTGCTCGGGGCTGTTGCGCTTGGAGACTTCGTCGTCGCTGTTGCGGATCGCGTCGATCACCTTGAGCCGCTTGAGCTTCTTCTTCTTCCGGTGCTTCGAGGTCTCATGCACGACCTCGTAGCGCAGCTGCTCGGCGAGTTCGTCGACATCCAGCTGCCCGAGCAGCGTCCGGATCCCTTCCGCCCCGATTTCGGCGCGGAAGTCGGTGTCCCCCTCCTCGCGCGCCTTGTCCGTCAGCTCCCAGTACTCATCCTCCTCCAGCACCTGCTTGAATTCGACGTCCTGCCGTCCCGGCTCGGTAACGACGTGCGCGGCGTAGTAGATGACCTTTTCGAGATCCCGCAGCTTCATCCCCAGCAGGTAGCCCATCTGGGAGGGAAGCGTCTTGAAGAACCAGATATGGGCCACGGGCACCGCGAGTTCGATGTGCCCCATCCGCTCGCGACGAACCTTGGAGAGCGTGACCTCGACCCCGCACTTGTCGCATATGTGGCCGCGGTACCGGATCCGCTTGAACTTGCCGCAGTGGCACTCCCAGTCCTTGACCGGCCCGAAGATGCGCTCACAGAAGAGGCCGTCGCGCTCCGGCTTGAACGACCGGTAGTTGATCGTCTCCGGCTTCGTGACCTCTCCGTGACTCCAGGAACGGATCTCCTCGGGCGAGGCGAGCTTGATCTGAATCCAGTCGAACTCGGACGAACCGGCACTGCGATTTCGCGGAAAATCGATCATCTGTCACCCTCTTGTTTCGCTAGAACAGCGGCTCCGACTCGTCGCCGCCGAGCGTCACGCTCAGCCCCAGCGCCTGCAGTTCCTTGACGAGCACGTTGAAGCTCTCGGGCACCCCCGGCTTGGGCAGGTTGTCGCCCTTCACGATCGCCTCGTACACCCGGCTCCGTCCCGTCACGTCGTCCGACTTGACGGTCAGCATCTCCTGCAGCGTGTGGGCCGCGCCGTAGGCTTCCAGCGCCCACACCTCCATCTCGCCGAAGCGCTGCCCTCCGAATTGCGCCTTGCCGGCCAGCGGCTGCTGCGTGACGAGGCTGTACGGACCGATGGAGCGTGCGTGGATTTTGTCGTCGACGAGGTGCGAGAGCTTCATCATGTAGATCTCGCCGACCGCGATATCCGCCACGAACTCCTCGCCCGTGCGGCCATCGCGCAGCCTCATCTTGCCGTTCGAACGCAGCCCGGCGCGCTCCATGAGTTCGACTACGGCCGCGTCCACGCCCGAGGTGACCCTGCGCTGCCCGGAGAGCGCGGCGGTCTTCGGCCAGCCCTCGGACTCCAGCTTCGCCGCGGTCGTCGCGCCCGAGACATCGCGCACGACTCTCAAAACGAAGGAAGCCAGGCTCCGCAGGTACGAGACGAGTTCACCTCGTCCCTCGAGATACGCATCGAGCGTGCGCCCGAGACTGGCCGGGTCCGAAACCTCGTCGCCTCCTTCCCGGGCCTGAATCTCGTTGACGAGCGTCTGAATCGTCTCGTAGGACAGTTCGGGCGGTTCGATGTCCGATCCGAGCGTACGAGCCGCCCAGTAGGCGCCCCCGATCTTCAGGAGGGCCCCGATCTCATGCTCCGTCGCTCCCTGGAAGACGGGCGTGTTCGCCTCGAAGCCGAGAGCCCGGGCCGCCCAGCCCAGCGTGGTCTCGAGAATCTGTCCCACGTTCATCCGGCTCGGTACGCCGAGTGGATTGAGTACGATTTCGATGGACTGTCCGTCGGGCAGGACCGGCATGTCCTCTTCGGGAACCACGCGGGCGATGATGCCCTTGTTCCCGTGCCGGCCGGCCATCTTGTCTCCCACCGAGATCTTTCGCTTCTCCGCCAGGTAGACCTTCACGAGCTGGACGACACCCGGCGAGAGCTCATCGGGCTGGAAGATCTTGTCGATTCCCTCTTCCGTACGCTCGCGTATCCGTTCCACCCGCGTGCGAGCCTCGGCCTCCACGCGGCGGATCAGGTCGTTCGACTTCTCCGTCTCCACCTTCAGCGTCGAGAGGTCGATCTCTCCCAGGTCGACGCGCCGAAGCTTTGTCTTCGTCAGCTTCGTGCCCTCGGCGAACAGCGGTTCGAGGGAGCCCCGGCCGAGACAAAGAACCACCGTCTCCCCCTCGAGCAGTTCGAGGATCTCCTCGTCCCGCGCTTCCATCACCCGTGAGATTTCCTCGCGCTCGCTCTCGCGCAGTTCGGCGATGCGCTCGCCGTGCTCCCGTTCCAGCAGCGGGTCGTCGATCCGCCTCGAGAAGATCTTGACGTCGATCACGGTCCCTTCAACGCCGGGGGGGACGCGCAACGAACTGTCCTTCACATCCTTCGCCTTCTCGCCGAAGATCGCCGTCAGCAGCTTTTCTTCGGGCGACAGCTCGGTCTCCCCCTTCGGCGTGATCTTGCCGACGAGGATGTCTCCGGCGCGAACCGCCGCGCCGATGCGGACGATGCCGCGATCATCGAGGTCGACGAGCGCTTCCTCGGCCACGTTGGGGATCTCGCGCGTGATCTCCTCCATCCCGCGCTTCGTGTCGCGGACGTGGAGTTCGAGTTCCTGGATGTGGACCGACGTGTAGACATCGCCCTTGACCAGCTTCTCGCTGATCACGATGGCGTCCTCGAAGTTGTGTCCGAACCAGGGCATGAAAGCGACGAGCGCGTTACGTCCGAGCGCGAGCGAGCCGCCATCCGTGCCGGCGCCATCCGCGACCACGTCGCCCACTTCGACGCGGTCGCCGACCCGGACGATCGGCCTCTGGTTGATCGCGGTGTCCTGATTCGTGCGCCAGAACTTCCTGAGTCGATAGGAGTCGTACTGCGTGAGGCGGGCGAGGGGGATCTCGCCGGCCGCGCGCCGGGGCTTGCCGGTGTCGACCTCGACCTCGTCCGCCGTGACCCGCGTCACGGTCCCGGCGCGGCGCGCAAGCACGACCGCCCCGGAGTCCCGGGCCACCTTGCCCTCCAGACCCGTGCCCACGAGCGGGCGTTCCGGGAAGAGCAGCGGCACGGCCTGCCGCTGCATGTTCGATCCCATCAGCGCCCGGTTCGCGTCGTCGTGCTCGAGGAACGGAATGAGCGCGGGCGACACGGCCACCAGCTGGTCGGGCGCGACGTCCATGAAATCGATCTCGTCCGGCGGCAGCAGCGGATAGTCGTCGCGGCGCCGGCAGAGGACGAGCGAACGGGCGAACGTTCCGTCGGGGTTGAGCTGGGCGTTCGCCTGCGCGACCGAGTATTCCTCCTCTTCGCTCGCCGAGAGCCAGACGATCTCATCCTGAGAGACCCGCTCGTTGACCACCCTGCGGTAGGGGGTTTCGAGGAACCCCAGCTCGTTCAGGCGGGAGTACGTGGTCACGGAAGTGATGAGCCCGATGTTCGGGCCTTCCGGAGTCTCGATGGGACACATCCGCCCGTAGTGCGAGTAGTGCACATCCCGCACTTCGAAGCCCGCCCGCTCCCGCGTCAGCCCGCCCGGACCCAGCGCGCTCAGGCGTCGCTTGTGCGTGAGTTCCGAGAGAGGGTTCGTCTGGTCCATGAACTGGCTGAGCTGCGAACTCCCGAAGAACGCCTGGATGACGGCGCTTACCGTGCGCGCGTTCACGAGATCGTCGATGGAGATCTTCTCGGGGTCGCTGTTGATCGACATCCGCTCGCGAACCAGGCGGGCCATGCGCGACAGTCCGACGGAAAACTGGTTCGCGATGAGTTCTCCGATGGACCGCACGCGACGGTTCCCGAGATGGTCGATGTCGTCCGTGTATCCGCGGCCCTCGTGCAGTTCGACCAGGTAGCGGATAATCGCCACGAAGTCGGACGGATCCAGCACCACGAGATCGCCCGCGGGGATCCCGAGGCCGAGCAGCCGATACACGTCCTTGAGCCGGTGGTTGATCTTGTGTCGGCCCACCCGACCCAGATCGTACCGCTTGGGGTTGAAGAAGAGCCGGTCGAGCGCGCCCCGGGCCGTCGCCAGGTTCGGCGCTTCGCCGGGCCGGACGAGAGAGTAGATGGAGTGCAGCGCGGCCGCCTCGCTCGCCGTGGGATCCTTCGCGAGCGTGTTGCGCAGCAGCGGCGACTCCCCGCGGGGCCCGCCTGTGAACACCAGGGCCTCGCCAGCCTTCTCCGCCTTGAGCCTCGCGAACAGGCTCGAATCGAAGCGCGCCCCCTTCTCGGCCAGCACCTCCCCGGTGTCCTCGGCGACGACATCGGCGGCGAGCTGCGGACTCGAACTCCAGTCGCGGCGCATCGCGAGATCCTCATAGGTCCCACGCAGCGGGACGAAGGTCGCGCTCGAGTAGACCTCGACCTCCGACACGCCCGCGCGCACGAGGCGCTCGAGTGCTTCTTCACTCAGCATCTCCCCGCGACGCACGATGAAGGCATCTTCCTCTTCGAACGCCGCGACGCTCGTGATCTCCCGGTCGAGGATGCGCTGCACCAACTCCGCGTCGAGCCGGTCGCCGAGGGCGGCAACCGGCTCCTCGCCATCCGCGCCCGGAAGGTCGTCCGCCAGCCAGTGCGGTGCGTCCGCGGCGGGCTCGTAACCACGCAGCTCCAGCGCCTCGGGATCCTCCCCGAAGTCGGGGTTCGCGATGCTCCGGGCCACCAGCGTGCCCGTCACCTCGCGGTGCGCCGAGGACTCGCCCTCATCCTCCGCGTCGATCCTGACGAGCCGGCGTCGGCAGAAGCACTCGAGGATGTCCACGTCCCGCCCGTAGCCGAACGCCCTCAGCAGGGCGGTGGCGGGGAATTTCTTCTTCTTGTCGATGTGGACGTGGATCACGTCGTGGATGTCGAGGGTGAATTCGACCCAGGATCCGCGGAACGGGATGATCCGGGACGAGAAAAGACGCGTGCCGTTGGGGTGGAGCGTCTCCTCGAAGACGACACCGGGGGAACGGTGAAGCTGGCTCACGATGACCCGTTCCGCCCCGTTCACGACGAACGTTCCCTGCTCCGTCAGGAGCGGCAGATCTCCCAGATAGACTTCCTTCTCCAGGATATCGCCCGGACGCTTCTCGTCGTCCTTCCCGACCGTCTCGAAGATGACCAGCCGTAGCCGCGCCTTCAGCGGCGCGGAGTAGGTCATGTCGCGCTCAATGCACTCCTCGACCTCGTACTTCGGCTCTCCGAGAGAGTAGCTGACGAACTCCAGCGAGAAGTTCTCGTTGACGTCCGTAATCGGGAAGATCTCCCGAAACACACGCTCGAGACCGAGGTCCCGGCGCTCCTCTTCCTTCGTCTTCGATTGCAGCAGACGCTCGAACGCCTCGCGCTGCACATCCAGGAAATGCGGCATGTGCATCGGGCGGGCGAGCTTGTCGAACGAGACCGCGGGTCTGCCGTTGACCGTCAAATCGTACCTCCCGCGGGGAACCCCGCGAGTACATGGGAGATGCGCAAATACCGGGCACCGCCCGCAAGCGGTCGTGCCGGTTCGTGCATGGTGTGAGGTCGGACCCCTGCGTCATCGGTCCGGCTGCGGTCCCTCCGCAGTCCGGAACCGATCGGATGATCGACGCCGGGGCGTGCCACGCTCTTCAGCGCGGCTACTTGAGATCCGCCGTGGCGCCCTGCTCTTCGAGCTTGGCCTTGATCTCCTCCGCCTCCTCCTTGGACACGCCTTCCTTCACGGGTCCGGGGGCGTTGTCGACGACGGCCTTCGCCTCCTTGAGACCCAGGCTCGTCACTTCGCGCACGACCTTGATCACCTGGATCTTCTTGCTGCCCACCGCCGTGAGGACGACATCGAACTCCGTCTGCTCCTCCTCGGCGGCGTCACCTCCGCCACCCGGAGCGGCGGCGACGGCGACCGGCGCGGCGGCCGACACGCCGAAGGTTTCCTCCATCTTGTCTTTCAACTCGGCGGCTTCGAGCACCGTCAACGAGCCGATCTGCTGCAGAAGATCGTCGATTTTGGACATGTTCTTCCGTTCCCTGGATCCTGTACGTATTCCGCACGCCCGCACGCCACGGGGATGCGTCCCGATTCAGGCGGACTCGTTCTTCCTTCCGACCTGTTCGATCATGTCTGCGATGTCGCGGAAGAGCGCATTCAGAGCGCCGGCGATGCCGCCGACGCCCGCCGTGAGCCCGCCCGCGATGCTGCCGAGCAGCACCTCGCGCGAAGGAAGGTCGGCGATGCGCCCCACTTCCTCCGGCGACGTTTCCACCCGATTGATGACGCCGATCTTCACCACCGGCCGGTCTTCGTTCGCTTTCGCGAACTCCTTCAGCACTCTGGCCGGCGTGACGGGGTCGGCGTCGCTGAGGATGAGCCCCGTCGGACCCTCGAGATGGGCGCTCAGATCCGGGAGATCCAGATCCTCGAGCGCCCGCTTCATGAGGGTGTTCTTCACGACCCGATAACTCAGGCCCTCGTCTCGGAGCCGCGTTCGGAAATCCGTGATCGCCTTCACGTTCAGCCCGGTGAAGTCGGTCAGGTAGATCGTCCCGCTCTCTTCGATCTGCGCAGTGAGTTCCTGCGTGATGCGCTGTTTTTCTTCGAGTCTCATGGATCTATCGGTACAGGTCCTCGTCGACGGAAACACCGAGACCCATCGTGCTGGTCACGGTCACGCTCTTCACGTACCGGCCCTTCGCCGCGGCGGGCTTCAACCGCACGATCTCGTCCATGAGCGCATCGAGATTCTCGTTCAACCGGTCGAGTTCGAAGCTCACCTTTCCGATCGGCGCATGCACGTTGCCGGTACGGTCCACCCGGAATTCGATCTTGCCCGCCTTCGACTCGCGAACGGCCCGACCCACATCCATCGTGACCGTGCCGGCCTTCGGCGTCGGCATGAGGCCGCGGGGGCCGAGGATCCGGCCCAGCCTGGCCACATCCTTCATGAGATCCGGCGTCGCGATCGCGACGTCGAAATCGAGCCACCCCTCCTGAATCTGCTCGATGTACTCGGTTCCCACGTAGTCGGCGCCGGCGTCCTTCGCCTCGGCCGCCCGGTCCGCCTTCACGAGCGCGAGCACGCGCACCTTGCGGCCCGTACCCGCGGGCAGGATGACCGTGCCGCGCACGATCTGGTCCGCCTTGCGCGGGTCCACGCCGAGGCGTACCGCGGCCTCCACCGTCTCGTCGAAGTTCGCGAACGCCGTTTTCTGAACGCGCTCGAGCGCTTCGCGGGGCGCGAGGGCGCCGTTCGCCGGAGCGGCCTCTACGGCGGAGCGGTATTTCTTGCCGTGTTTCGGCATGTTTCCCGATCTCTCCCGATCAGTCGGCCCGCTCGATCCCCATGGATCGTGCGGTGCCCGCGATCATCCGCATCGCGGCCTCTTCATCGGCCGCGTTGAGATCCTTCATCTTGATCCTGGCGATCCTGCGCAGCTGGTCGTCCGTGACCTTGCCGACCTTCTCCCGATTGGGGACTGGAGAACCCGACTCGAGACCGAGTTCCTTCTTGAGCAGTTCCACCGCCGGTGGCGTCTTAGTGATGAAACTGAACGTCCGGTCCTTGTAGACCGTGATCTCGACCGGGATGATCGTGCCGGCGTCCTGCTGCGTCTGCGCGTTGAACGCCTTGCAGAAGTCCATGATGTTGAGGCCGTGCTGGCCCAACGCCGGACCCACGGGCGGGGCCGGATTCGCCTGCCCCCCGGGAATCTGCAGCTTGATGAATCCGGTCACCTGTTTCTTCGGCGGCATCAGAACCCCTGCAACTGCGTGTAGTCCAGTTCAACCGACGTCGGGCGCCCGAACAGGCTCACCTGCACGCGCACCTTGCCCTTCTCCGCAAACACTTCCTCGACCGTTCCGCTGAAATCGCTGAACGGTCCCTCCATGACTTCGACGACCTGCCCCGGCCGGAAGGGGATCTCCGTCTCCGGGCCCGCCTGCTCGAGTTCATCCGCGATGCCGAGGATCTTGTTCATCTCCTCGGTCTTGAGCGGCTGGGGATCCTTCCCGCTCCCGACGAACTTGATGACGCCGGGGACGTTGTTGACGACGTACATCGTGTTCTGGTCCAGCAGCATCTGAATGAGCACGTAGCCCGGGTAGAGCCGCTTCGTCGACTTGACGCGCTTCCCTCCCTTGATCTCGACGACTTCCTGTGTGGGGACGATGACCTCCCGGATCGGAGGCTCATCCCCGTACTCCTGGATCTTCTGCTCCAGGAGCGTCTTCACCTTCTTCTCGTGGCCCGAGTACGTCTGCAGCGCGTACCAGCGCGGCGCGTCCCCGGGAGAGCCGGTCTGCGCGGCTCCCGCGCCCACGGGCTCAACCACCGAACGACCTGACGATGAATCGCACGGCCGCCGCGAAGACGGAATCCATGGCCCCGATGACGATGGCCATGATGAAGACGAAGATCAGGATGCCGATCGTTGCACCGCGCAACTGATCCTTGTCGGGCCACGTGACCCGACGCATCTCGACCTGCACCTGTTCCGCGAATTCCTGGGTTCTTCTGACGATGCCGGCCAATCGAACCCCTTACCGTGTTTCCTTGTGCATTTTATGTCCGTTGCAGCGGCGACAGTACTTCTTCTGTTCGGCCCGCTGCGGATGGGTCCGCCGATTCTTCGTCGTCGAATAGTTGCGCTCTTTGCACTCCGTACATTCGAGCGTAATCCGAACCCTCATTTGCGTTCCCTAGTCGTGGATGGCGGTGACGACCCCGGCGCCCACCGTCCGGCCTCCCTCGCGG
>JAPPGH010000009.1 GCA_026914155.1 Candidatus Palauibacter rhopaloidicola | reverse complement strand
GATCCCAGCTCCGATCCATTATACACCAAGTCGTAGGCGAGGCCCCGAACGTCGGGGGGGCGCCGGGCAAGGTAGGGCAGATAGTGAGGATGTGGGATGTGGCAGGGGTGGTGGGGGGGGGGCCGGCGGGGGGCGGCCCCCGGCCCCGCGCCCCCCCCCACGCCGAACTCACCACCGCCAGGCATTCACGCTTTCGGCGTCATCAACCTTCGGTGGCGAGCAGGGACGGGAAGTCGGGGTCTCTCCCGGTTCAGGTCTAACCTGGATCGTCACCGAGCCGACCGCGGATGTAGCCCTCAAGGTGAGCGACATCCTCACGAACCTGAGCGAGACCCTCACGAACCTGAGCGAGGCCCTGAGCGACATCCTCACGAACCTGAGCGAGCTCGCCACGAACCTGAGCGATCGCTTCAGTGTTCCGGGAGATCGCTTCAGCGTTGCGGTCGATCCGGTCTCCCAGGCGACTCTCCATCGCACTCATGTCGGATCGAATGAACCCGTAGAAGCCTCCGAGCGCCATCAGCAGCACGATGAACTGTCCCCAGTCCTTCATCCATGCGGATCTGGTGGCTCTGGCTGTATCGGAATCGATCATGTGCCACCGGGCGAGACCATGGTGAAATGAGACTACTCCGAACTAGCGAAGTGCGCGCCGATCGCGTCGACCGCGGCCTGGAGAACGCCGAGTTGTTTCCGGACTTCGTTATCCAGTCCTTCGACCCTCTGGTCGAGGCGCTCCTCGAGCCCTTCGAGCGAGTATCGAAGCTGCTTGAACTTTGCCGACACCGCGTCGACGCTGCTCACGAACTCGACGCCCCGTTTCTCAGCGTGTGCCTCCACGTCGTCGATCCGCGTGGCGAGCTTCGATTCCACCGCGGAGATCCTTGCGTTCATCTGATCGAACCCGGCGATGACACGACGCTCGAGCTTGGCCAGCGCGATACCGAGTTCCTGAAGCGCGAAACTGTCTTTCATCGTCTATCTGCTCTCTTTGCCTTGGGAATTATAGCGAATGGTGCCCAAGCCGCTCACCCATCCGAGCGGGCTTCGCGGGATTTCCGGCCCTTCATATAGTCCCATTCCTCGCGGTTCCGGGGCGGGTCGCGGAGGAAGGCTTTCGCCAGTTGCTCCGGCGTCGCGTCAATGCGCGGAAAGTGCTCGTTTCGGGTCGGTGAATCATCGCGCTTGTCGGTCATCAGAACGTCGTCTCCGGTTTGCGTGTGTAGGTGGAAGGTCTTTGCCGCCGAGGAGTATCATCGCGCCGTCTATGTCGCCCGCTCGCCAGCGCTTCGCTGCTTCAATGGAGCGGAGCCGCTGTCTGCACGCTTCGGGGCTGTTGTCGTCACGCGAGTCGCGGGACTCGCCCGTCTTCGGATCGACGATCAACACGTCTTCGTGCCAGTTGCCCATCAGAACAGGCTTCCTTGGTCAAGGGGCTTGCCGGAATAGGGGTCTGCCATGATCGGCATGGGCGGGAGGCGTTCGTCGAAGTAGTCGGAGATCGGCCAAAGGTGTGTGCGCCGGTACGGATAGCCTGCCACCCGTATGCGGCCCGTGTTCGCGACCGCTTTCTTCGCGGCCTTCGTCTGGACGGGCTCCAGCGTCACGAAATAGCCGAGCGCGGCCTTGTCGCGCTCCGTCACGCCGATGAAGTCGCGGAGCGCCGACAGCGAGAACTTGCCGCCCTTGACCTGCGCGAGCGCGAGCCGCGACGGATGATCGTCCGGCTTGTGCGCGAGCGTGGCGCGACCGTCAACGCCACCGTCCGCGACCTGCTTCGTGTTGGGCGCGAAACCCGGAAGCCGCGTCACGGCCCATGACTCGAAGTTGAACGGCTGTTCACGCGCCAGCTTGATCGCGGACGCGAGATCGTATGGGATGCCCTTCACCGGGATCGTCTTGTCCTTCAGACGCTTCCCCCGGATCAGGTCGATGGCGAACGAGGATATGTCGATCCCCGCCCAACGACGGCCCAGGCGGTTGGCGGCATCTATCGCCGTCCCGCAGCCACAGAACGGGTCGAGCACTATGTCGTCAGGGTCGCTACTCGCCTCTATGACACGCTCCAGTAACCGCAATGGCTTCTGCGTCGGATAGCCGAGACGTTCCTTGGACGCAGGCACTATGCACGGGATGCGCCAAACGTTGTCGATGGTGCGGGTTGTTTTCGTCTGGTACATCAGCTTCCCGGCTTCATCCCGTGCGTTCACCATCTTCCCGCCAACCTTCTTGCGGATCAATTGACGGACGGGCTTCTCGCGCCGTTCGGTCAGTTGGTGAAACGTGAAGCGGGAAGCAATGTCCTTGACGTAGAAAAGCAGGGTGTCGGAAGCGGCTGCGAACAGCTTTTTCCGGCGGTCGTGCATCTTGTTGTAGTAGTACCAATGGACTTCGTTTCGGAAGTTCTTCACTCCGAAGATGTCATCCATGACGAGTTTGAGCCCGTGGCTGGCCGTCGGGTCGCAATGCAGGTAGATGCTCCCGGTTGGCTTCAGGAGCCGGTGGCATTCCTCCAGACGCTCCGCCATGTAGGTCAGATAGGCGAGCATCCCGGACGGCCCCAGCATCCGGTACAGCCCCATGATCGCGTTGTGGGCGCGACGCCCGATGGCGGACTCGTAGCGGTCCAGCCGGTCGGCTGCGTCGCTGTCCCACGTCCACGTATCGGAGAACGCCCGGAACTGCGCGTCCCCCGCCCCGTTCGCGGAGTAGAGGACGTTGTAGTCGGTCTTGGAATTGAACGGCGGATCAAGATAGATCAGGTCCACGCAGCCGTCGTCCCAACGGCGCATCCAGTCGAGGCAGTCCCCGTAGTAGAGCGTGTTGGCTTGCATCGGTCAGGCCACCAGATCGGCCTTGCGGAGCCGCCGGCCCTCCAGACCCCGGACGATGGCGCGCATCTGATCGAGCGTGTCCATCGGGCGGATGTTGTGACGCCCCGCGAACTCGTTCACGTACCGCTGAAGATGCTTCTCCGACATGCGATGGTAGACGCCCGTGTAGCCCCGCTTGAGCATCGCCCAAAACGACTCCATCCCGTTGATGTGCGCCTGCCCCCGGACGAACTCGCCAACCGAGTGCTTCACCTTCTCCTGCTTCCTGCCCTTGTACGTGCTCGCGCCGTCCGTGTAGACCTTCGCATCGGGGTCGGCATGTTTCTTCACGAACTCCGTCACCGTCGCCTTGTCGGTGTTCTCGATCACGCGGGCCGCGACCTTGTTGCTGTCCCGGTCCTTCGCCCCGATCACGGGAACCTTGCCGCCCGTGCCGCCACCGACGTTCAGCTTCTTCGACTTGTGCTTGTTGCCCTCCAGACCACCGAAAAACGCCTCGTCGATCTCGACCGGACCGGCAAACAACCCGCCCTGGCGCGCCCACGCCTCGCGGAGACGGTGCGCCATGTGCCACGCGGAGCTTTGCGCGATGCCGAGATCCCGGTGCAGCTTCATGCTCGACACGCCCTTGAGCGAAGTCGTCATCAGATAGATGGCGATGGCCCACTTCTGGAGCGGAATGTTGGAATCCTGCATCGCCGTCCCGATACGGACGCTGAACCGCTTGCGGCAGCCCCGGCACCGATACGGCATCGTCGGATGCTTCGCGCCGGTCTGGACGTTGGTGTCTCCGCAATGCGGGCAAGCAGGCTCGTCACCCCAACGGCAATCCGCGAGCCATGCTTCCGCCGTCGCATCGTCCGGGAACTTGCGGAACGCCTCGATCAGCGAGAGCCCCGTCCGGTAGCTCTTTCCGGGTCCCGTCTTGCTTGCCATGTCCTTGCCCCGTCGCGGGTTGCGTTCACTTCTCACACTAGAAGTATAATACCCACGGGCCGGAAATGCAATAGGTTTTGGGCACCATTCGCTATAATTCCCTTTGCCTTCGTATGCGAACTGCCCGCCGCGAGCGGGTTCGTCCGTGAAGGAGAACCACGGTATCCGGATGGGTCAACCCATGCCGCCGCTCCTGGGGTCCATCCCCCGCGCCAGCGTTCGCCGATTATCGAACGCCTTGGCCCTGGCCTCCTTCAACGTCACCAGCGGGTACGCCCCCAGACCCAGGTTCACGGCCGTGCCGTTGATGTAGAGGCGTTGCGCCCACGTCTTGCTCATCCGCCCGGTCGATGTGGGCTTGACCAGCAGCGAAAGCCCGTAGCCTCCGCGTCCGTCGCCGTATCGGCCCGGCCGCCGGACTGACCTGATGAAACTCGCGTTGAGCGTCCTCGGTCGCTCCATCCCGGTATCCTGTCGCTTATTGCGTCCTGGGATTCGCAAACCCCAACGTCGCCTGTCCAGCCAGGGTCGTCGACGCAAGCGCCGCACGACGATCCTCTCGCCCCTACCGCAACCTCATCCTGCCGCGGACACCCACCGAGTGCTGCGGGGCGCCAAGCGTGCCCTCGCGCCGGGTGCCTTCGAGGCGCAGCCCGACCCCTGACCCGAGTTCGTAACGCATGCCGCTGCTGAAGGCCCGCGTGCCACCCTGGCCCAGGTAGAAGCCGCTGTAGGGTGTGCCGTGGAAGCCGGCGATGCCATACGCCACCTCGCCGTCCACGTTGGGCGCCATGCCCAGGTCGTGGCCGCCCACCGCGTCGTGCACCCCGCGCTCCCAGAGGTGGTTCACCCCGCTCGTGTGGTTGCCGTACGACGGCGCCAGCCGGATCGAGAGCCCCTGGCCGCGCGCCGCGGGATCGAACATGAGCGTGCCGCCCAGGCCCCATTCCTCGTAGCCGGCGCGGGCCGAGATCACGAATCGGCCGCGGCCCTCCGCGGTCAGCCCGAGACTCGAGTTCGTGTAGCGGAGCCCGCCGCCGACTTCCGCGCTGGTGCCGTTTATGGCGTCGCCGTTGTCGTAGCGCATCCCGCCCTCGAGCACGAACGCCATCTCGTTCCCGGTGCCGGTGCGGAAGCCCTGAGTCAACTCCAGGGCGAGTTTGCCGCGCTGCATCTCGAGCGTCACTTCCTCGATCTGCCCGCTGCCCTCGACCGTGACCTCGCCGTACCAGCCCTCGGCCTTGAGGCGCACGCCGCCCGCGCCGCGCGTGAGCAGCTGGTAGCTCGCGCCTCCAGCCCCCGTCAACAGGCTCGCGGGGGTGGTGCGGAATCCTTCGCGCTCGTCGTCGACGTCGATGTCGCCCCGGCCGAGTCCTGCCGAACCCCACACCGAGGTGCCGCCACCGCCGGAGAACCAAGCCATGTAGGGATGCACGCTGGCCATGGTTGTGCCGTAGGTGCCCTTCACCGGGCTGGCGCCGCTCTTGTCGGTGAAGTCGAAGCTGCCCGAGGAATACGAGCCCGCGACCCCCGCCAGGATGTCCGACCCCACGCGTACGTCCAGGCCGGCGTGGGCGCTCACCATGTTGCCCTTCCAGTCGAGGGCGCTCTGGCCGGGTTCGCCGAGGTAGTGGTATTCGCCCGCCCCCCAGCTCGCCAACTGCGTGCCCGTGGCGGACTGCTGCTGCGCGTCGGAGGCGCCCAGGGGCATCGTGAACGAGGTGCCGCCGAAGAGGGCGGCCAAGCCGGCTCGGTCGCCCTGCGCGAGACCGAGGCCTCCCGCATCCGGTGCGGACAGGCTCGCGGCCATCGACGAGAGCCCGTTCGTCTCCACGCGCCGCTCCATGCCCATCCCGTTGGCCACCGCATCGACGCGGCGGGCGATCGCCGAGACGGTGCTCGACGTCATCGCGGCCGCCACGTGCGGCAGCACGCGTGTGTTCAGGCGACCCGCGCGCCCGATGGGGTCGTCCGTGGCTGCCGAAGCGGTATCCGACGGCGCGCCGACGCCCACCCGGTTGATCGCCGAGACGCGGTAGTGGCGCGTGCTCCCCGGCAGGAGGCCGGTGTGCGAGTATGTGGTAGCCCTGGACCCGGTGTTGACCATCAGATCCGTCCACGCCGTTGCGTTTTCCGAGACCTCGATGCGGTAGCCGGTGACGGGGGCGCCGCCGTCGTACGCGGGCGCGAGCCAGAACAGGTCGATCTGCGTGGGCGAGACCGCGGTGGCCGTCAGCCCGGTGGGGGCGTCGGGCACGGTCGCGTCGGTAATGGCGCTCACCACCCTCGACGCCCGACCCACGCCGATCCGGTTGATCGCCGAGACGCGGTAGTGGCGCCTGGTGGCCGGCTCCAGCCCCGTGTGCACGTGGGTCGTGCGTGTGTTGTGCGAGTTGGCCACCAGGTTCTCCCAGCGGGTGCCGCCGTCTTCGGACACCTCGATGCGGTAGCCGGTGATGCGCGAGCCGCCGTCGCTCGTGGGCGCACGCCAGGACAGTTCGATCCGCGATGTGCCGTCGGCCTCCGCGTCGAGACTCCGGGGCGTGCCCGGCACGGTCGCTTCGGTGGTCGCGCGCGCGGTGTTCGAGAACGGCCCGGTCCCCGCGGTGTTGATCGCGGCGACGCGGTAGTGCCGCGTGGTCGCGGGCTGGAGGTTCACGTCGGAGAACGTCGTCCCCCTCGAGCTGGTGTTGCGGCGGACGATCCGCCAGGTGCCGCCCCCGTCGTCTGAGCCCTCGATCCGGTAGCCGAGGATCGGGGCGCCGCCGGTGTTGCGGGGCGCGCTCCACGACAGGTCGATCCGCGAGGTGCCCACCTCCCGGGCCGTCAGCCCGACCGGTGCCCGGGGCTTGTCGGGGTAGGTGCTCGTGCTCGTCTCGAACGACCACTGGCCGGCTCCCACGCGGTTGATCGCCGCCACCTGGTAGCGGTAGGCGCTGGCCGGCCGGAGGCCCGTGTGCTCGAAAGTGGTCGCCGTCGAAACGGTGTTGGGAACGATCGTGATCCAGCTCCCGTCGCCGGGACCGCGCGCCCGAACGGTGTAGCCGGTGATCCGCTCCCCGCCGTCGCTGGCCGGCGCCTCCCACGCGAGCGTGATGCTGGTCGGTCCCGTCGCCCGCGCGCGCAGGTTCCGGGGCTGGCCGGGCCGTGCCGCGTTGGTGGTGCCTTCGGCCACGTTCGAGGGGTCCCCGTGGCCCTGGTCGTTGAGCGCGCGCACCCGATAGAAGCGCATCGTGTTGGGGGCGAGACCGGTGTCGGTATAGGTGGTGGTGGCGCTGCCGGTGCTGGCCACGTGGATGATCCAGGCGCCGCCGCGGGTGGCGGCCCTCTCGATGCGGTAGCCGGTGATCGGGCTCCCTCCGTTCGACGCCGGGGCCGTCCAGGAGAGGCGGAGCTCGGTGCTGCCCCTGAGGCCGTTCGGGCTCACCCTCAGGCTCCTGGGCGCGCCCGGAACGGTGAGATCGTCGGTGGTCGCGTCGGCGACGTTCGACCAGACGCTCGTGCCCGCCGCGCTGATCGCCGCGACCCGGTAGTAACGGGTCGTGTTCGGCTCGAGGCCCGTGTGCTGGGAGGTGGTGCGCGTGTTCGCCACAAGATCCCGCCATCCGCCGGTTCCCGTCCTCGACCACTGGATCCGGTAACCGGTCACGGGGGACGTTCCGCTGGACGATGGCCGCGTCCAGCGCAACTCGATCACCGATATCCCTCGGGCCTGGGCCGTCAATCGCCCGGGCGCGTCCGGAACGCCCCGCTCGGTGGTCGCGTCGGCGACGTTCGACCAGACGCTCGTGCCCGCCGCGCTGATCGCCGCGACCCGGTAGTAACGGGTCGTGTTCGGACCGAGGGCCTCCGTGTCGCGGTAGGTTCTCCGCGTGTTGCCCGTGTTGGCCACGAGATTCTCCCACCCGCCGAAGCGCGTGCTCGACGCCTCGATCCGATACCCGATGATCTCGCTGCTGCCGGTACTCGCCGGCTCGCTCCAGCTCAGATCGATCGCCGAGGAACCGTCGGCGGTCGCCCTCAGGTCGAGGGGCGGCCCCGGCGGCGTTGCCGCTGGCGTGGTAGCGTGCTCCGGGGACGTCCAGGGCCCGAAGCCGTTGGCGTTCCTCGCCCGGACGCGGTAGTAGCGGGTGGCTCCCGCGGTAAGACTCGCGTCCCGGAACGAGGTCTGGCCCGTGGTCGTCAGCAGCGTCCACGGGACGCCGCCAGTCGTCGACCATTCGACCTGGTAGTCGATGATCGCGCTCGCGCCCGTCAAGGCCGGTGTGCCCCAGTCGAGGTCGATGATCGTGGGCCCGGCGGCGATCGCCGAGAGATTGAGTGGCACCGAAGGCGTCCCCGTGCCACCTGTCGGGACGGTCACGAACGCCGGGATTCCCGCACCGTTGGCGTTTACCGCTCTGACCCTGAAAGTAGTGCTGACAACGCCCGGCGTAACCAAGCCCACATGGCCGGTCGCGGTGGCGGGCGGTTCCGCCACCGGTTCCCAATGGCGGTCGTCCGCGGACAGGTGGATCTGGTAGCTGGTGATCGGGCTGCCGCCGTCCCTGGTCGGTTTGTTCCAAGTGAGGGTGGCGATCGAGGCGGCGATGGTTGCGCTTAGATTGAGTGGTTCCGAAGGCGTGCTCGTGCTCCCCGTTGTAGTGATCGAGACTACATTCGAGTAGGCACCGGGCTTGTCCGCAGCGTTGAGCGCGGCGACTTGATAGAACCGGGTGGTGCCTGGTTCTTGACCGTGATACGTGTATTGGTTGGTTTTGGGCTTGGCGATAGTGATCCAGCCCGTGGAGCCGTTGGCGGACGCTTGGACCTGGTAGCCGGTGGCGTCCGAGACTGGGTCCCATAGGAGAAAGATGGCGTTGCTGAGCGGCCTCACCGTCAGGTTCTGCGGCGCCGCAGGTACCGTGTTCTGAACCGGAGCCGTGACGGCGGCCGCTCCGGACGGCACCCACCACGCCACCGCGGTGGCAACCATTAGGAAGCGGGCCAGCGGGCCCAGTCTGTTCCGAATCATCCTGCCGTCTCCTTCCGCGCGATGGAAAAGACGTTGCGCGTCTGTGTGTGAAATCCATCTGGATTGGTTGGCGAGCCTTCGCCCCGACCCCCCGTGGCCCCGTCATCGCCGCCACGCCGCCGCGTCGGGCATCCCGCGGCTGAACAGCAGCTCGAACTCCGGCCCTGTGGACCGCTCCGCCGCGTCCATCGCGGCCCGGGCCGGGGGCGGCACTTGGCGCATGATGCCCCGCACCCGACCGGTGCGCGGGTTGCGCAGGATGGCCATCGGGACGTCGCTGTCGTCGCTCAGAGCGAACGATCCGCCAGGGCCTGCGAGGGTGATGGCGGTCATTTCGCCCGCCCAGCCAAGCTCCACGGGAAGGACGAACGCGAAGCCGGAGCCGCCGTCGCCGTCGGCCGCACGGGGCATCGCGAAGCGGAGCGAGAAGAGCTCGGTCCCGCCCGCGGTCCGGCCCGTCAGCGTGTACGCGCCGGCCGAGTCCGGGAGCGCCGGCGGTGCCTCGACGATGAAGACCGGGTTCAGGAACGGTGCGCCGTCGGTGTCCGCCCCGCCCCACAGCAGAAGCGATGTCGCGGAGGCGGCGGCCGGGACCGCCGCTGCGCGCGCCTCGAACAGCCGGTAGCGGAGCGCGTTGGCGAAGTGGTAGTCGCTGATCCCGTCGGGGGGACCGCAGTACGACATCAGGTCCGGGGTCGTGGGACGCACCAGTTCGCCGCGCGCGAAATCGTAGCCCCAGGCCCCCGTCGATCCGTCCGGGTGCGGGAACGACGGATCCGGGTCGCCCGCGCCGCCGCACGGCGCGTGGCGGAGACCCAGGTTGTGGCCGAGTTCGTGCGCGATGGTGCCCGAGCGGGGGATCGAGAAGCCCGCCCTGCCGGGGAGGAACGCCACTCCGGAGGGCCCCGTCACCGGGCCCACCATGGTGCCCAGGTAGTGGCCACCCCCGCCCTCCAGCACGCGGATCGCCTCCGTCTCCTCGAGCAGGCGGCGGGCGTCGTTGCTCGAGCTCAGCACGGGCTCGTGCGCCGTCAGCTCGAGCGTCCCCACCGGGAGCAGCGCGCGCACGTCCGCGAGCAGCGCGTGGCCATCCGGATCGGCCGCCATCCCCCGGATCGCGTCCAGGATCGAGGAGTCCGGCGCCTCCGCCCACAGGAACGGAACGACCGTCAGCTCGAGCGGCGGCAGCGTCCGCACGTTGACCGCCAGTCGTCCGGTCGCGGGAATTCGCCGCGAGACTCCCAGCACGGGGTCGAGCATCCCGTCCGGGTCGACCTCGACGACCATCTCGAGGCCGGGCTGCACCACGCTCCCCGGGATCTCGGCGCTGACCGACGTAGCTAGCGAACCCTCGTCGATCCTGGCCGGCATCGCTTCGGACTTGCCCGGAACGTCCTCTACGTGCGTCTCCCGGCCGTCGACGAAGAACCGGGCGCGAACCGCCGGAACGCCCGCGCCCGCGGCCCGCGCCGTCGGGAACACCCGCAGCAGCGCCGGCCTGCCCGCGACCAGCGGGACCGGGAACGCGCGCGACTGCACCGCCTGCACCAGGTACGCCGCTGGGGCCTCCCGTTCGGCGCAGGGCACGACGCGGCGCGTGTGGACGCGGTCGAGCCAGGCCAAGAAGGCGGGGTCTTCGGGCGCGCACAGCCCGGTGCCCCCGGCCAGGAGCCGTTCGAGCCGGCCGAGCGACGTCAATTCCGCAGGTAGCAGGCCCGAAAGCCCGGGGTTGCCCGTGAGCTCCAGCCCGCGCAGGCTGGCGAGTTCCCCGAGTTCGGGCGGGAGCGGGCCCGACAGGTCGTTGTTCTCGACGCGTAGCTCCTTGAGCGCCGGAAGGCTGCCGAGTTCGGGCGGGAGCTGGCCGGAGAGGCCGTTGCCATCGAGCGCCAGGTGCGCGAGTTCAGACAGGCCGCTCAGTTCCGGCGGAATCGCGCCCGTGAGCGCGTTGTCGCTCAAGCGCAGGTACTCCAAGTGAACCAGATCGCCGAATTCGGGCGGCAGTCGGCCCGCCAGCCCGTTGTCCCAAAGGTGCAGCTCGACAACCCTGCCCTGGTCGTCCACCTCGACCCCGCGCCACTCCGCGAGCGGCGCATCGGTGAGCCAGTTCCTCGAGTCGATCCAGTCGCGCCCGCCCGTCGCGTCGTGGAGCATCTCGAGGATCTCCCGGTCCGTGGCCGGTGCGCACTCCGCCCCGGTGTCCCGCAGCACGGCGATGGCATCCAGCCACGCCCGGAACACCTCGTCCGCCGGCGCGCACAGCTCCGTCCCGGCGTAGTCCAGCTCGCCCAGCGGCAGGCCGACCAGGGTCCGCGGCAACCGCCCGGACAGGGCGTTGTCGCCGACGCGCAGCGCCGTCAGCGCCGCCAGGTCGCCCAGACCCGCCGGGAGCCGCCCCGCGAGTCCGTTGCCGGTCAGGTCGAGCGTCGCGACGCGGCCCACGGAGTCGGTCCCCACGCCGTGCCACTCCGCGAGCGCCGTCTCGTCCAGCCAGCCCTCCGAGTCGGTCCAGTTCTCGCCGCCCGCCGACGCGTGCAGCGCGGCCAGCGCCGCCCGGTCCGTCTCGTTGCAGAACTGGCCTTCGTCGGTCTGCCCGATCCCGTCCAGCCATGCCATGAACTCGGCGGTGCCCGGCGCGCAGAGGCCGTCGTTCCGCTCGAACCGGAGCCGCACCAGCCCGCCGATCCGCAGGAGACTCCGCGGGAGCGCGCCCGTCAGCGCGTTCCCGTCGAGGTACAGGTATTCCAGGTATGGGAGGGTACTCAGTTCCGGCGGGACCGGACCCGTCAGCGCGTTGTCGCTCAGGGACAGCCCCCTCAGGTGCCCGAGGTTCCCCAGTTCCGGCGGGATCGGACCCTCGAGCCGGTTGCCGTCGAGCCACAGCCCTTCGAGAGCGGCGAGATTCCCCAGCTCCGGCGGAATCGGACCCGCCAGCGCATTGCCGCGCATGCGCAGGTCCCTCAGGCGCGCGAGGCTTCCCAGCTCCGGTGGGATCGGACCCTCGAGCCGGTTGCCGTCGAGCCACAGCTCCTCCAGGCCGGCGAGATCTCCCAGCTCCGGCGGGATCGGACCGGCCAGCGCGTTGCCGCGCAGATTCAGT
Organism: Candidatus Palauibacter rhopaloidicola; assembly: GCA_026914155.1. Taxonomy (GTDB): domain Bacteria; phylum Gemmatimonadota; class Gemmatimonadetes; order Palauibacterales; family Palauibacteraceae; genus Palauibacter; species Palauibacter rhopaloidicola. Next base: position 4,111 of record JAPPGH010000009.1, on the reverse strand, counting down.
GACGTCAGGCCCGCGAGACTCCCCAGTTCCGGCGGGATCGAGCCCCGCAGGCCGTGCGACACCCACTCCGCCGTCTCCCCGTCCTGGCGGCCGCCCAGATCCAGGCGGGCGACCCGGCCGAACGCGTCCGTATCCACCCCGCGCCACGCCCCCAGCGGCCCGTCGCCCAGCCAGTTCGCGTCGTCGGCCCAGTTCGGCCCGTCCGTCGCCGCGTGGAGCGCGGCCAGCGCCGCCCGGTCCCCATGCTCCACCGCCACCGTCACCGTCGCCGTGCCCGCGACCGCGCCGACCGTCGCCGCGACCGTGGTCGTCCCGTTGCCCGTTGCCGCCACCAGCCCCGACCCGCCAACCGTCGCGACCGCGGCGTCGAGGCTCGTCCAGATCACTACGACCCCGGGCATTGCCCGCCCGTTGCCGTCGCGTACACGCGCATCCAGTTGCACGGTCGCGTCCGGCGCCGTGAGCGATGCGACCGCGGGCGTGACCGTCACACTGGCCACGCGAAGCGCCTCGGACGGAGGGCGCGTGGCATCGTCGCCGCACCCCGACGACGTCCACGCCGCAACCGCGCAGATCACCACCAACGGGACGCGAATCCGTGTGCGGTCGTTCGGGGCGCCGTCGCTCTCTCGTCCCATGCCCGCGGGATGATGCGGCCCCGGCTCCACGACGGGCTCGGACGTCGTTCGGCGGATCGACCGGGACCGGGTTGTTGTCGTCATTGCTGAATAGGGAGCAACCCCCCGCCCGGAGAACCGGACGGGGGGTTGTCGCTGCCATCGGTCAGACCGATGGGGTTGGAGAATTGGTTGGCCAGCTATCGACTAATGGTAGCCGTGGCGCTCGTCACCCAAGAAGTAGCAGCGGCGCCGCCGTTCACGCTGGTATCGATGCGAAGGTCGGTCGCGCCCCGCAGCTGAGTCGCAGTGAAACCAGTAGCCACTCCAGTGACGTCGTCCACCAAGGCGCCGGTGTCGCCCGCCGCCAAGGCCTGATTGAGGTTGAATGCCGTCATGCTCCACTGCTTGTAGTTGGCGGAGGTTCTGGAAGTGTTCCTCCATATGGTGGCCGCGACCGCGCCACTCGGTGCTGCAGAAAGGTTAGCCGTGCCTACCGCAGTGGTCGTAAGGCGGTACCATCTGGTAACTCCATCGACCGGGATAGCCACGAGCACTCGGTGCTGCAATTCCGGGCTAGCCGGGCCGTTCCAGGTAGCCGTGAGGGCGTGATCTGTGTTCGCGGTCGAGGTCGCGACCTTCGCAACGAGGTTCGTGACACTCGATTTCACAGCGGCAAGCTCTTCAGACTCGCTCGGCGCAGAGCCGGCGGCGGCGGCGGTCTGGGGGGCGGCTGCCGTTGGGGCTATGGCTGGGTCTGCACCCGTCACCTCGATTGCGACCGTAACCTTCTCTATCTCGCCGTAGTCGACGTCGGCGTCATCACCAACGGTGTACGTGGTCGTCCGCTTGTGCGTTACGGTGGTCCCGTCGCCGACCGCGGACGGCGTGGTCCGTTCGTCTGCAAGGGCCGTCCCGTCTCTCGCCGTGGTGCTCGTACTACCTGTGGTGGCACTGACCCCGCCCATGGTGGGCTCACCAGTAATGACGCCGGTGGCGATGGAGTGCACGCCAGCAGTATTTCTGGTGTCGAACTCCCACTCCACCACGATTTCATTCTCGGTTTCTCCGTGGACGAGGGGGTTCCCGTCGCCGCCGCCGACCTGGGCGGCAACGTCTTCCGACCTCGTCGACCGCGTGACCTTAGTGATTCGGGGCTGGACGCTATTGCCCTTGAAGGTGCCGAACTGCAAGGTCTGGCCGGGGATGACGGCGATCGAACCGCCAGGTCTGGTCGCGGGCGGATCGAACCAGTTATACCTGAGCGCATTGTTCAAAGCCGTATAGGCAGGGCCGGAATCACCGGGTTTGATGGCCCGAGGTTTGACGTCGAGGTAGACGGTGCCGCTAAGGGTGGGCACTTTGAGGCTGAACGTTCCGGTCTCCGTGGTTGTCACCTGACTTATGAAATTTGTCAAGGAATCTGCTGCGGTGTACTGGCGGGCGCTCAGCGGTGTCCTCCACGCCGCGACCGTAGCCTCGGCTAGGGGCATGCCGCCTCCCGGACCGGTCACCAGGCCAACAATCTCGGTGGCCGCGTAGCCTGTGAAATTGACGCCGGAACTCCCCCCGGCGATGGCGGCGGCCTGACGCTTGTCGGGTATGAAGTGATAGCCGGACTTCTTCGGAGTCACGTCAACGAGTGGGTCATTGTTTGGCTGGATTTCGACGATCGCCGTGTAGTTGCCGTCGTCATCCGTCGTGACCTTCCCTGATCCCTGCCCCGATCCAGCGTTGAGCGGAGCCTTGCCGTCCACCAGGATCTCCACGCCCTTGATCCCTGCGCCGGTGCCGCTTTCCGTGACCGTGCCGGTGATGGCGACGGTGTTGTTCGCGCCACTGAGGGAGATGTCGTGTCTCTTCGTCGTGTTCGCTTCGAACGTGGGGACGGCGGTTTTTGCGTTGTTGGTGGAATCCGCCTTGGCCGCCGGGTATCCCGCCCTCTCGGTATTCACGAAGAGCTGTCCCCGCACCTTTGAGATGCCGGACACGATGTAGCGGCCCAGGTTGTCGGTCGTGTCCGTCTGGCCGTTCACGGTCACGGTCACACCCTCGAGGCCGACGCCGAGCGTGTTCCGAACGAAGCCGTAGAGGGTGGCGGTCGATGGCGTGACCTCGAGAGCGAGGTCGCTTGCAAGGGGGCTGAGGGCGTCGGCCGCCTTCATGTCGCCCGCCATCCCCATCCATCCGTCGGGAAGACCGAGATCGTAGGCGCCGGCCGCCATGGTACCGAAGTCGTGTGCCGTGCGCTCGTCGATGTCTGTCGTCGGGTCGTCGCTCTTCGCGGTGGTGAACTCCGCTCCGACACCCGCGAGGTTCTTGCCCTCGACCGGCGTCAGGCTGACCTCGATGTCCGCTACAAGGCTGTCGCGAACGCTGCCGCTGCTGTTGCGGTAGTTCTCACTGAACCCGGTGCCCCGCTTCCTGACTGCGTTCTTCCACACGTTCGCGGTTACATCGTGCGTGCTGACGACGGCGAACGAGCCGCACTTGCCGAAGTCCTGGCCGGTGGGCTCGACCTCCGTCAGCGGACAGAGCGTCACCGTGTGCCCCCAGCCGCCCATCGCACCGAACGCACCGCCCATCACGCCGTTCTCGTCCATGTTGCGGTAGGTGTCGATCCGGTCGAGATCCAGCAGCATGTAGCCGTCCATGGCGTCCGCCCGGACGACGATGTCCATGTCCGCCGGCAGGTGGGCGAAGGTGTATTCGCCCTTGTCGTGGGTCGTGTTCGCCCTGGAGTCCCAATCCTCATTCGAGATCGGACTGGTGAACCTGCCGTCGTTCCCGCTCGCGTGCCGGACCTCAAGATCGACCAGCCCGGACATCCTGACATCGCCGCCCAGGACGTTGCCAGTGTAGCCGCGGACCTGGTCGCGCTCGTGGTGCACGTAGACCGTCAGCGTCTGGGTCGTGTAGGTCACCACGATCGGGTCGGCTTCCGCGGCGGCACCCGCCACCTTGAGGCCGGTGTGCGTGTACCCGCCGCCGGACGCCTCGTACATCTCGCCGCCGTCCAGCTCGTCGTCCTGGTCGTCGGCGGCCGTGAACGTGAAGCTTGCCGGGACCGACTCAACGGTAGTCGTGAAGGGCACGCTGCCGTCGGCGCCCAGCATCGTCGGCGCGCCCGCGACTGCGGCATCGCCCATCATGACGCTGATCGCCCAGCCGGCGAGCGCTTCGCCGCCACCGTAGTCGCCACGGTCGACAGTAGCACCGCTGACGCTCACGTTGACGTTCAGGTTGACGATGTCGTTGGAGTTTGCGCCCGAGGTCGCAAACATCTGCGGATCCCAGGCGACTTCCGTCATGCCCTCGGCCACGTCGTAGCCTTCAGCCGAGACGCCGGCCATCACCATGTTCCCGCTGGTGCCGGCGCGCGCGACCTTGATCGACACGGAGCCGTCGTCCCCGGTCATGCCGCTGCCGACCATGGCGTTGTTCGCCCCGTAGAGTGAGACGGAGGCGCCGGGAAGCGCGTCGCCCATCTCGTC
>JAPPGH010000014.1 GCA_026914155.1 Candidatus Palauibacter rhopaloidicola | reverse complement strand
GGCGGGTGGAGATGGGGGAGGCGGGCGCGGCGCGCTTCCGCGATCCGAAGGGGCGGGTGGTGCCCGCCGTGCCTCCGGTGCATGAGGACGTCAAGGCGCCCTCAACCGCTGACGCGGGGCTCCGGAACTGGCACCGTCAGGAGGGGATCGACCCCTGGACGGCGACCAGCCTCTGGATGGGCGACCCCCTGGACCTCGACTGGGCCCTCTGGGTCCTCTGGGCACAGTACGACACCAGGCCGCTGGCAGCGTGAGGCGACCGGGCAGGTGGGCGGGATTGTCGGGATTGTGCTAGGTTCTGGACACAGGATTCAAGCTTGGAAGGGCAGCAAGGTTGGGGCCTTCCAACGAAGGAACGAATCAAGCCAGGGTAGAAGATGTTCCCGTTTCTGATCGTATTGATATCGCTGATCGCGCTCGTGCTGTGCGTGATGATCCTCCTCCAGTCCGCGAAGGGCGGCGGGCTCGCCGCCTCCTTCGGCGGGGCCTCGTCCTCCACGGACTCCTTCATGGGAGGACGCCAGGCGGCCAACGCGCTGACCAAGGCGAGCTGGTACGGCGGGGGGAGTTTCCTCTTCCTCGCGCTCGTGCTGACTGTGCTCTCCGCCCGTCCGGACGCGGCGCCGGAATCGATCCTGCGCCAAGGACTTCCCGGCCAGCAGAGCCTCCCCGAAGCGCCGGCTTCGCTCCTGGAGGTGTCGCCCGACCTCGGTGAAGGCGCAGCCCCCTCCGATGACGCCGCCGCACCGGGGTCCGAGGAGAGCGCCGCGGAAGGGGATGGAACGGAAGGCGGGGAAGGGAACCCCGACTCGGGGAGCGGGAACCCCGGCTAGTCAGGCGGGCGAGGGTCCTCGGCGAACGCTTCGCTCGGGAGATCCAGAAACTCGACGTACCGCTTCTTTTCCTGCGCCTCCGCGAGCCAGGTCTCGAACCCGGACGGGACGAGTCCGTCGATGCCCCGCCGCTCCCGCGCCGCCGTCACCGCCAGGTGGTCCGCGTAGGCGTTCTTCACGTCATCGGCGTGTCCCCGGGTCCAGCGCCACTCCACGCGGTGCCGCGCGGCGACGCGCACGAGTTCCCGCCACAGGTCGAGGTTCTCGATCGGTCCGCCCTTGCGCCGCCAGCCGCGGCGGGCCCAGCCGTGCACCCACTCCTTCATTCCGCGGACGAGATACTGGCTGTCGCTCGTGAAGACGACGCGGCACGCCCGCCGCAGGGCGCCCAGCCCGACGATGCCGGAGACGATCGCCATCCGGTTGTTCGTCGTGTCCGGATCGAAGTGGGCGAAGTCCCGCCGATACCAGCCCCCGCGCTCGTCGAACCGTTCGATGAGACCGGCGGCCGCCCCGGGATTCCGGCGATTCTCGAACTGGTTGCCGAGGCAGGACTCGTCGGCGAAGATATGAACGAGCGGAGCGTCGGTCCCGCTCTCCCGCCCGGGTCCGGAGTCGGTGGTCAACGTACCTCCCGCGGCTTGGGTTCGCCCGGCACGCGGGCCGCGAGCCGATGCCCGGGTCCCCGCACCTTCAACCGCCACATTGGACGCGCCACTTGAGCGAGACGCAAGCACGCCCCGGATACCTCCTGCTCGAAGACGGCCGCCGCTTTGACGGCGCCTACGCGGGCCCCGAGACCGAGACCGCCGGCGAAGCCGTCTTCACGACGGTGATGACGGGATATCACGAAGTGCTCACGGATCCCTCCTTCGCCGCGCAGATCGTCGTCATGACCGCACCCATGCAGGGGGTGTACGGCATCCGCGACCCCGACGTTCAGTCGCGGCGGCCGTGGGTCGCGGGCTTCGTCGTGAGGCACCTGTCGCATGAGATCGGGTCCGGGCCGGCCGATTCCACGCTGCCCGAGTACCTCGCGTCGCACGGGATTCCGACGCTGGTGGGCGCGGACACGCGGGCCCTGACGCGCCATATCCGCGATGCGGGCGCGATGCGGGCCGTCATCGCGCACGACGGGGTGTCGCCGGAGCGGGCCGCCGAGCGCCTGGCCGCCGAGCCGGAGATGTCCGGCCGCGACCTCGCCACCGCCGTCTCGACACCCGAACCGTACGAACTCGCTCCCCTCGATGGCGCCGCCGAGCGCGGTCTCGTCCTCTGCCTCGACTACGGCGTGAAGACGCGAAGCCTCGACCTCTTCCGCCGCGAGGGATACCGCGTGCGCGTCGTCCCCTGCGACACGGACGCCGAGGAACTGCTGGCCGCCCGCCCGGACGGCGTCTTCGTCTCGAACGGACCCGGCGATCCGGAGGCCGTGCCGGGCGCGGTCGAGCGCATCCGCACGCTGAGCGACGCCGGGGTCCCGCTGTTCGGCATCTGCCTCGGACACCAGCTCATCGCACGGGCCTTCGGGGGCACGAACTACAAGCTGCCCTACGGGCACCGGGGCGGGAATCACCCCGTGCTCAACCATGCCACGGGCGCCGTCGAGATCACCTCGCAGAACCACGGCTTCTCGGTGCTCGAAAAAGATGGGCGGATCGCGGGCGGAGACGACCTCGAGATCACGCACCGAAATCTGAACGACGGGACGGTGGAGGGGCTGGTCCACCGGGAGCGGCCGGTGTTCGCGGTCCAGTACCACCCCGAATCGGCTCCGGGACCCCACGACAGCCGGTATCTGTTCAACCGCTTCGTCGAGACGATGCGAAGTGCCGGAAGCTCCGTCCCGAGTTGACCGTGCGCGATCCGTGCGCGATCCGCGAACGATCGGTGCGCGATCCGTTGAACGTTGACCATATGTTGTCTAGGTTGCGTCGGGCTTCCGCCCACCGACCCACACTCACGGACCGCGGCGCGACGTGACATACGACAAGCGAAACACGGTGATCGCCCTCCTCGCGCTCCTGGGCATCTTCGGCGTGGGCGCGATCCTCTCCATCTGGTGGACGGTGGGAAACACGTCGTTTCTCGCCGGCGGACGCGTCGCGGTCGTTCCGCTGCGCGGCGTGATCACGGACGAAGCGGCCTTCACGAAGACGCTCGACGGCTTTCGCGAGGACCCCGGCGTGCGCGCCTTCGTGATCGAGATCGAGTCCCCGGGAGGGACCGTCGGGGCTTCGCAGAGCATCTTCGAAGCCATTCGCGCCCTGCGGGACGACGACGACCGGCCCGTCCTCGCCTGGATGGGCGATGTGGGCGCCTCCGGCGGATACTACGCCGCGGTCGGGGCCGACAGCGTGTTCGCGCTGCCCGGCACGATGACCGGGTCCATCGGCGTCATCATGGAATTCCCCAACGCAGAGGAGTTGTTCCGCAAGGTCGGCGTCGACTGGGAAGTCGTGGCGAGCGCGGAGCACAAGGATCTGGGCGGCTACGGGCGCGCCCTCTCTCCCGACGACCGCGAGATCCTCGAGGAACTCGTGAGCGACGTACACGAGCAGTTCGTCGAGGTCGTGTCCGACAACCGGGACCTGGACCGGGAGACCGTTCGCCGGCTGGCGGACGGCCGGGTCTTCACGGGCCGGCAGGCGAACGAACTCGGACTGGTCGACGGCCTCATGACCCTGCCCGAGACCATCGAACTCGCGGGCCGGATGGCGGGGCTGGGCGCGGATCCGACCGTCGTGCGGCCGCGCGAACCGACCTTGAATCTGTTCGACCTGATCGGCGGACTGAGCCTCGGCGATGCGCGAACATGGATCGGGTCGCTGGCGCCCCTGCGCCCAAGCGCCCCGCGACTCCTCTTTGAACTGAGATAAGCCGCTCCCATCCCGGAGCGGAACACCATTCTTGAACGGTTGCACAACGCTCGGAGGAGAGGGAGATGACGAAGGCGGATCTCATCGAACAGGTCCACGAGGCCATCGGCCCCGGCGTGACGAAGCGGGACTGCGCCGCGGTGGTCAACGCATTTCTCAACGCCGTCAAGGGAGCCGTCGTACAAGGCAACCACATCGAGATTCGCGGCTTCGGCACGTTCAAGGTTCGCGAGCGCCGGACCCGCATGGCGCGCAATCCGCGCACGGGAGATCCCGTCCGCGTGCCGCCGAGGAAGGTGCCCGTCTTCAAGCCCTCGCGTCTGCTGCGCGACGAAGTGGCGTCGAGCCTCGGGGACTAGCAGCGTGTGAGGTAGGGCGGGCGGGTCAGCCGAAGAAGCCGGCGATCCGTTCCAGTCCCTCCTCCAGGACGTCCCGCTCCACCGCGAAGTTGAAGCGCAGGTGGCCCGGAGAGCCGAACGGCTCGCCGGGCATGCACGCGACCTTCGCATCGGCGAGCAGCCGCTCGGCGACATCGAGCGACGCACCGTCGCCGCCCGTGAGCCGCGCGTAGAAATACAGCGCGCCGTCCGGCGCGAACGCCTCGATCCCGTCCATCTCCGCGAACCTCGCCAGCCCCAGTTCCCTGAGTCCGGAGAGCCTCGACAGGAGATCCGTGACGAACGTCTCGCGCGGAGCGCTCTCGCCGAGCGCGGCCGCGGCGGCGTGCTGCGAGGGGCCGACAGCCCCCGAGGTCGTCTGTCCCTGCAGGTCCGCCATCTTCCGGACGACCTCGCGCGGCCCCACGGCATACCCGATCCGGAACCCCGGCATGCAAAACGCCTTCGAGACGCCGTCGAGCAGGATCGTCCTCTCCCCGCGCTCCGCCACGTCGAACACGGACGGCGACGGGGCCCCGTAGGCGAGCCGCCGGTAGATCTCGTCGGAGAGTACCCAGATCCCGTGCCGCTCCGCCCACACCAGGATGTCGCGCAGCAGGCCGGGCGCGATGACGGCGCCGGTCGGGTTTCCCGGGCTGTTGAGCATGAGCCCCCGGGTCCGCGTCGTGCGGGCCGCCTCGAGGTCCTCGACCGCCGGCACGAACCCGCCTTCCCACGTCGTCTCCACGATGACCGGTTCTGCCCCGGCGAGCCGGACGATCGTCGTGTAGCTCGGCCAGAAGGGGGAGGGCACCAGCACCTCCTCGCCGGCGCCGAAGAGCGAGTAGCAGCAGTTGAACAGCGACTGCTTCACGCCCGCGCTCACGATGACCGAGTCCGCATCCACCGCCTCGGCCGCCGTCGTCTCGCGCAGGTAGCGCGCGATCGCCTCGCGCAGTTCGGGCAGCCCGGAGGTGGGCGGATACCCCGTCTTCCCCTCCTCGACGGCCCGAATGCCGGCGCGCGCCGCGAACGGCGGGGCGGGGTACTGCGGCTCGCCGGCAGAGAGGTCCACGACCGGGACTCCCGCCGCCTTCAGCTTCCGGGCGCGGGCGGCCAGCACCAGCGTGGCCGATGCCTCGAGCCGGGCGACGTTCGGGGAAAACTGCGTAGCGGACACGGTCGGGCGCTCTTGTCGAAGGGGTGGGTCGGTTTGAGAGAGGGCTGCGGCGTCCCTATCTTCGGCTGCAGGATGGTACGCGGGGAGAGTCCATGACGACAGAGACCACAAGCGCGCTGGCGCCGGCGGATGTGCTGGCCGCCACGCGAGATTTCTTCCTCGGGGACGACCGGATGGTGGACGCCTGGGTCGACACCGAGAGCGACACGCACATCGCGTTCTGCACCTTCCGGGGCAACCTCTCGGTCGCCGCCTTCCCGGATCCCGCGGAGCCCGCCGGCACGCGGGTCCGGGTGACGACGCTGCGCGAAGAGGGCATCGTGCCGCGGCTCCTCGCCTACCTCGCGCTGGCGACCGCGCGCCCATCGACCGCGCGCCCATGACGGACCGGATCTCGGTGCGCACGCTCTTCTTCGGCGTGTACGGCGAACTCGCCGCGCGCAGGGAGGGGTCGGCGGAACTCGCGGCGGACAGCACCGTGGCGGACCTCGTCGAAACCCTGCGCGGGCCGGGAGGGCTCGACTGGCTCCCGGAGCGGGTCGTCGTCGCCGTCAACCAGGGGTACGCGGAGGCCGGCACGGTCCTTTCCGATGGGGACGAGGTCGCGCTCATCCCCCCTGTTGCGGGGGGTTGATTCGATGTCGGACGGAGCGAACGACCGCGTGCGGACGTGGATCACCCCGGAGAGTCTGGACGATTTCGCGCAATTCGAGGATATTGTACGGGAGATCGGGTCCGTGGCGGACGGCGCGCTGCTCTTTTTTCAGGGGCGCGTCCGTCGCACGAACCGCGGCCGGACGGTGTCCCGCCTCACCTACGAGGCGTACGGAGAGATGGCGGAGCGAGAGCTGTCGGCCATCTGCCGCGAGGCGCTGGAGCGGTTCGATGTGGGCTCGATCGCCGCGGCGCACCGCGTGGGCGACCTCGGGCTGGGAGAGGTCAGCGTGGCGATCGCGGTGACGTCGGCACACCGCGACGCCGGCTATGCGGCCTCGCGGTGGATTATCGAAACGATCAAGGTCAGACTGCCGGTCTGGAAGCACGAGCACTACGAGGACGGAGAGTCGCACTGGGTGGGAGCCCCGGCGCTGGAAGCGGAGACTTCGCCCGGCGGCGCACCGTTCGAGTAGGAAGGTCCGGTCAGGGGCGATCCGACGGATCCCGGGGCAGCCGGCTCCGGGCGCGGGCGCCCGAATCGAGGAGGACGCCATGTTTAAGATGGTCCGCAACCTGCTGGTCGTTGCCATGATCGCGACGGTCTCGTTTGCCGGAGACTGTGGCGACGATGACGACAACATGATGATGCAGGAGGACATCACGGCGATCGGCTAGCCGTCTCCGCGGCGCGGGCTCCGCGCTGCCCGACGGCTGCGCGGAGCCCTCGCCACTCACCGCTCATGAAAGATCAATTCGGCCGCAGCATCCGGTATCTCCGGATCTCGGTCACGGATCGCTGCAACCTGCGCTGCACGTACTGCATGCCGGAGGAGGGGCTCGCCTGGATCCCCAAGCCCGAAATGCTCGCGTACGAGGAGATCTCCGAGATCGTGCGCCAGATGGCCGCGCTCGGGCTGGAGCGCGTCCGCATCACCGGCGGCGAACCCCTCGTTCGCAAGGACCTGCCGGACCTCGTGCGCATGATCGCCGCGGTCCCCGGCATCGACGACATCTCGCTTTCCACGAACGCCATCCTCCTGCCGCGCTTCGCGGCGGCCCTCCGCGAAGCGGGGGTCGCGCGCGTGAACGTCAGCCTCGACACCCTCGACCGGGACCGGTTCGAGGAGATCGCCCGGCGCCCGGCGCGGCGCTTCGACGAGACGATGGAAGGCCTGCGCGCCGCCGAGGAAGCCGGGTTCGCGCCGATCAAGATCAACTGCGTCATCATGCGGGGCCTCAACGACCATGAGGTCGTCGACTTCGCCGAGATCACGCGGCATCGGCCGTGGCACGTGCGCTTCATCGAACTGATGCCGGTGGGCGAGAACCTGCACCTCACCGACCGTTTCATCTCGACGGACGAAGTGCTCGGAAGGATCCACGCGATCGAGGATCTGCTGCCGGACCCGGGACCGCGGGGGAACGGGCCCGCCGTGTACTACCGCTTCCCGGGCGGCGCCGGGACGGTGGGCGCCATCACGCCGCTCTCCCACAACTACTGCGAACGCTGCAACCGCATGCGGCTGACCGCCGACGGAAAGCTGCGCACCTGCCTGTTCGGCGACCACGAGGTCGACCTGAAGGGCCCGCTGCGCGAGACGGGCCGCATCGAGGGTGCCGTGGCGGAGGCGCTCGCCGGGAAGCCGAAGCGCCACTACCTGGAGTTGGGCACGGCGGCCGGAAGCGGCGGGCTCGCGGCGCTGAGCCAGGTCGGCGGATGACCAACTACGAGGAACGACTCCGCCACAGGGATCTGCTTGAACGGGCGACCGACCTGCGCAGGCGGCTCCAACTCGAGGACGGCGACTCCCCCATGCGGCGCGCGGAAGGGGCCGAACTGGCGGCCCTCCTCGAAGCCACGCTGGCCGAGATCAGTCCGGAGCGCTGGGACCGGGTCATGGAGACGATCGCCGGAGAGGCGGCGCGGAGGGCGGGCGCGGGCGCCGCCCCGATGTTCGACTGATCGTTCGACTGATCGGCCGCGATTGACCGGCGCCGGTTCGCCGCACCGCGGGCTGCTTGCGGCCGGGTGCCTGCTCGCGGGCCTCGGAGTCGCCGCCGGCGCGTTCGGCGCCCACTCGCTCGAACGCCGCCTCTCGGCGGAGGCCCTCGCGATCTTCGACACGGCGGCCCGCTACCACCTGCTGCACGCCCTCGGGCTCATCCTGCTCGGCCTCGCGGCGGCCCGCTGGCCCGACGCGGCGTGGCACTGTCCCGGGCTCCTCATGCTGTGCGGCGTCGCGGTGTTCAGCGGCACGCTCTACGCCCTCGCCCTGTCCGGAATCGGCTGGCTGGGCGCGATCACGCCGGTCGGCGGCGCCGCCCTCATCGCCGCCTGGATCTGGGCCGCCTGGATCGCCCACACCCAAACCTGACGCACCGAGGGCTTGACGCCCGCTTAGGTTGACGGGGTGGAAGGCGACCCCCGGGCGGTCGTCCGCGTAACCGAGAGGTCCGATGGCGATCAAGAGTGACGGCTGGATTCGGCGCATGGCGCGCGGGCACCGGATGATCGAACCCTTCGCCGACCGCCAGGTGCGCGACGGCGTCATCTCCTACGGCGTCAGCAGCTACGGCTACGACATGCGGGTCGCCGACGAATTCCGGATCTTCCACAACGCCCTCTTCCCGGTCGTCGACCCCAAGCAGTTCGACGAGCGCTCCTTCCTCGAGTACTCGGGCGAGGTCTGCATCATCCCCCCGAACTCCTTCGCCCTTGCGCGCTCGATCGAGTACTTCCGGATTCCGCGCAACATCCTCACCATCTGCGTCGGGAAGAGCACGTACGCGCGCTGCGGCCTCATCGTGAACGTCACGCCCTTCGAGCCGGAGTGGGAAGGGCACGTGACGCTGGAGATCTCGAACACGACGCCGCTCCCGGCGCGCGTGTACGCGAACGAGGGGATCGCTCAGGTCCTCTTTTTCGAGTCCGACGAGGTCTGCGAGGTCAGCTACGCGGACAAGGCCGGCAAGTACCAGGGCCAGACCGGAGTCACCCCGCCGAAGCTCTAGAGTGGCGTCGCAGCTGACCCCGCCCGGCAGAGGGGCTTCCGCCGGTCGCTTGACGGTCCGCCGCTACGAGTCGTATCGTGAGTCACAATGAATCATAATATGAGTCACGATGAGATCAGGATATGAAACAGCTCACCGTTAGAGGCCTCGGGGACGACCTGACTCGGGCGATTCGCCGCTTGGCGAACCGCGACGGAACATCGCTCAACCGAGCCGCCGTCAAGCTGCTGCGCCGGGGGGCGGGGCTGGAGGGCGGACGGAGAGCCAACACAGTCGGGTCGTCGCTGGATCGCTTCATTGGCTCCTGGAGCGACACGGAGGCGGGGGAGATCGAACGGGCGCTCAAGCACTTCGAGACGATCGACGAGGCCATGTGGGATTGAGGGCCCTGCTCGACTCGAACGCTTACGTGCGGCTCATGCAGGGGAACGAGAAAGTGGCCGGGATCGTGCGGAGCGCGGAGGAAGTTCTGCTGTCGACGGTCGTACTCGGCGAACTGCTGTACGGCTTCCGCCACGGCACGCGCTACGAGCGCAACGCCCGCGCGATGCGTGCCTTCCTCGACAATCCCTACGTTACCGTCGTGCCGGTAGAAGAAATAACGGCCGACCGGTACTCGAGAATCGCGGCGGCTCTGCGGGCAAAGGGCCGCCCGATCCCTACCAACGACATCTGGATTGCCGCCCACGCCATGCAGACCGGAGCCGATCTGGTGTCGGCCGACCGCCACTTCGAGCATGTGGAAGGAATCGCCTGGGTTCGCCTCTAGGTACAGAAGACCAGTCGTCCCCGACGACGCAGCCCCGCTGACGTCAAAGGGGTCGTGAAGTAGCCTTCCGAACGCTTGCGGTCCCGCCGCCCGAACGCGCGCTGTAGGGCCGTTTTCCTCCCCCTAAACCCCTCCCACGGAGCAAGGTCCGAATCCGACCATCCCCCCAATTTTGGGGGGTAACCCCCTAGTTTAAATAGTTGCGGCACAGTGACTTAGGGCATTATAACGTTGCCTGCGCGAGTCATTTCGTATGTCGAGCGAGGGAAACCGGGGGTGCGGCAGTGACCGAGAACAATGAGACCGACGGGACGCTTGCGGGCATGACGCCGCTGCCGGTTCCCACCAGGGCGTTTCGGCTCCTCCCCACGCTCGCCCTGGCGGTGCTTGCGTTCGCCGCGCCCGCGGCGGCGCAGACGACGCTGGTCTCGAACGAGGCTCATGTCAGCGCCTCCGGCTCGTCTGTCTTCGCGGCGCAGAGCTTCACGACCGGCGCTGACAGCGCGACGATCTCGGAGATTCAACTCCGACTCGCCACCGGTAGCGGGAGCACGTCGCTCGTACTCCGCGCGGACAACTCCGGCGAGCCGGGCGATGTGGTGGCCACGTTCACGAACCCGGCCACCCTTACCAGGGACGCATTCAACTCGTTCACCGCGCCGGCCAACACCACGGTCCAGGCGAACACGACGTACTGGGTGAGCGCGCATGAGGGTGTAACCGGCGGCAGAGCGAGTCTCCGAAGTGCATCGGGCAACGGTCAGACGGGCGCCTCAGGCTGGACCATCGCCGATGGTCGGAAGTGGAGAAACTCGGAATCGGCCGCTTGGGCCGACGAAGCGATACCGCTCGTAATCAAGATCCTTGGCACGCTCAAGGCCTCCGCCAGCCCTCCGGGCCAGCCCAATACTCCGACGCTGGCGCCGGGGCCGACATCGGGGACCCTGGCGGTGAATTGGGCGGCACCGACGAGCGAGTCGGCGATCACGGACTACGACCTTCGGTACTTCCAGGGCTCGAACGACCCGAACTCCGAGTCGGACTGGGTGACGGAGGGCGCGCCGGGCCTCTCGCACCCGGATTCGATGCGGACGGTGTTGACGGACACGATCCGGGCACTGCAGGCGAACTCGGCGTACCGGGTGCAGGTGCGGGCGGCGAACGCGAACGGCGAGGGCCCGTGGTCGACCTCCGGCGTCGCGACGACCGACACCGTCCCGACGGCGAACAACGCGCCCAAGGCTGAGGAGGCGACCACCTGCGCCGCGATCGACATGCCTCAAGTACTCGCCACAGAACGTGCTCCCCACAACACCTGGAAGACGACTTTCCTGACAAGAGGCACCAGAACGTGCGGATCGTACGGCCAGCGTGGACTTATCGATCCGGATGGGGACGCCATGACGGTCTTCGTTACCGGCACCAGCGTGCCGGCCGATCTCATCCACCACTTCTCGACCTCCGGCCGGACTGCGCCGATCGTCAGCAACAACGGGAGGCCCAGTACGGATGCTCTACAAATCGCCGTTTTATACCGTGCCATCACGGCGCACCAAGACAGGAACGATACGGTCTCGTTGAGGGTCGTGGACTCGCACGGGGCGTCGGCCACGACGTCGGTAGTGCTGCAGGGGCTGAGCTTCAACGGCACGAGCGCGCCGAGCTTTGGGTCGACGGTGAGCGATCGGAGCTACCCGCGGAACGAGGAGATCACGAACCTCGTGCTCCCGGTGGCGACGGGCGGCGATGTGACACTCCACTCCCAGACCCTTCCCTACTTCTACGCGGTGAGCGGTCTTCCGCCGGGCCTGACCTTCAACAAGTCGACGCGGACGATCTCCGGGACGCCGACGACGGCGGGCGACTACACGGTGATCTACACCGCGGACGACTTCGACAGGAGGTACTCGCAAAAGGACTCGCCGGCGGCGACGGATCTCGCGGACGCGGCGCGCGACACGTTCGCCATCGTTGTGACGAGCGACGAGCCGACGATCCAGTCGGTGTCGATCGTGTCGACGCCGTCGATCGATACGGACGATGACGACACGGCGGACACGTACGGGGTGGGGGACGTGATCGCGGTGGAGGTGAAGTTCAGCGAGGCGGTGACGACAACCGCTGACAACAACGCGGTGCGTCTGCGCATGGACCTTGGGGACGATGATACCACCCGGGGCAACAGCCGGCGGGTGCTGATGCTCCACAGCCAAACGAAAGCGGACAGCGCGTTGCGCTTCGAGTACACGGTGCTGTCGACGGACACGGACGCGGACGGGGTGTGGGTGCAGACGGCGAGCGCGACGAACGACCTGGTGGTGTTCCTCACGGGCTCGGCGACGCTCCAGGACTCGGACGGTAACCACGCGGTGCGTACGAAGACCGGCTTGCCGACGTCGGGGGACGCGAACCACAAGGTGGATGGGAGCCTCACGCCGCCGAGTGGGCCGGCGCCGACGGGGGCGGAGGTGAACGGCGCGTCGCTGACGGTGACGTTCGACAAGAAGCTGGAGACGGCGACGGCGCCCGGGACGGGCACGTTCACGGTGGCCCGTACGTCGACGCCCGCGCCGCCGGCGGTGACGGTGTCGTCGGTGGCGTTCCGGAGCGACGACTCGACGAAGGTGGACCTGACGCTGAGCGCGGCGGTGGCGACCGGCGAGACGGGGATCACCGTGAGCTACGCGAAGGGGACCGACGCGAACCCGCTCAAGGGCCTGAGCGACGATGAGGTGGCGGACTTCAGCGGACAGGCGGTGACGAACGTGACGCCGCCGGCGGTGACGGGGGCGGAGGTGAACGGGACGGCGCTGACGCTGACGTTCGACGCGGAACTGGACGCGACGAAGACGCCGTCGACGGCCCGGTTCAGTGTGTCGGGCACGACGCCGGCGACGACGGTGACGGCGGTGGCGATTCCGGGCGGCGACGCGACGAAGGTGAACCTGACGCTGAGCCCGGCGGTGGGGGCCGCCGCGACGGGGATCACGGTGACCTACACGGCGGGCAACGATGCGAGCCCGCTCCAGGACGGGAACGCCAACAAGGTGGCGAACTTCAGCGCGCAGGCGGTGACGAACGCGACGCCGCCGTCGGTGACGGACGCGTCGGTGAACGGAACGGTGTTGACGCTGACGTTCGACGAGGCGCTGAGCACGACGGCGGCCCCGGCGACGACGCGGTTCAGTGTGTCGGCCGCGGTGACGACGACGGTGTCGGCGGTGGCGTTCCGGAGCGGCGACGCGACGAAGCTGGACCTGACCCTGAGCCCGGCGGTGGGGGCCGCCGAGACGGGGATCACGGTGGCCTACACGGCGGACGGCGACACGAACGCGCTCCAGGACGGGGACGCCAACGAGGTGGCGGACTTCAGCGCGCAGGCGGTGACGAACGCGACGCCGCCATCGGTGACGGACGCGTCCGTGAACGGGACGGTGCTGACGCTGACGTTCGACGAGGCGCTGAGCACGACGGCGGCGCCGGACGCGGGCACGTTCGCGGTGACGGGCACGACGCCGGCGACGACGGTGACGGCGGTGGAGTTCCGGAGCGGCGACGCGACGAAGCTGGACCTGACGGTGAGCCCGCGGGTGGGCGTCGCCGAGACGGGGATCGCGGTGGCCTACACCGCGGGGGGCGACTCGAACCCGCTCCAGGACGGGAGCGGCAACCGGGTGGCGAACTTCACCGGGCGGACGGTGACGAACGCGACGCCGCCGTCCGTGACGGACGCGGTGGTGAACGGAACGGAGCTGACGCTGACGTTCGACGCGGCGCTGAGCACGACGGCGACCCCGGCGACGGGCACGTTCACGGTGGGGGGCACGACGACGGCGACGACGGTGACGGCGGTCGAGTTCCGGAGCGGCGACGCGACGAAGCTGGATCTGACGCTGAGCGTGGCCGTGGGCTCCGGCGAGACGGCGGTCACGCTGGCCTACGCGGCGGGGAGCGACCCGAACCCGCTGCAGGACGGGAACGGCCGGAAGGTGGCGGACTTCACGGGCCGGACGGTGCGGAACCCGGCGAGCGGGGCGCCGAGCTTCCCGACGACGAGTTCGACGCTGTCGGTGCGCGAGAACAGCGCGGCGGGCACGGTCGTGGGCACGGTGACGGCGACGGACCCGAACGCCGACCCGCTGGAGTACTCGCTGTCCAGCACCGCGAGTGGGGGCACGGACCACACGTCGTTCGCGATCGGGTTGAACACGGGGCGGATCACGGTGGCGTCGGGCGCGTCGCTGAACTTCGAGGCGAAGTCGAGCTACGCGGTGACGGTGACGGCGTCGGACGGCACGTCTTCGGCGAGCCACCAGTTGACGATCAATCTGCTGAACGTGGCGGAGCCGCCGTCGACTCCGGCGCCGCCGACGGTGACGGCCGCGTCGCCGACGAGCCTGACGGTGACCTGGAGTGCGCCCTCGAGCGCGGGCGCTCGGGCGGTGACGGACTACGACCTGCGCTACTACGCGGGGAGTTCGGACCCGTCGAACCCGTCGGACTGGATCGAGGAGGGCGAGGCGAACGGCCCGCCGAACCCGGGGGCGACGACCTCGGCGGTGATTTCGGGCCTGACGGCGAACACGGCGTACGTGGTGCAGGTGCGGGCGGCGGGCGACGGCGAGAGCCCGTGGTCGGCCTCGGGCAGCGGCACGACGGGCGCGGGCGGCACGACGCCGCCCCCGCCGCCGCCGCCGGCCCCGCCGACGCGCGGCATGGTGTCGGCCGACGGGGCGACGGTGACGCTGGAGTTCGCCCAGGCGCTGGACGACACGTCGGTGCCGGATCCCGGCGACTTCACGGTGACGCTGGCGACCGGCTCGTCCACGGCGACCTCGTCGTCGTCGGCGCAGCACCGGGTGACGGCGGTGGCGATCCGGGGCGCGGCGCTGGATCTGACGATCGCGCCGCCGGTGCCCGCGGGCCGGGAGGCGGTGGTGAGCTACACGAAGGGCTCGACTCCGCTGCGGACGGCGGCGGGGTCTGAGGTGCCGGACTTCGGCGTGATGGCGACCGCACCCGCCGCGACCAGCCAGGTGTCGGTGGCGGACGGCTCGGCGACGGAGGGTTCGGCGGTGACGTTCACGGTGCGTCTCACCTCGGCGGTGGGCGCGGACGTGGTGCTGGGCTGGTCGACGGGCCGGGACGGCCGTCCGGGCGCGGTGAACGCGACGCCGGACGTGGACTACACGGCGGTGACGGGCGGTCGCGTGACGATCCCGGCGGGGTCGCTGGAGGCGACGTTCGAGGTGGCGACGCTGGCGGACTCCGAGGCGGAGGACGCGGAGACGTTCGCGGTGACGATCGACGGGGCCGGCCTGCCCGCCGGAGTGACGGTGGCGACGGCTTCGGCGGTGGGCACGATCATGGACCATCCGCCGGCACTGCCGCCGGCCGGCGTCGAGGTGACGGTCGAGGGCGGCTCGGCGCTCGAGGGCACGGCGGTGGAGTTCACGGCCCGGCTGTCGCAGGCGGCGGACTCGGACGTGGTGCTGGACTGGTCGACGGGCGAGGACGACAGTCCCGGCGCGCGGCCCGCGACGCCGAACGTGGACTACCGGCCGGTGTCGGGCGGCCGGGTGACGGTCGCGGCGGGTTCGACGGAGGCGATGTTCTCGGTGGCGACGCTGGCGGACTTCGAGGAGGAGGGCGACGAGACGTTCGCGGTGACGGTGACCGGGATCGGCCTCCCGGAGGGCGTGACGGTGGCGACCGGCACGGCGGTGGGCACGATCGAGGATGACGTGCTGCTTCCGCCGCCGGTGCAGGACACGATCTCGGTCGAGGGCGGCTCGGCGGTGGAGGGCGAGCCGGTGACGTTCACGGTTCGACTGTCCTCGGCGGTGAGATCGGACGTGGTGCTGCGCTGGTTCACGAGCGCGGACCACGCGCACGGTGCGCAGCGCGCGACGGCGGACGAGGACTACACGGCGGTCCGGGACGGCCGTGTGCGGATCGCGGCGGGGTTGACGGAGGCGACGTTCGCGGTGGCGACGGCGGCGGACACGCTGGAGGAGGGCGACGAGACGTTCCGGGTCATCATCACGGAGCTCGAGGTGCCCGAGGGCGCGGGGATCGTGCACTCGACGGCGGTGGGCACGATCGAGAACTACACGCCGCCTCCGAACGAGGCGCCGTCGTTCGAGTCGCCGGAGTACGCGTTCGAGTTGGAGGAGAACACGGACGGGAGCGCGCAGTCGGTGCGCCTGGGCGCGGTGTCGGCGACGGACCCGGACGGCGACGAGCTGACCTACGCACTGGCGGCGGGCGACAGCACCCGGTTCGCGGTCGGAGTGCGGAACGGAGCGGTGCTGTACGTGGGCTCCGGGGAGGACTTCGAGGCGGAGCCGAACCTTTACGCGCTGACGGTGCGCGCGAGCGACCCCGCGGGCGAGTCGGCGGAAGCGACCGTGACGGTGACGGTCGTGAACGTGAACGAGCGGCCGGAGGCGGCCGACGACGCGGCGACCACGGACGAGGACGTGGCGGTCGAGATCGACGTT
>JAPPGH010000057.1 GCA_026914155.1 Candidatus Palauibacter rhopaloidicola | reverse complement strand
ACGTGCCGGAGGCGGCCGACGACGCGGCGACGACGCTCGAGGACGAGCCGGTGACGGTGGCCGTGCTCGCCAACGACACGGATCCCGACGGCGACGGCCTGCGGGTGTCGTCGGTGACGGCGCCCGAGAACGGGACGGCGGAAGTCGCCGCGGGCGGTGTGCGCTACACGCCCGATGCGAACTGGCACGGCACGGACTCGTTCACGTACGAGATCGACGACGGCAACGGCGGTTCGGCATCAGCGGAGGTCGAGGTGACCGTGCTGCCGGTGAACGACGCCCCGGCGGCGGTGGGGACGATCCCGAGCCAGTCGCTCGATGAGGGCGGTGCGCCGGCGAGCATCGAACTGAGCCCGTTCTTCTCGGACACGGACGGCGACGCACTCGAGTACCGGGCCTCCTCGTCGAACCCGTCGGTGGTCGAAGCGATGGTCGCCGGGAGCGTGCTGACGCTCGTGCCGGCGGGCTACGGCACGGCGGAGGTGACGGTGACGGCGGCCGATGCGGGCGGCCTGATGGCCACGCAGACGGTGGCCGTGGGCGTGTCGGACCGAGCGGCGCGCGACGTGGTGTCGCACGCGATGGCGGGACTGGCCCGGTCGCACCTGGCAAGCGCCCGCATGACGTTCGGCCGGCGGACGTCGGCGAGCCGGTCGGAGGCATCGCGGCTCACGCTCATGGGCCGCAAGGTCCCGCTCGGGACGGGCGCGGCACGGGCCGAAGCCGAGCGCATGTGGGCCGGCTGGCTCTCCGGCATTACCTCGCGCGCCTACTCGCAGGCGGCCCCGGGCGCTGGCGCACCCATGGCCGCGGCCGGGTTCGGCATGCCGGGCGCCGGCGGAGCCGCCATGACGTCGACGGTCGCACCGCTGGGAGCGGGTATGCCCACGGGCGCGACAGGCAACCCGATGGGCGGAGGCGCCTCCAGGGGCGCGATGGGCGGTTCCGGTGACGACACCAGCCTCGGCGATCTCTTCCGCTTCGGCGACCTCGTCCCCCGCTTCCAGGGCGGACGCGATCCGCTGCGCGGCTCCGAGTTCCAGTTCGCCTTCGGCGGCGGCCAGGAGGCCGGCGGCGGCGGGGGCGGCCTGCGCTTCCAGCTCTGGGGACAGGGCGACGTGCAGACGTTCCAGGGCGCGCCCTCCGGCGCGAGCGACTACGACGGCGAGCTGCAGACCGGCTACGTCGGCGTGGACACATGGCTCAGCGACAACTGGATGCTCGGCCTCGCCGTGGCCCGCAGCCGCGGCACCGGCGACTGGCGCGCCGGCAGGGCGAACGGCTCGCTCGAGACGCGCCTCGTCGCCGTACACCCCTACCTGCAGTGGTCGAGCGGCGCGACCTCGCTGTGGGCCACGGCGGGCGCCGGCTGGGGCGACGCCGACAACGTGCGCGACTCGGGCCGCACCGAAACCAGCGGACTCGGCCTGCGACTCGGCCTCGTCGAACTGCGCCGGCGGCTCGCCTCGGGCGGCGGGTTCGAGCTCGGCCTGCGCGCCGACGCGGGCTGGGCCGAACTCGCCACCGACGCCGGCGCCGAGACCCTCGACGGCCAGACCGCGGCCGTGAACCAGGTGCGCTTCGGCGCCGATCTGTCCCAGCAGATCCGGCTCGGCGGGCTCACCCTCGCCCCGTTCGGCGAGGCCCACGTGAGGCGCGACGGCGGAGCCGGGCAGCCCGGCACCGGCCTCGAACTGACCGGCGGCCTGCGCGCCCAGGCCGGGCTGCTGCGCATCGACGCGCAGGGCCGCATGCTCGCCGTCCACTCCGTGGCCGGCTACGAGGAGCGCGGCCTCGGCCTCACCCTCAGCCTCGGAAACCCCGGCGGCGAGGGCCTGTCGCTCTCCATGTCCCCCCGCTGGGGCGACGCCATCGCCGGCGGAGACGCCCTCTGGCAGGAACAGATCTACAGCCGCTACGCCCCGGCGACGTCAGCGACTGCGGACGGCCACCCGGCCGTGAACGCCGGCGACCCGGCCGCGAACGCACGCGACCCGTGGGCGCTCGACGTCCGCGGCAACTACGGCCTCCGCATCCCCGGCGACCGTCTCCTCAACTGGTCCGCCTCCCTCAACCACTCGACCACCGGCCCCCGCTTCACCCTCGGCGCCCAACTCGGCCTCGGCGGCGGCAGCTCTTCCGGACCCGAAACCTCCGTCGGCGGCGGCGGGATGGTTCCGTAGAACCCCCGGGAGCCGTCAGCCGCTCCTAATCTCCCCCCCAAAATACACGTGCAACCCCCCCAAATTGGGGGGTCCATGCAAACGGACGCGAGCGTAATATATATGCATGATAGGGCAATATGTATGTGCATACGGGGGGGCAAGGTTCGACGGTGCGCGCAAACAAATCTCCAAGCGATCCGTTCGATCGCATCCTGGCGTCGCTGCATGCGACCACGTTCGACGCGGCGCGGTGGCCCGAGGCGGATCGCCTGATCGGCGAAATCAGCGGTACGAGCGGGAGCGGACTGGGGCTCTTCAGCGGAACGTCTCAGGCCGACGGAACGGCATACTTCATACGGATCTGCCTCCGCGGCCAACGCCGCAAGGATTGGGAGCGCAGGTACTTCAAGGACTACTGGACCAGAGACGAACGGATCCCGCGCGTCGCTCGACAGGTGTACGGGCGCATCGTGCCCACGGGAGATCTTTACACGGACGCAGAGAAGAGGACATCGGCCGCATACAACGAGGTGCTCGTCGAAATGGGAATGCGGAACGGCCTCAACATGCGGCTGAAGGGCATGAAGGGTCGGAACGCCGTGATCTGGATCTTCGGCGATTCCGTTGAGCGGGGAGGCTGGCGTTCCGATCAGATCAGGCTGATCGAGCGACTCCAGCCGCACATTCGCCAGTTTGCGCTCGTCAGCCACGCACTCTCCGAGGCGGACATGACAGGCACAACCATGATGGAACTCCTCGCCACCCCGCGTTTCGGCGTCATCCACCTCGACCGGCGCGGCCGGATCATGAGGGCGAACGACCGAGCGCTGGAGATCCTGCGGGCGGGCGACGGCCTAATGGACCGAGATGGGTGCCTGCGGACCCGCATGCCGGACGAGCAGGCCGAACTGTCTTACCTGCTGGCGCGCGCGCTGCCACCCTGGGGAGTGCAGGGCTCCGCCGGCTCGATGGCGGTCACGTCGCCCTCCTCCTCTCCCCCGAAACGGTTGGCCCTGCACTTCACGCCCGTGGGCGACGACTATCCGCACTTCAGAACGCGCCGGCTCGGCGTGGTTGTCTTCGTCGTGGATCCGGCCAGCCCGGCCCTGGTCGATCCGGTCCACGTGGCGGCCGCCCTGGACCTGACGCCGATGGAGAGCGAACTGGCCGTCGCGCTCGCCGCCGGCCGGACGGTGAAGGATATCGCGCGCGGGGCCGGGTGCACGAAGGAGACCGTTCGGTGGCACCTGAAGCAGGTCTACCGCAAACAGGGCATCTCGCGGCAGGTGGACCTGGTCCGGCGGGTCCTGTCCCTGGAGGGCTTCGGCGCGGCGCCCCGAAACGGGCCCGGGACTCGCGCTCGGCACGCGGATTGACTTTGGCATCGCTCGCAAAACGTTCGGTTGCAGGCAGATAGACGTTGCCTCTTCCCCCTAAAATCGGGGGGTATACCCCTAAAATTGGGGAGTAGTCAAGCGAGCGGCGCGCCCGTAACAATCGTCGGTGGCGACACACCACGCCGACGACCGGGCTACGAGGGCTACGCATACGCAGATGAAATCCCGAGGGGAGACGTACGACAGCATTCTTGGATTGTTGAATGAGGCCGCGTTCGACGATGCGCGGTGGGTCGAGGTCCATCGGCTGATCGGCGAAGTCAATCGTATGAGCGGCAGCGCCCTGACGCTCTATGATGCACAGGGGACCGACACGGCGGTCTTCCTAAACCACGTCTGCCTCTTCGGACAGCGCCGCAAGGACTGGGAGTACCGGTATTTCGCCGACTACTGGGCCGCGGACGAACGTGTCCCGCGCGTCGCTCTGCTGGAGCACGGGCGCCTGGTGTCCGTGGGAGATCTGTACACGGACGCGGAGAAGCGCACGTCGCCCACCTGGAACGAAGCGCTGGTCGACACCAAGGCGCAGAACGGCCTCACCATGCGGCTGGACGGCGCCAATGGCCTGGGTGCCGTATGGGAGCTCTTCGATTCCACCGAGCGGGGCGGCTGGAGTTCCGACCAGGTCCGGCTGATCGAGCGACTCCAGCCGCATGTTCACCAGTTCGCGATCATGCGCCACGCGCTGGTCGAAGCCGAGGCGGGGGGCCTGTCCGCCAGCGGTCTCCTCGCCAGCCCGCGTATCGGGGTCCTCCATCTCGACCGGCGCGGCCGCATCATGACGGCGAACGACCGGGCGCTGGAGACCTTGCGGCAGCGCGATGGCCTCATGGATCTGGAGGGGTTCCTGCATGCCCGGATCCCCGAGGAGAACGCCGAACTGTCTCGCCTGCTGGCGCTCGCCCTGCGGCCCTGGGGAGTGCAGGGCTCCGCCGGCTCCATGGCGATCTCGCAGCCTTCTTCTCGCCCCGAGCGGCTGGCTCTGCACATCGCTCCGGCGGGCGATGACTATCCGCACTTCCGTGCGCGCAGGCTGGGCGCGGTCGCCCTCCTGGTGGATCCCACCAGCCGCGCCCGGCTCGATCCGGTGCAGGTCGCGAAGGCCCTTGACCTGACGCGGATGGAGAGCGAGCTGGCCGTGGCGCTTGCGGCTGGCCAGACGGTGAAGGACATCGCGCGGGTGATCGAGCGCACGGAAGAGACCGTTCGGTGGCACCTGAAGCAGCTTTACCGCAAGCAGGGCATCTCGCGGCAGGTGGACCTGGTGCGGCGGGTCCTGGCCCTGGAGGGCTTCGGCTCGGCGCCCGGCGACCCCTCGCAGCAGTCCGCGGCTGCTCGCCGCTAGCCGCCGCCGAGTCGGATCCGGGGTCTTTCGAGCGGCTCGGCGATGCCCGTGCCCTCGCGGATGCGGTAGGCGCGGTCGAGGGCGAGGCCGGTGAGCCGGTCCACGGTGCCCGAGCCCGGCCAGCGGATCTCGACGGCCTCGATCCGCGTCGCCGGGCCCAGCCCGATCTCCTGGCGCAGCGGGTTCGAGCCGAAGCTCCCGCCCGTGGCGGCCCGGCGGTGGATGCGCCGGGTTCCCTCCGGTCCCTCGATCGTCACCGCGATGCGGGCGCCGATCCCGGGCCGGTTCGCCCGTTCGCCCACCAGCGTGAGCGCGATCCAGCGGTGGTCGAACCCGGGGTTCTCGTACAGGGCGTTGGGCGACAGGTCTCCCTCCATGGCGCCCCCGAGCTGGATGTGGACGTCGGTGTCTCCGTCGTTGTCGATGTCCACGAAGGAGACGGCGTGTCCCTTGTGCAGGCTCCCGAACCCGCCCGCGCCGGTGATCTCCTCGAAGCGGTCGCCGAGGTTGCGGAACATCCGGTTCGGCATCAATTGCCGGAGGTCGGGATCGCCCGTCCCGACGAGGAAGTCGAGCCGGCCGTCGCTGTCGAGATCACCGTAGTTCGATCCCATGGCGTACATGATCCGGTCGAGACCCTGCGCGGCGGTGACATCGGCGAAGGTGCCGTCCCCCAGGTTCCGGTACAGGCGCGGGAGGGCGGCGGAGTGCGGTTCGCCGGTCATCTCGCGCACGAGGTCGGCGGTCTGCGCGGCGTAGCCCGCGACGTAGATGTCGAGCCAGCCGTCGTTGTCGAAATCCCAGAACCAGGTCGGGAAGCTGGCCTGCGGTTCCCCGACGCCGGCCGTCGCGGTCACATCCTCGAAGGCCCAGCCGCCATCCTCCGTCGGGCCCAGGTTCCGGTACAGGCGGTTGGAAGCGTGGAGGACCGACAGGTACAGGTCCGGGCGGCCGTCGTTGTCGTAGTCCCCCCAGGTGACGCCCTTCACGAAGTCGGTCGCGTCGATGCCGACGGCCGCGCCGACCTCCTCGAACGTGCCGTCGCCGCGGTTCCGGTAGAGTTCGCTGCGGTGGGCCAGGCTGTCTCTCGACTCGTTTCCGATGAAGAGATCGAGCCAGCCGTCGCCGTCGAAGTCGGCCCACGCGCCGGTCTGGGTGGGGTGCTCGGAGTAGAGTCCGGCCTCCCGCGTCACGTCGGCGAAGACGCCGCCGTCGTTGCGCAGGAGGGAGTTGGGGAGCGGCTGGACGAGCCAGCCGCCGCGGAGGACGAAGACGTCGGCGTCGCCGTCGTTGTCGTAGTCGGCGTGGACGAGGTTGAGCCCGCCGAGAAGGCCCTCGAGGCCCGCCTCGGCCGTACGGTCGACGAAGCGGCCCGCGCCATCGCTCTCGAAGTAGCGGAGTGGGTGCAGCAGGCCGCGGGAGGACGTCATCACGTCCGGCAAGCCGTCGCCGTTGAGGTCGTCGACGATGGCGCCGCCGGAGAGGGAGACCGCGTCCAGACCCGCGCGCGTGGCCACGTCCTCGAAGCGGGGGAACTCCCCCGCCCCGCCCACGGCCGCCGCCTCGATCCGGTACTCGGGCGGGACGCTGTCGGGCCACGTGCCGGCGGTCATGGCGGCGAGGTTCAGGACCCAGCGCGCCCGCAGGTCGTCGGGGCGCAACTGCAGGAGCGACCGGTGCCAGCCGATCGCCGCGTTGAGGGCCGCGCGCGCGGAATCCGAGACGGGGCCGGAGACAGGACCGGAGACGGGGCCGGAGGCGGCCGGGGGCACGGCGGGCCAGCAGGGGGAGCGCTCCAGGGCCGGCTCGACGGTGCCCGCGGCGGGTCCCGCGGCGGGGCACGCGACCTCGGCGCCGAGGCGGAAGAAGGCGATCCCGATGAGTTCCTCGATGGAGCGGCGGAAGCCGGGGAAGGGCTCGGCCGGGGCTCCCTCCAGCGTCTGGTCGACGAAGATGAGTTGTTCGAGCGCGGGCTGGGTGTGTCCCGCGTTCAGGAGTTCCCGCGCGGCGTTCGCGACGCGCACGAGCATCTCCGCGCCGTCGGGCGAGGGCGGCAGGTTCGTGAGGTAGCGGAGGCGCGCGGTGTTGAGTTGCTCGTCGATCAGGGGGTCCGCCGAGTCGGCCAGCGCGAGCAGGCGGGCCGCCATCTCGAGCGTCCCCTCCGAGGGGCCGTGGCCGGGGGGACTGGCGGCCGGCTCCCCGCAGCCAATGGGCAGCGCGACGGCGAGCAGCGCAGCCGTCAGCCGCGCAGCCGCGAGCCGTCCCGCGGCCACCGTGAGCCGGCCCCGCGTCCGGGCCACCGCGCCGTCGACTCTCACGAACCCTCGCCTTTCCTCAGCGTCACCTCCGGCGCTCCGGCCTCCAAAGCGCCGGCCTCCACCGGGAACGTCTCCTCGACGCCGTCCGGCCAGCGTACCGTCACGGCGCGGATGTCCGCCGCGCGGCCCAGCACCTGTACGGATCCGTTGAAGGACCAGTACCCGCTCCCGAACTGGATTTCCCGCGCGGGCCCCTCGCTCCCATCGGCGTACCTCGGCCGCAGCCGCGCGCCGGCCACGGACGCATCGCCGGCGGACAGCCGGACGCGCAGCCCGGGCGCTCCGCCCTGCCCGCGGAAGATGACGGTCTCGGCTCCGTTCTGCCCGACGGCCAGGTCCCAGCGCCCGTCGGCGTCGAAGTCGGCCACGGCGGCCGCGCGGGCGTCCCCGTACACCTCGACCCCGCTCCGCCCGGCCTCGAGGGCCGTGAATCCGCCCGCCCCGTCGCCGAGCAGCACGGCGCCGCGACCCGCGTCGTGGCGCCCGAGACCCTGTGGCGTCGCAAAGTAGTTCTGCGCCAGGAAGAGGTCCTCGCGGCCGTTCCGGTCGAAGTCCGCCACGGCGACGCCGAAGGCGGGGGCGAGTTGGGCGGCCGCCGGCAGCGGGCGCGGCTCGAACCTTCCGCCGACGTTGAGAAACACCGTGTGCAGCAGCGTGACGGCGCTCGTCCGGTAGAGTCCCGTGCGTCCCGTTCCGAGGAGGTCGTCGACGGAGCTTCGCGCGAAGGCCTCGAACGTGGGGGCCGCGCGACGCAGGAAGGGGAGCGTCCTCCCGAGCGTGAGGTAGTCGCGCACGGGACGCCGGACGCCGTCCGCACCGGTCTCGAACTCGATGAGGTCGACGAGCCCGTTCCCGTCGAAGTCGGACGCGACCGCGCCGACGGGCCGTTCGGGGCTCGCGAAGCGCCCGGTGTTCGTGCCCCACGCCGTCACCGCCAGGTCCGGGCGGCCGTCCGCGTTGAAGTCTCCCGTCGCGATGCCGTTCCAGCGGCCGGTGTGCGCGGCCAGGCCCCAGGCCTCCGTCGCGTCGCTGAAGCGTCCCCCGTCGTTCTCCAGCAGTCGGACCGGTCCCCACTCCAGCGCGAGAAGGAGGTCTGGATCGCCGTCGCCGTCCACGTCGGAGAACACGGCGCCCGAGACGAGGCCGATCCCGCGGAGGGTCTCGGCGGCCTCGGCGTCGACGACCCAGTCGACGCTCGAGTCGCCGCTCGGGTCGCCGCCCTCGGCCAGGAGCAGTCTCGAGTCGGCGGGCAGGGGGTAGGCGCCGGGGGTGGCGCGGGCGCCGGCGAAGAGGTCGAGGTCACCGTCTGCGTCAACGTCGGCGGCCGCCAGGGGGCCCGTCGCGTGGCGGCTCGGCGGGACGGCCGGCACGGGGCCCGCATCGAGGCGGGCGAGGGGCGGAATCGCGTCGAGGTCGGCCGGCGAGCGGGCTTCCCAGGCGCTGACGCCCGCGATGATGACCGGGCGACCGGCTGTGGGGAGCGCGATGATGGACGTGTGGTCGCCGACGGCGGGGGCGCCGATGGGCACGGGGTCCATCAGCCGCCCGGCTTCGTTGACGGCGAGCTGGGCGCGGCCTCCCGCCCCCGCGCCGATGAGCAGGTCCGGGTCGCCGTCCGCATCCGCATCCACCCACGCCACGCCCGGGCCGCCGCGGGACAGCTCGAGCGGCACGAGCGGCTGCCGGGCCAGCTCATCGAAGGCCGACTCGCCGTGCCGCCCGACCGCCTCCCCTTCGGCGAAGAGCGCCGCGCCGCTCCCCGCCCCGGCATCGCCGCCCGGCACGGCCACATGCTCCGGCTCGCCCTCGCCGGCCCCGCCATCGGGGAGAGGCCCCACCTCGTAGGCGTGGTTCGCGAGCACGCGGACGATCCGGCTCCGACCGGAGGGCCAGACGATCGTCGCTTCGGCCGCCTCGCCATCGCCCATCGCGAAGGTGAGCCCGGGATCCGAGCCGGAAAGGTACATGCCGCCCGACGTCACCTGCCGCGTCTGGAGGGGGACCGTGCCCGAGCCTGTGCCCGGCGGCGCAGCCAGCGTCACGCGCGCCCCGATCGCCTGCGTGTTTCCCGCCTCTCCGAGCACGCGCAGGGCGACCCTCGGCCGCCCGGCGTCGTTCCGCAGGATGAGCGGCGGTTCGTCCAGGCGCGTGATCACGACGTCGCGGTCGCCGTCCCGGTCGAAGTCCGCCGCCGCAATCCCGTGGCTCACGTCCGGCTCCGTCCCGTATCCCCAGCTTCGGGTCATGTCGACGAAGGCGCCGTCGCCGAGATTGCGGAACGCGAGATTGCGCAGCCGGAGCGGCGGAAACACCCCGAGTTCCTCGCGCCAGTCCACCTGGATGCGGCCGGTCCGCAGCGCCTCCTGGGTGTCGCCGTCGAGCGGATCCCAGCCGTGTCCGTTCGTGATCAGCAGATCCTCGTAGCCGTCGAGTTCGACGTCGAGGAACATCGCGCCCCAGGTCCACTCCGAGGCGTCGAGCCCCGCCGCGCGCGCCGTCTCGGCCCAGGTCCCGTCGCCCCGGTTGAGCTGCAGGGTGTTCCGGTCCGCCGACGCCCGCGTCCCGTGTCCGCCGGGGGGCGTCCATCCGGCCGCGCCGAGGGCGACCTGCTCCCGTCTCCGCACCGGATCGGGCGAGAGCATCTCGGTCGTCACGAAGTCCGTATCCCCGTCCCCATCGATGTCCGAGAAGTCGACCCCCATCGAGGAGGCGCTCTCGGTGCGGAAGGCGAGTTCCGACGCGGCGGTGAAGACGCCCCCCTCGTTGAGCCAGAACTCGTCCCGGCTTCCCAGGTCGTTCGCGACGAAGAGGTCGGCGTCCCCGTCGTCGTCCGCATCGAAGAAGCGCGCGACCAGTCCCCACGCCCGCGGCACGTCCGCGACCGGACCGCCGTCCGCACCCCGAAACGCGCCGCCTCCGAGGCCGACGGGTGCGAAGCGGCCCGACCCATCGTTGAGGTAGAACTCGTCCGGATCCGCGAGTTCGAACCGCAGCACCCGCTCGCCCTCCAGCCGCAGCCGGTAATGGCGGTCGTACGGCGGCCTCACGACCAGCTCGTCCCCCACCCGATCGGCCATCTCGCGCGGACTCCGCTCCGCGGGGCTGAAGAGGTCGTCCGCCTGGACCGTCTTGTAGTTGGCGAAGTACGCGTCGAGGTCCCCGTCCCCGTCGGTGTCGGCGAGCGCGAGCGTGCTGCTCCCCCATTCCCCCTCGAACCCCGCATCGACCTCCTCGAAGACCCCGCTCCCGTCGTTCAGGAGGAGCGCGTTCGTCCCCCCGTGTACGGCGACGAAGAGGTCGAGGTCGCCGTCGCCCTCCGCATCCGCGAGCACGGCGCCCCGCGACAGCCGGTCCCCGAGCCCGGCCCCGGAGCGCGCCGTCACGTCCTCGAAGCGCCAGCCTCCCAGGTTGCGGTAGAGGACGTTCGGCCGGTCCAGCATGCAGAGGTAGAGGTCGACCCAGCCGTCCCCGTCCACGTCCCCGAGCGCCGCGCCGACACCGTGGATGAGCGTGCGGTTCGCGAGCCGGGCCTCCCGCGAGACGGTGGGGACCGCGTCGATGCCCGTTCTCCGCGGCTCCAGCGACGTGAAGCCGCCCCCGGGCTCCCCCCGGAACGACAGGAGACGCGCGCGGGCGCCGTCCCCCTCCTCGACCCAGTCGATCGAGACCGGCGGGGCGGGGGCATCGCAGCCGGCGAAGAGGCCGGCGGCGCAGGCTGCGGCGGGAAGAACGCGGGAGCGGGTTTTGCCGCGGGCGGCTATTCGCCGTCTCCGCGGAAGACGGATCGCATCCCCTCCACCGCGTCGCGGGCCCCCTCCGCCGCTCGCGCGAAGATCGTGGCGAGTTCGCGTTTCCCCGTGCCGACGAGCGGGATGTCGAAGGTGAAGTGGACCGCCACACCGGCCGGGCGCACGTTCTCCGTCGGATCGGTCCACCCGCCGTCCGGGTCGAGCGCACCCTCGATGTGCACCTCGACCGTGTCCGAGACCGCCCCAACCTCCTGCGCCACCTTGGAGAGCCGGGTCGCGAGCGCGTCGTTGCGCGACGGGTTCGACTCCCGTTCGTCCAGCCAGAGCGCGGGCGGCGCCACGTCGATGTGGACGTACCCGAGCATCACCTCTCCATCGAGTTCGAGCGCGTCCCGGGCGTCGTGGCCCGGAACGTCCGGCGTGGGCGTGGCCAGGTAGGTGCCGAGCCCCTCGGTGCCGATGTTGGCGAGGCCGAGCGCCATCTCGTCGATGACGAGTTCGACCATCGCCGACGGCGCGTGGAGGGTGTCCAGCGCGCCGGACTCGAGGATGTCGAGTTCGGACTGGTCGTAGGCGACGGCGCGGAAGAACCAGGAGAGCGGTTCCTGGCGGCCCTCGAAGAGGTCTCGCGCGCCCAGTCCCCTGTCGCGGAGAGCGCTGAGGAGTAGCGCGCTCAACTGGTGTCGCGTGAGTTCAGCCACGGTTCGTCCGACGCTCCGGGATCGCCTGGTGTAGTGACACGGGCAGTGACACTAGGGCGTGATCATGACGTGGGCGTTCGCCGTACCCGCCCCCATCAGCCACGCGCCCCTCGTCGCCCTCGTGGGGAGGCCCAGGTCCTCGGCCGTCGCGAAGGGCGTGTAGATGACCGCCTGGTGCCGCTGCACCGCGTCCATGTCTCCGGACCAGCCCTCGGCCGCGTAGATCGCGTGCAGGAAGGCGTAACTCGGCATCTCCAGCGTGCCCGCCTCGATCTCGGCCATCCGCTGCTCGACGTTGGGCCGGCCGACGGTTCCCTGCGAGGTGAGTTCGCGGCCGCGCGCCATGTACGGCTCGAGCGACGTGTGGTAGCAGGCGGAGTGGAAGCCGTCGGCGGCCGGGTCGTCCGCGACGCAGATGAACGGCCCGGCGCCCTCGCGCAGCGTCACCCACTCGTCCCCCTGCTTCTGGATGACCTTCGCAGTCGCCTGCTCGGTCTCGGTGGGGATGGGCGCAACGGCGAGCGCGACCGCGTCCTGGGCGGCCAGATCCGCGGCAACGACCGACAGCGCGGCAACCGACAGCGCGGCGGCCGTGATGGCGAAGGCGGTGAACGAACGGCGAAACATGCGTTCCTCCTGCGGCTGGGACTTTCCGGGAATAGGCACTCACCGGCCCCGCCGCGCAATCGAGAGCGTTCTCGCACCGTGCGGTGCGTTGCGCGCGGCGGTCAGGCGGTCAAGATTCGCGGCGCCGCCGCATGCGCAGCAGGACCGTGGATCAACACCGTGGATCAACACCGTGGATCAACACCGTGGATGATGGGAGTCGCTCTTGAGCGTTCGAATCTGTGTCCCGCGCGAGACCGCCGCGGGGGAGTCGCGGGTCGCCCTCACGCCGGACGGGGCCAGGCGCCTGCTCTCGGATGACGTTTCGATCGCCGTCGAGGCGGGTGCGGGACAGGCGGCCGGCTTCCCCGACGCGGCCTTCGAGGAAGTGGGCGTGGAGATCGTCCCCGACGCCGGCCGGCTCCTGGGCGGGGCGGACATCGTGTTCAAGGTCGGGCCTCCGAACGACGCCGAGGCGGACCTCCTGCCCGAGGGCGCGGTGCTCGCCTGTCTGCTGCGCCCGCATGAGAACGCGGCGCTCATCGAGCGCCTCGCCGGGGGGGGGGTCACGGCGCTGGCGCTGGAACTCGTGCCGCGGATCACGCGCGCGCAGTCGATGGACGCCCTCTCCTCGCAGAGCAACCTGGCGGGCTACAAGGCCGTCTTGCTCGGCGCGAACTCGCTGGGACGGATCTTCCCCCTCCTCATGACGGCGGCGGGGACGCTCTCCCCGGCGCGCGTGCTCGTGCTGGGGGCGGGGGTCGCGGGCTTGCAGGCGCTCGCGACGGCCCGCCGGCTCGGGGCGGACACCTGGGGCTACGACATCCGCGCCGCCGTGCGCGAGGAGGTCGAGAGTCTCGGCGCGAAGTTCGTGGACCTCCAGGAGGGTGCCGAGGGCGCGGCGGAGGACGCGGAGACGGAGGGCGGTTACGCGAAGGAACTCGAAGAGGCGGAGCAGGCTCGGCAGCGGGAGTTGCTGGAGCAGCACGTGGCGCGGGCGGACGTCGTCATCACGACGGCGCTCGTACCCGGCCGACCCGCCCCGGTATTGATCACCGAGCAGACGGTGGACCGGATGAAGGAGGGCTCGGTGATCGTCGATCTGGCCGGCGAGGCGGGGGGCAACTGTGCCCTGTCCACGCCGGGCGAGACGGTCGTGGAGCGCGGCGTGACGATTCACGCCCCGCTCAACGTGCCCGGCTCGCTTCCCTACCACGCCAGCCAGTTGATCGGACGCAACCTCTCCGCGCTCGTGAAGCCGATGATCGGGGAGGAGGGCGTGGCGGTGGACCTGGAGGACGACGTGATCGGGCCCTGCTGTGTGACGCACGCGGGCGAGGTCCGGTTCGGCGCGTGACGCCCCACGCGGTGATACCCCACACGGGACACCCCACACGATGACATCTCACACGAGGCCTGCCTGATGGAAGGAACGCTCCTGATCGGACTGTATGTGTTCGTGCTCGCGATGTTCGTGGGCTTCGAACTCATCACGAAGGTGCCGCCCACGCTGCACACGCCCCTCATGTCGGGGTCCAACGCGATCTCCGGGATCTCGATCGTGGGCGCGCTGCTCGTGATCGGACGCGCCGGAGACGCGCATCTCATGCGGTGGATCGGGCTGGCGGCGCTGATCCTCGCCACGATCAACGTCGTCGGCGGCTTTCTCGTCACCGACCGCATGCTCCAGATGTTCAAGAGCAAGGACGCGAGCTGAGCGATGGAAATGTCCGGATTCTCCACGATCATCCCACTCGCCTACCTGGCGTCCGCCGTTCTCTTCATCCTCGGGATCAAGCGGCTCAGCCATCCGGAAACGGCGGCGGGCGGCAACCGGCTCGCCGCGGTCGGGATGCTGCTCGCGGTGATCGCGACGCTGCTCGAGAGCGGTCTGGAGTACACCTGGATCATCGCCGGCGTCGCCATCGGAGGGCTGATCGGCGCCGTCATGGCCCGGACCGTGAAGATGACCGCCATGCCGGAGATGGTCGCCGTCTTCAACGGCTTCGGCGGGGCCGCGTCCGGCCTCGTCGCGGTCGGGGAATATCTGCGGGTCGCGGGCGGCGCGGGCGCGGAGACGCTCGCCATCGACTCCGGGGTGTCGATCATGGCCGGGACGCTGATCGGCGCCGTCACCTTCTCGGGCAGCATGATCGCGTTCGGGAAGCTGCAGGGGTTCGTGACCGGCAACGCGATCTCGAACCCGCTCGTGAAGTTCTCCGCCGGCCTCTTGCTGGGCTTCGCCGTGGTCCTGGCGGTCTACCTGGTCGGCTTCGAGTCGAGCCTCGTCTTCTACGGGTGTCTCATCGCGGCCGCGCTCATCCTCGGCGTCCTGTTCGTGATTCCGATCGGGGGCGCGGACATGCCCGTCGTTGTGGCGCTGCTCAACTCCTATTCGGGGCTCGCGGCGGCGTCGGCCGGATTCGTGCTCGAGAACAACGCGCTCATCATCTCGGGCGCGCTCGTGGGCGCCTCGGGGCTCATCCTCACCGGCATCATGTGCCGCGCGATGAACCGCTCGCTGGCGAACGTCCTGTTCAGCGCCTTCGGGACCGGCGCGGCGACGGCGGGGCGCGCGGCGGACGGCGACCGGGTGGCGACGCCGATCGAGGCCGAGGACTCCGCCATGGTCCTGGGCTACGCCTCGCAGGTCATCTTCGTCCCCGGCTACGGGCTCGCGGTGGCGCAGGCGCAGCACCGGGTGCGCGAACTCGCCGACCTGCTGACCGAGCGCGGCGTCTCGGTGCGCTACTGCGTACACCCGGTGGCGGGGCGGATGCCCGGCCACATGAACGTCCTCCTCGCCGAGGCGAACGTGCCCTACGAGCAGCTCTGCGAACCCGAGGACGTGAACCCGGACATGGAGAACATCGACGTCGCCGTGGTCGTGGGCGCGAACGACGTCGTGAACCCGCTCGCGCGCGACGACCCCTCGAGCCCGATCGGGGGCATGCCGATCATCGAGACGGACCGCGCGAAGACGTGCATCGTCATCAAGCGCTCGCTCTCGGTGGGCTACGCGGGCATCGACAACCCGCTCTTCTACCTGCGGAACAACCGCATGTTCTTCGGAGACGCCTCCGACGCCCTCGCCCGCATCACGGAGGAAGTGAAGCAGCTCTGACGGCTAAGGAATCACGTCGACCGCGTCCGAGGCGCCCGGCGGGGTCAGTTGCGCGACGCCCCTGTCGAACGTCGCAAGGCACCCGCCTCGATGCATGGCGAGCGTCAAGAGGTGCGCGTCGGTGAACTGGCGGTAGCCAACCACTTTCTCGAAGGCTGATTCCGTGGAGGCCGATTCGCGCGACGCTGCAGGCGAGACGTCATCGCGCCAGAACACGTGACCAGGCAGGTCCCGCACTCGGCGAAGCAGGACGCGTGCCTCCTGAAGCATCAGGGCGCCCTCAAGCGCCCTGGCGTTGCTCGATATCCGGACGAAGCCCGATTCCGTGACCGGACAGGTGGCCCAGCCCGTTTGTCGTATCGATCGAAACCAGGCGTCGGCCCGGCTGTGGTGGATGTGGTTGGGCCACGCGAGCGCGACGAGAACGTTCACGTCCAGGAGGCGTATCAGATATCCTCCAACGCCTCCGCCACCATCTCGGGCGTGATCGGAGGGGCGTCTTCGGGCACGTCGACCACAGGAAAGCCGCTGATCCGGGACACCGGGCCATTCGAAGTCGCCGTGCGACGTGGTCGCAATGCGCGCCGGATCAACGCCGAAGCGACGGCTCCGAGACTCTCTCCGCGCTCCCGCGCGAGGCTCTTCACGGCGCGGTGGACGTCGGCGTCGAGGTTTAATGTCGTTCTCATGGTGTCGCACCATGACACCATCGCGTCACCGCGTCAAGGAGCCGGGAACCGCGGCCCCGCAAGCTCCGTCACGCTGCCAGCGGCCTGGTATCGTACTGCGCCCAGAGGACCCAGAGCGCCCAGTCGAGGTCCAGGGGGTCGCCCATCCAGAGGCTGGTCGCCGTCCAGGGGTCGATCCCCTCCTGACGGTGCCAGTTCCGGAGCCCCGCAT
>JAPPGH010000035.1 GCA_026914155.1 Candidatus Palauibacter rhopaloidicola | reverse complement strand
ATCTGGTACTACACGGATACCGGCGAGATCCTCAGGGTGGAGATCCTCTTTTGCTGGGATGACGAGAACGGCGGCGGTGGGAACAACAACAACAATCAGGAGCAGGTCACCTTTTCTCTCTCGTGCGACGCGTCCGTCACGCGCGGCAGCTACGGCGGTTGCAGAGTGGACGCCTCCACCGACGAAGGCGAGATCGACACGGAACACTTCAGCTTCTCATGGTCGTCCTCCCTGGGCGCAAGCGCGTCGGGGACCGGAATGGACGAGTGGCGCGGGTCGGCGGTGGAGGACGTCACAGTTACCGTGTCGGTGAACGGCTACAGCGCCTCCGAGGACATCACGGTCCGGGCGCGGTCCAACTGGAGGTTTCAGGCCGTCCGGGCAGGTTGGATCTACAACCCGTCACTCTCGGCGCTCGGGCAATACGACCTACCGTCAACGCCAAGCCGGGTATCCTCGGCGACCGAAGGCGGAGGGCCGTGGGAGGACCGGTACTACATGGACCGGGCACCCTCGCCCAACACCGAGATCTGGATCAACGTCGACTACTCCACATACGGGCCGAGGTATCCCGGAGCGCAGGGCACCTGCCCACCGCGCTCGAATTCTCTCACAGCCGCCGCGAACTACTACAGGGTGAACGATGCGTGTCAGACGTTGCCGGCCATGAATTCGTTCAGAAGGGACATCATCTCCCATGAGCGGGAACATGAGGACGGGATCAACGACTGCCTAACGAGAAGCCCCAAGGGCACGGCAGCGGCGCGCCGGATCGAGGCCGTCACGGGTGGTTCACGAGGTGCCGTTACCAGCGCCGCGCAGGCGTTATGGGATACATTTCATAACGGGCCGTTGCAGACCTCGGGTTTCCGCGCGAGCGCCTACTCCGGGGGATCGGCCTTCCATTTCAACAGCGCCGGTAGCTGGCATAACGGGTATCCGGGCATCAGGGGCCATCCTGGCCAGCAGCACAGCTGTCCTTGATCCATCACCTATGCCCACCGGAAGGAGGAAGAACATGAAGAGGATCATGCTTTTTCTGTCGGTCGCCGTTCTGATCCCGGCCGGGGTCGGAGCCCAAGAGGCCGACCGGGAACGACAGTCAGCCCCCAAGCCCGGCATGGTGCTGATGGCAGGCGAGTGGCAGGTACCCACGCCCGATGCGGCTTTACGGGCGTTGATGGACACCCTGGCCGATCCGGTTGTCCGGATCGCGCCCACCACGGCCGTGCTGCGGCAGGTGTACGACTCCTTCTCGCCCGAGGAGCTGGGTTCGCTGGAGGGTCGGTTGGTGGACCTCATCATCAACGGTGACGAGGCACAGCAGGAGGCCGCGCGGCTCGCGCTGGTGGTGGCCGCCGCTGCCGAGTACGATGATCCGGGCGTGCCGTATGCGGGCAGTAGGGCTGCGTTCATCCGCGTGTTCGAGACGCTGCGGACACATGATTATGAACGCGCGCGAGGCTATCTGCTCAACATCGCCCGGCTGGACGGCCTCGAATACATCGGCGACCTGTTCGCGGCCAGCGAACAACCCCCGCCGTGTTTCCAACCGCACGATGCGAGGCCCGGAGAACCGCTGCCACCCGAATCCGAATGGTGTCCTCCCGTCCGCAAGGTACTCTGGTGCGATGCCGGTGGGCACTTGGTGGGTAGGGAGGGTGGACCCGACCGGATGCTTCACATAAGGCTCTGTTCGCGGATGCGGTGAAGGGGCGCAGCGAAGGCCACGCCCCGCCGCGTGTTCGATGCGGGAGGCGTGGCGCAGCAGCGCGAGGTGTTCGAATCAATCGAGCAAACCGCCAGCCTGTGTACCGACCCTTGCGCGGCGAAGCCCCGGGCCATGCGGTCCGGGGCTTTTCTGCGGCAGCGCAGGATGAGTTGCGTTCGTATTTCGTCTCAGCGCCCCGAGCGCCAAGGAGAATTGGCAACGGTGGGGCGTCCAGTAGCGCGAGAGGTCGGCGGAGGAGCGCGGCGACGCCTGGGGTCTTGACCTATCGCGGGCCGCGACATGAGCTTTGGTCGTCCGTTCATCATCCCTCCACCGGAGTCCCATCATGAAACTCCTCAAGAACCCGCTCGCCGCGCTCGTCTCTGCCTGCCTCGCAGCAACCGTCCTCTTCTCGCCAGTCCCGAACGCCTACACGGCGGGGGTAGTCGGTGCGGAGTCCCTGTGCGCGCAGGAGTCGGACCCCGATTGGCTGTGCTACATCCGAATGGGGTCGGATTGCCTCTGGCAGTACAATCAATGCATGGAGGACAATGAAGGCGCGTCGTTCTGCGACGACGTTTTCGATGGCTGCATGCAAGTCACAGACATGATGTGTGGCGTCGAGTGAGCAACCCGGGGACGCGGGCGGGACGGTCTCGCGTTATTCTCCTGCCGTTGATGCTGGCGTCGATGTCGTCTCCGACGGATGTCCACGGAGGGCAGCAGGGGCTGCCGGACGCCACTACTCCGACGATGTTGGCCACAGTCCACCCGGTCGATGGTCACATCCGAAGAGCTACGCTCGTGGCGCGCGTTCCGGCTGCTTCGGATGAGGATGTACAGGACCAACGCGGGTTCATAGACGCGACGTGGGTGGCCGCCACGCCCGGCGGCTTCGCCGTCGTGGATCACCTATCCAGCAGCGTTGCGTTCTACAATGACGGTGGTGAGTGGCTGGGTCGGGTCGGGTCGGCCGGGGAGGGGCCGGGAGAGTTTTCCGCCCGCATCCTCCATGCGGTGTCCGTGGCCGACAGGCTCTGGGTGCCGGATGTTACTAATAGCCGCCTGAATGTTATCGACATCCCTAGTCGTACTTGGCTGGATTCGAGTCCGCTGGATATCGCTCAAGGCTACCCCAGGGACTTGCTGTCACCGGGCGATGAAGTGCTGGGTGCCGCAGTGACGAGTTGGGGCTTCGGCTCCGAGCCGCGCACCATAAGTATCCATCTGTGGACCGGTGAGGCGATGGAGCCGGTCTTCTCGTGGCCCGTGGACGAGGACCGGCGAGGTTGGGCATCCCGAATGATCGTCGTGGAAGGCACCGGGCAGGGCACTGTAGCCATACTCGACCGTCACGCGGGCGACATCCGAGTGCGGGATTTGGCGGGGAACATCCTCGTGCGGTACGCGTTCGGGGAAGACGCCGCCGTGGAATTGTCGGAAGACGATCTCGCTTTCTTGGAAGCCGTACGCGAACCGAGTCTCGCGGAGCGGAGGCAAGGTGTGGAGCGGAGGTTGGGGCGTCTAACGACGGACGTTCCGCAAGACGTGGCAAGGCAGTTGGCGAATGCGGCGTCGGGGAGCGGCTCATCACCCTTCAGCGACCGATACCCATTTTTTCTGGATGCGAGATTCGACCCTTCATCGGAGACCCTTTGGGTGGCTCGCCCGCTTACCGCGGACGACATCAGGGAGTTACCCGTCCAGTTGGGCTGGGACGTGCTCGACAGCTCCGCCCGGTACTGGGATGCCTACTCGTATGATGGGTCGTTCAAATATCGGCTGGAGGTTCCGGTCGGGTTTACCCTCACCGATGCGCGAGACGGCCGATTCTACGGTTACGAGGTCGATCCGCTCGGGACGAGGCATGCGGTGGTCCTCTCGGCCCGTTGATGGTCTGCGGCGGTAGAAAACCAGCAGGCTCAACCCGGCCGAGGGGTGCAACAGTCTGCCCCTTGGGGCCGTTTGCTCCGGGCCGCCTCGCCGCCTTTGGTCATCCGGTCGGGCGGGCGGGACGGTCGAACTCCTGTGATGCGCCCGTGACCAAAGGCATCTTCATGGCCTACCCGGTCGGTTGCTGACCGCTCGCGATTCCGTCCAATAACCTCCCGTAAGGTGGAACGGATCCCTGCTCAGATTTGTATATTCAAAGTGATACACCATTAGAGATCGTGATTGTATAAATCGTTGTAAGACAGAACGTTACGGCTGTTTTCGATCAACGCAATCTGGTTCCGCCCGAACTCGGCAACCTCGCGAACCTGACGATCCTGTCGCTCGACGAGAACAGCCTGACGGGCTCCGTACCGAGATCGTTCCTCAAGCTCGATGCGTTGAGGACCTTCAGGATCGAGGGGAACGACGGTCTTTGCGTACCCGGCGCCAAGGACTTCGTGACCTGGTGGCGATCCATCGACCGTACGGGGGGCCCGCTCTGCAGCGCGGCGGACGTTGCCGCGCTGGAGGCCCTCCATGAAGCAGCCGGCGGCGCGGGATGGACGAACTCCGGCGGCTGGCTCGAGGGAGAAACGGTCGGTGAATGGTACGGCGTGACCGCCGACTCCATCGGCCGGGTGGCGGCGCTCGACCTTCGCCGCAACGGGCTGACCGGCCGCCTTCCGGGACAGTTGGGCGACTTGACGGCGATGACCCGGCTGAGACTGGACGGGAACGCGCTCTCCGGGTCATTGCCTCTGTCGTTGACGGCCGTCCCCCTCGACGAGTTCCGTTACGCGGATACGGGATTGTGCGTTCCGGCGGATTCGGCGTTCCGCGAATGGCTGAGCGGCATCGCAACGCACGACGCCGCGACGGAGTGCGCCCTGTCGGAGCGCGACATTCTCGCCCGGCTGCACGATGCCGCCGGTGGACGGAGCTGGAGGAACGACGACAACTGGCTGACCCGGGCTCCTCTCTCGGACTGGTACGGCGTTGAGACAGTCGACGGACAGGTGTCCGCGCTGCGGCTGAGTGAGAATGGGCTTGCCGGCACAATCCCGGCCGAGCTCGGAAGTCTTGCCGGCCTGAAAGTGCTCGAGTTGGCCGACAACGATCTTGCGGGCCGGCTGCCCTCGACGCTTGGACGTCTTGGCGGCTTGCGGAGGTTGGCCCTTCGCGGCAACCGACTGACGGGCCGCGTCCCGGTCGAACTCGGGAGCCTATCCGATCTGGAGCGGCTGGATCTGGCGGTTAACGCTCTGACAGGTCCGATCCCTGCGGAATTGGGGAACCTCTCGAACCTCCGCGACCTGGATCTGACTTCCAATTCGTTATCCGGTCCGATCCCGGACGCGTTGCAGGGCCTTTCCAGCCTGCGGACGCTGTATCTCGGTGACAACCGTCTGTCGGGCCGGATCCCGGACGCGCTGGGGCGTCTTTCCCGCCTGGAGTCGCTGTATCTTGCGCGCAGCCGTCTGTCAGGCCCGATCCCGGCCGAGCTCGGCAATCTCTCGCGTCTGTTGTATCTGTATCTCGACGGCAACGCGCTATCGGGTCCGATCCCCGCCGAACTCGGCAACGTTCGGAACCTGAGCCGGCTGTACCTCCGCGCCAACAATCTTGCGGGTCCTCTCCCCTCCGAACTCGGGGACCTCTCGCGCCTTGGCGAATTTTCGGTCGCCCTCAACGACCTGACGGGTTCGATACCGGCGGAATTCAGCGGCATGGTCGAGTTGGAGCGGCTCAACGTGGCGCACAACCCCGGGCTGTCCGGACCCCTGCCGGTCGACTTGACGGCCCTTCGAAGGCTGGACGACTTCCAGGCCGCCGGAACGGATCTCTGCGCACCGGCCGAAGCGGGCTTCCAGAGCTGGCTCAACGACATCGGGAATCGCTGGGTGGCCACGTGCGCCGAAGTGGAGGGGTCGGTCGCGTATCTGACACAGGCCGTGCAGTCGCTCGGTTTCCCCGTCCCGCTGGTGGCCGGTGAAGCCGCGCTGCTCAGGGTGTTCGTAACCGCGCCGGCCGCCGCCGGGGAGCGCATCCCGCCGGTGCGGGCGCGTTTCTTTCAGGACGGCTCGGAAACGTACGTGGCGGACATTCCGCAGCAGTCGGCCGCCATCCCGAGGAACATCGATGAAGGCTCCCTGCTCGCATCCGCGAACGTCGAGATCCCCGCGTCGGTGGTCGTGCCCGGGCTCGAGATGGTCGTCGAAATAGACCCGGACGGAACGCGGGATCCCGGCCTCGGCGTGCAACGGAGGATTCCCGAGACGGGCCGGACGGCGGTCGACGTGCGAACCCCGCCCATCCTCGATCTCACGGTGATACCATTCCTGTGGTCGGCGGCCCCGGATCGGTCGATCGTGGACCTCACGGCCAACCTGAGTGCGGACCACGACATCTTCCTCAATACTCGTACGCTGCTACCGGTCGGCGACCTCCAGGTCTCGGTGCATGAACCTGTGACGACCGACAGAAACCGCGCCTTCGACTTGGTCGATGTGACGGAGATGATTCGGGTCCTCGAGGGTGCCACCGGTCACTACATGGGCATGATGACGGGCGAGTTGGGAAGCAGCTTCATCGGCGCCGCGCGGGAGCCGGGCAGATCTTCTTTCGCGATCTGGCGGACGGATGTCGTGGCCCACGAACTCGGGCACAACATGAGTCTCGCCCACGCGCCGTGCGGCGGCGCCGGGAGGCCCGACCCGGCGTTTCCGCAGCGCGATGGTTCGATCGGCGACTGGGGGTACGACTTCGTCACCGGTCGATTGGTCCCGCCGACCTCGCCGGACTTCATGTCCTACTGCGGTCCTCCCGACTGGACGGGCAGCTTTCATTTCACCAAGGCGCTGCGCTTCCGGAGTTTCGACGAAGGTGGCGCGGCCGCCACCGTGGCGGGACCGGCAAGGTCGCTGCTGTTGTGGGGCGGCGTCGATTCCGCAGGGACACCGTTCCTGGAACCCGCCTTCGTGGTCGACGCGCCACCCGTGGCGCCGCACGCCGCTGGCGACCACCAGCTTACGGGCTGGGCTGCGGACGGGCGTGAGTTGTTCTCGCGCAGCTTCGCCATGCCCGAGGTGGCCGACGGCGAGGGAGCGGGAAGTTTCGTCTTCGCCCTGCCCGTGGGGGCTGGCTGGGCCGCCGCCCTGGCGAGCATCACGCTGTCCGGCCCCGGAGGCTCGGCTACGCTGGACGGAGCGACGGACCGCCCCATGGCCATCCTGCGCGACCCCCGGACGGGGCAGGTGCGCGCATTCCTGTCCGACCTCCCGGCCGCGACCCGGACGGCGGACGCCGTGGCACAGTCCGTCGGGCAGGGGCTGGAAGTGCTGTTCAGCCGAGGCATTCCCCCCGCGCATGCTTCGAGACCGTGAACCCGCACTGAGATTGAGAGGGCCATCGACTCGTCCACATTCGCCCGTATATCTTGTTCCGCCCGATAGGGACTATCCCGACTCCTGGTCGAGCGCTGAACGACGGGGCTTGAACATCGCCGGACGGAGAAGACAGGAGACTTGAGGCTATGACCAGCATCGACCGTGATTTCGGTGATCTTGCCGTTATGCGCGTGCCCGTCAAGCGAGCTGCCTACAGCCGTCGCACCGCGTGGACAATGGCGATCCTGGCCGAACTCGCCTACACGCCGTTCGACGAGGAGTCCGAGCAGCACATTCTGGATCTCGCGGAGGAACTTGCGACGCTGACGGACCGCGAAAGGATCGCCGATCGGTTAGTAAAGTTTCGGAAGACGCTCCGCGGATTCGATGGCGCGCCGGAAGCGGAGCGCAGGAATCAGAAGCTTCGGGCGGCGCTTGCCTGCGGCGGATTCCAATTGGTCGGTTCGGTCCTGTACGATCCCGGGACGGACACGCAGGGGTTCGTCGCGGTGCGGCGCGACGACGAAGGCACCGGTATGGCAGTGATCTGCTTTCGCGGCACCACCCGGATCCGAGACTGGATGACG
Organism: Candidatus Palauibacter rhopaloidicola; assembly: GCA_026914155.1. GTDB lineage: Bacteria > Gemmatimonadota > Gemmatimonadetes > Palauibacterales > Palauibacteraceae > Palauibacter > Palauibacter rhopaloidicola. Next base: position 9,256 of record JAPPGH010000035.1, on the reverse strand, counting down.
AATCTGGATATCGCGCCGCGGTCGATCGAGAACCCGAGGACTGGCGCGCCCATCGGCAACATGCACAAGGGGTTTCACAACGCATACCGCTCCGTGCACGGCCAGATCGGCGAGCGCCTCAAGGGGCTCGAGGACCTGCCACTCTATATCACGGGCCACTCCCTGGGCGGAGCGCTCGCCGTCGTCGCGACCTGGTATCAGAGTTCGCAACGCCTGGCTGCCTGCTACACGTTCGGCGCGCCCCGCGTGGGGGACCAGGGCCTGATCGACCGGTTCAAGACGCCGATCTACCGGATCGTAAACGATCCGGATCCGGTCTCGTTGGTGCCACCGGCCGGCTTCGGACTCGAGATCGTCAAGGCCGTATTCCGCGTTCTGGGAGTCTTCCTGCCGTTCTGGGGATGGGCAGCGTGGGTCACCGACAAGCTCATTCGCAATCAGCGGTTCCGGCACTACGGATACATGCGATATCTGACGGTGGCGAAACCCGGGCCGGACGGGAGCTACCCGGCGCTTCGACTGGAGTTCGCGTTGTCTACGCTCGATCGCCTGGCCCGGTTCATCAGGCTGCGAACATCGGGAACGGGAGACCGCATCGACAAGTACCATGACATTGCCAGATACCGAAACAAGCTGCGCGCTCATGCGCTGAGGGCGAACCGGTCTTAGGGCCGGCGCGACGTTCCTGTCTTCGTCTCGTCGGTGGCACCTGCTTCGCGCCGACTACGGGACCCGAACCAGAACCCGATTATTGGGCCGATAACCGCAACGACATAAGAAAAGACGTCCTTCGCCTGGTCATATTGAGCCATAAAGAGAAAGGAGATGATCAAAACCCCGGCCATCAATGCGAAGGTCCACGCCATTATGTGCGTGACGATGGGCTGAACCATCTCTCTCCGGAATACTGTTTCAAAACCAGTCCTCTTGCCGGATTCCGGGGGTGCGGTCAATCGAAGGACCAACTGACCTAACCCGATGACCAGAACCAGGATCAGGCCTGAAATCAAGAGGGGCCACCATTCGCCGAGCCATCCTGACATTCGTCCGTCTCCTCGTCAAACCTTGGAGCAATAGTCGTTGGCGCTTCCAAGATGTGACGTGAAACTTTTCATGGCAAGTCGTCGCGTAAGCGGCTATAACGCTTACACTCCGGCATTCCCCGCTGCGAAGCCTGGAGCGGCGAAAGGCCTCAGCGGCCCTCGCCGCGGCGGTAGGCGAAGGGCCAGACGTAGAAGTAGTCCTTCACGTTGCGCCACAGTTTGGACAGGCCCTCGGGCTCGAACACGAGAAAGAGGATGATGACGAGCCCGAACGCCGCCTGCTGCACGCTGGGCAGGAGGGCCGCGACCGCAGGCGCCGACTGCTGCAGTTCCCGTCCCGCCGTCGCGATCATGGCGGGGAGGAGGGTGATGAGCGCCGCCCCGAACAGCGAGCCGCGGATCGTCCCCAGTCCTCCGACGATGATCATGGCGAGGTAGAGGACGCTGGTCTCGAGCGTGAAGCGCTCCCACGAGATGATGTTGCGGTAGTACGCGGTGAGGGCGCCGGCGAGCCCCACGAAGAACGACGAGGTCGCGAAGGCGAGGAGCTTGGTCCCGAACACGTTCACGCCGATGACGCTCGCGGCGATGTCCTGGTCGCGGACGGCCACGAACGAGCGGCCGATGCGCGAGCGGAAGAGGTTCGCGGTGAAGAGCGCCGTGGCGCCCGCCAGGGCGATGCCCAGCCAGTAGAAGCCGAAGTCCGTGTTCAGGCGCTGGCCGAACAGCCGCGGGGCCGGGACGACGACCGCTTCGACCCCTCCGGTGAGCGCGGGCCAGTGCGTGACGACCCATTCGACGATCTCCTGGGCGGCCAGCGTGGAGATCGCCAGGTAGAGCCCCTTGAGCCGCAGCGAGGGGAGGCCGAAGAAGACGCCCACCGCCGCGGTCGCGAAGCAGGCGGCCACGATGCTCACGCCCCACGGCAGGCCCAGCCTCAGGGTGAGGAGCGCGGAGGTATACGCCCCGACGGCCATGAAGGCGCCCTGCCCCAGCGAGACCTGCCCGGTGTAGCCGACGAGGATGTTGAGCCCCAGCGCGCCGATCGTGGCGATCGCGATCTGGTTCGCGAGGTTGAGCCAGTAGGGCGACGCGAGGAACGGGAAGACGAGGAGCGCCGCCGCGAACAGGCCGAGCCGGATGCGCTCCGCCGGCACGCGCCGGAGCCCCATGTCCGTTCGATAGTCCGTGTGAAAGACGCCGCTCTCCACGCGATTCTCCCCTTCGCCTGTCTGCGCGCCTACACGCGCTCGATGATTTCTTTGCCGAAGAGTCCGTACGGACGGACCATGAGGACGATGATCAGCACGATGTACGGGACGATGAGGTTGAGCCCGTGGCCGATGTAGCCGCCCGCGTAGAACTCCAGTAGCCCGATGATCGCGCCCCCGACGACGGCCCCGCGGATCGAGTCGAGCCCGCCAAGGATCACGACCGGGAAGACGCGCAGGCCGATCTGCGCGACGTTCGGGGTCACGCCCACGATGTTGCCGAGCATGATCCCGCCGATGGCGGCCGTCGCCGCAGCCAGCGCCCACGCGGTCGCGAACACCCGCGGGATGCTGATCCCCATGCTGAGGGCGGCCTGCTGGTCGTCCGCGATGGCCCGCATGGCGATTCCGCTCCGCGTGCGCCGGAAGAAGAGGGCGAGTCCGGCGAGCAGTGCGAGCGCGAGGGGGATCGCCACCAGGCGGTCCGCGCTCACGACGGCCGATCCCAGCATCACTTCGCCCTCGGGCAGAAACGACGGGAAGGTGCGCGGCTGCGGTCCCCAGATCGCGTGCACGACCGCGCGCAGGACGCTCGAGAGGCCGATCGTGACCATGATCATCGAGATGATGGGCTCGCCGATCAGCGGCCGGAGCACGGTGCGCTCGACCGCGACGCCGATCCCCGCCGCCACGAGCATCGTCAGCAGGACGCCGACCGTCCACGGGAGCCCGATCTGGACGAGGGAGAAGAAGATGAGATAGGTCCCGAACAGGAGGAGGTCCCCCTGCGCGAAGTTGATGACGTCGCTCGCCTTGTAGATGATGACGAAGCCCACCGCGGCGAGCGCGTAGATCATGCCCGTGCCCAGGCCCGCCACCGTGAGTTGCAGGAACTGGTCCACGGTCACTCCGCTCCCTGAAGCCCGTCGAGCCGCTCGATCCGCAGATCGTGCTTCACGAGGGCCGTGCGGCCGTCCTGGTAGGCAATCTCCATCTCCACCTCCACGGAATCCTCATCCCCGTACAGCGCCGCGATCAGGGATTCGAAGCGCTCGGCCACGAAGCGCCGCCGCACCTTCCGGGTCCGCGTGAGTTCGGCGTCGTCCGCGTGCAGTTCCTTGTGCAGCAGGAGGAAACGCCGCACGCGGGCCGCCTCGGGCACGTCCCCGTTCACCGACTCGACGTGCGCCCGCACCAGGTCGTAGACCTCGGGCTTCTGCGACAGGTCGGTGAACGTCGTGTAGGCGAGCTGGCGCCGCTCCGCCCACTGGCCCGCGTTCTCGAAGTCGATCGCGATGATCCCGGCCACGTACGGGTGCTCGCCGCCGAACACGACCGCCTCGCTCACGTAGGGGCTGAACTTGAGCAGGTTCTCGATGAACTGGGGCGAGAACGTCGTCCCGTCCGCGAGCGACATCACGTCCTTCAGCCGGTCGACGACGACGAGGTGCCCCTCATCGTCGAAGTATCCCGCGTCGCCCGAGTGCAGCCAGCCGTCCACGAGCGTCTCCCGCGTCGCCTTCGGGTTCTCGAAATACCCCTGGAAGACGGCCGGGCCGCGGGTCAGGATCTCCCCATCCCCCGCCACCTTCACCTCCATCCCGGGCAGCGGCTCCCCGACCGTCTGGTAGCGGATGTCCCCGTCCCGGTGCAGCACAGAGATCCCGGCGACCTCCGTCTGCCCGTAGATCTGCTTCAGGTTCACGCCCAGCGCGTGGAAGAAGCGGAACACGTCCGGCCCGAGCGCGGCCCCGCCCGTGTAGGCGTCGCGCAGGTGCCGCAGGCCGAGCTGGTTCTTGATCGGGCGCATGGCGACCGCCTCCGCGATCCGGCGCCGGAGGCGCCGGCGGCCGTCGGGCGTCCGTCCCTCGAACGCGTCGTCGGCCGCTTCGCCGCCGACCTTCATGGCCCACGCCTGAATGCGGCGCTTGAGCGGCGTCGTGTCCTCCACCATCACCTGCACCTCGGAGACGAGGTTCTCCCAGATGCGGGGCGGCGAGAACATCACGCGCGGTCCGATCTCGCGCAGGTCCTGCCGCACGGTGCCCGGCTCCTCGGGGAAGTTCACCGGAAAGCCGACGAGGACGTGGCGGGAGACGGTCATCATCTGCTCCCCGATCCAGGCGAGGGGGAGGAACGAGACGAACTCGTCCTCCGCCTCCATCGGGTCCACGTTCTGCAACTGTGCCGCCATGCTGAGCAGGTTCGAGTGCGAGAGCACGGCGAGCTTGGGTTGGCTCGTCGTCCCGGAGGTGGTGCACAGGAGCGCGGGATCGTCGTCCCGGACCGCCCCCAGGGCGGCAGTGTACTCGTGCGGCATCGCCTGGTCGCGCTCGCCCCCCCGCCGCTCCACGTCCGGAAACGCGAGCAGCCCGCGCGCCTCGTAGCGGCCCAGTCCGCGCGGATCGTAGTAGATGATGTAGTCGAGGCGGGGCAGCGCCTCCCGTATCTCGAGCACCTTGTCGACCTGTTCCTGGTCCTCCGCGATGACGACGCGCGCTCTCGAGGCCGCGAGCAGGTACTCGAGTTCCGTGGCCACCGCGTCCTGGTAGAGGCCGAGGGGCAGCGCGCCGAGCGACTGCGCCGCCAGTTCGCCGATGACCCACTCGGGACGGTTGTCCCCCACGATCGCGATCCGGTCGCCGCGCTCGAGACCGAGTTCGCGGAGCCCCATCGCGAAATGGCGCACGCGCCGCCCGTATTCGGCCCACGTGGTGGTCTGCCAGATCCCGAATTCCTTCTCGCGCATGGCCACGCGCTCGCCATGGTTCGCCGCCTGCAACCGGAGGAGCCCCGGCAGGCTGCCGTCCACGAATCCGATGCTCACGAGGCGCTCACGAGGCGGCTCCGGCCGCCGTTTCCCCGTGGCCCAGGTACGCCTCGATCACGCGCGGGTCGGCGCGGACCTCGGCGGGTGGGCCTTCGGCGATGACCTGCCCGAACTCGAGCACGACCACGCGCTCGGAGATGTCCATGATCACGTCCATGTCGTGATCGATGACGACCGGTGTCGCACCCCATTCCTCGTGCACGTCGAGGATGAAGCGCGCCATCGACTCCTTCTCCTCGGAGTTCATGCCGGCCATCGGTTCATCGAGGAGCAGGATCTCGGGGTCGAGCGCCAGGGCGCGGCCGAGTTCGACGAGCTTCTGCTGTCCGTAGGGGAGGTTGCCGACGATGGCGTGGCGGACCGGCTCCAGGTTGAGGAAGTCGATCACCTCCTCGACCCGCACCCGGTGCCGGATTTCGCGGCGCCGCTGGAGACCCCAGAAGAGCCCGCCCGAGAGGACCCCGCCCCGCATGTGGACGTGGCGGCCCAGCATGATGTTGTCGAGCGCGGTCATGTGCTTGAAGAGTTCGATGCTCTGGAAGGTGCGCGCGACGCCGAGCCGGGCGATCCGGTGCGGGTGGAGGCGGTGGAGCGCGTGCGACCCGCCCTCCGGGTCCCGCAGCGCGATGGTGCCCTCGGTGGGACGGTAGAGGCCGGAAATGCAGTTGAGCACGCTCGTCTTGCCCGCCCCGTTCGGACCGATGAGCGCGAGGAGTTCGCCGCCGCGGATGTCGAGGCACACGTTCTCGAGCGCCGTCACGCCTCCGAAGCGGAGGGTGACGCCGTCCAGTTGCACGTTGGCTCGGCCGTCGGACTCGTTCATGTCGGCGCCTGCCGCGGCTCGGGACCGTTGGGGGAAGCCCGGGGAAAACGGGAAGTAGTTGACGAGCGGGCCTCCGGCAATCCTTATGAACATATGATGCGTCTCCGACCGCGCTCCGCCCCGATCCTCGCCACCGCGCTGGCCGCCGTGACGGTCGCCACGCTGGCCGCCGCCGCCGTGACGGGCATGACGGGGCGATCCGATCCGCCGCCGGACGCGGTGGCCGCGGAGGCGAGCGCCCGGGACGTGAGCACCGGGGATGTGAGCGCTTCGGCCCTTCGCGAACGCGAGGCCGCGCGCGACTGGCTGCTCGAGCGCGAACCGGGGCTGGCCCAGGCGCGGGCGGAATGGGGCCGGGACTTCTACTTCACGCGCGCCATCTACTCGGGCTCCCGCGGCTGGTGGGGTGGGGGACGGGGACGCGGCACGTGGGCCACGGACTTCCCGAAGGCCGACCGACAGTTCCTCTTCATCCTCCATCGCCTGCTCGCGATGCTGGACCTGCACGAGTGGGAGAACCCGGTCGCGCTCGACGACCCCGAACTGCGCCGCTTCCCCTTCCTCTACATGCTGGAAGTCGGCTACATGAACCTCTCCGAGCCCGAAATCGAGGGTCTCCGGGGGTATTTGGAGGCGGGTGGATTCCTCGTGGTAGACGACTTCTGGGGCGAGGAGGCGTGGTACAACTTCGAGTACCACATGTCCCGCATCCTGCCCGGCCGCCCGATCGAGCCGATTCCGCTGGATCATCCGATCTTCCACCAGTTCTACGACATCGACGAGATCAAGACGGTGCCGGCCGTCAACAACGCCATGCGCGGGCGCTACGAGGAGTGCTGGGGACCCTGCCCTCCCACGGTCAGCGGGATCTTCGACGACGATGGCGAGCTGATGGTCGTCATCAACCACAACACGGATCTGGGCGACGCGTGGGAGTGGTCGGAGAACCCGTACTACCCGATCGACCGGTCGACGTACGCCTACGAACTCGCCATCAACTACATCATCTACGGCCTCAGCCACTGATGGGGCGGATCTCCCGGCGGCGGTTCGGGGCGCTCGCCCTCGGCGCCGCGGGGGCGGCGGCCACCTCCTGGCCGCTCCGCGCGCTGCGCCGCCAGCGACTGCTCGTGGACGGCGACCGGCTCAACCGCCGCCTCGGCGAACTCGCGCACTTCAGCAGCGCCGCGGAGGGCACAACGCGGCTCGCCTACAGCGATGAGGACCGGGCGGCCCGCGCCTGGCTCTCGGACATCCTGTCCGACCTCGGCCTCGAAGTGCACGTGGACCGGGCCGCCAACCTGATCGGACGCCGGCGCGGCACGGACCCCTCGCTCGCCCCCATCGTCCTCGGTTCCCACATCGACTCGGTCCCGGAGGGCGGCAGCTACGACGGACAGGTCGGCTCGATGGGTGCGCTCGAAGCGGTGGCCACGCTGGTGGACGCAGGCCGGGAAACCCGCCACCCGCTGGAACTCGTGATCTGGGCCAACGAGGAGGGCGGCAAGACCGGGAGCCGCGCGATCGCGGGCGAAACCCTTCCCTGGGAGGTCGACATCGTCACCGCGAGCGGGTTCTCGATCGGCGAGGGCACGGAGCGCCTGGGCGGCGACCTCACCGACCTGGCCGCGGCCCGGCGGGAGGCCGGGAGTCTCGCGGCCTACCTCGAACTGCACATCGAGCAGGGGTTCGTGCTCGACCGGGGCGAGCTTGACATCGGCGTCGTGCAGGGGATCGTGGGCATCCGCCGCTGGTCCGTCACGGTCGACGGTTTCGCGAACCACGCCGGCACCACGCCGATGGACATGCGGCAGGACGCCATGGTGACCGCGGCGCGCATCATCGATGCCGTGCACGTGACCGCGCGGGAACTGCCCGGGCGGCACGTGGCCACCGTCGGCCGCCTGACCGCCGAGCCCGGCGCGCCGAACGTCATCCCGGGGCGGGTCACCTTCAGCCTCGAGATCCGCGACCTCGCGATGACGGGCATCGACGCCGTCTTCCAGGCGATCCGGGGGCGCGCCGAGGAGATCGCCGCGGCGGACGGCACGACGGTCACCATCGAGCAGTTCTACGAGAGTCGCGCGGCGCCGACCGATCCGCGCCTCCGGGACATCATCGAAGCGGAGGCGCTCGACCTCGGCCTCACGGCGCTCCGCATGCCGAGCGGGGCGGGCCACGACGCGCAGAGTGTCGCCCTGCTGGGGCCGGTGGGGATGATCTTCGTGCCGAGCCGCAACGGCATCAGCCACTCGCCGCTCGAGTTCACGGAGCCGGATCAGATCACGGCGGGGGCGAACGTGCTGCTCGGCGCCCTGCTCACGATCGACGCGCGCGGCCTCTGAGTCCCGGCCGCGCGCGAACCTTCCACGGCCCGTCGGCGGGCGGCCGTCAGTTGCCGATCACGTCCTTCGAGATGCGCATGGCGACGAGCATGTTCGGCACGTCCACGACCTCGGCGATCTTCAGGTCCCCCGCCATCGAGGCCAACTGGTAGGCTTCCTGCCGGGACAGGTCCTGCGAACGCACCAGGTAGTCGATCATCGCCTCGACGGCGTTCCGCGCTGCCTCGTCGATCGTCCGCGCGAAGCCGGTCACGGCGTAGAACTCGTCGGTCTCGTAGTGGGGCGACGGGATGGGTCCGATGCCCTTGACGACCTCCACTTCGTAGACGACGCGCAGCGGCCCCTCGATCGCCGTGCCGCCCACCTCGCCGTCCCCCTGCGCGATGTGGGGGTCGCCCATCGAGAAGAGCGCCCCTTCCACCAGCACCGGGAAGTACACCGTCGTGCCCTCGACCAGGTCGCGGTCGTCCATGTTGCCGCCGTTCTGGCGAGGCGGGATGGTGACCAGCATCGAATCCGTGTCCGGCGCCACGCCCATCACGCCGGGGAAGGGCCGCAGCGGAATCCGGATCCCCGGCGCGTATTCGACGCTGGTGTCCCCCGGTTCGAACTCGAAGGTCCTCAGATACGGTTCGGGAAAGCGGTCGGCGAGGAATCCGAATCCGGGGACGTTCGCGACCCAGCCCCAGTCGCCGAGTTCGATCTCGTGCAGCGTGACGGCGAGGAGATCGCCGGGCTCGGCCCCCTCCACGTACACCGGCCCGGTCAGGGGATGGATGGGATCGAAGCTCAGCCGGGCGAGATCCTCGAACGTGGACTCCGGCGTCAGTTGCCCGTCCGACGCCTCCTCGAGATACGCCTCGATGACGGCGCCGGACTCCACGGTCAGGATCGGCGGAATCGTCCGGCTCCAGCGGTTGTGTGTCTGGTCCGCCGTCAGCGTGTGCTGCGTATGTGGACGCCCCCGGTTGGGCAAGCGTGGATTCAGAACCGAGTTGGTGGCA
>JAPPGH010000026.1 GCA_026914155.1 Candidatus Palauibacter rhopaloidicola | reverse complement strand
CCTCCTCAAGCTATCATAACAGGGAGGAGGACATGGCCACACCGCGGGCGAGGAGAACAGAATGACGAAAGCCGATCTCGTTGAGCAGGCCGCCGATGCGCTCCGAGGGCGAGTCACCAAGCGGGATTGCGCCTTGGTGGTGGATGCCTTCCTCGACGCCGTGAAGGACACGCTGGCGAGCGGCGACAACATCGAGATCCGGGGCTTCGGCACCTTCAAGGTGCGGCACCGCAAGGCACGCACGGCCCGCAACCCCAGAACGGGCGAGGCGGTGGCGGTTCCACCGCGTGTTGCGCCGGTCTTCAAGCCATCGAATCACTTCAGCAGCCGGGTGGGCCGTGGCGCTGGCGGATCAGGTACGGAGTAGCCCCACGGGTCGCCGGCGAGCCGTTGCTTTGCGTCCAGAGGGCTACGAAGCGGCCCTCCGGTTTCTCCGCCGTCGAGACGGCGTTGCCGCTGGCTTGGCCCACGCTTCGGTGGTCAAGCCAGCGTACCCTCCGTATTACACGGCGGGCTGGCGAGGGGCTTGCCCCTTCGATCCCCACAACGCCCGCGCTGTCGCTTGGGAGTGCGCGGGCCGCAGTCGACCCAGCGCGCCTCTCGGGCCGGCGAGATGGTCTGTTCGGGGGTGAACGCGCAGACCCGCGAAGCGCGATTGCACGCCCGAATGGCGCCACACCTTGCGCAACCCTGAGCCCGTAGGGAATGTCTTTCCAAGTGATGTTTCTTGGGCTTCCGCCTCATTCGGTTCAGGAGTGCCCCACATGACCGCGCCCCACCGCACGCTCGTACTGCTCGTGGCCTTGGTCGCCATAGCGTGCGACATCACCGACGTTGCGGCACCCTCACAGGACAACCCGGACGCCCCGCTGTCGCTGATGCCCGAGGATCGGGCGCAAGGTCTGGCCGACCAACTGAACGCCTTGGGAACGGTTCGGCTTCGGGAACGTTTCCTGCGGTTTGTTTTGACGCCGAACGAGGTCCAGGACATGCTGGTTGCCCGCTACGGGCAGCCCGGACCTTGGTACGAGGACCGGGAACGCGACGAGGAGCGACGAGGCGAAGAGAACCGGGAAGGCGAAACGGCACCGGCAATCGCTCGAATCGTCCCTCAGGCCATCGTGGAGAGCGATTCCCCCCGCGAGGCGGACTTGGTGCTCGCCGACGAGCCGCTGGTGCGTGTGGGTTTGCTCGACGGCCCCGACGAATACCTGTTCAGCAACATAGAAGGCGGCGTCCGGCTGGAGGACGGCAGCATCGTCGTGGCGGACGAGCAGAGCTACGAGATCCGGATGTTCGACGCTCGTGGCCGCCATGTGTGGACAAGCGGACGGCAAGGTCAGGGACCGGGCGAGTACGGAGGAGTCCGGTTGCTTCGGGGCTGTCCGGGAACAGCGATCACGGTGTTCGACTGGCATCTGGACCGCGTCACGAGGCTGGACCGGGACGGCCACGTGATCGACACACGGGCGCTTGCCGGGACCGGAGTGCAACCGTACGGCAGCCCCACCTGCTCGCCCGACGGCGATCTGGTCTTCGTTGGGTGGCCGGACAGCGAGTGGGATGTGCTCCAGAGGGCGGCGGTGGGTGAGACCTATCGTTGGGAGATGGCGGTGAGTTGGGAACGGGACGACGGCGTGGTCACGCTGGCCGAGGGGATCCCCGGAACGGAGCGCTTCAGATATGGTGGCGGGTCCGGCCCAATGACTTGGGGGCGGAGCTTGGCCTTCGCGGCCACGGGCACCGGCGTGTGGTACGGGTCGGCCGACGACTACGAACTCGAACACGTCGACTGGACCGGCCGAGTGACGCGTATCGCGCGGTGGACGGGGCCGGATCTCGAGGTCACCGGCGAGCACTTGGCCCGGTATTTGGAGGCCCGTCTGGCTCGGTACGACACGCCCGCGGCGCGTCGGCGCTTCGAGCGGCAGCGCTGGCCCGAGATTCGGGACGACCTGCCGGAGCGCCTCCCCGCTTACGAAAGGGATGGCCTCCTAGTGCTGCCGGACGGCAGTGTATGGGTCTCCGTGTTCCGCTGGGCGACGCCGCAGCGGGAACTCCACCTCTTGGACCCGGGTGGCCTCTGGGTTCGTCGGGTCACCATCCCGGCTCGCTCGACCCTCCTCGACGCGGGTGTCGACTGGGTGCTCCTGCTTGAACGCGGCGAATTCGATGAACAACGCGTGGCCGTCTACGAGCTGGTGGAGGGCTCTTGACCGGCGGACGCGGGTCCGTGAAAGCGCCGGGACCTGAGCGATCGAGAATCGGCCTTCCCGCGATTGCTCGCCAATGGGCTGACAGCTCGGTTGCGCCGGAGGCCTTGAATCGGGGCTGTCCAAGACAATCCTGCCCGCGATTCAGGCGGCACTACAAACGGGGGGTCTAGGGGGGCGGAGCCTCCCCTCGCCAGCCGCGACGTTCAACGTCGCGTCGGCTGGCTCAGGATCAGTAACAGGTCCTGAGTCAGCCGACGAACGCCGCCGAAAACGCCCCTTCGGGCACCGCCCGGAACCCCGCTGTCGCGGGCAAGCTCCCCGGCCTCTTGGCCGCCGACCTCCAACCGGGCCGAACTCCTCTAGGCACGGGTGCCCACTCCCACAAAACTTCGAGTCGTATTCCGCTCGACACCGGAAGGGTTCCGGCCGCCCTGACGGCCCACCCGATCGCCCCTACCACCAGACCCGGAGTGACCATCCGTTCGCGAGCGGATTCGTGAGCACGTCCGGGGAGTCCCGGAGCATCCACGCGGGGAGTTCGTCCCTCTCGAACGTCCACACCGGACCCGAGCACCGGACCGCATGGCGCGGAGGATCGTTCGACCACCCGCACCCGTCGAGGGCATACACCTCAACACGTTTTGCGAAGGAATCCGCGTTCGGCCATCCATCCCATAGCCGGACCATCACCGCAAACGGAAAGCCGCTTTCTCGATGGACAGAGACAGCCGCACGCATGAGCGCTTCGACTACACGCGCAGGCTCCGTCTCGGGAGTCGTCACTTCCGCCATCACGCGGTGGTCACGGGGCGGGAAGGACAGCGGTTCCGATATGACGTGGACCTCGAACCGGGCCGACCCCGCCGCCCGTTCCTCCGCTGTAAGCGCGAACCCTGAGGGCTCGGATTCCGGGGGAGCTTCTGATTTCGGGGGGGAGCAGCCGATTAGGACCCCGGCGCTGACTACCAAAACCATCGACAGCCCGACGAGCAACCGCCCGGCCGGCTCGGCCACGGCCCCCCGTCTCATTTCGCGACGTACTTCGGTTGAAGTAGGCATATGGCGCAGTGCTCCGCACGGATTGCCGTGTTCTTGGGGTCCGGGTTGTCTTGGGGGGCCGCCACCCACCGCACCGTCATTTTGTGGATGCGCTCGAAGGCCTTGTTGAGCGTTCCGATGTCCTCCTTCTTCGGCCACCAAGGGGATTCGCGGGCGGGTTTGGGGGCGTGGCCGTTGTTGTCTTCCACGAGAACATGGAACAACAGGTTTCGGGCGTCACGCACGCTCTTGGGGGGCGGATTCTCCACGGTCCAGGGGCCTTCCTTCGGATGGATCCGGGTGGGGTAGACCTGCGTGTGCAAGCGCCCCCTGATGCCGCTAGAGCCCGTTGCGCTCCCGATGTACAATCGACGGCCACCCTCGCTGAACATGTAGATGCCGTGTTTCTTGGGAATCTTGAGAGCGTCCCAGTCCCGCACCGGATACTCCTCCGCGTCGTTCAGCGCGTTGGCCATCTTCTTAGCGTCGTGCAGCATGGGTTCCTCTTCTCAGGGTTACTCCGGTCTCCCTCCGCTCACTGCGCGGGGTCGCCAGCGAACCGGGACATGTTCCGCCGATCGACCACGCCTATTCCTCCGATACAGGCGAACACCGAAACCTGCCGCTGGTCAAGCGGTTTCGCCCTACCCTGACCCCTCGTGGACCGGCGATCATGCGTCAGAGGCGCTCCTGCGGCCCGTAGATCCCCCGAAATGCACCTCGGATCGCCGGAAACGGCCTCTGGCCCGTCGTGGAGGGTGGATGGGACCCGAAGGCCGTATCAGGCTCCGTTGTCCGTTCCCCGATCCGCCAGATACTCCGCCCACTGCTCCATGAGGACGCGGCGGCGCTCGAAGAGGTCGGAGCGGGCATACGCCGCCTCCGCCTTGTCCCGGACCGCGTGCGCGAGCGCGGCCTCCATGACCGCGTGGGGCGCGTCGGTGCGCTCCGCCGCCCAGTCCCGGAAGCTCGAACGGAACCCGTGCGGCACGGCCCCGATGCGAAGCGTCTTCAGCAACCCGCTGAAGTCCATGCTCGTCAGCGTGAGCCCCCTCGCCGACGGAAACACCCACTCCGAGCGGCGGGCGTGCGCATTCGCCTCGGCCAGAACCTCGACCGCCCTCCCCGACAGCGGCACCCGGTGCTCCCGGCGGCTCTTCATCCGCTCCGCCGGAATCGTCCACTCCCCGCCTTGGGTGTCGATCTCGTCCCACCGCGCTCCCCGCACTTCGCCCGACCGGCAGGCCGTCAGGACGAGGAACTCGATGCCCAGCTTGACCGAGAGCCGCGCGTCGGACCGGCGCACGGTCGCGACCGCGCCCGCGACCTCATCGTAGGGAAGCGCCTTGTAGTGCTTCTGGATGCGGGGCGGCCTGGGCAGCGCCGCCCCGATGGCGTCGCCCGCCGGGTTGTCCACCCGGTAGCCCTGGGCAATCGCCCACCGCATCACCGTCGAGATCCGCTGCCGCACCCGCTTGGCCGTCTGGTACTTGTCGTTCCAGATCGGCATGAGCACGCCCATGACATCCGCAGACCGGATCCGGTCCACCCGCTTGCCGCCTATGCCGGGATACGCGTAGGTCCGAAGCGTCGCGATCCACTGGCCCGCGTGCCTCTCGGTCCAGTTCGCGCGGTGCATCGCGAACACCTTGGCGGCCGCCTGCTCGAACGTCGGCACGGAACTGCGCCGCTTCGTCCTCGGGTCGCCGCCCGCGCGGGCCACCTTGCGGTTGGCCAGCGCCGCGTCCCGCGCCTCGGCCAGCGTCACGAGGCGGACGGAACCGAGCCCCAGCTCCCGGCGCTTGCCGTGGATGAACAGCCGCTGGATCCACTGCTTGTAGCCGGACGGCTTGACGCGCAGCACGAGGCCGTGCTCGTCCCAGTACAGGCCCGGTTCGTGAACGCTCCGCACGAAGGCGGCGGTGAGTTTCCTGCCGTGTTTGCCCATCCGGTCACCCTTTCGTGGTCACCCCGCCGATCACCCTTTACGTACTGGAACACGGTGAACATCCTGACACGGCAGTATAACATAAGTAACGGTACAACAACAACTTCACTCGCGTTACTGGACTTCCTCGAACCTAGCTGGACGGCGCGATATAGGATTCCCAGTCGGCCATGAGCCGACGCCGGCGCTCGAACAGGTCGGTGCGGCGGTACGCGGCCTCGACCTTGCTCTTGACCACGTGCGCCAGCGCCGCCTCGACCACCTCCCGTGGATGATCCGTCTTCTCCGCCGCCCAGTCCCGGAACGACGACCGGAACCCGTGCGGCACCGCCGCGATCCCGTGCTTCCTCAAGAGCCGGTTCAGCCGCTTCCCGTCCAGCGTCCTCCCGCGCTCGTTCACGAACACGACCGGATTCTTCCCGCCCTCCAGCTTTCGGGCCGCCTCCAGAATCTCCAGCGCCCGGCCGCACAGCGGCACCCGCTGCTCCCGCCCGGTCTTCATCCTGCTTGCCGGAATCGTCCACACGCCCGACTCTTGATCCATCTCGCTCCACACCGCGCCACGGACCTCGGCGCCCCGCGCCGCCGTCAACACGAGGAACTCGAAGGCCAACGTGTCCACCCTCCCCGGATCCGCCGCCCGCACCTTCGCGACGGCCGCGGCGACCTCGCCGTGAGGCAGGGCCTTGTGGTGGGTGACGACATCGTGCTGCGGTCCCAACAGGTGAAGGATCCGGTCGCAGGGGTTGTCGGTCCTCCATTCCATGGCGATGGCCCACTCCAAGACCGCCCGGATGCGCATATGCACGAACCGGGCCGTGGGACCCATGGTGTGCCAGATCGGGGTGAGGATCTCCAGCACGTCGCCGCTCGTGACCTCCGAGACGGCGACATCCCCGATGCGGGGGAAGGCGTGAATCTCCAAGTTGCGGAACCATTCCTTGGCGTAGGCCGCGCTCCGCCACCCGGCCCGCTTCTGCTCGACCACCCGCTTAGAGGCTTCGGCGAAGGTGGGGATGCCGACCAGCCGCCGCTTCTCGGCCAAGGGATCGCCGCCCGAACGGGCGAGCTTCCGGTTGGCGAGCGCCTGCTCCCTCGCTTCGGCGAGAGATACCAGTTCGACGCTGCCGAGTCCGAGCTCGCGCTTGCGTCCCCGGATGACGAGGCGTTGAATCCAACTGCGGGTTCCCGTCTTCTGGACGTAGAGGTAGAGTCCGTTTCCGTCGCAGTGCCGACCGGGCGGAGCGGAGCGCACGAAGGGGGCCGAGAGCCGCTTGTGTGGATGGCGGCCCCTGGGCTTGCCTCGCGGGCGTTTCACGGGGGTTCTGTTCACATTATCCATCCCCTAATCGTAACCGGGATGGAGCGGGATAGCAAGGGTCGTCGCTGGACGGACAAGGTAGGAGGAATCCTACCTAAAGCGTTGTGAAAACAGGATGTTACGGACTACGACAGACGACTTCGGACATCATGGGATTCCGAGCGTCCGACTTGCAGCGCTACGTGATCGAGGAGCGACGAAGAGTGCAGCGGTTCAGGCGAGGTGCAGCGCCGCTCGAACGTAGCGGGGTTTTGCCACGGACTGTTAGGATGTGCGCGCGACGGGCCGCTTTCCGGCCTGCCGGACCACGAGGACCTGGACGATGCGTCGATACTCGGCCTACGACCCCCCTGAGTACGTCTCCTGGCAGCCCGATCCCGATCTCCTGGAGGAGTACCGGTCGCGCATCCGGGCGGACGACGCCCGCGCGCGGGAGATCGCCGCGCTGCCTCCCGACGCGCACATCGCGCTGTACCGGGGACTCCTTCGCTTCCGCCTCAGCGACATCGCCCTCACGAGGTGGGTGAAACAGGGCGTGATCTCGAAGGCGTGGCTCGGGACCGGAGAGGAAGCCGTGACCGTGGGGGCCGTGAACGCCCTCGACCGTCGCGGTTCCGACGGCGACATCGTGGGGCCCATGATCCGCAACCAGGGCGCGAACCACGAGATGGGCATGCCGATGGCGGAAGTGTTCCGCACGTACCTCGGGACGGCGGACGCCCCCGCGGAGGGGCGGGACCTGCACCTGGGAGACCTGCGCTACGGTGTGTGTCCGCCCATCAGCATGGTCGCGACGCTGTCGACGGTCATGAACGGGTTCGCCCTCGCTTTCCGCATCCGCGGAGAACCACGGGTGGCGCTGACCTGGGTCGGGGACGGTGCGACGAAGCACGGCGAGGCGCACGAGGCGTTCGCCTTCGCGGCATCGCTCAGACTGCCGATCATCTTCATCATCCAGAACAACCAGGTGGCGCTGGGGACGCGGCTCGACCAGCACCACGTGCCGCCCGACTTCTCGGACTGGGGCGCGGCGTACGGGATTCCCTCCGCATCGGTGGACGGGAACCACGTGCTCGAGGTCTACGCGGCCACGCGGGTGGCGGCCGAGCGCTGCCGGCGGGGGGAGGGGCCGCAACTCATCGAGGCGCGCACCTTCCGCATGGGAGGGCACGCGACGCACGACGTGCGCGAGGCCCGGGCCACCTTTTCGCGCGAGTTGTTCCAATACTGGGGGCGGCGTGATCCGGTCGGGCTCTATGAGGAGTACCTGGCGGGGATCGACCTCGGAGTCGCCGGCGCCGGCAACCTGCGGGAGCGGAACCTCCGCAAGCTCGCATCGGTGGAGCGGGAGGTGGAGGCGGAGATCGAGCGGGCCGCCGGGGAGGCGCTGGCGAGCCGTGAGACCGCCGCTCCGCGCGGAGAAACGGTGACGCACGGCGTGTACGGCGGGGGGGCGGCATGACCGGCGGCGCCCGCCCGCGGCGGTCGGGCCGGATCGAAGGCGCGGTGTGGACGCTGTACGACGCGGGTCGGGCGCCGTCCGGCGTCGGACTCGGCTACTTCGTCTGCGACGACCCGGAGGTGGCGGACCGGCGCACGGCGCTTCCCGCCGGGCTGGCCCTGCCGGACCTCGATGACGAAGCCTTCCGCGCGTTGTGGGAGGCCGGACGACCGCTCACGTCGACGGAACGCCGGGTCGTCGACGGCAGCGGAGCGATCTGGCTTGCCCAGGGCAGGGGACCGGTCTGGGCCGAGGGGGGGAGCGCGGCGGGTACCGTGGGCCTTCGCCTGCGCTGCATCAGCGCTCATCGTCCGGCGGTGGAGTTGAACGGCGCCACACTCGCCGGGATGTCGGACGCGGAACTGATCGCGCGCCTCGGCGCGCCCGAAGGAGTCGCGCCATCCTCCGACTGACGTTTCTCGGAACGGCTTCCTCGCGGCCGACGGTGTCGCGGAAC
Organism: Candidatus Palauibacter rhopaloidicola; assembly: GCA_026914155.1. Classification (GTDB taxonomy): domain Bacteria; phylum Gemmatimonadota; class Gemmatimonadetes; order Palauibacterales; family Palauibacteraceae; genus Palauibacter; species Palauibacter rhopaloidicola. The sequence continues at coordinate 89,835 of JAPPGH010000026.1, read as the reverse complement.
GTTTCGTCGCTCGCGCTGAAGCGCGAGGGTCGGTTGTTCCTCCTCGACTGCGGCGAGGGGACGCAGCGGCAGATGATGCGCTACGGGGTGGGCTTTTCCCTCGGCGACATCCTCATCACGCACCTCCACTCCGACCATTACCTCGGGCTGCCGGGGCTGCTCCGCACGATGAGCCTCCAAGGGCGCGTCGAACCGCTCCGCATCTGGGCCCCGTACAGGGCGGGCGAGACACTCCGCGCGCTCCGGGATCTGGGAGGTGACCGCCTGGCGTTCGCGGCGACGGTGCACGAACTCCGCGCGGGGGAGGCGGTCGAGGGCGATGGCTTTCGAGTGGAAGCGTTCGCAACCGAGCACACGCGGCGCTCGCTCGGATACGCCCTCATCGAGGATGATCGCCCCGGGAGGTTCGATGTGGCGGCCGCCCGCGAGATGGGCGTCCCGGAAGGGCCGCTCTTCGGCCGGCTCCACCGCGGCGAGAGCGTGGAACTCGACGACGGCCGGCGCGTGCGCCCCGCGGAACTCGTGGGTCCTCCGCGTCCGGGCAGGAAGGTCGTGTACACGGGGGATACGCGCCCCTCTCCCGAAACGGTCCGGATCTCGCGCGACGCCGACCTCCTCGTGCACGAGGCGACCTTCACCGAGGAGGAGCGGGGTCGGGCACGGGACACCGGCCACTCCACCGCCGCGGACGCGGCTCGGGTCGCGCGCGAGGCGGGCGCGCGGCGGCTCGTGCTGACGCACGTCAGCGCCCGCTACGCCGAGCGGCCGGCGCAACTGCTCGAAGAGGCGCGCGCCGTCTTCCCCGGGGCGGAACTCGCGCGCGATGGCTGGTCCACCGAGGTCTCCTTCGAGGATGCGGGCACGGGGGGGCCGGACCCTTGATCCGCGTGCGCGTACCCGGGGACAAGTCGATCTCCCACCGCGCCGCGCTCATCGCGCCCCTCGCCTCGTCGGCATCCGTCGTGCGCGGCCTCTCGGACGGCGTCGACGTGCGGGCGAGCGTACGGGCGATGCAGCGGCTCGGCGCCGCCGTGGAGTGCACGGAGGAAGGACGCGGCCTCACGATCCGTTGCGCGGGCGGCGGCCTCGATCCCGGCTCGGCTCCGCGGCTCGACTGCGGGAACAGCGGCACGACGGCACGCCTGCTCGCCGGGATCCTGGCGGGCTCCGGCATCGCGGCGGTCCTGGATGGCGATCCATCGCTTCGCGGCCGCCCCATGCGGCGCGTCATCTATCCGCTGCAGGCCATGGGGGCGCGGATCGAGTACGAGGGAGAGCCGGACCGGCTTCCGGTGCGGCTCCGCGGGCGCGCCACGGGGACGCTGCGGGCGCTGCGCCACCGTGGCCGGGTCGCCAGCGCCCAGGTCAAGTCGGCCGTGCTGCTGGCCGGTGTGCTCGCGCGCGTGCGTGTCGAGGTCAGCGAGCCCGCCCTCTCCCGCGACCACACCGAACGCATGCTGGCCGGCATGGGCGTGCCGCTCGCATTCGATCGGGAGCGGATGGGAGCGGGAGAGGTGCGCTTCGACCCATCCGGCTGGGACGGCGGGCTCGACGGTCTCCTCATGACCGTGCCCGGCGACCCTTCCTCGGCCGCGTTCCTGATCGGGGCGTCGCTCCTCGCCGGTCGCGCGGTGAGGGTGGAAGCCGTGGCGGCCAACCCCGGCCGCATCGGTTTTCTTTCCGTGCTCGAGGAGATGGGCGCCCGGATCGACCGGGACCCCGCCTCCGCCCAAGTGGGGGAACCGCTGGAGACGTGGACCATCCGTCCCCCGGACAGCCTGCGGTCGTTCTCGATCGGCGGCGACCTGATTCCGAGGGTGATCGACGAGATTCCGCTGCTCGCCGTCCTCGCCGCCCGGGCGCGGGGCCGTTCCGAGATCCGTGATGCCGCCGAGCTCCGCGTGAAGGAGAGCGACCGCCTCGCCGTGCTGGCCCGGACGCTCGGGAAGCTCGGGGTCGTCGTCGAGGAACGGCCCGACGGTCTCACGATCCAGGGCCGTGCCGGGCGGCTGCGCGGCGATGTCGAGACGCGTGGCGACCACCGGATCGCCATGGCGTTCGGCGTCCTCGACGCGGCGGGAGATGCCGATCTGCGGATCGACGACCGCGCGTGCGCGGACATCTCGTATCCGGATTTCTGGGAGGCGCTCGAGCCCTTCCGGCACGGGCGCCGCAGCTCCCGGCGCGGGCATCCTTCGCGGGCGGGTCGGGTGATCGCGGTGGACGGTCCCGCCGCTTCCGGCAAGAGCAGCACGGCTCTGAGCGTGGCCCGCCGACTCGGCTTCGTCCATGTGAACTCCGGCCTGCTCTACCGGGCGATCACCTGGTGGGCCCTCGACCGGGGCATCGCCGAGGACGGCCCGTCGCTCGAGGCGGCGGTGCCGGGGTTGGAGATCGATCTCGTCCCCGCGGGCGGCGGTTTCGATGTCTCCGTGGAGGGAGCCCGCCCCGGCTCCGGTCTCGAATCGCCCGCGGTGACCGCGCGCGTGTCCGCCGTTTCCACGCTTCCGGCGGTGCGGGAGGTCGTGTTGGAGCGCCTGCGCCGGGCGGGTGGCCAGCACGAAATCGTCTGCGACGGACGGGACATCGGCACCGCGGTCTTCCCGGACGCGGAACTGAAGATCTTCCTTGTGGCGGAGGCCGGCGAGCGAGCCCGCCGTCGCCTGCGCCAGCGCGCCGCTCCCTTCACCGACGACGATGTCGAGCGCCAGACCCGGCGTCTCGAGGCGCGTGACCGGCTGGATCGTTCGCGTCCGCTGTCCCCGCTGCGGCGAGCGCCCGACGCCATCGAGATCGATACGACCTCCATGCCCCCGGACGAGGTCGTGGATGCGATCCTCGAGCTTGCGGTCTCCGCTTTCCGTTGACGCTTTCGCGGCCCGAATCTAAGTTGGCGTACTGTTCGAGGATCGGTGGCGGAAAAAGTGGCGCTCCGCCCCGGATCCTGTGGAGACCCGACACCAGGGGATCGGCCGGCGGCTGGGCGGAGATGGTGAAGCTCGGTCGAGGTCGATTCTTTTTTGCCACGAGGCCCGGCGGGACGCACGGTTGGCCCCGCACGGGAGCTTGATTCCCAATGCCCGACGACACGAACCCTCAGACCGACGTCCCCGAGACCGAGATCCCCGAGGCCGACATTCCCGAGGCGACGGATGCGTCGACGGAAGTCGACGACTCCGCTCCGGAAGCGGTGGAGGTCGCCGTCGCGACACCGGCCGTCTTCGAGCCAAGTGCCATCGATCTGGATCTCGACGCCGATCCCCGGGACGACTCTCAGCACGACCAGGCGGAGTACGCCGAACTCTACGCGCTCTACGAGGACACGCTCAGCCGCATCACGGAAGGCGAGATCGTCTCCGCGCAGGTCATCGGAAAGACCGAGACGGACATCATCCTCGATGTCGGTTTCAAGTCCGAAGGAGCCGTCCCGCTCGAAGAGTTCTCGGATCCGGACGAAGTTCAGCCGGGCGACTCCGTCGATGTCCTCCTCGAGAGCCTCGAGGATGAGGAGGGCGTCGTCGTCCTGTCGAAGAAGAAGGCGGACTTCCTCCGCGTCTGGGAGAAGATCAAGGACGCGTTCGACAACGACCGTCCCGTGCAGGGGCGGATCAAGCGCAAGATCAAGGGTGGAGTGACGGTCGACCTCATGGGGGTCGATGCTTTCCTTCCCGGCTCGCAGATCGCGCTTCGCCGCGTGCCCAACGTCGACGATCTTCTGGGCGACGAGTACGACTTCAAGATCCTCAAGCTCAACAAGCGCCGCCGGAACATCGTGGTGAGCCGTCGCGTCCTTCTCGAAGAGGAGCGGGCGGGGAAGCGCGAGGAGCTCAAGAAGGAGCTGTCGGTAGGCGACGTGCGCTCCGGAGTCGTCAAGAACATCACGGATTTCGGCGCCTTCATCGACCTCGGCGGCATGGACGGCCTCCTCCACATCACCGACATGTCATGGGGGCGCATCGGCCATCCTTCGGAAGTGTGCGAGATCGGCCAGTCGCTCGAGATCAAGATCCTCGACATCGACTGGGACCGCGAGAGAATCTCGCTCGGTCTCAAGCAACTTCAGGAATACCCCTGGAAGAACGTGGCCGAGAAATACCCGGTCGGGATACGCGTGCTGGGCCGGGTCGTCTCGATCACGAACTACGGCGCCTTCATCGAACTCGAGCGCGGGATCGAGGGTCTCGTCCACATCTCCGAGATGTCGTGGACCCGCAACGTCCGCCACCCCTCCCAGCTGGTCGGCATCAACGACAAGGTCGAATGCGTCGTGCTGCGCGTCGATGAGGAGGCGCAGAAGATCTCGCTCGGAATGAAGCAGGTGGAGGAGGATCCTTGGCTGGCGCTCCCGGCGCAGTATCCGCCGGGGACGAAAATCCGCGGACTCGTCCGCAACCTCACCTCCTTCGGCGCCTTCGTGGAGGTCGAGGCCGGAATCGACGGTCTCGTCCATATCTCCGACATGAGCTGGACGCGGCGGGTGCAGCATCCGGCCGAGGTGCTCCGCAAGGGGGAGGAGGTCGATGTCGTCGTGCTCTCGATCGATCCCGACCAGAAGCGGATCTCCCTCGGTTTGAAGCAGGTGCAGGAAGACCCGTGGTATCAGCTCGCGCAGGCCTACCAGCCCGGTCGGGAAGTGGCGGGCTCGATCACGCGGTTGCTCGAGAAGGGTGTCGTCGTGGACCTCGGGAGCGATCTCGAAGGGTTCGTGCCGATCTCGCAACTCGGCATGGAAGCGCCGACCACCGAGCCCGCCGACCACTTCGACGAGGGACATCGGTTGGATCTGCGCGTACTCGAAACGGATCCGATCAACCGTCGCATCGTCCTCGCCGTCGTGGACGCGCCCGATGTCCCGTACGACGCCGAGGAGGTGGAGTACGAGAACATGGCGGCGTCGAAGTCCGGTGCCGCGGCGGATGACACGGACGAGGGGGAGCAGTCCGATTCCGGTGGTGAGGCAGGGGAGTAGCCCCTTCCACGAGCGGCGCAGAGCGACGCGGAGGCGTGTAGCCCTCGGCTGCGGCGCCGTGCTGGTCGCAGCCGCGGGCTGTGCGTTCATCGCCGGCAACCCACCCATCGAGACCGCCGCGCCGAGCGCGGTCGACCCGGAAGGCGCGGCCGCCGCGCTCCGGCTCGCCGAGGCGGACTACGAGCAAGGGCGATTCGCCGCGGCCGCGGCGCGCGGGGATTCGCTCGACGCCGCCTGGCGTGAGGTCGAGCCGCTTCGCGCCCTCGCGGACCGCGCCCTCTCCGTGTCGGGCCGGGCGCTGGAGGCGCAGGGACTCCCGGGCGCCGCGGCGGATCGCTACGGCGTGCTCCTCGCGCGGGGGCCCGCCGCCCCCCTGGAAACGGCCGCCCTGGAGCGACTGGTTCGGATCCTCTCGGACACGAGCCGCGAGCCCGAGGCGGTGGCCGCGATCCTGTCCACGCCCCGCGGGTTCGAGACGGTCGGCGCGGAGGACCTCCGACGGCTGACCTCCGCCCTCACGGTCGGGGAACTGCGCCCGTTGACGGAGACCTTCCCGCCGGAGACCGCCGCGGCCGCGATCGTCCACGCGCAACTCGCCCGCCTTCTCGTCATCGGGAGGGAGGGGGATGAGGCGAGACGTCTTGCCGCCCGCATCCTGGAGGGACAACCCGCCGAACCCGAGCGAAGCACGGCGGAGATGATCGCGGGGGCGGAAACGGATCTCGGCAGCGGGCGGGCGCGCATCGGTGCGATCCTGCCGCTCACCGGCGACCTCTCGGAGGTGGGCCAGACGCTGCGCGAGGGGATCGAACTCGCGGTCGAGCGGTACCGCGATGAGCGCCCGACCGGCTTCGATGTCGAGCTTATCTTCCTCGATGACGCGTCGGATCCGGAGAACACGGCGGGCCTCGTGCGGTCGCTGGAGGGACAGGATGTGATCGCCATCCTGGGTCCCCTCCGCTCCGAGTCCTTCGCGGCCGCTGCCCGGGCGCGCCGGAATCCGAGGCTGCCGATAATCAGCCCCACGGCGACGGCAGTGCTGAGACCCGCGCCGGCGACCTACACCCTGTATGACGCCGGCACGCGGTCCTCGGATGTGGCGGAGGAGCTGGCGCGCTGGACGCTGGAGGAGCTGCGGCTCCGGCGGGTCGCCGTGCTCGAGCCGGATGGGGTCGGACTCGGCGGCGCCGTGAACGCGTTCGTGCGAACGGTGCGGGAGAACGGCGGCCTGCTCGTCGGACACGAACGCTACGATCCCGGGCTCACGACCTTCCAGGGACCCATCGAGGCCATCGCGGCCTCGGAGCCGGACGTCGTCTTCGCGCCGGCGGCGTCCGCGTCCGGCGTCCTCGCCGTCGCGCCTCAGCTCTTCTACTACGGGCTTTACAATGTGATCGTGATCGGGAGCGAGGCGTGGGCCGACCCGGCCGCGCTGCGTCGTCTCGAGCGCTTCGCGACGGACCATCGCGTGATCGGTCTGGCCACGGATCGCGTCAGCCCGGGTACGCCGTGGCGGGGATTTGTAGCGGACTATGAGAGGCGGTACCGAAAGACGTTGCGGGACAACATTATGCCGGCTCTGGCGCACGATGCGGCGCTCCTCGTGCTCTCCGCCCTTGACGGCGCGAGATTGCCGATCCCGGCCGCGCTCGCGGCCACCCTCGAATCGGGGGTGGAAGTCGAGGGCGTGACGGGCCGCCTGCGTCCCGAAGCCGGACGATCCGTCGTGCGGCGCTCCACGGAGGTCCGCATGCTGGTCGACGGTTCACCCGTGGAGGCGGACAGGGAGGCACTTCTCGCCTGGCTGGCGGAAGTGCGCGCGGCGCCGTCTCCCTTTGCGCCCCGCGACTCGCTGCGCGTGGACACCCTGCGCACGGAGGCTCGGCGCCAGGTGGGAACGATGAACATCCGGTGAACATCCGGTGAGCATGCGCGAGAAGCTGGCCGAACTCGAGGCCCGATCCGAACGCGCCGCCCGTGGAGACCCGGACCGGCTCGCCCGCCAGCACGCGCGCGGAAAGCTGGGGGCCCGGGAGCGCCTTGAGATCCTCCTCGACGAGGGGAGTTTCGTGGAGTTCGACCGCTTCGTCGAGCACCGCTGCACCGACTTCGGGCTGGGCGACCGGCGCATCCCCGGTGACGGGGTCATCACCGGCTACGGCCGCATCGACGGGCGAGTCGTCTACGTATTCAGCCAGGACTTCACAGTGTTCGGGGGGTCGCTGTCGGAAGCGCACGCCGGCAAGATCGTGAAGGTACTGGATCTCGCGACGAGGAACGGCGCCCCCTTCATCGGCATCAACGACTCGGGCGGCGCGCGGATTCAGGAGGGCGTCGCCTCTCTCGGCGGCTATGCGGACATCTTTCTCCGAAACACGCTGGCCTCGGGGGTGATCCCGCAACTCAGCGCGATCCTGGGGCCGTGTTCCGGAGGGGCCGTCTACAGCCCCGCCATCACGGACTTCGTGTTCATGGTGGACGGGGTGAGCCACATGTTCATCACGGGCCCCGGCGTCGTGAAGACGGTGACGCACGAGGACGTGACGTTCGACGAACTCGGCGGCGCGGCCGTGCACGCGAGCCGGTCCGGCGTGGCGCACTTCCGATCGGCGACCGAAGTGGAGGCGCTCGGCGCCGTGCGCCGCCTCCTGTCCTATCTGCCTTCGAACAACCAGGAGACGCCGCCGTGGCGGGAGACGACGGATCCGCCGGACCGGGCCGACGAGGCGCTTCTCGAGATCGTGCCGGACGACCCGAAGCTTCCGTACGACATGCTGGACATCATCCGCCGGGTCGTGGACGCCGGTAGCCTGATGGAAGTTCACGAGGACTACGCCCGCAACATCATCACCGGCTTCGCCCGGCTCGGCGGGAACGCCGTGGGCATCATCGGCAACCAGCCCGCGGTCCTCGCCGGCGTCCTGGACAGCGATGCGAGCATCAAGGCCGCGCGTTTCGTCCGCTTCTGCGATGCGTTCAACGTTCCGCTGGTGACCTTCGAGGATGTGCCCGGCTTTCTCCCGGGACTGAGGGAGGAGCACGAGGGCATCATCCGAAACGGCGCGAAACTCCTCTTCGCCTACTGCGAGGCGACCGTGCCGAAGCTCACCGTCATCACGCGCAAGGCATACGGCGGCGCGTACGACGTCATGTCGTCCAAGCACATCCGGGGCGACCTCAACCTCGCCTGGCCCAGCGCGGAGATCGCGGTGATGGGCGCGAAGGGTGCGGTGGAGGTCCTGTTCCGGCGCGAGATCGCCGCGGCCGAGGATCCCGTGGCGCGCACGGCGGAACTCGAAGCGGAGTATCGGGCGAAGTTCGCCAACCCCTACCTCGCCGCCGAGCGCGGGTTCATCGACGATGTGATCGACCCTCGCGAGACGCGCGCGCGCCTCGTGTCGGGGCTCGAGGCCATGGCCGACAAGCGCGACCGCAACCCGCCCAGGAAGCACGGCAACATCCCGCTGTGATCCCCGCCGAGGCCGGATGTTCGACAAAGTTCTGATCGCGAACCGCGGCGAGATCGCGGTTCGGGTCATCCGCGCCTGCCACGAGGAGGGCCTCGGGACGGTCGCGGTCTACTCCGACGCGGACCGCCGGGCCCCCCACGTGCTTCTTGCGGGCGAGGCGGTCCGGATCGGCGGGGCCGCCGCCGCGGAGAGCTACCTGTCGATCGACCGGCTCCTCGCCGCCGCGCAGGAGACGGGGGCGGGCGCGGTCCACCCGGGGTACGGCTTTCTGGCCGAGAACGCCGGCTTCGCGCGCGCCGTCGAGGCCGCCGGGCTCGTCCACGTCGGACCTCCCGCCGAGGCGATCGAAGTCATGGGCGACAAGACGCGCGCCCGGGCGCGGATGGTGCGGGCCGGAGTCCCCGTCATCCCGGGCAGCGATCCGCTCGCTTCGGCGCGGGAGGCCGTCCGCGAGGCCGACAGGATCGGGTTCCCCGTCCTCCTCAAGGCGGCGGCGGGAGGGGGCGGCAAGGGCATGCACGTCGTTTCCGACGCGCAGGAGATGGCCGGAGCGTTCGGGCGGGCGACCCGGGAAGCGCAGGCCGCCTTCGGTGACGGACGCGTGTTCGCGGAGCGCTTCCTGCGTGCCCCCCGGCACATCGAGATCCAGGTGCTCGCCGACGACGAGCGGACGGTGGACTTCGGCGAGCGGGAGTGTTCGATCCAGCGGCGACACCAGAAACTGATCGAGGAGGCGCCGTCCACGGCGATCGACGACGCCCTCCGGCGGCGGATGGCGGAGGTCGCCGTGCGCGCGGCCGAGGCGGTCGGCTACCGGAGCGCCGGGACGGTCGAGTTCCTGGTCGAGGGAGGGGAGTTCTTCTTCCTCGAGATGAACACCCGGATTCAGGTCGAGCACCCGGTGACCGAACTGGTCACCGGCGTGGACCTCGTCCGGCAGCAACTGCGCGTCGCCCGCGGGCTCCCGTTGCTCGGCGGCGGAGAGCCGCCCGCGGCGCGCGGGCACGCGATCGAATGCCGGATCAACGCGGAGGATCCCGCCGCCGGATTCGTGCCGTCAGTCGGTCGAATCGACCGCCTCGAAGTCCCGACGGGGCCCGGGGTGCGCTGGGACGGGGGGATCCGCAACGGGTCGGAAGTCGGCCCGCACTATGACTCGCTGCTCGGCAAGCTGGTCGTCCACGCCTCGGATCGGGAGGCGGCGATCCGGCGCATGCGGTCCGCGCTCGAAGGGCTCGTCATCGGCGGCGTCGAAACGACCGTCCCCTGGCACCTCGCGGTGATGGACGAACCCGACTACCGGATGAACGACCTCTCCATCCGGTACGTGGAGGAACACCCCGGACTCGGAGAGACCGCGGATCCCGGACTGCGCGATGTGGCGATGGCGGTCGCTGTGCTCCTCGCGGACCGGGAGCGGCCACGGGTCGTTGCCGGCGGTGCACGGCGGTCCCGTGACGGAGGAAACGGGCTGTCGGCCTGGGTGCGGGCGGGTCGGGAGTGGTGAAGCCGTCATGAAGTACCACGTCGAGGTGGGCGGTGGGAGCTTCGAGGTCGAGCGGCTGGCCTCCGGACTGCGGCTGAACGGTGCGGAGCGGGACGCCGGGTTCGAGTGGCTGGCGGAAGGCGAGGTCCAGCTCACCCTGGACGGCGCGAACCATCGCGTGCTCGCGCGCCGGACGCCCGGGGGGTGGCGGGTGACCGTGCGCGGCCGGACGTTCGACGTCACGGTGGAGGATGAGCGCACCCGGACCCTCCGCGCGCTGGCCGACCGGAGCGCGGCGGGGCGCGGACCGGAGGAGTTGCGCGCCCCGATGCCGGGGCTGATCACGCGCGTCCTCGCGGAAGCCGGGCAGCGCGTGGACGCGGGCGATGGACTGGTCGTGATCGAGGCCATGAAGATGGAGAACGAATTGCGCGCCCGGGAACCGGGAACGGTGGCCGGGGTCGCGGTTCGCGCCGGCGACGTCGTGGACCGCGACCAGGTGCTCGTGACGCTCGAGGCGGAGACGTCGTGAGCGAGCGGCGTCCGGTCTTTTCCACGACGAGCGGAATCGAAGTCGACCCGGTCTATCGCGCGGGCGCCGGGAGCCCGGATACGGCGTTGCCCGGCGAGTTCCCCTACACGCGAGGTGTGTACGCCTCGATGTACCGGGGCCGGCTGTGGACGATGCGCCAGTACGCCGGTTTCGGCACGGCCGCGGCGACGAACGCGCGTTTCCGCTACCTGCTGGAGTCCGGGCAGACGGGCCTTTCCGTCGCCTTCGACCTTCCGACCCAGATGGGGTACGACTCCGACGACGCCAGGGTGCGGGGGGAAGTCGGACGGGTGGGAGTGGCGATCGATTCGATCGAGGACATGCACAGCCTGTTCGAGGAGATCCCGCTCGAGCGCGTATCGACGGCGATGACGATCAACGCCACCGCGCCGGTGCTCCTCGCGATGTATGCGGGCGTGGCCCAGGAACGGGGGATCGACCCGGCGGTCCTCCGGGGCACGGTCCAGAACGACGTACTGAAGGAGTTCATCGCGCGGGGGACGTACATCTACCCGGTGGAGCCCAGCGTTCGGTTCGTGACGGACGTGTTCGATTTCTGCGCCCGCGAGATGCCGCGCTGGCGCTCGATTTCCATCAGCGGGTATCACATCCGCGAGGCCGGCGCGACGGCGGCCCAGGAGCTGGCCTTCACCATCGCCAACGGGCTCGAATACGTGCGCCGCGCCATCGAGCGGGGGCTTGAGATCGACGACTTCGCTCCCGGGCTCAGCTTCTTCTTCTCGGCCGACCGGCTGTTCTTCGAGGAGGTGGCCAAGTTCCGCGCGGCCCGCCGCATGTGGGCCCGGCTCATGCGGGACCGTTTCGGGGCCGCGGAAGAGAGCTGCCGGCTGAAGTTCCACACCCAGACGTCCGGGGCCGCGCTGACGGCCCAGCAGCCGTTGAACAACGTGGTGCGCGTCGCGATCCAGGCGCTCTCCGCCGTCCTCGGGGGCACGCAGTCGCTGCACACGAACAGCTACGACGAAGCGCTCGCGCTTCCCGGAGCCGACGCCGCCCGCCTAGCGCTCCGCACACAGCAGATCCTGGCCGCCGAGACGGGCGTCGGGGACACGGTCGACCCCCTGGGAGGCTCCTGGTTCGTGGAGTCGCTCACGGACGACCTCGAGGCGCGCGCCGCGGAGTACCTCGCGCGCGTCGAGGAGCTGGGCGGCCCCGTGCAGGCGATCGACTACATGCGGGAGGAGATCCACCTCGCCGCCCGCCGGCACCAGGAGGCAGTCGAGAGCCGTGAGCTCGAGGTCGTCGGCGTGAACGTGCACGCGGATGCCGAACCGGTCGAGATGCCGAAGGCGCCGGATTTCGCCCGCCTGGCGGATGAACAGCGCCGGCGGCTCACGCGGCTCCGGGCGGAGAGGGACGGCGCGAACGTGGAAGCGTCGCTGGCGGAGATCCGGCGAGCGGCGGCCGGAGATGCTAACCTCCTGCCCGTACTGATCGACGCCGTCCGGCGCCGCGTGACTCTGGGCGAGATCAGCCACGCGCTGCGCGACGTGTGGGGGGAATTCCGCCCCGGCTAGTGTCGACACTGGCAGCCCGTGGCGAGGCCCCGCGGGCATACCGGGCGTTCCACGGATGGATCCGGGGGCACGATTGCCAACGTACGAATACAGATGTCGCGGTTGTGGACACGATTTTGAGCGGTTCCAGCGCATGTCGGACGCCCCGATCCGCGTCTGCCCGGCGTGCGGGGAAGCGCGGGTGGAGCGGCTCATCTCGGCAGGGGGCGGCATCGTCTTCAAGGGGCCAGGCTTCTACGCCACCGACTATCGGCAGTCGGCCGACGACGGCGGCAAGTCCGCCGCCTCGAAGACGTCCGACGATGACTCGTCCGCGTCCCGGGACGGCGCCTCGTCCGCGTCCGCGTCCGAACCGGCTCCCTCCGGATCATCGGAAGGCGGCTCCGGCTCTTGACGGGTGATGCCGGCCCGGCCCGGCTTGCCGCAGCGCTCGAATCCGCCCTTGCCGCCGCCGGGGCTCCCGAAGGCTTCTCCCCGGCCCTGGAGCGGCCGCGGGATCCGACTCATGGGGACTGGGCGTCCAACGCGGCGCTCGTGCTCGCGAGGAGACTGGGCCAACCTCCCCAGGTGCTCGCCGCGCGCGTCTGCGAACTGATCGATTCCGCGGCCGCCGGCATCGCGGCGGTGGAAGTCGCGGGCCCGGGATTCCTCAACTTCCGGCTCTCCGACGGATCCATCTGGCAGCGACTGGCGGACGTCATCGAGGCCGGCCCCCATTGGGGACGGACGCAGGGCGCGCCGGCGCTCCGCGTCAACGTGGAGTTCGTCTCCGCCAACCCGACGGGGCCGCTGCACGTGGCTCACGGTCGCGGCGCGGCGCTCGGCGACGCGGTCGCATCGCTGCTGGAGTGGACCGGGCACGAGGTGACGCGCGAGTTCTACGTGAACGATGCCGGACGGCAGATCGAACTCCTCGGCGAATCCGTCGAGGCGCGCTACGAGGAAGCTGCCGACCGCCCCGCGGCGATTCCCGAAGGCGGGTATCATGGCAATTACGTCCGCGACGTGGCGCTGGCGATTCGGGACGCCGCCGGCCCGGGGGTGCTCGCCTCCCTCGCGCCGGGCGAGCGGCGGGCGCACTTCCGGCGCGAGGCGGTGCGGATGCTCCGCGAGGAACAGGCGGAGGACCTGTCGCGGTTCGGCGTCCACATGGACCTGTACTATTCGGAACGCTCGCTCTACGAGTCGGGTGCCATCGACCGCCTCCTCGAGGCGCTGGAGGGCAGCGGGCTGATCTATCGTTCGCAGGGGGCGACCTGGCTTCGAACTTCGAGTCTCGGCGATGAGAAGGACCGGGTCCTCATCAAGAGCGATGGCTCCTTCACCTACTTCCTGCCGGACCTCGCCTACCACCTCGACAAGGCGAGGCGCGGCTTCGAGCTCGCGATCGATGTCTGGGGCGCGGATCACCAGGGCCACGAGAAGCGCATGCTGGCGGCCCTGCGCGGGCTGTCGTACCCCGATCTGCTCGAGGTTCTGATCATCCAGCTCGTCACGGTTCTGCGCGATGGCAAGGAAGTCCGGATGAGCAAGCGCGCCGGGCGCTTCGTGACGCTGGGCGAACTCGTCGAGGAAACGGGCCCCGACGTGGCGCGGTACTTCTTCCTCATGCGTCGGGCGGAGGTCCATCTCAACTTCGATCTCGACCTGGCCCTCGACACGTCGGACGCGAATCCGGTCTACAAGGTCCAGTATGCGCATGCACGCATGTGCAGCGTGTTCCGCAGGGCAGGCATCCTCGCCGACGAAGTCCCGGCCGCGCTCGAAGTCCCGGACACGTTCGGCACCCCGGCCGAGCGCGAGGTCGCCCTGTCCGTGCTGAGGCTGCCGGAGGTCATCGCGACGGCTGCGGCGGGCCGAGCGCCGCACCTGGTCTGCACCTACCTGGAGGAGACGGCGGGGCTCGTGAACGCCTGGTACCACCAGGGGAACCTGGATCCGGCGCAGAGAATCCTGGCGGACGTGCCGGAACGGGCCGCGAGAATCCGGCTCGCGCGCGCGGTGCAGCTCACGCTGCGCAACGGGCTGCGGGCGCTCGGCCTCTCGGCTCCCGAGACCATGACCCGGGAGGAGAAGTGACCGACCGCGCCCCCGTCGACGGAGATGGCGGGACCCCGGCGGCCCCGATCCTGGTCGTGGGCAGCGTCGCCCTGGATGAGATTTCGACCCCCGCCGGACACCGGGAGGGAGTGGTCGGCGGGACGGCGGTCAACTTCAGCGCCGCCGCCTCCCTGTTCGCGCCGGTCCAGCTCGTGGGAGTCATCGGCGACGACTATCCGACGGACGAACTCGACTTCCTCCTCCGCAGGGGCGCGGATCTGTCGGGACTCGAGCGGCGGCCCGGCCGCAGCTTCCGGTGGGGCGGCTTCTATCGCCGGGACATGAATACGAGGGATACGACGTTCACCGAACTGGGGGTCTTCGCGGACTTTCATCCGACGATTCCCGACGCGTTCCGAAGTGCGCCCTGGGCCTTCCTGGGCGCCATCGACCCCACGCTTCAGCTCGAGGTGCTGGATCAGATCGAGTCGCCCGTGCTCGCGGCGTGCGACACGATGAACTACTGGATCGAGGGGACGCCGGAGCGTCTCGCCGACGTCATCGCGCGGATCGACCTCATCACGCTGAACGACGAGGAGGCGAAACAGCTTTCCGGGGAGTACAACCTGGCCCGCGCCGCGCGCTGGATCCGGAGCCGGGGACCGCGCCACGTCGTGATCAAGAAGGGCGAGCACGGAGCCGTGCTGCTCACCGGCGACGGGTTCTTCCTCACCCCCGGCTTTCCGCTCGAGAATGTGGTCGACCCCACCGGCGCCGGCGATGCGTTCGCGGGCGGTCTGCTCGGGCATCTGGCGCGCTGCGGGTCGATCACGGGACCGGCGTTGAGGCGCGCGGTCGTGTACGGTTGCGCGCTGGGTTCCTTCGCATGCGAAGCCTTCGGCGCGCGCCGCATGGCGACGCTCACCATGGCCGAAGTGGAGGACCGCGTGCGAAGCTTCGGCGTGCTCACGAGATTCGATGAAGGAGGCGTGACGGAGACATGAACGACGGATTGACGTACCGGGACGCCGGCGTGAACCTCGAGGCGGCCCGCGCGACGAAGGCCCGGATCTCCCGGCTCGTCCAGGGAACGCGGACGGATGCCGTGAGTTCGGACTTCGGCTCGTTCGGAGGACGGTTCCGGGCGACCCCGGGCCGCGAGCTCGTGGCAAGCGCCGATGGTGTCGGGACGAAGCTGAAGATCGCCTTCATGGCGGATCGGCACGACACGGTGGGCGCCGATCTCGTGAACCACTGCGTCAACGACATCCTCGTCGAAGGCGCCCGGCCTCTCATCTTCATGGACTACGTCGCCTGCGGCGTGCTGGACCCGGACACCGTGACGAGCGTCGTGTCGGGACTCGCCGCCGCCTGCCGCGCGAACGGCTGCGCGCTGCTCGGGGGAGAGACCGCGGAGATGCCGGATTTCTACGCGCCGGGGGAGTACGACCTCGCGGGGTTCGTGGTGGGCGAGATCGTCTACCCGGAGCTGTCCCGCCGGGATCTGGAGCCCGGGGACCGT
Organism: Candidatus Palauibacter rhopaloidicola; assembly: GCA_026914155.1. Taxonomy (GTDB): domain Bacteria; phylum Gemmatimonadota; class Gemmatimonadetes; order Palauibacterales; family Palauibacteraceae; genus Palauibacter; species Palauibacter rhopaloidicola. The sequence continues at coordinate 74,257 of JAPPGH010000026.1, read as the reverse complement.
CTCATCGGGCTCGCGTCGAGCGGCATCCACACGAACGGCTACAGCTTCGTGCGCGCCCTCTTCTTCGACCGTCTCGGACTCGGGGCACACGACACCTTCCCGGGAGCGGATGGCTCCGTGTCGGAGGTTCTCCTGCGTCCGCACCGAAGTTACCTGCCGATCCTCGAGCGCAGCCTCGAGGCGGGCCGGGTGCGCGCGCTCGCCCACATCACGGGGGGCGGCATCCCGGGGAACGTGGACCGGGTCATCGGGCCGGGTCTCGATGCGGTGGTTCGCACCGACCGTTGGCCGCGCCCGCACGAGTTCGACGTCATCGCGCGCGAGAGTGGGGCGGACGAGGCGGAACTCTTCTCCACCTTCAACATGGGCGTGGGGATGATCGCGGTCGTGCGCGAGGGAGAGGCCGGGCGCGTGCTCGACGAGATTCGCGGCGCCGGATGCGAGGCGTTCACCTGCGGTGAACTCGTCACGGGCAGCGGCCAGGTGCACCTGGAGGGGGCATGACGGCGCGTGGATTCGACCCCATCGCCGGCGCGCCGCCGAGCCGCACCGAGGACCTGCGGCACATGCGCGAGGCGCTGGCCGTGGCCCCGCGCGGACAGGGTCGCGTGTCGCCCAATCCCCTCGTGGGCGCCGTCGTGGCCCGCGGGAACCAGGTTTTCGGCACGGGGTGGCACGCGGAATACGGCGGCGACCATGCGGAGATCATGGCGCTGCGGGAAGCCGGGCCGCGCGCGTCGGGAGCCACGCTGTACGTCACGCTCGAGCCGTGCCGCCATGAGGGGCAGACGCCCCCGTGTACGACGGCCATCATCCGTTCCGGCGTGCGGCGCGTCGTGATCGCCTGCCGGGATCCCAATCCCGAAGCGCGGCACGGGGCGGAGGAGCTGCGGCAAGCCGGGCTGGACGTCGAAATCGGGATCGAGGAGAACGCCGCGAAACGGCTGAACGCGGCCTTCCTCTGGTTTCACCGGCAGTGGGTGCCCTTCGCTTCGCTCAAACTCGCGCTCTCCCTCGACGCGAAGCTGGGAGAGGAAAGCGTTCGCACTCCGGTGACCGGCATACGGGCGCTCGACGAGGTCCACCGTCTCCGCTCGTGTCACGACGCGATCCTCATCGGTTCCAACACGATCGAGATCGACGATCCCCTGCTTACGGCCCGCGGAGAGGTCGTGCCGCGGGTACCGCCGATACGGGCGGTCCTGGACACCACGCTCCGGCTCCGTACCTCGAGTCAGCTCGTGCGCACGGCCTCCCAGGCGCCGGTATGGGCCTTCGCCGACGCCGAGCTGGACGGATTCGACGAGCGCGCGGGTCCGCTCCGCGATGCGGGCGTGGAGGTCATCGGAGTCCCGCGGAGTGCGGACCACAGGCTGGACGTGGGCGCAGTGTGGAACGAAATGGCCATCCGCGGCGTGCTCTCGGTACTCGTCGAGGGTGGGGGACAAGTCGCCGCATCGTTGCTGCGCGATGGGCATATCCAGAGGATCCACGCCTTCATCGCCCCCATGCTCTACGGTCGGGGCGGCGTACCGGCGTTTCCGGGTCTCGAGCCGTCGACGCCGGGCGACTGGCTGTCCGTGCAGCGAGAATCGCTGGGACAGGATACGCACATCGTGTTCGAACATCGTCAGCTCCAGGAAACCTTGGACAACCTCTGAGCGATCGGACTCGTGTTCACGGGAATCATACGGGCGGTCGGTGAGGTCGCGGGGCGTGAGCGCCGGAAGGCCGGGCTCCGGCTGACGATCGCCCGCGCTCCCTTTCTCGAACGGCTCCGGGACGGGGACTCGGTGTCGCTCGCCGGCGTGTGCACGACGGTCGTCGCTCTCGGGGATGGGACATTCGATGTCGATGTCGTCGAGGCGACGCTGGAGCGGACCACGATCGGGAGCTGGCGGGTCGGCGATCCCGTGAACCTCGAACCCGCGCTGTGCGCCGGGGATCCACTGGGCGGGCACATGGTACAGGGACACATCGATGGGGTGGGGACCGTGGCGGAGGCAAGGTGGAAGGGCGGGTCGGGCCTGCTCGAGATCGAACTCCCCGACGGCCTCGAGAGGGTGACCGTGCCGCAGGGCTCCCTCGCGGTCGATGGCGTGAGTCTCACCGTCAACCGCCTGAGCGGGACCATCGCGCGCTTCGCCATCATTCCATATACATGGACCCACACGACCCTGGGGCGCCTCGTGTCCGGCGCGAGCGTCAACCTCGAGGCGGACCTGATCGGCAAGCACGTGGCGCATGCCCTCCGACGGCACGCGGCCTCGGCGGACTCCTGAGACTTCGGCTGGCGGACATGCCCGCAGACACGGTGGAAGCGGCGATCGCGCGGATCCGCAGCGGCGGACTCGTGATTATCGCGGACGATGAAGATCGCGAGAACGAGGGGGACCTCGTCTGCGCGGCCGCGCTCGCGACGCCCGAGACGATCAACTTCATGGCCAGGCACGCCCGCGGGCTCATATGCCTCGCGATACCCGATGAGATGGCCGACCGCCTCGATCTCCCGCTCATGACGGACGACCGGCTGGCGGACCCCAACAAGACGGCGTTCACCGTGTCGATCGATGCACGTCAGGACTTCGGCGTGTCGACGGGGATCTCGGCGCAGGATCGCGCCCGGACCATCCGTGTCGCGGTGGATCCCCAGACGCGGCCCACGGACCTCATGCGGCCGGGCCACATCTTTCCGCTCCGCTCCCGGCCCGGCGGCGTGCTCCAGCGCGTGGGCCAGACGGAGGCGTCCGTCGATCTCGCCCGGCTCGCCGGGCTCACTCCGGCGGGTGTGATCTGCGAGATCCTGAACGAGGATGGGACGATGGCGCGCCGCCCGGAACTCGAGAAGTTCGCGGCGGAGCACGACCTCCCCTTCATCACGGTGGCCGCCCTCGTCTCCTACCGGCTGCGCACGGAGAGTCTCGTACGGCGCGTCGCCGAAGCGGATCTCCCCACGCCGTGGGGCGATTTCCGCATCGTCGGGTACACGAACGAGGTGGATGGGCGCGAACACGTCGCGCTCGTGCGCGGCGACGTGGCGGGTGCGGAGGACGTCCTCGTCCGCGTTCACTCGCGCTGCCTGACGGGCGATGTGTTCCACTCCCACCGCTGCGATTGCGGCAGCCAGCTCGAGGCCGCGATGCGGATGGTCGTGGAGGCCGACGCCGGGGTCATCGTATACCTCGACCAGGAAGGGCGGGGGATCGGACTCCTGAACAAGCTGCGAGCCTACGAACTGCAGGATGAGGGCCACGACACGGTCGAAGCGAACGAGGCGCTCGGCTTCCCGCCCGACCTGAGGAACTACGGCATCGGCGCCCAGATCCTCGTGGATCTCGGGTTGCACTCGATCCGGATCATGACGAACAACCCGAAGAAGCTCGCGGGGCTGGAGGGGTTCGGCCTCGTGATCCGCGACCGCGTGCCGCTCGAGCTCGGCGGGATCAATGATCGGCTGGTCCGCTATCTCCGCACGAAGCGCGAGAAGCTGGGACACCTGACCGGATCCGCGTGAGAAGCGGGTCGGATACCCGGCAGGGGGAAAGCCGCCGGAAGTTCGCCGGAGGGAAGGTGGCGTCACACGAGGGCGCGATGGCGGGTGGGCGCCGGACGAAGGTCTGCGTCATTGTCAGCCGCTTCAATCGCGAGGTCACTGAGCGCCTGTTGGAGGGCGCCGCGACCGAACTTCTCAGGAACGGCATCGCCGAGAAGAACCTCGACGTAGTGTACGTCCCGGGAGCCTGGGAACTGCCGCTCGCCGCTCGCGGGGCCGCCCGCGACGGGTACGATGCCATCGTCGCCCTGGGTTGCGTGATTCGCGGGGAGACCGCGCACTTCGACCATGTGGGCCGTGCCGCCACTGATGGGCTTGCGCGAGTGCAACTCGATTCGGAAGTGCCGGTCGGTCTCGGCGTGCTCACGCCGGATACGCTGGAGCAGGCGCTCGCCCGGGCGGGTGGCGAACTCGGAAACGCCGGCACGGAGGCGGCCCGCGCCGCACTCCGCATGGCCGACCTTCAGCGACAGTGCGGCTGGTGACGCCCACGGCCCGGGTGCATGTCCACTCGCGCGCGCGCAGCTGGGCGTTGAACCTCCTCTATGCGTGGGAGGTGGGCGGAGAGGGCACGCCGCTCGAGCACGCGGCGCAGAGCCTCGTCCACCGTCGCATGTCCGACCGCTACCGCCCCCACGTCCGGCGCCTGCTCGAGACCGCGGGCCGCCACCTCGCCGAGATCGACGCGCTAATCGCTCATCACGCTTCGAACTGGCGGGTCGAACGCTTGCACGCGATCGACCGCAACATCCTGCGAATCGGGATCGCGGAGCTGCTGTGGTTCGAAGACGTGCCGCCGAAGGTCGCGATTCACGAAGCCCTCAAACTGGCGCGGCGGTACGGCAGTCCCGGCAGTCCGCGCTTTCTCAACGGCGTGCTCGACGCGGTGCTGAAGGCCCGGGAGGCCGGGTCCTGAGCGGTACTCGGGCGCGGCCGCTCCGGATCCTCCTCCTCAACTGGCAGGATCGGGAAAACCCCGAGGCCGGCGGCGCCGAGGTACACCTCCACGAGATCTTCGGGCGGCTCGCGGCCCGCGGACACCTCGTGCGGGCCGTAGTGAGCGGCTGGCCGGGCGCGGCCCCCTCGGCGACGCTCGATGGCATCGACTTCCGGCGGGTCGGAAACCGGCACAGCTACGCATGGCGGACCCGGCGCGCGGCGCGGGCGGCCGCGCACGGCTTCGCCCCGGATGTGCTCGTCGAGGACATCAACAAGATTCCGCTCTACTCGCCGCGGTGGGCCGGCGTCCCCGTGGTCGCACTCGTACCGCACCTGTTCGGGGCCACGGCCTACGCGGAAGCGTCGATCCCCGTCGCGACGGCGGTCTGGGCCGCGGAACGGGCCATCCCCCGCGTCTATCGGAACTGCCCCTTCCAGGCGATCTCGGAGAGCACCGCGCTCGATCTCACGAAGCGAGGCCTGCTCGCGCGGGATATCACGGTCATCCCGCCCGGCATCGATCACGACACCTATCTTCCGGATCCCGCGACGGAGCGCGCGGAGGCGCCGACGCTGCTCTACGTGGGCCGCCTCAAGCGCTACAAGGGCCTCGACGTCCTGTTCGAGGCGCTGTCGCGGCTGAACGACGAGCTACCGGACGCGAGGCTCGTCATCGCGGGCCGCGGCGACGACGAGCGTCGCCTCCGCGGGCTCGTGCGGCGGGCCGGACTCTCGCACCGGGTAAGCTTTCCGGGGTACATCTCCGAGGCGGAGAAGGTCGCCTGGCTGCGCCGGGCCTGGGCCGTGGTCTATCCCTCTCCGAAGGAAGGGTGGGGGATGACGAACGTGGAGGCGGCCGCGTGCGGCACGCCGGTCATTGCGAGCGATTCGCCGGGGCTGCGCGAGTCGGTGGCGGCGGGGAAGTCGGGAGTTCTCGCGCCCCACGGAGACGTCGCGGCGTGGGCGGCTTCGATCCGCCAAGTTCTGGGGCAGCCGTCGCTGCGCGAACGGCTCGGAAGAGGCGGAGTCGCCCACGCGGCCCGGTTCTCGTGGTCGCGTGCAGCGGATGAGACGGAAGCGCACCTTTACCAGTCACTCGAACCCTGATGAGGACCGATGCGAACCATCGTCACTGCGCGTAACACCGATGTCACCGACATTCGCGAGATCATCGAGACGCGCTTTACGAACCTGACTCGTTTCGAGCCGCGCGCGTCGAAGGCCGAGATCGTATTCACCGGAGAGAAGACGCAGGTGCGCGCGGCGGCCGTGATCAGCGTCGACCGCGCCCGTCCCGTGCACGGGGAGGCGGCCGGCCCCGACCCCCGCACGGCGCTCGACAGGCTCGCGGACAAGCTGGGCAACCAGCTCCGCCGGAACCACGACCGCTACAACGAGCGCTCGGCGCCGCCGATGGACGAATTGTTCGGGAATCCCTTCGAAGCGGGTGGGGAAGCCGGGTGAGCCTCACGGTCGCGTCGCTGCTCCGACGCAAGCGGGAAGCGTTTTCGCTCACGGTCGTGGCCGGCGAGTCCGGGCTCGAGCGCAGGATCGAGGTGCCTGAAGTCTCGTCGCCGGGACTCGCGCTGGCGGGCTACCGGGAGCGCTTCGTCTCCCAGCGCGTGCTCATCTTCGGCGAAACAGAGATCGCCTATCTCGCGAGCCTCGGCGGTTCGGAACGCGCCGCCGCCCTCACGTTCGTGTTCGAGTCCGGCGTTCCCTGCGCGATCATCACCAAGAGCCAGACGCCGCCGGAGGAACTCGTCTCCGCGGCGGAGGCGGCCGGCGTGACCGTGCTCGAAACGCCACTGAAGACGGGCGACTTCTACCGGAGGCTGCAGCCCTATCTCGAGGAGGAATTCGCGCCGGGGACTTCTCTCCACGGATCTCTCGCGGATGTGTACGGGATCGGCCTCCTCTTCATCGGGCCCTCCGGCATCGGCAAGAGCGAGTGTGTGCTCGATCTGGTGGAGCGGGGCCACCGCCTCGTGGCCGACGATCTCATCCTCGTGCATCGCCGCCAGAGCGACATCCTCCTCGGGCGCGCGCACGAACACCAGCGCCACCACATGGAGATCCGGGGCGTCGGAATCATCGATGTGCGCGCCATGTTCGGGATCCGGGCGGTGCGCCAGCAGAAGCGGATCGAAGTCGTCGTCGAACTCGAAGTCTGGGGAGAGCGCGACGACTACGACCGCACGGGTCTCGAGGCGGAGGAGTGCGAGATCCTCGGCGTCAAGCTTCCGAAGGTCCGCATCCCCCTGAACCCCGGAAAGAACATCACCGTCATCGCCGAGGTCGTGGCCATGAACCATCTCCTCCGGTATTCGGGGGAGGACCCGGCGGCGGCCTTCGAGCGCGACCTCATCGAGCGCATGCGGCCGGTGCGCGATTACCTCGAGTCCGATGACGAATAGCCGGGTTCGCGGCGTCGTCGTGGCGCACGCGGAACTGGCCCATGCCCTCGTGTCCGCCGTCGAGGCGATCAGCGGCGTCAGCGGCGCGCTGCATGCCGTGAGCAACGAAGGCCTGGGGCCCGACGAACTCGCCGACCTCATCGGAGAGGCGGCGGGGGGCGCGGAGGCCATCCTCTTCGTGGACCTTGCGGGCGGCAGTTGCGGTCTGGCCAGCCTTCGGCATGTGCGGGAGAGCGGGGGCAGCGCGTGGATCACGGGCGTCAACCTTCCGATGCTGCTCGACTTCGTCTTTCACCGCGAAATGCCGATCGAGGCGCTCGTCCCCCGTCTTCTGCGGAAGGGGCAGGCCGGACAGTGCGCCCACCCGTCCCCGCCGGCCGGGACCGACTGAGCCGGGCTCGTGCCGCTCGAACTCGTGCGGATCGATGAGCGGTTGATCCACGGCCAGGTGCTCGTGGGCTGGGGACGTCCGCTCGACCTCGATTTCTACGTCGTCGTCGATGACGCCCTCGCCTCCAGCGAATGGGAGCAGGAACTCTGGGCCAGCGCGCTCGCCGGCGAGGAGAGCGCCGAGTTTCTCGGGGTGGACGAGGCGGCGCGACGCTTCGAGGAGTTGAGCGCACGGGTGGAGCGCGGCGCCCTCCTGACGCGGGATACGGCGACGATGCGGGCGCTGGCCGAGCGCGGGTGCCTCGCCGGGAGGGCCGTAAACGTGGGAGGGGTGTACGCCGGGCGAGGACGGAAGAAGGTCCTCGACTATGTGCATCTCTCCCCGGAGGAGGCGGAGGATCTGCGGGTGATCGGCGAGCACGCTTCCGTGAGCGCCCGGAACCTCCCCACCGCACCCGAGGTCCGTCTCGACGCCCGGAACCTCCGGTGATCGGGGTCGACCTTACGGCCGGTGACTGGGCGCTGGCCTGCCTGCTCGGTGCGGTCGTCGGTCTCGACGAGGTGTCCTGGCCGCAGGCCATGTGGTCCCGCCCGATCGTGGCGGGCACGCTGGGAGGCATGCTCTTCGGGGCGCCGGCCGCGGGTTGCCTGGTCGGGGTCTGGCTGGAACTCGCGCTGTCGCGACATCCCCCCTTCGGCGGCGCGCGGCATCCAGAGACCGGGCCGGCCTCCTTCACGGCGGGGGCGGCGTACGCGGTGGCGGGCGGCGGGGCCCCGGCCGGAATCGTCGCCGCGGTCGCGGTCGGATGGGCGGTCGGGTGGACGGGCGCGTACTCGGTGACGCTCCTCCGGCGCGTGACGCCGGGGCTCGTCTCGCGGCCCGACGGCTTTCGCGGGGGAGCCGCCGCCCTCGCGCGACGTCACCGGCTGGCGATGGCCCTGGACGGGTTGCGCGCCGGACTCCTCGTCGCCGCGCTGCTCGTGCCGTCCGTACTGTTCGTGCGCCTGCTGTCGACGCAGCCCCCCGGCGCGCCGGGCGCCGCGTGGTGGCCCGTCGTCGCGGGGTTTGGACTCGCCGGAGCCGCGGGCGTTGCGGCTCGCGGGCTCGGCGCGCGGTCGCGCCAATGGCCCGCGCTGGCCGCGGGGTGCGTCCTGGGAACCCTTCTCGCCCGGGTGTTCTCGTGAGGCCGCGCCGGAGGGATTTCGCGCGCGCGATCCTGCGCAGCTTTTCGGTCCAGGGCTCATGGAACGAGCGTACGATGACGGGACCCGGGCTGGCGCATGCGCTCGCGCCGCTGCTCGCGCGCATCCACGCGGGCGATCCCGCCGCGTTCCGGCAGGCCGTGCAGCGCCATTCACGAGCCTTCAACGCGCATCCGTACCTGGCCCCGGTCGCCATCGGCGCCCTCGCGCGCCTCGAATTCGATGGAGCGGAGCCTGACACGTTGTCACGCTTCCGTTCCGCCCTCCGCGGACCCCTCGGGGCGCTGGGTGACGGGGTCGCGTGGGCCGGATGGCGACCCTTCTGCACGTCCGCCGCAGCCATCGCGTTCGTGCTCGGACTCGGCGCCCCGGTCGCGGCGGGCGCGTTCCTCGTCCTGTACAATGCCGGTCACCTCGCCCTTCGCATCTGGGGACTGCGCTGCGGCTGGAGATCGGGCCGGTCCGTGGCGTCCGCGTTGAAGCGCGCCCGCCTGCGCCGGCTGGAGAGCACGCTCGTGTCTGCCAACCAGGTGCTCATCGGAGCCCTCGCCGCGCTGCTCATCGGCCAGCTTCCGGGAACCGGCCACCTCCCCTGGCGGGACGGCGGTGCAGTCATCGTGGCGCTGATGGGTTATCTTGTCCCCCGACACATCTCGGCTGTCGCCATGGCGAGCCTCCTTGCCGCGTGCGCGGTGTGGCTCCTGTGAGCGTCCCGACAGGCCCTGCAGCCTGCCGCGACGCGCGGCCCGACGCCGATCGTTCGCTCGACCGGAGCGGAAGGTATCTGTGACGATGCGACACGAGGCAGCGGTACGTATTCGGAACCGGCTGGGGCTGCACGCCCGCCCGGCCGCCGAGTTCGTTAAGCTCGCGAGCCGGTTCCGGGCCGAGGTGTGGGTCGAGAAGGATGAGCTGGAGGTGAACGGGAAGAGCATCATGGGCGTGATGATGCTCGCGGCCGAGGCCGGCGCCTCCATCCGTATCCGGGCTGCGGGGTCCGACGCGGCGAACGCCGTCGATTCGCTCACCGAACTCGTTCTTTCCGGGTTCAGCGAGGAACTCGCTCCGGACGCGGACGGGCCGCCGTGAGCGAGGTCATTCACGGGATCGGGGCCGCGCCGGGGCGTGCGCTCGGCGTGGCGCGGCGCCTGGAGCGTCACGAGTGGCGGCCGGAGCACCGGACGATCCCGTCCGACGCCGCCGAGCGCGAGGTCGCGCGTTTCGAGGAGGCGCTGGCCTGGGCGGCCGACCGTGTCCGGGACACGCGCGAGCAGGCCGCGCGCTCGCTGGGCGAGGTGGAAGCGAACATCTTCGACCCGCAGATTCTCATCCTCTCGGATCCGGACCTCGTCGCGGGCACCATCCGCTACATCCGGGAGAACTTCCTCTCCGCGGAGCGCGCCTTCGACTGGCGCCTGACCGAACTTCGGACGGCGATCATCGATGCGGGGCATTTCATGGTCGTCGACCGGCTGGCCGATCTGCGGGACATCCGGTCGCGCGTCCTCGCGCGGCTCACCGGGCGGGACGAGGATCCGCTCGCCCTCCCCGCGAAAGCCGGGCTCATCGCCGTCGACGACCTCACGCCCGGCCTCGCGGTGCGCCTCGATCCGGAACTCGTCCTCGGCGTGGCGAGCGGATCCGGGTCCCGGACCTCGCACAGCACGCTGGTCACCCGCTCGCTGGGCATTCCGGCGGTCGTCGGACTCGGCGCCGACCTCGCGAAGATCGAAGACGGAACCACCGTTCTCCTCGATGGAGGTAACGGTCGCGTCCTGATCGAGCCCACGGAGGCGGAGAAGGCCGCGCACCTGCGGATGGTCCGCCGCCTGTCCGGACGTCCCGCCCCTGACCTTGCGAGCGAGCCCACACCTCTGCTGACGGCGGACGGGGTGCGAGTCCATCTTCGCGCCAACATAGATCAGCCGCACGATGTGCCGGCGGCCCGGCGTGTGGGCGCCGAGGGGGTCGGGCTCTTCCGGTCCGAATTTCTCGTCATCGGACGGAGGGTGATTCCAAGCGAGGAGGAGCAGTACGAAGCCTACCGCGAGGTCGTGGATGGCTTCCCCAACCAGCCCGTGACGCTCCGGACGTTCGATATCGGCGGCGACAAGTTCCCGCTCTTTCTCGACCTGCCTCCGGAGGAAAACCCCTACCTGGGCTGGCGCGCCATCCGCGTCTGCCTGGACCGGCCGCAGCTCTTCCGCAACCAGTTGCGCGCCGCGATCCGGGCCGGCGGACCGGAAGCCCGCATGCGAATCCTCGTCCCCTTCGTCATCTGCGAGACCGAGATCCTGCGCACGAAGGAAATCGTGGCGGAAGTCGGCCGCGAGCTGGGTCAGACGGAACCCGTCTCCTTCGGCGTGATGGTGGAGACGCCCGCGCTCGCGGACACGCTCGATCTCGTGGGCCGGCACCTCGACTTCATCAGTCTCGGCACGAACGACCTGACGCAGTACTCCCTGGCCGTGGACCGCGGCAACGCCCGGCTCCAGCACCTCTCGAACCCCATGCACCCGGCGCTCCTCCGGAGCTACGAGCGGATCTTCAAGACGGCCAGCGCCCTCGACCTCGACATCGGCGTCTGCGGAGACCTGGCCGCCGAGCCGGTGGGGCTCGCCCTCCTGCTCGCCCTCGGTTACCGGGATTTCAGTCTGGCGCCGGCGTCGATCCCGGAAGTGAGGGAACTCCTGGGCCTCCTGTCCGTGGCGGAGCTGTCGGAACTCTGGAGCCGCGTCGGCCGCGATGGTTCCCTCTCCGGGATGCCCGGAGAGCTCCTCGCGCGGCTGGAGGACGCGATTCCGGTGGAGCCGTCGCCGCTGTACATCTCCTGATCCCGCGGCGGCGACGTTGCCTCCACCCGGCCGGGCGGCCACTATCTTGGCCGCTACGCCTCCTGCGGCGTTCCGCCGCGAACCTCCAAGTGGGAGAACCAGCCTCGTGAAGGGGATACAACCCTTTTCCTCGGAATCCGTGACCGAGGGACACCCTGACAAGATCGCGGACCAGATCTCTGACGCCGTCCTCGACCGCATCCTGGCGGAGGATGATCGGGGCCGGGTCGCATGCGAGACGCTCGTGACGACGGGCCTCGTCCTCGTAACCGGCGAGATCACCACGGTCGCCGGGATCGACATCGCCGCCGTCGCCCGGGAAGTGCTGCGCGACATCGGCTACACGCGCGCGGAGCACGGCATCCAATGGGACACGTGCAGCGTGCTCACCGCGGTCGACGAGCAGTCCCCCGACATCGCCCAGGGGGTGGATGACGGTGGCGCCGGAGATCAGGGGATGATGTTCGGATACGCGACCGACGAAACGCCGGAGTTGATGCCGCTCCCCATCATGCTGGCGCACGCGCTGGCGAAGCGCCTGGCCGACGTGCGGCGGTCCGGGGGCATCGCCTGGCTGCGGCCGGACGGGAAGGCGCAGGTCTCGGTCGAATACCGGGACGGCGAACCGGCCCGGATCACCACGGTGGTCGTCGCGGCCCAGCACGACGGCGACATCGCGCAGGATGAGATCGAAGCGGCGATCAGGGAAGAGGTCATCGGGCCCGTGTTGCCGGGCGACCTCTATGACGAAGATCGGGCGCAGTGCCACATCAACCCGACGGGCCGGTTCGAGATCGGGGGACCGCAGGGCGATGCGGGCCTCACCGGGCGCAAGATCATCGTGGACACGTACGGGGGGGTGGGCCGGCACGGGGGCGGCGCCTTTTCCGGGAAGGACCCGTCGAAGGTCGACCGCTCGGCGGCGTATGCGGCGCGCTGGATCGCCAAGAACCTCGTCGCGGCGGAACTCGCGCGGCGCGCCGAGGTCCAGCTCGCCTACGCCATCGGGGTCGACGAACCGGTCAGCGTGAGGGTCGACACCTTCGGCACCGGGCGCCGGCCGGACGACGAACTCGCCCGTCGCGTGACGGAGGTCTTCGACCTTCGGCCCCAAGCGATCATCGAGCGGCTCGGGCTCCGGAAACCCATCTACCGCCGGACCGCCGCCTACGGGCATTTCGGCCGCGAGCCCGAAGGCGATGCGTTCACGTGGGAGAGAACCGACCGGATCGATGCCCTCGCCGGATAGCAGTCCGCGTCAGGGCAGGATCCGGAGAGGGCCGGAATGACGGAGTCCGGGATGCGGGAGGTCGCCGTGGCCAGCCTTGGACTCGACAAGACGACGGGCGCTCCCGTCGTCATTCTCAAGGAGAAGGGCGGCGAGCGTTTCCTCCCGATCTGGATCGGACCCGGCGAGGCCTCGGCCATCGCGATGGAACTCGCCGGCGTCCAGTTTACGCGTCCCCTCACGCACGATCTCTTCAACGCCGTGGTGCGCGGGCTGGACAGCGCCTTCGTCCGCGTACTCATCACGAAGGTCGTGGACAACACCTACTACGCGTCGCTCGTGTTCCGGCGAGAGGACGAGTTCATCTCCATCGACGCCCGTCCCAGCGACAGCATCGCGCTGGCGCTTCGAGCCGGCGTCCCGATTCATGCGGCGGAGAGCCTCCTCGAGGCGAGCGGGTTCGAGATCGAGGAGACCGGGGTCGCCGAGGGCGAAACGCCGCCTTCCGGGCCTGGGCCATCCCGAGCCCCCGAGGAGCCGCTGAGCGATTACCTCAAGGGGTTGGACCCGGAGGACTTCGGCCGCTTCGAGCCCTAGCCGTCCGTGGCAAAACGCCACCGCGGTCGAGTGGCGCGTCGTCGCCGATGGAAGCCCTCTAAACGTTATTCTGGAGGAAGGCCGCCGGACCCGGACGGGCGGGGCGGCGTCCGCTTGCCGTTCACGACCCGCGAGCGGACCTTGCCGGGACGCACCCAACCGCCGGGGCGCCGACGGGCTCACGGGCGGCGACGGGTCGCCGTCCGCACAGGTTGGGCATCAGAGGAGCGGATCATGCGGAGACGTAGCTGGATCTGGATTGGAGCGCTGGCGATCGTCGCCGGATGTGGCGGTTCGAACGGGACGGGGCCGGACGACCCCGGCGTCGTAACTCCCGCGCGCTCGGAATTCGCCGTTCTCAACTCCATCTCCGGGACCCTGCAGCAGTTCAACCGGATCGGCGGCGAGATCGTCCCCTTCGGGCGCGACATTCAGCTGGGGGCGGGGTTCAGGGGCCAGACGGCGGATTTCATTCAGGATCTGTGGGTGACGGCGTGGGATGATCCGGAGGGGAGCAAAGTCCTCTTCGGGTCCTTCTCCACCGACGAACGGACGACGGCCGTTTTTCCGAACAACGCCATCGTGGACCCCGGTAAACCCACCGTGGTCTTCGATGCGGGCGGTACGGTGGGCGCGCTCATCCCCGCCCGGGCGCTGGACGAGGTGTACGTGGCCTTCCCGGGCACTCCGATGGCGCAGATCACCGTTGAGGCGGTGGGCACCTTCGTGGAGAGGGTGATTCCGGCGGGGCAGTTCCTCGTCTCCGTCGATGGCAACCTCGACGACGCGGACGGCGGACGAGAACCCCTCGGCCCGCCCCGTATCGTCCTCCACGAGTTCATCAGCGGCAGCTACTTCGACGAGTTGAGGCTCCCGGAAGGCACGGTCGGAGTCACCGAGGCCATAGTGCTCGAAGACAACATGCTCCTGCTGGCCGGCGGGGGCGTCGATCCGGCGACGTCCGCCGGGCTGGGGGACGGGAATCTCGTCGAGATCGACATGTCGGCCCGGAGCGTGCAGGACGTGAACGCCCTCGGCGGGAACGGAGTCTCCATGGAAGCCGGGCGCGACGGACTCGTCTATGTCGTGCGCACGAAGGGTACCGCGGCGGCGGAAACGGACGTACTGACGTTCAGCTTCGCGATTCGGTCATGGGTGAACGGGCCGGAAAACCCGATCCAGCCGCGCGACCGAGATGGGTCGAACCTCAACTGCCGGGTCGCAGCCGGATTCCTTGACGGCCAGATCCTCTGCGCCACCTACGTGGCGGCGGGCCAGGGACGTCTCGTCCTCCTCTCGGCCGAGGGCGAGTTCATCGACGAGGCGCCGATCGGGGCGGGAACGACCGATATCCTGCTTCGTCCCAGCTGACCGCGGCCCGCGGTAGCAGGGCCGAGTGGGGCTCGTAACGACCCGTGCGGTGGTTCTACAGACGTACCGGTACAGCGAAACCAGCAAGATCCTGCGCCTGATGACGTGGGAACTCGGCCCCTGCTCCGCGCTTGCCCGGGGGGCGCTGCGACCTCGAAGCCGCTTCGGCGGCCTGCTGGAGCCCTTCGTGGAAGGGGAGGCGACGTTCTACAGCCGGGAGGGACGCGACCTGCATACCCTCTCCAACTTCGAACTCCTCCGTGACCGGCGGGGACTCGACCGTTCGATCGAACTCTTCACGATCGCATCCGTCCTCTGCGAACTCGTGATGCGCCTCGCCCCGGAGCACAGCGATGCCGAGTTGTACCGCACGCTGACGGAGGGTCTCGACGGGCTCCACGGCCGGGTCCGGGAGAGGGCGCCGGCCGGCGGGCTCGAGTACGTCTGGGGCGTGGTCAACGCCCTGGGGTTCCGCCCGGAGATCGAACGTTGCGTCGGTTGCCGGAATCCCATCGGGGCGGGGGGTGCGCGCTTCGACTTCGAGGCCGGCGGGCTTCGCTGCGGCTCTTGCGGTCCGGTCGGGCCAGAACTCGATCCGGGAGAGCTGGATGCCCTTCGCATCCTCGTGTCCGGCGGGCCGGCGGAACGGAGGCGCGCCAACGGCCGCCAGGGCCGCTGGCTGGCCGAGTTCATCCGGCACCACGTGGCGGAGGGGGCACAGTTGAAGTCCCTGCCTTTTCTGAGTCGGCTGGACTGAAGGATCCGTGAACGACCGTGAGCGCACGGTGAGCGGGGGCGCGAGCGATCGGCGCGGGATCGT
This sequence comes from Candidatus Palauibacter rhopaloidicola, assembly GCA_026914155.1. Classification (GTDB taxonomy): domain Bacteria; phylum Gemmatimonadota; class Gemmatimonadetes; order Palauibacterales; family Palauibacteraceae; genus Palauibacter; species Palauibacter rhopaloidicola. The sequence continues at coordinate 58,905 of JAPPGH010000026.1, read as the reverse complement.
GATCGGGACGGCCGGTCACGTGGATCACGGCAAGACCGCCCTCGTGCGGGCGTTGACAGGGGTCGAGACGGACCGTTGGCTGGAGGAGCGGAAGCGGGGGCTCACGATTGACCTGGGCTTCGCGCGGCTCGACCTCGATCCAGGCCTGGAGACGGGGATCGTGGACGTGCCCGGACACGAGGACTTTCTCAAGAACATGCTCGCCGGGGCCACGGGCATCGACGTCCTCCTCCTCGTCGTGGCGGCGGACGAGGGTCCGATGCCGCAGACGCACGAGCACCTTGCGATCGCACGTCTTCTGAACATCCGGCGCGGCGTCGTCGCGCTCACGAAGAGCGACCGCGTGGATGAGGACTGGCTCGACCTCGCGACCGAGACGACCCGTGAACTCCTGGACGAGGACCCCGTCCGGGCGTCGTGGGAGATCGTGCCCGTCTCCGCCCTCGCAGGCGACGGGATCGAACCGCTGCGGGACGCCCTCCGCAGGTCGACGGCGGGGATCCGCGCGCACAGCGTCGACGACCGCTTCCGGCTCCCGGTCGACCGGTCCTTCTCGATCCGGGGCACGGGGACCGTGGTGACCGGCACCGTGTGGAGCGGCTCCGTCGGCGTGGGCGACACCGTGCGCGTCTTCCCGGGGGGCGACTCGGCCCGGGTGCGCGCACTCCAGGTGCATGAAGATCCCCGCCGCCGCGTCACCGCCGGTCGCCGGTGCGCCGTCGCGCTCGTCGGCGTCGCGCCGGCCGCGGTGGAGCGGGGGAGCGTGCTCGTGGACCTGACCGAATGGAGGTCGAGCGAGCGTCTCGGCGTCCGGGTGCGAGCACTCGGAGGCCGCGACCGGCCCCTCCGCCATGGACAGCGTCTAAGGGTCTACCTGGGCACGCGCGAAGTCATGGCCCGACTGCAAACGGCCGATCGCCGGGCCGTCGTCCCCGGAGCGACCGCCTGGGCCGTGCTTGCCCTCGAGGCGCCGCTCCTCGCCCGGACCCGCGATCGGGCCATCCTTCGTTTCTACTCGCCGGTGACGACCATCGGCGGGATCCGAGTGGCGGAACCGGACCCGCCGGCCGACTGGCCAGTGCGGACGGAGGCGTGGCGACGGATTCTCGACGGCGTCCCGGCGGAGGCGATCGCGGCGGCCGTAGCGCTGGAGGGCCTGCGCGGGCTCCCCGTCGCGACATCATCGATCCGCCTCGGGCGGCGCGACGCCACGCTCGCGACAGCCGCGGAGAAGGCGGGGTGCGTGCGCATCGGCGACCGCTGGTTCGCGGCCGACGCGGTAGCCGAGGCCATGGAGGTCGTGGAGGGAAGCATGGCCCGCCTCCACGCCGCGGACCGCCGCGCCCCGGGGGTGTCGAAGGAAGCCGTGCGCTCCGCGATGGCGCCGGTCTGCGACCTCGAACTGGCGGAGACCGCCGTCCGCCGACTCCTGGCGGACGGCCGCCTCCTCGAGAGCGGGCCGCGGCTCGCGCTTCCGGACCACGCGCCCCGCCTCACTCCGCGCGAGGAGGAGGGGCGCGCGCAACTCGCCGGGACGATCGTGGCCGCCGGACTGCAGCCGCCGCTCGTCACGGAACTGGGGAAGAAGCTGCGTCTGGAGCGCGCCGTGCTCGACGACCTCCTGCGGCTGCTGCAGGACTCTGGCGTGACGAAGGCGGTCACGCCGGAACTGCACGTCGCCGTCGGGGCTCTGGAGGAGGTGGAGGCGCGAACGAGGGAGCTTCTCGCCGATGGCGCTCCGGCCCCTCCCGCGCGGTTCAAGGAAACGTTCGGGCTCTCCCGGAAGTACCTGATCCCGCTCCTCGAATACCTCGACCGGGAAGGCGTGACCCGGCGAACCGCGGAAGGAAGAGTCCTCGTCCCCCCGCCCGCGTGAAGTGGACGCGGCTCAGTTCGGGTTCAGCCGACGTGGTAGAGGAAGCAGCCGCAGTACTCGCACGATTCGACGCGGAGATTGCGATCCGCCTCGGAGGCGCGGGCCGTGGAAACCGCCACGAAACAGCCGTAGCAGATGCCGTTGATGACCGGCGCGACGACGCGCGGCGCCTTGTCGGCGATGCGGCGATAGCGCTCCCGGATCCCCCGCGTCAGTCGCTCCGCGAGCTCCTCGACCTTCTCGTCGAGCGACCGGATCGCGTCTTCGATCTTGATGTCGAAGACCTCGGCCTCCAGATCCGTCAGCGTGCCGTCCGTGAGACCTCGACGCTGCATCCGCAGGTCCTGGATCTCAAGGAGCAGTTCGAGTTGCTGGTCCACTAGAGATCCTTCGCATCGAGCAACTCGATGAACTGTTCGGGACTCGATATCTCCGCGAGCGATTCCGGCACGTCGGCCTCCTTGCCGAACTGGGCGATCTTGCCCAGCACCGGGAGATACTGATTCGAGACCTCCAGCGGAGGCGCGACGATGAGGAAGACGTACCGCACGGGTTTCTCGTCGATCGCCTTGAAGTCCAGACCCGAGAGCTTGCGGCCGAACGCGACCCTCAGCCGGGTCACGACGAGCGAACGGCAGTGCGGGATCGCGATGCCGCGGCCGATCCCGGTCGAACCGAGGTTCTCCCGCCGCTTCAACATCTTGTAGAGGATCCCTTCGGACTTTCCGTCGAGGCCCATACACGACACGAGTTCCTTCAGGGCCTCATCCTTCGTCTCGGCCGCCAGGTCGAGCTTGATGGCGGACGGGACGAAAAATTCTCGAAGCTGCACTGGATCTATATCTCCTCCCCGCGAGCGCGGGGCGCATATCGAATCAACGGGCGCCGGCGCCGCCGGACCCGGCAAACCCCGAGTATACCCGTGCCGGTTTCCGGCTGTCAAAGAACCTCCGGAGCCGCCCCCGGAACTTGCGCGGCACGACGGGATAAACGACCGTGTGGGGTAGCCTTTGCGAGTATCAGGGGGGCGACACGGCTTCGACGCGTGAACCGGAAGCCGCGGAAGCGTGCCGAGGTGCCCGGGGCCTCGTTAAACACCGGGAAATCTTCAGGTGCCAACAACGGTTTGGCTCTGGCTGCGTAAATCCACGTAGCCCGTCCCCGAGAGATCCGGGCCCGAGGACCTCCCGGCGGACGTCGATGAATCGGGCTGGTCGCCCCGGCGCGCCGTGAGCCGCGGGTGACGAGAGCACGGCGAGAGCCGCGTACACGGCTGGTTTCGTGAGGGGTTGTTCGTGAACCCTCGCGGGACGAGACTTGATCACGGACTACGCACGTAGATGCCGTGGCGGATGGGCTCGCGGACGCGGGTTCGATTCCCGCCGCCTCCATCAGGTGCAGGGCCTTGCAAATGCCTGCGCCGGCAGTGCTCCGCCCGGGGCGCCTCCCTTTCCGGGAGCGCCTCGGCTTTTTTTGCGGCCGGCCCGTCGACGGGTCGAGGAGGTTCCGGATGATCGAAGAACTGCAGCGAAAGATCGGAGACGAAGCGGAGACGCTCCTCCACGAGCTGAACGTCATCCTTCCGAGAGAGATCGAGAAGGCCGTCGCCCAGGGCGATTTGCGGGAGAACTCCGAGTACACCGCCGCCCTGGAGCGGCAGGGCTTCGTGCGGGCGCGGCTCGACTACCTGGCACGCCGAATGTCGCAGCTCGGGGAACTCGATATCGAGAACATCCCGACGGACCGCGTCGGGTTCGGTTCGAGAGTCGCGGTGCGCGATTTGGAGGACGACGAGATCGAGTCCTTCAACCTCACGATCGGCGACGACGTCGACATCGAGAACAACGACATCTCGATGGAGTCGCCCATCGGCCGAGCGCTGCTCGGAAGAAGGAAGGGCGAACACGTGAGCGTGAGGCTCCCCGCCGGCGCGCGCGAGTTCGAGGTCGTCGGTTTCGAGACGCTGCACGACCTCTAGAAGACCCGGATCGGCGGGATGAACTTGCCGGGGTTGGCCCGCACCTCGGCAAGAAACGCGTTCAGGTCCACTGCGATCTTAAGCAACTCCTCGTAGAGCGTCTCATCGCCGATGAGCTGCCCGACCGCCCCTTCGCCGTCCTCGATGAGGCCCAGGATGGCGTTGGCCCGCGTCGCGGATGAGGCGACCGCGCGATACAGGGAGTCCGACGCCAGCAGACGCCCGAGCGTCCCTTCGCCGGCCGCCAGCGCCGCCGTCACCGTGTCGAAGCGAGCGGTGGAGGCCACGAGGCGATCGTACAACTCGGGATCCTCGAGCAGGCGGGCCAGAGAACCCTCCCCGTCCGCGATCGGCCCCAGCACGGCCGCGAGGTTCTCGTTGAGGTCGACGAGGCCGTCGTAGAGCGCTTCATCGACGAGGAGCCGTCCAAGCGAACCCTCGCCGCTCGATACGCGGGCCAGCGTCGCCGAAAGATCGTTCGAGAGCTGCGTGAGGCCGAGGACGGCTTCGGCCGCCTGGCCGAGGAGTTCGTCGTAGCTCAGCGCCGGTGCCGTTCCGATGGTGTCTCCCGGAACGAGGATCGCCGAATCGGGAGATCCCGGCTGGATGTCGATGAGACGGTCGCCGAGCAGTCCCTGCGTCCGCACGCGGGCCGTCGAGCCGCGCCGGATCTGCTCCCGGACGTCCACGTTGACCCCGAGCCAGACCGCGACCGCCGCTTCCGAGTCACCGCGCTCCTCCGGTGCGATGAACTCCACGCGCTCGACTTGGCCGACACCCCGCCCGGCCACCTGGACGGGGGCCCCGGGGCGGAGCCCCGAAGCGGATTCCATCAGCGCGACAAGCTGGTAACGCTCGCCGAATACGTCGCCGATCCGGCCCACGAACAGCACGCACAACGCGAGCAGGATGAGGGAGACGATGAGGACGAACCCCACGCGCATCTGGTCCCATGTGATCGGTTCCGATCGTCGCATCGTCTCCCTCTGCCCCCTGTCTGATGCCCCCTGTCTGACCGGTCTAGCCGCCCGCGCGGTTAGCCGCGGAAGGCCCGAACATAACGGTCTTCCGTGGCGTGCATCTCCTCCGGAGTTCCGCTGAAGATAATCTTCCCGTCCTTCAGGAGCGCGGTTTCGGTCGCGATTCTCGCTGCGGACCGCACATCGTGGGTCACGACGACCACGCAGACGTGAAGTTCCCGCCGCAGCTTCAGGATCAGTTCATCGATCCTCCGCGTCGTGATCGGGTCGAGCCCGCTCGTCGGTTCGTCGAAGAGGAGGATGGGGGGGCGGTGCACGATCGCCCGCGCGATGGCGACGCGCTTGCGCATGCCTCCGGACAGCGCGGACGGGAGCAGAGGGAGAACCACCGCCGGGTCGAGATCCACGAAGGACAGCACCTCCTCGACGCGGTCCCGGACTTCGCCATCTCCCAGCCTGGTATGCTCGTAGAGCGGAAAGGCCACGTTGTCGAACACGTTCAGCGAATCGAAGAGGGCGGATCCCTGGAACACCATCCCCATCCGTTCCCGCAGGGCCAGAGCCTCCGGACGCGAGACCGCGCTGATGTCGCGTCCCTCGATGAGGACCTCGCCGCGGTCGGGGAGCAGTAGCCGAAGCATGAGGCGCAGGATCGTGGACTTCCCGACCCCCGACCCGCCGAGGATGCAGAGCGTCCCGCCCCTCGCCACGCCCAGCGAGACGCCCCGCAGCACCTCGTGATCGCCGAACGAGAGCCATACGTCCCGGAGTTCGACGATTTCGGGCTCCCCGGGCCCGCCTCCGTGGGTTTCCAGCTCGCGGCGAATCTCGTCGCGCAACTCCGCCTCGAAGGCCTCGCTGCCCGGCTCCGGCGCGCCGGGGGGACTGCGGTCGCTCATGTCGGATCCTCGCTCACCATTGGAACATGGTGAGCAGGATCTGGGTGAGGAAGTAATCCACCGCGAGTATGAGGATGGATGAGGTCACCACGGCCCGCGTCGTCGCGCGTCCGACGCCTTCCGTGCCACCCTCCGCCCTGAGACCGTGGAAGCAGCTCGTCAGTGCGATGATCCCGCCGAACGCGAAGGGCTTCACCAGCCCCTGAATCAGGTCGATGGGGACGATCGTGAGCACGAAGCCGGTCTGCGCGAGGGTTTCCCACACGGAGTTGATGTACAGTTCGGCCGTGAAGTCCAGCGTCAGCACCGCGATGAGGAGCCCGCCCAGGATGGCGATGGCATTGCCGATGATCGTGACCACGGGGAGCATCACGAGCGCGGCCAGGAAACGCGGCACGACGAGTTTTCGGATCGGGTCCACGCCCATCGTGCGGAGCGCGTCGACCTGCTCCGTGACCCGCATCGCGCCCAGGGCGGCCGCCATGCCCGCCCCCGCCCGCCCCGTGACGATGAGCGCCGTGAGGACGGGGCCGAGTTCGCGGATCGTGCTGGCCCCCACCAGGCGGCCGATGTAGACGGTCGCCCCGAAGCGTTCCATCTCCACGGCGGCCTGCAGGGCGAGCACCATCCCCGTGAAGAGGCCCGTCAGCATGACGATGAAGATCGAGGCGACGCCGATCGTGTCCATCTGCTGCACGAGGTCGCCGCGGTAGAAGGGCCGGCTCAAACAGGCCCTCGCCACGCGCACGAGGAGCCTGAAATAGGCCTCGACCGCGAAGGCCATGCGGAGTACGGCATCGCGGGCGAGTCTTGCGGCGGAACGGCGGGCGGAGCCGTCGGGCACGATCTTTGGCGCTCTCCGGGGGATCGAAGTATGTTCGCCCGACCGCCAGCACGCGTTCGAACGCAACGACTCGCCTCCAGCGATGAGGCGTACGGGCGAGGTTACCGGCTCCCACCGATCCGATGCAAGGCAACGGCGATTGCGCCACGTCCTGCCCGGCGGCGACGGCCGATCGCCCGCCCCCGAAAGGAGCCTCGAGCATGCAGACCGGACCGGTCCACACGGACCATGCACCCGCCGCCGTCGGCCCCTATTCCCAGGGGTACTGGGCCGGCGAGCTGTTCTACTCCGCAGGGCAGGTGGGGTTGGTCCCGTCGACCGGCCAACTGGTGGGCCCCGATGTCGTGTCCCAGGCGGAGCGCGTGATGACGAACCTCGCGGCCGTGCTGGGCGAGGCGGGGCTCGCCTTCGGAGATGTCGTGAAGACGACGATCTTCCTCGCGGACATGGGCGATTTCGCCGCCGTGAACGAGGTCTACGCCCGCCACTTCGAGCCTCCGTATCCCGCGCGCTCGACGGTCGCCGTGGGCGCGCTGCCCCTGGGGGCCCGGGTCGAAATCGAGGTGATCGGGCGGGCGCGGCCGGCGTGAGGTCGACCGGATCGGAACCGACGAACCAAGCGGATGACCGGGAGCGGATGGTGACTGGTGTCGCCTGCGGTCTTCAAAACCGTTACGGGGCGTTCGCGCGTCCCGGGTGGGTTCGATTCCCACACGTTCCCGCCACCTTCGCGCTCGTGGTCCTGCTTCTGTCGGGTCAGGCCCTGGATCCGTCGCCGCTGCAGGCTCAGGATCCTCCGCCTCCGGTGGCGGTTCCCGATTCGGCCGCCGCCGAGATGAGCCCCGTCGCCGACACGACGGGGGGCCGGCGCCCGCCCATCTCCCCGCTCGGCGCCTTCGGACGCTCTCTGATCCTGCCGGGCTGGGGACAACTGGAGGTCGGGCGTCCGGCCCGCGGCGCCTTCTATTTTGCGGCGGAGTCCGTCTTCCTGTTCATGGTCTTCAAGTCGGACGCGCGGCTCTCCGCGGCGAAGGAGGAGTTGCCGCCGAACGAAGAGCGAATCTCCAACCGCACGGGGCAGCGGGAAAACTGGATCGTCCTCGCCGGGTTCTTCGCCTTTCTGAGCGGTCTCGACGCCTGGGTGTCCACGCAGTTCTGGGACTTCGAGCCTTCGATCGGCCCGCCCGCCGATGGGTCCGTCGGCATCGCCCTCGGCTTCAAGGTCGATTTCCCCTAGCCGGGGCCCCGGTACGACTCCAGGCGGATCTCGTCCGGCGTCACGACGGCGAAGCTGTTGTGATGGAGCCAGTCCCCGGAGTTGAGGTAGAACCTCCCCGGCGAAAGCTCGGTGACTTCCGGCCGGTGCGAGTGTCCGAACACGACGAGGTCCACATCTTCGTGGGCGGCCAGCACCTCCTCCGCGTGCCGCGCGAGGAGCGAAGCCCGGGGCGATTCGTTCCCGGCTCCTCCCGCCTGGGTCCGTCGCGTCCCGCTGGCCAGCCGCGCGAGCGGGAGCCCGAGATCGGGGTGGACCCACCGGAAGAGTCCGCGTCCCACCGGGCTGCGGGCGGCCCGGCGCAGGATCCGGTACCCCCGGTCCGCGGGGCCGAGTCCGTCGCCGTGCGCGATCCACGCACGCCGCCCCGCGATCCGTCGGCGCGCCGGTTCTTCGAGGATCTCGACTCCGACCTCGTCGCGGAGGAAGCTCCCCCCCCACGCGTCGTGATTTCCGCCCATGAACAGGACCGGCATGCCGCCCTCCACGAGCCTCCGCAGGCGGGCGAGCACGTCGAGCTGGCCGCGCGGGATTACCTGCCGGTATTCGAACCAGAAGTCGAACAGGTCGCCGTTGATGAGGAGTTCGTCGCCCCAGCGGTCGGCCTCCTCGAGGAAGGCGAGGAATGCGCGCGCGTTCTCCTCGGCGACGGCCCCGAGGTGGATGTCGGACACGACGACGGTGCGTTCGGGCATGGGGCCGAAGCTCGGCGCGCCGGGCGCAGCCCGTCAAACCCTCGGCGGCGGGCCGCGGCGAACGCGTGACCGGCGAAAGTTCGACACCCGGTGCGTCGCGGGAGCATATTGCGGACATGGAAGCCGCGAACGGCGTCGGAACGACGGAAGTACGGGTACGGTATGCGGAGACCGACCAGATGGGACGTGCGCACCACCGCCACTACCTCGTGTGGTGCGAACTCGGGCGCACGACGCTCATGCGCGAGCGCGGCGTGTCGTACGCGGAACTCGAGCGCGGAGGCCTCTGGCTCCCGGTATCCCGGGTCGAAGTCGAGTACCGGATCCCGGTCGAGTACGACGAGCTCATCCGGATTCACACCCGCGTGGAACGCGTCCGGAGCCGCGAGGTCGTGTTCGCCTACCGGATCGCGCGCGCCTCCGACGACGCGACGCTCGCCCGCGCCCGCACCGCCCTCGTGTGTACCGATGCGCGGGGTCGTCCGCACCGGTTTCCGGCGGCCGTGAAGCGGCAACTGGAGACCCTTCCGGCCGTCACGGCCCCACCGGCCGCCACATGAGCCATGCGCCGGCGCGCCGCGTCCTGCGGCTGCTCCTCCCCATCCTGCTCCTGCCCCTCGCCGCGTGCGGTGGCGGTTTCGAGCGCGGGGCCCCGATGCCCGATGCGGAAGAGGTCGCGCGGCGGGCGCGCGCGACCTCGGGCACGGAGCAGGCGATGCACGTCGTCTTCAGGTGGTAATACGCCGGCGAGAGCGGGAACTTCCGCGGCGACGGCGCGGCCCGGGTCAATCCTCCCGACCGCTTTCGGCTCGACCTCTTCTCGACGGGGGAGGGAAGCCTTCAGGCCACGCTCGTCGACGGGGTTCTGGCCACGTCGGGCGACCTCGAAGGCGTCGAACTGCCCCCGACCGTCTTCCTGTACGCCATGGCGGGCGTGTTCCGGCCCGGAGACACGCCTCCCGCCGGCGGTTACGAGATCCCCGGCTCCCGCGTCCTCGAGTTTGCGGTCGAAGGAGGCGCGACGCGAAGCTACTATCTTGGCGAGGGACGGCTCACCCGCCTCGAGGAGCGGCGGGCCGGGCGCCGCGAGCGTTGGATCGAACTCGAGTGGGGGGGCGACCGACGCTGGCCCCGGGAAGCCCGGTATCGGGACATCGTGGACTCGACCGGGGTACTGTGGGAGTTGGTGAGCGCGACGGCTCAATCACAGCCATACGATGAGGAAGACTATGTCCTGCCGATTCCGCGCCGGAGCGATGGCCGCGATCGCGATGCTCGCCGTGCTGGCGGGGTGCTACGGCTTCTCCGGCGGCGGCGGGCTGCCCAGCCACATGCGCACCGTGTGGGTCGCCCCGATCGAAAACGAGAGCACGCAGTTCGGCATCGCGGAGTCGCTGATGGACGAACTCCTCACGGCGGCGCGCCAGCGGCTGGGGCTGCGGCTCGCGTCCGAGGAGGAAGCCGATGCGGTCATCACGGCGCAGATCCGGCGCTACGCCGATGAGGCGGTCAACTTCGACGCCGTCGGGGGAGTCGGCGCGGACGTCTTCCAGCGCCGCGTGACCGTCAGCGTCTCCGTGGAGATCCTGGATGTGGCCGAGAACCTCATCATCTGGGGGAATCAGAGCCTGACCGGGACCGGGGAGTACGAACCCGGAGCGGAAACCGAAGACCAGGCCCTGATCGTCGCGCTCGAGAACCTCGTCCAGCAGATCGTCGACGGAGCGCAATCGCAGTGGTAGGCTGACCGTCCGTCGACCGCCGCGACGGATCGTGCGGGAGCCCCTCGCGCCCGCGCGATCGGTTCGCCATTCTGTGGTCGATCGTTCACACGGGCCGATAACTCTCACTCAACGTCCGGGCGCCGACATGCCGCTAGCCGCTCGACCCGCCACGCCGAACCTGTGACGTACACCGCCGGTCTCGTCGCCATCCTGGCGGCCGTCTGGCTCCTGTTGTCGGGGTACTTCGACAAACCGTTGCTCCTGGGCCTCGGCGCGGCCTCGGTGGCGTTCGTCGTATTCATCTCCCTCCGCATGCGGATCGTCGATGACGAGGGCATGCCGATCCAGCTCCCGGCGGGGCTCGTCCGCTACCTGCCGTGGCTCGTCGTCGAGATCGTGAAGGCGAACGTCGATGTCGCCCGGCGCATCCTGAGGCCGGGTCTGCCGATCCGTCCCCGCGTGATCCGCGTGCGGGCGGGGCAGCGCACGGATGTCGGCCGCGTCATCTACGCCAACTCCATCACGCTCACGCCCGGTACGGTGACGATCGACACGGAGGGCGACCACATCACGGTCCACGCCCTCACGGAGGAGGCGGCCGAGGGCGTCCTCTCGGGCGAGATGGACCGGCGGGTCGCCCGCGTCGAGGGGCGCGGATGATCCTCGCCGCCGTCGTCGCCGCGATCATTGTCACGATGGCGCTCGCGCTCGTGCGGGCGGGGAAGGGGCCGACCGTCTTCGACCGGATTCTCGCGCTGAACATGTTCGGCACGAAGACGGTCCTCCTGATCGCCGTGATCGGGTTCGTGACGGACCGGCCCGACTTCCTCGATCTCGGACTCGTGTACGCCCTCATCAACTTCATCGGCGTCATCGCCGTCCTGAGGTTCTCCAAGTACGGGAACTTCGCCGACCCGGACCGCGAGAGAACGTGATGGCGCTCGAGATCGTGAGTTCGGTACTCGTGATCGCCGGCGCGATCTTCGCGGTCATCGGCGGGATCGGCATCGTCCGCCTGCCCGACTTCTTCTGCCGCATCCACGGGGCGGGGATCACGGACACGCTCGGGGCGGGCTTGATTCTGACCGGGCTCATGTTCCTCTCGCCCCACTGGATCGTGGCGGTGAAGCTCCTCGCGATCCTCGTCCTGCTCTGGACCACGAGCCCCACGGCCACCCACGCCCTCGCCAACGCGGCGCTCGAGACCGGGCTCCGGCCGCACGTCGATGAGACGGAGGAGGCCACATCGGGTTCGTAGCCATCGAGGTCCAGATCGTCACGGCGCTCCTCCTCACGCTTCTGTGCGCGACGGCGGTCGCCGTCGTGCGCATGCGCGGCCTGTTCGCCGCCGTGATGCTGATGGGGATCTACAGCTTCCTCGGCGCCTCCTGGATGCTCCTGCTCGACGCCCCCGACGTCGCCTTCACGGAGGCCTCGGTCGGCGCCGGGATCTCGACCATCCTCGCGCTGGCCACGCTCGCGCTGACCACGCGCAAGGCGAAGACCCCGGCTCGGCGGCCCGCGCTGCCCCTCCTCATCGTCGCCGTCACCGGGGCGGCGCTGATCTACGGGACGCTGGACATGCCGCACTTCGGCGATCCCGAGGCTCCGGCCAGCAACTACCCGCACCCGTCGTACGTCGAGCGCACGGAGCACGACATCCACGTGCCGAACGTGGTCACGGCGGTGCTGGCCAGCTACCGGGGCTACGACACGCTCGGCGAGACGGTCGTGATCTTCACGGCCGGCATCGCCGTGCTGGTGCTCCTGCGGGGGAGCCGCAAACGCCGGCCCACGGGCGGGGGAGGGGAGGACGCGGGATGACCGACCACACGATTCTGCGCGTCGTCAGCAAACTCCTGCTGCCGTACGTCCTCCTCTTCGCCCTCTACGTGCAGTTCCACGGCGACTACGGGCCCGGCGGCGGCTTCCAGGCGGGCGTGATCTTCGCGGCCGGTTTCGTGCTGTACGGGCTCATCTTCGGGCTCACCGCGGTGCGCCGCGTGGCCCCGGCCCGCATGATCGAACTCGTCATCGCGACCGGCGTGCTCGTCTACGCGGGCACCGGGGTCGCGACGATGCTCCTGGGCGGGAACTTCCTCGACTACGACTTCCTCTACGCCGCGGACCCGGCGGCGGGGCAGCACTACGGAATCCTCGTCGTCGAACTCGGCGTCGGGATGACGGTGGCCGCGGTGATGATCGCGGTCTATTCGACCTTCGCGGGGCGAGGGCGCGCATGACCGAGACCCTCGTCGACTCCGTCCTTGGCCTCTACAACTACTGGGTCGTCATCTTCCTGATGATGACGGGGTTCTACATCGTCATCTCGCGCGGGAACCTCATCAAGAAGGTCATCGGGCTCAACATCTTCCAGACCTCGGTCTTCCTCTTCTACATCACGGTGGGGAAGGTGAGCGGGGGTTCGGCGCCCATCGTGGCCGAGGGGTTGGAGGTCTACAGCAACCCGCTGCCCAGCGTCCTCATCCTGACGGCGATCGTCGTGGGCGTCGCGACGACCTCCGTCGCGCTGTCGCTCGTCGTCCGCATCCGCGAGGCGTACGAGACGATCGAGGAGGATGAGATCCAGGCGCACGACGAGGCCCGATGATGGAGGCGATCCAGGCCCAGTTGCCGGTCCTGCAGGTCGTCATCCCGCTGCTCGCGGCGCCCCTCTGCATCATCCTGCGGCGGCGCTCGCTGGTGCTCCCGTTCGCGACGGGCGTGTGCTGGCTCACCTTCCTGGTCTCCGTCTTCCTCCTGGGCGACGTGCTGGAGGCGGGCGTCATCAGCTACGCACTCGGGGGCTGGGCGGCGCCGTGGGGAATCGAGTACAGGGTCGACGCGCTGGCCGCCTTCGTCCTCCTCTTCGTGTCCGGGATCGCCGCGCTCGTTCTGACCTACGCGCCGCGCAGCCTGACCGACGAGATTCCGGCCAGCCGGCACTATCTCTTCTGCACCCTCTATCTCCTCTGCCTCACGGGACTGCTCGGCATCGCGATCACCGGGGACCTGTTCAACGTCTTCGTCTTCCTCGAGGTCTCGGCGCTCTCGTCCTACGCGCTCATCGCGCTCGGGGGCCGCCGGCAGGCGCTGCCCGCGGCGTTCCAGTACCTCGTGATGGGCACGATCGGGGCCACGTTCATCCTCATCGGCATCGGTCTCATGTACCAGATGACCGGTACGCTGAACATGGCGGACATGGCGGCACGGCTTCCCGCCGTCGAGGGCATGCGGACCGCGCTCGTCGCCTTCGGTTTCCTCACCGTCGGGATCGCGCTCAAGATGGCGCTCTTCCCGCTCCACGTCTGGCTCCCGAACGCCTACGCGTACGCGCCTTCGGTCGTGAGCGCCTTCATCGCGGCCACGGCCACGAAAGTCTCCGTCTACATCCTGCTGCGCTTCATGTTCAGCGTGTTCGGCCTCGAGTTTTCCTTCGAGCAGCTCGGGCTCGGGCGCGCGCTCATGCCGCTGGCCCTGGCCGGGATCTTCGTCGCCTCCACGGCGGCGATCTTCCAGCGCAACGTGAAACGCATGCTCGCCTACTCCTCGGTGGCGCAGATCGGCTACATGGTGCTCGGCATCAGTTTCGCGACCGCGACGGGGCTCACGGGCGGCATCGTTCACCTGTTCAACCACGCGCTCATCAAGGGCGGGCTCTTCATGGCGATGGGGTGCATCATGCTGCAACTGCACTCGGTCGACCTCGATGACATGGCGGGGATCGGGCGCGCGATGCCGTGGACGATGGCGGCGTGGGCCCTCGGAGGTCTCGGCCTCATCGGAGTGCCGGCGACGGCCGGCTTCATCAGCAAGTGGTACCTGATCGAGGCGGCGCTGGAGCAGGGTAGCGTGCTCGTCGCGATCCTGCTGCTCCTCAGTTCGCTGCTGGCCCTCGTCTACGTGTGGCGCGTGGTCGAAACCGCCTTCTTCCACGAACCGAGCGCGCGGGCTCGCGAGGCGCGCGAGGCGCCGCTCTCGATGCTGATCCCGACCTGGGTGCTCCTCGGGGCGACGGTCTTCTTCGGCATCTACACGGCGTACTCGGCGGGCGTGGCGGAGCAGGCGGCCGAGGCCGTGCTCGGAGGGCTCCGGTGAGCGGCATGGTCCCGCTGTACTGGGCGCTGGCGATTCCGCTCGCCGGCGCCGTGCTCATCGCGCTGCTCGGCCGGTGGCCCAACGTCCGCGAAGCCGTCACGCTCGCCACCGGCGTGGCGCTCTTCTGGTTCGTCTCGTCGCTGCTGCCGCACGTCCTCGCCGGTGCGACCCCCGAGGTGCTGATGGTGCAGCTGCTCCCGGGCGGCCTTTCTCTCGTGCTCCGCCTGGAGCCCCTCGGCATGCTCTTCGCCCTGGTGGCCTCCGGGCTCTGGATCGTCACGTCGCTGTACTCGATCGGTTACATGCGGGGCCACGCGGAAGCGCACCAGACGCGGTTCTACGTCTGTTTCGCGGTCTCCATCTGCGCGGCCATGGGCGTGGCGCTGGCGGGCAACCTGCTCACGCTGTTCCTCTTCTACGAGGTGCTGACGCTCTCGACCTACCCGCTCGTCTCGCACCACGGAACGCCGAAGGCGATGAAGGGCGCCCGCACCTATCTGGGCATCCTCGTCAGCACGTCCGTCGCGTTTCTCCTCCTCGCGGTGGCGTGGACCTGGGTCCTCGCGGGTACGCTGGACTTCCGCGTGGGGGGGATCCTGGCCGGCCGGGCGAGCGATGGCGTCCTCCTCGTCCTGCTCGCGCTCTTCGTGTTCGGGACCGGGAAGGCCGCCCTCATGCCGGTCCACCGCTGGCTTCCCGCGGCCATGGTCGCGCCCACGCCGGTGAGCGCGCTCCTGCACGCGGTCGCGGTCGTGAAGGCCGGCGTGTTCACGATCATGAAGGTCGTCATCTACATCTTCGGCCTCGATCTGCTGAGCGCGACGGGGATCAGCGTCTGGCTCATGTACGCCGCCGGCTTCACGGTCATCGCGGGTTCGCTCGTCGCCATGGCGCAGGACAACCTCAAGCGGCGGCTCGCCTACTCCACGGTGAGCCAGCTCTCCTACATCGTCCTCGGGGCGGCGCTCGCGAACGCCTGGGGCGTGGTCGGCGGCAGCATGCACATCCTCATGCACGCCTTCGGCAAGATCACCCTCTTCTTCTGCGCCGGCGCGATCTACGTCGCGGCGCACAAGACGGAGATCAGCGACATGCGCGGGCTGGGCCGCGCCATGCCGATCACGATGGCGGCATTTCTCATCGGGGCACTCAGCGTCATCGGCGTCCCGCCCCTCGGCGGGAGCTGGAGCAAGTGGTATCTCGCGCTCGGGGCGCTCGACGCCGGGCAGATCGTCTTTGTCGCGATCCTCATGGTCAGTTCGCTGCTGAACATCGCGTACCTCGTCCCGATCCCCATCCGGGCGTTCTTCTCGAAGCCCGCTGATGGATCGGACCCGCCGCGCTTCAACGAGGCGCCGGCGTTCTGCGTCGCGGCGCTCTCGTTTACGGCGGTCGGCTGCATCGTCCTCTTCTTCCTCGCGGACGATGTCTATCGCCTGCTCGTCCCCCTGGGCGGAGGGTAAGCCATGGCCTCTGACACGCACGACACGGGCGGACAGGTGAAGGACCGGGGCCGGCATTACTTCGACGATCCGAAGCGCTGGAAGCGGCTGATCGCGATCCTGATCGCCGTCTGCGCCGTCGTCTTCGGGCTGGATCTCGTCAACTTCGTCCAGCTGCAAATGGGCTGGCCGGAACTGCGCCACCCGGAGCGCGACTGGGAGGGCTTCCCCGGCTACTACGCGTTCTACGGCTTCCTCGCATACACGGCGATCGTCTACACCGCCAAGGCGCTCCGGAAGGGCGTGATGCGGGACGAGGACTACTATGATCGGTAGCCTTCCTCCCGCCGCGGTCATGATCCTCGGGGCTTTGCTCGTACCCTTCCTCCGGGGCCGGGCGCGTACGGGCTGGGTCCTCCTGCTCCCCGCCGCGAGCCTCGCCGCCCTTCTTGCGCTGGGCGAAGGAGAGTTCGGGCGGATCTCGATCTTCTCCTACGAGTTGACGCTCGTCCGGATCGACGGGCTGAGCCGGATCTTCGGATGGCTCTTCCACATCGCGGCCTTCATCGGGCTCATCTTCGCGCGGCGCGGGGGGAGCGCGCTGGAAGATGCCGCGGCGCTGGTCTACGCGGGCGCCGCCATCGGAGCCGTCCAGGCCGGCGACCTGATCACGCTCTTCGTCTTCTGGGAGCTTCTGGCGCTGAGTTCCGTCTTCCTCGTGTGGGCGCGCGGCACGGAGCGCTCCTACCGGGCGGGGATCCGCTACCTCCTCGTGCAGGTCGGATCGGGCGTCGTCCTCCTGGCGGGGATCATCGCCCACGCGCGGGCCACGGGCTCCGTCGCCTTCGGACCCATGGAGACGGGGACGCTGGGGACGAACCTCATCCTGCTCGGAATCGGGATCAAGGCGGCCTTCCCGCTGCTCCACAACTGGCTGACGGATGCCTATCCCGAGGCCACCTACAGCGGCGCCGTCTTCCTGAGCGCGTTCACGACGAAGGTCGCCGTCTACGCCCTGGCGCGGGGATACCAGGGAGAGGATCTGCTGATCTGGGTCGGCGTCATCATGACGATGTTCCCGATCTTCTACGCCGTGATCGAGAACGATCTGCGCCGGGTGCTCGGCTACAGCATGATCAACCAGATCGGCTTCATGGTGTGCGGCGTCGGGATCGGCACCGAGATGGCCGTGAACGGGGCGGTCGCGCACGCCTTCAACGACGTGCTCTTCAAGGGGCTCCTCTTCATGTCGACGGGGGCGCTGCTCTATCGCACCGGCACGACGAAGTGCAGCGAGTTGGGCGGACTCTACAAGAGCATGCCGAAGACGGCGGGTCTGTGCGTCGTCGGCGCCGCCTCCATCTCCGCCTTCCCGCTCTTCAGCGGGTTCGTGAGCAAGTCGATGGTGATGGCGGCCGCGCTGGAGATGAACCTCGACATCGTGTGGCTCTTCCTCCTCTTCGCCTCCGCCGGCGTGCTCCACCACGCGGGGATCAAGATCCCGTTCTACGGCTTCTTCGGCCCCGATTCCGGGATCCGCACGAAGGAGGCGCCGACGAGCATGCTCATCGCGATGGGGATGGCGGCCTTCCTGTGCGTGTTCAACGGGACGTGGCCGACGCTGTTCCTGTATCCGAACCTGCCCTACGAGGTGACGTACGAGCCGTTCACGCCCTCGCACGTGATCAGCCAGCTGCAGCTGCTCTTCTTCGCCGTGCTCGCCTTCGTGTGGCTCCGACTCTCCGACCGGGAGCCGCACGAGCTGCCCTCGACGAACCTGGACGCGGACTGGTTCTACCGCCGCTTCGGCAGGGGGTTGGCGCTCGCGGCCGGCGGCGTCGCGTCGCGGCTGCGGGATGCCGTCGCGACGCGTGCCGTGGCGGCCGCCGGCGGCGCCATCGGATCGGCGCGGCGCTACATGGGCCCGAGCGGGGTGCTGGGGCGCACCTGGCCCACCGGCACCGCCGTCATCTGGGTCGCGATCCTGCTCCTGGTGTTCCTGCTCCTCTACTACGCGAGTACCCCGCTCACGGGGGGGCCGCCGCCCCCATGACGAAGTCCCGCGCGGCGCGGACGGACGGGGCTCGAGATTTGGGCGCGCGAGCCCTGATCGAGGCCATCCTCGCCGACTCGGAGGCGATCGTGGCGCTCGGCGTCACGCTCGAGGAGTTGGGGGAGGACACCGCAGTCCTCAGGATGGCCATGCGTCCCGACCTTACCCGCAACGGCACGATGTATCACGGCGGTCCGGTCGCTTCCCTGATCGACATTGCCGGGGACATGGTCGTCGCCGTGCGGGCCGGGGGCGGGGTCCCGACGATCTCGCTGCGGGTCGACTACCTGCGCCCCTGCACCGGCCCGTACCTGCTGGCCACGGCCCGCCTGCGGCGTCACGGCCGCACGATCTCGGTGTCGGATGTCGACGTGCACGACGACCAGGGGCGCCTCTGCGCGGTCGGACGGGGGACCTACTCGTCGCTGGTGGGCTGATGCGGTGAAGGCGGTCCTTTACGACGCCCACGGCGACGCCGACCAACTATACGTGGGCGAGGTCCCCGACCCGGAACCCGCGCGCGGGGAAGCCCAGGTCCGGGTCCGGGCCTGCGGGCTCAACGGCTTCGATCCGATGATGCTGGGCGGCACGACGGGGCTGCGGGTCCCGCTCCCCATGACGCCGTGCGGCGACGCGGCGGGAGAGATCGCCGGCTTCGGGCCCGGGACGGACGCGGCCGGACGGCGGGTGGGGGACCGCGTGCTGATCGACCCGTTGATCGAGCGCCGCGGCATGCTGGGCGAGAAGGCTCCGGGCGCGGCCGCCGAGTACCTGGCCGTCCCCCTCGAGAATCTGCTGCCCGTTCCCGACGGCGTTTCGTTCGAGCAGGCCGCGGCACTCCCGGTCGCGTACGGGACCGCCCTGCGCATGATCGAGGACCGCGCCCGGATACAGCCGGGCGAGACCGTGCTGATCCTGGGCGCGACGGGCGGCGTGGGCTGTGGCTGCGTCCAGCTCTGCAAGCGAATCGGGGCGCGGATCATCGCCACCGGGGGCTCGCGCTGGAACCTCGAACGGCTCCGCGCGCTGGGGGCGGACCACGTGCTGCCCTCCGACTCCGCCGAACTGGTGCGCCAGGTGCGGGCGATCGCGGGCCGGCCCCGCTACCACGATCCCGACGCCGGGGGCGTGGACGCCGTGATCAACTACATCGGCGGAACCACGTGGGCCGCCAGCCTGAAGGCGCTGCGCTTCCAGGGCCGCATGGTTACCTGCGGGGCCACCGCCGGCTACGACCCGCGCACGGACATCCGCTACATCTGGAGCTTCGAGCAGTCGATCATCGGATCGGACGGGTGGAGCCGCGAGGGGCTGGCGCGGCTGCTCGACATGGTGGCGGGCGGCGAACTCGACCCGGTCATCCACGCTGTCAGACCGGTCGACGAGGTCCGCACCGCGATGCGTGAACTCATGGAGCGCGCCGTATTCGGAAAATCGATTCTGACTCCGTGAACTATCCGATCGCCCGCAAGATCCCGCGGGCGGTCCTCGACGCCGAGGCTGACCGGCTGACGGCGCTCGGCGCGGCGCCGCTGCACCGCAAGCTCGGCGGCTACGCCCGCCTGGCCGGTCCGGGGTTCATGGGCGCGGCCCTAACGCTCGGTGCCGGGACGCTCACCTCCTCGATGCTGTCGGGCGCCACGTTCGGCTACCGCACCCTGTGGCTCATCTGGCTGAGCGCGGGGTTGGGCCTGTTCATGATGGCCGCGATGGCCCGTTTCACCTGCAGGGGCGGCTTCCGCGTCATCCCGACCCAGAACCGGCGCCACTCATGGGTCATCGGGTCGCTGATGACCGGCCTCGTCGGCACGGCCGCGGTCGCCGTGATCTTCAACTTCGGCCAGGTCGCGCTCGGCACCCATCTCATCGAGTCGCTGGCGCCGTTCGCCGGCTTCGCGTTCCCCGCCGAGTACAACTGGCTCATCTACTGTGGGGTCACGAGCGCGCTCATCCTCAGCTACGGGCGGCGGGGCGGCCGGGGGACGCGGCTCGTCGAAGCGGTCATGAAGAGCGGGATCGCCGTCATGATCCTCGCGTTCGGAGCCGTCCTGCTGCTGGTGGGCGTCGACTGGGGCGCGGCGGCACGCGGCTTCTTCATCCCGTGGCTGCCCGGCGGCGGGGAGGGTCTGGACCTCTTCATCGCGTCGTCCGCCGCCGCCGTCGGCGTCATGGACTGGGTGTTCTTCCACTACGCCGGACTCGGTCGCGGCTGGGGACGGAACCACGAATCGCTGGCCCGCTTCGACCTGATCGCGGGGCTCTTCCTCCCGTTCGTGGTCATCAACTTCCTGATGATCGGCGTGTTCGCGGCGACGCTGTTTCCGCAGGGGATCACGCCCGACTCGGCGCCCGAACTGGCGGCTGCGCTCATGCCGCTCCTCGGACCCACGTGGTCGCAGATCCTCTTCTACGCGGGTTTCCTGGCCGTGCCGATCACGACGACGGTCGGGATGAGCCTGGCCGGAGCGATGGCCGTCCACGAGGCCTTCGGCTGGGAGCCCGATACGTCGTCGTGGCGCTGGAAGGTCAGCGCGCTGCTGCCGCAGATCGCCTTTCTGGCCGCCTGGAACGCCCGTCCGGTCTGGCTCGTGATCGCGATCGCGGCCTTTCTCTCGCTGGCGAACAACGTCGTCGGATGGTCGATGTACCTGTTGCTGAACGACCGCGAACTCCTCGGCGCGGACCGCTGCCGGTCCTACCTGTGGAACCTCGGGATCCTGCTCCAGGTGACCCTCCTCAACGCGATCGCCGTCACGTACGTCTTCAATCGGCTGGGGTGGTGGTGATGAGCGCCGTGGACCGGCTTCTCGCACGACGGGTCGGACCCTGGTCGGGGCGGGTCTGGGGACTCGTTCTCAACCTGGTCGCGAACGCGGTGGCGCTGTGGGGCGTCTCGTCGGTCATGCGGACGGGAGGCGGCTGGACGTGGGTCGTCATCGGCTGCGCCGCCACCGTCGCCTGCATCGCCGTGCTCGCGCGCCCCTCGCGGTCCCCGGGGTCGGAGGAGTGAGCCGCGCAGGGCCGGCCGACGGCTTCCGCGGCCCCGATGCCAACCTCGGATACTGGCTCCGCGAAGCGGCCGAGGCCTTCCCCGGCCGCGTCGCGCTGATCGACCTTTCGCGTCCCGTCCCCCGCGAGGTCACCTACGCCGAACTGAACGAGCGGATGGATCGCGTGGCCAACCTGCTCTCGGATGCCGGTATCGGAGCCGGCGACCGGTTTGCGCTGAGCGTCGGGAACCGGTTCGAGTTCGTCGAAATCCTCTTCGGCGGGATGCGCCGCGGGGCGGTCCCGGTGCCCCTCAACTTCAAGCTGTCGGAGGCGTCGCTCGCCCACATCGTGCGGGACGCGGCCTGCCGGGCGGCCTTCGTCGAGACCGCCGTGACGGAGCGGTCGGCCACGGTCGTCGAACGGTTGGGGATCGAGAGAAGGTGGGACGTCGGCGGAGACGGCAAGAGGCCGGGGCGGGAAGGCGCCGACTGGCCGGACTACGAGAGCGCGCTCGCGGGATCGTCGTCCCGCTTCGACCCACCCCGGCTCGGCGCCGGCCACCCGGCGTTCCAGCCCTACACGTCGGGATCGACCGGCAAGCCCAAGGGTGTCGTCCTCTCCCACGAAGGGCAGCTCTGGTGGGTGCGCTGCCTGCGGAAGTACTGGCCCGCCGACCCCGGCGACCGGGCACTCGTCGCCGTACCCCTTTACCACAAGAACGCGATGGCCGGGGCCATCAAGCCCCTGCTGCAGGCCGGGGCGTCGGTCGTCGTCCTGCCCGGCTTCTCCCCGGAATCCTTCCTGCGGGCCCTCAGCGAGTACCGGTGTACGCAGGTGAGCGCCGTCCCCGCCGTGTTCGCGATGGTCCTGGATCACATGGACCTGATCGCGGAGCTGGATTTCTCGGCACTCCGGAAGGTCACGCTGGGATCCGCCCCGGTGCAGCCCGAGCTGATGCACGCGGTCGAGCGCGCGTTCGACGTCGAAGTCGGCGAGAGCTACGGGCTCACCGAGGGCGGACCGGTCATGATCGGGCCTGCGCCCGACGGACGCCCGACCCCGAGGGGAAGCTGCGGCACGGCGTGGCCCGAGGGAGAAATCAGGCTCGTGCGCGACGGCCGCGAAGATCCGGAGCACGGAGAGCTGTGGGTCCGGAATCCCGGCGTCACGACCGGCTATCACAACCTGCCCGCGGTCAACGCGGCCCGGATCCGGGACGGCTGGCTCGCCACGGGCGACCTCTTCTTCCGCGACGCGGAGGGCTTCTACTACTTCCGCGGCCGCACCGACGACATGTTCAACTCGGGCGGCGAGAACATCTATCCCAAGGAGGTGGAGGACCTGCTGCTGTCCCATCCCGATGTCCGCGAGGCGGCCGTCGTGCCCGTGCCCCACGCCCTCAAGGGCGCGGTCCCGGCCGCGGTGGTCAGGCTCGGGCCGGAGGCGAGGGCCACGGCCGAATCGCTCAAGCGCTACACGCTCGAGCGGGGACCCGCGTACGCGCACCCCCGGCGCATTGCGATCGTGGAGGAGATGCCGCTCACCGGGGTGGGGAAGGTCGACCGAACGGCGATTCTCGGCGTGCTGGGACAGGCCGACCTGGGGTGAAGGCGCCGCTCGTGGTCGGGGCGCGGCGGTCGCCGCTCTCCCGGGCGCAGGCCGCCTGGGTGGGCGAACGGCTGCGCGAACGCTGGCCCGAGCTGGCCGTCGAATACCGGTTCATCACGACCGCCGGGGATCGGGATCCCGCGACGCCGCTGCCGGAGATCGGGGGGAAGGGGCTGTTCACCGAAGACCTCGAACGCGCGCTCCGGGAAGGAGACATCGATGTCGCAGTGCATTCCCTGAAGGATCTGCCGACGGACCTGCCCGATGGCTTGATGCTGGGAGCGGTCCCTGCCCGCGAAGATCCCCGTGACGTGCTCGTGATCCGGGACGCGCCGGTTTCCGCGCCCCGGGACGGGGACGGACGCGACCCTCTGAGGCGTCTGCCCTCCGGCGCGCGCGTCGGCACATCGTCGCTGCGCCGCGCCGCACAGTTGCGCGCCTCCCGGGCCGACCTGCATCCGCGGCCGATCCGCGGGAACGTCGACACCCGGCTCCGCAAGCTGGAGGACGGCCGCTTCGAGGCGCTGATCCTGGCGGCGGCCGGGCTCCGGCGGCTCGGCGTGTGGCCCTCCGGTGCCCACGTCCTCGATGAGGACTGGCTACCGGCCCCCGGGCAGGGTGCGCTCGGGCTCCAGTGTCGCGCTGGGCCGGACGGAGCGGCCGCGCGCATCGGGGCGCTCGACGATCCGGCCGCCCGGGCGGAGACGACCGCCGAGCGGACGCTGCTCGCGGTGCTCGAGGGTGGGTGCCGGGTTCCCATCGCCGCCCGCGCGTCGCTGCGGGGGGAGGACCTGGTGCTGCGCGCGGCGGTCTACGACGTGGACGGTGGGCCCCCGGTCGAAGCGGCCGGAACGGGGTCTTGCGCTTCGCCCGGCGCACTCGGCCGCCGGCTGGCGGAACAGTTGCTCGAGGCGGGGGCGTCCGGCCTCGTGGAGCGGGCGCGGCGGCTCAGTCCGTGAGGCGCCGCGAACCGTCTCCCTGAAAACCGTACATGAGGGTCACGCATCCGGGCGTCGCCTGCGGGCAGTAATAGCTCAGGATCCTCAGCTTCGCGTAGCGCCCCTCCGCCGTCCGGATCACGTACGTCTCGTCCTTCGGTTCGAGGAGGTGGGAGAAGAACCCGTACCGGTACCAACGTTCGAGTCCGGGCGTCGCCGGGCCATCCTCCAGCGCGCCCTCGGTTGTCGCGTAACCGGACGCCGGCGCCTCCGTCACGGCCTCCCACGGCGCGCCGATGGCGATCGCCCCGCCGGCCCCGGGGTATCCGGCGCCCCCGTTCACGACGACGTGGTACCGGTTGAGCGCGAGATCCCAGCCCGCGAGCGGACCGCCGACCGCGCTCCCCCTGTCGAAGTCGAAGTAAACCCACTGCGAGCCGTCCCGGGCATCGACGGTGACGGTGTCCACGATGAACCGGTCCACGGCGGGGCGCGGGGCGACGGGCGTGGGAACGAAGGTGACGGGGTCGGGCCTCGTGAACGAGCCGGCGACGACGACGACGAGGATGAACAGGAACACGGCCCCCGCGACGTACAGTGCTACCGGCCGGCCTCCGTCTGCCCGGCCCTCGCCCCTCACCGCCCCCGGTGCCACGGGGACTCGTGCCGCGTTCCGTGCAGGAATCTCGTCAGGTTGGCGAGATAGTAGGCCAGCGCTGCCGCCGCGAGCGCAAAGACCACGCCGATCGCGAGCGCGCCGAGACTCCCGGCGCTCGCGAAGATCCGGAACTCCCACGCGGCGAAGACGGCGCAGAAGACGATGGCCGTTGCGATGAGAAAACGGTGAAACCCGATGATCGACATGGGATGTTCCGATTCACGGTGGACTTCGGTCCGTCTGTCGAACATCGTACGAAGGCGGGACGCGAGCCGAAACTTCGCCTGTTGACCCTCTGCCGGCCCGATTGGAGCTTCCACTCCCCATGAGTTCCGGATTTCGCACCTACCACGAAGTGGACGAACTGCGTTCCGATCTCCCGGATCAGATCGCGGCCGGGGACGAGCGCGTGTCCGTGCGGCTCGCCTCCGTCGCCCGCGTCGTCGCGGTGATGAGCGGCAAGGGCGGCGTGGGGAAGAGCCTCGTCTCCGCCCTCCTCGCGACCGCGCTTGCCCACCGCGGGGATCGCGTGGGCCTGGTCGATGCGGACCTCAACGGCCCCAGCGTGCCGCGCCTTCTCGGCGTCGAACCGGAACCCCTCGCCGAATCCCGGGACGGATTTGCGCCGCCCGCTTCGCGCGCCGGGGTCCGCGTCATGTCGATGGCGTTCCTCGTGGAGCCGGACCGCGCGCTCACCTGGCGCGAGCCGGCCGACGCCGGCTTCGTGTGGCGGGGCGCCCAGGAGCGGGGGGCCCTGCGGGAATTCCTGGGGGATGTCGCGTGGGGAGAACTGGACGCGCTCATCGTGGACCTGCCGCCGGGCACCCAGCGGCTCGCGGAACTCCACGCGCTCGTCCCCGGACTGGCGGGCATCGTCGCGGTCACCATCCCGAGCGCGGCGTCCCGCGATGCTGTGGCCCGCTCGCTCGATCTCGCCCGGAGCCGCGGCCTCCCCATCCTGGGACTCGTCGAGAACCTGTCGGGAGTTCGCTGCGACGCCTGCGGAGCGCTCGCTCCGCTGCACGCCGGCGACGCGGGGGCCGAGCTGGCGGGACGGTTTCGGGTCCCGCTGCTCGCGCGCATCCCGTTCGACGCGGCGCTGGGGGCCGCGGCGGACGAGGGGCGGCTCGAGGGGTGGCTGGCCGGCGGGGGCGGAGCCGCGGATGCGCTTCGGCAGGTGGCCGACGTTCTTCGCGCGGCGCCCAGGGCGCAATGAAGTTCCTCTGCGTGGACTGCGACCGGCAGATGGCCTTCGACGAGCGGGCCGTGCCCGGCGACGGCACGATGGCCGCCGTCTTCAGGTGTCCCGCCTGCGGGCGCAAGACGGCGATGCTCGCCAACCCCATGGAGACGCAACTCGTGAGTTCGCTCGGCGTGAAGGTGGGAGGCCGCACCGTCCCGAACGAGAACTTCGAGGGCATCCGCGCCGGCGTGGCGGAGGCGCGCGACGAAGCCTTGCCCGCACCGCCGTTGACGAACCCCGGACCCGTGCGCTGGAACGTGGACGCGGTCGAGCGCCTCGGCCACGTACCCTCCTTCGTGCGGGGGATGGTGAAGAAGATCTACAACGAATACGCCCGTGAGCGCGGGATCGAGGAGATGACGCCCGCCGTCATGGACCGGGCCCGGTCCGATCTCGGACTGGAAGGCATGTAGCCGGCGATGACGGACGGCGGCGGAGGCGTGGCAGATGCGCGTGAAGGGGCGGCGGCGCCGGACCCGACCGTGGAACGGGAAGTGCACGGACTCCGCGCCGTCATCGACCGCGACCTGTGCGTCGGCTTCGGGGACTGCATCGAGGAAGCGCCGGAGGCCTTCGACCTCGACGAGGATGGGGTGGCCGTGTTCACCGAACCGGAGCATGCCTCGCGGAAGCGTTTCGTCGAGGCGTGCGCGTCCTGTCCGGTCGACGCGATCACCGTCCTGGAAGACGGGATCGAGATCGTTCCGTGAACCCCGGACCAGGGGTGAAGCTGCCGCTGGTGACGGTGGAGGCGGTCGCCTACCGCTACCCCGATGGGAGTCCCGCCCTGCGGGATCTCTCGCTCGAGGTTCAGACGGGAGAACGCCTCGCCCTCCTCGGCCCGAACGGATCCGGTAAGTCCACCTTCCTCCGCCTGCTCGGCGGCGACGGCGCACCGGGGATTCGGCGGGACCCCGGGGTCGATGACGCCGGACAGCGCTGGCTCGCCCCCGACCGGCCCGCCCTCCGCACATGGCTCAGCGGGCGGGAGAACGCGGCCATCCTGCTCGAACTGCACGGCGCCCGACCCGGTGAGGCGCGGGCCACGGCGGACGCATGGCTCGCCCGCTTCGGGCTCGAGGCGGACGCGGACCGCCCCGCGGGGGCCTATTCGAGCGGCATGCGGAGACGGCTTGCGCTGGCGACCGCGTTCGGTACCGCGGCCCCGCTCCTCCTCCTCGACGAACCGCTGGCCGGACTCGACCCCGGCGGGCGGGAGGCCTTCGCCGAGGTCCTCGCCGACCACCGCGCGGCCGGGGGAACCGCCGTGCTGTCCGCCCATGATCCCGTTTTCGCCGCGGCGTACTGCGACCGGGTCGCCTTCATCGTCGACGGCCGTTGCGCGGTGGCGGACACCCCGGCGCGCCTTCTGGAGCGCGTCGGCGCCCGTCCGCGCGTGGAGATCCGATTTGCCGCCGGGCAGAGTCCCGATCCCGACACCCTCGGCCCCGCCCCGGAGGCGGTGTGCGCGTCGTCCCGGGACGAGGGCGCGGTGATACTCGAGGTCGAGGACCCGAGCCGGGCCCTCCCCGAGACGCTGGCCTGGGTCCTGCGCGGCGGCGCCTCCGTCGCCTCGGTCGACGTCCGGGAGCCCGATCTCGCGGACGCCTTCGCGACGCTCACGGGCCGACGTCTGGAAGCGCGCGCCCCGTGACGATCTGGCGCCTGGCGTGGCGGACCGCCCTCCGGCGGCGGCGGTTGTTCCTGTGGAACGTCGCGGTCCCGCTCCTCCTCCTCACGCCCGTCGCCCTCAGCGCAGCCGCGGCGCCGCACCGGGTCGCCGTCTTCGGCGTGTTCATCGTCTTCTTCGGGGCTTTCGGCTCGGCCATCCCCGCCGTGCGCGACGCCCGCGACGGCTGGCTCGACGAGATCCTTCGCACCGGTTACTCCGCGCCCCGCTGGCTCCTCGAGCGCACCCTCGCCGGCACGACCATCGACGCGCTGCAACTCGCGCCCGCGGTTCTCGTCCTCCTGTGGTCTGCCGGCGGCGCCGGCGCTGGACCCGTTGTCCTCCTGTCGGTCCTCGCGACGCTGTGGTTCGCGAATCTGCTGGGTCCGCTGGTGGCCGCCGCGGTGCGTTCGCTCGCCGAAGCGGCCCTCGCCTCCGCCGCGTTTTCCCTCCTCCTCCTGCACTTCGCCGGCTTCTTTCGGACCCCCGCTCCGGGCTGGACATCCCTGGTCGCCGAGTGGAATCCGTACACGCCGCTTCGGGCCGCGCTCACGGCGGGCACCGTCGGGATGCCCATGGACACTTCCGTCTGGCTCCGCAGCCTTCTCGTCGCGGCCGGCGTGACCTTCGGGGCCGCCGTTTTCGCCTCGGATTGGAGCCGCCGCCTCCGCTGGCCGCGGACTCCCTAGTCCCCGTTTGACTTTCCCTATGGGCAGCCGCACCTTCTTGGCGCATAAGAGGAGTTCCGGACCTTCCGGAAGCCCCGACAACCTTGGCCCAGCGTCGCCGAATTCCTCGTCCGTGGCCGATTCTCGCGGACTGCGTACATCCGGGCTTGGCACCCGGGCGAGGCTGGTGCGAGCAGCGTGAACCGGCCGCAGCACGCCGTCCAACGGAGCGCCATGTATCGAGAGGTATTCGTCCCGGTCGATAACTCGCGCGAGTCGGACTGGGCCGTGGACCGAGCCATCGAACTTTGCGCTCGCTCCGAAGGCCGCATCACCGGCTCTCATGTCTACGCCGCACGTCTCCACGACATCCGGTTCCGCCAGCTCGAGATCGGGCTCCCGGCCCAGTTCCAGGAACCGGCGGAGATCCGCAGGCAGCGCAAGATCCACGACAAGCTGATCGAGAAGGGGCTGCAGCTCATCTCCGACAGCTTCCTGGACCAGCTCCACCGCCGCTGCGCCGAAGCCGGGGTGACGCTCACGCGGCAGCTCCTCGAAGGCATCAACTACGAGGAGATCATCAACGAGGCGAACCGCGGCGGCGGACGTCTCCCCAGCCTCATTGGCTTCGACCCCAACATCGCCCACAACTACGACGGCAGCGAGAAACAGCGCACGGACGTCAAGCTGGGCGATAACGGCCGGCTCGTGGCCGAGGACGAAGAGGAGGAGGACAAGCTCGCGGGCACCTCCGGCCGCGACTACGACCTCGTCGCCATCGGCGCCCATGGTCTCGGGCGGCAGGAGCGGAGCCGCCTCGGCGGCGTTGTGGCGCGCGCGCTCCGCGGGATCGAGAAGGATGCGCTCATCGTCCGCGACGGGCGGCCCCTCGACGGCGGGAAGTGGCTCGTCGGCGTGGACGGGTCGGCCTACGCCTACAAGGGACTGCGAATCGCGCTCGAGATGGCCCGCGAGTACGGCGCCAAGGTCTACATCGCGAGCGCCTTCGACGTGCAGTACCACCACGTCGTCTTCCACAACATCAAGGACGTGCTCTCCGTCCAGGCCTCGAAGGTGTTCAAGTTCGAGGAACAGGAAGAGCTCCATAACAACATCATCGACAAGGGCCTCCTCCGTCTCTGCAAGGCGAACATCAAGCGGGCCCAGGTGATGGCGAGCGAGTATCCCGACGTCGAGATCGAGACCCAGGTGCTGGTCGGGAAGCCGTTCGACGTACTCCTCAAATGGGCCGAGGAGATCGATCCATCCCTCATCGTCGTGGCCCGTCACGGCTCGCACCGCATCGAGGGCACGGACCTCGGCTCGCAGGCCGACAACCTCGTCTCCCTTGCGGACACGAACATCCTCCTCCTCGGCACCGGGAACGTCCGGCCCGAGGAGATCCCCTGGATCGAGGAGGATGGCGAAGCCGGGCTCGAGTGGGCGCCCGAAGCGGAGGTGAGGATCCTGCGCGTGCCGCCGTTCGCCCTCGGGATCGCGCGCAAGGCCGTCGAGGAGTTCGTCCTCGAACACTACGGCCCCGGAAGCCGTTATGCCGCCGCCTTCGTCCCGAATCCGAAGGACGAGAAGCAGTACCGGGCGGCGTCGCCGCCGGCCGATGGAGACGCCGCGGCCGGCAACGGGGCGAGCGGCACGGCGCAGGTGGCGCGCGATGCGCTGGAGACCGGCGCGGCCCCGTCGATCGCGGAGGTCGGACAGGCCGCCAACGGGCGCGCGAGCGCCGACAAGTCGGAACTCTGGAATCGCGACCAGTTGCCCGTCGTGACGAACGAACGCCTCGACGAGGCGATCAAGAAGCTTCTTCCGACCCACATGCAGCTCGTGATGGGGATCGGCGATGCGGAGGAACTCGCCCTCGCCGAGGTGAAGGCGGACGAGGCGATGAAGCGGACGGTCGTGGAGACGAGCGACGCCGACGCCTTCGAGGCCCCGCTGCCCGTGATGGCGCAGTGCCCGGTCACGGACAACCAGATTCCGCGCGACCGCACGGCCGCCGACCCGATCGTCTGGACGCACGAGGCGTTCGAACGCCTGGGGCGCGTGCCGCTGATCGCCCGTCCCCTCGCCCGGAACACGGTGGAGCGCTTCGCCCGCGACCAGGGCATGTGGCGCGTGACCACCGTCGTGATGGACGAGAACAAGGACGCGATGATCGCGGCCGACGAGTTCGACCTCGACACGATGCTCGTGATGTTCAACGAGTTGAAGGCGAAGCAGGCGCGGGCCGAAGCCGCCGGCGTCGACGGCATGAGCGAGGAGATGAAGCGCTTCATCGAGGAGGCGAAGGCCTCCGGTGTGACGCGCTGTCCGATCCGCGACATCGAGCAGCAGGCGGCGGACTGTCCCGTCGACTTCAAGATGGTGTCGCCCGACGATGCCCGAGCGGCGGTCGAGAAGTTCGCGCGTACGGAACTGGGAGAAGAGTCGGGAGCGGACGTCCGTCCCGCTTCGGAGCAGGGACCGCGCCCGAAGTGACCGGGGCCCCGCTGGCCGCGGAAGCCGTCACGCACCGGAGCCCCGCCGCACCTGGTCCGCTCTGGGACGGCGCCCCCGCCGCCGCGTCTCCGCGGGCCGAACCCGATGTCGCGATCCCTCACGTGATCGCGTGGAACCTGACGCGCCGCTGCAACCTCGCCTGCTCCCACTGCTACATCTCGGCCGGGTCGTGGCACGCGTCCGAGGAGGAACTCGATACCGCGACCTGCTTCCGCGTCATCGACCAGATCCTCGAAACGAGCCCGTCGCCGCTCCTCATCCTCAGCGGGGGCGAGCCCCTCGTGCGCTCCGACCTCGAGGAGATCGCGGGCTATGCCTCCGAACGCGGCGCCACCGTGACCGTGGGCACGAACGGCACCCGGCTCACCGATGACCGCATCGCCTCGCTGAAGGCGGCCGGCGTGCAGGGCGTCGCCCTGAGCGTCGACTCCCTCGACCCGCGCTATCACGACCGTTTCCGGCACGGCGAGGGCGCGCTCGAGGACACGCTCGCCGCAGTGGACCGGCTGGCGGAGCACCGTCTCGACTTCCTCATCCAGTTCACCGTCACGCGCGGGAACCGGGGCGAACTCGATGCCATCGCCGCCTGGGCGGATGCGAAGGGCGCGGTCTGCCTCAACGTCTACTTCCTCGTCGAGACGGGCCGGGGAGAGCGGATGCGCGGCCTCGCCCCCGCGGAGAACGACGAGATCGTGGCCCGGCTGACCGAACTCCAGCGAGACTACCGCGGGCGGCTCATGATCCGCTCCAAGTGCCAGCCGCAACTCATGCGGCACGTGTACGAACAGGATCCGGACTCGCCGCTCCTGAACTACCGGACGCGCTGCCCCTGCGGCGTCCAGTACTGCCGCATCACGCCCGAGGGCAAGGTGACGCCGTGTCCGTACATGCCGGAGGTCGCCGGCGACCTCTCGGACGCGTCCTTCGGCGAGATCTGGCGCGAGGCGACCGTCTTCCGCCTGCTGCGCGAGGGTGAACCGGGCGGAAAGTGCGGACGCTGCGAGTACCGCGCGCTGTGCGGCGGCTGCCGCGCCCGCGCCTACGCGGTGGACGGAGACCTGCTCGGTCCCGATCCTTCCTGCGGCTACGAGCCGGCGCCCGGCATCGCGGACGCGATCCAGCCTCCGCAGCCGGTCACCTACGGTGCGGCGGTCGAGCGGGAGCTTCCGTGGAGCGCCGAGGCCGCCGCCCGGCTCAACGCCATCCCCAGCTTCGTGCGCGGCGTGGTGGCGGAACGGGTGGAGAAGTTCGCGCGCGAGCGCGGGCACGCCGAGGTGACGATCGACGCGATGACCGAGGTCCGCCGGGCCATGCCGGTGGACTTCTCGAAACGGATGCCCTTCTTCGCCCGGAGGCGGCGGAGCGCGGGACGGGGGGAGAAGCGATGAAGCGCTGGTTTACCCGTGGCGTCGCGACCCGCGGCGTGCTGCTCGCCGCCCTCGCGCTGGCGGTTGCCATCCCGCTCCTCGCGCAGGCGCCGGGACCCGACTACGGGGAGTTCAACTTCCTCGGGCTCGACCGTCGCGGCGCGGTCTGGATCGCGGCCCAGCTCCACCTGCTGTTCGCCGCCTTCGTCCTCGGCGTGCCGATGTTCGCCGTCGTCATCGAGGCGATCGGGATGTTCGGCGGGGATGAGAAGTACGACAAGCTCGCGAAGGAATTCACCCGCCTCCTGCTCGTGGCCTACAGCGCGACCGCGATCTGGGGCGCGATCCTCGTCTTCTTCCTCTCGACGCTCTACCCGCGCTTCTGGGCGTACCTGACGGCGATCTTCGCGCCGTCGATGTGGGTGTACGCCGGCCTCTTCTTCCTCGAATCGTTCACGCTCTACCTCTACTACTACGGGTGGGACGCGTGGAAGAAGGGCGCGGCGAAGAAGGCCCACTGGTGCCTGGGGATCATGCTCAACGTGTGGGGCACGATCGTCATGTTCATCGCGAACGGGTGGCTCACCTACATGATGAGTCCGCCCGAGGGACTCACGGCGGACACGGCCCCGCAGACCGTCCAGCTGTGGAGCGCGATCAACAACGCGACCTGGATGCCGATCAACATCCACCGGTTGCTGGCGAACGTGGTGTTCGGCGGCGCGATCGTCGGCGCCTACGCGGCGTACCGCTTCCTCACGAGCAAGACCGACGAGGAACGCGCGCACTACGACTGGATGGGCTACACCGGCAACCTGATCGCGATCGGCGCGCTCATCGTGCTCCCCTTCGCCGGCTACTGGCTCGGACGCGAGATCTACGAGTTCAGCCAGCAGATGGGCATCACGATGATGGGCGGCTTCATGAGCTGGCTCTGGATCATCCAGGCCTTCCTCATCGGCATCCTCTTCCTCGCGGGCAACTACTACCTCTGGATCGGGATGGGGCGGATTCCGGGGGCGGAACGGTTCCAGCCCTACATCAAGTGGATGCTGCTCGTGCTGGTCCTCGGGGTCATCGTGTGGGCCACGCCGAACACGATGATCGCAGACCGGGACGAGATCGCGGCCATGGGAGGGATCCGGCACCCGTTCCTGCAGGTGCTCGGGGTGATGAGCGCGAAGAACACGGCCGTCAACCTGATGATCCTGACGACATTCCTCTCCTTCCTCATGTACCGGAGGGCGAACAAGGATCCCGTGGTGCCGTGGGCGCGCGCGGGAACGATGCTGCAGGGGGCGGCCTTCGCGCTGTGCGCCGTCATCGTCGTGTTCTACGGCGTGTACGGATACTTCGTGACCGCGATCGTGCGGATCGGCTTCTCCGTCTACCAGGTGCTCGCGGTCCTGGCGACGATCCTGTTCGTCATCGGGATCGACATGGCGATGCTGCGGGGCGCCAAATCCCGGGGCGAGATCCGGTGGGGGCGGATGCCGGATCGGTCCCAGTACGCGCTCCTCATCCTGGCCGTCACGTTTACGTGGCTCATGGGGCTGATGGGCTTCGCGCGCAGCGGGATCCGGCAGCACTGGCACGTCTACGAAGTGATCCGGGACACGAGCGAGCAGGCGTTCACGCCGGCTCTCGGGCCCGCGGCGACGATCATCAGCATCTGTGTGCTCATCTTCTTCGCGCTCGTCGGATTCATATTCTGGCTCGGCGGCCTGGCCGAACGCTCCGTGTACCAGGAGGCGGAGGCGAAGGTGACGGCCGGACGGGAGGGGCGCGCCGCGCTCGGAGACGCGATGCCGGCGCCCTCCCTGGGCGACGTGGATTAGCGGCGATGACCGGGAGCGGGGACGGACGATGGCCCGGAGCGGGGACTCGACGACGGTGGTGCGAGGACGGGAAGAGTAGATGACGAACCTGAAGATCCTGTTCACGGTCGTGGCGACGCTGGCGGTGTTCACCTTCGTGGCGAACGTGATCCCGCAGGTCCAGTCGGCGGTCCCCCGGGAGATCGTGCTCAGCGCGGACATGCCGCCCGAGGAACTGGCGGCGATCGGCGAGGAGATCTACGCCGGGGCGGGCGGCTGCACGGCGTGCCACGGCCTCGGCACGCGCGCTCCGGACCTCCTCGGGGTGGTGGGCGGCGTGTGCGCGACGCGCGTCCCGGGGCAAAGCTGCAAGGACTATCTCTGGGAGTCTCTGGTCAACCCGACGGCCTACATCGTGGAGGGCTTCGACCCCATCATGATCGATCAGAGCATCCTTTCGTCGCAGGCCGAACTGTGGACGCTCGTCGCCTTCCTGGAATCGCAGGGCGGCGAGATCACGGTGAGCGCGGACGACTTCGCCGCGGCGCTGGCGGCCGACGACGCGGCCGAATCCGCACCGCCGCCTGTCGCCGTCACCGACCCGAGCCAGTTGGATGGGATGGCGATCATCGAGGCTCAGCAGTGTCTGGCGTGTCACGCCATTGGCGGCGTGGGCGGCATGGTCGCTCCCCCATTTGAAGATCTGCGCGGCCAGGATCCGGCGTTCATTCGCGAGAGCATCGTCGACCCGAACGCGACCATCAACCCCGACTACCAAGCGTTTGCCGGAACGATGTCGCCCGCTCTGGCCCAAATGATGTCGCCTGCGGAGCTGGATGCTCTGGTGGAATTCCTCGCCACCGGCGGGGTCGGCGCGGGAGGCGGCGCGGAGGCTCCGGGCGACGCGGCGGAAGTCCCGCCCGACAGCGCGGGAGGTAGCCGATGAAGCGTTACCTGTCCCATCCGTTCTGGCAGGGCGCGATCGTCATCGTCGTGTCCTACGTGGCGTTCGAGTGGGTGATCGGATACGTGCTCCCGGTGATCGGCGTGGCGAGCGCTCCCGTGCCGAGTTCGGTCATCCTCCAGTACATGCTCACCGTCCTGGTCGGCATCGTCCTCTACATGAGCGCGGACGAAGCGCGCTGGAAGAGCTTCAAGAAACCGATCCACGAGACCATGGTCGCGCGCGACCGGAAGACGCTGCGGGGGATCCTCATGGTCGCGCTTCCGGTTCTCATCGGCTGGCTCGCCTATCAGAACGTGAGGCCGAGCTACGCGGCGCCGGCCACGTTGCGCTCCGTGCACCCCGCGCCGCCGAACCAGCTCACCTTCCGGGGGGAGACGATCGAACTCACGGGGCTCGAGAACCCGCTGCACGAGGAAGGCTCCATCGAGGAGCACCTGGCGGTCGGAAAGCGGATCTACGTCCGCAACTGCGTGCCCTGCCACGGCGACCTGCTCGACGGCCAGGGACACTACGCGCCGGCCTTCAACCCGGTCCCCGCCGACTTCACGAGTTCGGGCAACCTGCCCCAGCTCACCGAGAGCTACGTGTTCTGGCGCATCGTCAAGGGCGGCCCCGGCCTCCCGCGCGAGGGGACGCCGTGGGATTCGGCCATGCCGGCCTGGGAGACGATCCTCGAGCAGGACGAAATCTGGGCAACGATCCTCTATCTCTACGACCAGACCGGGTTCACGCCGCGCACGTGGGAGGAAGAAGGGGAAGGGGGCCACGAATGAGGGCGCTCCGACGCGGGACCCTCGGGACGCTCGCGCTTGGCGGGTTCGCCATCCTCGCCCTTTCCGCCGCGCCCCCGCTGTCGGCGCAGGAGGACGCGGCCGCCGCGGGCAAGGTCGTGTACGACCGCTGGTGCGCGGAATGTCATGGCGAGACGGGGCAGGGCGATGGCTCCGCCGCCGCCTCGATGCTGCCCCGGCCACGGGACTTCACGCAGGCGCTCTACCAGATCCGGACGACCGGGAGCGGACAGCTCCCGACGGACGCGGACATCCGGTTCGCGATCGAGAACGGGCTCCCCGGTACGACGATGCCGGGCTGGCCCAACCTCACGGACGGGGAGATCGACGACCTCATCGTCTACCTGAAGAGCTTCTCGAGGTTCTTCGGCCAGGGCCCGGCCCCGGAGCCGCTGGAATTCGGCTCGGACCCCGGCGGCGGTCCCGCCGCGATCGAGGCGGGGGCGGCGGCCTACCTCACGATGCTGTGCGAGGAGTGCCACGGCCTGTCCGGGCGCGGCGATGGGACCTCGGCGCCGACGCTGGAGGACTGGCGTGGCCTCCCCATTCGCGCCGCCGACCTCACGGAGGCATGGGTCCTGAACGGCGGCAGCAGCGTCGAGGACATGCACACCCGGATGTTGACGGGGCTCGACGGCACGCCGATGCCGTCGGCGATCGACGCCATGAACTCGGGCGTCGTCTCGCCCGATGAGGTCTGGCAACTGGCGCACTACCTCGCCTCGATGGGGCCGCGCGAGATGCCGCCGCTGCGGGAAGTGATCCGCGTGGGCCGCGCCGAAGGCGGGCTGCCGGCGGATGGCGGCGAGGAGGCGTGGGCGGGCGTCGAGGCCTTCTACTTCCCGATGTCGGGCCAGGTCGTGCAGGTGCCGCGCAACTTCGCGCCGACGGTCGACGGACTCTGGGTCCAGGGGCTCCACGACGGAAACGACATCGCGCTGCGCGTGCAGTGGAACGACCCGTCGAACAGCCCGGACCCGAACTGGGACGAGTGGCAGGACAAGATCACGGCCGCGCTCGACCTGGACGGCGCGGAACCCATCGCCCTCGACAGCGCCGGCGCGCCGACCGTGCGCCCCCCGGATGCGGTGCTCCTCCAGTTCCCCTTCGAAATGCCGGAGGGCACCGACCGGCCGTACTTCCTGATGGGAGACGCCCGCGAGCCGGTCTACCTGTGGACGTGGGATTCGGGGACCGGGGTCGGCGCGGGACGCGGCCGCGGCCTCGACTCCGTCGAACCGCTCGCGGAGGACCCGGTAACGGGAGAAGCGACGTGGGAGGAAGGGCGCTGGACGCTCTATCTCCGCCGTCCGATCGAGGTCGAAAGCGACGGCCTCGACTTCGCCGAGGGGACGCCGACGCCCATCGCGTTCCAGGCGTGGGACGGGTCCAGCGCCGAGGTCGGAAAGCGAAGTTCCGTGAGCACGTGGTACTACATTCTGCTCGAACCTCCGGCATCCAGCACGGTCGTCGTGACGCCCCTGCTGGCCATGCTCTTGACGGGGGCCTTCGGTCTCGTTCTCGTGCGCCGGGCCCAGGATCGCCGGAGAGATGGATGAAACAACGGGGAAGGGCTCTCAACAGCCGATAGCGCAACAGCTTTCAGTACGGAGGTAAGTCAATGCGATCGCATTTCTGGAACCGTTCGGCCGCCCTGCTGGCCGTCACGGCGATGGCCGCCTGTGGTGGCGGCGATGGCGGTTCGTCGGAAGCGGCGGACGACGCGGGCGAAGCGGCGCCGGCCGCCGCCGCGGTGGATCCGTCGACCGTCGGCACCATATCGGGCATGGCGAACTTCGGCGGGATGGTCCCGACGATGGAGGCCATCGACATGGCGGCCGAGGCGGACTGCGCCGCCGGCTACGGTGCGGACGGGCCCATGGCCCAGAACGTCCTCGTGTCCGATGGCGGCCTCGCCAACGTGTTCGTCTACCTGAGCGAGGGTGTCTCCGGCGCGCCGGCCGCATCCGGCGCCGCGGCGCTCGACCAGGTGAACTGCCGCTACACGCCGCACGTGCTCGGCGTGCAGAGCGGCCAGGACATCGAGATCTCGAACAGCGACAACCTGCTCCACAACATCAACGCCACCCCGACCGAGAACCGCGGCTTCAATATCAGCCAGCCCCGGGCGGGGATCACGAGCACGCAGCGCTTCCAGGTGGCCGAGGTGATGGTGCCCGTGCGCTGCGACGTGCACGGCTGGATGCAGGCGTACATCGGCGTCGTCGACCACCCGTACTTCGCGGTGACGGGCGCCGACGGGAGCTACTCGATCGCCAACGTCCCCGCCGGTGACTACACGATGACGGCGTGGCACGAGGAGTTCGGCACGATGACGGCGAACGTGACCGTCACGGCGGGCGAGACGGCCATGGCCTCGTTCGATTACAACGGCGAGATGACGGGCGCCGAGGTCCCTATGGGCGACGCGCTCGTCCTTGAGCACGGAACGAACCGCATCCGGGTGGAGCGCACCCAGTAACTCCTGGGCGGGACCGGGCGGCCCGAGCGGCCGCCCGGTCCCGCTCGCGTTCCCGTTCACCCGAAGGGCTCACCTGGAAGGAGATCGCTCGTGGATTGGGCGCTGCCCCCGAACTACTCGACATTCGGCGTCGTGATCGACCAGCTGTTCTGGATCATCCTCGTCATCACCGGCATCGCGTTCCTCCTCGTGGAGGGCGGGATCGTCTGGTTCTGCTTCAAGTACCGGGGACGCGAAGGAGCCAGAGCGCACTACACACACGGATCGAACCGGCTGGAGATCATCTGGACGGTGGTCCCCGCGATCATCATCGCGGTCCTCGGCGCATACTCGGCCCTCGTGTGGGACGACATCAAGGGAAGCTCCAACCGCCCCGCGGACGCGCTCGAGTTCCTCGTCGTCGGCAAGCAGTTCGAGTGGAACATCACCTACCCGGGAGTGGACGAGACGCTGGGGACGGCGGACGATTTCACCGTCCGCAACCAGTTTCACTTCCCGGTGAACGAGGACATCACGATCCTGCTGGAATCCGAGGACGTGATCCACTCCTTCTTCATCCCCGAACTGCGCGTGAAGCAGGATGCGGTGCCGGGCATGACCATCCCGGTGTGGTTCGACGCAACCCAGACCGGGAACTTCGAGATCGCGTGCGCCGAACTGTGTGGCCTCGGCCACTATTACATGATGGCGAGCGTGACCGTGCACAGCGCGGCGGATTTCGACGCCTGGCAGGCCAGCCAGGCGCCGGCCGCCGCCCAGTGATCGAGAAAGGCTGATATGGCGACGATCGTAGCGGAGGCGACCGGGCAGGCGATCCTGCACGAGGAGCACGAGCAGTCCTTCCTGCGCAAGTACATCTTCTCGACCGACCACAAGGTCATCGCGATCCAGTTCCTGATCTACACGCTGTTCTTCCTCATGATCGGCGGATTGCTCGCGATGCTCATGCGATACCAGATCGCGTGGCCGGCACGGGGCGAGCTGCCGCTGGGCGGGATCTTCCCCGAGAGCATGGTCGCGAGCGGGTACATCCTGCCGGAGTTCTACAATGCGCTCGTGACGATGCACGGCTCGGTGATGGTCTTCCTCGCCATCATGCCGATGCTCGTCGGGGTGTGGGCGAACTACCTCATCCCGCTGCAGCTGGGCACGCACGACATGGCGTTCCCGCGGCTCAACATGCTCTCCTTCTGGGCCATGGTGCCGGCGGGCATCCTCACGCTGGCCAGCTTCTTCGTCGTGGGAGGCGCGGCGGGGGCCGGCTGGACGCTCTACGCGCCGCTCAGCGCCCGCCCCGACCTCACCGGGGTCGGCCTGGGCCAGGTCATGTGGCTGGCGGCGCTCGTCTTCATAGGCCTCTCCTCGATCCTGGGGTCGGTGAACTACATCACGACGACGATCAACATGCGCGCGCCCGGCATGACCTGGATGCGCATGCCGCTCACGATCTGGTCGCTGTTCATCACGGCCATCCTCGCGCTGCTCGCGATGCCGGTGCTGTCGGCGGCCGGGATCATGCTCATCTTCGACCAGACGATCGGCACGAGCTTCTTCCTCCCGGAGGGCGGCGGACAGCCGCTCCTCTGGCAGCACCTGTTCTGGTTCTTCGGCCACCCGGAGGTCTACATCCTCATCCTCCCGGCCATGGGCTTCACCTCCGAGATCCTCTCCGTAGGATCGCGGAAGCCGGTGTTCGGCTACAAGGCGATGGTCCTGGCGCTCGTCTCGATCGCCTTTCTCGGCTTCATCGTGTGGGGCCACCACATGTTCCAGAGCGGGATGAACCCGATGCTGGGGCTCACCTTCACGGTTTCGACGCTCTTCATCGCCGTGCCGTCGGCGATCAAGACGTTCAACTGGATGGGCACGATGTGGCGCGGGAACCTACAGCTCCACTCGGCCATGCTGTTCGCGATCGGGTTCGTGGCGATGTTCGCGATCGGCGGCCTGTCGGGCGTCTTCATGGCCTCGACGCCGGTCGATATCTACATCCACGACACGTACTTCATCGTGGCGCACATCCACTACGTGCTCTTCGGGGGAAGCCTGTTCGCGCTCTTCGGGGCCATCTACTTCTGGTATCCGAAGATGTTCGGCCGGATGATGAACGAGACGATGGGGAAGATCCACTTCTGGCTCACCTTCGTCTTCTTCAACCTGGTCTTCTTCCCGATGCACGGCGTGGGGATGGTGGGGATGATGCGGCGCATCTACGACTCCACCGGCTACGCGCACCTGCAGGGCATCGAGGACACGAACGCGATCATCACGTGGGCGGCGTTCGGGCTCTTCGCGTCCGGCTTCCTGTTCGCGTTCAACTTCTTCTGGAGCCTGAAGAAGGGGAGGAAGGCCGAGGCGAATCCGTGGAACGCGACGACGCTGGAGTGGCAGACGCCCTCGCCGCCCAAGCACGGCAACTGGGAGGAAATCCCGGTCGTCTACCACGGTCCGCACGAGTACAGCCACCCGGATGTGGAGGACAAGGACTGGCTGGCGCAGAACGAACGGCCGGATGTCGTGAGCCCGGCCGCCGGCAGCCACTAAATCGCACGGAAGGGAACTGACGAGATGGCACACGCCGCGACCGCGGGCCGGGTCCCCGAGAGAGGGCTCGATGTCTACACCCAGAAGGTGGGAATGTGGGTGTTTCTGTGCTCGGAGGTGATGTTCTTCGCGGGCCTCATCGGCTCGTACGTCGTCCTCCGCTTCGGGGCCGCCGACACGTGGGCGGAGCCCGGGGACGTATTGAACGTCCCG
This sequence comes from Candidatus Palauibacter rhopaloidicola, assembly GCA_026914155.1. GTDB lineage: Bacteria > Gemmatimonadota > Gemmatimonadetes > Palauibacterales > Palauibacteraceae > Palauibacter > Palauibacter rhopaloidicola. The sequence goes on along the minus strand of JAPPGH010000026.1, from coordinate 18,567 downwards.
GTGACGGCCTTCAACACCTTCCTCCTCATCTGCAGCTCGGTGACGATGGTGAAGGCGTTCGCGGCCGCGCAGGAGGGCGACCAGCGCGGGATCAAGCTCTATCTGCTGCTGACGACCCTGCTCGGCGCCACGTTCCTCGGCGTACAGGTCTACGAGTACATCGAACTCGTGCTGCACAAGTCCTGGCAGGGAAGCCACGGGTTCACGCCCGCCGCGGGGCTGTACGGGGCCACGTTCTTCACGATGACGGGCTTCCACGGCTTCCACGTCCTGCTCGGCGTGATCTGCCTCGCGTGGGCCACGATTCGCGCCTGGCGGGGGCACTGGGGTGCGGACAACACGCACGGGATCGAGGTGCTCGGCCTCTACTGGCACTTCGTCGACCTCGTGTGGATCATCCTGTTCACGATCGTCTATCTCATCTAGGCGGCGTCCGGCAACTGCGGTCGGGAGATATGGAGCGAACGAATGAGTGAAGCCGGAGGACACGCGGCGAGCGCCGCGGACGACCACGCGCACGAGCATCCGAAGTACATGCTCATCTGGCTGTACCTCGCCATCCTCACGATCCTCGAGGTGCTGGTGGCCTTCCTGGCGATCCCGAAGTGGATGATCGTGGTGTCGCTGCTCATCATGGCCGTCTGGAAGGCGCTGCTCGTCGCGCTCTACTACATGCACCTGAAATTCGAACCCAACCGCCTGCGGCTGGTGGCGCTGGCGCCGCTTCCGGCGGTGGCCATCATGATCATCGCGATCATGATGGAGTACGTGTAGGAGCCGCTCCCTCCGTGGAGGCCGGGACGCTTCTGAAGACCCGCGGGATCCCGCGCGGCGGGCTCTCGAGACGGGTCCGCTCGATTCGCGCGACGCTCCCGTCGTACCTGGAGCTCACGAAGCCGCGCATCACGGCGCTCGTCGTCGTGAGCGCGGCCGCCGGTTTCCTCCTCGGCGCGCCGAGCTTCGACTTCGCCCTCTTTGCGCAGGCCATGGCCGGCGTGGCGCTCGTCGCGTCGGGGACGAGCGCGATGAACCAGGTGCTGGAGCGGGATGTGGACGCGCTCATGGGGCGCACGCGCGCGCGGCCCCTGCCCGCCGGCCGCATCGCGACGCCCCCGGCCGCGGCTTTCTCCGGCGTCCTGGCCGCGGCGGGCATCGTCTGGCTGTGGATCGCGGTCAATCCGCTGACCGCGGGCCTCGCGCTCGCCACCTTCGTCTCCTACGACTTCGTCTACACGCCGCTCAAGCGCGTGCACTCGCTCTCCACCGTTGTGGGAGCGGTGCCAGGGGCCCTGCCGATCCTCGGCGGCTGGACCGCCGCTACCGGGCAGCTCGGTCCCGGCGGCTGGGCGCTGTTCGCCATCCTTTTCGTCTGGCAGTTGCCGCATTTTCTTGCCCTGGCGTGGCTGCTCCGCGACGACTACGAGGCAGCGGGGCTTCGCATGCTCTCCGTCGGCGACTTCGAGGGCCGGCGGACGCGCCACCAGGCGCTGCTCTACGCGCTGACGCTGATTCCGGTGAGTCTGCTCCCGAGCGTCCTCGGTCTCACGGGCGTCGCCTACTTCGCGGTGGCGCTGGGCCTCGGCGGGTTCTTCCTCTGGGCCGCGTTCCGGTTCGCCCGCGCTGCGACGCCGGCGAACGCCCGGGGTTTGTTCCGGGCCTCCATCCTGTATCTTCCACTGCTGATGGCGGTGCTCGTCCTCGACAAGCTGTAGCAGCCGTGCCGAAACCCTTCGCCGTCCTCGCGGCGGCCCCGCAGATGCAGCATACCCCCGACGAACAGGCGGGGTACGTCCTGATGTTCGTGTTCATGGCGGCGATGCCCTACCTGCTTCTCGTCGTGATCGGAGGCGGCATCTTCCGGGCGCGCCGCCGGCAACGCCAGCGAGAGGTCGAGAGAGCCCTGGAGGAGCAGCGCGAATGGGAGGCGGCCCACGCCGCCGACCCGGACTCCGGGTGCTGACGCCGTGCTGACGCTCAGGCGCAGGATCCGGGCCGGGCTCGTCGGAGGGCTGCTGGGCGGATTCGTCCTCGCGGTGCTCTTCTACTTCTACGACATGGGGCAGGGGACCCCGCTTCAGACTCCCGCCTTCCTCTGGGGTGCGATCATCAGCCGCTCGGAGGTCGAGGCCACGACCGGGATCGTCGCGGGCTTCACCCTCATCCACTTCACGACCTGGGCCGGGCTCGGGATGCTGGCCGCGGCGCTCGTTCAGTGGGCGGGACTCCCGCGCAACGTGTTCATCGGCGCGCTGTACGGGCTCTTCGTGTGCTCGCTCGCGTTCTACATCGGACTCATCCGGGCGCCTTCCGGACTCGTGATGTCCGCGCCGGGCTGGCCGGCCGTCTTTTTCGGGAACGCGCTCGCCGGGGTCGTGATGTTCACCCACATGCACTGGGTGAGTTCCGAGCCCGGCATCGTGGGGATGATGAACTTCCTCCAGACGCACCGCGTCACGCGGCACGGGATCTACGCCGGGGTGCTCGGCGCGCTCGTCGTCGCGTGCTGGTTCCTCATCATCGACGCCGTGCTCCGGCAGCCGCTCTATACGCCGGCGGCGCTGGCGACGGTCCTCTTCCGCGGCGCCCCGACGCCGGCCGCCGTCGAGATCTCCTTCGCGCCGGTCCTCGGCTACACGCTCGCCCACTTCGCCTTCTTCGTGCTGTTCGGCGTCGCGGTCTCCGGCCTCGCGAGACAGGTGTCCAGGTTCCCGCCGCTGGCCCTCGGCATCATCGTGCTGTTCGTCGTCTTCGAGGTCTTTTTCATCGCCATGGTCGCGATGCTGGGCGGCTGGATCCTCGAGGAACTCGCCTGGTGGTCGATTCTGGTCGGGAACATCCTCGCGGCGCTCGTCATGGGCGGATACCTGTGGAAGGTCTACCCGGAGTTCGCGGAGAGTCTCACGGCGGAGAGTCTTTGGGCGGACTGAACCGGCCCCCGGTCCTCGTCGCCACGCGCAGCGCCCACAAACTCCGCGAAATCCGCGGCCTCCTCGCCGATCTTCCCGTCCGGCTGCTCGGTCCTGAGGATCTCGGCCTCCCCGAGCGTGAGGAAGAGGACGACCTCGAGCCCTTCGACACCTTCGCGCGCAACGCCCTGTCCAAGGCGAAGTACTTTCACCGCCGGTCCGGCCTCCCCGTGCTCGCGGACGATTCCGGCCTCTGCGTGGACGCCCTCGGAGGCGGCCCGGGCGTGCGGACCCGGCGTTTCGCGCCGCCCGACCGGGTCACGCGCTGGGGGCGGGATGAAGCGAACAACCGCTGGCTGCTCGAGCAGCTGGAAGATGTAGACGCGGGGGGTCGCGGAGCGCACTATCGTTGCGCGGTTGCGCTCACCGACGACCTGCGCCACGAAGTCGTGGAGGGCATCGTGCGCGGCCGGATCGCGCGACGGCCGAGCGGCTCGGGAGGCTTCGGTTACGACCCGCTATTCGTGCCGGAGGGCCACGACCGCACCTACGCAGAGCTGCCCGCGGCGGTGAAGACGGCGACGAGCCACCGTGCGAGGGCGATCCGGCAGGCCAGGGGATGGATCGAAAGGGAAGTGCTGCGGTGACCTTGCGTGCGTTCAATCGGGGCGGCCGGATTTGAACCGGCGACCCCCTGCTCCCAAAGCAGGTGCGCTACCGGACTGCGCCACGCCCCGAAGTCCCGAAAGATGGACCGCCCGGGAGGTCGAAGCCACCCCGGCGCCGGAGCGCGCGTGAAGCTCCGCGGGGTCTTCGCGCGGAGAGCCGGGGCGGGGAAGCTGTTCGCCATGATGGGGCTGGCGGCGCTCGTCCTCTTCGTCATCGGGATCCTGCGTCCCCTCCGCAGCGCCTTCGCCCTCTCGGGGCTGGCCGCGGGCGACTTCTACCAGGTGTACTTCATCAGCGCGGCGGTCGTGGTCGTCGCTCCGCTCTACAACTTCCTCTCGGACCGGATCTCGTGGCGCCGCCTCATCCCCCTGACGGCGGCGTTCTTCGCCCTAAGCATGGTCGCCTTCCGCCTCCTCTATCAGCCGGGGGAGGCGTGGTTCGGGCTGGTCTTCTACGGGTGGTACGACGTGCTGGCGGCCTCGCTCGTCACGCACTTCTACATCGCGACGCAGATCTTTTACAACGCGCGCGACGCGAAGCGCGCCTATCCGATCGTCATCGCCTCGGGTTCAGCCGGGGCCACGCTCGGAGCGCTCCTCACGACCGTCTTCACCTCGGGCGGCGGGCCGTCCGAGAACCTGCTTCTCGTGGCGGGCGCCGCGCTCCTTGCGCTGGCGGGGGGCCTCGCTCTCGTCTGGTCGCGGGAGCCGCCGGAGCCGCCATCCGAGTATGCGCACGTGGAAGATCCCGAACTCGAGCGCAGCGACCTGCGGCGCATGGCCGCGCACCCGCAGGTGCGGCTCATCGCGGCCACCGTGCTCCTGACGATCGTCGTCAAGCAGTTCATCGACTACCAGTACAACACGCTCACGCGCGAGGTCTTCACCGATCTGGGCGCGATCGCCGGCTTCCTGGCCTTCGTCGATGTGCTCACGCAATGGCTCCCGATCGTCGTCCTCCTCGCGTTGCGTCCGGTTCTGCGCCGCTGGGGGGCCGCGGTGGCCGTCATCATCTTCCCCGTGGCCGTGATCCTCGCGACCGGGGCGCTCGCCGCCGCCGTGTGGCTGTCTGCCGCCGCGCTCGCCGTCGCCGTCGGGGCCCGGACGACGGAGAAGACGTTCCGCTATTCCGCCGAGCGTACGGGTCGCGAGATCCTCTACGTCCCCGTCCCGGAGGACATCAAGCTCAAGGCGAAGTCGTACATCGACGTGGCGGTGGAGAAGGGGCTGGGGAAGGCGCTTTCCGGCGTCCTCATCATGATCCCGTCGCTCGCTCTCGCCGGCCTCTCGATCATGGGCCGGCTCATCATCCTCGGCGTCGTCGGCGTGGCGCTGGCGGGCGTCCTGCTGCTCGCCTTCCTCAGGGTGCGGAAGTCGTACGTCACGAGTCTCGCGCAATCCTTCGAGGGGCGCTTCGCCAGCCTGCGCGGAACCTTCGTGTCGATGGAGGACGTGGGCGCGCTGGCGCTCGCGCGGGACGCGCTCGGGGACGAGCGGCCGCTGAAGGTCGCGTTCGCCTTCGACGTCCTGCGCGGCGCCACGCCGGAGGATATCGAAGCGCTGTCCCCGGAGCTTTATCGCCTCCTCGAGCACGAGAGCCCCGGTCTGCGGGCGAGAGCGCTCCGGTCGCTGGCGCGCGCTCCCGGCCTTTCGAACGAAGCGGCGGTGCGGGCCCGGCTCGAGGATCCGGATTCCGGCGTGCGCCGAGCCGCGGCCCGGCTCCTCGCCCTGAAGGCGGCGCCGCGCGCCCGCGACGTGCTCATCCCGCTCCTCGACTCGGAGTCGCCGAACGCCCGCTCGGCCGCCCTCGACTGCCTGTTCAGCGACTTCGGCGCCGAGCGGGCCGAACGCATCGCGACCCCCCGCTTCGAACACCTGCTGAGGGAACATGAGCGGGGGACGCTCGCGGGATCCGGCGCCCGCGAGCTGGCGATGGCGGCGGGACTCGTGCCCGGCCATCCCGCGGTGGAGCGCATCCTCGTCGAGCTCGTCTCCGATCCCCGCGAGGATGTAGCGGCGGTCGCCGTGCGCAGCGCATCGCGGCTGCCGCAGCCGGCCCTCGTACAGGCGGCCATCGCGTCGCTGGCGATCCCGCGGACCCGGAGCGCGGCCCGCGACGGCCTCGCGGGGCGCGGAGAGGAGATCGTCGAACCTCTGCTCACGGCACTCTCCGACCCGGCCGGCGATCCCTGGGTGCGCCGGGGGGTGGCGAGCGTGCTCGGCGAGATCGCGACGCCCGCGACGATCGACGCCCTCATCACCTCCTATCTGCTGCCGGAAACCGAGCAGGCGCTCGACGACCAGGCGCTCGTGTCGCTCCACCGGCTGCGCGCGCGGCACGATCACCTCACGTTTCCGGCGGAGAGGGTGCTCGAGGCCGTGGAGCGCGAAGTGCGGGCGTCCCGGCGCTACGCCCGCGCCGCCGCCGCGCTCGAAGGAGTGCCGGCGTCGATGCCCCGAACGCTGCTCCTCCAGGCGCTCGACGAGGCGAGGAGGGACCGGCGGGCGAGTGTCTTCCGGTGGCTTGGGCTCATATACCCCGAGCAGCCGATGCGGCGCAGTTACCTGGCCCTCGAGAGCGGGCAGCCGCGCCGCCGGGCGAACGCGCTGGAATGGATCGAGACCACCGTCGGGCACCGCACGTTCTCCGACCTCAGGCCGGTGCTCGCGGAGGAGGCCCCGCAGGGGCCCCCGCGCGGGACGGGGGAGCTTCTGCGGGAGCTGTGGGACGATGAGGACGCCTGGATCGCGCGGTGCGCGCTCTGGACATCCTTCGAAGCCGACCGCGGCGCGCTGGGCGAGGCTCTCTCCGGTTACACGCCGGCGGAACCGGCGCTGGCGATGGTGGCCCGCAGACTTGCGCGACGGGCAGAATCCTCCGCACAGGTTGAGGGAGATGAACGGGACGAGGAAGCGATGGAACTGATCGAAAAGGTATTCCGCCTGCAGAGCGTGGATCTCCTCTCGGGTGTGGAGAGTCGGCAACTCGCGCTCCTCGCCTCGATCGCGAGGGAGGTCGAGGTGCGGCCCAACGCCATCTTCATCCGCCGAGGGGAGCCGACGGACGCCCTCTACCTGGTGATCCACGGCGAAGTCTCACTCGAGGCGGCGGGGGAAGGATCGATCTCCATCGCCGATGGAGAAGCGTTCGGGACGTGGGCGCTGATCGACGAACACCCGAGCGTCGTCGAAGCGCGCGCCGTCGAGCCCACCCGCGTGCTGCGGATCACCCGGGAGGATTTTCGAGACCTCCTCATCGACCACCCGGAACTCGGCCTCGACCTGCTCCGCGGACTCGCGAGTCGCGTTCGCGGCTTGGCGATGACATGATCCGACATGGATGAGATCAAGCCGGATGGCGGCACCGTGATGGTCGTCGACGACGAAGACATGGTCGTGGACGCCATTCAGGGGTTCCTGGAGCTGGAAACGGACCACCTCGTGCTCCCCTTCACGTCCGCGCGCGATGCGCTCGCCCACCTGGAGCGGGAGCCGGTCCACGCGATCGTGGCCGACCTCATGATGCCTGAACTCGACGGGGTGCAGTTCCTGACGCGGGCCCGCAGGATGAGACCGGAGGCGACGCGGATCCTGCTCACGGGCTATGCCGACAAGGAAAACGCCATCCTCGCCATCAACGAGGCCGGGCTCTACCAGTATCTCGAGAAGCCGTGGAACAACGATGCGCTGGCCTTCGCCATCCGCAACGGCGTCGAGCGCAGCCTGCTCTTCCGCGCGCTGACCGAGCGCATGGCCGAACTCGAGGCGGCCAACGACGAACTCGCCGGACTCCGGCAGCGCTGGATACAGGCTTTCCTGTGAGCGAGCCGGGGCTCGGGCCGACGGCCCGGGAGATCACGCAGGCCCGGCTCGCGACGCTCGGCATGCTCGTGGCGGGGATCGCGCACGAACTCAACACTCCGCTGGGCGCGCTGAACAGCAACCACCACGTCATCGAGCGCGCGCTCCTCAAACTGGGGGAGATTCTCGAGGACGAGGTCGTCACGCCGGACGAACTCGACGAAGTCCGGCGGGTCGTGCGGGCCACGGAGTCGGTGCTGCGAACGAACGGCATCGCGGTGGAACGCATGGTGAACCTCGTACGCAACCTGCGGAACTTCGGCCGGCCCACGACCTCCGAGCCTCGCCCCGTGGACCTCCACGAGGGAATCGAGGGCACACTGGCCCTGCTGGGACACGAACTGAAGGAGATCGAGGTCGTCCGCGAGTTCGGGGACCTCCCGCCGGTCGTGTGCCATCCGAACCGAATCAACCAGGTGTTCATGAACCTCGTGCACAACGCGGCCCAGGCCATGGGAGACGGCGGCGTGCTCACGATCCGGACGCGCGCGGAAGCGGATCGCGCTTGCGTCCGCGTCGCCGACACGGGCCGGGGCATCCCGCACGATGTCATCGAAGAGATCTTCGAGCCCGGCTTCACCACCAAGGGCGAGCGGATCGGGATGGGGCTGGGTCTCGCGATCACACTCCAGATCGTACACCAGCACGGAGGGGACATCTCGGTCGAGAGCGAACCGGGACGCGGGACGACGTTCGACGTGTACCTCCCGCTCCGGCAGCCCCCGGGTCAAGCACGGAAGGAGGCTTCAGAATGATGCGACGCGCCGATCCGTTCCGCGCCCTGGTCCTCGTCGCGGCGGCGGTCGCCGTTGCGATGCCGGCTCCGGCGACGGCCCAGGACGCCAATTTCCTCGTCCCCATCGCGGAGATCGAACGAATCCTCCGCGAGGGCGACATGCAGGTCCTCGACGTACGCCCGTCCCGCGGTCTTCCCGGCGAGCGCACGTATCGCGTCACGCTGCAGTCCGGCGACCACGTGCTCCAGGTCAAGTACGCCCCGGCCACCGAGGGCGCAGACGAGTTCAACAACCAGCCGCGTTACGAACTGGCGGCCTACGTTGTCCAGGCCCTTTTTCTCGACGAGCGGGAGATGGTCGTCCCGCCGACCGCAATCCGTGCGTTCCCCATCGATGTCGTCCGGGAGACGGTCGCCCGGACGGGAGACACGGCCGTCCCTCCGGAACCGACGTTCGGCGAGTGGCCCATGACCCTCGTCGCGCTCCAGTACTGGATGTTCAACGTCGACCTCCCCGACGAGTTGCCCGACGAAGACCGCATCGAGGAGGACGAGGTCTACGAGCGTCTGCTCGGGAACTTCAACCTGCTCACCTACATCATCCGCCACAGCGACTCGAACGAGGGGAACTTCGTGCAGTCGATGGATCCCGCGTGGCCGCGCGTGTTCAGCGTCGACAACGGCGTGGCGTTCGCGAGCGAGCCGAGCAACCGCGGCACGCAGTGGCGCAATCTGCGCCTCGACCGCTACTCCGCCTCCGCCATCGCCCGGCTGCGCGGCCTCTCGCTCGAGGAACTGCAGGCGCGACTCGGGATCCTCGTCCAGCTCGAGCTGCGGGACGGGAACTTCGTGGAGGTGGAGCCGACGGAGAATCTGGACCCCGGCCGCGGGGTTCGGCGCGAGGGAGAGCGGATCCAGCTCGGCCTGACGGAGCGGGAGATAGGGGCCATTCACCGGCGCATCGTCGGTTTGCTGGAGCGGGTCGATGACGGCCGCTACGAGTTGATCCCCTGAGATCTCGGCGTCGGATGTCGGGTCTGCTGTGCTGTGCCGTCGCCGCTACGGGGGCGGGGTGGGCCGGCGCCTCGGCGCCCGCTTCCGGCGACGCGACGCCGCCGGCCGGCTCTCCCGCGCGAACGGGGCAGCCCGGCTGGCACATCGCGGGGGAGTACGGCCTCTACGTCGCCTTCGCCGATGCCGGCCTCGAAGTGCGCTGGCTGACGGAGGTGGAGCGGCCCGGCCGGGTTCGCGCGATCGTCGAGGGGCGCGTGGTCGATGAGCAGACGACGGAGCCGGGATACGCGCACGCAGCTCGCCTGCGCGTACGGGCGCCCGAGGTCACGCTCGAATATGGAATGGAACCTCCGGACGGCGCTGACGGGGCCACGCCCCTTCACCGAACCCGGATCTGGGCGGAGCCTCCGCCCGCGGAAGTCGACCTTGCGAGCCAGGACTCGGTATTCGTGTTCGGAGATGTGCACGGCGAGTTCGACCGCGTCATCACGCTGCTCGGCCTGGCCGGTCTGATCGACGCGGAGCGGCGCTGGACGGGCGGCGACGCCGTGGTTGCCTTTCTCGGGGATCTGTTCGACCGGGGCAACGACGTGACCCGCCTCCTCTGGTTCGTCTACGGCCTGGAGCGGGAGGCCATGGCGGCGGGCGGCCGCGTCATCACACTCCTCGGCAACCATGAAGCGATGGTCCTGACCGGCGACCTCCGCTACGTGGCGCCGAAGGAACAGACGATCGGCGAACTGCACGGCATGTCCTACGAGACGCTGTTCGATCTGGAGAGGTCCGTCCTCGGACGCTGGATCGCCGCCAAGCCCGGACTCGTCCGACTGGAGGATCTGTTGCTCGCGCACGGGGGCGTGAGTCCGGCATATGTCGACATTTCGCTCGAGGAGTACCAGGACACGCTGGAGACCTTCATCGCGGAACCCCTGTTCACGAAATGGCGGGACGAAGCGTCCCTCCGCGAATATGTGCGCGAGACCCGGCTCGATACTGCCCAGATCTACCGCCGGTACGACTTCTTCTTCGGACCGGAGAGCGTGCTCTGGTATCGGGACCTCGTGCTCACCGACACGCTCGGTGGCCACCTCGATGCCGTCCTGGAGCGTTTCGGGGCCCGCATTCACGTCGTCGGACACACCCCCGTGCGCACGATCCGGGAGAGCTACGGAGGCAAGCTCATCGCCGCGGACCTGCTCGACGCCGCCGCCGAGATGCTCCGCCTCACCCGCCGACGGGACGGCGGCTGGAACCGTACTGTCTTCAGGCTGGACGGGGACACCGTGGCGCTCGACTCCGCGGGGGACCCCGGCACCTGACGTCGCTGCCTCGGCGCCGCCCGGAACGCGGCGGGGCTATCGCCGGGGGCCGCTATGCCTTGCGGCGAATTCCGTGGAGGGTTTCGCCGCCGATCGCAGCGGCGACGCAGGCGTTGGGCCGCAGGTGGTAGAGCCAGTGTTCCACGTCCGGGGCATCGATGATCGTGAAATCGGCCGCGGCTCCCGGTTCCAGCGACCCCAGTTCGCCTTCGCGTCCCACGGCCCGGGCCGCGTAGCGCGTTGCCCCCTTGAGCACTTCGGCGGGCGTCATGCGCTGTCGCGTGCACGCCAGCGTCATGGCGAAGGGAAGGTGCCAGGACGGGGCCGTGCCGGGGTTGAAGTCGCTGGCCACCGCCACCGCGACGCCGCCGTCGATGAGCGCCCGGGCCGGGGGCGGCGCCTGGTTCAGGTAGAGCGTGGCGAGGGGCAGCGTGACGGCGACGACGCCGGCCGCCGCGAGGGCCTCGATCCCGGCCTCTGACACGTACTCCAGGTGGTCCGCCGACACGGCCCCCAGCGAAGCGGCGAGTTCGGCCCCGCCACCCCCGGAGAGCTGGTCCACGTGGAGCTTCGGCCGTAACCCCAGTTCGCATCCCCGCTCGCAGATCTGCCGCGCCTCGTCCGCCGAAAAGGCCGAGTCCTCGACGAACACATCGCAGAACTCCGCCAGGCCGTCCTCCGCCACGGCGGGCAGGATCCGCTCCGTGACGAGCCTCACGTAGCCCGCCCGGTCCGCCGACCATTCCGGAGGGACGACGTGCGCCGCGAGGCACGTCGCGACGACCCGCGCCGGTCCCATCTCACCGAGCCGTCGGTACACCCGCAGGAGTCGGAGTTCGGTTTCAAGGTCCAGCCCGTACCCGCTCTTCGCCTCGACCGTCGTGATCCCGAGGGACACCATCCCGGAGAGGAACTCGTGCGCCCGCGCGAGAAGTGCCTCTTCGTCGAGCGCCCGCGTGGCCCGCACCGTGGAAGCGATTCCGCCGCCCGCCGCGGCGATCTCCAGGTAGCCGCGGCCCCGGATTCGGTCGGAGAACTCGCCCGCCCGCCAGCCGCCGAAGGCGAGATGCGTGTGTGCGTCCACGAGTCCGGGAATGACGAGCCCTCCGCCGGCGTCCCGGGCGGGCTCCGCTTCGTACTCCGCCGGCAGCGCCGCGGCCGGCCCGGTCCAGCGGACGGTCCCATCCCGCCACACGAGCGCGGCGTCCCGGATGAGCCCGATGTCGTCCTGGCCCACAGGGTTCGCGCAGGTGGCGAGACAGCCGATATTCGCGAGGCGCGGCATGGCGGGGAGCGGGCGGCTATTCGAGCATGGGAAGGTCGACCCCGCGCTCGCGGGCGGTCCGGATCGCTTCCGGGTACCCTGCGTCAGCGTGCCGCATGACCCCCGTCCCCGGATCCGCCGTGAGCACCCGCTCCAGCCGCCGGCTCCCCGATTCCGTCCCGTCGGCGACGCACACCATGCCCGCGTGCGTGGAATACCCGATGCCCACGCCGCCCCCGTTGTGGATCGAGACCCAGCTCGCCCCGCAGGCGGTGTTGAGCATGGCGTTGAGCAGCGGCCAGTCGGCGATCGCGTCGGAGCCGTCCCGCATGCCCTCGGTCTCCCGGTTCGGTGAAGCCACGGAGCCGGTGTCGAGGTGGTCGCGCCCGATCACGATGGGCGCGCGCACCCGTCCCGTCTTCACCAGCCAGTTGAAGCGCTCGCCCATCTCCGCCCGCTCGCCGTATTCGAGCCAGCAGATGCGGGAGGGGAGGCCCTGGAAGCGGACCCGTTCGCGCGCCTGGCGGATCCAGCGGCCCAGCGCCTCCTTCTCGGGGAACGTCTCGAGGACGGCGGCGTCCGTCGCCGCGATGTCCCCCGGGTCGCCGGAGAGCGCGGCCCAGCGGAAAGGTCCCGCACCCCGGCAGAAGAGGGGTCGAATGAAAGCCGGCACGAAGCCGGGAATGTCGAAGGCCTCCGCCATCCCGCGCAGATCGGCGACCTGGCCGCGGAGATTGTTCCCGTAGTCGAACGCGACCGCCCCTCTCGCCCTGAGCGCGAGCATGGCCGACACGTGCGTCACCATCGAATCGAGGACCCGCTCGACGTACCCGTCCGGGTCCGAGGCGCTCGTGGCCTCGGCCTCTTCCACGGACAGCCCCGCGGGGATGTATCCGAGGCGGAGGTCGTGCGCCGAGGTCTGGTCCGTGAGCACGTCGGGCACGACGCCGCGCGCCGCGAGCGCCGGCAGGACGTCGGCGATGTTACCGAGCAGGGCCACGGAAAGCGCCTCCCGCCGGGCCATGGCGGCGGTGAGCCACTCCAGCGCCTCGTCGAGGTCCGTCGCCATGCGGTCGCAGTAGCCCGTGTCGATCCGGCGGCGGATGCGGTCCTCCCGGACCTCGACTCCCAGGAAGGCCCCGCCGTTCATCGTCGCGGCGAGCGGCTGGGCGCCCCCCATCCCGCCCAGCCCGGCGGTCACCACGAGCCGTCCGGCGAGCGAGCCCCCGAAGTGCTGCCGCGCAAGTTCCGCAAACGTCTCGTACGTCCCCTGGAGGATCCCCTGCGTGCCGATGTAGATCCACGAACCCGCCGTCATCTGCCCGTACATCGTGAGCCCCAGCGCATCGAGCCGCCGGAACTCGTCCATATCCCCCCAGCGGGGGACGAGGTGGGCGTTCGCGATGAGGACGCGCGGCGCCTCGTCGTGGGTGCGGAACACGCCGACCGGCTTTCCGCTCTGGACGAGCAGGGTCTCGTCGTTTTCGAGCCGCCGGAGCGTCTCCACGATCCTCGCGTATGCCGTCCAGTCGCGCGCCGCCTTCCCCGCGCCCCCGTACACGATGAGGTCACCGGGACGCTCCGCCACGTCTGGATCGAGGTTGTTCATGAGCATCCGGAGCGCCGCCTCCTGGTGCCATCCCCTGCAGGAGAGCGTGGTTCCCCGCGGCGCCCGGATCGGTCCGGCCGGTTTCATGCCTCTCCTCCCTCTTCGCCGTCTCCGGTCCCCGGCAGCTCCAATATCTGCTCCGGCGCGAGATCCGCGTCCAGCCGCGCCGGATCGAGGCCGACGATGGCCGAGGCGGGCACCGGACCGATGAACTCGCATCCCGCGAGGGCCACACCCTCCGCCCGCGCGCGCTCGGCGACGCGCTCGTACACCGGTTCGATCCCCGTGGTCTCGTAGCGAGTCAGGTTCATGGACACCTGCGTTAGCCCCCGCCGCCGGAGCGCGATGCCGAGCGCCCGGACGTGCCGGAGCCCGCCGCCCGACTCCCGGATCGCCGCCGCGATGCGACGAGCCGGCCCCGGGTCCGCCGTGTCGAGGTTCACATTGAAACGCACGAGCGGCTCTCGCACCCCGACGGCGACGGCGCCCAGCGACGGGTGAGGCGCCGGAGGGCCGAGGTCCGGTCTCCATTCGGGGTTCGACAGCTTCCCGGCCAGACCCTCGAACTGTCCGGACCGGATGCGGGGAAGGGAAGTCCGCGCGGGGGTCGTCGCGGCCCGTTCGTAGAAGAAGACGGGGACGCCCCGCCGCGCCGCCCACTCGCCGAAGGATCGGGACGCCCGGAGCGCAGCGACCTCGGGACAGCCGGGGCCACGCACGAAGGGAACGACGTCCAGCGCGCCGATGCGGGGGTGTCGGCCCCGGTGCCGCCGGAGGTCCACCTCCGCGTACACGGCCGCCGCGAGTGCGGTCATCGCGTGAACGACCTCTGCCGGAGCTCCCCGGTAGGCGAGCACCATCCGGTGGTGGTCCGGATCGGCCGACCTGTGGAGGAGCTCGATGCCTCGGATTCCCTCGACCGCGGCCGCGAAGCGAGCCATCCTGCGCGGGTTGCGTCCCTCGCTCACGTTGGGCTCGCAGAGGAGCCAGGCGGGACTCAGAGCGGCGTGGGGGGCCAGAGATTGCCGAGGGCGTCGGCGGCCGCCCGTTCCAGCGTTCCATCGTCGATGGCTGCCTCCAGGTGCGCGACATCCGCCGCCAGCGACCGGTCCTCGATGACGGGAGGCACGCACTCGCGCACGGCCTCGTAGACGGCCCGCGTGCCGTCGCCCAGCCGCTCGGGGCCCCCGGGACGGAGATAGACCGCCTGCGCGGCGCCGAGCAGTTCGATCGCGAGCACCGTGCGCGTGTTGTCGAGGATCTCGTGCGTGTGCCGGGCCGCATTGGCCCCCATGCTCACGTGGTCCTCCTGGTTCGCGCTCGTCGGGATCGAGTCGACGGAGTCCGGATGGGCGAGCGTCTTGTTGTCGGATACGAGCGCCGCCCCCGTGTACTGGAGCGACATCAAGCCCCCGTGCAGCCCCGGCGACTCCACGAGCATGGCGGGCAGCCCCGCGGAGAGTTCCGGCGTCAGCATGCGGAACATCCGGCGGTCCGACAGGCTCGCGATGTCCGCGAGCGCGATCCCCAGCGTGTCGAGCCACAGCGCCGGCCCGGCGCCGTGAAAATTGCCGCCCGAGACGACCTCGCCCCGATCCCGCCCGGCGGCGGGGAAGACCAGCGGGTTGTCCGACACGGCATTGAGCGACGCTTCCACCCGTTCCCACAGAAATCCGATCATGTCGTGGACCGGACCGGCGATCTGGGGCGTGCAGCGCAGGCTGTAGGCATCCTGCACCCGGTCGGCGTCCGAATCGACGAGTCCGCTCCCCGAGAGGAGCGAGCGGAGCCTCGCCGCGGTTCCGATCTGCCCCGGCTGGCGGTTCGCCTCGTGCAGCGCCGGGTTCAGCGCGGCGGAACGGGCCAGCAGCGCCTCGAAGCTCAGCGCCGCCGCGAGTTCCGCGTGCAGGAGCAGGCGTCGCGCGTCGTGGAGCTGAAGCGCGGCGCCCGCGACCATCATCGTCGTCCCGTTCGTCAGCGCCAGCCCCTCCTTGGCCTCCAGGCCCGGGCGGGAGATCCCCGCCGCGGCCATCGCGCTCGCCCCGTCCAGGCGGCGGCCCTCGAACCAGGCCTCGCCGCTGAACGCCGCCGGCTTCTGGCCGGAATCGTCCTCCGGAACCGGCTCGGAGGCACGGGTCGCGACCGCCGCCATGTGCGCGAGCGGGGCGAGATCGCCGCTCGCCCCGAGCGAGCCCTTGCCCGGCACCACGGGCGTGACCCTCCGGTTCAGCATCCGGACCAGGGTGTCGATGATCACCGGGCGCACGCCCGAAGCGCCCAGCGCGAGCGAGTTTGCCCGCACGAGGAGCATCGCCCGCACCCAGTCCTCGGGCAGCGGAGGACCCGTCCCCGTCGCACACTTGAGGATCAGGTTCCACGACAGCCGAGCCGCATCCGGCGCCGCGATGCGGGTTCCGGCGAGCGACCCGTAACCGGTCGTGATCCCGTAGATCCGGGCTCCGGGCTGGGCCAGCGCCTCCACTACCGTGTGCCGGCTCGCCTCCACCCGCTCCCGCGCCTCCTCGTCGAGTTCCCGGACCTGCGAGGTCCCGCGCGCCACGGCGACCACATCGGAAATCGTGAGCTTCCGGGAGAGCGTGACGGCGGCCGGGCTCATCGCGCCGCCACCGACCGGAGCAGGTCCTCGAACTCCCCACCCCCCATCCGTTTGCCGACGGTGAAGGGACCGAACTCCGCGTACTCCGCGCTCGCCGCGTCGTAGCGCATCTCGCTGATGATGGCCTTGAACTCGAGCGGGTCCCCCGCCCAGAGGGTCACGGCCCATTCCCAGTCGTCCAGACCCATCGATCCGCTGATCACCTGAACGATCCGACCCGCGAAGCGCCGTCCCAACCTGCCGTGCGCCGCCATCAGCCCCGCCCGCTCCTCCAGCGAAAGCGTGTACCAGTTCTGTCCCGGGTCGCGCCGCTTGTCCATCGGGTACGCGCAGACGTACGGCATGTGTTCCGGCTGTCTCGGCTCGAGCCGGCCCCGCACGTACCCCTTCCGCCGCTCCTCCGCGAGGGCGTCCGCCAGCGCGGCCTCCCACGCTTCGCGGTCCTCGGGGTCGATCCGTTCGGAGAGTTCCCGGGTCAGCGAGTAGAGACCCAGTTCCACCACGGACAGGTACTCCTCGCGGACGAGGACGTGATCGCCCCAGGCGGAGAGCTTCACCTCGCACGCCGACTCAAGGATGCGGTCGAACGTGTCCCGGAAATGGAGGATGAGAAAATCGACCCCGCTCCCCGCCACCCGGTAGACGCCGGACCAGCCGGGCTCCGCGTCGGCCGACCACCGCTCGGCCAGCGCGGCGAAGCTCCTCAGCGCCTCCCGGGCTTCCGCCGGATTCGTGCCCCTGAGGCCGGTCCAGTCAAGCTCGATCGATTGATGAAGGACGTACCACCCCTCGAGGGAGGCGGGGGGGAGTTCGGAAGCATGCGAGAGGGGACGGCTCGTCACTTGAACGGGCCGGCCAATCCCGGGAACCGGTACACGATCACGCCGCTGTCGGCCGCGTTGTCCACGTCTACATGCCCCTTCACGACCATTTCCCGCAGGGCTTCCTCCACCTCCTCGAAGCTGAGACCCGAGGCCAGGACGCCCTGTGTCACCGTCAGCAGTCCGCCGTTCGCCTGCGCGGCCTTCAGTAGGATCTGCTGCCGGGTGTCCGCCTTGGCGAGCTGCCGCGACGGAGCGGACGGCTCGGCGGCTCCGGCAAGGCGCGGGTGGGGCAGATACCCATCGCGGATGTTCGCCGTCCGCACGAGCCGCTTCATTCGGAAGAGATCGAAGAACTGGCCGATGCCGAAGAGACCGAATGTGAGCAGCCAAATGATGCCCGTGGCGTACATGCCGAGGTAGAAGCGGTGGATCCCGGCCGCTCCGACGAACATGCAACACCAGAGGGCGAAGCCGACCCCGTTCGAATACCGGTCGCCGGTGTCGGAGGTCCGTTCCGCCGGCGGCTGGGGGGGAGCCGTGACGAGCGGCACGACGGCGTACGGAGGCACCGGGCCTTCGGGGCCGCCGCGGCCGGGTTCGTTGGGCTGTTCGGTCATCGCTCGCTCGTACGCGCCGGTCACTCCGGAGGTTTCCTGGCTGCCACCCACAGAGAGGCACGTTACAACGGAGACCGCACCGCCGCACCCTAGCGGAATTCCCCGCGCGCGCGCCGCCGGTGGCGGCGACTCGCAAGGGACACGCCTTTCCTCTAGATTGTCGCGCTCGCCGCCCCGCGACGGGGCGCGAACGACGCGGTGGGCGTAGCTCAGGTGGTCAGAGCGCCAGGTTGTGGCCCTGGAGGTCGCGGGTTCGAATCCCGTCGCTCACCCCTCCGCATTTTCGGCGTTTCCCGGGGCGATGTCCGGACCCCTCGCGGGACGTTGACAAGCGGCCCGCGGTTAGGTAGCCTTGGGGTCCTCGCGGGAGGGCGTGCGCCCTTCCGCGATGCTTTTTGACAAGAAGGTGTGAGTGACTTGTGGGCCCGATCGAGAGCCATGGGCATCACTTCTCGTGGCTCGATGGGAAACCAAAGTGATTTCCGAACGTGAAGCCCCGGCGGTCCTGCGACCGGACGGGGTGCTCTGCGTTCAACCAGGTCTCGAGTGCCGACCCGGCTTCGGTCGAGCGCACTCAAACCAAATTCTCATATGGAGAGTTTGATCCTGGCTCAGGACGAACGCTGGCGGCGTGCCTTACACATGCAAGTCGTGCGAGAACGGTTCCTTCGGGAACCTAGTAGAGCGGCGAACGGGTGAGTAATACGTGAGCGATCTGCCCGAGGGTGGGGGATACCCCAGGGAAACCTGGACCAATACCGCGTACAGCGTCGGGAGTGGATGCCCGACGTGAAAGCCGGCCTCTTCTATGCTGGCGCCTTCGGATGAGCTCGCGGCCTATCAGCTTGTTGGTGGGGTAACGGCCTACCAAGGCTATGACGGGTAGCTGACGTGAGAGCGTGATCAGCCACATTGGGACTGAGACACGGCCCAGACTCCTACGGGAGGCAGCAGTGGGGAATATTGCGCAATGGGCGAAAGCCTGACGCAGCGACGCCGCGTGGGGGAGGAAGGCCCTAGGGTTGTAAACCCCTGTCAGGTGGGACGAACACCTTGTCGGATAATACCCGGCAGGACTGACGGTACCACCAGAGGAAGCTCCGGCTAACTCCGTGCCAGCAGCCGCGGTAAT
>JAPPGH010000063.1 GCA_026914155.1 Candidatus Palauibacter rhopaloidicola | reverse complement strand
GCCTGCCTGCCTGCCTGCCTGCCTGCCTGCCTGCCTGCCTGCCTGCCTGCCTGCCAATTTAACAAGGTGCGCAAGCGCCGCCGGCCTCATCCGCATGCCGACACGGCCCGCCGCCCGCCACCCATCGACGATCGCTTCCACGGTGTACTCGATCACCGCCGCACCCCCCCGGATCCGGATCAGGAACTCGCGTGTTTGCGGAGTCCTTTCTATGCGCCGATCACCGGCGCCACAACTCCCAAATTTTGGGGGGCATGCCCCCTATTTCGGGGGGTTGGTGAGAAGCGCATCTCCACTCATGCGAACCGTTTAGGAGGGAAGACGGTTCTCCGGAGCGCCATGAAACGCGGCCCGCGAGCGTACAGGCGGACGACTCACGTCAATTCGTTTTCACCCTCGAGTCGGTGTGAGGGATCTCCTTGATGATGTACTTCTAGAGTAGTACGGTTCCGGATGGGATTCGATGCGGCGAAGGCGGAGGTGGTCGAGTTGAGATGAAGATCTTGCGGGAAGGAGATCGCGGGTACGCTCTCGCGCCGGAACGCGGGCGGGTCGAAGTCGTTTACGAGTATCGGACGATCGAGCTTGAGAGGTCGAAGGCCACGGTCAGAAACGTCCTAGTCGGCGTGGATGCCGAAACCGGAGAAGTTCTGACGGTGCCCGCCCAGTCGACGCCGAAGCTGAAAGCCGCGAGAGAGGCGAAGAAAGAGGAGGTGATGAGCGTCCGAATGCCGCGGGAACTCGACGATGTGCTTCATCTCGTGGCAGACCGCTATCGCGTGGCGCCGAGGCAGTTCGCTCCGGCGGTTATTCGTTACTACCTCACGCTGGCTCGCGTGGATGCCGGCATGGCTCGTCGGCTGAACACGCTTTCCAAGAGCCGCTTGGCGACGGGGAGGTGTAAGAAGGACCTGCGCCTGAGGATGCCGCCGGAGCTCCTTGGGTGGTTACGCGACGCCGCGGTCGCGACGGAAGGAGCCACCGGGAGTGCCATGGTTCGAGGCGCAATCGTCGCGGCGAAGGAAGATGTGCTCGACGATCGCGCAAGAAAGCGGCAGCGGCACCTGGAGGCGATCGCCCGAGCCGTCTAGCGCTACTGCGGCTGGGTGTCGCCGCCTCTCAGGACGATCCAGCGTGTCCCCGCAAGTCCTCGCGTCGGGCGAGGCTTGAGGTCCAACGAAACGGCCCCTGCGTCCGTTTGAATAGCCGACCGTTATACGTTCGACCCGGCGCGCAGGGGCCTGCTGAGTCTTGCTGGAAGCAGGGTAGCTTGGCCGGATACGGACACGCAAACGCGCTCTGTCTCCGCCCACGGGCCCTCGGAATTGCCGTCGATACCCCATGGGGTTACCACCTTCACATGAGCCGTCCAGAGTAAGAACCCTAATAGGACCCCTAATAGACCCCAATAGGACCCCGGAGGCTCACAAGGGTCTCATTCATCCTCGCGCGAAGCGGGTGCAGATTCGAATGGCGGTGTGCGGCGCGGGGAATGCCCGCGCCTACTGCGGCTGGGTGTCGCCGCCTCTCAGGATGAGCAGGGTGTCGATCGCCGAGGAGAAGGTGCCGAAGTCGGCGGCGCCGCGAAGGGCCACGCTGTCGCCGAGGATGAAGTAGGGGGTACTCGAGATCCCGGCCTGCGTGACGCTGGTGTAGTCGCGGAGCACGAGCGGGGCCAGCGTGCTGTTCCGCACGCAGGAGCCGAACGACTCGGGGTCGATGTCGATCTCCTCCGCGTACCCGACGAACAGTTCATAGGGATCCGCGGCGCCGCTCCACTCGTCCTGGCGCTCGAACAGGATGTCGTGCATGGGCCAGAACTTGCCCGTGGCCCCGGCGCAGTAGGCGGCCTCCGTCGACACGAAGGCCTGCGGGTGTCCGGGGTTCGCGTAGGCGATCCACAGGTAGCTGACCTTGCCCTCGGAGATGTAGGCGCTGTCGATCTTCGTCAGCGTCTGCTCGTGGAACTGCCGGCAGTAGGGGCACTGGAAGTCGGAGATCTCCACCACGCGGACGGGCGCCCCCTCCTCCCCCTTGATGCGGCTGCGGTCCGCGCGTTCGCGGGCCACCTGGGCGTCGGGCGGCACGATGGAGCGCTCCTGCATGCTCCCGGCCTCGGCCTCGGCCGCGCAACCCGCCACCGCGAGGACGATGCCGGAGAGCAGGCCCGCAAAGGCTACGGTAGATCCGATGGATCCGAAACGGAATCTGGCGTTCAACCCGGTTCTCCCGGTGAGAGGTCGGCGGCGGCCCGATGGAGCGCCTCGAGCGCGTCGTCGAGGTGGCGCTCCTCCGTGTGAACGCTCCCGACGGACAACCGTACAGTATAACGCCCGTCGAGTTCTGTGTGCGAGAGAAACGAGCGTCCACCTGCATTAACCCGGGCGAGGATGTCGCGGTTCCACCGCTCCTCGCCCGCCGGGTCGCCTTCGCGCGCGGCCCGGAAACAGATCGTGCTGAAGGAGACGGGCGCCGCGAGTTCGAACACGCCGCCCTCGACGAGCCGGGCCGCGGCCGCTTCGGCCATCGCGATGTGCCGGCGCATCGTCTCGGCGAGCCCGTCCGTCCCCACGCACCGGAACAGCACCCACAGCTTGAGCCCGCGGAAGCGGCGGCCGAGCGCGAGGCCGATGTCCATGAGGTTTGTCTCGTCGTCCTCCGATTCGAGGTAGGTCGGCGTGAGGGCGAGCGAGGCCCGGAAGGGGTCCGCGTCGCGGTACAGGAGCACGGAACAGTCGAGCGAGGTCCCCATCCACTTGTGGGGGTTGAGGACGATGGAGTCCGCCGCCTCCCAGCCGCGGAAGAGGGGCCGTTGTTCGGGGACCATGGCCGCCGGTCCCGCGTAGGCGGCATCCACGTGGAGCCAGAGGGCGTGCCGGCGGGCGATGGCCGCCACCTCGGCCACGGGATCGACACTCGCCGTCGAGGTCGTGCCGATCGTCGCGCACACCATGGCGGGACGGATCCCCCGCTCGATGTCCTCCCCGATGGCGGCTTTCAGCGCCTCCGGGCGCATGCGGAAGGCTTCGTCGGTCTCGATGCGCCGGACGGACGCGCGGCCGAGTCCGGCGGCGATGGCGGACTTCTCCACCGAGGAGTGGGACTGCTCGGACGTGTAGACCGCGAGGGCGGGTCCTCCCGGGAGTCCGTCGTCGCGCACTCGGGCGCCCGCCCGCTCGCGGGCCGCGAGGAGCGCCGTGAAGGTGGCCGTCGACGCGGTGTCGAAGATCAGCCCCGTGAAGGTCTCCGGGAGGTCCACGGCCTGCCGCAGCCAGTCCACCGCGGTTCGCTCGACCTCGGTCGCGGCCGGGGAGGTTCGCCACAACATTGCGTTCACGCCGACGGCGGCGACGAGGAGTTCCGCCACGATGCTCGGCGCCCGCGTGGAACTCGAGAAATAGGCGAGGAAACCCGGATGATTCCAGTGGGTGAGACCGGAGACGATGTGCTCGTCGAAGTCGGCCAGCACGTGCTCGAAGGGTTCGGGGGCGCGGGGCGGCGCCTTGGCGAGCGCGCGGCGCACGTCGCCCGGTGCGACGTCGGGGAGGACGGGCCGTTCCTCGACGCGCTTCCGGTAGTCGACGGTCCAGTCCGCCGCGCGTGCGAGCGCCGCGCGCAGGGTCTCCCCGCTCCAGTCGCCGGCGGGCTCGACCGCCGCGGCCTCTGGGTTCGGTCGATCGATGTGGTCCGGCATGCACGCTCCTGACTCCCTCGAGTCGCTGTGGCTTCTGTTGGCGGATCTCCGGGTGGCGATCGAGGAGGAGATCGACGCGGTCGCGGCCGACCTCGCCCGCCGCCGCCTGGACCGGCCGATTCCGGCGCTCTCCGGACGCCTGCGGGGAGAGGCGGGGACCGGCTACCGCTACGCCTTCCAGATCGCGGGGGGAACATACGACATCCGTGCGGACGACCGCGTGCGCATCCACACCGGCGGGCGGGATGCGCTCGGCGTGGTCCACCGTTTCGACCGCACGCTCGGGCTGCTGCAGGCCGTGAGCCCGGAGTGGCTCGGCGAACGCCTCGACGGGGCCGAACTCGAGTTCGATCCCACCTGGCTCCTGCGCGAACTCTCCACGCGGCTGGCCGAGGTGGGGCAGGATCCGGAGGATTTCTTCCCGGAGACCGTGCTCGGGGCCTTCGGCCGGCTGCCGCCGCGCCTCGGCCGGGAGTCGCCGCGCCTGGACTCCTCGGGTGACCTGAATGCGCCGCAGCGGGAGGCCCTGGAACGGGTGCTGGGAAGCAGCGCCCAACTCGTCTGGGGTCCGCCGGGGACCGGCAAGTCCCGCCTCGTGGCGCGCGCGGCGCTGGAACTCGCGCTCCGCGGCCGGGTGCTCGTGGCGGCGACGACGAACGGGGCCGTGGACGAGATCGCGCGCCGGCTCGCCGCCATCGCCGACCCGGACCTGCTCGCGCGCGACCGGATCATCCGCGTGGGGTTCGACCTCGGCGCCGCGCCCGACTCGCGCCTCGACCTGGGGGCGGCGCTGGCGCGGCGGATCGAGGGCGGCGCCGGCGGCGTGGACCGCACGCTTGCGGAGCACGAGGGGCGGCTGCGGGTCCGCCCGGCGGAGGGGGCGCGCGATGGGGCTCCCGCCCTCAACCCCTACGCCCGCGCCGGACGCCTCCTCTCGCTCGCGCGCTCGCGCAACGACGCGGAGTCCGCGCGCAACCTGGGCCGCGTCATGCTCGAGATCGCCCGCCAGGCGGAACGGGTGCTGGAGGAGGCGGACATCGTCCTCACGACCTTCGCCCGGCTCTCGATCCGGGAGGAACTCCGCGAGCTGAGGTTCGAGTCGTTGCTCATCGACGAGGCGAGCACGGCGCCGCTCCCCTACGTGGCGTTCGCCGCCTCGAGGGTCGCGGGCCCCGCGATCGCCGTGGGCGACTTCCAGCAGCTCCCCCCGGTCGTGTCGAGCACGGCCCCGACGGCCGCGCGCTGGCTGCGGACGGACCTGTTCCGGGAGGCGGGCGTCGTGGACCGGGCAGGGGCCGGCGACCCTGCGGAGGCCGCGGGCGGGCCGGGCGCCGCGGGCGGGTCGGGCGCCTGGGGCGGGGCAGGGGCCGGCCACGCGCTGCCCTCCCCGAACGACGGGCTATGCGCGATGCTAGATCTCCAGTACCGGATGGCGCCTGACATCCGCGAACTGGTGAGCGAGTTCTTCTACGGCGGACGGCTCCGGGATGCGCCGGAGGTCGCCGAGCGCGGGGCGGTGCAGGCGACGGGCCGTGCGGCGGGGAGCGCTGCGGAGCGGGCCGCCCTCACCGTGCTCGACACGAGCGGCCTCGATCCGCGCGTCGAACGCGTGGACGGGTCGCGTCGGAACCGCGTCCACGCCGAGGCCGTGGCGGACTTCCTCGGCGCCGCGGCCCGCGACGGAGTCCGGGACATCGCGGTGGTCTCCCCTTACCGCGCCCAGACCCGCCACCTGAACGATCTCATCCGCCGCCGGCTCGGCCGCGCCGCGCCCGCCGACCTGGAGGTGAGCACGATCCATCGTTTCCAGGGGAGGGAGAAGCGCCTCGTCGTCATCGACACGGTGGACGCACCCCCCGGCCGCAGCTGGTTCCTCGACGAGCGCCGGAACCGGGACTTCCCCCGCCTCCTCAACGTCGCCCTCTCCCGCGCCCGCGAGCGCCTCGTCATCGTCGCGACCGTCACCGGCCTCCGACGAACGCTACCACCGGAAGCCCTCCTCAACCGCCTCCTCACCCACGTCCAACGAACCGGCTCCCGCATCGACGCCACCCCCACCGACCTCTGGAGCGGCACCTGATCGAACCCGATCAGAGGCGTTCCGACGAGCCTTTCGACCGTTGTCCCGCCGCGCGACGTTAGAGCCAGTACGGAGGTTCATCCGCAGGAGGAGCGAGGGAGGAACACATGACCGGGACCACCGAACGGGCGGGAGCCAAGACGGAGATATTGACGGACGCCGAAGGCACGCCGGTGTCGATGCGAGTGACGTTCCCCCTCGAGGACCAGGAGGATCCATTCACCGAATTCGTGCCTCGCGAGATTCGGAATCAGCGGACGGAAGTATGGACGGACGACCCGCCCACGGGATCGGTGCGGGTCATGTTCACCTTCGAGGGTGAGGAGTATCAACTCCCCGAGCCTCCGCCTCGCGAGATGCCGACTCACTACGAGGGGATCGGGTGGGTGCGGGAGTGGGGATCTCGCTAAAATCTGGTTTTCTCCTGCGGATTGCTGCGGAGGATGGCGATTCGGTCGATGAGTTTTTGAAAAAAATGCGACTCGTGGCGGTTCGAGGTTGACGGCCCAAAAAAATCTTTTTAGAATCAGGGCGTGCTAAGGGAGGCGGCACCGACCGACCGGAGGTCGAGGCCGATGACCGCACCGCGAGTTGCCCGACGCGAGATCGCGAAACCGGGGCGCGAGTCCCGGGCCTGAGGGAGCGGAGTTCCGGCGACGGAACGAGGCGATCGAGGGAAGAGGGATCGAGCACAGCTGGTCGGACAGACGGTACCAGGCTCGCGGCGAGGTTCTGGAAGACCGCGCAAGCTACCAGGACCGGGCGGTAGTTGGCCGTAAACAAGCTTCCTTGCTCAGCCCCTGACACCTTCGGGTGGCCAGGGGCTGAGTACATCTACCTCTACTTGTTCGCGATCTCCACGGTGCCCGGGCGGGCGCCCTCCTGCCGGGATTGCGGTTCGTTGTCGGACCCGAACCGGGTCGTCGCTGGACACCCAACGATCACGACCGCTTACCGTGGGCCGGCCCCTCCCTTCAGCCGCTTCGTCCGACCGGACTCCCGGCCCGGGGAAGATGCCGGCCGGGGAGCTGCGCGATCCTTGGATGGCGCTTCTCATTTTTTTCAAAAAAAATGATGTCCAAAAACTGTCCATATCTTGTCCAAATAACGTGGATTTTGAAATCGGGCGCCCGCTCGGCCGCCAGCGGAGTCGCCCGGGATCGAGCGCTGTCGCATCTTTTCGTCGTTCACCGCTTTTGATGTGCTGTGGAAAACCGGCTTGCCACGAACGGCCGGGGTCGGCAACGGGACGGCGCAATTGCGAGTCGTGATTCAACGAGTCAGCCAGGCCCGCGTCCGGGTCGGAGGCGAGGTCGTCGGGGCGATCGGCCCCGGGCTCGTCGTTCTCGCGGGTTTCGCGCCGGATGACTCCGAGGCGACGATGGCCTGGATGGCGGACAAGCTGTGGGGCCTGCGCCTGTTCGCGGACGCCGAGGGCCGCATGAACCGCTCCGCCCGGGACGTCGGGGGGGCGCTCCTCATCGTGTCCCAGTTCACGCTGTACGGGGATGCGAGGAGGGGCCGGCGTCCGTCCTTTACGGGAGCGGCGCGGCCGGACGAGGCCCGGGCGCTCTACGACCGTTTCGTGGAGCTGTGCCGGAAGGGCGGCGAGGTGGCGGAAGGGGAGTTCGGCGCGATGATGGAGGTGGAACTGGTCAACGACGGCCCCGTGACCCTGCAACTGGAGCGGTGACGGTGCGGCCGCTGCGGATCGGGGTCATCGGCTCGGGAACGGCGGCGCCGGCGGAAGCGGGCTTGGCCCACGCGGTCGGGGCGGCCCTCGCCCGCGCCGGGGCCATCGTGGTGTGCGGCGGCATGGGCGGCGTCATGCGGGCGGCCGCCGACGGAGCTTCCTCGGAAGGGGGGACCGTGGTGGGGATCCTGCCCGGCGGAGATCCGGGCGCGGCGGCGGACGGGGTCACGATCCCGGTCCCGACCGGACTCGGAGAGGCGCGGAACGTCATCGTGGCGCGGGCCTCCGAGGCCGTGGTCGCGATCGCCGGCGAGTGGGGCACGCTCAGCGAGGCGGCCTTCTGCCGGAAGTTCGGCGTGCCCGTGATCGGGCTCGCGGCATCGCTGCCGGAGGATGTGGTCGACGAGACGGCCGAGGACGCGGCGGAGGCGGCGGCGCGGGCCCTGGAACTCGCGGCGGCGCGACGGGAGGGAAGTCCGCGACGGGAGCGGCGTCCGCCACGGGAGGTGGACGAGTGACGGGATTCATCCTCTTCGGGGTCATCCTCGCGGTGCTGCTGGCCACGATCATCTGGGCCGCGATCCGGTCCGGCGAAGACACGGGCGCCGCACTGGGCGCCGCGGAGCGCCGCGACGCCGCCATCGAGGCGCTGCGGGACCTCGAGCTGGAGTACCGGACGGGCAAGGTCCAGGAAGAGGAATACCGAGCCACGCGGGCCCGCCTGGAGCGCGCGGCCCTCGATGCCCGGGACGCCGCCGCCCAGGGACCCGCGGAGGCTTCCGCCCCGGAGCCCCGGGAGCCGGCGGCATCCCCCCGGAAATGCCCCGCATGCCCCGAAGTGTTGGTCGGCGGCGAAGCCTTCTGTCCCACCTGCGGAATCGACCTCGCCCCCCGCGCCTGACCCGCCCCCCACAGCTTGAAGCGAGCCCGCCCACCACCACCTATATTACGTAGCGTCCGCCACTTGGCGCTTCCTCGGAGCCGTCGGTCCCGTAACGCGCGGGGCCGCAGATGAGACCGCGATGATCTTGTCCCGGATCATCACGGACGTACACCTCGGGATGAACAACGAGCAGTTCCGAATCAGGAGGGTGTCGTGATCAGCGTAGATACGGTTGCCGTGATTCTCACCGTCGCCCTTGCGGTCGGCGGGGCTTACGTCGGGATTTCGCGCAGCTTGGCGCAACTCGGGGAACGGCTGGCCAAGGTCGAGGGGATCATCGCGGGCTGGCTCAACCCGCCGCCGAAAACGACCGGCGACCGCTCCTAGCTCACGAGCGCACACGGATGCTGCGGAACCCGAATACGCCCACGATCAGCGTAATGATCGCGTGCTTCACCTTGACCTGGCTGATGCTCGATGGCATCAGGGAGGATCTCGAGGGAGACATCGTCTCCATGGAGGTCCGTCTGGGGGACAGAATCGCTGGGCTGGGCGTCCGCCTTGGGGTCCGCCCGGAGGACGGGACTACCGGGCTGGATGTCCGCTTGACGGAGGAGCTTGCCGCCGTCGAATCCCGCCTGAGTGCCGATATCAGGGAGACCGGGGCTCGCCTCGACAGGCGGTTGACCCGTGTCGAGAATCGCCTGGACCGCATCATAGAAATCCTCTCCACCAGTCCAGACACGACCGCGGAGAAGGGCCTGGGCCAGCAGCTGTCGGCGGGCCGTTTTCGGCGGCGCGTTGAAGCGGCCCCGGCGGCGACCCTGAGGGCCGTTGGTGGGGAGCTTTCTCATGTGGCTTCGGGGAACCGGACGACGGTTGGAAACGTAGGTAAGGTTGTGTGTTCTTCTCGGGTAATCCTAGGTTCTGAACACAGCCTAAAGCTTGAAGGGGCAAGAGATCGGGGCCTTCCATCGAAGGAGAGAGCATCATGGTGAACCCTCACCGGCGAGCAATGGTATGGGAACACGTTCTCGACGTTACCCGGCTCGTGAGATACTACGACAGATTACGAACCCGTTACGAGAGGATGCGTGTGTCCATACGCGTCATCATTCTGGCGGGAGCAACGGGAGTCGGTTTGGAGTTGATAAACTTCCTGCCGACAGGACATGAGGTTATCAAGCTCGTGGTTGCCACCATTGTCCTTCTGGCAACCGTCCTTGACATGGCAAGGGACTATTCGACCAAGCGGGTACGTGTGGGGTTGCTGGTCGAGGAGTACGGGCAGTTGGAGGGAAGGCTAACCCAGCTCTGGGATGACATCGAAAGCTATTCCATTAGCGATGATGAGGTTCGATCCTCGTTGACCGAGTTGGAAGCCGGGATGCAGAAGCTGGATGCGAGATCTGCAGTTATGGGCTTTACGACGAGCAAATGGTTGAACAAGTCCTGCGCCAAACAAGCGTACTACATCTTGGACGATAAGTACGGTGGACCGACTTCCCGTAGAGAAGAGGCGACTGCGCGTGCGTAGCGAAGAGAAATCGAACATCCCCAGGCCGACCAGTCCGCCGCCACCTCCGACGCCGCCGCCGCCTCCTCCTCCCCCGCCTCCTCCTCCTCCACCTCCAGGGTGAAAGGGGCCGTCAAACCAAGCGTACGGCCCCCCAAGTTGATCGCCCGTTGAGACGTGGCTCCATCCTGATTTTGGACGGCCGGATTGCACGATCGGAGCAAAACCGAAGAAATTGCGAAAGGTCGTCCGGCGTGGTATTGTCAACCTCCGCCGCGGCGGGTGATCGAATCCCCGTCATCGGCCCGGCGGGCCCCTCGGAAATCGGGAGAGCGTGAAATGGGTGTGGAGATGGATCGGGAACAGAAGAAGGCGTTGTCCGTGGCCCTCAACCAGATCGAACGGGCCCACGGCAAGGGAGCCATCATGCGGCTCGGAACCGAAGGGGCGCGGGTGCGGATCCCCGCCATTTCAACGGGGGCGATCAACCTGGACCACAGCACCGGGATCGGCGGCATTCCGAGGTCGCGCGTGACCGAGATCTTCGGTCCCGAATCGTCGGGTAAGACCACTCTCACCCTCCACGTCATCGCGAACGCGCAGAAGGACGGCGGCGTCGCGGCGTTCATCGATGCCGAGCACGCGCTCGACGTCGGATACGCGCAGAGACTGGGCGTCGACATCGAGAACCTGCTCGTGTCGCAGCCCGATACGGGCGAACAGGCGCTCGAGATCGCCGAGGTGCTCGTCCGGTCCGGCGCGCTCGACGTTATCGTGGTGGACTCGGTGGCCGCGCTCGTGCCGCGGGCCGAGATCGAAGGCGAGATGGGGGATTCGCACGTCGGCCTTCAGGCGCGGCTGATGTCGCAGGCCCTCCGCAAGCTGACGGGCGCGATCGGGCGCTCGAACACCGCCGTGATCTTCACGAACCAGATTCGCGAAAAGATCGGCGTCATGTACGGGAATCCCGAGACCACGACGGGCGGCCGGGCGCTGAAGTTCTACTCCTCGCTCCGACTCGACATCCGCCGGATCGCCTCCATCAAGGAGGGGAACAACCTCGTCGGGAGCCGGACCCGCGTGAAGGTCGTCAAGAACAAGTGCGCGCCGCCGTTCAAGCAGGCCGAGTTCGACATCATGTTCAACCAGGGCGTGAGCCGGGAGGGTCTGCTCGTGGACATGGGCGAGAGCATCGGCATCGTGAACCGGGCGGGCGCCTGGTACTCGTACGGCGGCGATGTCCGGCTCGGGCAGGGGCGCGAGAACTCGAAGACCTTCCTGCGGGAGAACCCGGACATCGCGGAGGAGATCGAGGCCCGGATCCGCGAAGAACTCGGGATGACGATCCCGGACCCTGACGCGGCCGAGGCCGCGGCGGGAGCGGGCGCGGCGGAGGCGAAGAACTCCCGGCCGTCCTCGAAGCAGGCCACCGGGCGCTGAATTCCGGCGACGACCGCCACACAACCGGGGAGATCACCGACCTCGTCCCGGTCAAGCGCCGCTCCGGCTGGACCGAGGTCCAGTTGGACGGCGCTTTCCTCTGTCGACTTCCGGACGAAGACGCGTCCCGACTGCGGCTCGAGGTCGGGCTCCGGCTCGAATCCGCGGAACTCGAAGCCGTTCAGGCCGCGGGCGGGCGCGCCGAAGCGATGTTCGTCGGGCTGCGCTACCTTTCCGTGCGCCCGAGGAGTCGCCGGGAAACGGAGCGCCGGCTGCGGCGGGACCGGATCGACCCGGCGGCGATTCAGCACGCACTGGAACGTCTCGCGGCGCTGGGGTATCTCGACGACGCGCAGTTCGCTGCCAGCTTCGCGCGGGATCGCATCCGGCTCCGGCCCTGTGGAACCCGTCGCATGCAGTCCGACCTTCTCGCCCGGGGCGTGTCGCGGGAGGATGCGGATCGCGGCATCCGCGAAGCGATGGCGGAGGAGGGCGCGACGGAAGAGGCGCTGCTGCAGCGCGTTGCGACGGCCCGGGCGCGGAGGCTGACGGGGGCGGACCCGTCGAAGGCGCGTCGGCGGCTGTTCGACTACCTGGCCCGGCGCGGGTTCGACGCGAGTCGCATTCGCGCCTGGATCGAGGTCAACTGGCAGGCTGAGGCGGATACACGATGAAGGCCGACGAACTCCGGCGGAGTTTCATCTCCTACTTCGAGCGGCAGGGGCACGAGCATCGGCCCAGCGGCCCGCTCGTCCCTGCGGATGACCCGACCCTCATGTTCACGAACGCCGGGATGGTGCAGTTCAAGGGCATCTTCACGGGAGAGACGGAGCGCCCGAGTCCCCCCCGCGCCGTCACGTCCCAGAAGTGCCTCCGCGTGAGCGGCAAGCACAACGACCTCGAGGAAGTGGGGCGCACCGCGCGCCACCACACCTTCTTCGAGATGCTCGGGAATTTCTCCTTCGGCGACTACTTCAAGCGCGACGCGATCGACTTTGCCTGGGAGTGGGTGACGGGGGATCTCGGGCTGGAGCCCGGCCGCCTGTGGGCCACGGTCCACCACGACGACGATGACGCCTTCGACCTCTGGCTGAAGCGGACCTCGATCCCGGAGTCGCGGATCCGGCGCATGGGGGACAAGGACAACTTCTGGCAGATGGGCGACACGGGCCCGTGCGGCCCCTGCTCGGAACTGCACTACGACCTGCGGACGGAGCGCGACGACCGCATCACCGACGCGCAGTTCGAGGCGGCGGGCGAGGCGGATCGGATCATCGAGTTCTGGAACCTCGTCTTCATGCAGTTCGACCGCGCGCCGGACGGGACGGACACGCCGCTCCCCGCGCCCTCGATCGACACGGGCGCCGGACTCGAGCGGATCGCGGCGCTGCTGCAGGGCGTGGGAACGAACTACCACACGGACCTCTTCCTCCCGATCATCGAGGCGGCGGAGCAGGGGCTCGGGATCGAGTACTCACGGGCGCCCGAGGACTGGGAGGACGGCGTCGCCTTCCGCGTCCTGGCGGATCACGCCCGGGCCGTGGCGTTCCTGCTCGCCGACGGCGTCTTCCCCTCGAACGAGAAGCGGGGATACGTGCTGCGCCGGATCCTGCGCCGGGCGGTCCGGCACTACTGGCTGCTGGGCCGGCGCGACCCGCTCCTGCACGACCTCGTGGGCGTCGTGGCGGACCGCATGTCGGCCACCTTCCCGGAGCTTGAGGCGCGGCGGGAGCACCTCCTCTCCACGACGCGGGCGGAGGAGGAACTCTTCCTCTCGACCATCGAGGGCGGCATGCGCGAGATCGACCGCGCGATGCCGGAGGGAGGCTCGGGCACGGTGGCGGGCGACGTCGCGTTCAAGCTGAAGGACACGTACGGCATCCCCGAGGACCTCACCGGCCTCATCGCCCGCGAACGCGGCTACGGCGTGGACTGGCCCGGCTTCAACGAGGCGCTCGAAGCCCAGCGCGCCCGTTCGCGCGAGGGTGGCCAAGCGACGTCTGTCGACGCGAGGGCGACCCTTACGGCCGGGTTGGGCGGCAAGATCGCCGCGACCGCCTCCCTCGGGTCCCGCCCGCAGGAATTCGTGGGATACGGAGATCTCGAAATCGAAACGGACTGCCGCCGCTGGGCGTCGGACGGGCGCCACGCGTTCCTGCTCGAGCGGAATCCGTTCTACCTGGAGAGCGGCGGGCAGGTGTCCGATACCGGGCGCGTCGCGGGTGACGGTTGGGCGGTCGACATCTCGGAGGTCTGGGACGACGGCGGCCAGACCCTCGTCGCGGGTGCGCTCGCGGAGGGCTCCCTGTCTGAAGCCGAGGGGGTCGAGGACTATGTGCTCGCACAGGTGGATCCGTCGCGTCGCGAGACGGAGCGGAATCACACGGCGACGCACCTGCTGCACGCGGCGCTCCGGAACCGGCTGGGCGAGCACGTGCAGCAGGCCGGCTCGCTCGTGGCCCCGGACCGGCTGCGCTTCGACTTCAGCCACCGGGGTCCGCTGACGCCGGCGGAGCGGGCGGACATCGAGGCGGAGGTGACGGAGGCGATCCTCGGCAACCACGACGTCGACGCGTCGCAGCGGGACTACGACGAGGCGATCGCGGCCGGGGCCATGGCCCTGTTCGGAGAGAAGTACGGGGACATCGTGCGCGTGATCGAGGTTCCGGGCCTCAGCCTGGAGCTGTGCGGCGGCACGCACGTCCGTACGACGGGTCAGGTCGGGACGTTCCGGATCGTTTCCGAGACGGGGGTCGCGGCGGGGATCCGGCGCATCGAAGCGGTGACGGGGCAGGGGGCCTACCGGCGCGAACTGGAGCGAGAGCGGCTCCTCGCCGAACTCGCCGCGCGGTTGCGCTGCCCGCCGGCGGACCTGACGGCCCGCATGGATCGGCTCCTCGAGGAACGCGATGCGCTTGCCGAGGAGGTTCGGGGTCAGCGGGGAGATGCGGCGGAGCGACAGTTGGAGACGCTGCTCGCCGGCGCGAGCGCGGCGGGTGCGGGGGACGCGAACGGGGCCCGCTTCGTGTCGGGGCGCCTGGAGGTGCCCGCCGGCACGGACCTCGGCGCGCTCGGCGACCGCCTGCGCGGCGGGATGGGGTCGGGCGCCGCCGTCGTCCACGTCGTGTTCCCGGACGAGGACCGCCACGCGTTCATCTCCGTCGTGTCGGACGACCTCATCCGGCTCGGCGTGAAGGCGGGAGACCTCGTCCGCGTGTCGAGCCGGGCCACGGGTTCCGGCGGCGGCGGCGGCGCGCGCTTCGCACAGGGGGGCGTGGGCGACCCGTCGCGAACGGAAGACGGGCTCGGCGCGGCCCGGGCCTGGGCTGTCGAGCGGGTGCCCGCCCTCTCCGGTGGCTGACGTGCCGGCCGAACCCGGCCCCCTCACGCTCGAGACCTGGCTCGCGGGACGCCTCGAGAGCGCGCCGCCGGAGCTGGCGGAAGCGGTGTGGCCGCTGGTTCGGGGGCGTCTGGCGGAGGGCGAGGAGGGACTCGTCCATGCGGCGCTCGATGCACTGGCGGACGCGGCGGAAGGCGAGGAGGCCCGCGCCGGGGCGGTGACCCTGCTCGCCGCGGACGCGATCCTCACCTACGCGCTCGAGGCGGCCGCGGATCCGGCCCTGGGGGGAAGCGCCGCGAGGGCATGCCGGCTCGCCGAGCGGGCGGGTCCGGACGGGCTGATCGGCGAACGATTCAACAACGATTCAACGAGGAGGAGATGACGCAATGATATCGACGGCGCCGGGGTTGCCCGGTCTCGCGGGCAAGCGCGTGCTCGTCACCGGAGGTTCACGCGGGATCGGGCGCGCCACCGTGCAGGGCCTCGCCGCGTCGGGCGCGTCCGTCGGCGTCGCCTACCACCGGGCGGAGGCCGAGGCGCTGCGGGCGGTCGATGAGGCGTACGCGCTCGCGCCGGACGGGCGCCACTGGTGCGCCGGCGCGGATCTGGCCGAGCCCGCCGAGTGCCGGGCGCTGTTCGAGCGCGCGGACGCCGAGTTCGGTGGACTGGACGGGTTCGTGGGCAACGCCGGCATCTGGAACGTGGACGCGCGGCCCATCGAGTCGCTCGAGGCGGACGAGTGGCGACACATGATCGAGACGAACCTCACGTCGATCTACACGAGCACGCGCGAGGCGGCGCTTCGCATGCGCGCGGACGGGAAAATCGTCCTCGTCTCCTCCACGGCGTCCCAGCGGGGCGAGGCGGAGCACAGCCACTACGCCGCGTCGAAGGGGGCGATCAACGCGTTCTGCAAGTCGGTCGCGACCGAACTCGGCCCGAGGTCGATCAACGTGAACGCCGTCGCCCCCGGCTGGGTCGACACGGACATGTCCTCGCCCGCGCTTCAGGGAGAGGCCGGGCGCGCCGCGCTGACCTTGATCCCGCTCGGGCGCGTCGCCACAGCCGAAGACATCGCCGGGCCCATCTGCTTCCTCCTCTCCGACGCGGCCCGCCACATCACGGGCGAGATCCTCAACGTGAACGGCGGCAGCGTGCTGTGCGGCTGAGAATGCCGTGAGCGCGATCGATCCGGGCCGATTCTCCCCGCCGCCCGGGTTCTCCCGCACCGCGGACCGGCTCGAGGCCGCGGGTTTCGAGGCCTGGGCCGTGGGCGGCGCGATCCGCGATGCCTACGTCGCCCAGATCGGGGGCACGCCCGACCTGCCCCAGCCGGATTGGGAGGACCTGACGACGGACGCGCGGCCCGATGACGTCATGCGCCTCTTTCCGCGCACCGTCCCGGTCGGCGTGTCGCACGGGACCGTGAAGGTTCTCGACGGGGACGACGGGTACGAGGTGACGACCTTCCGGCGCGACGTCGAGACGGACGGGCGCCACGCGCGGGTGGCCTTCGCCGATTCCATCGAGGAGGACCTGAGCCGCCGGGACTTCACGGCGAACGCGATCGCCTGGCGGCCCGCCTCCGGCGAGGTGCGCGACTCGTGGGGCGGCGCGGAGGACATCGAAGACGGGATCCTGCGCGCCGTGGGAGAGCCCGAGGCGCGCTTCCGCGAGGATTACCTGCGCGTCCTGCGCGGCTTCCGGTTCGCGGGACGCTTCGAGTGGGCGGTGGAGGCGCGCACCGACGAAGCGATGCGGGAGGCGGTGGGCGGCCTGTCCGGGCTGTCGGCCGAGCGCGTGCGGGAGGAGCTGCTCAAGGTCATGGCGAACCCGAAGCCCTCGGCCGCGCTGGAGCTGTACGCGGACTGCGCGGCGCTGGGCCACTGGTACCCGGAGTTGCTCGGGCTCGCGGCGGACGGCGACGCGTGGCGGGCCGCGCTCGGCGCCGTCGATGCGGCCCCGGCGCAGGCCGCGAACGTGCGACTTGCGAGCCTGCTCGTGTGCGGGTCCGAAACGCCGGAGGGGCGGGCCGAAGCCGCCGAGTCGCTGCTCTCGCGGCTGAAGTTCTCCAACGCGGACCGGCGCTACGTCGCGCGGCTCGCGCGGCTGTACCTCCCCTTCGTCGGGGCGCTGGACTCGGCGGCGGAGCACCGGCGCTGGCTCGCGGCGGTCGGCGACGCGTGGGAGGACCTGTTCGAGTTGCACTTCGCCGTCGCCCGCGCCGCCGGAGAGACGCGGGCGGAGCGCTACCTGGAGGCGACCCGGGAGCGCGTGCGGGAAGAGCGCGCGGGAGACCCGGCGCTCGACCTGGCGGGTCTCGCGGTCAAGGGAGACGACCTCCTTGCGCTCGGCATGTCGCCGGGTCCGCTCGTGCGGCTGCTGCTGGAGGAGTTGCTCGAACAGGTCATCGAGGACCCCGGCCGCAACGAGCGCGCGCCCCTGCTCGAAGAGGCGCGCCGGCTGATCGAGATCGGCTCGCTCGCCGATGCCTCGCGCCCGCGCGACACGCCCGCCGCCGGCAACGGGCTGCCCGGCGCCGATGACTGCCGATGACTGACGAGCCGAGCCTGTTCGCCGGCATGGAACCGCGCGCCGAACCGCGCGCCGGCACGCGCGCCGAGCCCCCGGACGCCGGCGGGCCGGGAGCCGACGGGGCCCGGGATGCCGGCCTGGCCGACGCGCCGCTCGCCGCCCGCATGCGGCCGCGGACGCTCGAGGAGTTCGTCGGCCAGCCGAAGCTCGTCGGCGAGAACCGGCCGCTGCGCCAGCTCATCGAGAGCGGCCGCGTCCCGAGCCTCATCTTCTGGGGTCCGCCGGGAACGGGTAAGACCACCCTCGCCGGGATGCTGGCCGGCCGGATGGAAGCCGCGTTCGTCCCCTTCTCCGCCGTGACCGACGGGATCCCCCGCGTCCGCCGCATCCTGGAAGAGGCGAAGGCGCGCCGCGCGGCCACGCGCCGCGGCACCGTCCTCTTCGTCGATGAGATCCACCGCTTCAACCGGGCGCAGCAGGACGCCCTCCTTCCGCACGTCGAGCGCGGCGCCGTCACCCTCATCGGGGCCACGACGGAGAACCCCAGCTTCGAGGTCATCGGCCCGCTCCTTTCGCGCACCCGCGTCTTCGTCCTCGAGCCGCTGGCGCCGGAAGATGTCGCGGAGATCTGCGCCCGCGCGCTGCGGGACGGGGAGCGCGGACTCGGAGCCACCGGCCTCGCCATCGACGAGGACGCCCTGGCCCGGCTCGGGACCGAGTCGGACGGGGATGCCCGCCGCGCCCTCAACGCGCTCGAGACGGCGGCGGACCTGGCCGGCGTGGACGGCGTCCCCGCGATCTCCGTGGATCACGTGGCGGCGGCGCTGCAGAAACGGTTCGCGCGCTACGACAAGTCGGGCGAGGAGCACTTCAACCTCATCTCCGCCCTGCACAAGGCCGTGCGCGGTTCGGACGCCGATGCCGCGCTCTACTGGCTCGCGCGGATGCTGGACGGCGGCGAGGACCCCATGTACCTGGCCCGGCGCATCGTGCGCATGGCCGCCGAGGATGTCGGACTCGCGGATCCCGGCGCGCTCGCGGTCACGATCGCGGCGCGGGACGCGTACCACTTTCTCGGCAGCCCCGAGGGAGACCTGGCCCTGGCCCAGGCGGTGACCTACCTCGCCATCGCCCCGAAATCGAACGCGGTCTACCGGGCGTTCGGCGGCGCCGCCCGCGCCGCGCGCGAAACGCCCGCCGAGCCCGTCCCGTTCCATATCCGGAACTCGCCCACGCGGCTCATGAAGGAACTGGGGTACGGATCGGGGTATCGATACGATCACGATGAGGAAGACGGCGTGGCGGCCCAGTCCTACCTTCCGGAGTCGCTGCGCGGAAGCCGCTGGTACGATCCGGTGGAGCGCGGCTGGGAAGCGGAGGCGAGGCGCCGGCTCGAAGTGATTCGCGACAGCCGGGCGCGGGCAGCGACGGAAGCGGACCCCGCGGAAGAGTCGGGGGCCGAGGCGGGCGCCGAGACCGGCGCCGAGACCGGCGCCGAGACCATGGAGGAGAAGCGATCGACAGAGTGACGTCGGATCGGGTGGCGGAGCGCGCGGTGCTCGTGGGCGCGCCACCGCCCGACATGCCCCAGGAGACGGTGGACGAACACCTCGAGGAACTCGCCCGCCTCGCCGGGACGGCGGGCGCCGACGTCCGGGGCGCGGTCGTCCAGCGGCTGCGCAGGCCGAACGCCTCGACCTTCATCGGCAAGGGGAAGGTCGACCGCCTGGGGCGGGCGCTCCGGGAGCACGACGCGACGCTCGCCATCTTCGACGAGGAACTCACACCGGCCCAGGGGGCGAACCTGGAAGCGGCGCTCGGCGTGCGCGCTCTCGACCGCACCGAACTCATCCTCGACATCTTCGCGCTCCGGGCCCGGACGTCGGAAGCGAAGCTCCAGGTCGAACTCGCCCAGCTTCAGTACATGCGGACGCGGCTGAAGCGGATGTGGACCCACCTCTCGCGCGAGGGCGGAGGCATCGGCGCGCGCGGGCCCGGTGAGCAGCAGATCGAGACCGACCGCCGGCTCATCGACCGTCGCCTGGCCCGGCTGCGGCGCAAGCTCGACCACATTGCGCGGGCGCGGGTCACGCAGCGCCGAGCCAGGAGCGAGCAGTTCACCGTGGCGCTCACGGGCTATACGAACGCGGGCAAATCCTCCGTCCTGCGCGCGCTCTCGGGCTCCGACGTCTTCGTGGAGGACCGGCTGTTCGCGACGGTGGACTCCGCGACCCGGGTTTGCGATCTCGAAGGTCCGGGCCCGATCCTCCTCACCGACACGGTCGGGTTCATCCGGAAGCTCCCGCACCATCTCGTGGCGTCCTTCCGGGCGACGATGGAGGAACTCGCCGAGGCGGACCTCCTGCTGCACGTGATCGACGCATCGTCGCCGAGCCGGGACGAGCAGCGCGAAGCCGTGGAGGAAGTGCTGGCGGAGGCCGGCGTGGCGGAACGCCCCGTGATCGAGGTCTTCAACAAGATCGACCGGCTCACGCACGAGGAGGAGCGGGCCCTGCGCGAGCGCGCCGCGGCGGACGGACGGCCGCACGTGCTGACCTCCGTCGTGGAGCGGGGCGGGCTGGAGCCGTTGCGCGAAGCCCTTCAGGCCGCGATGCGGGCCCGCCTCGAGACGGTGCGCGTGAGCCTGCCCGCCGGGGACGGCGCGCGGCTCGCCGAGGCGTACCGGGAGGGCGAGGTGCTGGAGCGGGCGTACGAAGCCGGGTGCGTGGTCATCGTGGCCCGCGTGCCCGCCGGGGTGGCCGGCCGCTGGCGCGAGAGCGGCCTGGCCGTGGAGCGGGCCGACGCCGCCTGAGGCGGCGGATCGTCGAACCGTCGAACCGTCGAACCGAAAACGGAGCACATCATGGCGAACAGCAGCTTCTCGCACCTGGTCGAGTGCCGGCTCTGCGTGAACATCGATCACGTGGCGACCGTCCGTCAGGCGCGCGGCACGGACGAACCCGACCCGGTGCGGGCCGCCGTCCTCGCCGAACTCGGGGGCGCGAACGGAATCACGGTGCACCTCCGCGAGGACCGCCGGCACATCCAGGACCGCGACGTGGAACTCCTGCTTGCGACCGTCCGCACCTTCGTCAACCTCGAACTCGCGGCCGAGGAGGCGGTGCTCGCCCTCGCCGAACGCTGGCGCCCGGCTCAGGCCACGCTCGTCCCCGAGAAGAGGGAGGAACTGACGACGGAAGGCGGGCTGGACCTGTCCGCCGATCCGGCCCGCATCGCCGCCGCCGTGGCGAGGCTCCAGGACGCCGGGATCCGCACGTCGCTCTTCATTGACCCCGATCCCGCCTCCGTCGACGCCTCGGCCGAGGCCGGGGCGGCGGCGATCGAACTCCACACCGGCGAATACGCCAACGCGCCCGATCAGGCGAGCGCCGACCGCGAACTCGAGCGGCTGGAGGGTGCGGCGATCCGAGCCGATGCCGCCGGCCTCGCGGTGCACGCCGGCCACGGGCTCACCTACGAGAACGTGCAGCCGGTGGCGGCGATCCCGGAGTGCGAGGAACTCAACATCGGCCACTCGATCGTGAGCCGCTCCGTGCTCGTGGGGATCGAGCGCGCGGTGCTCGAGATGTCGGAACTCGTGCGCGAGGCGCGCGCGTGAGAGGCCGTCTCACAGTCCTCATCGGCGTACTCGTCTCCGTCGCGCTCCTTGTCTGGGCGCTGCGGGGCGTCTCGGCCGCCGAACTCCTGAGACACCTGGGCGAGGCGAACGTCTGGCTGCTGATCGCCGCGACGGTCGTGGCCACGCTCACCTTCAACCTCCGCGCGATACGGTGGGAGATTCTCCTCCGCGCCTCGAACGGAAGTCTGCCGTTCGGTTCGCGCTACGCGGCCGTGTCCATCGGCTTCATGGCGAACAACGTGCTGCCCGGCCGGCTCGGAGAGTTCGTCCGCGCCTACTCGCTGTCGCGGATCACGCCGGTGCCCCTGAGCGCCGCCCTCGCCTCGCTCGTCGTGGAGCGCCTGCTCGACGCGATCGTCCTCATGGTGTTCCTCGTCCCCGCCTTCTTCATCGTCGGGGTCGACGAAGCCGCCTCCGGGACGCTGCGGGATCTGTTCACCCTGGGGGTCGTCCTCGTCTCCGCGAGTCTGCTCGCGCTCGCCCTCCTCGTCCGCTCGCCGGACCGCTTCCTCCGGCTGGCGGCCAGGTGGTCCCGCCGGGTCGCGCCGGACCGCGTCGCGGACCGCGTCATGGACGTGCTCTCCGCGTTCGTGGACGGCCTCGGGGCGTTGCGCCACGCGCACGTCTTCGCCCGCGCGATGCTGTGGTCGTTCGCCGTCTGGGCCTGGAACGCCGTCTCGTTCTACCTCGGGTTTCTCGCCTTCGGCATTGTCGGGCCCGGGTTCCTCGGCGCGCTCGTCCTCCAGACGACGATCAGCTTCGCCGTCGCGATCCCGTCCACGCCGGGGTTCTTCGGACCGTTCGAGGCGGCCGCCCGCGTCGCGCTCGAACTTCACCAGATCGAGCCCGCGAGAATCATCAGCTTCGCCGCGGGCTACCACATCCTCACCTTCCTGCCCATCACCGTGCTGGGGATCTGGTACATGCGGCGCCTCGGGATCAGCCGCCGCGACTTCGGACGGAGCGAGGCCGCGGAGCCGGAGTCCTCGGCGTGACGCCCTCCGCCGAGATCCGGACGGCCGAAGCGCACGCGAAGGTTAACCTGCGCCTGCGCGTGTTCGCCCGGGACGAAACGGGATTTCACGGCGTCGAGACCCTGCTCGCCCGCACGAGCCTGTCCGACACGGTGACCCTCTCCGCATCCGGGCCCGAGGCGGGCATCACCCTCTCCGTCGATGGGCCGCTCGCCGATGGCGTCCCGGATGGTCCCGAAAACCTGTGCTGGCAGGCGGCGGAGCGTTTCCTGGCCCGCGCGTTCGGGCATCGGGGGCGCCGCGCGGTGCACATCCGCCTGACGAAACGGATCCCCATGGGGAGCGGGCTCGGCGGCGGCAGCGCGGACGCGGGCGCGACGCTGCGCCTGCTCGCCGACCGCTGGCCCCGCCTGGACGAAAGCGAACTCGTCGAACTCGCCGGCGAGATCGGCAGCGACGTGCCCTTCGCGCTCCTCGGCGTGCCGATGGCGCTGGGCTGGGAGCGCGGCCGCCGGCTTCTGCCGCTCCGCCCGCCGCGCCCCCGTCCCGCGCTGCTCGTCTGCCCCGGGATCCACGTTTCCACGCCCGAGGCGTACGACTGGCTCGGGCGGACGGCCCAGGACGCCGGCGCCGCCTCCGTGCTCCCGGGCGCGACGCGGCTGGCGGAGTGGGACTCCCTCGAGCGCCTGTCCCGAAACGACCTCGAGGCGCCCGTCCTCGCCCGGCACCAAGAACTGTCGGTACTCCTCGACCGGCTGCGGGAGTGCGATCCGGCGCTGGCCGCGATGACGGGATCGGGCTCGACGCTGTTCGCGATCTTCCGCGACAAGGCGGAGCGCGCCCGAGCCCGCGGAACGTTCGCCGCCCTTGAAGGCGCCGAAGGTCTCCGAGTCCTGGACGTCTCACTCCCCGTCTGAGGCGGATCCATACCCCGGCGATACCCGCGTCCGACCGGAGATTCCTGCCGGAGGTGGTTGTTTGGAAGTCTCTGTGAAGCCTTAAGACAATTCAAAATTGGATTTTCAATCGTCTTAAGCGGATGCAGAGGCACCGACACCCGTCCGTGATTACACGAGATATCGTTCCGTTGCTACCTGATTCTCATCGGCAAGCCCGACATGTGGAGCCCGGTTGACGCGTCGCCGCGCGGTTTGACGCCGTTGGCCGCGCGACGCCATCTTCGGCCCCTCTGGCCCCTCGTCTAATGGCAAGACACCGGCCTTTGGAGCCGATGATCCAGGTTCGACCCCTGGGGGGCCAATCCCATGCCTGATTCCCATGTCTGATTCCGGCACCCGCCCCAACCGACTCGCGCGGGAGAAGAGTCCCTACCTTCTCCAGCACGCCTTCAATCCCGTGGACTGGGTTCCGTGGGGGGAGGAGGCCTTCGCGCGCGCCCGGGCCGAGGATCGTCCGATTTTCCTCTCCATCGGGTACGCGACCTGCCACTGGTGCCACGTGATGGAGCGCGAATCCTTCGAGGACGAGGACGTGGCCGCGCTCCTCAACCGGGACTTCGTGTCGATCAAGGTGGACCGCGAGGAACGGCCGGACATCGACGGCGTCTACATGACGGCGTGCCAGCTCATGACGGGGCAGGGGGGATGGCCGCTCACGATCGTGATGACGCCGGACAAGCAGCCCTTCTTCGCCGGGACCTACTTCCCGCGCGAGAGCGTGGCCGGGCGGGCGGGGATGCTGGACCTGCTGCCGCGGCTCGCGTCTCTGTGGCGCGAGCGGCGGGCGGATGTGGAGGCGGCCGGGGCCTCGGCGCTCGCGGCCATCCGGGAGGTCGAGGTGCGCGGGCTGGGTGCCGGCGAGGGCGCGCTCGACGAGGAGACGCTCCGCCGCGGCTTCAGCGACCTGCGGGCCCGCTTCGACCCGCACCAGGGAGGGTTCTCCCGCGCTCCGAAGTTTCCGGCGCCGCACCAACTCCTCTTCCTCCTGCGCTGGAGCGACCGCACGGGCGACGGGCGCGGCGTGGAGATGGTGGAGAAGACGCTCGTCTCCATGCGGCGGGGAGGCGTCTTCGACCACGTCGGGTACGGCTTCCACCGCTACTCGACGGACGCCCGCTGGCTCGTCCCGCACTTCGAGAAGATGCTGTACGACCAGGCGCTGCTCGCCATGGCGTACACGGAGTTGTGGCAGGTGACGGGCGACGACGCGCACCGGAGTGTGGCCCTGGAGATCTACGAGTACGTCGCGCGCGACCTCACGGACGCGGAGGGCGGCTTCTATTCGGCGGAGGACGCGGACAGCGAGGGACGCGAAGGGGCGTTCTACGTGTGGACGCGGGACGAGTTCGACGAGGTGTTGGCGAAGGCTCTGGGGGAGGACGCGGCCGCGCTCGCGCGACACGCCTTCCGGGTCGAGGCGCGCGGCAACTTCGCCGACGAGGCGTCGGGGCTCCGGACCGGCGAGAACATCCTGCACGCGAAAGAAACGCCCGCCGAAATCGCGGCGGCGCTGGGGGAGGACGCCGACGGCGTCGAGGCACGGCTGGAGGAAGCGCGCCGCGTTCTGTTCGAGAAGCGGGCGCTGCGGGAACGCCCGCTGCTCGACGACAAGATCCTGACGGACTGGAACGGGCTCATGATCGCGGCGCTGGCGCGGAGCGGCCTCGCCTTCGGCGACGAGTCGCTCGTCAAAGCGGCGGCGCGGGCGGCCGACTTCATCCTCGGGCGGCTGCGCGACGGTGAGGGAGGGCTGCTCCACCGCTACCGGGACGGCGACGCCGCGATCCCCGCGGGCGCGGCGGACCACGCCTGCCTCATCTGGGGGTTGATCGAGCTGTACGGGGCGACCTTCGACCCGCGCTGGCTCGGCGCGGCGC
Source organism: Candidatus Palauibacter rhopaloidicola (assembly GCA_026914155.1). Classification (GTDB taxonomy): domain Bacteria; phylum Gemmatimonadota; class Gemmatimonadetes; order Palauibacterales; family Palauibacteraceae; genus Palauibacter; species Palauibacter rhopaloidicola. The sequence goes on along the minus strand of JAPPGH010000063.1, from coordinate 78,315 downwards.
GCGAGTTGCTCGATCCGCTCCTCGAGCGCTTCTGGGACCCCGAGCGGCTCGGCGTGTTCAACGTGGACGAGGCGCAGAGCGACGTGCCGGTCCGGCAGAAGGAGCTGTACGACGGGGCCACGCCCTCGGCCAACGCGACGACGTGGTACGTGCTCCTCCGGCTCGGCCGGCTCACGGGCGACGTCGAACTCCTGGACCGGGCGGAAGCGCTGCGCGGGGCGCTCGCCGGCCCCGTCGGCGGCGCCCCCTCCGCGCACACGATGTCGCTCGTCGCGCTCGATCTCGCCCTGGGCCCGGCGCAGGAAGTCGTCGTGGCCGGCGATCCCGACGAGCCCGCCACGCGGCGCATGCTGGCCGCGCTCGCCGGCCGCTACGCGCCCCGCACGGCCGTCCTCTTCAAGCCGGCGGGCCGCCCCACCGACGCGGCCGAAGCGCCCGGCGCGCCCGCGGCGGACCGGCTCGCGGAGATCGCGCCTTTCACCGCGCCGCACGACCTCCTGGACGGGGAGGCGACGGCATACGTTTGCACCGGCTTCGCGTGCCGGCGTCCAACGACCGACATCCGGGAGATGATGGAACAGCTCGCCTGATCTCCCGACGACAGACGTCTCCACACGACCGACACTTCCACACGACCGACACTCTACACGACCGACACTCTACACGACCGACACTGGAGTTCGAGGCATGGGCCTGGACCAGACGATCTACGGAAACACGCTTTCGACCTGGCTGCTCGCCGCCGGCATCTACGCCCTCACGACCCTCGCGCTGTGGCTGCTCGAACGCTACGCGCTGCGGGCGTTCGCGCGCTTCGCGAGCCAGACCCGGACCTCGATCGACGATCTCGTCGCGGACGTGCTCGGCGAGACGAAGTTCGCCCTCATCCTCTTCGTGGGGCTCTTCGCCGCGTCGCTCGTGCTCGAACTCGATCCCGTCGTGGCGCTCGTGATTCGCCGCGCCGCGGTCATCGCCATCGTCGTCCAGGGCGGCATCTGGGCCAGCGCCGCGATCGCCTTCTGGGTGCGCCGGTTCGTGGATGCGACCGCGGGCGAGGATGCGGAGGCCGTGACCATGGTCGGCGCGCTCTCCTTCGTGGGCCGGCTCGCCGTGTGGTCCGTCGTCCTCCTCCTCATCCTCGACAACCTCGGGGTCGAGGTCGCGGCCCTGCTCGCGGGCCTCGGGATCGGCGGCATCGCCGTCGCCCTCGCGGCGCAGAACGTCCTCGGAGACCTGCTCGCATCGCTCTCCATCATCCTCGACAAGCCCTTCGTCATCGGCGACTTCCTCGTCATCGGCGAGTTCCAGGGGTCGGTGGAGCACATCGGCCTCAAGACGACCCGGCTGCGGAGCCTGGGGGGCGAGCAACTCATCCTCGGAAACAGCGACGTGATCAACACCCGGATCCGGAACCTCGGGCGCATGGCGGACCGGCGCGGGGCGCTGAAGGTCGGCGTGACCTACGACACGCCGCGCGACCTCCTGGCGCAGATCCCCGCCTGGATCGAGGAGATCGTGGAGGCGCAGGAGGAGACCCGCTTCGACCGCTGCCACCTGTCGGGCTTCGCGGACTCCGCGATCGAGTTCGACACCGTCTTCTACATGACCGTCCCCGAGTACGCCCGTTTCATGGATGCGAAGCAGGCGATGCTGCTCGCGATCCACGAACGGTTCGACCGGCACGGCGTCGAGTTCGCGTACCCGACACAGGTCATTTACACGATTCCGGGGCGCTCGACGGCGGATGCTCGTTGACAAAAACCAGCGTGAATCGATAGTCTGGGCGGCTGTCGCTCCGGGGTTCGGCCCCGCGGCGCATGGGTTCGGGACCCACACAGTTTCTCTTCCATTCCGGCACGGCCCCCCGCGCGCGTCACGGGCGCGGAGCGACGAGCGCCGGAACCAGACCAGCGAGCCAGTCGACACGCATGGACACCACGGACTTCTCGTTCCATACGAGTCCGATCATGCTGCTTTCGGGTACGGCGAATCCCGCCCTCGCGCAGGGGATCGCCGACGTGCTCGGAGAGCGGCTCGGCGACGTTACGATCAAGCGGTTCGCCGACGGCGAGATCTTCGTGCGCATCGACGAGAACGTGCGCGGGCGCGACGTCTTCCTCATCCAGCCCACGAACCCGCCGGCGGAGAACGTGCTCGAACTCCTGATCCTGATCGACGCGGCGAAGCGCGCCTCGGCGGCGAGGGTCACGGCGGTCGTGCCCTACTACGGGTACGGGCGCTCCGACCGGAAGGATCAGCCGCGCGTGTCGATCGCGGCGAAGCTGCTGGCGAACCTGATGACGGCCGCCGGCGCCGACCGCGTCCTCTCGATTGACTTCCACCAGCACCAGATCCAGGGCTTCTTCGACATCCCGGTGGACCACCTGTACGCGGCCCCCGTCTTCCGGCGCTACTACGAGATGAAGAAGCTGGACAACCTCGTCGTCGTCGCGACGGACGTGAGCGCGGCGAAGATGGCGCGCGGCTACGCCCGGCGTCTCGGGGGGGACCTCGCGATCATCGACAAGCGGCGTCCGGCGCCGAACGAGGCCGAGGTCTCGAACATCGTGGGCGACGTCGAGGGGAAGCACTGCATCGTGCCCGACGACATGATTGACACGGCCGGGACCATGGTGTCGGCCATCCAGGTGCTGAAGGAGCGCGGCGCCCTGGACATCTACGTTCTCGCCACGCACCCGCTCATCTCGGGGCCGGCGGTGGAGCGCCTCGCGTCGGCCGACGTGAAGGAGATCACGGTCACGGACACCGTGCCGCTCGCTCCGGGCGTGCAGGAAGCGCTGCCGAAGCTGACGGTGCTGTCGGTGGCGAGCCTCCTCGCGCAGGCCATAGAGAGCACGCACGAGAACACCTCCGTAAGCAAACTGTTCAAGTAAGAGGCGAATAGAATGACGAACGAATCCGCCAGACTGACGGCGCGGGCGAGGACCGCCTCCGGCAAGGGCGCGGCGAGACAGCTCCGCCGGAGCGGCCAGTTGCCCGCCGTCGTGTACGGCCGCCGGGACGAGGCCGAGTCGCTGGCGCTGGACACGCACGAGCTTTCGCGGCTGCTGAGCCGGATCCACGCGGCCACGACGGTGATCGACCTCGAGGTCGACGGCGGCGAGCCGCGCCCGGTGCTGATCCGCGAGATACAGCGCCACCCGTATCGACCTCAGCTTCTGCACGTGGACTTCTTCGAGATCCGCGCGGACGTGAAGATCCGGGTATCGGTTCCGCTCCACCTGCTCGAGACTCCCGCCGGCGTGGAGGTGGGCGGGATACTCCAGCACCTCCGGCACGAAATCGAAGTCGAGTGTCTGCCGAACGAGATTCCGTCCGCGTTCACCATCGACGTGTCGGAGCTTGAGATCGGCGATTCGCTGAACGTCTCGGACGTGGATACGGGCGGGGTCGAGGTCCTCGACGACGACGGGTTGACGATCTGCACCGTCGTGCCGCCTGCCGTTGAGGAGGTCGAGGAGGAGGAAGAGCTCGAGGAAGTGGAAGAGGTCGAAGGCGAGGCTGCGGCCGAGGCCACGGAGGCCGAGGCAGAGGAGGGCTGAGCCGAACGGCCAGCGACCGATCCGCGGGGGACCGTGCGGCTGCTGCTGGCTCTGGGGAATCCCGGCGCGAAGTACCGGGACACGCGGCACAACATCGGCTGGTGGCTCGCCGACCGCCTGGCGCGCCGCTGGGGCGGGGACCCCTTTCGCGCGGAAGGCCCCACCGCGTGGACGGTCGGGGCCGCGCGCCCCGGCGTCGAGATCCACAAGCCGCGGACGTACATGAATCTGAGCGGCGAAGCGCTGGCGGCGCTGCTGGACCGCCGGCGCTTCGACCCGGCGGCGGACATGCTCGTCCTCGTCGACGATGTCGCGCTGCCGGCGGGTCGCTTCCGCCTGCGGGCGAAGGGGTCGCCGGGCGGGCACAACGGGCTCGCTTCGATATCGGCGAGTCTCGGCTCCGACGACTACGGCCGCCTCAGGCTCGGCGTCGGGCGGCCGCCGGACGAGCGCATCGACCTGGCGGCCTGGGTGTTGTCACGGATGCCGCGGGCGGAGGAGGAGGCGGCGCTCGGCGCCTTCCCCCGTGCCGCCGAAGCGGTGGAGTACTGGCTGGACCATGGCTCGGAAGCGGCAATGAACCGCTTCAACCGTCCGGGGTGACCCCCCGCTGATCGGGCTAATCGAGGGATAGCAGAGGGAGCAGGAAAACGTGGGCGGAAACATCGTCGGAAACATCGATTTTGCGGTCTGGCTCGGCGTGATCGGGCTCTTCTTCTCCTTCGCGCTCTTCATGTACGTGAAGGCGCAGCCCGTCGGAAACGAGAAGATGGCCGAGCTGTCGGAGGCGATCCACTCGGGCGCGATGGCGTTTCTGCGGCGCGAGTACACGGTGCTGCTGCCGTTCATCGTCGTCGTGGCGGCCCTTCTGTTCTGGCTCGTGGGGCCGCACACGGCGGTGGCATACGCGCTGGGCGCCGCGTGCTCGATCCTGGCGGGGTTCTTCGGGATGAAGGCGGCGACGGCGGCCAACGTCCGGACCTCCGAGGCGGCGCGCGCGGAGGGCCAGGCCAAGGCGCTCCGGGTCGCCTTCTCCGGGGGAGCCGTGATGGGCATCGCGGTGGCGGCGCTCGGCCTGCTCGGGATCGGCGCCGTGATCGTGATCTACGATCCCCAGGGGACCGGCTTCCGGCCCTTCGGCGAGATCATCTCGGGCTTCGCGATGGGCGCTTCCTCGATCGCGCTCTTCGCGCGCGTGGGCGGCGGCATCTACACGAAGGCGGCCGACGTCGGCGCGGACCTCGTGGGCAAGGTCGAGGCCGGGATTCCGGAGGACGATCCGCGCAACCCGGCGACGATCGCCGACAACGTGGGCGACAACGTGGGCGACGTGGCGGGGATGGGGGCGGACATCTTCGAGTCGTACGTGGGTTCGGTCATCGCCACGATCGTCATCGGCGTGACGAGCGCGATGATCCTCGACGGGGCGCGGCTCCAGGCCGTGGCGCTGCCGGTCCTCTACATCATGGCCGGCTTCCTCGCGAGCGCGGTCGGCGTACTCGCCATCCGCGTCCTTGAGCGCATGAGTCCGGCGGCGGCCCTGCGCTGGGCGCCGATCATCGGGGCCGTGATCTTCTGGATCGCAGCGTACGCGATCACGGTGAACCTCCAAATCTTTGACGCGGCGGCGCAGGGCAAGTGGGTCTTCATCCACCCGAACGCCGGCCCCTTCTGGGCCATGCTGTTCGGTTCGCTCGTGGGCATCGCCATCGGCCTCGTGACGGAGTACTACACGGCCGAGAAGCCGATCCGGCGCATCGCCGAGGCCTCCGAGACCGGCTCCGCGACGAACATCATCACGGGACTCGCGGTCGGGATGGAATCCACGTTGATTCCCATGCTCCTGATTTCCGCCGCCATCTTCCTCGCCTTCAACTTCGCCGGCCTGTACGGGATCGGGATCGCCGCCGTGGGGATGCTGGCCACGGTCGGGGTGACGATGTCGGTCGACGCGTACGGCCCGGTGGCGGACAACGCCGGCGGCATCTCGGAGATGGCGGAACTGGGGCCGGAGGTCCGCTCGGTGACCGACTCGCTCGACTCGCTCGGCAACACGACGGCGGCGATCGGGAAGGGATTCGCGGTCGGCTCCGCCGCGCTCACGGCGCTCGCCCTCTTCTCTGCCTACGCGAACGCGGTGGGTCTGCGCGAGACCGGGATCAACCTCATCGATCCGCTCGTCGTGATGGGGCTCTTCATCGGCGGCGTGACGCCCTTCTTCATCGCCGCGCTCACGATGACGGCGGTGGGCCGCGCGGCGGCGGGCATGGTGGCGGAAGTCCGTCGCCAGTTCCGCGAGATCCCCGGCATCATGGAGGGGACGGCGAAGCCGGACTCGGCGCGCTGCGTGGACATCTCCACGAGGGCGGCGCTCCGGGAGATGATCGTGCCGGGGCTGGTGGCGATCATCGTCCCCATCATGGTCGGCCGCTTCCTCGGCGTGGCGGCGCTCGGCGGCGCGCTGGCCGGCGCGACCGTGAGCGGCGTGCTGCTCGCGCTCTTCATGGCGAACTCCGGGGGCGCGTGGGACAACGCCAAGAAGTACATCGAGACCGGAGCCCACGGGGGGAAGGGGTCCGACCCGCACAAGGCGGCCGTGGTCGGCGACACGGTGGGCGATCCCTTCAAGGACACGTCCGGGCCGTCGATGAACATCGTCGTGAAGCTGATGAGCGTCGTCTCGCTCGTCCTCGCGCCCTGGTTCGTCGATGTGCACGGGATGGCCGCCGCGGCGCCGGAAGCCGTGGAGACGGCCCTCGCCGCCGTCGGCGCGGTGCTGCAGGCTCTGGGCTTGTTCTAGCTATAGTGTGCCGCGGGTCGCGGGTCGCGCGTCTCGGGTCGCGGGTGTCGGGCCGAGGGCCGCAACTTGACAGCGTGACCGCATGACCTAGTGTAATGCCGCTTTCACATACCGGTTCGCCGCCCTCCGGCGGGCCGACAATCCAGACTCCTGCTCCGACCGCGCGGGTCGGGGCCGACGAGACCGAGGGAGTTCTTCATGCGCGATTACGAGATCGTGTACATCTTCCGTTCGAGCCTGACCTCCGAGGAGATCGAGGCGAAGCTCGAACGCTACCACGCCGCAATCACGGCGGACGGTTCGGGCGAAATCACCGCCTCGGTGCACTGGGGCAAACGTCAACTCGCCTACCCCATCAAGAAGCAGCCGAACGGCTACTACGTCGTCGCCCAGTTCACTTCGGCGCCCGATCCGCTCAGGGAGCTGGAGCGCTTGCTGAAGCTCGAGGATGACATCCTCCGGTACCTGATCGTGATCGCGGAACATCCGCTCCCGCTTCCCGACCCGGCGCCGGAGACGCCCGCCGCGGAGGAAGCCAAGGCGGAAGAACCCGCGGAGGAAGCCAAGGCAGAGGAAGCCAAGGCCGAGGAAGCCGAAGCCGAGGAAGCCGAACCCGAGGCGGAGGAAACCGCCGCAGATGCCCCCGACGCCGAGGCAGGGTCCGAGACCGACGGGGCCTCCGAGGCGGAGGAGACCGGGGAGGCGGAGGAGACCGGGGAGGCGGAGGAAAGCGAAGAGGCCGGGGAGACGGACGGCGCCGAAGAAGCGGCCGACGAGGCTCCCTCCGAAGCCGAAGCCGACGCCGAAACCGAAGCCGACGCCGAAACCGAAGCCGACGCCGAAACCGAAGCCGAAGCCGAAGCCGACGCCGAAGCCGAAGCGGAGGCGCCGACGGACGACGCTGAGGCGGAAGAGCCCGCCGAGGCGAAGGAGGAATAAATGGCATTTCGAAAGGCGTGCCGGTGCTGCGTGGCCGGGGGCCGGAAGCCCGGCGTGGACTACAAGGATGAACGTGCGCTGGACCGCTACATCTCGGATCGCGGCAAGATCCTGCCGCGGCGAGCCACGGGGTCGTGTGCGCGGCACCAGCGGGCGGTGACGGCAGCCATCAAGCGGGCGCGGTATCTCGCGATCCTGCCGTACATCCGCGGCTACCACGACTAGCGTGGCCCCGGCGTGGGGCCGCTGAGGGAACGCTGGAGCGGTCTCTGGCCAGCCGCGGGTCTCCTCCTGCTGGTCATGCTGCTGTCGCCGCTGAGTTCGTCGCCGCTCGGGCTCATGGCGATCGTCGGCGTACCCGCGGCCGTGGCGATTCTGACCTTCGAGCCGCCCCAGTCCGGCTCGGCCTTCCTGGCGCTGTTGCTGTTGGCCGGAGCAGGGCTCGGGTTTCAGGAGGCCGGGCCGCTGTGGTTCATGGAGCGCGGCTGGGCGCTGCTTCTGGCCGGCGGGTTCGTTCTCAGCACGGCGCTGGCGCCGGGCCGGGGGGTCTTCGACCGGTCGCTGTGGGCGGTCGCGACCGCGGGAGCCACGGTCGCGGTCCTCGCCGTGCTGCGACCCGAGCTTCCGGCGGACCTCGACTGGCGGATCACGGCGCAGTTCAGCCAGGCGCTGGCCGCGCATGACTTCAACGCGTGGGGCGGCCGGTCGGTGGAAGCGACGGTGCGCGGCATCGTGAGCGTGTGGGAGGCCGTCTACCCCGCCATGCTCGCGCTCGCTTCGATCTCGGCCCTCGGCGTCGCCGGCTACATACTCGGACGAGTCCGGGGAGAACGGAGACCGCTCCCGCCGCTGCGGGAGTTCCGCTTCGGCGACCACCTGGCCTGGGTGCTCGTGCTGGGCCTCGCGCTGCTGGTCATCCCCGCGGGAGCATGGGCGGAGCGCGCGGGCGGCAACATGGTGACGGTGATGGGCGGCCTCTATCTGCTCCGGGGTCTTGCGGTGCTCGTGTGGCTGGGGGCTTCGGTGCTAAGCTCGGGCTGGGTGATCGCGGTGTGGGTACTCGCGGCGCTGGTCCTCTACCCGGTGACGGCGGGTGCGGCCCTCGTCATGGGAATCAGCGATACGTGGCTGGACCTGCGGTCGCGTCCGGGGGTGAAAACGGACGGTGGCTGATCGTGGATGATAACTGGAGGGATCGATGGTGGAAGTGATTCTGAGAAAGGACGTCGCCGATCTCGGCCTGGCGGGCGAGATGGTGAACGTGCGGCCGGGGTATGCGCGCAACTACCTGGTTCCGCAGGGGATCGCGCTCGTGGCGACCGAGGGGAACCGGAGACGGTTCGAGGAGGAGCGGCGCCAGATCGAACAGTCCGCCGAGCGGGATCGCGAAGCGGCCCAGCAACTGGCGGGCGAACTGGAGGGCAGAGCCGTGAGCTTCGTCCGCAGGGCGAGCGAGGGCGGACGCCTGTTCGGTTCGGTCACGGCCGCGGACATCGCGGACGAACTGCAGAAGGAGGGCGTCGCCGTGGACCGCCGCACGATCCGGCTGGACGATCCGATCAAGGACCTCGGCGAACACGAAGTCCCGGTGAGAGTCCACGTGGACGTCGAGCCCAATCTCAAGGTGTCCGTGGTCGCCGAGGAATAGCGGTACGCGACCGATGACGCACGATCCGCTCCCGCTCGAGGAAGTGTGGCGCCGGCTTTCGGAACGGGGAGCCCCGTCCCCCGAACTCCGCAGCGTGGCGGAGGCCGCGCTCGAGCGAAACGCGCGCTTCCCGACGATCCTCGATCTGCGGGGGCTGTCGGATGTCACCGACTTCTTCCTCATCGCCACGGGCGACTCCGACACGCACGCCCGCGCGATCAGCGAGAACATCCTCGATCGAACGCGCGAGGACGGGTTCCGGCCGGTCGGCGTGGAGGGGCTGAACCAGGGTCGCTGGGTGCTGATGGACTATGTGGGCCTCATCGTGCACGTCTTCCTGGGCGATGTCAGGGAGTTCTATCGGCTTGAGCGGCTGTGGGGCGACGCCCCCCTCTTCGAGCTGGAGTGAAACGGCACCGGGGCCGTTCCGCGACCGGAGGCGCGCCGCTAGCTTGGAGGGCCATGAACCGTGCGACATTGCCGGCTGCGCTCCTTCTCCTGCCGGGGATCGGGGGTGTTGCCGGCGCCTGCGGAAGCCCCCCGGAAGATCAGCCGGACCCCATCGAAGGCGCGGCGCTCGTCTCCGGGTCGTCGCTCGAGCGGTACGGGCTCCTCGTCATTCCGCGCGACGGCGGCGTCGCGCAGTTCCGTTCGATCGAGAGTCCGTCCACCGTGCGCTGGACCGGACGCCTGTCGCTTGGAAGCGTCACGGCGGCCCATTCGCTCGGTTCGGCGGCCGTGCTGCAACGGGGGCGACAGCTTCGCCTCTACACGACGTCGCCGGTGGAGGCCGAGACGCCCCTTCCCGATGCGCCCGCCGACGGCCGCTGGATCGCCTCGCCCGCCGGGGGCGCCTTCGTGTCGGGGGAGCGAATTCTCGCCATCACCCCCACCCGCACCGCGGAGGTGAGTGCCGGTGGCGCCGTGCACTGGGCGGCTCCCGCCGCCGGAGACCGCGTCGTTGCCCTCGTCGAAGGCGCGGACGGACCCGAACTCGCGGTATGGGAAGCCGGGGAATCGCAGCCCGCGGTGACGCGGACCGTCGATACGAGCGGCCCCGTCGCGCTCGCGGGCTGGGGTCGAACGGTCGTGACGGCGTCCGAGGATGGAAGGGGTCTCACGGAGTGGTCGGTTCCCGAACTCGAACCGGCGGAGGGGACGGAGATCGGCGGCGCGCCGTCGGCCCTGGCCATCTCTCCCTCGCAGCACCGCGTGTTTGCGGCGTCGATCGACCGGCCGCGTTTCACGGTCATCGACCGCTACGACTGGCGCGAGGTCGGATCCTCGCGGCTTGAGGCGCCCCTCGAGACGTTGCGGCCCGGCATGACGGGCGACCGCCTCGTGGCCTGGGATGGCGCGAACGCGTGGTCCGCGATGGCGGGAGACGCCGGTCTGGACGCGGTGCCCGGAGAGTGGCGCGCGGACCTGCCGCTCGCGCTGCCGGGCGGAGCCGTGCTGGTGTCCACGGAGAGCGGCCTGGGCCTCCTCCGCCCGGATGGCGGAGTCGCCGCCGTGGAGGGGCCCGCCGACGCCTGGTGGCTCCCGTTCCGATGGGGGCGGCGCCTGCCCGTCGCCTCCGCCGCCGTCGTGCCGGAGGACACGCTGGAAGATGCCGAGGAGGCCCTCGATGAACTCGCCGACAGCGTTCCGCCCGGCCGCATCGGGCTGCTGACGGTGGGGAGGACGTCGAACCGGCGCGCGCAAACCCTCGGCGATCCCGTACCGGGGGACTCGCTGCCTGAGCTTCCCGCCGGTTTCTATGCCGTCGCTCAATCCTCGCGGCAGTTGGACGCGCTCGAACAGGTGCGCCAGCTCCTCGACCGCTCGGGCTATTCGACGCACGTGTTGCGTCGGATGGACGAGGCCAGCGACATCTGGTATCGGCTCCTCGTGGGCCCGTATGAGACGCGCCCCGATGCGGCGGGAGCGGCGCTCGAGTTGCAGCGGGAGAGGGGGATCGATGCGTGGATTCATGAGGAGGAAGATCCGGTGACGAGGAGAGACCCATGAGCGCCGCCGTCCCGGCTCCGTTCGCGTGGGATCTGCCCGCCGAGGCGCGGATCGTGGCGCTCGTGTTCCAGCGTTCGGAGGCCGAGAGGAGCGCGACGGCGGTAGACGCGATCGCCACCTCCATCGCCCGCCGGCGGGGACCGACGCTCGTCCTCAACTCCGAATCCGGGCCCTCGCCGCTCGACGAACTGGCCGGGGCGTCCGAACGGGCCGACTCCGGCGGCATGGCGGCGTTCCTCGGCGGCGAGTCCGGACTTGCCGGGATCGCCGTGCGGCGCGCGGACTGTCCTTACGTATATCTGCCGGCGGGAAAGGTGCCCGAAGGCGTGGTCGGGCTGCTGGAATCCGCCGCGCTCGAGCGCTTCGTCTCCCGCGTGAAGGAGCGGGGCGAGACGCTCTTCATCGCGATCTCCGATCGCGGGCGCCCCTCCCCCGGTCTGCTCGGTCTCCTCGACGGGTACATCGCCGTGGGAAGGGTCCCCCCCGAGGACCACGGCATCCGGTGCTACGGCCAGGTGCCCTTCGAGTCGAGCGAGTCGAGCGACGCGGAGGCGTTGAGCGTGGCGCCCGAGGCGGAGCCCGTGGAAGACGTGGCCGAGCCCTCCCCGGAACCCGAGCCCGAGCCCCCGGCGGAGCCCGAGCCCCCGGCGGAACCGGATCCCCCGCCCGAGCCGACCCCCGACCCCGAGCCGGAGGCGGCTCCGGCGGACTCGCAGCCGGCGTCCGGAAGGGCACGGGGCCGCCGCCCGCGCCGTCCGCTCGTCGCGGCGCTGGTGATCGTGGCATTGGCGGTCGGGAACTTGTGGGCGTACAGGAACGGCTGGTTCGACCGCGCGATCGCCCGCGTCGGATCGCTGATCGCGGCCCGGCAGGAGGCGCCGGCGACGCCCGTGACGCCCACGGACGATGACCCGGCCGCCCAGGCTGCGGCCACGCCGGACGACATCTCCCCGGAGGACACTCCGCCGGAGGACACTCCGCCGGAGGACATCCCCCTGGACGACACCTCATCGGAGGACATGCCGCAGGCGCCCGATGATTCCGCCGTCGCCGCGGCGTTCGAGTCAGTCGCCGAGCGGCCGTACTCCGTGCTCCTCGGGAGCTTCACGGATCCGGCCGAGGCGGCGGAGCGCGTGGCGGAAATCCGCGCGCTGCAGGGAGAAGTGCTGTACGTCATGGCCCCCACGACGATTCGCGGGGTCCGGTATCTGAGGATCCTCGCCGGGGCCGTGGCGAGCGAGGCGGAGGCTGCCGCCCTCATGGAGGAACTCGCGGCGGCCGGCGTGGCCCGGGAGGCGAGCGCATGGCTCCTCCGTCCCGTGAGATTCGCGTACGATCTCGGCGTGTTCGCGGAGCGCCCCGAGATGGAGGCGCGGATCGCCGAACTCGCGTCGCTCGGCATCCCCGCGTACAGCCTCGCGACGGTGCTCGATGGCATGCCGGTCTTCCGGGTGTACGGGGGGGCGTACGAAAACGAGGAGGCTGCCGCCCCCATGCGCGACCTCCTGGATGCGGCCGGCGAAACCGCGACCCTCATCGCGAGGCGCGGCGGCGGCGCTCCTTCAACCCCCTGAGCGCGCTTGAAGATCAAGGCCCTGACCCTGCGCGGATTCAAGTCGTTCGCCGACCGGACGCGGATCGAACTGCACGAGGGCATCACGGCCGTCGTCGGCCCGAACGGCTGCGGAAAATCGAACCTCTCCGACGCGCTGCGCTGGGTCCTGGGGGAACAACGCCCCACAGCGATCCGCGGATCCCGCATGGAAGAGGCGATCTTCGGGGGGACCGAGGCGCGGCAGCCCATCCACCGGGCCGAGGTCCTGCTCGAACTCTCGAATGAGGACGGCGTGCTGCCCGTGCCCTACGCCGACGTCGCGATCGGCCGCACGGTCTACCGCGGAGGCGAGAGCGAGTACACGCTCAACGGAACGGCTTGCCGGCTCAAGGACATCCTGGATCTGTGCCGGGACACCGGGCTGGGCTCGAACGCCTACGCGATGATCGAGGGGCGCATGGTGGACGCGATCCTCTCGGACCGGGCCGAAGAGCGCCGGACGCTGTTCGAGGAAGCGGCCGGGATCGGGCGCTACAAGGACCGTCGCCGGATCGCGACCCGCCGGCTCGAGCAGGCGGACGGCGATCTGCAGCGGCTCGACGATGTGCTCGTCGAAGTGGCGTCCAAGGTCCGCTCGCTCGCGCAACAGCGGGGACGGGCCGAGCGCCACGCGAAGCTGCGAGCCCGGCTCCTGCAGCTCGAGATCGCCGTCGCGGACGCCCAGCTCGAGGAGACGACCCGGCGGCTGGCCGAAGCACGGGCCGAATTCGAGCGCCTCGAGCCGGACGCGGGCCCGGACCATGTGGATCTGAGCACGGCGGAGACCCGGGCGGAGACGCTTCGCCTGGAGTACACCGGCATGGAGCGGGAGCGGGCCGGTCTCGCCCGGAGCCTGGAGGAGGCCCGGCGCGCCCTGGAGAAGCAGGAGCGAGCGCGACTCCTCGCCGGGGCGAGAGGGTCGGGCGCGCGCGACCGGCTGGGGACCCTCGAAGAGGAGGTGCGCCGGAACGAGCGTCGGCGCGGGGATCTCCGGGACCGCCTGGCGGAAGCGCGATCCGCCCTGAAGGAGGGGCAGTCGCTCGCCGCCGAGGGCGCCGCTGCGACGGCTCAACTCGAGCGTCGGGCGGAGGGCCTGGCCGCGACGGCCCGCACAGCCGCGCGCGAGCGTGCCGCCGCCCGGGAGGCGCTCGGCGAAGCGCACCGCGAGCTGGAACGGTGGACGCTCGAACTCGGCGTGAGGGAGGATCGGGCCCGCGACCGCAGCGAGGAACTCGAGCGGCGGCGGCCGGCCCTCGATGCGCTCGCCGCCCAGGAGCGCGGGCTCCGGATGGAGGCGGAGAGCGCGTCGGAACGCGAGGTGCGGGCGGGCCGGACGCTGGAGGGGGCGCGCGACCGGCTGCGGGCGGCGCGCGAGGCCGCGTCCTCCGCCGACACGGCGCTGCGTCGTGCCCGCGAGGCAGCGGCCGACCTCGAGGGCCGTCTCGCCGCCGCGCGGGCCCGCGCCTCGAGTCTCGGATCGCTGGTGGGGTCGAGCGCGCTGCTCCCCGAAGCCGTCGCCGAACTGCTGAAGGACCGGCGCGCGGTCCCGGGACTCGACGGCGCGCTGTCGGAGTTCATGGAAGTTCCCGCTCCCTGGGCGTCCGCGGTCGAGTCTCAACTCGGCCCGTACCTGCACGGAGTCGTCGTGCGCGACTGGTCTGCGGTCCGGGCCGTCGAGGCATGGCTCGAACGGCGCGGCGGAGAGGAGGGCGTCCTCGTGCTCCCGCTCGATCCGGGCCCGCTCCCGGGACCGCCGGAGGCGGACGCGCCGCTCATGCGGCACGTCGAGGCGAAGGGCGCAGGCGCCGTGTGGGTGGAGGCGCTGCTCGCGGGCGTCGAGGTCCCGTCCGGCGGCGAACTGGCGCCGCGCCCGCACGCCTGGGTGGATCCCCAGGGGCGGCGCCAGGACCGGTGGGGCGGCATTTACGTGGGAGGCGGCGCCTCGGAGGGACTCCTGAGCCGGCGGGCCGAACTCCGAGCCCTGCGCCAGGAAGCGGCGGCGCTGGAAGAGGAGCGCTCGCGCTCGCGGGAGGCGGTGAAGGAGCTGGGGGCCGCCGCCTCGGAGGCGCTCGCGGGGGCGAACGCGCTGGAGCGTGCGGTGTCCGACGCGGCGTCGGCCCGCCGTGAGGCCGAAGCCGACCGGACGTCGGCGGAGGCGCGGCTCGTCCGGCTGGACCGGGAGCGCAGCGCACTCGCCGGCCGCATCGAACAACTCGAAGCGTTCAGCGAGGATGACGTGTCGCTCGCGGCGGACGACGACGCCCGCGCCGGCGAACTCGACCGAAGCGTCTCCGACAGGTCCTCCACATACGAGGAGGCGGGACAGAAGGCCGACGACGCCCGCGCCGCCGCCGAAGCGGGGAAGGCCGAACTCCACCGCGAGGAGCTGGCGCAGGCGCGCCGGGAGGCCGAGGTCGAGAATCGACGCGGCGTGGAGAGCCGCCTCGCCGAAGCCGCGGACGACGCCGAGGAACGGTCGCGGGCGCTGGCGCGGGAAGTGGACGGGCTCCAGGCCCTGATCGCGGACAGTGAGGCGCAGGCGGAGGAACTGGAGGCGTCCATCGGCGCCGCGCTCGAGACCAGGACGCGTCGTGAAGCGGATCTGGCGGAGCTGGAGGGGCGAATCGCCGAACGCCGCGGACGACTGGACACGCTCGAGTCGGAACTCGGCGAGGTGCGCCGGCTCGAGCGCGAGCGCGTGGACGCCCGGCATCGGCTCGAACTCGAGATCACGCAACTGGAGGCGGGGGAGTCCGGGATTCGGGGCCGCGTGGAAGCGGAGTGGGATGCCCCGCTCGCGGAACTCCGGGAACGCGTCGACCCCGTCGACGATGCGGAGCCCGCCGAATGGGAACCGGAGCTGGAGCGCGTGCGGCGCTCGATCGCCCGCATCGGCCCGGTCAACCTCCTCGCGCAGCGGGAATACGAGGAAGAGCAGAAGCGTCTCGAGTTCCTGACCGGACAGCGCGACGACCTGACCCGCGCGCGCGACGACCTCCGCACCTCGATCCGCCGCATCAACCGGCAGGCGACCTCCACGCTCCTTGAGACGTTCGAGCAGGTGAGGACCAACTTCCACCGAACCTTCGACACCCTCTTCGAGGGCGGGCAGTGTGATCTCCGGTTCGAGAATCCCGACGACGCCCTGGACTCCCCGATCGAGATCTCGGCCAGCCCCCGCGGCAAGAAGACGCAACGGATCCACCTGCTATCGGGCGGTGAACGGGCCCTGACCGCGCTCGCCCTGCTGTTCGCGATCTACCTCGCGAAGCCGAGCCCGTTCTGTCTGCTGGACGAGGTGGACGCGCCGCTGGACGAGACGAACATCCTGCGGTTCGTCCGCATGCTGAAGGAATTCAAGGAAGAGACGCAGTTCATCGTCATCACCCACAATCCGCGAACGATCGAGAACGCCGACTGGATCTACGGCGTGACGATGCAGGAGGCGGGCGTCTCCTCGATCGTCGGCGTGGAGCTCAACTCCGGCACGCAGAACTCCGCCACGCAGGTGGCGTGAGGGAAACCGAACTGATCGTTGTCGGGTGCGGTACCGTCGTCCCGGAAGCGGACCGGGCCGCCTCCTCCTACTGGGTGTCGTCCCCGGGCACGGAATCCGCGGCTCATACGCGCGTCCTCTTCGACTGCGGTCCCGGAGCCGTGCAGGCGCTCGCCCGCCTCGGCCTGCCCTGGGGGGAGATCAGCGACCTCGCGATCACCCACTTTCACGCGGATCACGTCGGCGCGCTCCCGGGACTCTTCTTCGCGCTGAAACACGGCCTCGCCCGACCCCGCGTCCGGCCGCTCACGGTGTGGGGTCCCGCGGGCACGCGCGAGTTCCTCGAGAAGCTTGCGGGCGCCTACGGGGACTTCGTCCTGGATCCCGGTTTCCCTGTCCTCATCGAGGAACTCGCGCCGGGTGAGCCGCGCAGCCTGAGCGGAGGACCCAGCCTCGAAGCCCACAAGACGCCGCACACCGAGGAGAGCGTCGCGTGGCGGCTCGAGGGCGGGGCGTTCAGCTTCGGATACACGGGCGACTCCGGGCCATCCAGGGAACTGGGCTCGTTCATGCGCGGCGTGAGCGCCCTCGTCTGCGAGTGCTCGCTCCACGATTCGCAGGCGGCGGACAACCACCTGTCGCCCGCCCGCGTCGCCGAGCTGGCGGCCGCCGCGCGCCCGCGTCTTCTCGTGCTGACGCACATCTACCCGCACTTCCGAACGGGCCACGATGTCGCCCGTCTCGTGGCCGAGGCCGGATACGCCGGGGCTGCGTGCATCGCGAGGGAGGGGCTCCGGGTCTCGTTGACGAACAGGTGACACCAGTGGAGTATCCTGCTCCTGCCGGCACCGCGCGGAGCGGTCCGGAGGTCACGGCCCTGCCGCGCCGGACGCGCGCACGACGGGCGAACGTCACCCACAGGGGGAACGATGCTGGTGGTCATGAAGCACGGCGCCACGGACGGGCAGGTCCGGGACGTGGTCCGCGCGATCGAGGATATGGGATACCGGGCCCGGCCCATGCCGGGCGCCCAGCGCACGACCGTGGGCCTGGTCGGCAACGATGGACGCGTCGAAGAGAGCCGGCTCGTGGGGATCGAGGGCGTGCTCCGCGTCATTCACGTGTCGCCGCCCTACAAGCAGGTGAGCCGGGAATGGTGGCCCGAGGACACGATCATCGAGCTGTCCAACGGCGTCCGGATCGGGGAGAAGGATATCGTTGTCATGGCCGGCCCGTGTTCCGTGGAATCGCGCGAACAGATTCTGGAGACCGCGCACCGGGTCGCGGAAGCCGGGGCGACCGTGCTGCGCGGCGGAGCCTTCAAGCCGCGGACCTCGCCCTACTCCTTCCAGGGGCTGGGGGAAGAGGGGCTGCAGTTGCTCGCACGCGCGCGGGAGGAGACGGGCCTCGCGATCGTCACCGAGGCGCTGGACACGGAGAGCATGGGCCTCGTCGCGGAATACACCGATGTCGTCCAGATCGGCGCGCGGAACATGCAGAACTACTCCCTGCTGCGGGCGGCGGGCCGCGCCGGCAAACCGGTTCTGCTCAAGCGGGGGCTCTCCGCGACGATCAAGGAGTTGCTGCTCGCCGCGGAGTACATCGTCGCCGAGGGTGAATCGCGGGTGATGCTGTGCGAGCGCGGCGTCCGCAACTTCGACACGCACGCGCGGAACCTGTTCGACCTCACCGCCATCGTGACGATCCACGAGCTGTCGCACCTTCCGGTCGTCGCGGACCCCAGCCACGGGACGGGGGCGCGATCGAAAGTCGGACCGATGGCGCGGGCCGCGGTCGCGGCGGGCGCGGACGCGCTCATCCTGGAGGTCCACCCCGATCCCCCGACGGCGGCGTCGGATGGCCAGCAGTCTCTCACGTTCGAGCAGTTCGATGCGCTGATGGTCGAGCTTCACCCCATCGCGAACGCCATCGGCCGCCGGATCGCGCGCGCCCGCGTCCCCGCCCACGGCTGACCGGACCCGGCGCGTCCGGGCCGGGGCGAAGAGAGGCCTCGGCGGCCTGGGAGAGCGCATCGCCGCGCGTCATCTGGCGGATGAGGGGTACGAGATCCTCGACCGCAACTGGCGTGTGGGACGGCTGGAGATCGACCTGGTCGTCCGAACCGGAGACACGGTGGCCTTCGTGGAGGTGAAGACCCGCCGCCCCGGCGTGCAGGCGCCCGAGGAGGCCCTCTCCCGGGCCCAGCGCGGAAGAATCCGTCGAGCGGCCGGAGCGTGGCTCAGCCGGCATCCCGGCGCCGCCGCGGAGGCCCGCTTCGACATCGTGGCGGTGGAGGTCGATCGCCGCGGAGGGTGCCGCGTCCGGCACATCCCGGAAGCCTTCTACGGCGAGGATGCATGACGGTTTTTTCTGGCCGCTGCCCCGGTCGGCCGATAAGATAACGGTGCCCCAGGCCCGTGGGGCCGGAGCGCGCAAATCCCGTCAGGACCGTGAAGGTAGCAGCGGTAAGCGTGTGACGGTCGCCACGGCCCGCCTGGGGTCGTTCGCCCGATGTCGGCGGCGTCCCCGCGTCGCGGGGCGCAGGCGCCCTCAGACCCGAAGGAGTCGAAGCCGGCCGGGGCCGTGACCCGGCCGACCCAGATGGCTCACGAGCCGCTGTATCGCACCGCGCTGGCCAGAACCTACCGGCCCCGAGGGTTCTCGGAGCTGATCGGACAGGACCACATCGCGCCCACGCTGAAGGCCGCGATCGAGTCCGGGCGGGTCGGCCACGCGTATCTCTTCTGCGGCCCGCGCGGGGTCGGGAAGACGACGACCGCGCGCATCCTCGCGATGGCCCTGAATTGCCCCGAACGCTCCGACGGCGAACCGTGCGGCACCTGCCCCTCGTGCGAGCGGATCTGGTCCGGGGGAGCCTCGCTCGACGTCGTGGAAATCGACGCGGCGAGCCACCGGGGCGTCGAGGATGCGCGGGACCTCCGCCGCCGGGCCGCGTACGCGCCCACGAGCGAGGAGCGCTACAAGATCTACATCCTCGACGAAGCGCACATGCTCACGCGCGACGCGTGGAACGCGCTCCTGAAGATCCTCGAGGAGCCGCCGCCCCGCGTGATCTTCGCCTTCGCCACCACCGAGCCGCAGAAGATCGAGCGCGGCGCGGCTCCCGTCATGTCCCGGTGCCAGCGATTCGACTTCCGGCGGGTCTCCGTGCAGGACATCGCGAGCCGCATGGAAACGGTGCTCGAGGCCGAGGGAATCCCGGCCGAACCGGGGGCGCTGCGGGCGATCGCGCGCCGGGCCGAAGGCGGCGTCCGCGACGCGCTCTCCTCCCTCGACCAGGTGCTCTCCTTCCGGGGAGACGCGGTCGAACTCGCGGACGTCCGCCGCATGCTCGGCCTCGTCGACGAAGATCGGTATCTCGCCTTCTTCGAGATCGCGGCGAACGGAGATCGGGCCGGGGTGTTCGCCTTCGTCCAGGACCTCCTCGACGATGGGCACGACCCCGCGGAGTTTCTGCGCGGACTCGGCGACGCGCTGCGAACCCTCCTCGTGTTGAGGCTCGATCCGGAGGCCGAGGCGGTCGAACTCCTGCCCGAGTCACGCGAGCGTTTCCTCGCCGCCGCCGGAGCCCTGGTTCCCGCGGATCTGCTCAGGATGCTGGCGGCGCTCAGCGAGTTCGAGGCCTCCGGCATGCTCCACCGGTCCTCGCAGCCGCGCATCCAGCTCGAGGTTCTGCTGCTCCGTCTCGTCCGCATGGAATCGACCGTCGGACTCGAGGAACTCCTGGCCGCCCTGGGCGCCCCCGCTGGCGAGCCCGCGTCGCGCACGCGGGAGCCGGAGCCGCCCCGTCGCCAGCGCGAGCGGCGTCCTTCGCCGCCCCCGGCCGTTCCCGCGAACCCGTCGAGGCCCCCGGAGCCTCCGCCGCCCGCGGCCGGCAAGGACGGCCCTCCCCCTGGGGGGCCTCCGACGGAGCCCTCCGGCAGGGCGCCGGCGGACCGTTCCGGCGGGGCGGCGGCCCGGGTCCGCGACGCATGGACCGCGGCGGTCGCCGAGGTGACGGGGCTGGGTGGAATGTCCGGCCTGGCCCTGCACGGCACGGAGGTTGACGGTCTCGTGGATGACGAAGTCCGGCTCCGCGTCCAGGCCGGACTGCGGGAGGAACTCGAGAAACTGTTCAAGGACGAGTCGCGTTCCGGCCCCCTGCGCGCGAATCTCGCGGAACGCCTTGGGTTGCCGGCCGTGAAGTTCGCGATCGTCGACCACAACGGCGGCCGCATGACGGCCGGGGAGGCGGCCCGGTCGCGGGTCGAGCGGATGCTCGACGGAAACCCGCAGCTCCAGGAAGCCGTGAAGGAACTCGACCTCACCCTGAAGGAGTAGGAGAATCGGAGTGGACGGAGTAGACATCCAGCGGTTGATTCAACTTAGTCAGCAGATGCAGTCGCGCATGAGCGAGATGCAGGAGAAGCTCGAGCGCGAGACGATGACGGCGGCTTCGGGCGGCGGGATGGTCGAGGTGACGGTGGATGGCCAGGGCAACATCAAGGGGGTCTCCATCGACCCCGCCGCGGTCGACCCGGAAGAGGTCGAGATGCTCGAGGACCTCATCGTCGCCGCGGCCTCCGCGGCGCAGCGGCGGGCGAAGGACCGAATGGAAAGCGAGATGCGCCAGGCGGCGGGCGGCCTGCCGCTGCCGGGTCTGGGCAATTTCCTCGGCCGTCCGTGAACGCGATCGAAGCGCTCGTGGGCGAACTCGCCCGGCTCCCCGGGATCGGCCGCAAGACCGCGCGGAGGCTCACCTATCACCTCCTCAAGAGCTCGAAGGATGATTCCCGGCGGCTGGCGCGGGCCATAGAACGGGTCGCGGCGGAGGTCCGCGTGTGCGGCGCCTGCGGCAACCTCAGCGACATGGAGCCGTGCGAATACTGCCGCAGCCCGAGGCGCGACCCCGGGCAGTTGTGCGTCGTGGAGGAAGCGTCGGACATTCCGGCGATCGAGAACTCGGGGAACTTCGGAGGTCTGTATCATGTACTTGGCGGACGGTTGTCCCCCCTCGATGGGGTAGGACCCGAAGACCTGAACATCCGGGCCCTGCTTCGGCGTCTCGACACGCCGGTGCGGGAGGTGATCATCGCGACGAACGCGAGCGTCGAGGGAGAGGCGACGGCGACGTACCTGCAGCGCCTGCTCGCCTCGGCCGCCGACGTCACGGTCACGCGGCTCGCCCGCGGGCTGCCGGTGGGGGGGGACCTGGAGTACGCCGATGGGGTGACGATCGCCGAAGCCTTCGCCGGCCGACGGGAGATGTAGCGAACCGATGACGACTCGAATCGAATACGAGGACGCGGACCGCCGTTCCGCGACGGGCTGGAAGATCGCGGCCGCGGCCCTGCTCGGCGCCGCCGCGGCCGTCGGCCTCGGGATCTATCTCGCGCGAGACCAGATGCGGCGCCACCGGCGCGAACTGTTCAGTCCGCACCCGCTCCGACGCCTGGCGGCGCTCGGATATCTGAGATCGCACCCGTCGGTGGACGATCTGCCGCTGCTGAGAGACTATCTGGCATGGGAGGAGCGGCCGCTCCTCCGCAAGCGCGCCGCGGCGGTCCTGGAGAGTCTCGAGAGCGTGCTCGCGAGCGACGAAACCAGACTAGAGGGCGGAGACCCACACTGAATCTCCCGAACGCGATTACCACGGGCAGGATCCTCGCGGCCCCCGTTGTGACGGCGCTGCTCCTGCAGCCCCGGCCGGCGCCCCGCATGATCGCGTTCGTCGTGTTCGTCGTCGCCGCGCTCTCGGACCTGTGGGACGGACACCTGGCCCGGGCCCGCGGCGAGGTCACGTCCTTCGGCAAGATGATCGACCCGCTGGCCGACAAGCTGCTGCTCGTCGCCGCCCTCATCCCCATCTACACCATCAATCTCGGGCAGGCGGGAACGCCCTCTCTCCCCTTGTTCCGCGTCATCCCGCTCTGGGCCATCGTCATCTTCCTGGGGCGCGAAGCGCTCATCACGCTGCTCCGGTCCCTCGCCGCGCGTCGCGGCCGGATCGTCGCGGCGCAGATCCTGGGCAAGAGGAAGGCGCTCGCGCAGAACATCTTCATCGGCTCCGCCATTCTCTGGGTGGCGTTCCTGACCCCCGGCTTCGTGGCCCCCGGCGGCTGGGCGTGGCAGGCGTTCTCGGCGTTCCACGGCTGGTTCACGACGACGTTTCTCACCCTCGCCGTGCTCCTTACCCTGGCCTCCGCCGTGACCTACCTGGGCATGTTCTCGCGCGTCATGGCGGGGCGCCATTCGTAAGCGCCACCCGTCGCTGTTCGAGGCGGCCGCGGCGCTCATCGAGGGCCTGCGGGAGAGGGATCACACGCTGGCGCTCGCCGAGAGTTGCACGGGCGGCCTGATCGGCGCCGCCCTCACCGCCGTTCCCGGCGCTTCGGAGGTTTTGTGGGGTGGGCTGATAAGCTACGATGACGCCGCCAAGCGGGCGCTGCTGAACGTGTCGGAAGCGTCGCTCCGCCGGCATGGCGCCGTCTCGCGGGCCGTGGCGGAGGAGATGGCCGCCGGGGCGCGGCGCGTGGCGGAGAGCACCTGGTCCATCGCGGTCACGGGGATCGCCGGGCCCACGGGCGGATCCGCCGACAAACCCGTGGGCACGGTCTGGATCGCCCACGACGGACTCACACGCGACGCGCGGCGCCACCGCTTCGGGGGGAGCCGGGACGAGATCCGGGAAGCGGCCGCGCTCGAAGCGATGCGCTGGCTGGATTCACGGCTCTGACGAGCAGACTCGAGGATATTCGATGGGAACGAAGGACCTGGAGCAGGAGATGGAGGGCGCGGCGCCGGCGGATGCCGCTCCGGAAGATACCGCTCCGGAGGCTGCCGCATCGGAGGCCTCCGGGGACGCCGCCGAACGGCACGCGCCCGAGGAGGCCCTGGACACGCCCGGGCACGTAGACGAGGTCCGCCCGCCCGAGTCCGGCGAGGACCCCGGGCGGGCGGGTGAACTCGCGGCGCTGCAGGACCGCCACCTCCGGCTCGCGGCGGAGTTCGACAACTTCCGGCGCCGGACCAGGCGCGAGTTGGGCGATGCGGGAGAGCGGGCGCGTGCGGACCTCGCCGGCCAACTGCTCGAGCTGATGGACGACCTGCAGCGCGTGGCCGAGACGCCGCTCGAGGGCACGACGACGGAGGCGCTGCACGAGGGGATCGGGCTGGTGGCCCGGAAGTTCGCGAAGCTGCTCTCCGACACCGGAGTGGAGCCCGTGAACCCCGTGAACGAGCGCTTCGACCCCAACCTCCACGACGCGCTCATGATGACCCCGACCCACGACCCGGAGCAGGACGAACTCGTATCGCACGTCGTCCTCATCGGATACCGGCTCGGCGACCGGCTGCTCCGACCCGCGCGCGTCACGGTCTACCGCCACGAAGCCGACGCCTCCTGATCCGATGGCGACGCAGGCGAAGGACTACTACAAGATTCTCGGGGTCGCCGAGAACGCGAGCGCGGACGAGATCCGGAAGGCCTACCGCAAGCTCGCGAAGGAGCACCACCCGGACGCGAACGCGGGCGATCCGAAGTCGACGGAGAAGTTCAAGGAGGTGTCGGAGGCGCACGGCGTCCTCTCCGATCCCGACAAGCGCAAGAAGTACGACCGCGTGCGGAAGTACGGAGGCCTCGGAGCGTTCGGGCCCGGCCAGCCGGGCGGAGCCCCCGGGGGGGCGGGCAACTTCAAGTTCGAGGACCTGTCCGACCTGGGCGGCATCGGCGGCATCTTCTCTTCGATCTTCGATTTCGGGAAGAAGGCGAAGCCGGAGAAGGAGGGGCCGAAGCGGGGCCGCAACGTCGAATACCTCCGCACGGTTCCACTCCGCACGGCGGCGCGCGGCGGCCGGGTCTCGGTCGCGGTGGACATCACCGAGGAGTGCGCGACGTGCGACGGGGACGGCGCCGCGCCCGGCACGTCGCTGAAACGCTGCCCCGAGTGCGAGGGCCGGGGCGAAGTCACGTTCGGGCAGGGCGGGTTCTCCGTCAGTCGCCCGTGCCCCGTGTGCGTGGGCCGCGGGATGGTGCCGGAGACGCCGTGCTCGAGTTGCTCCGGGCGCGGCCGGGTGAACACGCGGCGCAAGCTCAGCGTCAAGGTGCCCGCGGGAGTCGAGAACGGTTCGCGCGTCCGCATCTCCGGCAAGGGCGAGCGCGGTCCGGGCGGCGGCCCCCCGGGAGATCTCGTCATCAAGTTCCAGGTCGACCCCGACCGCTTCTTCACGCGGGACGGGCTCGACCTCGCCTGCGAGGTGCCGATCAACGTCGCGCAGGCAATTCTCGGCTCAAAGGTCAAGGTGAGGACGATCGGCGGGAACAAGGTCGTGCTCAGGATCCCGCCGGGTACTCAGAGCGGCACCACGTTCCGAATCCGCGGCCAGGGCATCCGGCGCGGCGAGAACCGCGGCGACCAGCTCGTCAAGGTGGTCGTGGAGACCCCCGACCTCTCCGGCGAGGGCCTGAAGAAGGTGAAGGACCTCGCGCAACAGGAGGGCCTCTCCTACTGACCCGCGGCGCCGGCCGCTCGCGGGGCCGACCCGGCGCCCGCCGGCGGGGCCGCCTTCGCGCCGGCCGTCAGTTCGAGACGATAATGCCGCCGCCGAGGACGAGATCGTCCCGGTAGAGCACGGCGCTCTGTCCGGGCGTGATGGCCGACTGCGGGATGGGGAGCTCCAGCGAGAAGCCGGTCGGCGTCGCCTCGATGACCTCGGCCTCGACGATCGCCGCCCCGTGCCGAATCCGTACGCCGATGCGCTCGCCGGCGGCGGGGGGCTCGGCCAGCCAGTTCACGCCCCGGGCGCCGATGCGTGAGCGCGCCAGTGAGGCCCGCGGCCCGATGATGACGTCGCGCGAATCCGGCCGGATCTCGAGCACGAACATGGGCTCGGGGAATCCGCCCGGGAGTCCCTTGCGCTGTCCCACCGTGTAGTGCGCGTAGCCCGGGTGCTCGCCCGCGTCGGAGCCGTCCTCGAAGCGGATGACGCCGGGCGAGAGGGCAGGGTGGTCTTCCGGCAGGTATCGGCGCAGGACCCCGGCGTAGTCGTTGTCGGGGACGAAGCAGATCTCGAACGACTCCGGCTTGTCCGCCGTGTCGAGGCCGAGCCGCCGCGCCTCCGCCCTTACCTGCGGCTTCGTGAGTTCGCCCACCGGCAGCAGAAGGCGGTCGAGCGCCTCGCGGGGCATCCCCCACAGGAAGTACGTCTGGTCCTTGTGGTCGTCCGCGCCGAGGTGGAGTGCCGGCGGGCCGGAGTGGGGCCGGACCACGCGCGCATAGTGCCCCGTAGCCAGCCAGCGGCAGTCCAGCGCGTCCGCCCGCACGAGCAGGTCCCGAAACTTCGTGAAGCTGTTGCAGCGGACGCACGGGATCGGCGTGCGGCCGGCCGCGTACTCCGACACGAAGTCGTCGATCACGTCGCGCGTGAACTCCTCCTCCACGTCGAACACGTGGTGCGGCATGTCGAGCTGGGCCGCGACGGACTTGGCGTCCGCGATCCCGTCGAGGCCGCAGCAGGTGCGCGTCGGGCCCTCGCTGCCGGTGTAGCAGAAGGTCTTCATCGTCACGCCGATGATCGGGCGGCCCTCGCGCGCGAGCAGCGCGGCGGTAAGCGACGAGTCCACCCCGCCCGACATGGCGACGAGCACGGAGTTCGCGAGGCGGCCGGGGGCGATCATGGGCGCGCGATCTCAGGCTGTGATGGCGACGACCCGCGCCGCCACCCGCGCCAGGGCGTCGGCCGCCGAATCGATCTCCACCCGGGACGTGTCGTGGCCGAAGCTGAAGCGCACGGCGGCGTACGGGCCATCGCTCGTGATCCCGATGGCGTCCAGCACGTCGGAGCCGACGCTCGAGTCAGAGCCGCAGGCCGATCCGCCCGAGACGGCGATCCCCTCGAAGTCGAGGGACACGAGCACGGCTCCGCTGTCACACCCCGGAATCCCCGCGCTGACGAGGTTCGGCATCCGCAGCGGCGCGTCGCCGGCATGGATCCGGGCGTCGGGAATCTCCGCCCGGATGCGCGCCTCGAGGTGGTCGCGCAGGCCGGTCCAGCGCGCAACCGCCGCCTCGCGGTCCTCGAGCGCGAGCGCGAGCGCCGCCGCGAAGCCCGTCGCGCCGATCGGGTTCTGCGTGCCCGGCCACATGGACCGTTCCTGTCCGCCGCCGTAGCTCAGCGGCTCCAGCGTCACCCCCGGCCGCTGGTAGAGGAGGCCGATCCCCACCGGACCGCCGAGCTTGTGCGCCGTCGCCGACAGGAGGTCGACCGGCGTCCGCTCCAGGTCGCAGTCCACCTTCCCCAGAGCCTGCACGGCGTCCGTGTGCACGAGCGCCCCGTATTCGTGGCCCAGTTCCACGATGTCCGCCATCGCCTGCACCGTACCGATCTCGTTGTTCGCCCACATCACCGAGATCAGCGTCGGCGCGTCCGGGTCCGCCGCGAGTTCCCGCCGCAACCACGCGAGATCGATCGTGCCCGAGCGGTCCACGGGAATCCGCGCCGCGCGGGCCCCCTCCACAACGCCGCGGTCCGCCGCCTCGAGGCACGCCTTGTGCTCGATCGCGGACACGAACACGCGCGGGCTGCGCCTCGGATTCGACCGGATGAAGCCAAGGATCGCGAGGTTGTCCGACTGCGTGCCGCCACCCGTGAAGTAGATGGATGAGCGCGGGCACCCGAGCAGATCCGCGATCCGCCCGCGCGCGACCTCGAGACAGCGATGAGCCCGGCGCCCAGGGGCGTGTGCGCTCGCGGGATTGAAGCCGTGACGCAGCTCCGCTCCCATGGCATCCCACACCTCCGGCCGCATCGGCCAGGTCGCCGCGTAATCGAGGTAAAGCCGCTCCTGTTCCGGCTGTATCATCGTCGCATTTCGGTTCGGATTCGCCCGCCGCGCAAGGAGGGTCTATTGTGTCGAAGCTTCAAACGACGCCGCAACTCGGGATGGAGTACATGGAACCACCACGTTCCGCGCCGGGGCCCACCCCCCCGGCGCCAAGCCCCACAGGGCCCACGTCCGACGAGCAGAACATACCACCGCTCGGGGCCCCGGTGTTCCGCACCACCGTCCACGGACTCGCCTTCGAAGACCGCGCCCGCCACCTCGACGCCGTAGGCCCGAAGGAGGAACTCCTCCTGATCCCCGACCCGCCCGGAGGCGACCCCGACGATGTGTGGGTCCATATCCGCGGGGGTGACCCCGTCGGCCACCTTCCCCGGGAGATCGGCGCCTGGCTCGCCCCGTGGATGCGGCGAGGCGGCGCGGCGCGGGTGCAGGTGATCAAGGTGGGGGCCGAGTCGGTCCCGAGTTGGAAGCGCCTCCTCGTCGAGGTTCGCTGCGGCTGACCGCTACCTACAACGAGCGGACCCCGAGGCGCGTGACATCGCTCACGCGCATCGTCTCATCGGTACGGAACGGTTCCCCGTGCGGCGCCCGGATCAGCGAGCCGTAGTGCCGCGAAGCCGTCTCGATGCGTTCGACGAGCGACTGCCCCGTGGGGAAGATCTCGCCCGCCGCCGTCGCGCCCTCGAACTGTGAAGCGTAGCACCGCGCCGCCTCGACCTTGCGCTGGAACTGCGCTTCCGTGAGCGGGACGACGAAGGTCGGCTTCACCGCGTCCTCCCGGTACGCCATCGCGTAGAGGATCTTCTCCGGGCGTCGCCCCGGTCCGCCTTCATACTCCCGCAGTCCCGCGAGGAAGCAGGCGTCGCGCGCGAGTTCCGAGGCGACCCGGTGATCCGGATGGCGCCCGCGCGGCCAGGGCAGAATCACGGTCGCGGGGGCGAGGTCCCGCAGGTGTCCGACGACGACCCGCCGCGCCTCCAGCGAGTTCTCGAGCCGTGCGTCCGGGAGTCCGGCGTTGACCCGAACCGCCACCCCCAGCACCGCCGCGGCCCGGGCCGCCTCCTCGGCCCGACGCTCGGGGGTGCCGCGCGAGGCCATCTCGCCGCGCGTGAGGTCGAGGATCCCCGTCCGGTACCCCTGCTCCGCGGCGCGGGCCAGCGTCCCGCCGCAGGTGAGTTCCGCGTCGTCGGGATGTGCCGCTACCGCGAGGATGTCCAGCGGTGTTTCGGTCATCGGGCGGTCAATCGCTCGCTTTCAGCCGCCTACTCGTAGCGCAGCGCGTCGATGGGGTCCAACCCCGCGGCCCGGGAGGCCGGGTAGAGCCCGAAACCGATCCCCGTCAGCACGGACGCCGCAAGGGCGGCCAGGATCGACCACAGCGGCACGACCGCCGGCAGCGGCGTCAACTGGTTCACCGCCCACACGATCGCACCGCCCATCAGCATCCCGGTGGCTCCACCGAGCAGCGTGAGCGTGGCCGCCTCGACCAGAAACTGCCACATGATGTCTCGCCGCCGCCCGCCCATCGCCTTCCGCAGCCCAATCTCCCGCGTTCTTTCCGTCACGGAGATCATCATGATCCCGATCACGCCGACACCCCCCACCATGAGCCCGATGCTCGAGAGGCCGACCATGGCGGCGAACAGAACCCCCGTAAGCTGTGCCCACAACTCGAGCATCTGGTCTTCGGTCATGATCGCGAAGTCGTCCTCCTCGCCCGGCTTCAGGTTGCGGAGCTGGCGCATGCGCGCGTGCGTCGCATCGATCGCCAACTGCAGTTCCGTCTCGGGCTCCGGCCGGACCACGAAGCTGATCATGCGATCCCACACGCGCAGCACTTTGTCGGCTGTCGCGAACGGCACCCACACCCAGTGCGTCGCCAGACCGGCGAAGAGGTTGGGCGCCACCCGGTAGATGCCGATGACCCGGAAGACCGCGGCCTCGTTGCCCCGCCCGATCCGAACCTCCCGGTCGAGCGGGTTGCGGTTCCCGAAGAGATCGACCGCGGTGGCCGAATCGATGACCGTCACCTGCGCCCGCCGCTCGGCCTCCGCCTGCGTGAACCAGCGGCCGGCGATGATGTCCCCGCCGTCGATCTCCAGATAATCGGCGCCCGCGCCCAGCAGGGAGATCTCGACCCGGTCACCCCTGACACTTGCCTCGTAGCTCTCCTGACTCAGGTCCACGAATGCGGCGGCGCTCTGGATCCCGGGTAAGCGGCCGAGCTCCATGGCCCAATCCGGATCGAGCGGTTCGTTCTTGAGAAAGTCGGGCTCATCTTCGTCCAGCGGACCCGACAGGGTTGTGGACGTGAAGTCGAAGTGAGCTACCCAGAACGTCGTGATCCCACGCGGCGACATGAGTTCCGAGAAGCTGCCGTTGATGCCGGTGATGACCGCCGCCATGACCATCACGACGAGCACCCCGATCGTCACGCCGAGAATTGTCAGGCCGCTGCGGATCTTGTTGGCCCCGATCGAATCGAAAGCGACGGCGATCCCTTCGGCGACCGTCGAAACGAAGCCCATTCCACCGCCCGGGCGCGTGCTCATGTCCTACTCGTGACGCAGCGCTTCGATCGGGTCGAGCGACGCGGCCCGCGAAGCCGGGTAGAGCCCGAATCCCACTCCCGTGAGGATCGACGCCAGCAACGCGGCCGCCACCGACCACAGCGGGACGACCGCGGGCAGGGGCGTCCACTGGTTCACGCCCCACACGAGCAGGCCGCCGATCAGCATCCCCGTCGCGCCGCCGAGCAGGGTGAGCGTGGCGGCCTCGACGAGGAACTGCCACATGATGTCCCGCCGCCGGCTCCCCATCGCCTTCCGCAGCCCGATCTCGCGGGTCCGTTCCGTAACGGAGATCATCATGATCCCGATGACGCCGACGCCCCCGACGAGCAGCCCGATGCTCGACAGACCCACCATGGCCGCGAACAGGACGCCCGTCAGCTGCCCCCACAGACTCAGGATCTGGTCGGAGGTCATGAACGCGAAATCATCTTCCTCGCCCGGCTTCAATCCGCGCAGTTGCCGCATGCGCGCGCGGGTCGCATCCAGCGCCGTCTCGAGATCTGCTTCGGCTTCCGGTCGCACCGTGAGGGCGATCTGGCGGTCCCACACCCGCAGCACCTTGTCCGCCGTCGCGAAGGGGAGCCACACGTAGTGCGTCGCCAGGCCCGCGAAGAGGTTGGCCGGCGGGCGGTAAACGCCGATCACCCGAAGTCTGGATCCTTCGCTGCGCCGGGAGATCCGAATGTCGCGACCGAGCGGATCCCGGCTCCCGAACAATCCCACCGCCGTGGCCGAGTCGATGACCACGACCGCGGCGCGCCGATCCGCCTCGAGCTGCGTGAACCAGCGGCCGGAGATGATGTCGCCGCTCGAAATCTCCAGGTAGTCGGCGTCGACGCCATAGAGCGAAATCTCGACGCGCTCGGATCCCACGCTCGCTTCGTAGCCCGACCCCGCGAGGTCTACGACCGCCGCCGCGCTGCGGATCTCCGGAATCCGCGCGATTTCCTTCGCCCACTCCGCTTGCAGTGGCGGATTTCTGAAGAAATCGTTCTCTGCATCGTCGAGCGGACCGGCGGTGAAGTCGATCGTCGAGAAGTCGAAATGCACGATGTTGAACGTCGTCATCCCGTTCGGGGCGACCAACTCCGAGAAGCTCCGGTTGATCCCCGTGATCATCGCGGCCATCACCATGACCACGAGCACGCCGATCGTCACGCCGAGAATCGTGAGGCTGCTCCGCACCTTGTTCGCGCTGAGCGAGTCGAAGGCGACGGCGATCCCCTCCGTGACCGTCGTAACGAAGCCCATGCCGCCCCGGCGCGACGCCTTCATCGCGGTATCATCCCGGCGTCGTTCACTCGAACCTCAGGGCTTCGATCGGGTCCAGCCGCGCCGCCCGGTACGCGGGATAGAGTCCAGAGGCGATACCGACGCCCAGCCCGAGCACGAGCGAAACGATCATTGCCGGGACCGAGACCGCGGCCGGGAGCGACCAGATCCTCTCGACGAGGAACGCCAGCCCGAATCCGGTCCCGATGCCGAGCGCCGCCCCCGCGATCGAGAGCGTGGAGGCTTCGGTCAGGAACTGGAACAGAACGTCCCGCCGCCGCGCCCCGAGGGACTTGCGGAGTCCGATCTCGCGCGTCCGGTCCGTGACCGAGAGCAGCATGATGTTCATGATCACGATCCCCCCGACCACGAGCGAGATCCCGACCAGGCCGGGGAGGGCGGTCATGAGGATCCGGTTTACGGTCGCCCATACGTCGAGCACGGCGCTCGACGTGTCGATGCCGAAGTTGTTGGGCTGGGACGGCCGCAGCCGGCGGGAGGTGCGCATCGCCCCCTCGACTTCGGCCATGGCCGGTTCCAGTTCCTCGGCCGAGTTGACCTTCACGGTGATGCCGTCGACCTCGAGCCGCCGGCTCGTCACCGTGCGCTGAAACGTCTCGAACGGGATGAGGATGGCGGCGTCGCGGAAATTCCCGGCCAAACCGCCCTGGCGCTCCAGGACGCCGATGACCCGGAAGCGATGTCCTCCCGCCCGGATGCGCTTGTCGATGGGCGAGGTCGTGGGAAAGAGCCGCTCGGCGATCTGGGACCCGATGACGGCGACCGCGAGCGCCTGATTGTCGTCGATGGGGGTGAGCCCGCGGCCCTCCTCCACGTTCCACCCCTGGACCGCCCCATACTCCGGCGAGCCTCCGATGATGCGCACGTTGCGCCGCTCGTACTGACCGTAGCGCACCGATCCGGCGAACGAATTGGCGTAGTACGCGAGGTAACGGGCGTTCGGCGCCGCGTCCTGCACGACCTCCACGTCGCGCATGGTCAGTTCGGGATTGCTCCGCCACCGCCGACGCTCCGCTTCGTCGATCTCCCCGGTCTGAATCTGCGGCCGCCGCACGACGGAGAACGTGTTCACGCCGAAGAGGGAACCCGCGAAGTCGTCCCGAACGTAGCTGTTCACGCCTTCGACGATCGCGATCACGGCGATGAGGAAGGTGATTCCGATGCTGATGCCGAGGAGCGCGAAGAACGACTTCAGTTTCTGCGCCCGGACCTGCTGCAGCGACAGGCGAATGCCCTCCCAGAATCTCATCGGCGGGGAGTCGCGCGGCCGCTAGCGGCCACCATCCATGGGCGGTGTGGTCGGGGGCGCCCACGGGTTCGAGATGGGACGCGGAGTTCCCGGAGCTGGAGGGGTGGCCTCGGCTGGCGCAGGGTCCACCGGGGTGGCCGTCGGAGGCGGCGCCGTTGGAGCGATCTCCGGGGATGGTGAAGGAGCGGTCTCGCGGGGCGGTGTCGGCTCGGGCGCGGTCTCCGGCTCGGGCGCGGGCGCCGGCTCGGGAGCGCGTGCGGGCTCGGGCTGCGGGCTCGCGGGCGGGTCCGCCGCGACCGGAGCTGCCGTGGGCTGCTTGAGGCCGCGCGCGAGGTAGTAGTCCACCGACATCTGCGCCTCGACCTTGCCGTCGACGAGCGTGATCACGCGCTGGGAGCGGGCCGCGATGTCGTACTCGTGCGTGACCATGATGATGGTCTGCCCGTTCTCGTGGAGCGTGTCGAAGACATCCATGATCTCCTCGGAGGTCGAGGAGTCGAGGTTGCCCGTCGGCTCGTCCGCGAGGAGGATCGAGGGGTCGTTGACGAGAGCCCTCGCAATGGCCACGCGCTGGCGCTGACCGCCGGAAAGTTCGTTCGGCTTGTGGTCCATCCGGTCGGCCAGCTGAACGATCTCGAGCGCCTGCGCCGCCCGCTGCTGCCGGTCCCGGCTCGACACTCCCGCGTAGATGAGCGGCAGTTCCACGTTGTGCAGCGCCGTCGCCCTCGGCAGGAGGTTGAACGTCTGGAACACGAAACCGATCTCCCGGTTTCGAATCCGGGCCAGGTTGTCGTCGCTCAGATCCTGGACCGCCTGCCCGTTGAGGACGTACTCCCCGCTCGTCGGGGAGTCGAGGCAGCCGATCATGTTCATGAGCGTCGACTTGCCCGAGCCCGAAGGCCCCATGATCGACACGTACTGGTTCCGGAGGATTTCGATGTCCACGCCCGCCAGCGCGTGCACCGTCTCCGTGCCCATCACGTACTCCTTCCGGAGATCGCGGGTGACGATGATCGACTCCATATGTCCGTTTCCGCTCATCGTCCATTCTCCCCGTTGACCGCGGCGTCGCTCCCTCCGCTACCGTCTTCGCGGTTGGCGGCGGCCCCGGGGGCCGGCCCGTCGATCCGGATCCGGCTTCCGTCGCTGAGTTCGCGGATCGCCTGGAACGAGCCGGAAACGACAGTCGTGCCGACTTCGATCCCGGACACGACCTCGAAGTAGTTCTCGCCGGCGATACCGATCTGCACCGGCCGGAAGCGGACCATGTCGCCCTCCACGACGAAGACGCCCTCGATGTCCCGCGCCGCGTCGGAGCTCGGCGCGCTGGGCAGATTCTCGTTCGGGATCTCCTCGTACTCATCCGCATCCATCAGCGTGAGCGCCGTGATGGGGATGCTGGCTACGCCGTCGCGGGTGGCCGTGATCACGTCGGCCGTGGCCGACAGGTCCGGCCTGATCCCTTCGGGAGGCGCGCGCAGTTCGATCTTGACCTCGAAGTCGATCGCCTGGGCCGAACCGCCGGACGTGGCCGGATTCAACGGGACGATCGAGCTGTTGCCGATCTCGGTGACGGTCCCCACGAAACGCCGGTTCGGAAAAGCGTCGATCTCGACGTAGGCGGAATCGCCGATGGAGATATCGGGCACGTCCGTCTCGTCCACCTCGATCACGGCCTCCATGACAGAGAGGTCCGCGACCGTCAGCAGCACGGTCCCCGGGTTGTTCATCGTCCCGACGATCGCGGTCTCGCCGCGTTCGACGTTGAGCCGCGTGATCCGGCCCGACATCGGCGCCCGGATCGTGGTCTTCCCGAGCCGGTCGCGCTCCTGCGCGAGATTCGCCTCGGCCTGTTCGACCTGGTACTCCGCGGCTTCGAGAAGGCGCGACTGGACATCGGCGTTCGTCACCGCCTGTTCAACCTCGGCGTCGGTCACGAAGTCCGTCCCGCGCGCCTGGAGCGCCGTCATGCGGTCCGCGTCCCGCTGAGCCTGCTGGTAGGCCGCATCCTGCTGAGCCTGGCTGGCGCGCGCCTGCGCCAGCGCGGCCTCGGCCCGCTGCACGGCGGCCCGGAACAGCGCCGGATCGATCTGGAGCAGGAGGGCCCCCTCCTCCACGTCCTGGCCCTCTTCCACCGGGAGTTCGATGATCCTCCCGGCGACATCCGTCGTAATCTGAACCTGCGTCTTGGGCTCGATGTGGCCCGTCGCGGAGACGTCGTCGATCAGATCCCGCAACCCGACGGCCTCCACGCGGACTTCGACGGCGCCACGCCCTTGCCGCTGCGTGGCGAGAAATCCCATGGTCGCGAGAAGTCCAACGACGACGACCGCGATGATCGCTTTCTTCATCCTGTACAACGACCTTTATTTCGAGACTCGGCGGGCGGTCCGGGCAACCGCATCGCCCGCGCCCGGGGGTGCATCATCGATACGTCACGGGTACGTCGCTGCCGCGCGCGCGGTTTCACCGCTAGCCGGCCAAACCGCCGAAAAGACCTGCGACCATCGCGATCGCCGCCACGAAGATGAGGTAGAGCACAAGCAGGTACGTCGTGCCCGCCGCCACGGACCGGCCCGGATAGAAGCGGCTCACCGCCACCCCGAGCACCCCGCACGTCCAAACAGAGAAGACGTTGATTCCGTTTAGGAACCTGCCGATGAACCCCTCCATCTCGGGCAGGAAGAGACCGGGCGTGAGGGTCACGATCTCGGCACCGACCGCCATCAAGCCGATGGAGACGATGCCTCCCACCGTGCCGATGTACATGGCGTGCGCCGCGGCGCTTAGCAGCTGCTTGAAACTGGCTTCGCCCCCCAGGATGACGTTGAACGCGATGAGGAGGAGTCCGGCTATGATCGAGAGTACGATGGGAGTGGCAATGATCACGGTCACGATGCCGCCGACCGGTCCCTGCGACATGACGGCGTCGACCTGCTGCTCCAAGGCCGCCGGATCCTGCACGAATCTCTCGAACTGGGCTTCCGTGGCCGCCCGCCGAATCTCTTCGGGGACGACGACCGGCATCAGCAACTGCAGTGCGATGCTGAGGCCGATGAGCCCCAGAACGGCGCCCATCCACGCGGGCCGCTGGCGGAGGGCGTCGAACAGCTTCGCCGGCGAGACAAAGACCTGCACGATGCGCACGGGCAGGGAGGGGATCCCGTGCTCCTCCACCGATGCCTCGGACGATTCCGGATGGTGTTCCATCTTCTCCTCCAGTCTGTCTCAGCCCCCGGCGGGGGCGCGCAGGGCCTCGCGGCCGTCGGCGTCCAGGACGCGGAGCAGCCGGTCTTCCGCGTCTAGCCATACCCGGTGCAGGGCGCCTTCCATGTCCACGTCGTAGCGAGTCGCGTCCACCGACTCCTCGCCGAGCGAAACGCTCTCCTCCGTCCGCCCGGCGAGGCGGACGGTCACGGTCCGGCCGTCGAGGGGCAGGATCGCCTTCAACCGTCCGTCCGGCGCTTCCCTGAGCGCACGCACGAGCACGAGATAGTGATGGGCGACCCCCGGCTCGACGATCGCGGCCGCATCCTGGACCGGGTACTGCTTCCAGCGCTCGCCCTCCGGCGTCGCGAAGTGGAAGCGGACCCGGTCGGGGAAGCGCTCTCCGCTCACGAGAGCCGATACCCCGTCGCGAATCTCGTATTTCATCGGTAGCAGGTCGGGATCCATCTGGAGCCGCACCAGCCAGGCGGTCCGCTGCACCATCTCGACGCTCGCGGCGGCGTTCACCGTGGATCCGGTCCGCCAGATCCGGAAGCGTTCCGTCCCAACCCGGCGCCCCTCTTCGCGCAGGTAGAGGTGGCCGGAGTCCAGTTCCTGCGCGCTCAGCGGCTGGGAGGCCAGGAGGCCCGCGAGCAGCGGGCTCAGCAGCAGCACTCCCAGCAGCCTCACCGCTCTCGGCGGTGACGCCGGGTCTTGCCACGGACGGCTGGCGCCGCCGCACGACAATCTCACGCTCTTCGCCACACTTCCCTCGTTCCTTCCCTCGTTCCTGCGCTCGTTCCCGGCCTGTTTGAGAACCGGTTGAGACCGGCGCCGATCATGACCTCAGGGTGAAGTTACAAGGCTGCGCGGAGGGGAGCGACGAAGAATGCCGAAGTGGATGGGGTCGGCCTCGGTGATGTCGGCGGCGGTAACGGGAATCGACGTGCGCCCGGTGAGCGTCGAGGTGTCGCTGATCTACGGGACGCCGATGATGCAGATCGTCGGTCTCGCGCAGAGCGCGGTGCGCGAGGGCCGCGAGCGAATCCGGGCCGCCGCGGCGCAACTGGGCCTTCACGTTCCCGGGCTGCGCATCACGGTGAACCTGGCGCCGGCGGACCTTCCCAAGACCGGGGCCGCGCTCGACCTGCCGATCATGCTCGGGATTCTGTGCGCGAAGGGGGATCTCCCTCAGGATGCGCTCGACGGGACGCTGGCGGTGGGCGAACTCGGGCTCGACGGCTCCCTGCGCTCCATCCGGGGCGCCCTTCCGATCGCCCTCTTCGCGGCCGCGCACCCGCAGGTCGCGCGCCTCCTCCTGCCCACCGCGAATCTGCGGGAGGCGTCGGCGGCGGAAGGGATCGCCGTGGGCGGTTCGGAGTCGCTGACCCACATCCTCGCCGCCCTGAAGGGCAAGGTCCAGTTGCGCGCACCCATGGCTCTCGTGTCTCCCGCCGGTGGCACGACGGACGGTCGCGGGCCGGACGACGACGGGTTCGACCTGTCCGCCGTCAAGGGGCAGCCGGCCGCCAAGCGGGCGCTGGAGATCGCCGCCGCCGGCGGGCACAACCTCCTCCTTTCAGGCTGCCCGGGTTCGGGCAAGACGAGTCTCGCGCGCTGCCTCCCCGGTCTCCTCCCCGTCCTCGACGTCAGGGAGGCGGTGGACGTGACGGTGATCCACAGCGTCGCCGGCCTCATGGCCGATGGTTCCGGACTCAAGCGCGCCCGACCCTTCCGCGCGCCGCACCATTCCGTCAGCGAGGCCGGGCTCATCGGCGGGGGGAGCCGTCCGCGGCCGGGCGAGGCATCGCTCGCGCATCACGGCGTGCTCTTCCTCGACGAACTCCCGGAGTTCGGGCGCCGCACGCTTGAGGCGCTGCGCCAGCCGATCGAGGAAGGGCAGGTGCGGATCGTCCGCGCGGCCGGGTCCGCCTGCTTCCCCGCCGAGTTCACGCTCGTGGCCGCGATGAACCCCTGCCCGTGCGGCTTCCTCGGCGTGCCGGGCCGGTGCCGCTGTCCCGAGGAAACCGTGCTGCGCTACCGCCGCCGGGTCAGCGGACCGCTCATCGACCGGATCGACATGCTCGTCGACGTCCCCGCCGTACGCTGGGAGCAACTCGCGGACGCGGCGCCCGGCGAGACGAGCGCGGTGGTGCGGGCCCGCGTGTCGAGCGCCCGCGCCGGCGCCGCCCGCCGCCACGGCACGACGAATGCGCGGATCCCGCCCGCCCGTCTCGAGGAGGCGTGCCGAATCGACCGCGGCGGCCGCTCGCTCCTGAGGAAGGCCGTGACGCATCTCGGCCTCACGGCCCGCGGCTACCACCGCGCGCTTCGCGTCGCCCGGACCATCGCGGACCTCGAGGGACGGGGCCCCGTATCCGACGACCACGTCGCCGAAGCGATCCGTTTCCGCAGCCCACATTAGCCACACTGGAGCGGGTCCCCCCGCCAACCCGGTCAGGACAGCGCGTCGGCCGGGAGTTCGGGGCAGCGGCCGGCTTCCACGGGCTCGGCGGCGGGGACGTCCCCCCTTCCGAGCGCGAGGAAGTTCCCGAGCAGGCGGCGTCCCCCGGCCGTGAGCACGGCTTCCGGGTGGAACTGCACGCCCCACAGGGGCCACGACTCGTGCTCGAGCGCCATGACTTCGCCCTCGTCCGTGCGGGCCGTGACCCGGAGGCCGGCCCCCGGTTCGCCGGGATCCACGACCAGCGAATGGTAGCGCGTGACCTCGAGCGGCGAGGGCAGGCCCGCGAACAGCCCGCGCCCCTCGTGCCGGATCGCCGACAGGCGGCCGTGCATCGGACGCGCGGCCCGGACGACGCGTCCCCCGGTCGCCGCCGCGATACATTGGTGTCCGAGACAGACGCCCAGAATCGGGATCTCCGCGCCCACCGTCCGGATCGTCTCGACGGAAGCTCCGGCTTCGGCGGGGGTACAGGGACCGGGCGAGATGACGATGTGGGACAAGCCTTCGTCCCTCAGCTTCCCCGGGTCGACGTCATCGTTGCGCCGCACCCGCACCGTCTCCCCAAGTTCCTCCAGGTACCGCGCGAGGTTGAATGCGAACGAATCGTAGTTGTCGATGAGGAGGATCATGGCAGGCGCAGGATATGTCTCCCCGGACGTCCGGTCGAGGCTCTTCGCGGCCGTCCTGCTCCCCGCCGCGATCCGCGCGGATCTCACGCGCGCGACCGGGCCCCTGCGGGCGCTGGAGGGCGTGCGGCCGGTGCGCGCGGAGCAACTGCACCTCACGCTGCGCTTCATCGGGGAGGTCGACCGCGGCCTCGAGGCGCCGCTCGCGCGGGAGATTGCCGCCGCCACCGCGGAGCTGCCGGGCTTCCCGGTCCGGCTGCGCGCTGCCGGCGTCTTTCCCTCCCACCGGCGCGCGCGCGTCCTCTGGGTCGGTGTCGAGGAGACGCCCGCCCTCGCCGCGCTGCAGCGCTCCGTGGAGGAAGCGGTGGTCCGCGCCGGCGTCGCCCCCGACCCGCGCCGCTTCCGCCCGCACGTGACGGTGGGACGAATCCGCCGCCCCCCGCCGCCCGTAGGTTTGGCGGGCGCCATCGCGCGTGTCCGCTTCGAGGCCACGGTGGACGTTCGGCGCGTGTCACTGATGCGGAGCGAACTTCTCCCCCGCGGCGCGCGGCACACGGAGGTCGCAGCGTGCCGGCTGGCGGGCGGCGCCGATGACGTCCGCCGGGCACAGCACTAGCTTTACCTCTTTCCCCGATTCCGGTCGGAGGCGGTCGACATGGGTATCTTCCGGAAGCTCTTCAAGGGTCTGGGCTTTCTCATCTTCATTCTGATTCTGCTGATCGTGGGCTGGATTTTCCGCGGAGACATCGAAGCGTGGCTCGCGAATGTGGGCGCGGACGAGATCGTCGTCGTCGAATCCACGCCCGAATTCGGTCCCGAGGCGGCGGCGCAGGTGGAAACGGCTCTGCAGGAGTTGGCGGCCGGCGGCGGGGCGGCCGAGACGCGGTTCACCGAGACGGAACTCCAGAGCTACGTCCGCTACCGGCTGGCCTCCCGACTGCCGGCCGGCGTCGGCGAGCCCGCCGTCGAACTGCGCGACTCGACCGTTGCCTTTTCCATCGTGCTCGACTTCACGCAACTCCCGATCGACGCGGACATGGCGGCGAGCCTGGCGAGGACGCTCGGGGATTCCGCCCGGGTTGCCGGCGAGGTGTTCCCGCAGGTCGGGGAGAGTGGCGAGGGACGCCTCCACCTCGTGAGTCTCCAGGCGGGCATCCTCCCGGTGCCCCCGATGATGTTCGGCATGGCCGCGCAGCAGATGGGGTTGCGTGCGGACGGACGAACCGTGCTCTTCGACATCCCCGAGACCGTCGTGGACGTCCGGGTGGAAAACGAGGAGGTCGTCCTCCTCATGGATCGCTAATCCAGGAACGGAGTTCCTCCGGCCATGGCTGAGAAGTTCCTCAACTACATCGCGGGCGAGTGGACCGCGCCTGCCACCGGCGACTACATCGAGAACCGGAACCCGGCGCGCACGACGGACCTCATCGGCCTCTTTCCGGACACGGGCGCGTCGGAGCTGGACGCGGCCGTGGCCTCTGCCCAGCGCGGCTTCGAGCGTTGGTCCAGGACGCCGGCCCCGGAGCGAGGCCTGGTGTTGAAGACGGCGGGGGACCTGCTCACGCGGCACAAGGAGGACCTTGCGCGCACGGCGACGCGCGAGATGGGGAAGGTGCTCGACGAGACGCGCGGCGATGTCCAGGAGGCCATCGACACGGCCTACTACGCGGCGGTGGAGGGCCGGCGCCTGTTCGGACGCACGGCGCCCTCCGAGCTGCGCAGCAAGTGGGCGATGTCGTTCCGGCGTCCCATCGGCGTGTTCGGGATCATCACCCCCTTCAACTTCCCGGTTGCGGTCCCGAGCTGGAAGATCTTCCCCGCGCTGCTCTGCGGGAACAGCATCATCTACAAGCCTTCGGAGGATGTGCCCCACAGCGCGCATCGGTTCGTGGAGATCCTGCTCGAGGCCGGCCTGCCGCCGGAGTGCGTGCAGTTGCTGCACGGCCGCGGCGAGACGATCGGGCGCGCCATCGTCGAACACCCCGGCGTCCCCGGCCTCTCCTTCACCGGATCCACCGAGACGGGCAGCCGGATCGGCGAGGTCGCGGGGCGGATGCACAAGCGTCTCTCCCTCGAGATGGGCGGCAAGAACGCCCAGATCGTCATGGCGGACGCGGACCTCGACCTCGCCCTCGAGGGGGTGCTGTGGGGCGCCTTCGGCACGACGGGGCAGCGCTGCACGGCGACGAGCCGACTCCTCGTGCAGAGCGAGGTCCACGACGAGTTCGTGGAGAGGCTCTGCTACGAAGCGCGCTCCCTCCGGCTCGGCGACGGGCAGGAGGCCGGCGTCGATGTGGGTCCGCTCATCCACGAGACCGCCCGCGAGAAGTGCGAACGCTACATCGCGATCGCCCGCGAGGAGGGGGCGACGGTGGCGACGGGAGGCGGACGGCCGGCGGAGAGCGGCCTCGCCGATGGCTGGTTCTTCGAGCCGACGGTCCTCGCGGGTGTCGACCGGGCGCACCGGGCCGCGCGCGAGGAGATTTTCGGGCCGGTCCTCTCCGTGATCCGCTTCGACACGATCGAGGAAGCCTTCGATATCAACAACGAAGTTCCATACGGGCTCTCGTCGTCGATCTACACGCGGGATGTGACCGCATCCTTCCGCGCCGTGGAGGAACTCGACAACGGGATCACCTACGTGAACGCGCCCACCATCGGCGCGGAGGCGCACCTTCCCTTCGGCGGTGTCAAAAACACGGGCAACGGACACCGTGAAGGGGGGTGGGAAGTCTACGAGTTCTACACGGAAACGAAGGTGGCGTACGTCGATTACAGCGGCACGCTGCAGCGCGCGCAGATCGACGTCGACTGGTGAAGCCGGACGGTGAGACCCCGTTGAGGTCCGCCGTGCATCTTGGTGTGGTGAGGGCCAATCGCCGGCTTGTGGAACAGGGAGGGTGGGATGGAGAAACGACCGACTGAAAAAACCGTCCGCAGGTTTCGCGCGCCCACGGTCAGGGCGCGACGGGGTCGCGACGCGTCCGTCGGCCGGTGGATGTGGGAGTGGACGAAGTCGATTTTCGTTGCCCTCGTCCTGTTTCTCTTCATCCGGACCTTCGTCGTCGAGGCCTTCCAGATCCCGACCGCCTCGATGGAGAACACGCTTCTGATCGGCGACTTCCTGCTCGTCAACAAGATGGTGTACGGGGCCGAAATCCCCGGTACGGACCTCGAGCTGCCCGCCTTTGGCGAGCCGGCCCGCGGCGACGTCATCGTGTTCGAGCCTCCGGAGTCCGCCGAACAGCCCCCGCGCACGAACTACGTGAAGCGGATCGTCGGTATGCCGGGAGATACGCTGCGCATGCGGCGCGCGACGCTCTTCGTGAACGGGGTTCCGTTCGAGGAACCCTACGTGAAAGCCGCGTCGAACTTCCCCGACGCGCCGAGCCCGAAGTTCTCGTGGCAGCGCCGGTTCCTGACCGATGCCGCGCGCCGCTCCGGGACGGTGACGACGCGAAACAACTGGGGGCCGCTCGTCGTGCCGGGGGACAGCTACTTCGTCATGGGCGACAACCGGTCGAACTCCGAGGATTCCCGCTACTGGGGCTTCGTGCCCCGGGATGCGATCCGGGGGAGACCTTTTCTGGTGTACTATTCGTACGCCCGCGAGCCGCAGGGCCCCTGGGCCTGGCTCACCGAGATTCGCTGGGGCCGGATTCTGCGCGGCGTCGACTGAGGTCGACCCGGGATGGTCCGGATATTCGAACGCTACCTCGCGGACATCGGTCGCGAGAGCCTGCTCGACGCGGAAGCCGAAGCGGAACTGGCGCGGCGGAGTCGGGCTGGCGACCAGGCGGCGCGCGTGCGGCTCGTCAGCGCGAATCTCCGCTTCGTCGTATCCGTCGCGCGCGGCTACCGCGGCCGTGGCGTCCCCCTGGTCGACCTCGTGAACGAGGGGAACGTGGGGCTCGTGCGCGCCGCGGATCGCTTCGATCCGGAGCGCGGCGTCCGTTTCATCAGCTACGCACACTACTGGGTGCGGCGCGCCATGACGCAGGCCATCGCCGACCACGGCGATCATCGGCTCCCGGGCGAACCCGCCGCGCACCGCTTTTCCCTCGACGAGATGGCCCCGGGGGGCGCCTGCACCTTCGAGGAACTCCTGCCCGACGAACAGGCGCCCGAGCCCGGAGCCGGGCTCATTCGCGAGCGGCTCAGCGACGCCATCGAGGCGAGTCTGGCCGACCTCCCGCCGCTCGAATCGGAGGTCGTGCGCCGCTACTTCGGCGTGGGTTACGAGAGGCCCCAGACGCCGGCCGAGATCTCGGCGGCCCTCGACCTGTCGCGCGAGCGGACCCGCCAACTCAAGGAGCGAGGGCTTTCGCGGCTGCGCGCGGGCGCCGAACGGACCGGGCTCGTGCGCTTCGTCAACGACGGCGCGCCCGGGGCCGGAAGCGCCTCGCGCGGCGCCCGGTCGCCCCGCCGTCCCGTTCGCGGAGCTGCGTCTCCGTTTGCGGTCTCCATTCGCGATTGACTTCATGCGAGGCTCTGAATAGCTTCACGGGCTATCATTTTCACGCGCTCGGCATCCGTCCCGCCGGGCGGTTTTTTTGAGGTGGGCAGAACGAATGAAGACGTACTCGGTGAAGGCGGGGGAGATCGAACGGGACTGGTACGTGGTCGACGCCGCGGATCAGGTTCTCGGCCGTCTCGCGACGAGGATCGCGACCGTCCTTCGCGGAAAGCACAAGCCGATCTACAGCACGCACCTCGACACCGGCGACTACGTCGTCGTGGTGAACGCGGAGCGCGTGCGGCTGACCGGGAACAAGGCGGATCAGAAGGAATATTTCCGACATTCGGGCTACATGGGCGGAGAGCGCTTCATCCCCTTCCGGCGCCTGCTCGACCGGCATCCCGACCGGGTGATCAAGCTGGCCGTGAAGGGCATGCTGCCGAAAAACACGCTCGGCCGGCAGATGCTCGGAAAGTTGAGAGTGTACGCGGGGCCGGAGCATCCGCACGCGCCTCAGCACCCCCGCCCCTTCGACACGATCGCGGAATAGCGACCGGAATAGCGACAGAGTACAGGGACTGCCAGGGAGAAGAGAGTTGGCGGAAACAGAACAGGTCCAGTCGGTCGGACGCCGGAAGAAGTCGGTGTCCCGCATCACGATGAAGCGTGGCGTGGGCGTCGTGAACGTGAACGGCCGGGCGTTCGAAGAGTATTTCACGATCCCGCGACACCGTTCGCTCGTCGCGGCGCCCCTCGACGTCACCGGGGCGCGAGCGTCGTACGACATCGCCGTCCGCGTGCGCGGGGGAGGAATCACCGGCCAGGCGGAGGCCACGCGCCTGGGCATCGCGCGCGCCCTCCTCGCGATGGATGAAGACCGACGCCGGACGTTGCGGTCTCACGGCATGCTGACCCGCGATGCCCGCATCGTCGAGCGGAAGAAGCCGGGTCGTCCCAAGGCGCGCAAGCGCTTCCAGTTCTCCAAACGATAGCGGAAGGCGGATAGCCGAACGCATGGGCGTCGAGCTGCAGGACCTCTTGAAGGCGGGCGTACACTTCGGTCACCAGACACATCGCTGGAACCCGAAGATGCGGAAATACATCTTCGCCGAGTGCGGCGGGATCTACCTCATCAATCTCAAGAAGACGCAGCGGGAGCTCGAACGGGCTCACGAACTCGTGCGCCAGACGATCGTCGGGGGCAAGTCCGTGCTCTTCGTCTGCACGAAGCCCCAACTCGCCCGCGTCGTGCGAGGGGAGGCCGAGCGGTGCGGTTCCTTCTACGTCACGGAACGCTGGCTCGGCGGAATGCTCACCAACTTCCAGACGATCAAGAAGAACGTCGCGCGCCTGAAGGAACTCGAGCGGGGCGTCGAGGAGGGGGCGTTCGAATT
Source organism: Candidatus Palauibacter rhopaloidicola (assembly GCA_026914155.1). Classification (GTDB taxonomy): domain Bacteria; phylum Gemmatimonadota; class Gemmatimonadetes; order Palauibacterales; family Palauibacteraceae; genus Palauibacter; species Palauibacter rhopaloidicola. Next base: position 34,154 of record JAPPGH010000063.1, on the reverse strand, counting down.
CTACACGAAGAAGGAGCGCCTGCTCCTCGAGCGGGAGCGCCAGAAGCTCGACCGCTATCTGTCCGGCATCAAGGAGATGTCGCGGCTGCCGGGGCTCGTGTTCGTCGTGGATTCGACCCGTGAGGAAATCGCGGTGCGCGAGGCGAACCGCCTCGGCATCCCGGTCGTCGCGATCGCGGACACGAACGCGGATCCCGACCTCCTGACCATCGCCATCGCGGGCAACGATGACGCGATTCGCTCGGTTTCCCTGATCACGCGCTCGATCGCCGATGTCGTGGAGACGTCTCGGCGCGAGATTCCCGAGGCGGGACGGGAAGAGGCCGAATCGCAGGCGTACACGTATTCGAGCGACGCCGGCGGGGTCGCCGACGCAGCCGGCGGTTCGCGCCGCCGGAGGCCGAGGCGGAAGCCGCGTCCCGAGGTCATCGCGCAGCGACTGCACCACCCGGCCGTGATAGAGAGCGCCGACGGGGGCGCCGAGCCAGCCGGGAGCGAGGCGAAGGCCGAGGCGGCCGAGAGCGATGCGAAGGCCGAGGCGGCCGAGAGCGATGCGAAGGCCGAGGCGGCCGGAAACCCGGAGCCCGCGGCGGATGCCGGATCGGAGGATGCCGAAGCGGCAGTCGTCGGAGAGGTGGAGTCGGAAGAGAAGTGACCGCACGGGGCCACTTCGGTGGCCCTTTTTTTTGGGAAGGAGACATGGAGACCATGACGCAGATCACGGCCGGGGCGGTGAAGGCTCTCCGCGACCGGACGGGCGCCGGGATGATGGACTGCAAGCGCGCGCTCATCGAATCGGAGGGAGATACGGAGCGGGCCATCGACCTGCTCAGGAAGGCGGGCGCGGCGAAGGCGGCGAAGCGCGAGGCGCGCACCGTGTCGGAGGGCACGATCCGCATCGCGATGCGTGACGGGTCCGCCTCGATGGTCGAGGTGCTGAGCGAAACGGACTTCGTTGCGCGCAGCGAGGCGTTCGAGGATTTCTCGCGGGATCTGGCGGAGCGGCTTTTCGACCTCCCGGTGCCGGACGGCGAGACCGTGCGGGGCGATGCGCTGCTTCGGCTCGAGGGCGGAGGCGCGATCGAGAGCCGCCTCAACGAACTGCGGGTCCAGGTCGGAGAGAACGTCCAGGTGGGACGCGCCGTGCGCTACAACCTCGGCGCGTGCGGAGCCTTCGCGTCCTACGTCCACTTCGGGAATCGCATCGGCGTGCTGCTGGAAGTTTCGGACTCGGGCGACGCGGCGGCGGAGGCGGCCCGCGGGATCGCGATGCATGCCGCGGCCACGAACCCCCGGGGCGTGTCGCCGGACGATATTCCGGAGGCAGAGGTCGAACGCGAGCGCAAGCTCCTGACCGAACAGGCGCTGGAGCAGGGCAAGCCGGCCTCGATCACCGAAAAGATCGTCGAGGGCCGCATGCGCAAGTTCTATGAGGACAACGCGCTTCTGTGGCAGGCCTACGTGCGGGATCCGGACCGGACGGTGAGAGACGTGCTGCGCGAGGCGGGAGAGGATCTGGCGGTTCGGCGGTTCGTCCGCTTCGAGGTGGGCGGCTGAGTTCCGCGGATCGGATTCCCGGGGGCGCGGGAGACCTGAAGTATCGCCGCGCCCTCGTGAAGCTCTCCGGCGAATCGCTCGCCGGAAACCGGGGGTTCGGCATCGACCCGCCCGTCATCGAGGAACTCACGCACGAAATCCGTCGCGTCTTCGAGAGCGGCGTGAGCCTCGGGCTCGTCGTGGGCGGCGGCAACATCATGCGCGGCACGGTGGCGAGCGCGCGCGGCATGGATCGGGTGAGCGCGGACTACATGGGCATGCTCGCGACCGTGATCAACGCGATGGCGCTCCAGGACATGCTCGAACAGTCCGGAGTGGAGACGCGGGTCATGTCCGCCATCCGGATGGAGGAACTCGCGGAGCCCTACATCCGGCGCCGCGCGCTGCGCCATCTCGAGAAGAGAAGGGTCGTGATCTTCGCCGGAGGTACCGGGAACCCGTATTTTTCCACCGATACGGCGGCCGTGCTCCGAGCGATCGAGATGGAAGCCGACGTGATCATGAAGGCGACGCGGGTCGATGGCGTGTACACGGCGGATCCGGAGACCGACCCGGACGCCTCGCTTATCGACGAGATCGGCTATCTCGAGGTGATGACCCGCGAACTCGGCGTCATGGACGCGGCGGCGATCTCGCTGTGCAAGGACAACTCGCTGCCCATCGTCGTCTTGAACATCAAGCGCCCGGGTGCAATCCTGGCAGCGTTGCGAGGCGAGAGGATCGGGACCCTCGTCGCGTAGCAGTCCGGGTCCCGACGGATTCGCGAAGATCGGAGGGGACGGTGCCGGAGGAGACGCTGGAGAATGCGGTCCTGGCGATGGAAAGCGCGATCGAGGCGATCGCGCGGGAATTCGCCACCGTTCGTACGGGAAAGGCGACGACGGCGATTCTCGATGGCGTGAGGGTCGAGGCGTACGGCTCCATCGTGCAGTTGCGGCAGGTGGCGAACGTCAGTGCCCCCGAGCCGACGATGCTCCTCGTGCAGCCGTACGATCCGAACATCGCCCGCGACGTGGCGCGCGCGATCCAGAGCGGCGATCTGGGGCTCAACCCTTCGGTGGACGGCGCGGTTGTCCGGGTGCCCATCCCGCCGCTGACCGAGGAGCGCCGGCGCGAACTCGTCAAGGTCCTCCATCGAATGGCGGAGGAGGGGCGGGTGTCGATCCGGCACGCGAGACACGAAGCGCGCGACCGGCTCCTGAAGATGCAGCGGGACGGAGAGGTCGGCGAGGACATCTGCCGGCGCACGATGGGCGACCTCCAGACGCATACCGACGACTACGTGAAGAAGATCGACGCGATGCTGACGCGCAGGGAAGCGGAGGTGATGGAGGTTTGAACGGATCGAAAGCTGTCGCCGACGCCCTGCGGGCGTACGTAGCCGGGCGGGATCGCGTCTGGGAGCACGGGCGCAAGCTCGGCCGCTCCGGGCGCGCCTCCGCGGACCCCTCTCCCGACCCCCCATCGGAGATCGCGTTCGGAGAGTTGCCGGCGCGCCCGAAGTTCGGCGTCGCCGTGGCCGAGGAACTGGACTTCCGCCGCGGCCCGGCGGCGTGGCGCGACCGCCCCCCGCCAGGAAAGTCCTGACGCCCGGCGCCGCCGCCCCGCCGGTGGCGGGCGCCGGCATGGAGACGCGCCTGCGGGGCGCGCTGCAGGCGGCTCCCGAGCTTCTGCCGCGTGGCTCGTGCGTCGTCGTGGCCTTCTCCGGCGGATCGGACTCGCTCGCCCTCCTCGATCTCCTCCGCGCGCTGAGCGAGTCCTGGCCGTTGAAGCTGAGCGCGGCCCACTTCGACCACGGACTCCAGCCTGAAAGCGCTGCATGCGCCGCGAGGGCCGCGGAACTCTGCCGCCGCGCCGATGTGCCGTGCGACGTGGGCCGCGCGACCGGACTCACGGGCGGCCCGGCGGAGTGGCGGGCGGCCCGATATGCGTTCCTTGCCGAGGCGCGGCGTCGGGCCGGGGCGGATCGCGTCGCCCTCGCGCATCAGCGCGATGACCACGTGGAGACCGTGCTGCTGAACCTCCTGCGCGGCCCCGGCTTTCGCGGCCTGGCCGGCATCCCCGCCCGCCGCGGCGCCTACGTGCGTCCGCTGCTCGGCTTCGCGCGCGAGGACCTGAGAGGCTATCTGCGGGCCACGGGTCGCGAGTGGGTGAGGGACCCCGCGAACCGGAATCCTCGTTACCGGCGCTCGCGCGTGCGGCACGGGCTGCTCCCGGCGCTGGCCGACCGGGAGCCGACCATCCGCCGGCAGTTGGCGGAACTCGGACGGAATGCCGCCGTGGCCGAGGGCGGGCTGGAAGCGCGCGTCCGGCGGCTCCTCTCCGCCGCGGGACACGGGGGAAGCGCCGGCGGGGCGCAAATTGCCCGGTCCGTACTGCTGGGGTATGATCGGGCGGCTCGCGGGCGCATGTTGCGGCGGGTCGCCCGGGACATGGGCTTCCGGGTGTCCCGGCGCGGAACCCGCGCGGGCGCCTCCTTCATCGACACGGCGAAGAGCGGGCACGGAGTGGACATCGCGGCAGGTCTGCGGGTCGAGCGGGAGTTCGACCGGATTCATGTCCGGTGCGTGCGCGAGGCGCCGCCCGACCGCGAGTGCGATATCGACCGCACGCGGGCGCGCCAGGCCGGGCGGGAGCCGATCCGCCTGGGCGGGCGCGACTACGAGGTGCGGTGGGGCGCCCTGGAGGGCACGGAACGCTGGGCCACCGCACTCCCCGTCGACGGGGCCCGGTTCCCGGTCCGGGTGCGGGGGCCGCAACCCGGGGACCGGATCCGCACGCGGGCCGGATCGCGAAGGGTCGCGAAGCTCCTGATGGAGCGCCGCGTGCCGGCCTCGGAACGTACGGGCGTGCCGGTCGTCGTGGACGCCGACCGGAGAGTGCTGTGGGTGGCCGGACACTCCAGGGCGGCGGTGGAACCGGCCGACTCTGGAGGAGCGTGGTTCGCCATTGGATTCACAGAGCGCCGACACCGGCACGATGACAGCCGCGGAACGTGAGTTCACGGAGTACACGGGAGGCGAGCCCCTCGGGCGCATCGTCTACTCCGCGTCGGAGATCGCGGCCCGCGTCGCCGGCATGGGAGCGGAGATCGCCGCCGCCTACCCGCCGGACGCCGACATCCTGCTGCTGGGACTGCTCAAGGGGTCGTTCGTGTTCCTCGGCGATCTGGTCCGCCAGATCCGGCGCCCGCTGCAGGTCGACTTCCTCGTCGCGTCCAGCTACGGCACGGGCACGAAGAGTTCGGGCCGCGTGGAACTGCTCTACGATCCGCGGGCCCCGATGGCCGGCCGGCACATCATCATCGTCGAGGACATCGTCGACAGCGGCACCACGCTGAACCAGTTGTGCGGCGGGATCGCCGAGCGCGGTCCCGCTTCCCTCGAGATCTGCGCGCTCCTGCACAAGCGCATCGCGCCGGGTCTCGAGTGGGAGCCGCGGTGGGTTGGCTTCGATGCACCAAATGAGTTCCTTGTGGGGTATGGATTGGATCATGGGGAGGATTTTCGTCACCTTCCGTTCATCGCGTGTCCCCGTACATGAGCCGTACGCGAGACGGCCGCAGGCGAGACATCGGAGCTTGAACAGGTCGGAATAGATCAAAATGAGACAAGAACAGCCGCAGAAGCCGGACGGCAGCGATCCTTCGGGGCGCATGCACCGATGGCTCAGGACGGCGTCGTTCTGGGCGCTGTTGATTCTGATCCCCGTCGCCCTCCTCCAGTTCATGGGGGGCGCCAGGGAGGGCCGGGAGACGCTGAGCTATACGCAGTTCCGAGAGCAGATCGAGCAGCGGAACATCGAGTCGATCCAGGTGCGCCTCGGCACCGGCGAGGTGGAGGGCACTCTCCGGAGCGCGATCGCCGTCGACGAGGCGGAAATCGGGAACTTCCATCTTCTGCTCCCGACGCGGGAGATCGGCGATGCCCTCATGAGCGAACTGCTCGAGGCCGACATCACGATCGAGACGCTCCCCGCGCGCAGCAACTGGCTCAACGTGTTCATCTCGATCCTTCCCTGGATCTTCATCATCGGGCTCTGGCTCTTCGTCATCCGGCAGATGCAGGCCGGAGGATCGCGGGCGTTCAGCTTCGGGAAGTCGAAGGCCCGACTCCTGAGCGGAGACACGCCGAAGATCACCTTCGCCGATGTCGCGGGATGCGATGAAGCGAAGGACGAACTGCAGGAGATCATCGAGTTCCTGAAGGATCCGCGGAAGTTCTCGCGGCTGGGCGGGCGCCTGCCGAAAGGCGCGTTGCTCGTCGGGCCGCCGGGGACCGGCAAGACGCTCCTCGCGAGAGCCGTGGCCGGGGAGGCCGGCCGACCGTTCTTCTCGATGTCCGGCTCCGACTTCGTGGAGATGTTCGTCGGCGTGGGGGCATCCCGCGTGCGCGATCTCTTCGAACAGGGGAAGGCCCAGGCGCCCTGCATCATCTTCATCGACGAGATCGATGCGGTCGGACGCCACCGCGGGGCGGGCCTCGGAGGCGGGCACGACGAGCGCGAACAGACCCTGAACCAGCTGCTCGTGGAAATGGACGGGTTCGAATCGAACGAAGGCGTGATCCTCCTCGCGGCGACGAACCGGCCGGACGTGCTCGATCCCGCGCTCCTGCGCCCCGGTCGCTTCGACCGCCAGATCGTCGTCGACAATCCCGATATCAAGGGGCGTGAGGGAATCTTCCAGGTGCACACGCAGGACATCCCGCTGGCCGACGATGTCGACCTCGCGGTGCTGGCGAAGGGGACCCCCGGACTCTCGGGCGCGGATATCGAGAACGTCGTGAACGAGGCCGCGCTCATCGCGGCGCGGGACGACAAGGATCGCGTCTACATGGAGGAGTTCGAGCGGGCCAAGGACAAGGTCATGCTCGGCACCGAGCGCCGGAGCATGGTGATCTCCGAGGAGGAGCGCCGCGTCACGGCCTACCACGAGGCGGGGCACGCCGTGGTTGCCCTCCGCGTCCCGGGCCTGGATCCGCTCCACAAGGTGACGATCGTCCCGCGCGGGCGGGCCCTCGGGATCACGGCTTCGCTGCCCGAGGAAGACCGGCACAACTACACGAAGGAATGGCTCGAGGGTCAGCTCAAGATGCTCTTCGGCGGGCGCGTGGCCGAAGAGATGATGTTCGGCGACAGCAAGATCACGACCGGCGCGGGCAACGACATCGAGCGCGCGACGGATCTCGCGCGCCGCATGGTCACGCAATTCGGGATGTCGCCGGCCGTGGGCGCGATGTCCGTGGGGGACCGGGAACAGGAGGTCTTTCTGGGCCGCGACCTCTCCCAGCGCCGCGAGGTCAGCGAGAAGACGGCCGAACTCGTGGACGGCGAGATCAAGCGCATCCTGGATGAGTCGTACGCCGCCACGGGTGCCGTCCTCGAAGCGAATCAGCCGCTGCTCGAAGCGATCGCGGAGGCGCTGCTGGATCGGGAGACGCTCGATGCGGAAGACATCAAGCTGCTCGAGGAGGGCAGGGAGCTGCCGGCCCCGGCCCCGGAACCCGCCCCACCGGCACCGCGGCCGGCGGTCGTAGAGCCGGCGCCGCAGCGCGAGCGTCCGCTGGAGGGTGCGGGGGGCGAGCCCGCCCCGGCCCCCGCCTAGCCTTCGATGGCGGGGCCGGCGCGCACCTGGCGGGCAGGCGACCGGGAGATCGCTCTCGAGTCGCCCGTGATCGCGGGGATCCTGAACGTCACGCCCGATTCGTTCTCGGATGGGGGCCGGTTCGAGCGGCCCCGGAAGGCGATCGCGCGCGGCCGGCAGATCGCGGAGGAGGGGGCGGCGATCCTCGATGTCGGGGCCGAGTCCACCCGCCCCGGCGCCGACCCGGTGCCGGCGGACGAGGAATGGGCCCGGCTCGAACCCGTGCTCGGAGGCCTGCGCGACCTCCCGATCCCCATCTCGGTGGATACGCACAAGCTCGAGGTGGCGGAGCGGGCCGTGGACGCGGGCGCCGCGGCGATCAACGACGTGACGGCCCTGCGTGCCGGTCCGGGGATGGCGAGGCTCGCGGCCCGGACGGGCGTCGGGCTCGTCCTCATGCACATGCGCGGTACGCCCCGAACCATGCAGCTCGACACCGCGTACGGCAATATCGCGTCGGAGGTCGGCGGCGCGCTCGCCGACGCCCGGCGGGCGGCGCTCGACGCGGGCTGCGAACCGGGGCAGATCGCGGTCGACCCGGGGCTCGGCTTCGGCAAGTCCATGGACGGGAATCTCGAACTGCTGGCGCGGCTCGACGAGATCGCGTCGCTCGGAGCGCCCGTGTGGGTCGGCCCGTCGCGCAAGTCCTTTCTCGGGGCGCTGCTCGATGTGGGGCCGGCCGAGCGCGTCACGGCCTCCGTGGCCGCGTGTCTGGCCGCGGCGCGGCGCGGCGCCGATGTGCTCCGGGTGCACGATGTCCGTGAAACGCGTCAGGCGCTCGATGTCGAGCGCGCGATCGATGCCCGCCGCGCCGGCGACGCTCGCGGCGAAGATCCGCTCATCCGCGCGCGCGCGGCCGGAGATCCTGGAGACCGCAGCTGATGGGCGCCCTCCTGAACTACGTGGGCCTGCTTCAGATCGATCTTCTGGACGTCTTCGAGATCACCGTCGTCGCGGTCCTCATCTACCGGGTGCTCATCCTGTGGTCGGGCACGCGGGCGTTCCAGATGCTGTTCGGCCTCGTCCTCCTCGTCGCCGTGTACGCCGCGGCGGGATGGCTCAGCCTCGACCTCATCCGGTCGATCCTCTCGCAGGCCTTCACCTACGGCGCCTTCGCGCTCATCGTCGTCTTTCACCCCGAGCTGCGGAGTGCGCTCGCCCGGATCGGCCGCAGCCGAGTGCTGAGCGCGCTGACCCGGCTGGAGGAGCGTAGCGCGGCGGTCGCGGACGAAATCGCGAAAGCGGCGGCCGAGCTGTCCCGCACCCGGACGGGGGCGATCATCGCGATCGAACGCGAACTGTCACTCGAAGAGTACATCGACAAGACGGGGACGCGCCTGCGGGCCGACGTGTCGTCCAGCCTGCTCGTGTCGCTGTTCACGCCCAAGTCGCCCCTCCACGATGGGGCGGTCGTCGTGCGCGACGGGCAGATCGTGGCCGCCGGCGTTCATCTGCCCCTCACCCAGTACCCTCTCAGCGACCGGACGCTGGGAACGCGGCACCGGGCTACGCTCGGCCTCTCGGAAGAGACCGACGCGTACGTCGTGGTGGTGTCCGAGGAGACGAGTCAGATTTCTCTCGCCCGCCGCGGCGTCCTGCGCCGGAACCTGTCGTCGCAGCAACTCCGGGACCACCTGGCCGCGGACGTCCCGGCGCCGGAACTGAGCCGCCCCGGCGCCGATCTCGACGCGGAGTCGGCGGATCGGCCGGACGGGCCCAAGCGGTTTGACGAGGCCCCGTCGGTCCCCTAAACTTTGCGAGTTACGATCAGACCGGGACCGGGCGACAAATCCCTCACGGGCAGGCGATATGGGCAATCAGTACGAGTTGCTGACGCTGTTCACCGATGGCGGGTTCATGATGTACCCCCTTGTCCTCTGCTCGCTGATCGCGATCGGCGTGATGCTGGCCAAGGCGTGGACCCTCTGGATTGCCCACCGCGACTCCAGGAAACTGCTCAACGAGATCGAGGATCTCGGGGTGAGCGGTCGCCTCGGTGAAGCGATCACGACGGCGGAAGAGACCCGGGGACCCGTCGCCGCGATCCTCCTCGCCGGCCTGCGCCGGCTCCGCGACCGCGGCAGCGAGGCCCAATCCGACGGGAAGGACATCCAGAAGGCGATCGCCACGACGGGCGTGATCGAACTCGATTTCCTCGAGCGCGGCCTGACGGTCCTGGGCACGATCGCCAACGTCGCCCCCATGCTGGGCTTCCTCGGCACCGTGATCGGGATGATCCTCGCCTTCCAGGCCATCGAGATCGCCGGACAGGTGGAGCCGGGTCTCGTCGCCGGCGGGATCAAGGTGGCGCTCATCACGACCGCCACCGGACTCTCGATCGCGATCCCCGTCAACATCGGCTACAACTTTTTCGTCACCCGCATCGATCGTCTCATCCTCGACATGGAGGAGGGGGCGCAGGAGGTGCTCGGGCTGATCTGGGATCTCGAGGACCGGCGCGCGTAGGCGGCGAGCCGACGAGCCCCGGATCGCACCCCGGAAGGCAAACGGAGAAAGAAGTCCACAATGGCGATCATGAAGCGCAAGCAGAAGGTGTCGGACGAGATCCCGACCTCTTCGATGGCGGACATCGCGTTCCTCCTCCTGGTCTTCTTCCTCACGACGACGGTGTTCAACGAGGAACGGGGACTGCCGATCGTGCTCCCGGAGCAGGCCGAGGAGCAGGATGTGTCGGGAAGGAACCTGATCTTCTTCATCGTGCAGCCGGACGGCCGCGTCATCGTGCGCCGGGGCGAGAGCGAGCAGGAACAGGTCGTGGCGCATACGCAGGTGGCGAACATCCTGCGCACCGAACTGGCGGGCAACGAGAATCTGATCGCCGCCATTCAGACCCACCCCAACGCGCCCTACCGTCACATGGTGAACGTGCTCGATGAGGTGAAGCTGGCCGGCGCCGAGCGAATCTCGCTACAGGAGATGGAGAACTAGATGGCCATCAAGGACAGCGGCTTCAAGAAAAAGTCCGGGTCGGACGGGTCGATCCCCACCTCATCCATGGCCGACATCGCGTTTCTCCTGCTCATCTTCTTCATGGTGACCACCGTCTTCCGGAAGGACCGGAACCGGCAGATCGAGTGGACGACCGCCGAAGCCACCGAGAAGATCGACGAAAAGCGGCAGAACATCCTCCATCTCTGGGTCCAGCGCGACGGTTCGGTCTGGATCAACGACGTGCTGACGCCGTTCGAGGACATCTCGGAAACGGTCCGGCCCATCTACGCGGAAAACCGGGAACTCGTGGTCGCGATTCGGGGCGACTCCGAGGTGCCTTATCAGCAGATCAATACGATAACGGAAGAACTGCAGGCGTCCGGCGCGGTTCGCGTCACCTTCGCCACGCGACTCGAGCAGCGCGCGATGCGGGCTCGGCGCTAGCAGACACACGACGGGTTTCTGGAGACCGGGAGAGAAACGATGGAAGAGACCGGCATTCGGCTCACCGCGAACGATCAGTTCAAGCGAGCGAGCACCAACTGGACGCAGATCGGCCTCATGGTCGCCGTCACGCTGCACTTCGGGCTGTTCGTCCTCGTCCGCCCGTTCGAGGCCGCGGATCTCGGCGTGGTGGTCGATGAAATCGAAGCGGTGGCGCTGCCGCCCGAGGTGAAGATCCCGCCGCCGCCGGAGCAGATCGCCCGTCCGGCCACGCCGCGGGTCGCTTCCGTCGACATCTCCGAGGACATCACGATCGCGGAAACGACCTTCGAGTCGTTCACGACGGATAACGCCCTGCCCCCGCCTCCCGAGACCGGGAGCCCGGCGGACCGGCCGTCCTTCATCGCCTATGACACGCCTCCCGTGCTGCTGAACGGGGGCGAGATTCAGCAGGTTCTGGAGCGGGAGTATCCCCGCACGCTGAAGGACGCCGGCATCGGCGGCCGTGTCGAACTCTGGCTCTACGTGACTGAGGGCGGCGCCGTCGAGAACTTCGAGGTGAGGACCTCCTCCGACAACGCCCTGCTCGACGAGGCCGCGGGGAAGGTCGTGCAGGAGATGAGGTTTACGCCCGCAAAGAACCGCGACAAGGTCACGGCGGTGTGGGTCTCCCAGTGGGTGACGTTCCAGGTGATCTGACCGTCCCACGGACCTGAAGCAGCCGCGAGCGCCCGGCGACGCCAAAGCGACGCCGGGCGCTCTTTTTTTTCGGTCCGTCGAGCGCCGCCGGACCCCGGCGGACGGCTCGCATCGCCGGGCGCGGGTTCGTAGACTGTGCCGCGTGACGAAAGATCAGGTCGAGGCCCGGCTGGCCAGGGTGACCGAGCGCATCGAGGAGGCGGCGAGGCGGGCCGGACGGCGCACGAGCGACGTCGAGATCCTTCCAGTGACGAAGGGACATCCCGCCCGGAGCATCGAGATCGTGAAGGCCCTGGGCGTGGGCCGGATCGGCGAAAACCGGGTGCCGGAGGCCGAGACGAAGCGGTCGGAGCTGGGGCCGACGCCCGGGGTCGCGTGGCACCTGATCGGACGGCTGCAGCGCAACAAGGCGCGACGCGCGGTCCGGCTGTTCGACGTCGTGGAGTCCGTGGACAGCGTGCGGCTCGCCGGCACGCTGAGCCGGATCATCGGAGAGGAGCGGTACGAACCGGTCGAGGTGCTCGTGCAGGTGAACACGTCGGGGGAGACGGCGAAGGCCGGTCTGGACCCGGACGTGGCGCTCGACGCCGTGGCCGAGATCTGCGAGCTGCCCGGTCTGCGCGTGGCCGGACTGATGACGATGGCGCCGTTTACGGCGGACGACACGGTGGTCCGGCCCGCGTTTCGCGGCGCCGCGCGGTTGCTGGAGCGCTGCCGGGCGGAGATTCCGGACTTCGAGGGCCGGGTGCTCTCGATGGGAATGAGCAACGATTTCGAGATCGCGATCGAGGAGGGGAGCACGCGGGTGCGGCTCGGCACGGTGCTACTGGGGGAAAGATGATCGACCTGACGCCGCTCGACGTCCGCAAGAAGAAGGACGATTTCAGGCGTTCCGTGCGAGGGTACGACGCACAGCAGGTCGATGCGTTCCTGGCGGTCGTGGCGGATTGCCTCGAACGCTACGTGCGCGAGCACGTCGTGCTCAGCGACCGGATCGAGCAGCAGAAACACCAGTTGGAGAGCTACAGGGCTCGCGAGAGGGCCCTGAACGAAGCGCTTCTGGCCGCACAGGAGTTGCGCGAAGAGGCGCGCCTGCAGTCCGAGCGCGACGCGGCGGTGCGGGTGCGCGAAGCGGAGATGCGCGCGGGCGCCGTTCTCGCCGACGCCGAGCGAGCCGTCCAACTGTGCCACGAGAAAGTCGAAGACCTGAAGGCGACGCGGGGCCGCTTCCTCGCCTCCCTGCGAAAGCTGTTTGAACGCTTTGACGAATACCTCGACTTCGAGGATGAACGGTTCGGGGATGGATCGAGCGATCTCGACCGGTTCATCGAGCGGCTGCGAGGGATGAGCGGAGGCTCCGAAACGGTCCAGCCGCCCAGGGACGGGACGCCCGATCCGGCCGGGGAGGGGGCTCCTGATCCGGCCGGGGATGCCCCCCCCCCGCCGCCATCGATTAGCCGGGTCGACGTCGGCGGTTCGGGCGCCGCGTCGCCCTGACCGCGGCGCCCGGCCGCGTACGCCCGCCGTTCCGACGACTGCGTCGGCCATCCAGGAATCACCAGACGGAGTACCCCATGGCCTACCGGCCAATACCGGAGTCCGTACGCGGACTCGAAACCGAAATCCTCGGACGCTGGGAGGAAGAGAAGACCTTCGAGCGCAGCCTCGCAGCCCGGGCGGATGCGCCGGACTTCGTGTTCTACGAGGGGCCGCCGACGGCGAACGCCGCGCCCGGCGTCCATCACATCCTCGCCCGCACGATCAAGGACGCGGTGGCGCGATACCGCACGATGTCCGGTTACCACGTGCCGCGGAAAGCCGGCTGGGACACCCACGGGCTGCCGGTGGAACTCGAAGTCGAGCGTTCGCTCGGCATCTCCGGCAAGCCGGACATCGAGCGCTACGGGATCCGGAAGTTCAACGACATGTGCCGGAACAACGTGTTCCGCTACCAGGACGCCTGGGAGCGGCTGTCCCGGGGCATCGGCTACTGGCTCGATTACGGCGAACCCTACGTCACGTACTCGCGGGAGTTCATCGAGTCGGGCTGGTGGGCGCTCTCGGAGATCGAGAAGCGGGGCCTGCTGTACCGGGGATACCGGGTCATCCCGACGTGTCCGCGCTGCGGCACGGGCCTCTCAAGCCACGAGGTCGCGCAGGGCTACCGGGACGTCACCGAGCCCGCGGTCTACATCAAGTTCCACCTCGTGGACGACCCGGACGGCGCCAGGATCCTGAGCTGGACCACCACCCCGTGGACGCTTCCGGGCAACCTCGGCCTCGCCGTGGGGCCCGACATCCCCTATGCCCGCGTGCGCGTCCTGCCCGAGGGCGCGGAGGGCGCCACGGCCCCCGCGCGGGCGCACGACGGGCCGGGCGGGGCTTCGCCCGGGGAAGTGCTGATCCTGGCCCGCGACCGGGTCTCCGAGGTGCTGCGGCACCCGTATGAGATCGTCGGGGAAATGCGCGCGGACGAACTCGCGGGACGGCGCTACCGGCCCCTCTTCCCGGGCGCGGTGGATGGCGCCGGCTCCGACGCGGCGTGGACGGTGCTGGAGGCGGACTTCGTCACGGTCGACGACGGGACGGGCGTCGTCCACACCGCGGTGATGTACGGGGAAGACGACTTTCGGCTGGGCGAGGCCGCGGGGCTGCCGATGCAGCACACGGTGGGCGGGGACGGGCGATTCCTCGACACCGTGCCGGGAGGTATCGCCGGGATGCACGTCAAGGACCGAGAGACCGAACGCGCGCTCCGCGACTGGGCCGTCGAGCACGACCAGCTGTACACGCGCGAGATGTACGAACACAGCTATCCGCACTGCTGGCGCTGCGACAGCGCGCTCCTCTACATGGCGCGCGATTCCTGGTACATCCGGACGACCGCCGTGAAGGCTCGCCTGCTCGAGCACAACGCGTCCATCGACTGGCATCCGCCCGAGACGGGATCCGGCCGCATGGGCGAGTGGCTGCAGAACAACATCGACTGGGCGCTCTCCCGCGAGCGGTACTGGGGGACCCCTCTCCCCATCTGGCTCTGCTCCGAGGACTGCGGGCAACGGGAGGTGCTCGGGTCCTTCGCGGAACTGGGACGCCGCGTCGGCGGCCTGCCCGAGGACTTCGATCCGCATCGGCCGGGGATCGACGCCTACGAGTGGCCCTGCGGGGTTGACGCGTGCGGCGGCGCGATGCGGCGCGTGCCGGAGGTCGCCGACGCGTGGTTCGACTCCGGCTCCATGCCCTACGCCCAGTGGCACTATCCGTTCGAGAACCGGGACACCTTCGAGCGCTACTTCCCGGCCGACTACATCGCCGAGGGCGTCGACCAGACGCGCGGCTGGTTCTACTCCCTCCTCGCACTTTCGACCATCCTCTTCGACCGCGCACCGTTCCGGGCCGTCGTCGTCAACGACCAGGTGCTCGACGCGAAGGGGCGGAAGATGTCGAAGTCGCGGGGCAACGCGGTGGACCCGCGCGACGCACTCGACACCTACGGGGCCGACGTCACGCGCTTCTACTTCCTCTCGGGTTCCAACCCGTGGGTGCCGAAGCGGTGGGACCCATCGGCGCTGCGCGAAACCGACCGCAAGCTGTTCGCCACGCTCCGTCACACGTATCGCTTCTTCGCCCTCTACGCGAACGAGGAAGGGTGGTCGCACACCGCGTCCGCGCCGGCCCCCGTGTCCGACCGCAGCGACCTCGACCGCTGGGTGCTCGCCCGCCTCGACCGCGTCGTGCGGCTCGTGGGAGAAGCGCTGGACTCGTTCGACCTCACGGCCGGCGCCCGCGCGATCCAGGAGTTCGTGCTCGACGACGTATCGAACTGGTACGTGCGCCGCAGCCGCGACCGCTTCTGGGCGACGCACCCGGGGGCCGCGGCCGCGAGCGCCGACGCGTTCGCGACGCTGCACGAATGTCTCGCCACGACCGCACGGCTGCTCGCCCCGTACGCCCCGTTCATGTCCGATTGGCTGTATCGGGCGCTGACGGACGAAACATCCGTCCACCTGGCGGATTTTCCGGAGCCGGAGGGACATTCGGCGCCCGAACTCGAACAGGCGATGAACGACGTTCGGCGCCTGGTGGCGCTGGGCCGCGCCGCGCGGGAAAAGGCGGGGGTCCGGATTCGGCAGCCGCTGCGCACGCTGCACGCGGTGCTGCCGGAGGGGCGGGCGCTCGCGGGCCCCATGGCGGCGCTGGCGATGGAGGAACTCAACGTAAAAAAGGTTGTGTCGCTGGGGGACAGTGAAGATCTTACCCGGCTGTACGCGAAGCCGCGGTTCGGGGCGTTGGGTCCGAAACACGGCGCGCGTACGCCGGCGGTCGCGGCCGGGATCGCGAATCTGGACGCGGCTGCCCTGAGAACGCTCAGGGCTGGGGAGCCGCTCGACATCGAGATCGGGGGCGAACGGGTTCAGGTGACGCCCGAAGACCTCGTGATTCAGGAAGAGACGCTCACCGATCTCGCCGTGGCGACGGGAGGCGGTTATCTCGCAGCCGTGGATACCGATATCGATGATGCGCTGCGCGACGAAGGCTACGCGCGGGAGGTCGTTAACCGCGTCCAGCGGCTGCGGCGCGATGCGGGGCTCGAGGTCGCCGACCGCATCCGGCTCGGCGTGGCGGGGCCGCGGGATCTGGAGCAGGCCGTGTCGACACATGCGGACTACATCGCCGGCGAGACGCTGGCCGTGGAAGTGCGGATCGGGTCGGCCCCGCGGGGAGGCCTGAATACAGCTGTGGTGAAGATCGACGACGTCGAGGTCCGCATCGGGATCGGCGGCGTCGGCGAACGCGCCTGAGCCCGAGAAGGATGAACGCGGAACAACGGAAACACATCGAGAAGAGGCTGCTGGAGGCCCGGGCGCGCGCGACTCGGGAGCTCGGCCAGTACGACGACGAGTTCACGAGTTCCCTTCAGGGGGCGGACAGCGACCTGGCCGCCTACAGCTTCCACATGGCGGACCAGGGTACGGACGCCATGGAGCGCGAGAAGGCGTTCCTGTTCGCGAGCAAGGAGGGTCGGCTGCTCTACCACATCGACGAGGCGCTGCGGCGGCTCTACCGGAACCCGGAGCATTTCGGGACGTGTGAGCACTGCGGCGACGAGATCAACTTCGAACGCCTCGACGCCCTCCCGCATGCGCGGCTCTGCATCCGATGCAAGGAAAAGGAAGAGACCGGTGCCTGAAGCTCCCGGAAGCGCGGACGGCGCCACCCCCGAACACGAGTCGCCCGGGCTGCCGGGCAATGGCGACCTCGCCGCCCGACTCTGGCTGACGCTCGTTCCGATCGTCGTCATCCTCGCGCTGGACATCGCGACGAAGGCGTGGGTCATGAATACGTTCGAGTTGTACGAGCGAACGCCGGTGATCGGCGATTTCTTCCGCTTCACCTACACGCACAACCGCGGAGCCGCCTTCGGGCTCAACATCGGCGAACATTCGCGGATCTTCTTTCTCATCCTCTCCCTGATCGCGCTCGGCGTGCTCGGCGTCCTCTACCGCGGCACGGCGTCCTCCGACCGACTGCGCATCCTCGCCATCTCGCTCGTCTCCGCCGGCGCGCTCGGAAACATCTGGGATCGGATCCGGCTGGAAGCAGGGGTCGTGGATTTCCTCGACTTCGGCATCGGTACGCACCGTTTTCCCATCTTCAACATCGCGGATTCCGCCGTGACGGTCGGTGCGGTGCTGTTGCTGATCTCGTTCTGGCTCGAAGGCCGGCGCGAGAGGGAGATGGCGGCCGCGGCGGCGGAGGCGACCCCCGAGTGAAGTGAATCCGCCCGAATCCGACGTGGAGGGCCCGGGCGAACGGCGGCTCATCGAGATCGGCGAGGGCGGGGACGCGGGGCTCGACCGGATCGACCGCCTGTTGGCCGAACGCCTGTCCCTGAGCCGGGCTCGGGTCGCGCAACTCATCTCCGACGGCCGGGTGACCGTCGGCGGGCGGGCGGTGCGGAAGCGGTATCGGCCGCGGCCGGGAGATCGGATCGAGGTCGAACTGCCGCCGCCGGTTTCCACCCGGCTGGAACCCGAAGACATCCCGGTGGAGATCCGATACGCGGACGACGACCTCGCGGTGGTCGAGAAGCCGGCCGGACTCGTCGTCCACCCCGCGCCCGGCCATCCGGAAGGCACGCTGGTGAACGCCCTCCTGTTTCACCTTGGCGGCCTGTCGAGCATCGGGGGTGACCGCCGGCCCGGGATCGTGCACCGGCTGGACAAGGACACGAGCGGGCTCATGCTCGTCGCACGCCGCGACGGGGCGCATCGCGCGCTGTCCGCGGCCCTCCGCCGCCGCGAGGTCGAGCGCGGGTACGTCGCCGCGGCCTGGGGACACCTCGACGAGGAGCGCTTCACGGTGGACCGCCCGATCGGGCGCGATCCGCGCGACCGGAAGCGCATGGCGGTGCACGAAGCCGGCCGGCCCGCCGTCACGCACTTCAAGCGCCTGGAACGCTGGAACGCCGCGGAACTGCTCGCCGTGCGGCTCGCCACGGGGAGGACGCACCAGATTCGGGTGCACCTCGGATCGCTCGGACACCCGGTCGTCGCGGACCCCATCTACGGACCCGACTGGGAACGGGGGTTCGGCGGCGCGGGGGGGCGCTGGGCGGAGGCGCTCCGGCGGCGGGCCGGGCGCCTCTTCCTGCACGCCGCACACCTCGCGTTCGAGCACCCCGGGACCGGGGAGGCCCTGTCGTTCGCCTCGCCGCTGCCCCCGCCGCTCCTGGAGGCCGTGGAATGGGCCCGCGCGACCTCGTGAGGCGCTCCCGAAGGGCCGCGGACGCGCCCGCGTAACGGTTGACGCATGTCGGAGGGACGTCTAGCGTCCCCGCATGAACCAGGGAAGACGCGACCGGCGGGGCGGGGACGCTCCCGCCCGGGGCCTCCAGTTCGGGGTGGCCAACTACGCGGCGTTCGCGCTCGGCCTCACGTCGATCGCCGCCGGGTACGTGCTGCTGGACCGTGGATCCGTGACGGCCGCGCCGCTCCTGCTCATCCTGGGCTATGCGGTGTTCCTGCCCGCCGGACTGATCCTCGGCTGGCGCAAGCTCGGCTAGCAGGACCCGGCCCACGGAGGGCCCGTCGCATGTCTGCGCGGCTGGCGGCGATTCGGGGCGAATAGCTCAGCCGGTTCAGAGCGCCTGCCTTACAAACGTCCCCCGGAAGACGCGAATCGCGGCAAGAAATCGTCTAAGTCTAACTGGGACTGCACGATCTGCCGTTCTTGCCGTAAGGCCGTGATCGGGCCTGTCGGGCTCGAATAGCGGCGAAACCGCGTTGAATAGCGGGCATTTTGCGGGAACCGTCGACGCTGCCGTTTGCATGGGCGCGGCGCGACGGGCATCAAGGTTGCCCGTGCCCTCCGTCGGCGAAGCTGCCCGGTACGAGAGGGTCTTCGGAGCGGGTTCCGAGTTCGTCCGACGTGCCCGGAGGTCAGCGGCCCGTCCGGTCAGCGCCGCAAACGACCGCCGAGGCACATTGCGACCGGGCTCGCGCGCACGGCTGAATCGATTATCCGTCGGCGCGGAGCTGTACCACGATGGGTACGAGTTCGTCCGCGGGTATATCTCGAAGTCCCATGAGGTTGTACGTGTCGGCACCCAGTCCTTGGACGGTAATGCCTGCGGGCTTCACGTCTGTCGGGCCGAACGCCGCTCCACCTCCGAAGTTGACGTAGCCTCGCGAATACAGTCCCAGGCATTCGTAGAGAATCTGATACAGCTCTTTGGCGAACGATCCCTGTCCCCTGTAATCCGATTCGCGGAGGTCGAATTCGTCCTTGACCACAGCCAGTCTCAGTAGGCACAGCTGCCGATAGGTCAACTCGCCGGCGGTTTTCGTGACCTGGTGAGCCATCTCTGGGCCGATGGTCGAGTCGAACGCGATGTTTGCGAACAGGTTCCCCATGTACGGGAGCTTCCTCTCCTCAGGTTCTCGTTGACTCTTGAGGAGAATGTTCTCCATCACTTCCTCCGCCCCGGAGCGGTCGTTCGTCCCGGAGTCGAAGAACCCATCGGTTCGCAGTTCCTCCCCTGCTTCGAGGCGTGTTCGTATCTGCTCCACGCCAAGCACCAACACGCAGCCGACGCGAGCTTCTTCGCGCGGAGCGAGGGCGCGTTCGCTGAACTCGCGGCCCAGTCGCCCAAGACCCTGAGACACGGCCCATCCGACGGCCCCTCCCGCCGCCGCACCCACGGGCCCGCCAACCAGGAAGCCCACAGTCGCTCCCGCGACGTTACCGCCCGCCTCCCGCAGCAAGCCGACACCTGCGTCGACGATCTTCTGGATCGGCTCGGCGTCACGACTCGCGGGTCGGCTCCTGCCACTCACGATCCAGATCCTGGTGCGGCGGCCGGACTCTCCGGTGGATGGAACGACGCTACGACTCGCGCTCGCAGCGCGTCGAGATCGCTCGGATCCGCTTGCCGGTGGAGCATCCGGTGGCAGTTAGGACAAACGAGGGCTAGGTCGCGCAGGAAGATGCGACTGTCCGGTCGCAACCGAGCGAGCGGAGTGAGGTGGTGGCATTCGATGAACGGCTTCTCGAGGCCACGGTACTGCAGCTGGAAGTCGAAGCCGCAAACCTCACAAGCCAGCGACCCTGTCCTCTTGAGCGCGTCCCGCAGCTTCCGACGCACCAATCCACGGTCGCGCTCTCGGCTTCGATGCCAACGAAACAGCAGCGCGCCTTCGCGCGCACCGGTATCATCCTGTTCTGGATCCTCGGGCGGCGCCTCGACCGTCGCCATGCTCCGTATCGCGGCAACGGCTTCCCGTAGACGTATCGGATCCGCCGCGAAGTCGTTCCAGACCGGCACCTCGAGCCGATTCCCCCCGGCGGTGCCACCGTAACCCATGCGCGCCGGCTGGAGCCCCTCACGCGAACGACGGTCGCACGTGCCTGGACGCTCAAAACCGGTGACGGGCAGACGCTGCACGTGACGAAGGTGTCGAGGGAATCCAGGCCCAGGCCGCCGCAACCGAAGCGCGACAGGAGCCGGCGACCCGAATCCTCCACCGACGAGGTCGGTTGACCAGGCGACGAGATCGTCGCCGAGGACGGCGTGGCGGTCGGTGAAAGAAACGCGGATCGGCTACCGTGCGGAGCACCCGAGGCACGAATCTCGGCAGGAGACCTGCCAACTTCGATAGGGGCCGGACGAACTGCATGTCTTCCCGGACGGCCCGTATCCGGTTTCCTCCCAACGAGACCTCCAAGGACCGCGCGTCGGTTCAGGACTGTGAACACACGGATCGGTCGGTAGCGAACCAGAACTCGGCTATACGCTTCTGTAGGATGTCGGGCTTCTCGAGTTCGCATTCCCATACGACGAAGACATCGTACCCCGCAACCCGCAGAGACACGATCTTCCTCTGGTCACGCTCCGAGTTTCGCCGGAGTTTCTCGCGCCAGAACGCGCTGTTCCGGTGCGGCACGCGACCCCGCGGACAATCTTCGTGATGATGCCAGAAGCAGCCGTGGACGAACACTGCCTTCCGCCGGGCCTTGTTGGCGACATCCGGAGTTCCCGGAAGACTCCTCACATTGCGCCGATACCGTGCGCCGATCGACCAGAGCATCTTGCAGACCGCATCTTCGGCCGTGGTCCGCTCTCGCCGCACTCGTTTCATGAGCGCGGATCGGCGAGCAGTGGTGTGGATCTCGGCCATGTGCTCGGTCAGATCCTCTCGACGATGCCTTCGAGACGATCCAGTTTCTTGCTCGCCTTCAAATACTGCGCGTATCCTCTCTCCGCACTATGGATCAGAGTGTCGTAGTGGGTTATCCGACTACCCGGAGATACTGCCGCCAGCGAATTCTTCACCCGCTCGGGATTGTCGGCCTGTTCCTGTATCGGCCTCCCCAGCACGAACACGACTTCGATGTCGGGAGAACTTTGTCCTTGGCCGAGCAGGATCTTCCTCAGTTTGTCGACGTACGTCTGGCCTTGCTCTTGCAACTCCAATAGCTTGCACAGGCGCTTAGCCCGCTTCAATTCCACGATGATGTGCTTGCCGGCGTTCGTCCGGTAGCCGATGTCGACACGGCCCAGCTTCTCTTTCTCCGTCATGTCGTCAGTCATTACGCCGACCTCTTGGAGGCGAGACTCGATCAATGCGCTGCCCGTTGCGCGCTCCCATGCTGGATCAAGCAACCAAAGGTGATCGAAGAGATACTGTTGCAGCACCTTCTCGATGACGTTTTTGTCGACGAGTCCTTGCAATTCACGGACAGCCTCCAGGCGTGACTTGACGATGTCGCGATACAACGTCGCTTCTAGGGCGTCGCGGTCGGCCAGAACCTCAAACAGCTTGTCGATGTTCTCCAGGTTGTCCACAAACTCGTTGGTCGATCCTCGCAACCTCATTCGCTCGAACGCGAGGATGCCGTGTCGATACAACAGCTTTCGATCGTCGTCTTCGTCGATCGGCAGGGCACTGAGCCGGGCGATCAACGTCTCGGCGGTCGTCCGGTAACCCTCCGGTAGTGTAGTGAGCCATTCTCCAAGAGCGGGAGACACTTCCTTGGCCCGCCTCACTTCATGTTTGCGGCGCCACTCCGTCCAGCGTTTCTCGACAAGCGAGAGGCTAGATCTGAGGAACGACAGTAGCGCGTCATAACGAGGATCGTCCTCTTGAATCCGCTGTCGGTCGCTCGTGGCGATGTCGGGACGGTCGTCGCGGTCGAGGAATTCGGCTTCGATCTGCCCGGTGAGGTACTTGGTGTACAGGCGGCCATCATTCACCTTGTCGAGGATGTTCTCGTGAAAGAGTCGTCCCCTCGCGAAGACGACGATGCCATTGAGATTGCCGGCTTCCTTGCTGTCCAACTGCTTCGGTTTGCGGGCGGTGCCCAGCCATCCACCCACCATCCAATTCTCTGCCCAGTCTTGAGAGCGGTCGGGGAGGCGTTCGTTTTCGACCACCTTCGGTATCGCCGATGATGGGGGCTCGTAATCGCCGAACGTCCACAGAAACTGTGCGATGGACAGATCGCCACGGTCCGCAGCGGTGATCGGCTCGCCGTCGATGGCGACTCGGAAGCGATGCAACTCTCCGATGATAGAGAAGCGTCGGGCCAACCTCTTTCGAAGTGCAGCCACGCCCGGCGTGAGCCGAGTTCGCTTGATCTCCTTGAGGACGATCCGGGTACCCTTGGTAACCTCGATCTCTTCTCGTGGAAGCGGGTCAGGACGATATGCCCGGTCGCCCCGTTCGAGGGATTCGCGGATCCCCTTGACCGTCATGCGAAGCCCATGAGCCTCGCCGTTCTTCGCGGACTGGACGTCGATCACGTTCGCGATGGAAAACAACGACAGCTTGCCGAGACCCTTGCGTCCCATCACGGGCCTCTTCCTCTTGGCCGTGACGCTACCGTCAGTGCCGTCATCGCGGCGGCGATACCCTACACGAAGATACTTGTCGTTGATGTCGGCGACCGACATCCCCACGCCGTCATCGGAGATCGCGATCCATTTCTGGTTCGGATCGACCTCGATTTCTACTTGCTCCGCGTCGGCGTCCCAGGCGTTGGCAACCGCCTCGGTCAGGACCGCCGCGATGTTGCTGTAGAGATTGATTCCGAGATGTTCGATGACGTTGAGGTCGACCGTCATCTCGTACGGGGATGGTGTCGGTGAGATGGCGGAATCGTTGCTCTCACCAACGCTGGTGTCGGTCATGCAGGGCTCCCGCGCGATCGGAGATGGTCTTCGACGTGGCGCACCAGACTGCTCCCGATCGCGTGTCCCAGGTTGACCGGAACGGCGTTGCCCACCAATCGGCCTATGGTTTTCGTGGATATCGGCTCGCCCGGCTCCACGAAGCGGTATCCCTCGGCAAAGCTCTGAAGTATCGCACCTTCTCGCAGGGAAATGGCCCGGTCCTGTTCCGGGTGCCCGAACCGCCCGTTGCCGAATCCGTAGTACTGCGTGGTCATGGTGGGGGACGGGTGGTCCCATTCCATGCGGCCGTACACGCTCGGATAGGTGCGCCCTTCAGGTTTCCGGTGGCACTCGGCTATCAACGCTTCGTCCCAGTCGCGCCACGTCCCCCCCGGCTTGGAGGCGCGGATCCGCCGGACATTCAAGGGTGACAGCCGAGATGATCGGTGCAGTGCGTCCGTGCCGGACTCTCCGCCTGCGTCGATGGCCGGCATGTCGGCGATCGCATCTCTGACCGTGGGGCGAAGGGCGGCGGGCGTGGTCGGGGGAATCAAGTCGATCGGACCGAGGATCGAAGCGAGCACGACCAGGCGCCGCCTCCTCTGAGGCACGCCGTAGTCGGCACAGTCGACGATGGTGGTTGCGACGTCGAACCCTTCGTCCTCCAAGGCATCGACGAAGTCGGAAAACACCTGCTCCCGCTGGAGCATCGGGACATTCTCCATGGTGACGAGGTGAGGCTTCACCTCCCTCACCAACCGACCGAAATGGTCCAGGAGATTCCACCGAACGGATGGGTTGCCTGACCGTGATCGGCTGTAGGTCGAGAACGGCTGGCACGGCGCGCACCCGGCGACGAGCCGGTAGGACGCGCGGTGGAACGCGCTCGGAAAGTCGTCCACCGCGACTTCCTCGATAGACTTCTCGAGAAAGGTCGCCCCGTTGTTGTACGTGTAGGGGTACCGGCAGACGGAATCGATATCGACGCCCAGCGTTACGTCGATTCCCGCGTCCTCCAAGCCTCGTGTGAGACCACCAGCTCCGCAGAAGAGATCGACCGCGCACACGGAGGAGTCGGTCTCCCCTCGATCGGGGGATGTGTGGACACTCGACACCGCTTGGCGGATGTCGGTCCCCCGCGCGTCACTCACCGACCATCCCCTTCCCGGTGGTTCTCGCCGCTGCCGCCGCCCTGCGTCAGCGGTCGGTCGGAGTTCGTCCGCGCGCCGGAAATGTACCCGCGCATCAACTCGCGAACGACTTGGGCGGCAGGGCGGTGTTCCCTGCGGCAGGCATCGGCGAACGCCTGCCGCAAATCTTCCGAGAGCCGGATCTTGAATGCGACGTCCTTTCGGGGCATGCTTAAGTGTACCCGTTGTGCCCACATTTGGGTAGACCCTTCACACGGGGTTCGTTCCTTCTCCCGGTTCCGGCGCGGTCCCTGTCGCGCGCCGATGGTGATGCCCATACCCTCCAGGCGCTCGCCCGAACGACCTCACGCTGCACAGGCATGTGCCGCGCGCTCGCAACTCTCGTGCCGTCCGTGGGCCATCCCGCCTCCTCGATTGGGCGGTCGTTACGCAGGTCCGCTCCCCACGAGCGCAATGGGCGGGCATCTGGGCGCAGGTACCGTCCGGCTGCCTGGACGTCGGCGAGCCCCTCCCCCGAGGCCACCCAGGTCGTCGGGTGCCCGCGCGGTCGACCTCATCCTCTAGATGGTCGCGGAGGACGGCCATCAGCGGGAGAACCCGTTCTTCGATTCCGTCGCGTTGCCCCGGGTGGAGCCCGACACGCGGCTCCGCACGGTCGAACGCGTTCCCGAATGAGAAGACCCACCGGTCGGGCCGTCGGTCCGAACGGCAGGGAGGGTTGGGATCAGGGTTAGGCGGGCGAAGCCGGTTCGCGCACTTCAGCCGTCGCTCTTCTCAGGTCCCGGACGATGCGGGTCACCTTCCGGGCGTAGCGGTTGCCGGCGGAGGTGAGTGTCACCCCGTTGCTTCGCCTGACGAACAGCTCGGTTCCCAGAAACCGTTCGAGCCGCCGGACATGTCTGCTGATCGCGCCGGGCGAAACCCGCAGTTCGGCCGCCGCATACAGAAAGCTCTCGTGTCTGCCCGCCGCTTCGAAGGCCTGGAGCGCATTCAGCGGCGGAAGCGGGTCGTCGGACATGGGTTTCCGGTGCAGGCGGAGGTTCAGATAATTTGAGCCAGCCTAAGTTTTTTGCAGGCCACGGTCAATCTTGGGCCGCGGCGGCGGCCCGCCGGGTCGAGCGCCGGAGAGCGACTCCGGGCTGAGCGCCTGGGCCGTCTTCATCGAGTTGCGCGTGTCCGGTTGCGCCGACGGGCGGCCCGATCAGTGCTGCGCGACCTCGTGGTGCGCCGGGGGGCGTGCGGGCACGGCGGTTGCCGCAAGCGCCGATGTGTGGCGCCACCACGCCCGGACTGCCGCATCGACGGGCTTCGGGACGCGTCCCGGTCGGCGAGCCCGAACGCTGGCAGCGGGCGAGGAACCCCGCGCCAGCTAGGGAGGGGGCTTGCCCCGACCCCCGGCAACGGCCGGAAACGAACGGCTCATCTCGCGATCCGGCGAGGATTCGGCGCATCCCGACCGAAGCGTCGGGGATGCGGCGGTTGCCAGCCCGCGGCCGGCGACGCGGAACATCGTCAGGCGTTCCGCAACTTGCGCGCCGCGCACTCCTCCAGGAGCCATTCCTTCAGCCGGACGAGGGCGGGATTGTTCGCCGAGGAACGGCTCATGACCAAGTGATAGGACTTCTCGGACACGACCGACAGATCCGCCAGGGGGACGAGCTGTCCGGTCGCCAGCTCCTCGGCGACCATCTCGCCATGACCGACGGCCATGCCCATGCCGTCGACCGCCGCGCGGATGACGCCCTTGTAGAGGGCAAAGCGCATGTTGGCGGAGAACTCGCCCGTGCTCACACCGACGGCGCGAGCCCAGTCCGGCCAGTCGGTATCCCAGTAAATGTCGTGCAGCAGCGGTTGCCCGATGACTTCCTCGGGACCGGGGTGGGCCGACAGCGTCTCGCGGAACTGCGGGCTGCAAACGGGAAAGACTTCTTCTCCGAACAGCCGTGTGACGCTGTAGCCGGGATGCCGACCGCTCGAATACAGGATCCACGCGTCCACGTCTTCGCGCTCCGCGTCGTGCTCGCCGTTGTGCGCCTCGACCCGCAGCTCGGCATGGTCGAACGCCCTCCTGAACGACGGAATGCGGCGGTAGAGCCAGCGCTCCGCGAAGATCGGGAGCGTCGAGATTACGATCGCGCGGTCGCGCCGCGGCTGGCGGACGCGGTCCGTCGCGGTTCGCAGGTCCCTGAAAACGGCGCTCACCGTCTCGGCCAATTCCCTTCCGGCGGAGGTGAGCGCGACCCCGTTTCTGCGCCTGACGAACAACTCGGTACCCAGATAGTTCTCGAGCAGCCGCACATGCCGGCTGATGGAGCCCGACGAGACGCTCTGTTCGGCCGCGGCGTCCAGGAAGCTCTCGTGTCTGCCCGCCGCTTCGAAGGCCTGGAGCGAGTTCAGGGGAAGCAGCCGCTTGTTCTTCATGGGTTTCCGCGCTCCGGTTATCTGGCTCAACAATACTGAGTCAGGCTAGAAGAGCGACGAGCCACAGTCAACCTCGGGCCCCAAGCGGCATCCAGCAGGGACGCGGGTCCGGGGTTGCGCTGCGGCGCGGAAGACGGCAGCTAACCGGCTTCTCCGCATGGCGTTCGCACAAGGCAGATCGTGCTGGCCGCGGGCGTTCCGGCGTGAATTCAGGAAGGAAACCGCAGCCCGTTCGTGACGCGTCGAGTTCGGCAATGCCTCAATAATCCTGAGTCAGACTCAATGTTTTTCTGGTTGCATCCGACTAGGCATCTGGCGATGCTTTCTCGACCTGTGATCCGGCAAGACCACCTACGCCGGAGACGTCGCGAGGGTTTCCACCGATGATCGGAAAACGGAGAGAACGGAGACGGAACATGATCCATGCCCGCGCTGCAAGTTCGAAATCTCGGAGGGCGTTTCACCTCACCCACGCCACGTGCGCGAGAGGCCTGCTCGCCGCCTTTGCGGCCCTGTCGGCGACGCCCCCGTCGGCACACGCACAGACGGACCCGGTAGACTCGGTGGCGCCGATTCTGTCGTCCGCGAGCATCATCGACAATGCGTTGACGCTCACCTTCAGCGAGGCACTGGACGAGAGTTCGAAGCCGGGGGCCGAAGCGTTCGAAGTGACGGTCAACGGTGCCGAACGCACGGGGGGCTCGGTAGCGGTTTCCGAGAGTGCAGTGACGCTAACGCTCACCTCAGCGGTCGCGCGCGGGGACACGGTGACGGTAGGCTACACAGTTCCAACCGGCGCGAACGCGAGTCCACTCCAGGACGCCGCGGGTAACCGTGTTGCGACGTTCAGCGGCGAAGCGGTGACCAACGACACACCATCCAGCGTGCGAGTTGGCATCTATTCGCTGAGCCGTGATTGGTCGGAGATCGCGACCTCCAACTTCAGGGTCTACCTGGTTCGGTTCGGGGACGCGTCTGGGGAACTGACGGTGAATGTGAGCGTGACCGAGACCGGCTCGATGCTGAAGGGCACGCCGCCGTCGAGTTTCACCTTCGCTGCCGGCTCGGATGAAATCAATCTCGAGACCGTTCGATCGAGCCTGATCGACGACGACCTAATTGACGAGCCGGACAGCGAGGTAACGATCACGATCCTAGAAGGGGCCGGCTACCGGACATCTGAGACGCTGTGGGGCGGACCCTCTCTCACCATTACCGTGCAAGACGATGACTGGTCGCCGACGATCACGACGGAGTCGCCGGTTCTGGTGCGAGAGAACCGCACTGCGATCAAGAAGCTGGGGGCGAATAGAAGGGTGTATGCGTCCTTGGGACACCAAGTGAGTTGGTCGCTGGTTGGTGGTGCGGATGAGGACAAGATCACCCTGAGCGAGGGCGGAGACCTCGCCTTCAAGACCGCGAAGGACTTCGAGGCGCCGGATGACGCCGATACAGACGGCGACTACGAGGTCGAGGTTCGGGTGACCGACGCCGCCGGCAACTCGACCGACGCACTGCTGACGATACGCCTCACGGATGTGAGCAACACCGCCACGGGCAAGCCCGCAATCTCCGGCGCGGTACCGCAGGTGGGCCAGTCGTTGACCGCCTCTAAGGGCACGATCGACGACGACGATGGAGTGCCCGGCACCTTCACCTACCAGTGGGTCCGGGTGGACGGCGACACCGAGAGCGACATTTCGGGAGCGACGTCGAGCACCTACACGCTGAGCACGCCGGACGTGGGCAAGCAGATCAGGGTGAAGATGAGCTTCACCGATGGCGAAGGCAACGATGAGGGGCCGCTCGAAAGCGACCCGTATCCGTCGAGAGGATCTGTGGTGGCGGGAACGCGCGCCTGTCCAAGCGACGCCGACTGGTGCACGGAGATGAAGGTAGAAGCCGACGTGTACGTCACTCAGTCAGGCACCTCCAACGGGGACTACGGTTTCAGTTCCGAGGGGTTTGGGTCACTCGCTGACACCAAAGTCTCTCACGGAGGAATCGACTACACGGTGGAGGAGATTATCCGGACTCTCACAATGACTGCCCACTTCCGGTGGGACGAGATAGGTGTCCGGGTCAGTGGCGGCGCGTTGCCGGACGGAACCATGCTCACGGTTGCCGGAACGACCCTCACGGTTGGGGCGAACAGCGGTGCTTCGCTGTCCGCCGGGACGGACATCTGGGATATCAGCGCTCTGTCCCTGCCCGCTTGGGTGCAGGGACAGGAGATCACGGTGAGCCTGAAGTTCCCGTCGGTCAACACCGACCCGACGGGCCTGCCGGCGATTTCGGGCACGTCGCGGGTCGGCGAGACGCTCACGGCGTCGGCGTCGGCCATCGCGGACGCGGACGGGCTGACGGGCGCCACCTTCGCCTGGCAGTGGATCGCGAACGACGGCACGTCGGATGTCGACATCGCGAACGCGACGAACCCGACCTACACGCTGACCTCCGCCGAGGAGGGCAAGACGGTGAAGGTGCGGGTGACCTTCACCGACGACGGCGGGACGGAGGAGACGCTGCTGAGCGCCGCGACGGCAGCGGTGGCCGCGGCGTTGTCCGGCGACGCGACCCTGTCGTCGCTGTCGGCCTCCGGGGTCGACATCGGCACCTTCGCCGCCGGCACGAGCCGTTACACGGCCACCGTGGCGAACACCGTCACCAGCACGCAGGTGACGGCGACCGCCAACGACGACGGCGCCTCGGTGGTGATAGCCGACGTCACCGGCAGCACGACCGGCACTTCGCGCACGGTGACGCTTGCCGAGGGATCGAACACGATCACGGTCACCGTCACGGCCGAGGACGGCGAGACGACGGAGACCTACACGGTTACGGTGACCCGCCAGGCACAGCAGGCGACGCCGCTCACGGCGAGCTTCAGCGACATGCCGGACACGCATGACGGCGCGACCGCGTTCACGGTGCGGATCTCCTTCAGCGAGCCGCTGAAGCAGGGCGGCTCGGGCGTCAAGCTCGCGCGGGCGCTCACGGTGACGGGCGCCACGCTGGGGGCGGTACTCCGCGCGGACGGGCAGAGCACGGACCTGTACAAGTTCGAGGTGCGGCCCACGGGCGCCGACACGATAACCATCTCGCTGCCCGAGACGACCGACTGCACGGCGAACGACGCGGTTTGCACGGGCGATGGGCGCCCGCTGTCACATTCCCTGGCGGAGACGGTGGCCTACTCGGCCCCGGCGACCCCGCCGTCGCTCAGCGTGTCCGACGCGAGTGCGACAGAGGGGTCCGCGGTCGTGTTCACCGTGTCGCTGTCGCGGACGAGCAGCCAGCAGGTGACGGTCGCGTACGCGACTTCGGGCGTCACGGCGACGAGCGGAACCGACTTCACGGCGGCGTCTGGCACGTTGACGTTCGCGCCGAACGAGACGTCGAAGACGGTGAGCGTGGCGACGACCGACGACTCGGACGACGAGGACGACGAGACCTTCACGCTGAGGCTGTCGAGCCCGGCGAGCGCGACGCTGGCAGACGCGACGGCGACGGGCACGATCAACGACAACGACGACGCGGCGGCGCTCACGGCGCAGTTCCTGGACGTGCCGGACACGCATGACGGCGCGACCGCGTTCACGGTGCGGATCTCCTTCAGCGAGCCGCTGAAGCAGGGCGGCTCGGGCGTCAAGCTCGCGCGGGCGCTCACGGTGACGGGCGCCACGCTGGGGGCGGTACTCCGCGCGGACGGGCAGAGCACGGACCTGTACAAGTTCGAGGTGCGGCCCACGGGCGCCGACACGATAACCATCTCGCTGCCCGAGACGACCGACTGCACGGCGAACGACGCGGTTTGCACGGGCGATGGGCGCCCGCTGTCACATTCCCTGAAGGAGACCGTCCACTCGGCCTCGTCGAGTTCGACTGCCGGTGACGCGGCCAACGGAGACATGGAAGACGACGGGGTAGACGAAGCGCTGGCCCTCGTGGACGGCGTGACCCCGGATGAGGCCGCCGCGGCTCTGCTTGGAGAGGGAGACCTGAGCGAGGCTCAGCTCATCGCCCTCGACCGCCTGGGCAACGGGAACGGCCGCTTCGACCTCGGGGACGTGCTCTCCTGGAGAGACCGCTGCCGGCGCGGTGGGGCGCGCTGCGGCGGACCCCCTGCGGATGCCGGGCCCGTGGGTGCCACCGTCCTACTCGCCGCCGCCCGGGGCCGGCGGACCTCCGGCCGCGTGGGAGGGCGGCGCTCTCGCGGACGCACACCGGTGCGCTGTGCGCGCCGCCGCGCGAAGTACGCGTTGGGCGTCCTGCTCGCCGCCGTCACCGCCTGGTCTTGCGGGGACGGGGCGGTGGGGCCGGTGGCGCCGGCCGCAGCGGTGCCGGATCCCGGGTTCCTGACCGTGGAGTTCACCGCGCCCGTCGCCCTTCCGGACATCGGCGTGCTGCTCGAGCTCGAAGGTCCCGGGATCGAGGCCGTGCGGGCTCTCGGCCTCGAGGTGTACGAGTCTGGAGCCTCCGGGCGGCGCCAGGTCATCCTGGCGGGCTCCCTCGGCGCGGGTCCCCTGATGCAGTTCCGCGTGCCGGACCGAAACCGGCTCTCCCTCTACCGGGTCCGCGTCATTCAGGTGACGGGGGAGGACTACGGGCTCAGGGACGCGGGCGAGTACCGGGCCGTGCTCAGGTACTGACGGCCGCAGCTGAAATGGCCCCCCCGACGTGCGCGCCGCGGTTCGAGTGCGTCGAGGGGGCCGGGCCGACCACGATTCCGGCGCTGCCCGGGCCTACCGGTTCCGGTCCCTTCGGGCGGGAAGCGGGGAGCACCATCCGCGCCACGTAAGAACCGCGCGGCCGGGCCGCCCGCAGATTCCCTCTCCGCACCGGCAGTCGGCCGGCCTGCCCGGCGCCGTCTTCCCTCGGGCGGCCCTGCACGTCGCGAAGCGCCCCGTGCGATTCACCGCGCGGTCTAGTAGCGCCGCGGGACTGCGCGGCGCAGGTCCGTCGCCGGCCGCACCCGGGCCGGGCGCCTTCCGCGGAGCCTCGCGCCCCCTCCCGCCGGCCTCGCATCCCCCCTCTCGCGGAGGTGCTCCGCCACCGCATTGGCGGCGGCCTCCCGGACACATCGGACACGTCGGACAACATAGTGTAGGACAGACACTTAGGAGATTTCCTAGGAGTTGACTTCCTCGAAAGCAGCCCTCCACCGTTGAGGGCCCTGACACAGTCGGAACCGCGGTCATGCTGACCCTGGAGGAGCAATTCAACACACGAGTAGGCGCGTTTCTGGACAGCACGGGCGTGAGCCCGACGACGCTCGGCATGCTCGCGGTGGGCGACCCGAACCTGCTGCGCCAGATCGAGCGGGGGCGCTCGCCTTCGCTCAGGACGGCGGACCGCGTTCTGGCGTTCATCGCCGCCTACAAGCTGGACTCGGGCGGCGCCAGGGCTCCGCCGGGCCGGACGGGAGGCCCGATGCACCGGGCGGGGGCGAGGGAGCCGAAGCGGAGCAGAGCGATGAGCGAACGAGAGACAGACGAGGGAACGAGGCCGCGGACCCGTTTCCTGCGGATATCGGAGGTCGAGGCCCGGACCGGCCTGTCGCGTAGCACGATCTACGAATGGTCGGCCGATGGCCGCTTCCCGCCGCCGGTCCGGCTGAGCGACCGCGTGGTGCGCTGGGTCGAGGCCGAGGTCGAGGCGTGGATGAGCGAGCGGCTGGAGAAAAGCCCTGGGCGGTGATGCCCCGAGGACAACACGCAACCCAACTCCAAGGAGGAGAGAGAATGAGAGGACTGTCGAGAACGCTACGCGCGACCGCCCGGGCCGCCGCGCTGCTGATGCTGGTGCCGGGCGTTGTGCTGGCGCAGGGCACGAGCCCGTGGGTCGAGGCGGTGAACGAGCTTCAGACGCAGTTCACGGGTCCGATCGCGCGGGGGCTGTCGCTGATCGCGATCGTCGTGGGCGGGCTGATGTTCGCGTTCGGCGAGGGCGGGAGCAAGCGCACGCTGGCCGGGATCATCTTCGGGATCGGGATGGCGGTGGGTGCGGTGAACTTCCTCGGCTGGCTGTTCTGATGCGGGGAGTCACTCGCTGGGCCGGCTACGCGGCACTGAACCGTCCGCTCACCGTGCTGGGCGTGGAGCGGCGGCTGTTCCTGCTGGGCGCGACGCTCGCGCTCGCGGTGTGGAACGCGACGGCCTCTCTGGTCGCGGGCGGCGCGATCTTTGCCGGCTGCTACGGGGCTGGCTGGCTCGCGGGCCGGAAGGACCCGGCGATGCTCGCCGTGCTTCGGGCCGCCGCCCGCCATCCGGCCCGGTTCGATCCGGGCAAGTGGGCGGACGAGCCCTGGCACCTGAAGGTCCGGGCGGGCGGCTGGCGGTGAGGGTCGCGGAGGAACTTCGGGCCTACCATGCGGCGGGCTCGCTGGCCGAGGAGCTGCCCTACTGGGGATGGCTCGGCGACGGCCGCACCTGCCTGACCCGTTCGGGCGAGCTGATCGCGGCTGCTCGGCTGCGGCCTGCCGCGGTGGACGGCCGTACGCCGGAACAGATCGACCGTGTGCTTGGGCTCTGGCAGCGGCTGCTGTCGGGGCTCGGCCCGGGCGCTCGCCTGTATTTCTATCTGCTCCGCCGCCCGGCTCGAATGGAGGGCGCGGCGGAGGCGAATGGGTCGGACGTGGCGGCCATCTCGGGCCGGAAGCGCCGCGCGTTCCTGGAGGGCCGCGTGCAGCGGCTCGAAGCCTGTGTCGTCTGGTCGTCCGGTTTCGGCCTGCGGCCGGTCGGCAACGCTGCGAGGTCCGGACCGCTTTCGCGGCTCATCCGGCTGGGGAAGCGCCGGAGGAGGGGCGCGCCGACCTATCTGGCCTCGGAGATCGAGGCGGCGGCGGGCCGGTTCCAAGCGATGGTGGAGGCGGGCCGCTCGCTCGTCGCCGAGCACACGCCCATCGACATCCTCCCGGCCACCGATGGGTCCCGGCTCCTCTCCGAACTCATCAACCGTCCGGGCATGCCGTGGGACGGCGCGACGGGGAGTGGGATGAACTGGCGGCTCGCGCTCTCGGAGCTTGAGGCAGAGCGCTCGCACCTCCGCCTGGACGGCGAGCCGGTGATCCTGTATTCGCTACTGTCCCCGCCGGGACGGGCGCACGCGAACCTGCTCAGGAACCTGTACTGCCTCGATGCCACCCTCACGGTCTCGCTCGAGTGGCGGCCGTGGACGGTCGAGGCGGCCAGGCGCCGGATCCGGGGCGCGCAGCGCCACTACTTCTCGCGCCGCTACTCGATGGCGGCCCACGTGCAGGAGACGCAGGGCACGGCGGCGGCGATGGTCGACTCGGCCGCCGCCGTCGAGTCGAACCGGCTGGGCGCGGCGCTCGTCGAACTCGAAGCCGACGGCGTGGCCTACGGCGAGGCGTCGCTCACCGTGGCGCTGCACGGCGCGCTCGAGGAGACCGAGCGGCTGGACGGCGATGTGCGCCGGCTGTTCGCCGCGCACGACGCGAAGGCGGTCCGGGAGGGCTACGGCCAGCTTCCCGTCTGGTTCTCGCGCCTGCCGGCGCAGCCGCCCAGGCGGCAGATCCGCAAGGTGTTCGTCTCGGCCGGGCTGGCATGACGGAAGTATCGCAAATCAAGGCAAGAAGTCACGTAAGTTC
>JAPPGH010000044.1 GCA_026914155.1 Candidatus Palauibacter rhopaloidicola | reverse complement strand
GGCCCTCGCCCTCGATGACCACCTGACCCTCGACCGCCGATGTGCGGATATAATGGCCCGTGAAGTCGGCGTGGCCGACCTCGCCCACCTCGACCTCGACCTCGACGCTCACCGTCTCGAAGGACACGTCCTCCGGGAAGTCGGAGATCGTGACCGTGTAGGTGCCGGCCCGGAGCCCGGTGAACATGAAGCCGCCGTCCTCGGCGGTCTCCATGGTCTCGCCCATGGCGTGCTCGCCGCCGAGCGTGACCGTCACGCCGACCAGCGTTTCGGGCTGGCCGTCGCCGCCGCTCATCATGGCGTCGGCCGCAACCACGTTGCCGACCACCGCCGAGGAGCGGATGTATTCTCCGGCGAAGTTGAGTTGCACGTTCTGACCATCGCTCGCGATGGTCGCGGACTGCGTCACCTGGGCGAACGTCGCGTCCTCGGGGAAGCCGCAGACCGGTTCCTGTGGCTGGGGGTTTTGGAAATCCGTGAAAGCGCCGGATTTCCGATGCTCCGGGGCGTTTTTCTCCTCCTCCGCGCGTGTGCGCGCCTGGGTAGAATGAGCCAGTAGCTTAAGGCCCTGGGCCGCAGATCGAAAGGGCTGAGACCCGGTTTTCGCACTGGAAAGTACAATCGCGCGCGCGCGTGAGCGGAGCTCCCCCTTCCTCACAAGCGTTCCAACGGCCAAGGGTTTCAATTGAGCGTCTGGGCCACACGGAACCCGACGGTGCCTAACCGATCTCCAGCCTGGATCCAATAGCGGACCGCCGAGCGGACGAACTCCGGGCCGACGTACCAGGAGCCACCGCGCAACACACGACGCTCACATTCTCCACTTCTCCACGCACTCCCGTCCACCGGCGCACCTGCAGAACTCTCGTTCCAACAGTCCTCCGTCCACTCCCACACGTTCCCCAACACGTCATGAACGCCCAACGCGTTCGGTTGGTAGGACCCTGCGGGAGCCGTCTCTGCATATCCGTCACTACACCGAACCCACTCCCTGCCCGAACCAGCAATCCGTTCGCCGTATTGGGCCTCCGCGTCCTCATCCAGCCCATTGCTGTAGCGGCAAGGCGCAGCCTCGCTCTCCTCCCAGTAGCGTGCC
Organism: Candidatus Palauibacter rhopaloidicola; assembly: GCA_026914155.1. Classification (GTDB taxonomy): domain Bacteria; phylum Gemmatimonadota; class Gemmatimonadetes; order Palauibacterales; family Palauibacteraceae; genus Palauibacter; species Palauibacter rhopaloidicola. The sequence continues at coordinate 18,168 of JAPPGH010000044.1, read as the reverse complement.
GTCGTCGTGCCCGCGCGCGCCACGTATTCCCATTCCGCCTCGCTCAACAGGCGGTATTCTGCTCCGGTCTCCCGCGACAGCCACGACACGTACGCCTGCGCGTCCTCCCAACTCACGTTAATCACCGGATGTCGGCCGCGACCCCAGCCCTGGTCCTCTGGACGATGGCTACAACCGCCCGCACGCACGCACGCGTCCCACTCTGCGAACGTCACCTCGTAGACACCCACGGCCAGCGAGTACCCGATCACTACCCGGCGCAGTGGGCCCTCATCATCGAACCGGCCTGCCTCCGTCGCCGGCGAGCCCATCATGAAGCTTCCCGGAGGCACCACCACCATCTCCGGGCACACGTCGCACGCCCGGAACACCGTCCCCGGATCCGGCGCCGCTGCCAACTCCTGCAGCGCTGCCACAGGTTCCACCTGAGCCACCAGGGCCAGTCCCGCCAGCACGCTTGACGCTACCCCGAGTCTCCTTCTCGTCGATCCTCTCATCGATCCTCCTCCGGATGTCGCAGGGATGGGGTCGAGCGTCGTCGCCATCCCTGTCCTCGCCGTGTCTACCTGGGTTGGGTTCCGATCCGGCTCCAGCGTATCTCGCGGATGAAGGGGAATGGCCGGTAGGAATCCCGGTTGTAGGAGAAGTATCGGACGAGGATCCGCCCCTCGAAGCGCCGTGCCGAGCTACAGAGCTGCCCGTATTTCCGTCCGCAGCGTCTCGGCCAGATCTTCCTCGGAAACGCTGCCGTCCTGGACGGCCTCGATCAGAAGTCCTCTGATCGCCCGCTGAGGGAATCTCCTGAACCGATCTCGCTTGATGGCCCCAGCGACCTGATCGCCGATCTGGCCCAACCGAACGTAGTCCAGATGGCACACGTCAACGTGGCGTTTGACCAGCGTCCTAACGGGTGTCCGTCCTCGGGTCGCCCGCATCTGGTGTCCGCTCTTGACCAGTTCGTCCCGTGGAATCCAGACGATATCGAGCTTCTGAAGCCTGTCTCGGCCGGCCGCGATCGCGAGAACGGCGGTCAATATCTCTGAGTCGGTCGCTTCACCGCACTGCCAGAACGAAAGCGCGTTGTTCGAGGTCCTCAAGTCAGCCGTGATCGCATCGGCCGGAATCTCGTCGGAGGCCAATCCCCGCTTTGGTTGCCACTTGGGCCGTGTGATCATTCGTGCCAGGAACATCGCTCACCCGCCGAGGTCGTCCATCACGCCACGACGGTACTCGTCAAGCCATCCGACCGGCTCGAAGTGGGCTGAGAGCACATGCAGGAAGCCCGGGTCCGCCCAGTACTCGGCAGCCTGCATGGCGGCATCGCGCACCTCCACGTCGTCCACGGCGAGGCCGCCGCGAACCAATTCTTCTCGCCACTTGGCTGTGCCGACTCCCTGCTGACGAGCCACACACACGAACACGGCTGCCGCGAATGCCGGATTCGAAGAATCGAGGCAGAAGCTCCGGATCCAACGCAGGACGGTGTTCGGATCCTCCGAATCCAGCGCCGCTGCGATCACACTCTCAGCAGGGTGGTCCATCCCGTCCTCAAGCGGCTCGGCATCGAGAGACGCGCGGAGTCTGTCCCGGAGTCGTCGTCGCTCGCGCCCTTCGGCCCGCGATGCCGAAATGCCCGTTGTCCACAAATCCCCAACCACGCGTATGAGGACGTAGCGGATATCGGTCTGGAACTGAGCGGCATCAGCCGAGATGGCCAGACCCTGCTCGTGAGGCACGGTGAGCCAATCATCGTCCCGGATGCCGATGCCGCCCGACAGCAGCGTACGCTCCAACGCACGAGAGGGAGGCGGCGTTATGCGGGTCCTATGCTGGGTCAGCATCGAAGAGCTCCCTCGCAGCATCGGTGATCACGTTCTCGAACGCTTCCCTCTCGATGTCTCGCAGCCTGTCCGTCCTCGCCATCGCCTCCGTCTGCCCGACGACCTCTTGGGTCTCCCAATACGCGTTTATGTCGAGCAGGAATCCGATCCTCTCGGATTCGGAAGGGATGCTGCCCTGAGCCAAGACGAGGCGCGTTCCCTCTTCCCAGAGATAGTCGGTTCGGCTCATGTAGCTGTTAACATCCTCCGGCAGGCCCTGAACCGACGGAGAGGCGCAACGCAGGTAGTCCTCGATCCTCACGACCGGCTCTGGGATGACGATGCGGTTGATGTAGCGGATGCTGATCCGGCGCACACCTCGTGGTTCTGCGACCTTCCAGTACGCCTCCAGTGCGGTGGCGATCCTCGGTCGGAATTCGTCCCAACCGCACTTCTCCGGCGCTTCGGGATCCTGATAGGGCCGAAGCATGTGGACGCTGAGAACGTCGCGACCGACACCAACCGCGCGCTTCTCGTCGTCCCTGAAGAGCAACACCTTGGACAGTTCCTGACCGTAGCTAAGGCTGGATGGCTCGTCGGGTTTGAGTTCCACTCCCAGGTTGACGACCTGCTGGTGCTGCGGCTTGCCCCGGTAGTCGGATCCGAGCGCGGCTTGGAGCTTGCCGGGGATCGTCAGGTCCCAATCCGGGCCCGGGAGAAAGTGGAACTCGCAGACAGCTTCGTCTATCGGTGGGTTCCTGTACTGGCGGCGTCCACGCAGAGTTTCCGTCTCCATTCCAGGTAGCTTCGCTATCGTCGCGAGTCGGATGGTTCGGCGAAGTTGCTTCTTCTTTGGTACACGCTGGAGGCCGGCGGGTTGCCCCGGCCAAGCTGGCCAACGAGGCTGGTCGCGTCAAACACCCTCACCTCCGCGCACGCCTGCGTGCCCGCCGCTCCGCCTGCTTGAACAGCACCTCCACTCTGTGAGGCGCCGTCGGCGGGCTGGTGCGCACGGCCACCAGCACGTAGGCCGCGAGGGAGAGGGCGAGGGCCGGGAAGACCTCGTGCAGCACATCGCCCAGCGGGGTGAGCCGCCAGATCACGAGCACGCCGAGGCCCACCACGAAGGAAGCAACCGCCGAGGCGCCGTTGCCGCGGCGCCAGTGCAGCCCGAGGATCACCGCCGGGAAGAAGCAGGCGGCGTACATGGCGCCCGAGAAGGCGGTCAGGCCCACCACGCCGTCGGGCGGGTTGAGGGAGATGACGGCGGTGATGGCGGCGAAGAGGGCCACGTACCAGCGGGTGCGGCGCATCGCCGAGCGCTCGTCGCCTTTGCCGCGCCGCGCCCCGAAGATGTCGCGGTCCGTTGTGGAGGCCATCACCAGCAGCACGCTGTCGAGCGAGGACATGGCGGCGGCGACCATCGCCACCAGCAGGAAGGCCCCCACCCCCGGGGCGAAGACGCCGGGCTCGGTGAGCAGCCCGGGCACCACCAGGTCGGTGTCCTCCATGCCGCCGGAGAGGATGTTGCGCGCGTACATCCCGATCGGCACCAGCATCGTGTACACCGCGGCGAAGATCAGCGTCGAGATCCAGACCCCGGTGCGCACCTCGCGGGCGCTCCTGAGCGCGTAGAAGCGCGAGAGCTGGCGCGGCTCGACGATGAACTTGATGGTCGCCGCCACCATCACCCCCAGGACCAGGGGGAACGCCTCGCCCCCGTTCCAGGTGAACAGGTGCGCGGTGTCCGGGGCGTCGGCCATGTCGAAGATGGAGCCCACTCCGCCCGCGGCGCGCGTGGTGCCGTGGAAGAGGAGCACGGCCGCGAAGACCATCACCACCCCCTGCACCGCGTCGGTCTTCACCACCGAGATGAAGCCGCCGATGACGGTGTAGAGCATCACGATCACGAAGACGATGAGGATGGCGGTGCGGTACGGGATCTCGAGGAAGGTCTCGAGCAGGTTGCCGATGCCCTTGAAGACCGCCGTCATGTAGAAAAACGACGCGAAGATGATGATGATGGCCGCGAGAACGCGGGCCGCGGGGCTCTCGAAGCGGAAGCCCACGAAGTCGGGGATGGTGAGCGAGTCGAGCGCGGCGGTGAAGTCGCGCAGGCGCGGCGCCACCCAGATCCACGCGGACGTCGAGAAGATGACGATGAGGGGGGCCATGAGGAGCCAGGGGGCGCCCCACGACCACGACTGCCCCGAGAAGCCCACGAAGCTGTTGGTGCTCGAGTAGGTGGCGAAGAAGGAGAGGGCGATGGTGACGGCCCCCATGTTGCGCCCGCCCACGTAGTAGTCGGCCAGTCGCTTCGTGCCCTTGTTTCCCTCCCAGGCGTGATAGGCGAGCAGGAGGGTGTAGACGGCGAGGAGGGCGTGGACCGGCCAGTATTCGCGCAGCGAGTCGATCATGGGGCCCGGAGGATGAGGTCGCGCACCTGGTCCTTGAGCACCTTGCCCATGGAGTTCCGGGGCAGGTCATCGACCGTCACGATACGCCGGGGCGCCTTGTAGCTCGCAAGGTACTGCATGACCCAGGCGCGCAGCCGCGGCATGGGCAAGGGGGTGCCATCGGTCACAATGACCGCAGCGGACACCTGCTCGCCCCATTCCTCGTGGGGGATCCCCACCACCGCGCAGTCGGTGACGCGGTGGTGCCGCAGCAGCACGTCCTCGATCTCGAGCGCCGAGACCTTCTCGCCCCCGGTCTTGATGATGTCGACGCTCTCGCGTCCGAGGATGCGGTAGCCGCCCGGCCCGTTCCGGACGGCGCGGTCGCCGGTGTCGAACCAGCCGTCGCGGAAGGCGGCGGCGGTCTCTTCGGGGCGCCGCCAGTATTCGCGGAACAGGCCCGGTCCCCGCACCTCGATGCAGCCCTCCTCTCCGGCGGCGGCCTCCCCGCCCCCGTCGCCCCGCAGGCGCACCTGCACGGACGGAAAGGGATGGCCGACGTGGCCCTCGGTGCGCGGGCCCTTCAGGGGTCCGGTGAGCACCATGCCGGTCTCGCTCAGGCCGTAGCGTTCGAGGATGTCCTGCCCGGTGATCTGCCGCCAGCTCCGGTGGGCCGGGGCGGGCAGCGCGGCCGATCCCGAGATCGTGAGGCGCAGGTCGCCGGCGGACCAGCCGACCACTTCCCGCCGCTTGTGGGGGAGGCGCTTCCACCTCTGGATCAGGCGCACGTACATGGTGGGCACGCCCATGAAGATGGTGACGCGCAGGCGCGCGAAGCGGCTCCAGATCATATCGGGGTCGAAGCGCGGAAGGAGCTCGACCGTGGCGCCCTGCCAGAGCGGGCACAGCAGCGCGTTGACGATGCCGTGCACGTGGTGCAGGGGGAGGGCGTTCAGGACCCGGTCGCGGCGCGTGATCTCCCAGGCGCGGGTGATGCTCTCCACCTGGTGCCGGGTGGCGGCATGCGTGGTGACCACGCCCTTGGGCTGCCCGGTGGTGCCGCTGGTGTAGATGATGTGCGCGATGCGCGATTCGGCGATGGCCGGGAGGGGAGGCGCGTTGGGCAGGGCCGCGAACAGCGAAGGCAGGTGCGTGCCGGGCGGGCCCCTGAGGGCATCCACGACGCTGGCCCAGGGAACGCCGCACGCCTCCGCCGCCGGCCTCGCCCTCTTCTCCGTCTCCGGGTGCACGAGCACCAGCTCGGGGTCGGCGTCCGCGATGAGCGTGATCAGCTCCGGGGTCGGATGCGCCAGCGCCAGCGGGACCACGACGCCCCCCGCGCGCCAGATCCCCCATTGCGCGGCGACGTACGCGAAGCCGGGGGGCGCCAGCAGCACGATGCGGGCCTCCTTGAGGTCGGTGCGCCCGCGCAGGAGGTAGTGCGCCACCCGCTCGGACACGGAGAGCAGGTCGCGGTACCGGCATGTCGAGTCGTCGATCACCAGGGCGGCCCGGTAGGGATTGGCCAGGGCGGCGTCCAGGAACGGGAGGTGGGAATCGCTCATGCCGTGGTCCTCACCTTGCGGGCGCGCCTCGTCTCCAGCCACCAGCGGTAGAAGATGATCCCCAGCGCGATGCCCATGATCCACCCCTGCCCCACCTTCATCACCGCGCCCGCCATCTGCTGATCGCCGAGAGCCGTGGTGCCGGGAATCGGGGGCGCGAGTTCGTAGGTGGCGTAGATGGGGAACTCCGAGAACACCATCATCGCGAACGGCGGGCGGATGAGGATGCCGTTGATGCCCAGGTACGCGACCTTGGCCAGCGGATGGAAGCCGCTGCGGTCCGGGACCGGGCAGAGGACCGGCCACCAGAATACCAGGCCGGCCAGGAGCCAGGCCATGTCGAGCGCGAACATCCCCGGCTGGGTGGCCATGAGCGTGTCGACGACGCCGGGCCAGTGGGTGACGGTCATCATCACGTTGTAGATCATGAACGCGGCGAGCGGGTGCGTGAGGTCTGAGAGGACGGCGAGCGCGCGCGGGCGCTCGCCGATGCGGTCGAAGAAACGGGCCGGCAGCCCAAGTAGCAAGAGCGCCGGCGCGATCAGCCCCACCAGCAGGAACTGGGCCATGTGCGCGCTGGCCAGGTACGAAGCCCCCAGCGGACCGAGCGGCCAGTCGAAGGCGGCCCACAGCAGGAGCACGCCGGCGTAGAAACAGCGCGCGCGCCCGTCACGCAGCGGAACTCCGCTCCAGCGTGCGTAGCCGACCGCCAGGGCGGCCACGAAGAACCATACCCCCGGATAGGCCTGCCAATTCCAGCTCCAGGCCGTGGTCTGGGAAAAGCACCACCATTGCACCGTCAGCCGGGCGCCCTGCGGAGTCGCGTCAGGAGCGCCCGCTCAGAACGTCCTGGCAACCCCGACATGAATGTTGAGGACCCGGTGCCTGGCCGACTGGCCCACGTACTTGTCGATGTCCTGGATCCCGTAGCTGTACAGGAGCCCGCCGGTGATGCGGGTCTCGCCCGTGCCAATCTCGATGCCCAACCCCCCCGAGACCCCGAAGTCGATCGACTGGGTGTCGAGGTTTGCATTCCGGCAATCGCCGCTGGGGGCAAAACCCCCGGCGCCGGCGCTGGCGTCCGCCACGAAGCGGCAACCCAGCTCGAAGGACGCGTAGGGGCCGACCAGCGCGTATATCGGAAGATTCGCCACCGTCGCCGCCGAGATGCGCGCGAGCGCCATGAAGTCGAGGTTTTCGAACGTGACGTCCGCGCTGGCGGCAACGTCACCCCCTCGCAGCGTCATTCTGGCCCCTTTTTGCGCGAATTGGGCGCCGATCTGGACGCCGTACCGGCCGGTGACCGGGAATACTACGCCGAGCCCGCCGCCCACGCCGATGATCTGCGACGCACCGATGCTCGCCGGGCCGCTGAAGGCCATCGTCGATGCGTTCATCGCGACCAGGGGGAAGAGCACGGTAAGCCCTCCCGCGGCCCCGGCAGGCTGAACGGCGGGGGCAGGAGCGGCGGCAGGCGCAGCGGCGGCGGCAGGCGGCGGCGTGGCAGCGGGCGGCGGCGTGGCGGCAGGCGGGGGAGTGGCGGCAGGCGGCGGCGCGGCGGCGCGCGCCGGAGCGGGCGCGGGAGCCGGTTGCTGCGCCCTCGGCACCACAGGGGCGGGATCGCCCTGGGCACGGTTCATCGCCTCGTCCAGAAGTACCAGCGCCGAATCGTAGTTTTCACCCCCCCGACCCACCTCTTGCAGGTAGCGGGTCGCGGATGTGATGGCCGCATCGGGGAATCCGGCTCCAAGAGCCGCCCTTGCGTGCGTGAACCAGAGCTCCGCCGGGGTCTCCATGCCTGCGTCGGCCTGCAGCAGCACGACGACGTCCAGGGCTTCCAGGGCGGCCGGCCAGTCCTGGTTCTGGATGTGGCGCTCCGCTCGCACCATGTAGAGGTCTATGCGGACTTCGGGAGGCAGCTCCTGGCCGGCAGCCACCGCAGGTCCCAGCGCGGCGGCCAGGCACAAGGCCGAGTATTTAACCCAGGGACTCACTCGGGTCATGGTGCTCCTCCAGTGCGTGTGTCGCATCGGCATCTGCGGCACGGAAACGTTATCAGCACGGGACAGGGTAACGCTACCCGGAGTCTAGTCCAAGGAATACGGGGGATGAGCCGGACTGGATTCGGAGAGAGCCGAGCCCGGAGCCCCGATCTAACCTGCGCTGCGCCGGGTGCTTTCGTCGACGATATCCTCGAGCTCCGTCAGTCCGTGCACCTCCGCGCGCAACGAGATCTCCCGCCCGCTGCGGAAGCGCAGTATGCCTCTGAGCGAATCGCCGGCCACCGGGCGCCGGACGAGGTCGAGAAGCATGACGTGCGTGCCCCCTGGCGCGAGGCGGGTGACCTGGCGCGCGGGGAGCGGCAGGGCGGAGACCGGGACCATGACGCGGATGCCATCCCTCTCGCCGGACTCGTGGATCCGGGCCGACCCGGCTCCCTCGACCACGATGGCCTCGAGGGTGTCATCCAGCGGCCCGCGGTTGCGGAGAGCGAAGTAGACCGCCGACGTCCCGCCGGTGACCGACTCGCCGGCGAACGCCTCTGAGATCTCCAGGACTCCGTCCCCGCTGGTGGAAACCCACCGGGGCTCGGGGGTGTCGCAGGCCGCGGCGGCGAGAAGGACCACGAGGCACCGGCGAAGAGACGGGTTCATGTAGCTATGGGCCGGAGCCCGACTGTTCCATGAGCCTGGGGAGGTCGTGGGCCCACGCCGCCTGGCGCGTCCCGAAGGGATAGCGCAGCCGCGCCGGCCCATCCGCGGAAAAGGCCAGCACCGAAGCCGCGTGCCCGACCAGGTAGTTGCCGTCCTCGTCGGGCTCGTCGAGCAGCGATGCGGGAAAGAGGACCTGATTCTGGATGCGGTTGACTTCCTCGATGGTGCCACGCAGCCCGACGAACGAGCGGTCGAAGACATCGAGCCACTCGCGGATGCGCTCGGGCGTGTCGCGGGCGGGATCGGTCGACACGAAGACGACCTCCACGCGGTGCCTGTCCTCGGTGGGGATGCTCTTCAGCGCCTGGCCGATGTTGGCCATGTGGATGGGGCAGACGTCGGGGCACCAGGTGTAGCCGAAGAAGAGCAGCGCCACGCGGCCGCGCGTCTCCTCCAGAAACGAGTAGGGACGGCCTTCGGTGTCGGTGAGCGTGAAGTCGGGGCGCTCGATGACGATGGGGAGGGGCTCGCCCTGGAATTCGGAGCCGGCGGAGTTCGTGCCGCTTCCGGGCGCGCAGGCGGCAAAAGGAGACAGTGCGACCAGGGATACGGCGACCGGAGCCAGAGGTCTGGCGCGGCGTGGGATCGGGCCGCCGAGCCCAGGGCGATTCGCTTGCGTCATGTTGATCCAATATGCACGGAATCATCCTCCGAAGGAAGGTCTGACGGGGGTGTTTCCGGCACCTTTTCATCCCGCGGGCGAACCTCTGGAAGCACGTCGCGGTAGGCCTCCGCGAAGATCTCCCAGACGGTCACGAAGAGCGCGGCCACGATGGGCCCGAGGATGAAGCCGACGGCCCCGAAGAACACGATTCCGCCGAAGGTGCTGAGCAGGATCAGCAGGTCGGGGAGCCGGGCGTCGCGGCCGACCAGGCGCGGGCGCAGGAAGTTGTCGACGGTGCCCACCACGAGCCCGCACCAGAGCCCGACCGAGATGCCCGCCGCGATCTGGCCGGTGGCGAGCAGCCAGATGACCGCCGGCACCCACACCAGCGCCGTCCCCAGCGCGGGCACGATGGACAGGACCGCCATGACCGTGGCCCAGAAGGCGGCTCCGGGCACCCCGAAGACGGCGAAGCTCAGGCCGGCGAGGCCGCCCTGCAGGATCCCGATCACAAGCGACCCCTTGATCGTGGCGCGCGTGACGGAGACGAAGCGGTCGAGGAGCCTTTCTTCGTCCGCCGGGGGGAGAGGAACGAGGTAGAGGATGCGATCGAGGATGGCCGGGCCGCTGGTGAGGAAGAAGTACATCGCGTACAGCATGAGGAAGAGCTGGAACAGGAAGTTCGTGGTGCCGAGCGTGGCGGCGGCCACGCTGTCGACCAGCACGCCGCCGGCGCTCTGCGCGAGTTGGCCCGCCAGGGTGATGATGCGCTCTCGGTCGGGCAGGAGGTCGCCCACGAGGGGGATCTCGAGCAGGCGCGCCTCGATGGATTCGACCAGGTCCATGTTGCCGCGCACCCAGGTGGCCGCCGCCTGGGAGACGTCCACGGCCTGCGAGACGACCAGCCCCAGGAATGCGATGGCGGGCGCCACCAGGATGACCAGCACCAGCAGGAGGGTGGTGACCGCGGCGGCCCGCTCGCGCCCCCTCATGCCCGCGGCCAGCCGCAGGTAGAGCGGCCGGGTCATGGCGCTGAAGACGGCGGCCAGCAGGATGGCGACCAGGAACTGCCGGATCATCAGAAGGAAGAGGAGCGAGATCCCGAGCGCCAGCACGAGCAGGAAACGGTTCTGGAAGCGGGTGGGGTCGGAGATCATGTGGGTTTCCTGATGCGGATGATGTTGCCTTCGCCGTCGATCTCGCTGATCGGTCCCCGGTAGACATCGTCGCGGAGATCGATGGCCGGGGCGTCTTCGGCGACGGCGGCGGCGGCCGGGGATACGCTATACGGTTGGGCGAGACGGGCGTTGACGCGGTAGCCCAGGTCCGCCAGAGCCCGGATGGTGATCGCGCTCACTGGATTCGCCTCTCCCACCGTCAGGGCCGGCGTCATGTTCTCCGAGCCCATGACCGATTCCCGCCAGTGCGCGTCATCGCCCCCGTTCTGGACCGGCACCTTGCCACCGGTGTAGCCGGCGCCACCGGCGGCGTTGAACGCCGCGACGGCCCGGGATCCGGAGAAATGCGTGTCGGCGTCGGGAAGCGCATCCGATGGATTCGCAAGCAGGGAGTGCCATTTCGGACCCACGCCTATCCCCAGGACATGGGCGATCTCGTGCATTGCCACCTCAACCAGATTGCCCGCCTGGGCCAGCCGGCCCGCGTCGGCGTTGTCGAACAGGATCACGCCCAACGCCGGGGTCTCGTCGGCAACGCGTATCGCGCACAGGCTTGCCTGGGCCACCACGCCGCCCGCTTCCCCGGTTGCCGCGCCAACGGCGATCACCAGGTCGTTCACGTATCCGAGCTCCACTTCGAATTCCGTGTCGTCGATTCTGCAGGAGAAGGTCTCGTTGACCTCGGCGTCCGGAAAATCGTTGTCCCTGAGGATCGCCTCCCAGGTCGCCGCGGCGGAACGCATCGCCGAACGCACGTCGGCGCTCACGCCGGACCCGAAACCGAGCTGGATCTCGAAGCCGGTCTCCGGTTCGGGGGGTGGCGCGGGGACCGTCACCTGGGCGGACTGGGTGGCCGAGAGGCCGTCGGGGTCGGTGGCGGTGATGGTGAGCGTGGCCGTGCCGGCCGACCATGCGGTGAGGACCAGGTCGCTCCCGTCGACGCGGACCCGCACGACCCAGGGGTCGGACGACGATGCGGCGTAGTGGAGCGCGTCTTCGTCGGGGTCGGAGAAGTGGGCACCCATGTCCAGCCTCCGGGACGGCCCGCGGGCGAGCGTCTGCGCGGGGATCGGGGTGGTCGCGGTCGGCGCGCGGTTGAGCACGGTCACCGCGAAGCTCTGGCGGGCCGACAGGCCGCCGGGGTCGATGACGGTCACGGTCAGGGTGGCTTCGCCCGTGACCCCGGCCCGCACGGTGAGCGTGGTACCGCTGGCGGCCGCCGTGGCCACCAGGTTGTCGCTCGACGCGATCTCGACCTGCAGCGCATCGCCGTCGGGATCGTTGAAGTGGCGGGTGAGGTCGAGCGGCGCGGTCTGGCGCTTGTAGAGGGTCTGCGCTGGAATGGGGCCGGTTGCGGCCGGCGGACGGTTGGGGACGGTGACCGTGAAGCTCTGGGAGGCCGTGAGGCCATCGAGGTCGGTCGCCGTTACGGTAACCACGGCTTCGCCCTGGGACAGGGGCGTCAGGATCAGCGTGCCGTCGCTGGAGGAGACCTCGAGCGCGACTACGTCTCCGTTGGACACGGCGGCCGTCCAGGTCAGCGGGTCGCCGTCGGGGTCGGAGAAATAGTCCCTCAGGTCGACCGTGTCGGCCTCGCTCTTGTAGATCGTCCGCGACGGGATCGTGTCGGTCGCGGCCGGCGGACGGTTGGGGACGGTGACCGTGAAGTTCTGGGAAGCCGACAGGCCGTCCGGGTCGGTCGCGGTCACGGTGACCAGGGTCTCGCCGGAGGCCAGGGGCGTGATGGCCAGCGTGCCGGCGGCGGCGAGGGTCAGCGCGACCACGCCGGTGTGCGATGTCTCGGCGGCCCAGGCCAGCGGATCGCCGTCCGGGTCGGAGAAGTGGGCCGCCAGATCGAGCGTGTCGGCCTCGCTCTTGTAGATCATCCGCGACGGGATCGTGTCGGTCGCAGCCGGCGGCCGGTTGGGGACGGTGACCGTGAAGCTCTGCTCGGCCGCGAGGCCCTCGTCGTCGGTGGCCGTGACGGTCACCACCGCCTCGCCCTTGGCGAGCCCCGTGAGCGTGAGCGTGGAGTCGGCCACGGATGCCCCGACCACCGCCTCATCCGACACGGCCGCCGCGTAGGTCAGCGGGTCGCCGTCCGGGTCGTCGAAGAAGGGTGACACGTCGAGGGTGTGCGCATGATCGACCATGACCTCGCGGGCCGCGATCGAGTCGACCGCGACCGGCGGCCGGTTGGGCACCGTCACCTCGAAGCTCTGCGTGGCGGTCAGGCCGCCCGCGTCGGTCGCGGTGACCGTCACCACCACCGTGCCCTTCGCCAGCGCCACCACTGTTACGGCCGTGCCGTCCACCGAGACCGCGACTCGGTTCGGGTCGGATGCCGCCGCCGAGTACCGGAGCGGCTGCCCGTCTGGCTCGGCGAAGTGTCCGCCAACGTCGATCACCGCGGAGTCGCCCACCATCAGCTCCCGGTCGTCGATCGTGCCCACCGCCGTCGGGGGCCGGTCCGGGACGATGACCTGGAAGGTCTGCCGCGCCTCCAGGCCCGTCGGATCGGTCGCGACCACGGTCACGACCACGGTGCCGGGAGAGACCGCGGTGATCGTCAGCGTGCTGCCCCGGAGCTGGACGGTGGCTATGTCGGGATCGGAACTGAACGCGTCGAAATCGAGCGCCTCCCCGTTGGGGTCGCGGAAGCACAGGGTGACATCGACCGTTCCACCCACCGCCACCGTCTGATCGGGGAGGGGCCCGCACAGTTCGGGCGCCAGCGGGCTCTCGCACGAAACGACCCAGAGGGCCGCCCCGAGGAGCAGGGCGACCAGGGAGGTCGTTGATCGAGGCGAGGTTTCACTCATGCGAGCAGAAACCTACGCACTCCACGTCGCGCGGTCGATACGACAAATGCGATTAACTGGGAGTCCGTCATTCGCAGGCGGACGACGACGACGGTTTGCCCGCCCTTGCCGCCGCGGCGTAGAATTTGCAGCGTCCCGATCGTAGCGAGGAGACCCCCACATGATCCGGAGTGAGCTGGCATGATGCGTCTATCTGGCCTGGCAATGCTGGGCGCGTGCGTTCTCGCCCTCGCGGGCTGCGACAAAACCGGCGCGTACGGCGATGTGAACAGCATCATCGTGGGCACATCGATGGAACTCTGGGACGAGGTGGGAGAGACGGTTACGACCGGGCTCGAGCCCACCATCTTCACCGTGCGCGACGAGCGGACCTTCAAGATCACCTACCAGGACCCGCTGGCGGCCGACTGGGAGATCCTGCGCGAGTTCAAGCAGGTGCTGCTGATCGGGACGGTGGAGGACCCGTGGATCGCGGAGGCGATGGAGGAGAGCGACATCACCAATACGGAGCCGTTCGGCGTGCCCGGCGTCATCCAGTTGATCGACGTCTGGGCGCGGGGCCAGTTGGTGACCGCCCTCCTGCTTCCGCCCGGCGGCGGGGCGGCCGAGGTGGAGGCGCACGTGGGCGAGCTGCTCGCGCTCTTCGACGGGCAGTACCGTACCTACGCGCGCACGCGCATGTTTGTATCGGGTCGCGACTCCCTGCTGGCGGACACGCTGCGTGCCGTGGGCGGCTTCGCACTCGACCTGCCCCGCGTCTATCGATGGGACTATCAGGATTCGGTCTTCATATTCCGAAACGACAATCCCGATCCCGCCGAGCTCATCCGGGAAATCGCGGTGACGTGGCGCACGCCGGTCGCCGGCCCGCTGGCGGACTCGGCCATTCTGGACTGGCGCCTGTCGCTGACGCGGGCATACTACACGGACGAGCAGGTAGTGACGGAGGAACTCGCGCCCGGGCGCGACCTGAGCGACGATGCGTACGAGCTTCGAGGCATCTGGGAGAGCCCCCCGGACGCGTGGCCGGCCGCGGGGCCGTTCCTGACTCGGACGAAGGTGTGTCCCGGCCAGGATCGCGTGTATCTGCTCGACTCGTGGCTCTACGCGCCTGGCAAGGACAAGTACGAGTACATGCTGCAGCTCGAGTACATCCTCGACTCCTTCGCATGCGAAGCCGAGGTGCCGGTCGCGGCGATGGAACAATGAGGCAGTCGGGCGCCAAGATGCGGCGATGACCCTGACGGGCGCGAGGATGTAGCGATGGGGCGATACCGGTCGGTCGTCCTGAGCCTGTGCGCTCTTGCCCTGCCGGGATGCGACAAGACCGTCGCGTGGGGTGAGGTCAACAGCATCATCGTCGGCGCGTCGGCCGAACTCTGGGAAGCGTCGGGCGACGCGATCACCGACGGTCTTCAGCCCACCATCTTCACGGTTCGCGACGAGCGCACCTTCAGGATCACGCATCAGGATCCCCTCGCGTCCGACTGGGGGCTGCTGCGGGAGTTCAGGCAGGTGCTGCTGATCGGAAGCGCAGAGGATCCCTGGATCGCGGAGGCCCTGGAGGCCGGACCGGGACCCGAATCGCCCAACCCGCCGGAGATCTTCCAGTTGTACGACGTGTGGGCGATCGGACAGTTGGTGACGGTGCTCCTGCTGTCGCCGGGCGGCGGACCGGACGAGACGGAAGCGCATGTGGACGATCTGCTCGCGCTCTTTGACGGGCAGTACCGCGACTATGTCCACGCACGCATGTTCGTCTCCGGGCTCGACTCGCTGCTCGCGGACACGCTGCGGGCCACGGGCGGCTTTGCGCTGGAGCTGCCGGTCATCTATCGATGGAGCCGCGAGGATTCGATCTTCATCTTTCGCAACGACAATCCCGATCCGTCGGAGCTCATTCGCGAAGTCGCGGTCACGTGGCGTTCGCCGATCGCCGGGACGCCGACGGACGGCGACATGCTCGATTGGCGACTGTCGCTGTCGCGCGAATACTACGCCGACGAGCAACTGGTGACGGAGGATGTCGAGCCGGGCCTGGCCGTCGATGACGCGGCGTACGAGATCCACGGCATCTGGGAGAGTGCCCCGGGCGCGTGGCCGGCGGCGGGTCCGTTCCTGACGCGCCGGAAGGCGTGTCCCGCCCAGGACCGACTGTACCTCATCGATTCCTGGCTCTATGCTCCGGGCCGGGACAAGTACGAGTACATGCTGCAGCTCCGGTACATCCTTGACTCCTTCGAGTGCGAGCCGATGCTGCCGGGCGAGGAGATGTGAGGATGGGACTGTCGCGCGCGCGAGATGTTATGGATGACGCGCCCGGGCGCCGGAATGTGAAGATGGGACTGCCGGACAGGCTGGGAGGCTGATGCGATGCTGATGCGACGACATGGCGGGACTACACTCTTGTTCCTTGCGGCGCTCCTGGTTCCCGGGGCGGTATCGGCTCAGAGCGGAGGTTTCCGTGCGGGCGTCCTCGTCCCGATGGAGCGCGTCAAGGCCACTCTTGCGAAGACGGTCGACAATACCGCGGCCAATACCCTGGTTCCCCCGCCGCGGCGCGGGACGCTGGTGATGGACGAGGGTTCCGCCGATACGTGGGGGAGCGGGGTGAGTGCATTCCTCGGCTATCGGGTGCCGCTGGGCGGGAGCGGGTTTCACATGGGCGCGCGCGTCGACGCCGCGCTCCATTTCGCCGCCGTGGACGGGCAGTTGGCCGGGGTCGGGGATTCGCCGGGACGCAATCAGCTTGGCGAGAGCTGGCCGGATCAGTGGACGTTCGAGAGGAAGAGAAGCTTCGGCCTGACCATGGAGATCGGCGGCAGTCCGGGCGCATTGGCGTCGATGGATGCGATGCTGTTTCTGCTCGGGGGCATCCGCCTCGCGCAGGTCGAGCTGACGAATCGCTTCAACGGCTGCATGTTGCCGGAGGGCTGTGGGCCCTCGGATTTCGTTTCGGGAACCGATGCGCGCGACCTGAACCACCAGGCCTTCACCTTCGGCCTCGGCTTGGAGAAGGGGTTGGGGGAGGGGCTCGCGCTGCGCGTCGAAGCCAGCCACACGCCCTACTGCGACGAGCAGTGGACCGC
Organism: Candidatus Palauibacter rhopaloidicola; assembly: GCA_026914155.1. Taxonomy (GTDB): domain Bacteria; phylum Gemmatimonadota; class Gemmatimonadetes; order Palauibacterales; family Palauibacteraceae; genus Palauibacter; species Palauibacter rhopaloidicola. The sequence goes on along the minus strand of JAPPGH010000044.1, from coordinate 1,980 downwards.
GCAGTTCACGGAGGTGGGCGTTACGGTCCCGACCGTCCTGGATGCGGGGGAGACGGGTCTGAAAGTGGGCGTGGTCTGGCGAGGGAGTTGACGTCGGGCGAAGGAATGGAGGAATGAGGCGTCGTGGTCGCCTCAGATGTGGAGCAGCCGTAACACCAGGTCGGCAGTGCGCGCCGAGGCGCCGCGGTGTTCCTCGATGACGCGCTGGCCGCTTCGAGCCATGCGGCGGCGGTCGTCCGGATCATCCAGGAGGCGGGTCGCGGCGGCCATGGGAGTGTCCGTTACGGTAATGCCGCCGCCCGCGGCCAGTGCCGAAACCACGTCGGCGAAGTTCTCGTGGTGCGGGCCGATGATGGTCGCGCACCCGGCGGCGACCGCGGGGATGGGATCCGACCCGCCCATGGGTGCGAAGCTCCGGCCCACGATGACGACATCCGCCAGCGCGTACGCCAACTCAAGTTCGCCCATGGTGTCGAGGAGGAAGAGGTCGGTGGGGCCGCTCCGGACGCGGCTCCGGCGGCGGATCGCGGGGTGGAGGGCGGCGACGGCGTCGAACCGCTCCGGTTTTCGGGGCACCAGGAGCAGTTGGGCGCCGGGGGGACGGCTGGCGATCAGCTCCTTCTCTTCGCCCGGCCCGGTCGAGCCGGCGACGATGAGGGGCAGGGTGCGATCGAGGCCGAGGGCGGTGGCGAGCGCCTCGGGGGCGGTGGGGGCGGGGTCGGTGGGGCGGCTGCCCGGAGGCGGCCGGCCCGAGGTGTCCCATTTCATCGTATCGGTGACCCGCACCCGGTCGCGGGGGACACCCAGGTCGATGAAGCGGTCAGCGTACGCTTCGTTCTGGGCGGCCACGGCCGCGAGCTGGCGGAAGACGGGCCGCACCCACGCCCGCGCGCGCCGGTAGCCGCGGTAGCTGGACGGGCTCAGTCGGCCGTTCACCACGCAGACGGGAATGCCCCGCCTCGTGCACTCGGTCACGAAGTTGGGCCACACCTCCAGTTCGGCGAGGGCTACCACGTCCGGGCGCACGGCGTCCAGGAAGCGGCGCACCATCCAGGAGAGGTCGAGGGGATAACGGACCAACGAGTGACGGCTACCATAAAGCGCACGCGCGCGCGCGACCCCGGTGTCGGTGGTGCTGCTCACGACCACCCGCGTACGCGCCGCCAGCAGGTCGACGAGCTGCCGGGTAGCGGCAACCTCACCTACGCTGACGCCGTGGACCAGCACGGTGGGGCGGTGGCGAGCCGGAGCACCGCTCACCTCGCCGGCCGCGTGACCGGCGGATCGGTCCACCGAGTCCGCAAGCCCTGGGGGCGCGCCGTCCTTCGGCGAAGAGGGCACGTCGAGCACCCCCACATGTCCGAAGCGCCCCCGCCAGTCGGTCCTCCGCTTCCCGGTGACGAGCAGGCGAGCTGCAACCACGGGGCTGGCCAACAGCGCGGCCATCAGGTAGAAGAGGTCGTAGCGGAGCATGTCGTTCAGACCCCGACCGTCGTGGATGAACCGGGCCCAATCCGTCCGCGAAGGGGATCGCACCCGTCCCCTCCAAGGATCGCCCTGCGTCCCCGAACGGTTATCATTCGCCCGTCGTCATCGTTCGCTCTCCGTCATCACTCGCCTGCCGCGAATCTCCGCCATCGGGCAGTTCGGCGGTAGCCCTCCCTCCGGCCATGCCGTTCAAGAGAGCATCGCAACGCCCCGTGCCAGCATCGCAGCGCCCCGGGCCATCACAGCGCCCCGTGCCAGCATCGCAGCGCCCCAAGCGAACCTCCCTGTTCGCGCTCCCCGACGCCCCCCGGGCCATCCTTCTCGTGCGCCTCACCGCGCGCGGCGACGTGCTGCTGGCATCGCCCGTGATCGAGGCTCTGAGGCGCCGCTATCCGAAGGCGCACATCGCGTGGGCGGTGGAATCCCACGCCCGCAGCATGATCGAACATCACGAGGATCTCGACGAGATCATCGTCTGGGACCGCGCCGCGT